>NZ_AP022547.1:0-1483850 GCF_015139575.1 Klebsiella michiganensis | reverse complement strand
TGACGCGGTGATTGAGCTGGCGCGCGAGGGCGGCGTTGCCTGGATCCCGGCGCTCAGCGGGATGCGTAAGATCGTCGTGGCGAAGCTCAACGAGCAACAGAAGCAGCGGATTGCGACGATTCTCCAACAGTCGCTACCGCTGGGCAAGCCGCCGGGCCAGCCCGACTCGCCTGGACGGGGCGACCAGCGTTTTTTTCGCATCCAGATCGTCAGCGAGCAGCACTACCACAGCCTGATTATTCTCATTCCGGAGGATCGTGCGCCAGATTCACTGGTTGAACTCTGGCGCGACGGCGAAGGCTGCGTCAGCGATAAAGATTAAATCGGCACAAACTCGACGCGTTTTTTCGAAATCAGCCCGTGGCCATTCTGGCAAAAATAATCCACCGCGCCGCAGGCTTTTAACACCTCCAGCGGCTTGTGGCAGTCCGGGCAGCGGGCTTCGACAACATACTCTTTCGCACAACGCTCGCAGCGGGCGCTATTGCCCTGCACAGCAAGCTGCGCATGGCACACGGGACAATCAAATTCCATGGGGACTCCTTCTCACATTGAATACCGCTAGTTTATCACGTCAATAGCGAGTACAGTCCGCGAAGTTGCTGCTGTCGCTGTAGAGGTTGTTCAGCCTCACTGGTTCGCCGCAGGGTGAGCCCGCGAATTTCTTCCAGATCACGTTCAAATAGGCTGTGCTCACCGAAAATATATCCGCCGAGATAATGTTCATAAATCGCCCCTAAGCGCGAACAATGATGAATACGTTTTCATCAACTCAACTTATCTGGCGATACCTTTTGATAAAGAGTTAGAGATTGATTATCGAAGAACAGTGCAAAACTTTGATAAGAAGTTTATCAAAAATGTTACAAGGTAATTCTTATAACAACGTTATTAACAAAGCCTTCTGATAATTAACCATTAGCAACTCAACGTTTGTATTCAATAAATTATAAAAACATCGCAAAAATATAAAAACGCACCCAACATCAAAAAATAAAAATCAGCAATGATAAATTAACCTTGATAACTATCACATAAAACTATATTTCACTGCAATTTAATGCATGGCGCAAATATGTTTAGTTAAAACATTCACAAAAAAAATATTAACAGAAGTTAAAATAAACAACCTGGTGATTAAAGGAGAGAGGCGGTGTCCGATATTGATTTTGTTGTTTTATGGGTCGACTCCGATGATAGGTGTTGGCAGGACGATTTTATACGTTATAAAACTATCTACAGTGATACTTATAAGTTGGCAGTCACGCCATCACGCTTCAGAGATATGAGGTTGTTTAAATACTGGTTCAGGGCTGTCGAAAATTACGCACCTTGGGTTCGCAAAGTCCATCTGGTTACCTGTGGACAGGTTCCTTCATGGCTGGATAAAAGCTATCATAAAATAAATCTTGTCCGACATAGCGACATCATTGATAAAGAATATTTACCTACATTCAATTCACGAGCAATTGAAGTTAACATTCATAAAATAAAAGGATTGAGTGATCAGTTTGTATATTTCAATGACGATATGTTATTAAACTCTCCCATCACTCCAGAGTTTTACTTTAAAAAAAATTTACCTAATGATTTTTTAATCGAGAATGATATTAACCCAATATCAATTGATAATAACATTTCAAACCTAATGTTAACGACCAATGCCTCAGTTATTAATACATTTTTCAATCGCAGAGAGTCCATCAAAAAAAACATAACAAAATATTATAACTTGCAATATGGTCGATATATTAAGAAAAATATATCTAAAAAGAAAGCAAGAAACTTCACTGGTTTTTTCGGAAGGCATTTACCACAACCCTTCCTAAAATCTACTTTTGAGGAAGTTTGGTCTCATGATGAAATAAGGGACATACTGGTAAGGACCTCAAAATCCAGATTCAGAGATGGCTATAATTTAAATCAATATATTTTCAGATATTGGCATTTAGCTTCAGGAAAATTTAATCCATGCAATCCTAAAAGATTAGGCAGCCATTTTAATTTAACCGGCGATCGGCAGCAGCTTGATCACGCCATTCAGGCCCTGAAAAGCGACGTTCCGCAAATCTGCCTGAATGATGATCTTGAGGATAATACACTTTTTGAATTTGCATGTCAGAAAGTATCGGACACGCTACGTTGTAAGTTAGGAAAAACGTCAAAGTTTGAGATTGAGATGTAAATTGATATGATAAAGGAGAAATATATAAATTTCGTATTACTTTTAGCAGTAATATCAAGTAGCATTATCATCCCTGAGCAATTGCTTGGTCGGAATATATTTTACATCTATTCCTCAGTGGTAATTATTGGCTCTTTTTTTTATTTTAAGAAATTAAGAATCACCCATCAGGATTTAATGTTAGGTGCAGCCATCTTCCTTATTGGAGCATCTCAGCTATTATGGTCCTGGAGGTTTCCTGCACATCTTACGGAGATCTATCGCGCTGATACTAATTATCCCAAAACGGGTACTTATCTGATAATCGGCTCTGTAGTAATATCACTGTTCCCAGCGATCATGAGGCTATCAGGAACAGGCCAACAGAAAAAAACAACCTACTACCTCTTATTCGGTTTTATTACCCTGACATTATATGCAGTATATTGCAAAATCATTGCTCCCGGTGAGCGCCTTCGTATAAATACTTCATCTACCTTGAGCGCTGCGCTTTATACTATGTATTCGCTCTTGACGCTTTATTCGATTCTGTGTATCAGCATACGTTACAGAAAAGTGTTGGCTTCATTCATTATTTTTTCTTCGCTATATATATTGATATTAACTGAGACTCGATCAGCTTTAATCGTGTATCCTGTAATTCTGCTTTACATTTTATTTAATAAATATGCCGTAGCAAAATGGAAAGCATTATCTATTTGTGCACTTTCATTTATTTTATTTTCACTAATGATTGGTGTATTCTCGCCAAATGTTTATAAGAGAGCAAGCGAGATTATAACCGATATAACTCTTTATCAGCAAAATAATAACACATCAATAGGAGCAAGATTAACGATGTGGTATTCCGGGATAAACGAAATCATAACCCACCCCGGAGGAGTCAGCGCAAAAGAGAGATATCAAATCCTGGCTGATTTTATCAATAAAAAAGGAAATGGAAATCCAGAAGCCTTACGCAATATACCCTATCATTTACATAATGATTTGATTGAAACGATGTCGCTTCAGGGAGCTGCCAGCGGCCTGTTTTTATTTTTTTTCTATATAGCGCTTATCTATTACATGACAAGAAAGAATCCATCTTATGCCGCTTTATTTCTATGTTTGCCGGTATTATTTTTTGGTACGGTAGATTCTCTTTTCATTCATGTAAGATTCGTCATCATGTTAATCGGCTGGCTGATTATTTACACCGGTTTAACTGGAGCTTTGCTGGTTGAGGATACCCCATCTCCTCCCCTTAAAAAAGGCAATGAAGCTGAGTAATAACAACAGATACAAAAAAGCCCGCACGCGGGCTTTTTAACAATCGGCGTAGTTGTGATTCGTTATTTACTTTTCTTGATGTGCTTAATCAAGCGCTTACGCTTACGCATCTGGTTCGGCGTCAGGGTATTGCGTTTGTTGGCAAACGGGTTTTCCCCTTCCTTGAACTGAATACGAATCGGCGTGCCCATCACTTCCAGCGATTTACGGAAGTAGTTCATCAGATAGCGTTTGTACGAATCCGGGAGGTCTTTAACCTGGTTACCGTGAATAACCACGATCGGCGGGTTATAACCACCGGCGTGGGCATATTTCAGCTTCACGCGACGGCCGCGCACCAACGGCGGCTGATGGTCTTCAGCAGCCATGGTCATGATGCGGGTCAGCATAGCGGTGCCCACGCGACGGGTGGCGCTGTCGTACGCCTCGCGCACGGATTCAAACAGATTGCCTACGCCGCTGCCGTGCAGCGCGGAGATAAAGTGCACGCGGGCAAAGTCGATAAAGCCCAGACGGAAGTCCAGGGTCTCTTTCACCTGCTCTTTAACTTCCTGGCTCAGGCCGTCCCATTTATTGACGACAATCACCAACGAGCGGCCGCTGTTGAGGATAAAGCCCAGCAGGGAGAGATCCTGATCGGAAATCCCTTCGCGCGCATCAATGACCAACAGCACCACGTTGGCATCTTCAATCGCCTGCAGCGTTTTGATCACCGAGAATTTTTCGACGACGTCGGTAATTTTGCCGCGCTTGCGCACGCCTGCGGTATCAATAAGGACGTATTCCCGCTCATCGCGCTGCATCGGGATGTAGATGCTGTCGCGAGTGGTTCCCGGCATATCGTAAACCACCACACGATCCTCACCCAGGATACGGTTGGTGAGCGTTGATTTACCCACGTTCGGGCGGCCCACAATCGCCAGCTTAATCGGCAGATCCTGCGGGTTAAAATCATCTTCCGGCTCTTCAAGCGCTTCGCCGTTCTGCTCGGCTTCGAACTGCGCCCAGTATGCCGCGTCTTCATCCACTTCTTCCGGCGGGTTCACCTCGTCAACCCACGGCAGCAGCACGTGCTCGAGCAGGCTGGTGACGCCGCGGCCATGGGAAGCGGCGATAGGATAAATCTCGCCTAACCCCAGCGACCAAAAATCGGCAATCGCCTGATCGGCATCGATACCGTCAGTTTTGTTTGCCACCAGGAAAGTCGGTTTCTCACGGGAGCGCAGATGTTTCGCAATTGCCGAATCCGCCGGCATCAGGCCCGCACGCGCATCGACCATAAACAGCACCACGTCCGCTTCTTCAATCGCCAGCAGCGACTGTTCCGCCATTCGCGTTTCTACGCCATCTTCGGTACCGTCGATCCCGCCGGTATCGATACAGATAAATTCGCGGCCTTCCACTTCAGCACGACCGTACTTACGGTCACGAGTCAGCCCCGGGAAATCCGCGACCAACGCATCGCGAGTGCGCGTTAAGCGGTTAAAGAGCGTGGATTTTCCAACGTTAGGGCGCCCGACAAGCGCGACCACAGGTATCATGTTAAATGCCTCATACAAAAATCGATACAACGCCCGTTTTCACGGCGTTTTTAAAAAAGCCAAAACGGCCCCTGTCTGCCAGGGGCCGTTTCTCAAAAATAGACTACCGCTGTTGTTAACGCGTAATCGCGTACAGCGTGCCGTCTTTCGCCTGAATCAGCAGTTTGCCGTCAGCAACAACCGGATCGGTCAGGAAGCCTGAGCTGTCCACCTTCTGCTGAGCCACAAAGTGACCATCTTCAGGGTTGACCCAGTGCATATAGCCTTCGCTATCGCCAACAACCAGATTGCCATTATACAGCACAGGCGCCGTCAGCAGACGGTGCAGCAGATCGCTTTGCGTCCACAGCGTCACGCCGCCGTCGGTGGTGAGCGCCAGCAGACGGTCATTCTGGTCAACCAGGTAAATACGGTTGCCGTCGACAATGAAATCGTTCACTGAACCCAGCTCGCGTTTCCACATAATCTGGCCGCTGCGCAGATCCAGCGCCGTCAGGTTGCCGTTGTAGGCCAGCGCGTAAATCACGCCGTTCACGATAACCGGCGTCGTGTCGACGTCGTTAAGACGGTCGATTTCGGTCGGACCGGTCGCGGTAGAGATACGCTGCTGCCAAATCATCTGGCCCTGCTGCATCAGCACCGCGCTGACGCGACCGTTGTCGCCGCCCACAATAGCTGCGCCGTAGGCGGTAGCCGGAGCGGATTCGCCGCGCAGGGAGAGCGCTGGCATATCAAGGTTAACGGTCCATTTCACCGCACCATCGGCTTCGTTCAGCGCCTGAAGCTGACCGTTAGTGGTATGAATCAGCACCATGCCGTCGCTGACGACCGGACGAGAAATCGCTTCACCCGCCACGCTCGCTTCCCACGCGACGGTGCCGTCGCTGGTGTTCAGCGCATAAACTTTCGCTTTTTCGCTACCGATATAAACGTGGCCGCCGGAGACGGTCACGCCGCCGGAGAGCAGCGCAGGCGCGCGGGAGAACCAGCCGTCTTTCTCTGCCAGATTAACCGACCACACCTCTTTGCCGTCGCCTGAATTAAGGGCTTTAACGGTACCTTTACGATCGGCGGCATACACGACGCCATCAGCAAAAGCCGGGTGCAGGTTAGAGTAGAATTCGCCAATACCGCCGCCAACGGAGGTGCTCCAGGAGGTGGACGGCGTAAACTGGTTTTCCACCGTCGGCAGTGGCGACATTTTCACCACATCTTCTTCGCTGTTAAACAGCGAACAGCCGCTCAATAAGGTAACGGAAAGCAGCCCTGGCAGAAGTAATTTACGCAATTGCATCGAGTCCCTCTCAGATGGACAAATTATTTATTTTCATACGCATCATTTCGCTGAGCGCCGGTGAGGCATCGCTTTTCGCGCCCGCTTCCCATGCTGCTTTCGCCCCTTGCTTATCGCCTTTGCTCAGCAGGATCTCGCCGCGCAGGTCAGCGACAATCGCGGTCCAGCCTTCGCCTTTCACGGCATCCAGGGTTTTCAGCGCGGCATCAGGCTGCTTAAGCTGCAGCTGGACGCGAGCAAGACGCATATTGATAACCGATTTCAGGTTATCATCAGAAGCGGCCGTAAGCCCCTGCTGAAGCTGCTTTTCAGCGTTCTGCAGGTCGTTTTTCTCAACAAACTGCTGCGCCAGCTCAAGAGAAGCAAACGCACCATAGGTGTTTTTGCTGTCGGCGGCAAATTTCTGCGCAGCGTTCAGCGCTTCTGGTTTATCCGATTTGAGGGCGGAAATCGCATTTTCATAAGCCAGAGACGAGCCTCTGGCGGTATCCAACTGATGGGAGGTCCAGTAGCGCCAGCCAACCAGCGCGCCAACACCCAAAATCACCCCAACGGCCAGCGCCTTGCCATTTTCAGCAAAGAAACGCTTCAGCGCGTCGACCTGATCGTTTTCGTTATTGTAAAGTTCCACGCAGTCCTTCTCCTGACTAATGATTCCCGGGAGATTAACCCAGAAGTGTGCGCAAATGCGCGGCAACGCTATCCTGCGTTACGGTAGTTTGCTCTCCTGAGCGTAAATCTTTCACTACCACGTTTCCGTCAGCGATTTCTGACTCGCCCAGCACCAGCGCAACGCGAGCGCCCCATTTATCAGCGCGCGCAAACTGCTTCTTAAAGTTGCCGCCGCCGTGGTTGGTCATCAGCTTAACGCCGGGTAACGCATCGCGTACCTGTTCAGCCAGACGCATTGCTGCGGACTGGGTGTCAGTTCCGGAGGCTACCAGGTATATATCGACAACAGGATCGGCTTTAAATTCCGGATTCACTGCCTGAACCAGTAAAACAAGACGTTCCAGCCCCATCGCAAAGCCGACGCCAGGGGTTGCGCGACCGCCAAGCTGCTCAACCAGACCATCGTAACGGCCGCCGGCGCAGACGGTGCCCTGGGAACCGAGGCTGGTGGTGACCCACTCAAACACGGTGCGGTTGTAATAGTCGAGACCGCGCACCAGACGCTGATTCACGGTATAGCGGATACCGGCATCATCCAGCAGCGCGCAAAGTCCCGCAAAATGCGCTTTGGACTCTTCATCAAGATAGTCGCCCAGCGTCGGGGCGTCGTTCAGCAGCGCCTGGACGTCCGGGTTTTTAGAATCCAGCACGCGCAGCGGGTTAGTGTACATGCGGCGTTTGCAGTCTTCGTCCAGCTTATCTTTATACTGCTCAAGATAGGCCACCAGCGCGTCGCGATAGTTAGCGCGAGCCTCCAGCGAACCGATAGAGTTCAGCTCCAGCGCAACGTGGCTGGAGATGCCCAGCTCGCGCCACCAGCGGGCGGTCAGCATAATCAGCTCGGCATCAATATCCGGCCCCTGCAGGCCGAACGCTTCCGCGCCAATCTGGTGGAACTGGCGATAACGCCCTTTTTGCGGACGTTCGTGGCGGAACATCGGCCCGATATACCACAGGCGCTGTTCTTGATTGTACAGGAGACCATGTTCGATGCCGGCGCGTACGCAGCCAGCGGTACCCTCCGGACGCAGAGTCAGGCTATCGCCGTTACGGTCCTCAAAGGTGTACATCTCTTTTTCAACCACGTCGGTCACTTCGCCGATAGCGCGTTTGAATAACGGGGTCTGCTCTACAATCGGCAAACGGATTTCGCTGTAACCGTAGCTACCAAGCACCTGCTTCAGTGAGCCTTCAATGCGCTGCCAGAGAGCGGTTTCGCCCGGCAGATAATCGTTCATGCCACGGATGGCTTGAATGTTCTTTGCCACGTTTATTCTCTTTATATATACAAAAATGAACCCCGGCGCCTCGCGCCCGCAGGTTCAATCATACACGGGAAGCGTATCGCTTCCCAACACGTTATTTCGCTTCAACCTGCTGAATATCGATGCGACGCGCCTCATCAAGCATCGATGCTTTAGCGCGAATACGCGCTTCCAGCTGATCGATCATATCGTCGTTATCCAGTCTGTCTTTACGTACGCCGTCTTCGTACAGGCCGCTTTTCTTGTTGCCGCCGGTCACGCCGAGGGTGGAAACCAGCGCCTCGCCGGGACCGTTTACCACGCAGCCAATGATCGAAATATCCATCGGCGTAATGATATCTTCCAGCCGCTGCTCCAGCGCGTTAACGGTACCGATAACGTCAAACTCCTGACGTGAACATGTCGGGCAGGCAATGAAGTTGATCCCGCGAGAGCGAATGCGCAGCGACTTGAGAATATCGAAGCCCACTTTGATCTCTTCAACCGGATCCGCCGCCAGGGAGACGCGCAGCGTATCGCCGATCCCTTCAGACAGCAGCAGGCCGAGGCCGATCGCGGACTTCACCGCGCCGCTGCGCGCCCCGCCCGCTTCGGTGATCCCGAGGTGCAGAGGCTGATCGATCTGTTTCGCCAGCAGGCGGTAGGATTCAACCGCCAGGAACACATCGGAAGCTTTCACGCTGACTTTAAACTGATCGAAGTTAAGACGATCGAGGTGATCGACATGGCGCATTGCCGATTCCAGCAGCGCCTGCGGGGTGGGTTCACCGTATTTTTCCTGGAGATCTTTTTCCAGAGAACCGGCATTCACCCCGATACGGATAGGGATGTTTTTATCGCGAGCGCAGTCCACCACCATGCGGATACGCTCTTCGTTGCCGATATTGCCCGGGTTAATGCGCAGGCAATCAACGCCGTATTCCGCTACCTTCAGGGCAATGCGGTAATCGAAGTGGATATCGGCAACCAGCGGTACGCTAACCTGCTGTTTGATAAGCTTGAACGCTTCCGCCGCATCCATCGTTGGTACCGAAACGCGCACGATATCCGCGCCAACGCGCTCAAGGGCTTTAATTTGATTTACCGTCGCCGCCACATCGGTGGTGCGCGTGTTTGTCATCGACTGTACGGCGATGGGAGCGCCATCGCCAATCGGCACATTCCCAACGTAAATTCGCTTTGATTTTCTACGTTGAATCGGAGCCTGGTTATGCATGAAAAATCTCCCGCGTTACCCGTCTATTACTGCGCCGGTGATTGTTCGGCATTGAGGGTCAGACGTGCAACCTGGTTAGTTCTGATAAAACGACTCAAATCGACTGGTTTACCCAGATACTGTATCTGTACCGCCGCCGGGGCACCGATTTTCAGCTTATAAGGAGCCTGGCCGCTCAGATTGAGGTTACCGCCTTTACGCTGTAAACCGCTGAACAGCTTTTTACCGGTCGCATCGCTCACTTCCAGCCAGCAGTCGGCGGTAAAATTCAGCACCAGATCCTGGGCGGAGGCCGCCGCAGCGGTCACGTTTGCCTGGTCGGTCGGTAACGGCGAAGTTGCCGGCGCTGCCGCCGTATCGACGTTGGCCTGAGAAGGCGCGACAACGGCGTTATTCTCGGCCGGAGCCGGGGCCGGAGTCGACGCCGCTGGCGCCGGAGACGTTTCTACAGGCGCGCTGTTGGCGGCGGTATCCGGTGCAGAATTCGCCGATTGATTATCCAGAGGGATGCTTTGGCTGTTGCTATCGCCCGCATTCAGTTCGGCGGAGGATTGATCGGCCATCGTGGAGATCTCGTCCTGCTGCGCTTTGTGGTCCTGCCACCACCAGGCGCCGCTGAGGCCAATCACCACGAACAGCACCAGCCAGGTAAAGCTCATTAGCCAGCCGTCGCGCTTTTTACGGCGTTTACCCAGCGAGAAGCTCTGCATGGGGGCAACTTTCGCCGCCCGGATCGGAGCCTGCTTGGCCATCATCGGCAGCAGCTCTTCTTCAGGAATGTGCACAAGGCGGGCATAAGAGCGGATATAGCCGCGCAGGAAGGTTGAAGCAAGATCGGCGGGTGCCTTATCGTCTTCAATATCACGAACCGTGGAAACCTTCAGGCATAAGCGTTCAGCCACCGCCTGCTGGCTGAGCCCGAGTTGTTCGCGGGCATTACGCAGACGCGCGCCCGTGGTGTTTGCTTCTTGATGGTCTTGAGTGGCTTCAGTATTCATTCGCTACAACTACTGGTACGTGAAATTTAAAATTCAGCGCCGGTGACCCCGCGCCGCGAGACATCTGCTCAACGTCAGACAAACAGTATAAGTCCGTATGACCTGGTATCACAGAGACTTATCAATATTGAATGCTAAGCGGTTGTTGTACCGCTACATACTGCCTCAAAGTCGACAAAAACGCACCGTAATTATTAACCACAACAGCGTATTTCGCCCGGCGATTCCACATAAATATGCAGCGCACCGCCAGGGCTGTGCGCTGCATCATTGATTATCAGACCGCCTTCACGTCGATGGCTTCGCCCTGCATACGTTTACGCAGCGTACGCTTGGTACGGTCGATAACGTCGCCGGCCAGCTGACCGCAGGCGGCATCAATATCGTCGCCGCGGGTTTTACGCACGATAGTGGTGAAACCATACTCCATTAACACCTTGGAGAAACGGTCGATACGGCTGTTGGAGCTACGGCCATACGGCGCGCCCGGGAAGGGGTTCCATGGGATCAGGTTGATCTTGCACGGCGTATCTTTCAGCAGCGCGGCCAGCTCGTGCGCATGCTCGGTGCCGTCGTTGACGTGATCCAGCATGACGTATTCGATAGTGACGCGTCCCTGGTTGGCGTTGGACTTCGAAATATAGCCACGCACCGAGTTCAGGAAGGTCTCAATATTGTATTTCTTGTTGATCGGCACGATTTCATCACGAATGGTATCGTTCGGCGCGTGCAGAGAGATGGCCAGCGCGACGTCAATCATATCGCCAAGCTTATCGAGCGCCGGCACCACGCCGGAAGTGGAGAGCGTGACGCGACGTTTAGAGAGACCAAAGCCGAAGTCGTCGAGCATGATCTCCATGGCCGGCACCACGTTAGTCAGGTTCAGCAGCGGCTCGCCCATCCCCATCATCACCACGTTGGTAATCGGACGTACGCCGGTGGTCTTCACCGCGCCGACGATTTTCGCCGCGCGCCAGACCTGGCCGATAATTTCCGAAACCCGCAGGTTGCGGTTAAAGCCCTGCTGGGCCGTAGAGCAGAATTTACACTCCAGCGCGCAGCCCACCTGGGAAGAAACGCACAGGGTGGCGCGATCGTCTTCCGGGATATACACGGTTTCGACGCGCTGATCGCCAACGGCAATCGCCCACTTAATGGTACCGTCGCTGGAGCGCTGCTCTTCAACGACTTCCGGGGCGCGAATCTCCGCGACTTCCTTTAATTTGCCGCGCAGAACTTTGTTGATATCGGTCATCTCATCAAAGTTATCGCAGCAGTAGTGATACATCCATTTCATCACCTGATCGGCGCGGAAAGGCTTTTCGCCCATGTTTTTGAAAAACTCGCGCAGCTGCTGACGATTCAAATCCAGCAGGTTGATTTTGGCATCTTTGTTCGGCACCGTCAGAGCGGCGCTATCAGGTGTGACTATTTGTTCAGACATAATTGATTCCGGCCTCGTTATTACACGTTATGGCCCCTGGAGGGTTGAAAAAAGAAACGCCCCGGGAGCGACTGCTCATCCGGGGCGCTGTATTCTACAAATTCTGGTCCATCAATACCACGTTTGCACGCAGCAATGATGAAAAAATCTGTAACTGCCTGGCAGATCCTCTAAGGATTTTCGATTGTCGCAAGGCGGTAAGCAAGTGAAGCCCCGGGAGCATAGATAAGCGACCGGGGTGAACGCGCGCAGCCAACACAGCGATAGTCGAAAAGACGACGAGGATCGGTATCTCCAAAGTATTTTACGTCACGGCGAGGCGGCGAATTCGCAAATCCCGGGAGCATAGATAACTATGTGACCGGGGTGCGCGAATGAAGCCAACAAAGCGGTGGCGTGAAAGACGCGGGAGATTAGCGGGTGCGCGGGCAAACCTCGCCTTCAGCAAAGAAAAACGCGATCTCGCGCGCAGCGGATTCAACGGAATCGGAACCGTGGGTGCCGTTCTCGGTGAAGCTGTCAGCGTAGTCTGCGCGCAGGGTACCCGCCAGCGCGTTCGCCGGGTTGGTTGCGCCCAGCAGGTCACGATGACGCTGAACCGCATTTTCGCCTTCCAGCACGGAAACCACGATCGGGCCGGAAGTCATGAATTCAACCAGACCGTCAAAGAACGGGCGACCTTCGTGCTCAGCATAGAAGCCGCGAGCCTGCTCAACGGTCAGATGCAGCATTTTGGTGCCAACAATTTTGAACCCTGCAGCTTCAAAGCGAGAAAAGATGCCGCCAATAACGTTTTTTGCCACCGCGTTTGGTTTGATGATGGAAAAAGTACGTTCAATAGCCATGATAACCTCTTTATATATGTTGTTCTGTTTTGCAGATGAGCAGATGAGACCGATAAATACGGCGCGAATTATAATCATCATCTAAGGCGATTGCCTATGTGTTTAGGTAACATTTTTTTAAAAAAAAGCGACCTTAAACAACAAATCCCGCCAATTAAGGCAGGTTACGTTTATTGCACGGTGAAGTTCGCGGCAACAATTTGCCCCGCCTCGTCCATCACTACCAGCTGATAACGGTCAGGGCGATCGATGTTAAGGGTCGCGCCGGCGCCTTCCGCCTGCAGAGGCTCACCGTTAAGAAACCACCAGCGGCGCCCCTCCCCGCCGGTCGTTTGCAGCGGCAGCATCACCTTTTGCTCGCCGGGCAGCCGTTTAACCACCGCGCCTTCACGAAGACCGGAGAGCACCAGCGGAGCGGCATCCGCGGTTTGCACCGGCGGACACGCCGCCGAAACCGCAGGCAGCCTGACGCGACGCCGTTCGCCTGCGGGTAGCCAGGGTTCAAGCGGCAGCGGCCAGACGTCGAGGCTTTTCTCTACCGCGCCGGGGCAATCTGCCGCCACCCGCAGCCCTTTCTCATTCAGCCACACCGGGAAGCGAATCCCGCGAATACCTTCCTGGCCGGGCAGCAGCAGGGTCGGCGGCTGGCTCTCATCGAGCAGCCAGGTGGCCAGCCGTCGGCGGCAGTTCGCGTCGCCCGCGGGTAAATTCTGCCCGCCGGGCCAGCAAACCGTCCCGGCGCTGACCGACGACGGGCGAGGGTCGGCCGGCAATCCGCCGCGGCTCATCGCCGGGCGCGCCAGCAGCATATTATTCACCTGGTTCAGCAGCGGCACCGCGCTGGCGAAGCCAAACTGCCCGACGACCGGCGTGCCGTCGGGTCGCCCGGTCCAGATACCTATCAGATAGCGGGCGTTCACGCCGATCGCCCAGGCATCGCGGTAGCCGTAGCTGGTTCCGGTTTTCCACGCCAGCGGCACCACCTGCACCAGCGACGCATCGGGCACCGGCTGCGCTTCGCCGGCCAGTATGCGCCGCACGATCCACGCGGCGCCCGGCGACAGCAGCGGCCTCTCAACCAGCGGTGAGTCTGGCGTGATGCGCAATTGTCCCGCCTTACCATGGCGGGCGAACGCGCTGTACGCCGCCACGATATCCGCCAGACGCGCGCCGCCTCCGCCGAGGATCAGCGACAGATTCGGCTCCGCGCCGGCGGGCAGCATCAGCGGCAATCCGGCATTGCGTAGCCTGGCGGCAAAACGCTTCGGCCCGTAGGCCTCCAGCACCTGCACTGCCGGAAGGTTCAGCGAGCGAACCAGCGCGTCGCTGGCGCTCACCGGCCCGTGAAAACCGCTGTCAAAATTCCCCGGCCGGTAGTCGCTAAACCGTCGCGGCACATCCTGTAACAACGAAGCCGGATGGATCAGCCCCTCATCCAGCGCCATACCATAAACAAACGGCTTCAGAACCGAGCCCGGGGAGCGGATCGCCGAGACCATATCAATATGACCAAAGCGGCTATCATCGTTGATATCCACCGACCCTACCCAACCGCGCACCTTCATATTGGTATGGTCGACCACGATCATCGCTAAAGAGCTGCGCGGCGGCAGGCGCGATTTCCAGTTCAGCGCCAGGTCTTCCAGCTGCCGCTGCAGTCCGGCATCCAGCGTCGTTACCACCTTCTCTGCGCGGCTGCTCGCCAGCGCGCGGCGGGCAAAAAGCGGCGCCAGCTGCGGCATCTGCCGCGGAAAGAGCCAGACGGGCTCTTCGATAGCTTCTCGTACCGGCAGCGATGGCCACACGCCCTGATTTTCCATCCGCAGCAGCACCTTATCGCGCGCCGCCTGCGCTCGCTCCGGCCAGCGATCCGGACGCAGCCTGCTCGGCGCCTGCGGCAGTACCGCCAGCAGCGCCGCTTCGCCATAGCTAAGCTGCGCGGGCGGTTTACCGAGATAGGCCCAGCTGGCTGCGCCTATCCCCTGCAGCGTACCGCCGAACGGCGCCCGGTTGAGGTAGAGCGTGAGGATCTCGCTTTTTGACAGATGCCACTCCAGCTGCAGCGCGCGCCATAGCTGACGCAGCTTGCCGCCGAAGGTTCGGGGATGCGGATCGAGCAGGCGCGCCACCTGCATGGTCAGGGTGCTGCCCCCGGAGATCACCCGCCCGGAAGTGAGATCCTGCCAGGCGGCGCGAACGATCGAGAATGGATTAACGCCGGGGTGATCCCAGAACCAGCGATCTTCATACTGGATCAGCGCCTGTAAATAGCGCGGCGAAACGTCAGCCAGGGTCACCGGATAGCGCCAGACGCCCTGCGCGTCGGCGAAACGCCACAGCGGCGTCCCGTCTTCCGCCACCACCACTCGGGCAGGCGTCACCTCGCGCAGCGGCAGCGGCCACAGGCGATCGGCGGCCAGCAGCAGCAGCCACAGCAAAAAAATAAACGCCGCCAGCCAGCGCCAGCGGCGTTTAATGCGCTTCAGTGCCCGCATTTAGGGTGCAACGGTGAGCGGTCCGCTGGCCGCGCCGGTTGCCCGCCACTGCGGCACGTACATTGACTCGACCTGCGGCTGCGGTACCTGATAGGTGCCCGGCGTCACCGCGCGCGCCAGATAAACCAGCGTCACCGGCTGGCCTTCATTGATAGCCACCGCGGCGACGAAGCGATCGTCGCGAAACTCAATGTGCTGAATATCGGCCTGCTGCATCTGGTTAAGCAGATTCTGCACCACCTCGCCGTTCTCCTGCAGACTGGCGCTGCTGTTGGCCAGATTCTGGTTTTCCAGCTCCAGCCCCGCCGGGAGTAAATCCACCACCAGCGCGTCCGGGACGTTACGCTTAGCCGTCACTTCCAGCTTCACCAACACCAGTTCGCCGCTGCGCAGCGAAGAGAGCGATTTCTGCTGGCCCTGGGTATCGAAAATTTGCCGTTCAATGCCAAGTACGTTGCCCCCCGGCTGCGGCGCGTTCTGCGGATAGCCGCTGCTGTCGAGACGGAGCCACAGCGGCTGCTGGCCGGTATTGGTCACCTGCAAGGCCGCCAGCTGGTCGCCGGTCAGGTTGCGGGTTTGCGCTTTCTCGCCGGAGAGCGGTTCGGCCTGCACGGAGGTTTGCGCCTGCCAGCTGCCGGGGAGATCCTGCAGCGTACGCCCGGCCAGGAACAGGGCGTTACTCTCCTGCGTCGAGAGCCAGCGCTGGCCGTAGGCTTCGTCCGCCAGATGGCTGAGCAGCGTATTTTGCGCTTCCGGCAGCAGTTTGTTCTCCTCCAGCAGCGCCAGCTTCAGCGCATCGTCGCGCAGCTCGCTGCCGTAATCGCCGAGCCAGCGATTCGCGTCCTGCCGCGGCGTCGTCAGCGCCAGCTTCAGGGCTTCGTCGCCGCGCGGCGCATCGCCCATCAATTTCAGGGCCACGCCCAGCTGCAGCAGCGGCAGACCGGAACGCGCCTGGTCGTGACGGCTCCAGATTTCGCGCAGCGCGCCGAGCGGCGCTTTCTGCTGCCGGGCCAGTACCAGCGCGGCGTAGGCCTGAGCGGCAAAGCGGCTGGCCTGGGCATCATCGCTATAGCGGACGGTCATCAGCCCCGGCTCCTGTAAATAACGCAGCAGGCGCTGGTTGCCGTTATTGACGGCGTTCGTTGGTACGCTGTAGCCCTGCTCGCCCGCCCGGACGAGGAAGTCCATCGCGTAGGCGCTCAACCAGTACTCCTCCGGCCCTTCTTTATCCCACAGGGCGAAACCGCCATCATCGCGCTGCATCTGCAGCAGACGAGAAATGCCGATATCCACCGCCGCGCGTCGCTTTTCATCGCTATCGCCGCCGATCCCCAGGGCTTTAAGCTGGGCGGCGTTGGTATAGAGCGACGGGAACAGCCCGCTGGTGGTCTGCTCCAGGCAGCCGTAAGGATAGGCTTTCAGGTCGCGTATATAGCGCGCCAGGTTCAGCGGCGGCTTACCGCTGAACACCAGCTGCCCCTGCAACGTGGCCGGCGAGAAGCCCTCGCTTTGCGCCGCCGGAGCCTGCCAGCTTTCACCCGGCTGGAGGACAGAGCCGGAATTCACGGTTTGCGCCGGGAAAGCCGGACGCACGCCCAGCTGCCACTGCTTCTGCATCGGCGCGAAGGTTTCACCCGGCAGGTTCAGGCCGCTGATGGTGGCATTCACCTGACCATCGCCAAAGCCTTGCTGCGCGCGAACCGGCACAAACAGGGTGCTGCGCGCGCCGGGAGCCAGATGCACCGGCGGTATTTCTCCCCCTTCAAGCTGCAGCAGACCGCTGGCGGACAGCGCAACGTTGAGGGTCTGCGGCTTATCGGTCAAATTGCTGAGATCCAGCGCCAGGCGAGTGGTATCTCCGCTGGCGAGGAAGCGCGGCATATTCAGCTCGGCAATAACCGGCGCCGCCACGATCGTTTTTCCTTCGCTGCTGCCAAAATCCTCTGCGGTCCATGCCTGGGCCATAACCCGCAGTTCGCCGTTAAAGTCGCCAATCGGCAAAGTCACCGTCCCTTCGCCTTTCTCATCCAGCACCACCGGCTGCGCCTGCTGAGCGATAATCGTCACGTGATTAACCGGCGGTTTGCCGCCGCGTTTGAGTTCATCACCGTCGCCGCCGAAGCGCAGGCTGGCGAGTCTCCCCTGCCCTTCGATCACCTGACCATAGATATCGTAAATATCGGCGCCGTAGCGTTTCTGGCCAAAGAAGGCGTTCCACGGATCCGGCGTTGCATAGTCGGTGATATTGAGTACGCCGCTATCGACGGCGGAGAGCAGCACGTTAACCTGTTTCGGCGTCTCGCCTTCTTTGACGCTGGCCTTAACGTTGACCTTCAGCGGCTGGTTGGGGCGCATTTTATCCGGCGCTTCCAGCGTCAGGTTCAGACGGCGATTTTCATCGCCAAGCGGCAGATGCAGCAGACCCACCGCCCGTTTTGGCGTCGCGGACTGGGATTTATCCCCCGGACGAATCACCAAGGTGCTGAGGTACAGGTCGTGACGATTCCACGCTTTATCCACCGGGATCGATAGCTCCATCCCTTCCGCCGGGACGTCAATCTCCTGCCACCACAGCGGCCCTTCGCTTGATTCCACCAGCGCGTAGCCTTTACCGGCTGCCGGAGCGGCGATATGCAGCTTGATCGTATCGCCCGGTTTATAGGCCGGTTTGTCCAGCTTCATGGTGACGCGATCCGGACGCGCCGCCCCCTGGCCATCGCTGTTATCCTGCCAGCTGTATCCGGCCCAGAAGCGCACGCTGCTGACCGCATCATCCGGCCCTTTAACTTCCAGGCGATAAGAACCCCACTCGACCGGGAAGCTCACTTTCGCCGTTTGTCCGGCTGAAATATCCAGCGACACCTCGCCTTCCTGAAGATCTTTTTGATCGAACTGCGACTGCCAGCCTTCGCTCTCGGACCAGTTCCAGTAGTAGTCGCGGCGTTCGCGAATCAACCGAACCTGCAGCCCGGAGACCGCTTTCTTCTCACCTTTGGCGTCGGCATACACAATCTCAAACGCGGCGGTGCCGTTTTCATCCACCACCGGCTGCTTGATAGTGCTGTCGGTGCGATAGTCGTAAACCTCTTTCAGGGCAAATTCCGGTCGGATACCCGGCAGCGTTTCGGCCGGCCAGATCGGCTGCCTGACGGTGCGCGTGACCGGTCTGCCACCGGACTCCAGCAGGCTGGCCTGCAGGATCACCTGCAGCGGCGAGCGGCTCTCCTGCCACTGGCTGGCGGCGGTGACTTCCGCATGTCCGCGATCGTCCAGGGTGGTCTGCACTTCATCCAGGCTGCGGGAAAGGTTCTCTTCGGCAATGTCGCCAAACTGGAAGCCCGGCAGCGCAGGCACCGCATCGCGCAGCGGACGCAGGAACAGTTTACCCTGCAGCGAGTTGCCGCTGGCCGGCGCGCCGTACAGATACGCCCCGCTCACGGCAAAGCTGACATCCGCAGCCGGCGAAACCGGGGCATTTTGCGGCGTGAGATTCAGCGCCATGCGCTCAGGCATAAAATCTTCAACGTGAAAATCCCACTCGCGCGGCTGGTTGTCGCCGGTGCTGGCGCGAATGTGCCACATCCCGGTCGCCGCGCCGCTATCGAGCGGATAAGTCAACTGATACAGGCCGTTAACCGGTTTGCTGACCGTCGAACGAATAACCTGGCCATCCGGCTGCACGACTTCCAGCTTCACCGGCTGCTCGGGGAGCGGTTTACCGTCACTATCGCGCAGTAGCGCGTTGAGAATAACCGTTTCGCCCGGACGATAGAGATCCCGTGGGCCAAACATAAATAGCTGCTTGCTGAAGCCCGGCGCGCCGGCGATGGAAAATTCAGCCAGGTCCAGCGCCGGAAGTTTGAGATCCAGCAGAGTGGTTTGCCCGTCCTTACGCGCCAGCAGCAGCGCCGCTTCTTTGTCCGTTTGCAGCGTCACGTGCCCCTGAGCGTCGCTCTTCGCCTGCGCCAGGGTTTGCCCTTTGGCGTTCAGCAGCTGCACATCGATACCGGACTGCGCCGCGCCGTTCTCCAGGCTCTGGGTAAAGACATCCAGCCGGTTGTGGTAGCGGTGCGCGGATACGCCGATATCGCTGAGGGTGAACAGCGTCGCGGCGTTGCTATAGCTGTAGCGGCCCGCCTGGTTCATCACCGCGATATAGACGCCCGGCTCCTGCAACGGCTTGATATCCGCCAGCGGCAGCAGCAGTTTTTCGCGCGTATTGCGCGCCGGGTTAAGGTCAAAACGGCCGGTGTAGACCAGATCGGCCATCTTCAGCAGCTCGTCCGACTCCCAGTTGCTCAGGGAATTGCGGTATTCCCATTGGCTGACGAAGGCGGAGAGCGATTCAGGTTTGATGCGGAAAAAATTGACGTCGATGTTATCGACATTCAGCGCCATCACCGGCAGTCCGGCCACCACTTTCCCCGGCAGCAGCGAGCCGCGGCTGGCAAAGCCGATGCTCGGGGCGATATCGCGGGTGGTAATGGTTTTTTCAACGCTGCTGTCTAAGGTCGCTTTATTCAGCGCGGTCAGGGTGGGGTCGAGCGAAACGATCAGCTCGCGTTTTGGCTCAAGATGACGTAGACGCAGCTCTTTAAGGTTGGGCGCCAGCTCCCATGCTCCATCGACTTTGCCGCTTTTTTTGTCGACCAGATGCACGCTGCGGGAGAAATCCTGATCCGGCTGCAGAGGAATAGAGAAGGTCAACACCAGCGTCGCCGCGCCGTCGAGCTGAACTTCAGAAGCATCCAGCAGCGTTAACGCTTTGCCTTTGCTTTTTTCAGCCAGCGCCGCCAGCTGGGCGCTGTCCGGCTTCGCGGGCGCGCTATCTGCCGCCGCGGATGGCGCCGACGCGACCGCCTGCGGTTTGCCGCTGTCGTCACAGGCGGTCAACGATAGTGCGGTAAGTAGCGCCAGAGATAGCGCCGCCAAACGAAATGGTTTCATCCTTCTAACCCCTCGGCCCGCAGGCCAGATAATTTCAGTGAACACATTATTATGCGTTAGCGGCAGAATTACCAATAGCGCGCTAGCAAGCAATATTGGTAGGGATCACGGATAGCTGGAGTGGATTAATTTAACGGATATACCGCGCTACGATTTTTCTTATATCAACTTTTAATATCCTCAGCTATCGATACTTTTTATTCTGAAATCCCACTCTCTCTGCCCATATAAATTGACAAGGCGCGCGCTTTCTATTTATTGTTCGGGATATCATTGCCTTTAAAATATAAATTATTACGCCGGCGATGATATTGACTGTACGTTCCAGCGTTTACCAGATAACACAACATCAACCCATCTCATATAAATATATATGGGATTAATAATATGGAAGTTATTTATGTCTCAGATGGTCGCACTGTCGATTATTATTTTAATTCTTTATATCGGCGACGTTGTTTCAACCCGCACAAAAGCCTGGATTCCCTCCGTATTTGTCTGTGCGGTCCTGTTTTTAATCGGGTACTGGACATTTTTCCCGGCAGATATTATCAGCCGGGCCGGAATCGGCACGCCGGTTGCCATAATGCTGATGTATCTGTTAATCACCAATATGGGCACCCTGCTGTCGCTAAAAGAGCTGGCGCAGCAGTGGAAGACCGTGGTCATCTCCCTCGCCGGCATTGCCGGGATCGCGGCGGCGGTCTTTGCGGTGAGCCTGGCGCTGTTCGACCGCAACACCGCGCTGGTCACCATTCCTCCGCTGGTCGGCGGTATCGTCTCATCGCTGATTATGTCGCAGGGCGCGAGCAGCGCCGGCCTGGTCGACCTGTCGGTTTTTGCCATTTTGATTTACGTGATGCAGGGGTTTGCCGGATATCCGCTCACCGCCATCATGCTGCAGCGCGAAGGTAAAACGCTGCTTGCCCGCTACCGCAGCGGCGAGCACCGACCCGATAACATCGCCGATGAGCACGCGATGCTCACCGTTGGTGAGGAGAAAATGCCGCGCCTGTTCAGTAAAATCCCCGTTAGCTACAACAGCAACTACTTTAAATTCCTGCGGCTGGCGCTGGTCGGCTGTCTGGCCTGGCTTGTCGCCGACCTCGCGAAGCCGATCGTGAATATCAGCCCCTTCGTGCTGTGCCTGTTTTTTGGCGTGGTGTTTACCTCGTTAGGCTTTCTTGAAAAACATATGCTGCATAAGGCGAACGGCTTTGGCTTCGCCATTATGGCATTGATGCTATTTATCTTTGATACCTTAAACAAAGCCACGCCGGAGATGCTGCTGCGCCTGCTTTTCCCGATGGTGGTGTTAATCGCCACGGCGGCGATCGGGATGTTTGTTGTCTCCTGGCTGGTCGGAAAACTGCTTGGCGTCAGCGGCCCGATGGCTTTCGCCATCTCATTGACCGCGCTGTACGGTTTCCCCGCCGACTATATTATTACCAACGAGGCCATTAACGCCCTCACCCACGATGAAAAAGAGCGCCAGATGCTGACCCACCATATGCTGGGCCCGATGCTGGTCGGCGGATTCGTCTCCGTCACCATGGTGTCGGTGGTGTTAGCCGGAATTCTGGTCGGCTATCTGACCCCCGCTATCGGCTGAGCGCGTTGAATTTTTAGCAAATGATGGAGCCATTGATGATTAATCCTGACATCACCGCGATTATCGCCAGAGAAGAACAGGCGATGATCGCTTTTCGTCGCGACCTGCACGCCCATCCGGAACTTCCCTGGGAGGAGAAGCGCACCACGGATCGCGTCGCCGCCGGACTGGAGGCCATCGGTATCCCTTACCGCCGGACGCATCCCACCGGAATCATCGCCGACATCGCCGGCGGCCAGCCGGGTAAAACCGTGGCTCTGCGCGCCGATATGGATGCGTTACCGGTGGTGGAGCTGAACGACCCGCTCGACTATAAATCACAAACTCCCGGGAAAATGCACGCCTGCGGCCATGACGCCCATACCGCCATGCTGCTGACTGCCGCCCGTGCGTTATATGACGTCCGCGAGCAGCTGGCGGGCAACGTCCGGCTGATCTTTCAGCCTGCGGAAGAGATTGCCGAGGGGGCGAAGGCGATGATTCAGCAGGGGGCTATCGATAACGTGGATAACGTTTTCGGGATGCATATCTGGTCCGGCACGCCGTCCGGCAAAATCTCCTGCAACGTCGGTTCCTCCTTTGCCTCAGCCGATTTGCTGAAAGTGACCTTCCGCGGCCGCGGCGGCCACGGTTCGATGCCGGAGGCCTGCGTCGATGCGGCGGTGGTCGCTTCCGCTTTCGTGATGAATCTGCAGGCTATTGTGGCGCGAGAAACCTCCCCGCTGGAGTCCGCGGTAGTCACCATCGGCAAAATGGATGTCGGCACGCGCTTTAACGTCATTGCCGAAAACGCCGTTCTTGACGGTACCGTGCGCTGCTTCAGCCTGGAAGCGCGCCAGCGCCTGGAAACGGCCATTACCCGCTATGCCGAGCATACCGCCGCGGTATATGGGGCGACCGCTCAGGTTGACTACTGCTACGGTACGCTACCGGTGATCAACGAAGAGCGCAGCGCGCTGCTGGCGCAGTCAGTTATCCGCGACGCGTTCGGCGATGGCGTCCTTTTCAATGAAAAACCGACCACCGGCGGAGAAGATTTTAGTTTTTATATGCAAAATATCCCCGGCGCCTTTGCGCTGCTCGGCTCGGGCAATAAAGAGAAAGGCAGCGACTACGCGCACCATCACGGCTGCTTTAATATCGACGAGCAGGTGATGAAAAGCGGCGCTGAACTGTACGCGCAGTACGCCTGGCGCTACCTGCAGCAAAACGCGTTTTAAGCCAACCCTCCCCCGACGCCGCTCGGGGGAATATCACATTCCCGCCGCCTCTCCTTGAAAATGCCTTGTCGATATCGCAAAAAACAACAACAATCACTCTATTGTTGATGACACGGAGGCACTCATGTCTACCTCGTTTTTTGTCGCTGCCGACTGGCTGGCAGAGCATATTGATGACCCGGAAATCCAGATTATCGACGCGCGGATGGCCCCCCCGGGACAGGAAGAGCGCGATCTTAACGCTGAGTATCAGGCAGGCCATATTCCCGGCGCCGTCTTTTTCGATATCGAAGCCCTCTCTGACCACACCAGCCCGCTGCCGCACATGATGCCGCGCGCGGAGGCGTTTGCCGTCGCCATGCGCGAACTTGGCGTCAGCAGCGATAAGCATCTGGTGGTATACGATGAAGGCAATCTCTTCTCCGCGCCGCGCGCCTGGTGGATGCTGCGCACGTTCGGCGTTGAAAAGGTGTCGATTGTCGCCGGTGGGCTGGAGGGCTGGCGCCGCGATGGGCTACCGCTGGAGCAGGGCCTCCCCGAACTGCCGGAAGGTGATTTTGACGGCCGCGTCGATCCGCTGGCGATCAAGCGCCTGACGGATGTGCTGCTGGTCAGCCACGAAGGATCGGCGCAGATCGTCGATGCGCGCCCGGCAGGACGCTTTAATGGCCAGGTGGCAGAGCCGCGACCGGGACTGCGCAGCGGGCATATTCCCGGCGCGCTAAACGTACCGTGGACGGAACTGGTGATTAACGGCGAACTGAAAACCACCGATGAACTCAACGAGATCTTCGCGCGTCAGGGCGTCGATTTTGAACGGCCGATTATTGCCAGCTGCGGCTCCGGCGTAACGGCGGCGGTCGTCGTGCTGGCGCTCACCACCCTCGGCGTTAACGGCGTTAGCCTGTACGACGGCTCATGGAGCGAATGGGGGGCGCGGACGGATTTGCCGATTGAACCGGCGCAGTAGGCAGTAAAGAGAATAACGGGGGCCTGAGCCCCCGTTGAGTTAAATAATCCGATTGTGCTTAAAGTCGCGCAGGAAACTGCCCCAGCGCTTTTCATAAAACGGCGTGATGTGGGCGATCATAAAGTGGCTAATCCCCTTCTCCCCCTCCACCACCTGACAGATATCAATCGGCTCGTCGCCGGGAAGCGTATCGGTCGCCACGCTGCCGGTCGCCTGAATAACCTCCTCAATATCGCCTTCCGCTTCAATGCCAATCAGCAGGTTGGCTGGCGCATCGGCGCTGTCTTTGATAGAGCATAAAAACGCGCGCTTCACCGTTTTCAGGGTCTTAAACAGCGCGGTCAGCGAGTCCACCATCTGCGCGGGCGGCTCGGCAACCTCAGACAGCAGCAGCGACTCTCCGCCTTCAAGCACGGTCTGGGTGCTGAGCGGGCTGCCCTCTTCCCCCAGCAGATGGCTAATCTCACGCGGCGCAAACTCTTTGCCGGTGGCGAGTTTGGCATTGAGATAGAGCGTTTCGCCGAGGGTCATGGCGAACAGCGTGCGCACCGGCATCACCACAAAAGACTGTTCGTCCTCAACGGCCTGCTGCAGCGCTTCCAGCGAGGTGAAAAAAGGAATGACCGATGTGCCATCATCTTTTTCCCAGTGCTGCAGATCCAGCACGCTGTCTTCAACGACCTGCTCGCCCTGAGCGGCGGCTCCGGGTACCCACACCGTAGCTTCCAGCAGCGTACGGAAAAACGCCGGACGATGGCCTGGCTCGGTAGCCGCCTTCTCCAGCAGGGTTTCTAGCTCATTTTTAGTTTCGGACATAGTAGTTCCACAACGAAAATCCCCTCACCCCGGCTCTCTCCACGAAGGAAGCGGGAGAAAGCCGAACGTGACCTCCCCCTGAAACATCAGGGGGAGGGTCAGGGGAAAGGGTTATTCCGCGGTCAGCAAATTAGCAATAGTGCGCACGCCGAGGCCGGTCGCGCCCGCCGACCACTGCTCAACCGCAGATTTGCGGTAGGTCGCCGAGCAGTCGATATGCAGCCAGCCTTCATGATAATTCTCCACGAAGTGGGACAGAAAGCCCGCCGCGGTGCTGGCGCCGGCCGGATAGGCCGCGCTGCCGGTATTGTTCAGTTCAGCAAAGTTGGACGGCAGCTGGCCGCGGTGGAACTCAGCCAGCGGCAGGCGCCAGAAAGCTTCGTTTTCAGCCTGCGCGCTCGCCAGCAGGCGATTCGCCAGCGCATCATCAAAGCTGAACAGCGCGTGATAATCATTGCCCAGCGCGGTTTTCGCCGCGCCGGTCAGCGTGGCGGCATCGATGATCAGCGCCGGCTTTTGCGCCGAAGCATCGATCAGGCCGTCCGCCAGCACCAGGCGACCTTCCGCATCGGTGTTCATGATTTCCACGGTTTTGCCGTTGCGATAGTGAATAATATCGCCCAGTTTGAAGGCGTTACCGCTAATCAGGTTATCGGCGCAGCACAGATACAGCTTCACGCGCTTGTTCAGGCCGCGCGTGATGGCGAACGCCAGCGCGCCGGCCACCGTCGCCGCGCCGCCCATATCGGACTTCATCGAGTCCATAAACGCGCTCTGCTTGATGCTGTATCCGCCGGAGTCAAAAGTGATGCCTTTACCGACCAGGCAGGCGTACACCGGGGCTTCTTTGTCGCCGGTTGGGTTATAGTCCAGCGCCAGCAGGACCGGCGGACGCTCGGAGCCGCGGCCTACGGTGTGGAGGCCCAGGTAGTTCTGTTCGCGCAGATCTTCGCCCTTGGTGATGCGATAAGAGACGTTATCGCAGGCCACGCTGCATAGCAGGTCTACCGCACGCTGCGCCAGCTGTTCCGGCCCCAGCTCTTCCGCCGGGGCGTTGATGGTGTCGCGGACCCAGTCAATAATGGTCAGGCGGTTATCCAGTTCGCTTTTCTGCGCATCGTCGAGGGCCGGCCACTCCACTTTGCGGCTGCCTTTCGGGCCTTTATAACCGGCCCAGAACGCCCATGCGCGATCGGTATCCCAGCCCTCGCCGTCAAGCGCGACATGTTTGATGCCCATGCCGTCAATTTTTCGCGCCGCGCGCTGAATCAAACCGAGGTCGTCTTTGCCGTTCAGATGCAGGGCGATGCCGTCGTTATTAATGCTGTAAGATGCTTTTTCTCCCCAGCGCGCATCGGCTGGCTGAGCGGTAAGCGTAATTTTCATAGCTTCGGTCATTATCATTATCCTTCTTAGCAAACGGGCCGCCGTATGGCAGCCCGTAAAGTTCTCTCGCTCGTTAATTCATCCGGCTTAAACCACCGGATAAATCATGACGCGAAAATTATTCTGCTTCGTCTAACCAGACTAGCAGAATCGCCTCAAGAATTTTTTCATTGGATGCGTTCGGATCGTCATCAAACTCTTCCAGATCGCAAATCCACTGATGCAGATCGGTGAAGCGAACGGTTTTCGGGTCGAGATCCGGGAAAGCGTCGTACAGCGCTTCGCCGATTTCACGACTATCGGTCCATTTCAGTCCCATATTAATGCTCGCGTGCGTGGTTGATGGTGTAACGCGGAATTTCGATGACCAAATCTTCGTCAGTCACCCGCGCCTGGCAGCTCAGACGGCTGTCGGGCTCAAGCCCCCAGGCCTTATCCAGCATGTCGTCTTCATCTTCGGTACTTTCCGCCAGCGAGTCAAAGCCTTCACGCACGATGCAGTGGCAGGTGGTGCAGGCACAGGATTTTTCGCAGGCGTGTTCAATCTCAATACCGCTACGCAGCGCTGCATCAAGAATGGTCTCACCGGTCTCAGCTTCCACAACTACGCCATCCGGACACAGGTCCTGGTGGGGCAGAAAAACAATTTTTGGCATTTTAAACCTCGTCCACGGATTGGCCTTTCAGCGCGATACGGACCGATTGATCCATACGACGTGCGGCAAATTCCTGGGTTTGTGTGTCGATATTTTTAATCGCTTCTTTGATTGCATCGGCATCATCGCCTGCCGCTGCGGCGCGCACTTGCTCCGCGGCGTCATCGATAGCCTGACGCTCTGCGGCGCTTAACAGCGCGGCGTCGGCGGCCAGCGCGCTGACCAGACTTTCCAGTACGCGCGCGGCTTCAACTTTTTGCTCGGCCAGCATACGCGCCTGGACATCCTGTTCGGCGTAGCTCATCGAATCTTTAATCATGCTGGCGATCTCGCCATCGGTCAGACCGTAGGACGGTTTCACCTGGATAGAGGCCTCAACGCCGGTCGATTTCTCCATCGCCGTCACGCTCAGCAGGCCATCGGCATCCACCTGGAAGGTCACGCGAATATGCGCCCCGCCCGCCGGTAATGCCGGAATGCCGCGCAGCGCAAAGCGCGCCAGGGAGCGGCAGTCCTGCACCAGCTCGCGCTCGCCCTGCATAACGTGGATAGACATCGCCGTCTGACCATCTTTGAAGGTAGTGAACTCCTGCGCGCGCGCCACCGGAATGGTGGTGTTACGCGGGATAACCTTTTCCACCAGGCCACCCATGGTTTCCAGCCCCAGAGAGAGCGGAATGACATCAAGCAGCAGCAGCTCGCTGTCCGGCTTATTGCCCACCAGGATATCCGCCTGAATCGCCGCGCCGATGGCGACAACTTTATCCGGGTCGATAGAGGTCAGCGGCGTACGGCCAAAGAATTCGCCGACGCGTTCGCGCACCAGCGGCACGCGGGTCGAGCCGCCCACCATCACCACTTCCAGCACCTCTTGCGCCTCAACGCCGGCGTCTTTCAACGCGCGACGGCAGGCCAGCAAGGTGCGTTTGACCAGCGGCGCGATCAGCGCATTAAACTGGCTACGGGTCACCTCCCCCTGCCAGCCGCCGACGTTCACCCGCGCCGTCTCGGCATCGCTGAGGGCGATTTTCGCCGCGATCGCCGCGTCGAGCAGCTCGCGCTGCAGGCGGTTATCGCTGCGATCGCTCAGGCCAGCCTGCTCGCGCAGATAATCAGCCAGCAGATGATCGAAATCGTCGCCGCCGAGCGCGGAATCGCCGCCGGTGGCCAGGACTTCAAACACGCCGCGGCTCAAGCGCAGCACGGAGATATCAAAAGTACCGCCGCCGAGATCGTAAACCGCGATGACCCCTTCCTGGCCGGAGTCCAGGCCGTAGGCTATCGCCGCCGCGGTCGGCTCGTTCAGCAGACGCAGCACGTGCAGGCCCGCCAGACGCGCCGCGTCTTTGGTTCCCTGACGCTGAGCATCATCGAAGTAGGCCGGCACGGTAATCACCACGCCGTCGAGCTCGCCCGCCAGCGCCTCGGTGGCGCGTTCGGCCAGCGCTTTTAGAATGTCGGCAGATACGCGGATCGGATTGAGCAAACCCCCCGTAGTCTGAATCATCGGCAGGCCGTTTTCGCTGGCCTGCAGCTGATAAGGCAGATGTGGGTAGCGGGCCTCGATATCGGCCAGAGAGCGGCCCATCATGCGTTTGACGGAGCTGATGGTGTTGACCGGATCCAGAGCGGCGTTTTGTCGCGCGTCATAGCCCACCGTCAAACCCGAAGCCTGATAGTTCACCACCGACGGCAGCAAATAGCGCCCCTGATGGTCGGGCAGAGTTTCGGCCTGGCCGCTACGCACGGTAGCCACCAGTGAATTGGTGGTGCCCAGGTCGATACCCGCCGCCAGACGTCGCTGGTGCGGCGCGGCGCTCAGTCCGGGCTCACTAATTTGTAATAAGGCCATAATTGCTTCCGAAAATTAAAAATCGAGCAGTTTTTCTTCGAGTTGTTCCGCACTGCTTCGCAGTTTATCGAGAAAACGCAGCTTGCGCACGGTATCCGCCGCCGCCTCCCACGTCTCGTTATTCAGTTGTTCAACCATCAGCTGATGCCGGGTATCAAATTGCGCTTTGACCCGCTTGATAAAGCTTTCCAGCCGCGCTTCATCTTTCGCCTTGCCTATCTCATCGAGCTCTTCGCGCAGTTCCAGCTGTTCCATCAGGAACGCGGTATCGCGCACGGTATGCTGCTCGCTGGCGAGATCGAAACCGTGAAGTGAAAGGAGATATTCGGCGCGGGTCAGCGGATGGCGAAGGGTTTGCCACGCCTGATTAATGGTGGCGGACTGCTGCACCGCGGCGAGCTGTTCGGCCGCGCTGCCGCTGGCGAACTTATCGGGATGATACTGGCGCTGTAGCTCCTGGTACCGGGCAGCCAGGGGTTCTAACGAAAGGGTATAGCTGGCCGGTAACCCGAAGAGGGTAAAATAGTCCATAGCAACCTCAGGGTTAACGAGATAAAGCAAACCCCACTTACGGACGTCCGCAGTGGGGTTTAGATTACATTGCGATTATACGTTAAAGCTTTCGCCGCAGCCGCACTCGTCTTTCACGTTCGGGTTGGTGAACTTAAACCCTTCGTTAAGACCTTCTTTGACGAAGTCCAGCTGCGTGCCGTCGAGGAACTGCAAACTCTTGCCGTCGATCACGACCTTCACGCCTTTGTCTTCAAACACGGTGTCTTCTGCCGCCGGCTCGTCAACAAACTCCAGTACATAAGCCATACCCGAGCAGCCGGAAGTTCTGACTCCCAGACGCAGACCAAACCCTTTACCGCGGTTGGCCAGAAAGGTGTTGACTCGCGCTGCTGCACTGTCGCTTAAAGTAATCGACATAACAAACCTCAACTCTTAATTATTTTGCTTCACGTTTGCTTTTGTAATCCGCAATCGCGGCTTTAATCGCGTCTTCCGCCAGAATAGAGCAGTGAATTTTCACCGGCGGCAGCTCAAGCTCGTCTGCGATATCGGTGTTTTTGATCGCCTGAGCTTCGTCCAGCGATTTCCCTTTCACCCACTCGGTCACCAGGGAGCTGGAAGCAATAGCGGAACCGCAGCCGTAGGTCTTGAAACGCGCGTCTTCAATGATACCTTCATTGTTGACTTTAATCTGCAACTTCATCACGTCGCCGCACGCCGGCGCGCCAACCATGCCGCTGCCGACGTTTTCGTCGCTATTGTCGAAGGAGCCGACGTTGCGCGGATTCTCGTAATGATCGATAACTTTTTCGCTGTAAGCCATGATGAATTCTCCTTATTGGTGCCGAATTAGTGATGTGACCATTCAATGCTGTTCAGATCCACGCCCTGCTTGAACATTTCCCACAGCGGAGAAAGTTCGCGCAGACGACCAATGGAGTTGCGAACCAGATTGATGGTGTAGTCAATCTCTTCTTCGGTAGTAAAACGACCTAAAGAGAAACGAATAGAGCTATGCGCCAGCTCGTCGGTCATCCCCAGCGCGCGCAGCACGTAGGACGGCTCGAGGCTTGCGGAAGTACAGGCGGAACCGGAAGAGACCGCCAGGTCTTTCAGCGCCATAATCAGCGACTCGCCTTCAACGTAGTTAAAGCTGACGTTGAGAATGTTCGGCGCGCCCTGCTCGAGATCGCCGTTCAGGTAGACCTCTTCCATATCTTTTACGCCGTCCCACAGACGGTTACGCAGGCCGCGCAGGCGGGCCATTTCGCTTTCCATCTCTTCTTTCGCGATACGGTAAGCTTCACCCATACCGACGATCTGGTGGACAGGCAGCGTCCCGGAGCGCATACCGCGCTCGTGACCGCCGCCGTGCATCTGCGCTTCGATACGAATACGCGGTTTACGACGCACGTACAGCGCGCCGATGCCTTTCGGGCCATAGATTTTGTGGCCGGAGAAGGACATCAGATCAACTTTCAGCTGGCTCAGGTCGATAGGCAGTTTGCCCACGCTCTGGGTCGCGTCAACGTGGTAAATGATACCGCGGGCGCGGCACATCTCGCCGATGGTAGCGATATCCTGCACCACGCCGATTTCGTTATTCACGTGCATAATGGAAACAAGGATGGTGTCATCACGCATCGCGGCTTCCAGCTCTTTTAAATCGATAATGCCGTTACGCTGCGGGGCGAGGTAGGTCACTTCAAACCCTTCGCGCTCCAGCTGACGGCAGGTGTCCAGCACGGCTTTATGTTCGGTTTTGCTGGTGATGATGTGCTTGCCTTTTTTCTGATAAAAGTTGGCTGCACCTTTAATCGCCAGGTTGTCGGATTCCGTCGCGCCGGAAGTAAAAACGATTTCGCGCGGGTCAGCGCCGACCAGCTCGGCAATCTGATTACGGGCGATATCTACCGCCTCTTCAGCCTGCCAGCCAAAACGGTGTGAACGCGAGGCCGGGTTACCAAAGGTCCCGTCCAGGGTCAGGAACTGCATCATTTTCTCGGCAACACGCGGGTCCACCGGCGTGGTTGCGGAGTAATCGAGATAGATCGGTAATTTCATTGCTCTATAAACTCCGTACATCGCTTCAATGCAAGGAATCAGGCAACCGGCTGGATGTACGACCGAGTACACAGGATGTCGGAACATCCTGGCCTGATTCGAAAATCTTTTTTATCTTTTTTACTCAGCTCGTTTCAGCTTGCAGCCGATAGCTGCAAGATGAAACTGAACGAGAACTACGCGCGCAGTTTGACGTCGATGGCGTCCTGAGCGCGGGTGCTACGCTGGGATTCATGGTTGTGCTGACGGCCGGAGACATCAAGGATTTCCTGGTTATTCACCAGTTCGCCCAGCGTGATGTTATTCAGAAAACCGGTCAGTCGCTCGCTCAGATCGCGCCACAGCGCGTGAGTCAGACACTTATCGCCGCCCTGGCAGCCGCCTTTACCCTGACAACGGGTGGCGTCAACGGATTCGTCCACTGCGCTGATAACTTCGCCAACCGCGATGCTACCCGCTTCTTTACCTAACAGATAACCGCCGCCTGGACCACGTACGCTGGAAACCAGGCCATTTTTGCGCAGGCGAGAGAACAGCTGTTCCAGATAGGAAAGCGAAATTCCCTGACGCTCTGAAATATCAGCCAACGGAACCGGACCCGATTCAGAGTTGAGCGCAACGTCAAGCATCGCGGTCACGGCATAACGCCCTTTAGATGTCAGTCTCATGTCTTACTTAACCTCAAACTCGCCCCTGCCCGGGCTTTTTATTAATATGGGTATTGCATAGCAAGGGCAAGTCTGACATTCCCGAGTAAATTGGTCAACTATTTACTTGACTGTTTTAGTCAGGTATTTGGCTTTCCGTGCCGTTTCACTTCAGCGCTGCCTGGTGCCCTCGCCCCGGCCCTCTCCCATAAGGAGAGAGGGAACCCGCAGTACCGCGCCGCCGGGCAACGGCGTGCACTATGACTCTTTATTTTTCTGCTGCTGCTCAATTGACGCCAGCATGCCGCGCAGGATGTTCAGCTCCTGGCTTTCCGGGCGGGCGCGGGTAAACAAACGGCGCAGCTTGTTCATCACCTGGCCCGGGTGGCTGGCGCGGATAAACCCGGTTGCCAGCAGCGTCTGTTCCAGATGATCGTAGAAACGCTCTAAATCATCCACCAGCGGATACGGGGTTTCTTCATGCTCGACGACAGGTTCATTTTGTTCCTGCGCCGCCAGCCAGGCCATACGCACTTCATAGGAGATAACCTGCACCGCCATCGCCAGGTTCAGCGAGCTGTATTCCGGGTTGGCAGCGATTGCCACATGGTAGTGACACTTCTGCAGCTCTTCGTTAGTCAGGCCGACGCGTTCGCGGCCAAATACCAGCGCGATCGGCGCATGCTGCGCTTCAGCAACGCTTTTCAGGCCGCATTCACGCGGGTCGAGCATCGGCCACGGCAGCGTACGGGAGCGCGCGCTGGTCCCCACGACGAGGCTACAGCCCGCCAGCGCTTCATCAAGGGTATCAACGATGTGGGCATTGCCAATGACGTCGCTGGCCCCCGCCGCCAGAGCGATGGCCTGAGAATCGGGTTTGACCAGAGGATTGACCAGCCACAGGTTGGTTAACCCCATGGTTTTCATTGCGCGGGCGACGGAGCCCATATTGCCGGTGTGTGAGGTTTCTACCAGTACGATTCGAATATTTTGCAGCATTAGGGTTCTTCGGCTAAAGATTATTCGTGCATGCTATCATAAAACGAAGACATAAGGAGATTTCACTGTTACTATATGCGCCGTTTTTTCCCGTTCTTTAACATCCAGTGAGAGATACCGATGCATCCGATGCTGAACATCGCCGTGCGCGCAGCGCGCAAGGCGGGTAATTTAATTGCCAAGCACTACGAAACCCCTGACTCCGTAGAAACCAGCCAGAAAGGCAGCAATGATTTTGTGACTAACGTCGATAAAGCCGCCGAGGCGATGATTATCGAAACCATTCGCAAATCTTACCCGCAGCACACCATCATCACCGAAGAAAGCGGTGAGCACGCTGGTGAAGATCAGGATGTTCAATGGGTTATCGATCCACTGGATGGCACCACCAACTTCGTCAAACGTCTGCCGCACTTCTCCGTCTCCATCGCCGTACGCATTAAAGGCCGTACTGAAGTGGCCGTGGTTTACGATCCGATGCGTAACGAACTGTTCACCGCGACCCGCGGTCAGGGCGCGCAGCTGAACGGCTACCGCCTGCGCGGCAGCAGCGCTCGCGACCTGGATGGCACGATCATCGCCACCGGCTTCCCGTTCAAAGCAAAACAGCACGCGACCTCTTACATGAACATCCTCGGCAACATGTTCACCGAATGCGCGGATTTCCGCCGCACCGGTTCCGCTGCCCTGGATCTGGCCTACGTTGCCGCTGGCCGGGTTGACGGCTACTTTGAAATCGCGCTGAAACCGTGGGATTTCGCGGCAGGCGAGCTGATCGCCCGTGAAGCAGGCGCTATCGTCTGCGACTTTACCGGCGGCCATAACTACCTGCTGACCGGCAACATCGTTGCAGGTAACCCGCGCGTCGTTAAAGCGATGCTGGCCAATATGCGCGAGCATCTGAGTGAAGCGCTGAAGCGTTAATTTCTCACCGCATGAAAAACCAAAAGGAAGCCGCGGCTTCCTTTTTTTATCGCATTAAAACGGCCGCAGGCCGCCGCCCGATGGCATCGCGCTACTCCACATCACGATGGCCGCCGCCAGTAAAATCACGCCGCCGGCCAGCGCCAGCGTTGCCCAACCGATCTGCTTCCACAGCGCCGGTGCCCGATTCGCGCTCAGCCTGACCGCCAGCTGGCGGAAACCATGAACCAGCAGCGCCAGCGCGCTAATCGTCAGCGAGGTTCCCGCCGCCATCGCCATCGCGGCCGCCATGCCCCAGCCAAATACGCCGATAACCTTGCTGAACAACAGCACCATAATGGCTCCGGAGCAGGGCCGCATCCCCATTGACAGCACGATAGCCAACCGCGCCCGCCAGTCTTCGCCGCTTTGCAGCTGTTCCGGCGCCGGCAGATGCTGGTGCCCGCAACCGCAGCTGGCGTGATGAACGTGATGCGCGGTGAAGGCGGTGAATGTCGGTCGGCGCAGCAGCATCCGCAGCTTTTTCAGCGCCCGCCAGCACAGCAAAAGGCCCAGCGCGCCGACCAGCAGATAGCTTCCCTTTTCCAGCCAGAAGCTGCTCAGATGCAGCTGTCTTGCCGGCAGCCGCAGCAGCGTCAGTACCACCACCACTAAGACGATAGCCACCAGCCCCTGCAGCAGCGAAGCGGCCAGCGTCAGGCCGATGCTCGATTTCAGCTTCGACGGATGGGTTGCCAGCCAGGTGGTTATGACCACCTTGCCGTGCCCCGGCCCCAGCGCATGCAGGATGCCGTAGGCGAAGCTAAATCCCAGCAGCGACAGCCCGGCGGCGGCAGGATTCTCCGCAACCGCCTGCAGAAGCCGACTCAGTTCGACATTCAGCGCGCGCTGCCAGACCGCGCTTTGCAGCAGCACCTGCGGCCAGGCCCGCCATAGCCAGAAGCCAGCTCCGGCTGCCAGCAGCAGAAACAGCGCCAGCGGCCACAGCTGACGCCAGCGCGGCGAACGGCCGGTTTGAGCAAAAATCACTGACATTGCAGCGTCACCTTTTGCGCGAAGTAATTCCCCAGTTCCATATCCTCCGGCGGCGCATCCGCCTTATCCAGCGACTGCGCGTAGGACAACATTTTTTCGTTAGGCTTCGGCGTCATCACTTTTGCCGTGCAGCTTGTCTTCATCGCCGTCGGTAGTGTGAAGTCTGCGTCTTTGTCGTAATACATATCAACATAATAGGTCGGGTCGTAGGTGGAAAAGGTGAAGGTTTGCCCGGCCAGAGGCTGCGGCTTCGCCAGCGGCAGGGTAAAGGTGAGCACCGCCTGATGACCGCTGCGTTCAAGGCCATAACCAGCGGGCCGATTATCAAACTTCACCCGCTGGCCGTTGTGCCATAGCTCGCTGAAATAGTGCTGGCCCAGCACGTTCGCCATCACTTCCGCCGCCAGCTTTTTCCAGATTTCGCTACCGGGTTTAGCGTTGCCCGCATCATAGAGCAGATCGGCGGAGGTGATTTCATCCATCGTCCAGCGCATTTTAAAGCCGGTGAGCAGCCCATTTTCCGCCACGGCCTCCGTTTGCAAACTGATGAAACTGTGCGGATGCGCCGCCGCAGATAGCGATAAAAACATGAAAAACGCTACGCTGACGCATTGTTTCACTCTCTTCATCTGTTCCTCGCGTGAAAAATTCTGTGAACCCCGCCAGCAATCCTGATGTAAAGACCCGGAAATGCCCTGTTCACCCTCAATACATTAACTACTCTTAACGAAAACCCTAACTGGAACTAACCGGATGATGACAGTGATTGAACCACCATCTGTGCTTTCCAGTCCACAGCGCCGTAGCCAGGTGCTCCTGATGTTTTATCTGCCCGGGCAGTCCGTGACGCCCGAATGGCTGGGTAACCTCACCCAGGTTGATGAGGATACCGCCCGGCAGGACATTGCGGAGACGGGACGCGAGATTCAGCGTTATCACCGCTTGACCCTTGCTTCACAAGCGGACGGCAGCTATCGGATGGAAGGCGCCGCGCTCGATCAACGCTTATGCCTGCTGCACGGCCTGCGCCGCGGGCTGCGCCTGTGCCCGCATTTTGTCAGCCACCATTTTACCCCGGCATTGAAAACGCAGCTTAAACAGCAGGGTATCGCACGCACGCTGTATGACGACACCAATCTTCAGGCATTGGTCAACCGCTGCTCGCGCGCCCTGAACCGGCAGTTTGACTGCCGCGACGTGCATTTTCTGCGTCTTTATTTACAGTATTGTTTGCTGCAGCACCACCTTGGACAGAGCCCCACTTTCACCCACGAGCAGCAGCGCTGGGCGCAAGCCGCCGCCGAGTTTTCCCTCGCCGAGGAGATTGTCCGCCACTGGCAGCGGCGGGTTGCGGCAACGCCCCATGCCGGAGAACAGCTGTTTCTGGCCCTGCTGTTTATGCTGTTGAAAACCCCCGATCCTATCCGCGATGGTCATCAGCACGATCGCCGTCTGCATCTGGCCATTTCCGGGCTGATTCACCGCTTTCAGAACCTGGCGGGCCGTCCGTTTAGCGATGAACAGGGGCTGAGCGATCAGCTCTATATTCACCTTTCGCAGGCGCTACACCGCAGCGTTTTCGCTATCGGTATCGATAACGCGCTGCCGGAGGAGATTGGCCGTCTTTATCCCCGTTTGATGCGCACAACGCAGGCTGCGCTGGCGGAGTTCGAAGCCAGCTGGCAGGTACGCTTTAGCCAGGAGGAAGTCAGTTTAATCGCGGTGATCTTCGGCGCCTGGCTGATGCAAAAAAGCGATCTGCAGGAGAAACAGGTGGTTCTGCTGACCGATGATAACCCGGACCTTGAGCAGTCGCTGGAGCAGCAGCTGCGCGAGTTAACCCTGCTGCCGCTCAATATAAAGTATTTGAGCGTGAGCACCTTTCAGAAAGAGGGCGCGCCGAAGGAAGTGACGCTGATCGTCACTCCCTATGCCACGGCGCTGCCGCTGTTTTCGCCGCCGCTGTTTCACGCCGAAGAGACGTTCAGCGATCATCAGCAGCAGCAGATTTGCAAAATGCTGGAGGCCTAAGCCACCGCTTTTGGCCGCACCACCAGCGCCGGTAAGGCCACCAGCGCCATCACCCAGAAAACGCCCTGGTGCAGATGCTGGTAGAGGAAACCGGCAAAGACCGTCATCACCGCAATGCTGCCGCCCATCGCGACGGCGGAGTAGACCGCCTGCAGGCGGATCACTTCGCTGCCCTGACGCGCCGCAATGTAGCGCATCGCCGCCAGATGGCACACCGTAAAGGTGCCGCAGTGGAGGATCTGCGCGACGATAAGCCAGGGTAGCGCCGTCGTCCAGCCCATCAACGTCCAGCGAATTAGCCCGCACACCGCGGACAGCAGCAGCAGATCGCGGGCGCTAAAGCGGCGGAAGACTTTTTTGCTCAGCGCGAAAATCACCACTTCCGCCACGACGCCAAGCGACCACAGGTAGCCCACGGCGGAGGCGGAATACCCCGCTTCCTGCCAGTAGATAGCGCTAAATCCGTAGTAGGCGGCGTGCGCGCCCTGCAGCAAACAGACGCAGGCGAGGAAGCGCCAGCTTTGCCGCACCAGCGTAAGCCAGGCCGCCAGGCCGGCCGCTTCCTGCTGGCGGGATTCGCCCTGCGGCTGCACCGACGGCTTCAGCAGCATGCCGAGCAGCATGGAGGCAATACCGACGCTGAGCATCACCAGTATCATCCGGTAGTCATACAGGCTGACCAGCTTCCCGGTCAGCGCCGAGCCAATGACGAAAGCTATCGACCCCCACAGGCGCACGCGCCCGTAGTCCATGGTGATCTGCTTTTGCCAGGTATTCGCCAGCGCGTCGGTCAGCGGCACCAGCGGCGAGAAAAAGAGGTTAAAGCCGACGATAATCACCATTAGCCAGGCAACCTGGTGGCCGATCCAAAATGCGAGCGCAAAGAGCAGCGTCAGCAGCGCCAGAATGCGCAGAGAAGAGATAAGACGGGACGGGTCGCTGACCCGCGGCGCAATCAGCAGGCTGCCAAGAAAGCGCGACACCAGCCCGGCGCCGAGCAGCATGCCGATGGTTTCCGGCGTCAGGCCAAGTCCGGAAAGCCAGACGCTCCAGAAAGGCAGGAAGATGCCGTAGCTAAAAAAATAGGTGAAGTAACTTAGCGCCAGCCAGCGCGTGGAGTGTAAGACCATGATTCCCTCCCGAATGGAGGCGACAGTCTGGCGATAAAGCGGGGCGGGCGCAAGATACCCTCGCCCCAGATATGGCGCTATTCGCGCCCCTGTACGTCTATTTTCAGCGAAAAACTCAGCGTATCTCCGGCGCCTAAAACCCGCAGCCCCGGCTGTCCGTCCATGTTATGGGCGTTTACCGGATGACTTTGCGGCTCGAGGCAAAGGAACGGCTCGCCCTGCATTCTGAAAAGCATCAACCACGGAGTTTGCGAAAGAATTGTGATATCCATCACATCACTAATCACCCTCGCCCGCCCGCTCCAGCCGGAATAGCCCACGTTCAGCCAGCGATCCTCACCGTACTGCGCGTGGCTGAAATCGGCGTAGCCGGGCAACTGGCCTTGCCAGCCGAGAGGAAGATGCTGCTCCCCTTCCGGCCAGTAGCCGGCGGCTGCAAACTGCACCGTACCGCGCTTATCAAAAGGAAAAAACGGATGAAAACCGCAGCCATAGGGGATGGGCGTGCTACCGCAGTGGGTAAGCGTCAGAGCAGCCACCAGCTGGTTACGCAGCAGCTGGTAGCGGATCTGCGCCAGGTAATCGAAACCGCAGGCATGCTGCCGACGCAGCTGTAACACGCAATAGTCGCCGCCGCGCGCAATCATATCCCAGCGCTGCAGCCAACCGTCGCCGTGGAGAAAAAAATGCGCGTCGGCGTGGTGGCGAGGCAGAACTATCTCACGTCCCTGAAAAATAAAGCGGTTCCCGGCGACGCGATTGGCCAGCGGCAGCATCGGAAACATGCCGCCGGCGGGGTTTTCATACAGCACCGGCGCCTGATAATGCCGCGAGTATAAACTTTGCACTTTGCCGCCCAGAGAAGCGACGCGCATCCGCAGATGCGCGTTTTCCAGAATCCACTCTTCCGCCATTAGCGCGTCTGCTCCTGCTTCATCGCCTGAGCGCCCGCATGACGTTGCGCCAGCTGCTCTTCCAGGGCTTCGAGAGTGACCCCCTTCGTTTCCGGCACGTTGCGCAGAATATAGAGGTAGCCGGCAGCGCAAATGACGCCATACAGCAGGAAACTGCCCGCCGCGCCCAGTCCGGCATTAAGCAGCGGGAAAGTGTAGGTTAACAAGAAACAGGCAATCCACAGCGCCAGGGTGCCTAAGGACATCGCGAGTCCGCGAACGCGGTTGGGGAAGATTTCCGCCAGCAGTACCCAGGTAACCGGCGCCAGGGTCAAGGCGTAAATAGCAATCGCCGCCAGCACCAGCAGCAGAACGGGCCAGCCCATGATGCCCATGCCATAGGCGGCGGCAATCAGAACATAGATCAGCGTCAACCCTGAGGCACCGAGCAGCATTAATTTACGGCGGCCGATTTTATCCACCAGCGGCAGCGCGGCGAGGGTAAACACCAGGTTGACGATCCCCGTTGCGACGATCGATTTCAGCGTGCTGTTAATATCGAATCCCGCCGAGGCAAAAATCTCCTGCGCGTAGTTAAAGATGACGTTAATTCCGCACCACTGCTGGAAGACGGCGAGGACCATACCAATGATAACGATCGGTTTAACCTGCGGAGCCAGCAGCGCGCCGTAGGATATTTTATGGTTATCTTTTTCCAGCGTGTGCGCGATGTCGCGTAATATCCTGTCGGCATAGTCGGCGGAGCCAATGCGCTCCAGCGCGGCCCGGGCGCGATCCGGCTTACCGGCCTTCATGAGCCAGCGCGGCGACTCAGGAACAAAAAACATCAGCACCAAAAACGCCAGCGCAGGCACCAGTTCCGCGCCGAACATCCAGCGCCAGCCCATCTGCCCGTTCCAGGTCTCCACAATCATCTGCTGCGTCGCCCCCGTCGCTACGGGTTCCGCAATCATCAGGTTGATAAGCTGAGCGGCCAGCACGCCAATCACGATAGTGAGCTGGTTTATCGCAACAAAGCGCCCTCTTTTTTCTGCCGGGCTGACTTCCGCGATGTAAAGCGGGCTGAGCGCGGATGCCAGACCAATCCCCACGCCGCCCACAATGCGGTAAACCACAAACATGTCGAAACTGCTGGCAACCGCCGTCCCCCACGCCGAGGCGCTGAACAGCACGGCGGACAGTATTAAGGGCAGCTTACGCCCCAGTTTATCGGCGCACCATCCCGAGATTAATGCGCCGAAAACGCAGCCCACCAGCGCCGAGCTCATTGCCCAGCCGGACTGCGCCGGGTCGGTAATGGAAAACCAGGCTTCATAAAACGGCTTTGCGCCGCCAATCACCACCCAGTCATAGCCAAAGAGTAAACCACCGCAGGCGGCGACCAGACAGATAGTCCAGACGTAGCCCATTTTCAGATGTGTCTGCGCGTTATTCATAATGATTCCTCTATAAGGGAAACGCAGGGAACAGTAGGGTTCAGGCGGGCCAGGCCCGCCCGTTTCAGGTTCAGGAAAACATGCCGCTTTGCAGGGCATGACGAATCAGATGCGCCTTATCATGAGCCGGGTTCAGCTGCAGCAGCCGCTGCATCGCCTGCTGGCTGGCGGATAAGTTGCCCAGCCCCAGATGGCCCAGCGCTTCAATAAACAAACAGTGCTGCTGATGCTGCTGCTGCGCTGAAACATCGAGCACCACCAGATCCGGGAGAGAGACGGCAAAAAAGTCGGCTTGCGGAACGTCATCCCGATGCTGCCTGGCCCAGGCGATAAAATTCTGGAAGTGCTGCTCGGCCTGCGCCGGATTACCGCTCTTACGCAGCGCGATGCCCTGCCAGAAAAGGTAATCGGCGGGCTGATCGTTGTAGTAACGCCCGGCGTCCAGCGTTGAGCCCTCTTGCAGGGCAAGCTGGTAATATTCCGCTGCCCGGTGCGCATCCCCAGTCTGTTCCGCGCAATAGCCCAGCAAATACCAGATATCGTTGTCCGTCTGCCCGGGCAGCCGCCCCTCTCCCAGGTTATCGGGATAGCGTAACGCTTCATTCAGGCAGCGAGCGGCCTGCGTGAACGCCTTACGTTCGATCAACTGTAAAGCGCGATGGAGCTGATTGAGCAAATACTGGCCGGTAACTTTCCCCTCCCCGCCTTCCCAGGGATGAAATACGCGCGTACCGAGAATAGCGGCGGCATCGGCATAATGGCCGGCCGCGTTCCACAGGCTTAACAGCTCAGCGGTCAGGTCATCCCGTTTCAGCACCACCGCTTTGCGCGCCGCCAGCGTTTCCAGTCGTTCGTTTACCGGCGTACCCAGTGATTTTTTCAGGAAATCAAGCTCAAAGAGGAAGCGCGCGTTTTCGGGCTCAAGCTCTACGGCCCGCTGCAGATAAGCCAGCGCCTGCGCGGCATCCTGTTGTTTGTTCCAGGCGTAGACCCCCAGCAGACGATGAGCGGGCGCATAGTCGGGAGATTTTTCCAGCGTCTCGCGCCAGCAGCTTACCGCCTCTTCATAGCGACGTTTGCTGTACCAGAAGCAACCGAGCAGATAGCGGGCAAAAGCGCTATCGCTCAGGGTTTGCAGCATCTGGACTTCATCAAGCGTATTGGGGAAACGCACTTTTCGCGCATGGCTGCGCTCGGCTTCGGCAATTAACCGTTGCCGTTTATTCGCATCATCGCTTAACGAGGCGCGCCACAGCATCGGCAGCGCCTCCTGGCAATCCAGAACCTCAAGCACCTCCTTCGCCGCCTGCTTCTGACCGATGGAGAGCAGCCAGCCCGCCAGCAGGCTGCCGTTGATCCCTCTGCGCCCCGTTACGCGCAGCAGGCCCGCGCGCGACTCATCGCCCGGCGCAATCATCCAGCGCGCGCAGTGCAGCGGATAGCTCAACGGGTATTGTTCGAGGCAGACGACAATATACGCCTGTGCCTCTTTCGTCCGCCCGCTGTTCGCTAACGCCAGCGCTTTCAGCCCCATAGCCAGATGGTTGCTGGCGTTAAACTGCAGGCTGGTGTTGACCTTTTCCAGCGCGTCGGCGGTATCGCCACGCTTCATCGCCAGCCTTGCCAGCGCCCACCAGGCGGCATCGCGGCAGTTACCGCTCCAGGACGCTTTGTAATAGCAATCCCATGCTCCAGCTTCATCGCCCTGCCTTTCCAGCGCGCTGCCAAGCAGCATGCTGGCTTCGCCATCGCGCGGATTTTTATTCAGACGATGGGCGCGAAGTAGCGCGGCCCGGGCACATTGCTCCGCCAGCCCCCAGTCGGCGCAATTAAACGCCAGCGTCCCGAGGGCAACATTATTGCGGTAATCCTGCGGATCGAGGGCTATCGCCCGGCGATAGTAATCCGCGGCATAGCGGCTTGCATGATTGTATTGTTCAAGATGCTGGCCGATAAAATAGAGCTCATCGCCGTTGTGAATCTCTTCCGGCATCGCCGGCGCGCAGGCAGGTTCGGGCAGGGGCGTCTGCTGAGTAATATGTTCCTGATAATCCAGCAGCGGCTGGTTGTCTGCGGTTTTCACCCTAATGGTTAAGCGCCGGGCGTCATTTTCCGGCAGCGTATGCTGCCAGCTCTCGCCGGGCTTCAGCGTAAGCTGAGTTTCATACAGCGGCTGCTTTTCCGCGCTGAGTTCAACAACAATATTTTCCAGCGGCGCAATGGCGTAAACGCCGAGCTGCAGCTGCTCCGTCTCACGAACCAGCTTCAGCGCCAGCTGCGTATTGGCATTTTGCACCATCCCCAGCTCGCTGTAGGGAAGGAAGTTTTGCACAAACACCTTCTCTTCATAAGGCGCAAGCCAGGTAAAGTCAGGCTGGTTATCGGTGTAGACGCCGGTCATCAGCTCGATATAGGGGCCATTTTCGTCGGTCAGATTGCGGTCCCACGCCTGGCCAAAGTCGCCATAGCCCCAGCTCCACTGTTTTTTGCCCGGCGAGACGTGATGGTCGGCAACATGCAGCAGCCCACCGCGCTCGTCGTGGTGATAAGCGCCGACAAAGTCGTAGTCCGATTTCTCCGCCATATACGAGGTGGGTACCGGAACGTTTTTATAACGGGAGATATCGACGCCCGCAGAATAGTCCACTTTGTAGTAGGTGCCGGTGGCGATGGGAAAAGCGGAAACATCGCGCTTGCCGTGATCGAATACGGCGGTGACGTCGGGTGGAAACACGCTCTGGTGAGCATCGCCGCCTTTGACCGCCGGGTTGGCCCACCACAGGAAATGACGCGGCGTTGCGTTACCATTAAAAACCTTACCGGTGATTTCAATCAGCGCGCGGTCAGGATAGAGAGTAAACCCGGTCATGACCTGTAAACCGCGCATGGGCTCCGCTTCCCCCATCCATACGGTCTGCACGCCGTTTTCCCCGCGCTGGATCGAAAAATCGACCGGCATAAAGGTCGTCGGGCGGTGATGCTGCGGCCAATTGAACTCGATACCGCCGGAGATCCAGGGCCCCAGTAGCCCTACCAGGGCGGGCTTAACGACTTCATTGTAATAGACGAAATCGCGCTGTTTGACTTTGTCATACGCCCGGTGAATACGTCCGCCAAGCTCAGGCAGCAGCATGATACGAATGAAATCATTCTCCATCCATACTGCCTGATAATCGCGCATTTCACGCTCGCCGGTCAGGGTATCTATCACGCCATAGGGATAGACGTTGCCGGAGGAACCCTGATAAACGCGCTTTTCCAGAAACATGGGGTTCGGATCCTCCGCCCCCGTCGTCCACGTAGGTAATGTAATTGTTTCCTGCCAGACCTTAACCGAACCGTACATGACGCCTCCACTAAACGAAATAAAGTAAAACTTGCTATGAGAGGAGTTTATATCGCCATTTAGCTGCTAAAATGCGCAACGCTCACGCAATATAGTTAAGGGGGTTAAGTGTATGCAGCGCACCGGTTTGAATAACGCCCGGGTCAGGCAGGCCAACAAATCAATTTTTCTCTCCCACCTCTGGCGGGAGAAACAGCTCAGTAAATCCCAGCTTTCCCAGCTCACCGGGCTCTCTATTCCGGCTGTGAGCAACATTCTTGCCGAACTGCTTAGCGAGGGATTGATCGGCCATTCCACGGAAAAAATGAGCAAGCGCGGCGTGAACAGCGGAAGCTACCAGATCCCCGAACACGGTGCCTGGACGCTATGCATGAATATCACGCCGACCAGCATTGAGTATCAGCTTGCCGATGCCCGACTGCTGGCGGTTGACGGCCACCAGCATTTGCCCATCGATGCCCCCACGCCGCAGGCCCTTCTGGAAGCCATCGTGGAATGCTGGCGACGTATACACCGCCGCTACCCGCAGCACAGCATCAATCTCGCGCTTGGCGTTCATGGGCAGGTTGATCCGGTAACCGGGGTGTCACAAACCATGCCCCAGGCGCGCTGGAAAACGCCGATTGAAATAAAGTATCTGCTGGAGGAACAGCTCGGCGTGCAGGTGCGGGTGGATAATGACTGCGTGATGCTGGCGCTGGCGGAGAAGTGGCAGCATCAGGGTATACAGCCGGATTTTTGCGTGATTAACGTCGATTACGGTATCGGCTCGTCATTTGTGATTAACGATCAGATTTATCGAGGAAGCCTCTACGGCAGCGGGCAGATAGGACACACGATTGTGAATCCTGACGGCAAGGCCTGCGACTGCGGGAGATACGGTTGCCTCGAAACCGTAGCGTCCCTCAGCGCGTTGAAAAAGCAGGCGCGGATGTGGCTCAAAACGCAGCCGGAAGCGCAGCGCTCTCCCGAGCAATTAACCACGGCATCGCTCATTGAAGCCTGGGAACAGGGAGACGTGCATATTCGCGCATGGGTTGATAGCGCGGCCAACGCCATTGGCTTAAGCCTTTATAATTTCTTAAATATTTTGAATATTAATCAGATCTGGCTATACGGACGCAGCTGCGCCTTTGGCGAACAATGGCTGGAAAGTATCGTTAAACAAACCGGCTTTAATCCCTTTGACCACGGCGATACGCCGCGAGCGCACGCCACTCAAATCGGCTTTGGCAAACTGACCCGCGCCCAGCAGCTGATGGGGATCGGTTATCTGTACGTGGAGGAACAGCTGCAAACGCTGCGTTAATCGTCAGCGGACGTGGCGGAGCGCAAATTTGTGTATTACGTTTAAATCACACGTCTCTCATAACGAGCTGATTATGAACACTCTACGCTACTTTGACTTTGGCTCCTCCCGCTCTCTGCTGCTGCTGATTGCGCGTATCGCGGTGGTGGTGCTGTTTATCCTTTTCGGCTATCCCAAGCTGCTCGGCTTTAGCGGCACGGTGCAGTACATGGCCTCCTCCGGCGCGCCGATGCCAACGCTTGCGGCCATCATTGCCATTATTATGGAAGTGCCGGCGGCCATTTTAATTGTGCTGGGCTTTTTCACCCGCCCGCTGGCGGTGATCTTTATTTTTTATACCCTCGGTACCGCGGTGATTGGCCATCACTACTGGGATATGACCGGCGATGCGGTTCTGCCGAACATGATTAACTTCTGGAAAAACATCAGTATTGCCGGTGCCTTCCTGCTGCTGGCGATAACCGGTCCCGGGGCGATTTCGCTCGACCGCCGCTAATCAACAGACGCAAAAAAGGCCGCATCAGCGGCCTTTTTTATGTCAACGCTAACGCTTACGCATAAACCGGGAAGCGTGCGCAGATATCCAGCACTTTACCCTTCACGCGCTCAATGACAGCTTCGTCATTGATGTTGTCCAGCACGTCGCACATCCAGCCGGCCAGCTCTTTCACTTCCGCTTCTTTAAAGCCGCGACGGGTGACTGCCGGAGAACCGATACGGATGCCGGAGGTCACAAACGGGCTCTTCGGATCGTTCGGCACGCTGTTTTTGTTGACGGTGATGTTAGCACGGCCCAGCGCAGCGTCCGCTTCTTTACCGGTCAGGTTTTTATCGACCAGATCCAGCAGGAACAGGTGGTTTTCAGTGCCGCCGGAAACCACTTTGTAGCCGCGGTTCAGGAACACTTCTACCATTGCCTTCGCGTTTTTCGCTACCTGCTGCTGGTAAACTTTGAACTCCGGCTCCATCGCTTCTTTCAGCGCAACGGCTTTCGCCGCGATAACGTGCATCAGCGGGCCGCCCTGGGCGCTAGGGAATACGGCAGAGTTCAGTTTTTTGTACAGCTCTTCGCTGCCGCCTTTCGCCAGGATCAGGCCGCCGCGCGGACCGGCCAGGGTCTTGTGGGTAGTTGTGGTCACGACGTGAGCATGCGGAACCGGGTTCGGATAAACGCCAGCGGCGATCAGACCGGCAACGTGGGCCATGTCGACGAACAGGTATGCGCCGATGCTGTCAGCGATTTCGCGCATTTTTGCCCAGTCAACCACGCCGGAATAAGCGGAGAAACCACCGATAATCATCTTCGGTTTATGTTCCTGAGCCTGCTTAGCCATGTCTTCATAGTCAATTTTACCGGACTCATCGATGCCGTAAGGAATGATGTTGTACAGTTTGCCGGAGAAGTTGACCGGGGAGCCGTGAGTCAGGTGACCACCCTGCGCCAGGTTCATACCCAGAACGGTATCGCCCGGCTGCAGCAGAGCGGTATAGACCGCGAAGTTAGCCTGGGAGCCGGAGTGCGGCTGCACGTTAGCGTAGTCAGCGCCGAACAGCTCTTTGGCGCGATCGATAGCCAGCTGCTCTACGATATCGACGTATTCACAGCCGCCGTAGTAGCGCTTGCCCGGATATCCTTCAGCGTATTTGTTGGTCAGCTGAGAGCCCTGCGCCTGCATAACGCGCGGGCTGGTGTAGTTTTCGGAGGCGATCAGTTCGATGTGCTCTTCCTGACGTACTTTTTCTTGCTCCATAGCCTGCCACAGTTCGGCATCATAATCGGCAATGTTCATTTCACGCTTTAACATCCGCATCTCCTGACTCAGCTAACAATAAAATTTCGGCCTAAAAAGGCGGTCCACCTGGACAACGGCCCACAGTATAACTGAATCATTCTGCGATAACAGGTCTTGACAAAGGATTTTACGCAAACGATTGGCTCGGCGTTACACAAGGCTTTGAGCAATAAAGCACCTTCGATTATCAACGGATTTCTTTTCAGGTTTGTGATGCAAATAATTCATGTTGTAACTGCCTTACGGCAAAGTGTTAAAGAACCATTTACAAAGCAGGGTTATTTTTATAAGATGCATTTAATATGCATCATTAAGATAACCTATAAAGGAAGCTGCTATGCTCGACGCGCAAACCATCGCTACGGTGAAAGCCACCATCCCTCTGCTGGTTGAAACCGGTCCGAAACTGACCGCCCATTTTTACGACCGCATGTTTGCTCATAATCCCGAACTCAAAGAAATCTTTAATATGAGTAATCAGCGCAACGGCGACCAGCGCGAGGCGCTGTTCAACGCCATTGCCGCCTATGCCAGCAATCTTGAGAACCTGCCCGCCCTGCTGCCGGCGGTGGAAAAAATCGCCCAGAAGCACACCAGCTTCCAGATCCAGCCCGAGCAGTACAATATTGTCGGCACCCACCTGCTGGCCACCCTTGACGAGATGTTCAGCCCGGGTCAGGAAGTGCTGGATGCCTGGGGCAAGGCCTACGGCGTGCTGGCCAACGTCTTTATTAATCGTGAAGCGCAAATCTACAGCGAAAGCGCCAGTAAAACCGGCGGCTGGGAAGGCACCCGCGCGTTCCGCATCGTCAGAAAAACGCCGCGCAGCGCGCTGATTACCAGCTTTGAGTTTGAGCCGGTCGACGGCGGCGCGGTCGCTGAATACCATCCGGGCCAGTACCTGGCGGTCTGGCTGAAGCCGGAAGGCTTTCCGCATCAGGAAATTCGTCAGTACTCTTTGACCCGCAAACCCGACGGCAAAGGCTATCGCATTGCGGTTAAGCGTGAAAACGGCGGCCAGGTTTCAAACTGGCTGCATGATTCTGCGAAAGAAGGCGACGTGATTTACCTGGCCGCGCCGGCCGGCGATTTTTTCCTCAACGTGGCGCCGGAAACGCCGGTCACGCTGCTCTCCGGCGGCGTCGGTCAGACGCCGATGCTGGCGATGCTGGACACGCTGGCAAAAGCACAGCATCCGGCGCAGGTGAACTGGTTCCACGCGGCAGAGAATGGCGACGTGCACGCCTTCGCGGAGGAAGTGAAAGCGCTGGGTGAAACCCTGCCGAAGTTTACTTCTCACGTCTGGTACCGCAGCCCGAGCGAAGCGGACCGTGACGCCGGCGCGTTTGACAGCGAAGGTTTGATGGATTTAGCGGCCCTGGCCGACAAGATCGGCGACCCGCAGATGCAGTTCTATCTCTGCGGCCCGGTGGCGTTTATGCAGTTTGCCGCGAAGCAGCTGGTAGATCTGGGCGTGAGCAGCGGCAACATTCATTACGAGTGCTTCGGCCCGCACAAGGTGCTGTAAACAGAGCGATGGATGCAGGCGGCCCGGAAATTATCGGGCCGCCATTCGGTTTGTCAGCTTAAATCGCCGCGTCGTCTTCTTCGCCGGTGCGGATACGAATCACGCGCGCGACATCGAAAACAAAGATCTTACCGTCGCCGATTTTGCCGGTCTGCGCCGTACGGATAATGGTATCCACGCAGGTATCGACGATATCATCGGTGACAACGATTTCGATTTTCACTTTCGGCAGAAAATCGACCATATACTCCGCGCCGCGATACAGCTCGGTATGCCCCTTCTGGCGGCCAAAACCTTTCACTTCCGTTACCGTCATCCCGGTGATGCCGACTTCGGCCAGCGCTTCACGCACGTCATCCAGTTTGAAGGGTTTAATAATCGCATCAATCTTTTTCATGGTGTTCCTGTTTTAGTCGCGTAACCGGTTGCTAACCGTATCATAACTTGCGTCATCACGCGGAGCTACTCTTTAAAGTCGTTAGCGTCGAGCTCGTGGCGCGACAGCAGCTTATAAAATTCGGTGCGGTTGCGCCCCGCCATCCGCGCCGCATGCGTGACGTTGCCTTTAGTGATTTGCAGCAGCTTGCGCAGGTAATTGAGCTCAAACTGATTCCGCGCCTCAACAAAGGTCGGCAGCGCGGTGTTTTCCCCTTCCAGCGCCTGCTCCACCAGGGCGTCGCTAATGACCGGCGAAGAGGTTAGCGCCACGCACTGCTCAATCACGTTCACCAGCTGGCGCACGTTGCCCGGCCATTTTGCGGCCATCAGCCGCTTCATCGCATCGGTGGAGAACGCGCGAACAAAGGGTTTGTGGCGATCGGCGGACTGGCGCAGCAGATGGTTCGCCAGCAGCGGAATATCTTCCGTACGCTCGGCCAGCGGCGGGATTTTCAGATTCACCACGTTGAGACGATAAAACAGATCTTCGCGAAACTCGCCGCGCGCCATGGCCTTCGGCAGGTCGCGATGGGTCGCAGAAATAATCCGCACATCAATGTCGATATCGCGGTTGCTGCCCAGCGGGCGCACTTTACGCTCCTGCAGGACGCGCAGCAGTTTAACCTGCAGCGCCACCGGCATATCGCCGATTTCATCAAGAAACAGGGTCCCGCCTTCTGCGGCCTGGAATAGCCCCTCGCGATTGCTGACCGCGCCGGTAAAAGCGCCGCGGGCGTGGCCAAACAGCTCTGACTCCAGCAACTGCTCGGGAAGCGCGCCGCAGTTAATGGCGACAAAAGGTTTATCGCGGCGCGGGCTGGCGTTATGAATTGCCTGGGCGACAATCTCCTTGCCGGTACCGCTCTGGCCGTTAATCAGTACGCTGACGTCCGACTGCGCCACCATCCCGGCCTGCTCCAGCAGACGCTCCATCAGCGGGCTGCGGGTCACAATCGCCTGGCGCCAGCGCTCATCGGTGGTGGGCGCGCTCTGCTCCAGCGCGTCATCAATCGCTTTATACAGAGCGTCTTTATCCACCGGCTTGGTGAGAAAGCTAAATACGCCCTGCTGGGTCGCGGCAACGGCGTCCGGAATGGAACCGTGCGCGGTGAGAATGATCACCGGCATTCCCGGCTGAACCTTCTGGATTTCGCTGAACAGCTGGAGGCCGTCCATCTCGTCCATCCGCAGGTCGCTGACCACCAGGTCGACTTTGTCGCGGCTCAGGGTGCGCAGGGCCTCCGGCCCGCTCTCGGCGGTCAGTACGCTGTATCCTTCGCTGACAAGACGCATGCCCAGCAGCTTCAGCAGCCCCGGATCGTCGTCCACCAACAGCAGGCGGGCGGGTTTACGGATCGTCATGAATCACCTCCGGGACCTTCTCGCCGCCATGCCCGGCGTCCGGGCTGAAGTTCCCGCCGGGTTTACGGCTGGAGAGCTGGCGCTCGATGTCGGTGAGATTCTCCAGCTTGCGGGTCGTCAGTTCGAGCTGACTGCGAAGTTCAATTTCCTGCTGACGCAGCGTCTCCAGCTCCGCATCGCTTGACTGCTGCAATTTGGCGTAGCGGGAGCGCTCCTCAATCAGCTGAAGCTGCCGGCCCTGGGCATCGCGCCAGAGCTGATAAAGCGGGCGAACCTGGGCGGCGATTTGCGGGCTGAAGGCATCCAGACTGGCCACCAGATCGCGACGTTCGTTGGGCGTAATTTTGGCATCGGCCAGTAAAATGCCGCGTTTAAAGGCATCCTGCCAGCTGTTGGCATCGTGCTGCCGGGCTTCAGCCCGCGCCTGTACCGGAGCAAGGCGATCCGCGCAGTCAATTCCCCGCAGCCAGTAAAGCGGGTTTTTATCACTGGCCTCGCTTTGCAGGCTCCAGATGTCGGCGCACTCCACCGAAAGAAAATCGGCGACCTGATGCTGCGGCAGCGCGGAGAGCGTTTTGCCATCCGCGGCGTGTGGTGATGTAGAGGCGGAACATCCCGCCAGCGCCAGGCAGGACATGCCTGACAGCAGCCATCCCCTGAGGGGACGGACAAGTGCGAAGAAGTGGGACATATTCACCCGATAGTTATACGTTATTTTGTCCAGACTCGGCGACGGGGAGCGTGATACGAAAACAGATTAGCCCTGATTTATCATCAACCAGGCTCAGCTCGCCCTGCATTTGCCGTACGCAGTCGCGGGCAATGCTCAGCCCCAGACCGCTGCCTTTTACCGCCCCTTTACGCTGGTGGCTTCCCTGATAAAAAGGCTCAAAAATCATGTTTCTCTCTGCGGGCGGGATCGGCTCGCCGTCGTTAATGACGTCAATGCGCACCTGCTCGCCGTGCCGATAGCTATGAATGCGAATGTTACCGGATTCAGCACCATAGTGCACCGCATTGGAGTAGAGATTATCCAGGACGCTCACCAGCAGAGCGGGCTCCGCTTCGCATAAACGCTCGCTGAGCAACAGTTCGGTATGCATCATTTTAGCTCTTGCCGGCAGGCTATGGGCAGAAACCACATTTTCCACCAGTTCGGCCAGGTTTACCGTCTCGCGCGCAATCGGGCCATCGGCCTGTTTACGGTTGTAATCCAGCAGCTGCTCGATCAGCTTTTGCAGGTTGCGGCTGCTGTTATCGAGAATTTCAACGATCTCCTGCTGCTCGGGCGTCAGCGGCCCGGCCACCCGGTCGGCAAGCAGTTCCGTCCCTTCGCGCATGCTGGCCAGCGGCGTTTTCAGCTCATGGGAAAGATGGCGCAGGAACTGATGACGCTGGGATTCCAGCCAGGCAAGGCGTTCGCTCAGCCAGATAATGCGTTTACCGACGGAGCGCAGCTCGCGCGGACCGGTAAACAGCGCGGCGTCGTCCAGCGACTTCCCCTCCCCCAGTCGGTTGATCATTCTCTCAATGCCCTTCACCGGGCCGATAATCATGCGGGTGAACAGCAGCACCAGCGCCAGGCTGAGCAGGAACAGCACCAGCGCCTGCCAGCCGAAGAACTGCCCGCGCTCGGCGATTTCCTGCTGCAGCTGCTGCCCGCGCGAATAGACCACCGTTCGGGTTGCCTGCACCATGTCGCTATTGGCCGAGGCAAACGCTTCCAGGCTGGCGGCTGACTTCGCCGCCGGACCGCTATTTTTACACTGTAGCTCGGCCAGATCGTCGAGATCCTGACGCAGCGCCTGCCAGATTTTCTCATCGGGCAGGACGCCCGCGTGAGCATCAAGCATTTCGCTGTAGCGTTGGCGCTGATTCTGGTAGACCCGCGCCAGCGTCGGATCGTCCAGCACGCAGTACTGACGGTAGCTACGTTCCATCTCCAGCGATGCGTTAATCATCGCTTCGCTGCGGCGGGCGTCGATAAGGGTAGTACGGTTGATATGCGCCGCCTGCGCGCTCAGCGCGTTGAGGCTTTGCCACGCCTGCCATGCCAGCACCAGCAGCGGCAGCAGGATCAGCACGAAGGATAGCGTGACCAGCTGGCGCAGCGAACGGGGGAAAAGGGAGAGTCGCTTCACGGATAGGGTCTCAATCATTAGCTCATGACGATGCTAACCGAGGACGCAATAAACATCTACGCCGGAAATAATAAAGCCAGGCTACAGGAGCCTGGCTTTATTAAGAAATGAGGCGGTGCCTTACTCGACGTTTCGCCCGATGACTGATAAAGCAGAGCTGTTATCAGGAGTTGGACGGCAGGCACCTGTTTGTGCGTCATTCGAAGTTTATGTAGCGCGTCCCGAAGGGGCTGACATAAGAAGGTGAATGAGCCACTGGTTATAATTATGCACGAACTATGCCACATCTCAAAACATTTTATTAACACAATGAAATATAATACCTTTTTACTATTCATGGACATGAATGATGATGGTCGGTTTATGCGCAAAGTGTCGCTGATTAGCAACACCGGATGAATGGTTTAGCAATGCTATTATAAATCAATATGTTAAGTGTCACCTTTTGACGACACTGCTATAGCGCGTTTGTCGGCGATCCCCGACACCTGCTGTCGATACGCCTCACCAATAAAAAAGCCCCCTGCGCGGGCAGGAGGCTTAATGCGATTTGTGAGCGGTTTTAGCCCAGCTGTTTACGCGCGTTGCGGAAAATACGCATCCACGGGCTGTCTTCGCCCCAGTTTTCCGGATGCCAGGAGTTCGACACGGTGCGGAACACGCGTTCCGGGTGCGGCATCATGATGGTCGCGCGCCCGCTTTCGCTGGTCACCGCGGTGATACCGTTCGGCGAACCGTTCGGGTTAGCCGGATAGTTTTCCGTCACCTTACCGACGTTGTCGACAAAGCGCAGCGCCACCAGGCCTTTGCTTTCCAGCTGCGCCAGATGCGCGCCATCGCGGACTTCCACCTGTCCTTCACCGTGAGATACGGCAATCGGCATCATTGACCCCACCATCCCCTGCAGCAGCAGCGACGGGCTCTGGGTCACTTCAACCAGGCTGAAGCGCGCTTCAAAGCGGTCCGACTGGTTACGCACAAAGCGCGGCCACAGCTCGCTGCCCGGGATCAGCTCGCGCAGGTTAGACATCATCTGGCAGCCGTTGCATACGCCCAGCGCCAGGGTTTGCGGACGATGGAAGAAGGTGGCAAATTCGTCGCGAACCCGCTCATTGAACAGGATCGATTTCGCCCAGCCCTCACCCGCGCCTAAAACGTCACCGTAGGAGAAGCCGCCGCAGGCCACCAGCGCCTGGAAGTCAGCAAGACCGGTACGCCCCGCCAGCAGGTCGCTCATGTGCACGTCGATGGCATCAAAGCCCGCGCGATGAAACGCCGCGGCCATTTCGACATGGGAGTTCACGCCCTGCTCGCGCAGCACCGCAACCTTCGGACGCGCGCCGGTGGCAATATAAGGCGCAGCGATATCCTCATTGATATCGAAGGAGAGCTTCACGTTAAGGCCCGGATCGGCATCGTTGGCTTTCGCCTCGTGCTCCTGGTCGGCGCACTCCGGGTTATCGCGCAGACGCTGCATTTGCCAGGTGGTTTCTGCCCACCACATGCGCAGCGTTGTGCGGCTTTCGCTGAATACCGGGTGACCGTCGGCCTCGATGATAAAGCGATCGCCCGTCGTGGCCTGGCCAAGATAGTGAACGCAATCCGCCAGACCATGAGCGGCCAGCAGCGCTTCCACCGCCTGGCGGTCGGCGGCACGAACCTGAATCACCCCGCCAAGCTCTTCGTTAAACAGCGCGGCCAGACGATCCTCGCCGAGCGCGGCGATATCAACCTTGACGCCGCAGTGGCCGGTAAAGGCCATCTCGGCCAGCGTGACCAGCAGACCGCCGTCAGACCGGTCGTGCCACGCCAGCAGCTTACCTTCGGCCACCAGCGCCTGCATTGCGTCCCAGAAGCCTTTCAGCTGCGCGACATCGCGCACGTCGGCGGTCACATCGCCAAGCTGACGATAAACCTGCGCCAGCGCGGTCGCGCCCAGCGCATTGTTCCCCTTGCCTAAATCAATCAGCAGCAGGGCGTTGTCTTCGGTCGCGAGCTGTGGGGTGACGGTACGGCGTACGTCTTCCACGCGAGCAAAGGCGGAAATCACCAGCGACAGCGGAGAGGTCATCTCGCGCTGTTCAGCACCTTCCTGCCAGCGGGTTTTCATCGACATGGAGTCTTTACCCACCGGAATGGTCAGTCCCAGGGCCGGACAGAGCTCTTCGCCAACCGCTTTTACCGCTTCATATAAACCGGCGTCTTCGCCCGGGTGACCGGCTGCGGCCATCCAGTTTGCCGACAGCTTCACGCGATTGAGCGCGCCAATCTGCGTCGCCGCGATGTTGGTCAGCGCCTCGCCGACCGCCAGACGGGCGGAAGCGGCAAAGTCCAGCAGCGCCACCGGCGCGCGCTCGCCAATGGACATGGCTTCGCCATAGTAGCTGTCGAGACTGGCGGTGGTCACCGCGCAGTTAGCCACCGGGATCTGCCACGGACCCACCATCTGATCGCGCGCCACCATACCGGTGACGGTACGGTCACCGATGGTGACGAGGAAGGTTTTCTCCGCCACGGTCGGCAGGTGCAGCACGCGATTCACCGCGTCGGCAATAGTGATTCCCTGGCGTTCCAGACTCTGGCCCTGGGCTTTGAGCGTCTGCACGTCGCGGGTCATTTTCGGCGTTTTGCCCAGCAGCACGTCAAGCGGCAGGTCGATCGGGCGATCGTCAAAGTGAGTATCGTCGAGGCTCAGATGCAGCGCTTCGGTCGCTTCGCCAATCACAGCATACGGCGCGCGTTCGCGGCGGCACAGCTCATCAAACAGCGGCAGCTGCTCCGGCGCGACCGCCAGCACATAACGTTCCTGCGATTCGTTACACCAGATCTCCAGCGGGCTCATGCCCGGCTCATCGCTGAGGATATCGCGCAGCTGGAATTTACCGCCGCGTCCGCCGTCGCTGACCAGTTCAGGCATCGCGTTCGACAAACCGCCGGCGCCGACGTCGTGGATAAACAGAATCGGGTTGGCGTCGCCCAGCTGCCAGCAGCGGTCGATAACTTCCTGGCAACGACGTTCCATTTCCGGGTTGTCGCGCTGTACGGAGGCGAAATCGAGATCGGCATCGGACTGGCCGGAAGCCATTGAAGAGGCCGCGCCGCCGCCAAGACCGATGTTCATCGCCGGACCGCCGAGAACAATCAGCTTCGCGCCGACGACGATCTCGCCCTTCTGCACGTGTTCGCCGCGAATGTTGCCGATACCGCCCGCCAGCATAATGGGCTTGTGATAGCCGCGCAGCTCTTCGCCGTTGTGGCTGCTCACTTTCTCTTCATAGGTACGGAAGTAACCGTTGAGCGCCGGACGACCAAATTCGTTGTTAAACGCCGCGCCGCCCAGCGGGCCTTCGGTCATGATATCCAGCGCGGTGACGATACGCTCCGGCTTACCGAAATCCTCTTCCCACGGCTGCTCAAACCCCGGAATACGCAGGTTGGAAACCGAGAAGCCCACCAGACCCGCTTTCGGCTTCGCGCCGCGCCCGGTGGCGCCTTCATCGCGAATTTCGCCGCCGGAACCGGTCGCCGCGCCCGGCCACGGAGAGATCGCCGTCGGGTGGTTATGGGTTTCGACCTTCATCAGAATATGCGCGTCTTCCTGGTGGAAGTCGTAGCGGCCGGTTTCGTGGTCGGCGAAGTAGCGCCCCACGGCTGAACCTTCCATTACCGCGGCGTTGTCTTTATAAGCAGACAGCACGTAGTCCGGGGTTTTCTCGAAGGTGTTTTTGATCATTTTAAACAGCGACTTCGGCTGCTTTTCGCCATCAATGACCCAGTCGGCGTTAAAAATCTTGTGTCGGCAGTGCTCGGAGTTAGCCTGCGCGAACATATAGAGTTCGATATCGTTCGGGTTGCGCCCCAGCTTCTGGAAAGCATCCTGCAAATAGTCGATTTCATCATCCGCCAGCGCCAGCCCCAGACGGAGGTTGGCGTCAATCAGCGCCTGACGGCCCAGGCCCAGCAGATCAACGCTGGTGACCGGGGTTGGCTGATGGTGGGCGAAGAGTTTTTCACCCTCTTCCAGCGCGCCAAAGACGCTTTCCATCATGCGGTCATGCAGTTCGGCCGCCACCTGCGACCACTGTTCGTCATTCAGGCTGCTCGCTTCGACGTAATACGCCACGCCGCGCTCCAGGCGCAAAACCTGTGACAGGCCGCAGTTATGGGCGATGTCGGTAGCTTTAGAAGACCAGGGAGAGATGGTGCCGGGACGGGGGGTAACGAGCAGTAGCTTGCCGGTCGGGGTATGGCTGCTTAAGTTCGGGCCATACTTGAGCAATCTTGCCAGGCTCTCGCGATCGTCGCCGCTGAGCGGGGCGCTGAGGTCGGCAAAATGAACGTACTCGGCATAAAGGGTGCTGACCGGAAGGTTGGCCGCCTGGAAACGTGCCAGCAGTTTATTGATACGGAATGCCGACAGTGCAGGTGAACCACGCAAAATTTCCATCATAAGTCTCTCGTCTTCGAAGCTTTCATGGTGAGCCAGGGGGGAAACGGGCGCCATTATAGTGAATCCTGCGCCCCGACGAAACCGTTTGCGTAGAAATAAAATGATTGCCGGGGTTTATCAATTAATGTGACTCATCTCGCGAATAAGTTGCCAACTGGCGCATTCTTAAGCAAAATGCCGCTCATTCTAGGACAACCTTTTACTTTTTCTGGTCATAATCTGCTGAGGAACGCGAAGCTGCAGAAGATTAACTATCTGAAAAAACTAAAGATTAATTATCTGCTCATCGGCATTGTGACCCTCCTGCTGGCGGCTGCCCTGTGGCCGTCTCTCCCGTGGATGGGAAAACCAGAAAACCGCGTGGCGGGGATCATGGCGCGCGGAGAACTGCGAATCAGCACCATTAATTCGCCGATGACCTTCGCGACCATCAATGACAAGACCTACGGTTTTGATTATGAGCTGGCGCAGCAGTTTGCCGACTACCTCGGCGTCGAGCTCAAAGTCACCGTCAGGCAGAATATCAGCCAGCTATTCGACGACCTCGATGAAGGCAAAGCCGACATGCTGGCAGCCGGGCTGGTCTACAACTCCGAGCGGGTGAAAAACTATCAGGTCGGGCCGACCTACTATTCCGTTTCGCAACAGCTGGTGTATCGCAAAGGCAACCTGCGTCCGCGCACCCTGGCAAACATCACCGCCGCGCAGCTGGCCATCGCTCCCGGGCACGTGGCGATTAACGATCTGCAGGCATTGAAAAAGCAAAAATATCCCGACCTTGAGTGGCACGTGGACGATAAGCGAGGCACGACGGCGCTGATGCAGGCGGTTATCGATGGCAAACTCGACTATACCGTCGCTGATTCGGTCGCCGTCAGTCTGTTCCAGCGCGTTCACCCGGAGCTGGCCGTCGCCCTCGATATTAGCGACGAACAGCCAGTCACCTGGTTTAGCGAAAAAGGTGAGGATAATTCCCTGCCGGCGGCAATGCTCGATTTCTTCAATAACATTAACGAAGATGGCACCCTGGCGAGGCTGGAGGAGAAATACCTCGGCCACGGCAACGATTTTGACTACGTTGACACCCGCACCTTCCTGCGCGCCGTGGAGAGCGTCCTCCCTGACCTGCAGCCGATGTTTGAAAAATACGCCCGACAGATAGACTGGCGGCTGCTGGCGGCTATCTCATGGCAGGAATCGCACTGGGATCCGCAGGCCACCTCTCCGACGGGCGTTCGCGGGATAATGATGCTGACCCGCAATACGGCGCAAAGCCTGGGCCTGACCGATCGTACCGACGCCGAGCAAAGCCTCGACGGCGGCATGCGTTATTTACAGGACATGATGAATAAAGTGCCGGAGTCGGTCCCACAGGACGAGCGCATCTGGTTTGCGCTGGCGGCTTATAATATGGGCTACGCGCACATGCTTGACGCGATGGCGCTGACCAAAAAGCAGAAAGGCAACCCGAATAGCTGGGCGGATGTGAAGCAGCGTCTGCCGTTGCTAAGCCAGAAAAACTACTACAGCCGACTGAAGTACGGCTTTGCACGCGGGCACGAAGCCTACGCCTACGTCGAAAATATCCGCAAATATCATATTAGCCTCGTGGGCTATCTCTCTGAAAAAGAGAAAAAAGACGCGCAGATGGCGGCCTTAGGCGAACACTATCCGGCGGTCATGCCGGATGAGCTGGATAAAGAAGAGCAGTACACCAGGTCCTTTTTTAACTTTCGCGCCGAAACGCTGGTCGATAACGCAAAATTAAAAATCCCCGGAATGGGGCATTAATCTTGCGCCTGTTGGCCCGCTCGCTTTAGCGCTTTTTTCTCTTCCCGCCGCCAGCGGAAGAAATCGCTCAGCATGCCGGAACAGGCCTCCGCCATAACACCTTCCGCTATTTCTACCCGATGGTTCATACCCGGATGATGCAGCACATCAATCAGCGACCCGGCGGCGCCGGTTTTCGCATCCCTGGCGCCAAACACCAGTCGGGAAATACGGCTGTGCACCATTGCCCCGGCGCACATCACACAGGGTTCGAGAGTAACGTACAGCGTTGCGTCAATCAGGCGATAGTTTTGCAACACCAGTCCGCCCTGACGCAGCGCCATAATCTCGGCGTGCGCGGTGGGATCGTGGCGGCCGATGGGCCGGTTCCAGCCCTCGCCGATGACCTGATGATTATGCACCAGCACGGCGCCGACCGGCACCTCGCCCTCTTCCCAGGCGCGTTTGGCCAGCGTCAGAGCGTGACGCATCCAGTATTCATCATTTAATTCATGGTCAGACAAAGCGGGCACTCCTGCAGAAAAGCGGGGCGCATTATACATGGGCGCTATGTATTACACACTATTCTAACTGCTGAAGATCGCCCTGCGGCGTTACCCGCCAGCGGTGCTGGCAAAAAGAGAGCAGCGGGTTGTCCTGCTCGCTGTCGCTGTAGCCGCTATACAAGCGCAGCGGTGCGCCGATCTTTTGTTCCAGCTGCGTCACTTTTTCATTACCGAGACAGCGCAGGGTTAACCCCCAGCCGCCGTAGCGTCGCTCCATTCGGCTGGCGATCAGATTCACCCGCGGCAGCCAGGCGGTATCAAAATAGACCTGTTCAACCAGCGACTGCGGCGAACCGGTGATCAGCCAGACGTCAGCGTCCGTGCTGGTCAGATAATGTTTAAGCCGCGCCTGAACAACCGGGAATGCCGTGACGTGCTGGCGAAACCAGCGAACAAAATTGGCCTCCAGGCGTTTAAGCTGCTGCTCGCTGCGTCCGAAGGTTGATGCCCAGAGCAGCAGGCTCATCGGCCAGCGCGCGGCGCGACCGTATAACATCAGTCCGGCCGCGATAACCGGCAATAAAGGAAGCAGCAGCAGCGCGTTCAGCGGCTGATGGCGCAGGGCATAGCGCAAAAAGCTGCCGAACATATCCTGCTGATGCAAGGTTCCATCCAGATCAAAGAAAACCACTCTCCGCGTGCTGCTATTCAAAACCCACTCCCCTGAACGATCGCATGATAACCAATAGCTTAACAGCCTTACGTCGCCAATAGCGAAAACATACGCTGCTGTTGAATCCGTATTAAGAAAACGTCTTTGCCGAGAAATCTTAGGCACAGAATTTTTAATTCGCGATAATCCTCTTATAATCGAATACAAAATTCTTTCAGCCGAGGGTGAAGCTGTCCTCCGGAGCCGCTATGAACTGTTTGACCCGTATTCGCCAGCGCTATCCGACGTTGGCCGCAAGCGATAAAAAACTGGCCGATTTCATTCTGGCTCAACCGGATCAAACCCGCCACCTCAGCTCGCAGCAGCTGGCGGGCGAAGCCGGCGTCAGCCAGTCAAGCGTAGTGAAATTTGCGCAGAAGATGGGGTTCAAAGGCTTCCCGGCGTTAAAGCTGGCGTTGAGCGAAGCCCTGGCAAGCGCGCCGACTCCGCAATCCGTACCGGTGCATAACCAGATTCGCGGCGACGATCCCCTGCGCCTGGTTGGCGAAAAGCTGATTAAAGATAACGTCGCGGCCATGCACGCCTCGCTGGACGTCAACACCGAAGAGAAGCTGCTGGAAGCCGTCACGCTGTTGCGCCACGCCCGTCGGGTCATCATTACCGGCATCGGCGCGTCGGGCCTGGTGGCGAGAAACTTTAGCTGGAAGCTGATGAAAATCGGTATTAACGCGGTATCAGAACAGGATATGCACGCCCTGCTGGCGACGGTACAGGCGATGTCTCCGGACGATCTGCTGCTGGCCATCTCCTATTCCGGTGAACGACGCGAGATCAATATGGCGGCCGGTGAAGCGCTGCGGGTAGGAAGCCAGATCCTGGCGATCACCGGCTTTAACCCCAACGCGCTTCAGCAGCAGGCGACGCTGTGCCTGTACACCATTGCGGAAGAGCAGGCCACGCGTAGCGCCGCGATCTCCTCCACCAGCGCGCAAATGATGTTGACCGATCTTCTGTTTATGGGGCTGGTGCAGCAGGATCTTGAGCACGCTCCAGAGCGGATTCGCCATAGCGAAGCGCTGGTGAAAAAGCTGGTGTAACCCCGAGTGCCCTGCCCGCTGTCAAAAGCACACACTCTCTTATTGGCTCAGGCCGGGCAAAATTTCTCCGCTGCGGATGGTCGCACCGCGGTTGAAAAGAGCTGGCCCGGGCGAAAAATGGGCGTATAATGCCCGCCCTGTTTGTGTTGTTTCTGAGAATTTCCTGATGGCGCTGTTAATCACCAAAAAATGCATCAACTGCGATATGTGCGAGCCGGAGTGCCCGAATGAGGCGATATCCATGGGTGATAGCATTTATGAAATTAACAGCGATCGCTGCACCGAATGCGTTGGCCACTATGATACGCCGACCTGCCAGAAGGTGTGCCCGATCCCAAATACCATTCTGAAAGATCCGGCCCATAACGAAAATGAAGAGCAGCTGTGGGATAAGTTTGTCCTGCTGCACCACGCGGACAAACTGTGATATTGCCGGATGGCGGCGTTAACCGACCTCTCCGGCCTGTAACACTCTAGCTTTCGATAATCACCGTGGCGCAGGCATAGTGACGCTCGTCGGCCAGCGTCACGTGAATGCTGCTTACGCCCATGCGCTCGGCCAGACTCTTCGCTTCGCCCCACAATCGCAGCTTTGGCTTACCCAGCTCGTCGTTGTAAACCTCAAACTGATTAAACGCCAGCCCATTGCGGATGCCGGTACCAAGCGCCTTGGCCGCCGCTTCTTTAACGGCAAAACGCTTGGCCAGAAAACGGACCGGCTGCTGATGCTGTTCCCATATCGCCCACTCGCTATCGCTCAGGACGCGACGCGCCAGACGATCGCCGCTGCGGGCAATTACCGCTTCAATACGGGCAATTTCTACAATATCAGTACCCAGTCCGAGAATGGCCATCAGGCGCGCGCTTCCTGCATCAAGCGCTTCATGTCCGCCACCGCCTCTTTCAGGCCGCTCATCACCGCACGGCCAATAATCGCGTGGCCGATGTTCAGCTCGTGCATTTCCGGCAGCGCGGCAATGGCCTTCACGTTATGGTAGGTCAAACCGTGACCGGCATTAACCTTCAGCCCCAGGCTGGCGGCATAGGTCGCCGCTTTGGCAATACGCTCCAGCTCTTTTGCCTGCTCAGCGTCAGTTTGCGCATCAGCATAGCATCCGGTGTGAATTTCGATATAAGGCGCGCCAACGTCCGCTGCCGCCTTAATTTGCGCGTTGTCCGCGTCAATAAACAGCGAAACCAGGATACCGGCATCGGCAAGGCGTTTACAGGCGTCGCGCATTTTGTCGAGCTGGCCCGCCACGTCCAGTCCACCTTCGGTGGTCACTTCCTGACGTTTTTCGGGCACCAGGCAGCAAAAATGGGGCTGAGTCTCACAGGCAATCTTCAGCATCTCTTCCGTCACCGCCATCTCAAGGTTCATGCGGGTATCCAGCGTCTGGCGCAAAATACGGACATCGCGATCGGTAATATGGCGACGATCTTCGCGCAGATGGACGGTAATACCGTCAGCGCCGGCCTGCTCGGCGATAAAGGCCGCCTGGACCGGATCCGGATAAGCGGTACCGCGAGCGTTGCGTAATGTCGCAATGTGGTCAATATTGACCCCCAACAGTAATTCAGCCATGACAATCCTCGTTAATCGTTATTTGTTTTATCGGCTCGCGCTGCCCGCGCGGGCAAAAACTGACGAAAAAGCTCGCGACTTTTTAGCGGCTTCCCGCCCAGATAGGGCTTCAGGGCGATACGGGTGAAACGCTTTGCCGCGCGCAGCGCATCGCTGTCCGGAAATTCACGGCTCGCCAGCGCCTTAAGATGGTGCCCGGTAAAGGTGTTGTTATCAATAACCACGCTGGCGATAAAGCCTTTTTCTTCACGGTAGCGATAGGTCATTGCGTCGTCAACCGCTTCTCCGCTGCCGGCGCAGTGCAGGAAATCCACGCCATATCCCAGATGCCCCAGCAGCGCCAGTTCAAAACGCCGTAGCGCCGGTTCCGGCGAGCCGCTTGCGCCAGCCAGAGACTGGATACAGTGCAAATAATCGAAGAAGAGTTCGGAAAAGCGCGTTTCATGCTCAAGCACGCGAGAGAGAAGTTCGTTGACGTAAAGGCCGCTGTAGAGCGTGATGCCGCTGAGAGGGAGCGCCAGCGAGACGGCTTCCGCGCTGCGCAGCGTTTTGACTTCGCCGCGCCCGCCAAAGCGAAGCAGTAAGGGAGTAAAAGGCTGAAGCGCGCCTTTGAGGTTCGAACGTTTGGAACGTGCGCCTTTAGCCACAAGGCGCACGCGGCCGGATTCTTCCGTGAAGACGTCCAGCATCAGGCTGGTTTCGCTCCAGGGACGGCTATGCAGTACGAAAGCGCGTTGCCAGCCTTCCATCATACTCGTCGTCTTTCAAGCCGCAGGTGCGTTGGCTGCGCCCACTCACCCCAGTCACTTACTGAAGTAAGCTTCCGGGGACTCACGGTCTTGCCGCGTGACTCAGCCTCTGGCCTCGCTCCTTCGCAGCCAGCGCAAGCGCTGTTCAAAACACTTTGTGTTTTGTCCTGCACCTCGAAAGCCATAGAGTATCCAAACTTAGAGATCGTCGCCGTAACCGAGACTGCGCAGCGCGCGTTCGTCATCAGCCCAGCCGGACTTCACTTTCACCCACAGCTCGAGGTGAACCGGCGCTTCAAACATATCCTGCATGTCTTTACGCGCTTCGATACCGATGGTTTTGATTTTGGCCCCTTTGTTGCCAATCACCATCTTCTTCTGCCCTTCACGCTCAACCAGAATCAGACCGTTGATATCGTAGCCGCCGCGCTCGTTGGTTACAAAACGTTCGATTTCCACGGTAACGGAATACGGCAGTTCAGCGCCGAGGAAACGCATCAGCTTTTCACGAATGATCTCGGAAGCCATAAAGCGCTGAGAGCGGTCGGTGATGTAATCTTCCGGGAAGTGATGAATCGCTTCCGGCAGATGCTTACGCACGATACCGGCGATGGTATCAACGTTCAGCCCCGTTTCCGCGGAAATCGGCACGATATCAAGGAAGTTCATCTGGCTGCCAAGGAACTGCAGGTGCGGCAGAAGATCGGCTTTTTCCTGTACGTTATCGACTTTGTTGACCGCCAGAATCACCGGCGCTTTGCCATCGCGCAGCTTGTTGAGCACCATCTCGTCGTCCGGCGTCCAGCGGGTACCTTCAACGACGAAAATAACCAGCTCAACGTCGCCAATGGAGCTGCTTGCCGCTTTGTTCATCAGACGGTTAATCGCGCGTTTTTCTTCCATATGCAGGCCCGGGGTATCGACGTAGATCGCCTGATACGGACCTTCAGTATGAATACCAACGATGCGGTGACGCGTCGTCTGCGCTTTTCGGGAAGTGATCGAGATCTTCTGCCCGAGCAGCTTGTTCAGCAATGTGGATTTGCCCACGTTTGGACGACCAACGATGGCAATAAATCCGCAGTAGTTCTTTTCTTCGCTCATTCCAGCTCCAGCTTTTTCAGCGCCTGTTCGGCGGCAGCCTGCTCCGCCTTGCGACGGCTAGAACCCGTGCCAACCACCGGTTCACTCAGGCCGCTAACCTGGCAGTGGATAGTAAATTCCTGATCGTGCGCTTCACCGCGAACCTGTACCACCAGGTAAGACGGCAGCGGCAGATGGCGCCCCTGCAGATACTCCTGCAAGCGCGTCTTCGGATCTTTTTGCTTGTCGCCCGGGCTGATTTCATCCAGACGACTCTGGTACCAGGAGAGAATAAGGCGCTCAACGTTCTGAATATCGCTGTCGAGGAAAATCCCGCCGATTAACGCTTCAACGGTGTCCGCCAGTATAGATTCACGGCGAAAGCCCCCGCTTTTCAGTTCACCCGGCCCAAGACGCAGACATTCACCTAATTCGAACTCGCGGGCAATTTCTGCCAGCGTGTTGCCTCGTACCAGGGTCGCGCGCATGCGGCTCATATCGCCTTCGTCTACCCGAGGGAAACGATGATAGAGCGCGTTCGCGATCACAAAGCTCAATATTGAGTCGCCTAAAAATTCCAGGCGCTCATTATGTTTGCTGCTGGCACTGCGGTGAGTTAATGCCTGTTGCAACAGCTCCTGATGATGAAAAGTGTAGCCCAGCTTCCGTTGAAGCCGATTAATTACGATGGGGTTCATGCGTTACCAATAGATGAATGCGTCAAAAATGCAGCACACGAAACCGACCTGAGTAAAAACCAACGCGGTTTCGTGTGCTGTGTCAATCTTACGAGAGACAACCTAAAACTTCGGGGGGATATTCTATACGCAACGACAAGGGATGTCGTTAGTTTGAATAGATTTAAATTTTAAATAATTCACGCTGCCGTTATTGCGTCGGCAGCGTGAATAAAGCAGGAAAAATTTACTGGATACCACCGATACGCGATAAACGTACGCCGGTAGGCCATTCGCCTTCCTGTTTTTCGAAACTCATCCAGATTGCGGTTGCTTTACCCACCAGATTCGCTTCCGGCACAAAGCCCCAATAACGGCTATCGGCGCTGTTATCGCGGTTGTCACCCATCATAAAATACTGCCCCGGCGGGACAATCCAGGTCGCCAGCGGCAGACCGGACTGATGGTAATACATCCCCACCTGGTCCTGAGCAATCGGTACGGTCAATATACGGTGGGTCACTTCGCCCAGCGTCTCTTTACGTTCGGTCAGACGGATGCCATCGGCTTTCGTCTCGCCTTTCGGCAGTTGCCAGAAACCGCTGGTCGCTTCGCCGCCGTTGCTGCGGGAGAAGGTCTGTACGAAATCGCTCGGCTCAACGTTGGAGTAAGTGACCGGCAGCGCGTTGCCGCAGGCCTGGCCAGAACTACAGCCCGGCTGGATAGTGACCTGCTTGGCAATCGGATCGTAAGTCACTTTATCACCCGGTAAACCGACCGCACGCTTGATATAATCCAGGCGCGGATCTTGCGGATATTTAAAGACGACAATATCGCCGCGCTTCGGATGTCCGGTTTCGATCAGCGTCTTCTGGTAAATCGGATCTTTAATGCCGTAGGCAAACTTCTCAACCAGAATAAAATCGCCGATCAGCAGCGTCGGCATCATCGAGCCGGAGGGGATCTGGAAGGGCTCATAAATGAATGAGCGAACCACCAGCACAATCGCCAGTACCGGGAAGATTGACGCGCCGGTTTCCAGCCAGCCCGGTTTCGGGCCGACCTTTTTCAGCGTTTTCTTGTCCAACTGGTCGCCGGTCGCTGCCTGCGCAGCGGCCTGACTTTCGCGACGTTTTGGCGCAAAGATAAACTTATCCAGGCACCACAACAGACCCGTCACCACAGTAGCGATGACCAGGATCAGGGCAAACATGTTCGCCATGCCAACTCCTTAGGGTTATTTGCCGTCTTTACCAACGTGCAGAATGGCGAGGAACGCTTCCTGCGGAAGCTCAACGTTACCGACCTGCTTCATGCGTTTCTTACCGTCTTTCTGCTTCTGCAGCAGCTTTTTCTTACGGCTGACGTCGCCGCCATAGCATTTCGCCAGGACGTTTTTACGCAGCTGTTTTACGGTAGAGCGGGCAATGATGTGGTTGCCGATGGCAGCCTGGATAGCGATATCGAACTGCTGACGCGGGATCAGCTCTTTCATCTTCTCTACCAGTTCGCGGCCGCGGTACGGCGCATTGTCGTTATGCGTGATCAACGCCAGCGCATCCACACGCTCGCCGTTAATCAACACATCCACACGCACCATGTTGGAAGCCTGGAAGCGCTTGAAGTTGTAGTCCAGCGATGCATAGCCGCGGGAGGTAGACTTCAGTCGGTCGAAGAAGTCGAGCACCACTTCCGCCATCGGGATTTCATAGGTCAGCGCAACCTGATTGCCGTGGTAAACCATGTTGGTCTGTACGCCGCGCTTTTCGATACACAGGGTGATGACGTTGCCCAAAAACTCCTGCGGCAGCAGCATGTGACACTCCGCGATCGGCTCGCGCAGCTCCTGAATATTGTTCAGCGGCGGCAGCTTCGACGGGCTGTCGACGTAGATAACCTCTTTCGAGGTGGTTTCGACTTCATAGACTACCGTCGGCGCCGTGGTGATCAGATCCAGATCGTATTCACGCTCCAGGCGCTCCTGGATGATCTCCATATGCAGAAGACCCAGGAAGCCGCAGCGGAAACCGAAGCCCAGCGCCGTAGAGCTTTCCGGCTCATAGAACAGAGAAGCATCGTTGAGGCTCAGCTTGCCCAGCGCGTCGCGGAAGTTTTCATAATCATCGGAGCTGACCGGGAACAGGCCGGCATAGACCTGCGGTTTCACCTTTTTAAAGCCGGGCAGCGCTTTATCTGCCGGGTTGCGCGCAAGCGTCAGCGTATCGCCGACCGGCGCGCCGAGGATGTCTTTAATGGCGCAAACCAGCCAGCCTACCTCGCCGCATTTCAGCTCGGTACGGTCCACCTGCTTCGGCGTGAAGATGCCCAGGCGATCGGCGTTATACACCTGCCCGGTACTCATCACCTTAATTTTATCGCCTTTGCGCATGGTGCCGTTTTTGATACGCACCAGAGAAACGACGCCGAGGTAGTTATCAAACCAGGAGTCGATAATCAGAGCCTGCAGCGGCGCTTCCGGATCGCCTTCCGGCGGCGGAATATCGCGCACCAGGCGCTCCAGCACGTCCGGTACGCCAACGCCGGTCTTCGCTGAACAGCGCACCGCATCGGTGGCATCAATACCAACGATGTCTTCAATCTCTTCCGCTACGCGTTCCGGATCGGCTGCGGGCAGGTCGATTTTGTTCAGGACCGGTACGACTTCAAGGTCCATTTCCATCGCCGTATAGCAGTTAGCCAGCGTCTGGGCTTCGACGCCCTGGCCGGCATCAACCACCAGCAAAGCGCCTTCACAGGCGGCAAGCGAACGAGAAACTTCATAAGAGAAGTCGACGTGGCCGGGGGTGTCGATAAAGTTCAGCTGATAGGTTTCGCCATCAGTTGCTTTGTAATCCAGGGTGACGCTCTGCGCCTTGATAGTGATACCGCGCTCACGTTCAAGATCCATGGAGTCCAGAACCTGGGCTGCCATTTCACGATCGGAAAGGCCACCGCAAATCTGGATAATACGGTCAGACAATGTCGACTTACCGTGGTCGATGTGAGCGATGATTGAAAAGTTACGTATATTCTTCATATTTAGAGTTAATTATGCCTTACGCGAATCATGAGGCCGCTGTTCTGTGCCTGACGTTTTTTAATCCGAAAACGCCGCATTCTACACTACATCCACGAAACCAGGAAATGCTCTTACCGCTAGCATAACCGGAGTAAATGATGAGTTCTTGCGGGAGTTGTAAATAAAGATAAGGGCCAGTGAAATCACTGACCCAGCTGGGAGGAAGGCGTCTCGATGCGGACTAAATCTGGCGGTAAACCGACGCTGATAATAACCGGCTGCCACGACTGCCGGGAGGCTAAGCCAGGCGAAAGACCGCGAGCGACCAGAAACCCGCCAACGCCGCCCAAAATTGCCCCGCAAAGCGAGGCAAAGTCGTTGGCAAACAGCACCTGGAATATCGATGCCATCACGAACAAACCGACTAACGGCGCCATATAAACCAATACCGCCGACCCGAGCAGGCTGCTTTCGGCAATGCCCAGTTCGACTTTTTGCCCGGCCGACAGCGGCTGTTCGCAGGGGACGCTAAGGGTATGGCTGGTTTGCGGCCCAAGCTTATTCAGCACCCGGCTTCCGCAACCGGCGCGAGAAGCACAGCTGCTGCAGGAGGCTTTCACATCGCAGTGCACCAGCGCAACGCCATTTTGCCAGGAAACGACCGTCGCCCACTCTTTAATCATTGTACTGCCCTGAATTTAATACTATCGGAAATACGCTTCGCCGTTTGCGGCGGCAGCTCGCCAACGATGGTTATCTCTGCGTTATCACGCACGGTAGTCGCCACGGTACGACGGCCGGTACGCAGCAGCTGATCGCTGCTATTTGCCGTGGCGCGATTGATATTGACAGAGAAACTAAACAGCCCGTCGGAATACAAACGGGACTCTACCGGGCCATCGAAAGTGGGCAGACGACGCTGGCTGCTGGAGACTTCGGCCACGCCCTGCGGCAGCCAGGTTGGCGCCCAGTTAAAGTTGGCCTTATTGCCCCCTTCCGGCACCGACAGCTGCGGAGGCAGGTTAGCCTTAGACAGGGTTTCCATACTGGCGCTAACGTTATCGCCAACGTTGAACGAGACGACGCGGAACTGCTCAAGCGTTTCGCCGTCGCGATCAAGCAGATCAACGCGCAGAGGCAGCTTAGTTTCAGCATCTAACCATGCGATATAGCTATAGCGGGTGCCATCGCGAGCCACGACGCGCACAACATCGCATAAACGATCGGCAATACGCGTCCGCCCCACGGAAATGAAGTCGTAATAGGATGACAGACGTTTAAAGTCGGAGTAGACCAATGAAGGCAGCGAATCAACGATATAGTCGCCGTTCAGGGTGAAAGGATCGAGTCCGGGCTCAAAATAGCTGATTTCCGTTCCGCGCAGCACCACTTCCCGACGCGGCCCGTCAAGCTGGAGCAGCTGTGCCAGGGTGCGATTGTTTAGTTTAGCGTGTCGATAACGCAGCGACTCAACACCCTGCTTGTTGATGCTGACGAAAGAGAGCTCGTAATTAAGGGACTGGCTGGCCAGGTTCATCTGCTGCAACAACGCCCCGGACGATGTATCAGCCGAGGCGTTGACGGAGAAGAACAGGCTGCCTGCCATGAGCGACATGGCACACCAAAGTTGCTTCATTACTGCGATTGTGTTCCTAAAGTTTGATAGCCCGGCACCTGAACAGCGGCTTGCTGAGTCTGGGCCTGGCCAAACTGAAGCTGTTCCGCATGCAGGCGACGCTGCAATTCATAGTCCTGCAGCATAGCATTAATTCTGCGGCGCTGTTCCTGCACCTGAGCCTGCTGACCGCTACCTGCCGAAGCATCCGCCGGCACGCCCAGGCTGACCGGGCTGGCCTTACCCATCATCGGCATGGTGTTAAACACCGGCGCCTCTGGCTGCTGGGATGAATCAGACTGGCCATTATACTGCTGAACGCCGACAATCACAGCAAGGGATACGCACGCGGCAACGCCCATCTGGGTAAGCGAGCTGGCCCACGGGCGTACTTTTTGCCAGAAAGGCATCTGACGCCACTGGTGCGGTGCGGGCTGAGATTCAGGAATTAGAGGAACCGTCTGACGAACGGGCTCGTTTTCAATGGCGGCCATGACGCGAGCTGAGATATCAAAATGGAGCACCTCACTCGTATCGCCTCGCAGCGTATCGCGGATGAGATGGTAGCTCTCCCAGGTTTTTTGCATTTCAGATGAACGCTCCAGCTCGTTGAGCAGTTCGTTATCCAGCGTTTCACCATCCATTAAGGCCGAAAGTTTTTCTTTCTGCATGCCTGATACCCTTTTCCAGTATTCCGCTATCGTCAACGCCTGATTAGCGGTTGAACTTTATTATCAATAGCTTCTCGCGCCCGGAAGATGCGCGAACGCACTGTGCCCACCGGACAATCCATGATGGCGGCTATTTCTTCATAGCTCATGCCATCCAGCTCCCGCAAGGTAATTGCCATGCGTAAATCTTCCGGAAGCGATTCAATGGTACGAAAAACTATTTGTCTCAGCTCTTCTGACAACATTAAGTTCTCAGGGTTCGAAATTTCTTTCAATGCCCCGCCACTTTCGAAGTTTTCAGCATCATTCGCATCAACATCGCTGGATGGCGGACGGCGTCCCTGAGCAACCAGATAATTCTTCGCCGTGTTTACGGCGATGCGATATAACCAGGTGTAAAAAGCGCTATCCCCCCGGAAAGAATCCAGCGCACGCCATGCTTTAACGAACGATTCCTGAACAACGTCAGCGATATCGCCCGGCGGCACGTAGCGGGAGACCAGACTTGCAACCTTATGCTGATAGCGCACCACCAGCAGGTTAAATGCTTTCTGATCTCCTTTCTGGACCCGTTCAACGAGGACCTGATCCGTTAACTGCTCGCTCATCCGAGGTAATGTCTCCCCAAACCCAATTCCCATGCGTATTCAAAAACACCACCCAATTACTGCATCAAGTGAGCAAGCAGAGGGTTGGAGTGTCTGAAAACAATAAAGTTCCGTTACGCCTTTGTTTTTCGTCCGGCACCGGCTGACGGATTGTTATCTCTCATTATATGTCCCGGTTGCTAAACGATATGTAAGATAATAAGAAAAAGCGCAAGACCCGCCAGAAGGGTAACGTAACCCGGCTTTTATTTCACTATAAAATCTGAAGCTCACGAGCCGCTTCGCAAAACCTTTTTTCCATTTACAGCCCGCCTCATTACGCCGCTATGTTTAGTCCTCACAACGCTGAGTAAAAAAAATGTACGATTTCTCGCTGGCTGGTGCTATTGTTCGCTTATTGTGTTTAGTAAATTAAACAAAGGCCATGAAAACAACTTCCGATTCCTCCTGTGATGTGCTGATTATTGGCAGCGGCGCTGCCGGATTATCCCTTGCCTTACGCCTGGCGGAACGCTGCGCGGTCACGGTTCTCAGCAAAGGCCCTATCAGTGAAGGTTCTACTTTCTACGCTCAGGGCGGTATTGCCGCCGTATTTGATGAAACCGATAGCGTTGAATCGCACATCGAGGATACGTTGATAGCCGGAGCGGGTCTTTGCGATCGCCATGCGGTCTCATTCGTGGCGAGCAACGCTAAACCCTGCGTTCAGTGGCTAATCGATCAGGGCGTGCTGTTTGATACTCAGGTTCAGGCGAACGGCGAAGAGAGCTACCATCTGACCCGCGAGGGAGGTCACAGCCACCGCAGAATTCTCCACGCCGCCGATGCGACCGGTAAAGCCGTTGAGACTACCCTGGTGAGCCAGGCGCTGGCCCACCCTAATATCCGCATACTGGAACGCAGTAACGCCGTTGACCTTATTATCTCCGATAAAATCGGCCTGCCCGGCACGCGCCGGGTGGTGGGCGCGTGGATCTGGAATCGTAATAAAGAAGCGGTTGAAACCTGTAGCGCAAAGGCCGTGGTGCTGGCTACCGGCGGCGCGGCTAAAGTTTATCAATATACGACGAATCCTGACGTCTCTTCCGGCGATGGTATCGCGATGGCCTGGCGTGCCGGCTGCCGGGTCGCCAACCTCGAATTTAATCAGTTCCACCCAACCGCGCTGTACCATCCGCAAGCGCGCAACTTCCTGCTGACGGAAGCGCTGCGCGGCGAGGGCGCGCTGTTGAAACGCCCTGATGGCACGCGGTTTATGCCGGACTTTGACGAGCGCGGCGAGCTGGCTCCGCGCGATATCGTCGCCAGAGCCATCGATCATGAGATGAAGCGCCTTGGCGCTGACTGCATGTATCTGGATATCAGCCATAAACCGGCAGAATTTATTCGCCACCACTTCCCGATGATCTACGAGAAGCTGCTGGGGCTGGGCATCGATCTGACAAAAGAAGCGGTGCCCGTGGTTCCTGCCGCGCACTACACCTGCGGCGGCGTCATGGTTGACGATCACGGGCGCACCGACGTCGACGGGCTGTATGCCATCGGTGAAGTAAGCTATACCGGATTACACGGCGCTAACCGGATGGCATCAAACTCGTTGCTTGAGTGCCTCGTCTACGGGTGGTCCGCCGCCGAAGATATCGTTAAGCGTCTGCCGTTCGCGCAGGCAGTCAATGAACTGCCATCATGGGACGAAAGCCAGGTTGAAATACCTGATGAACTGGTCGTGATTCAGCACAACTGGCATGAGCTGCGCTTGCTGATGTGGGATTATGTCGGCATCGTGCGCACCACCCGCCGTCTTGAGCGCGCCCTGCGCCGCATTACTATGCTGCAGCAGGAACTGGACGAATACTACGCCCGCTTCCGCGTCTCCAATAATTTACTGGAGCTGCGAAACCTGGTGCAGGTTGCCGAGCTGATTGTGCGCTGCGCCATGCTGCGTAAAGAGAGCCGCGGGCTTCACTATACGCTGGACTATCCTGACCAGTTGCCGGAGAGCGGGCCGTCGGTGCTCTCGCCGCTGGCTCACATAAAAAGATAAAAGTCCTGGGTCAGAGCGGTAAATCCTTCGGAATACTGCTGCTCTGGCCCACGGATGATCAATCTGTCGCTAAAGCACTCCTCCCCCGCCGTCGGCGAAAAAGCCAACAGAACCCGATGCGGCGGGCGCACTTCCGTTTCCGCCACGTCGGTACGCAGACGCAGATGCCAGCCCATATTCTGCGCCCGCTGCACAAAGGCGTTACCAATGTCGACCGGAAGCACGACACAGAAAAACCCCTCCTCCGTAATAAGCTCGGCGGCGCAGGTTAATAATGTTGCGTGATCGAGGGAGGAGGTATAGCGAGCCTGCTCGCGCTGCGAGGTGGCGCAAGGTACGCCTTCAGCGAAAAAAGGCGGATTGCTGACAATCAGCTCATAGCGGCGGGTTTGCTGCGGCTGCCATTGCTGAATATCCGCCTGATGAATCTGCAGGCGATCGGCCCAGGGAGAATCCGCGGCGTTTTCTCGCGCCTGTTCTGCCGCCTCTTCATCCAGCTCCACGGCATCCACAATCACCGTCTCGCCGGTTCGCTGCGCGAGCATCAGCGCTAACAGACCGCTGCCCGCGCCGATATCCAGCACGCGCTTAACCTGAGCGATGGGGGCCCATGCGCCGAGTAAAATGCCGTCGGTACCCACTTTCATCGCACAGCGATCGTGGGCGACAAAAAACTGCTTAAACGTAAAACCATTGCGCGGCAGCGCGAACTTCGACTGGGACATCCTCGATAACCTTGCGGGCAAAAAACTCCTGAGCTTAAGGCTATGCACAATACCGGAGAACAGATAGCCTTACAAACAGATGAACATTGCGTCCGTAACGTCTATAATCGGCGGTCCACTCAGAGGTAGATCATGACTGTAACGACTTTTTCCGAACTTGAACTCGACGAAAACCTGCTGGACGCCCTCCAGGATAAAGGTTTCACACGCCCGACAGCCATTCAGGCCGCCGCTATTCCGCCTGCGCTTGATGGCCGTGATATTCTCGGTTCAGCCCCGACCGGCACCGGTAAAACGGCGGCGTATCTCCTGCCAGCGTTGCAGCATCTGCTCGATTTTCCGCGCAAGAAGTCTGGTCCGCCGCGCATTCTTATCCTGACCCCCACGCGCGAACTGGCGATGCAGGTTGCCGACCATGCGCGTGAGCTGGCAAAACATACTCATCTGGATATCGCCACAATCACCGGCGGTGTCGCCTATATGAACCATGCTGAAGTGTTCAGCGAGAACCAGGACATCGTGGTCGCCACGACCGGTCGCCTGCTGCAATATATTAAAGAAGAAAACTTTGATTGCCGCGCCGTTGAAACGCTGATCCTTGATGAAGCGGACCGCATGCTGGACATGGGCTTCGCGCAGGATATCGAACACATTGCCGGTGAAACCCGCTGGCGTAAGCAGACCATGCTGTTCTCCGCCACCCTCGAAGGTGACGCCATTAAAGATTTTGCTGAGCGTCTGCTGGAAGAACCGGTGGAAGTCTCTGCGACTCCCTCCACCCGCGAGCGTAAAAAGATTCACCAGTGGTATTACCGCGCCGATGACGTCAAGCATAAGACCGCTCTGCTGGTCCATCTGCTAAAGCAGCCGGAAGCGACGCGTTCTATCGTCTTCGTCCGTAAGCGCGAGCGCGTGCATGAGCTGGCGGGCTGGCTGCGTGAAGCGGGTATCAACACCTGCTGGCTGGAAGGTGAGATGGTACAGGCAAAACGTAATGAAGCGATTAGCCGCCTGACCGATGGCCGTATTAACGTGTTAATCGCCACCGACGTTGCCGCGCGCGGGATCGACATCGCGGACGTCAGTCACGTTTTCAACTTCGACTTGCCGCGCACGGCCGACATCTATCTGCACCGTATCGGTCGTACCGGACGCGCGGGTAAAAAGGGAACGGCCATCTCTCTGGTCGAAGCCCACGACCATCTGCTGCTGGGTAAAATTGGCCGCTATATTGAAGAGCCGTTAAAAGCCCGCGTCATCGATGAACTGCGCCCGACCACTCGCGCCCCCAGCGAGAAGCAAACCGGTAAACCTTCCAAGAAGGTTTTAGCCAAGCGTGCAGAGAAGAAAGAGAAAGAAAAAGAGAAACCGCGCGTGAAAAAACGCCATCGCGATACCAAAAACATTGGTAAGCGTCGTAAACCAAGCGCAGCGGATGCTCCGCAGAAGTCAAACGAAGAGTAAAAAAAACGCCGGGATATCCCGGCGTTTTCACATTAAAACGGAATCTTACAGGCTTTCAGTAAAAGTACGGGCGATAACGTCGCGCTGCTGTTCCGGAGTCAGAGAGTTAAAGCGTACCGCATAGCCAGACACGCGAATGGTCAGCTGCGGGTATTTTTCCGGATGTTCAACCGCGTCCAGCAGAGTTTCGCGACGCAGCACGTTAACGTTCAGGTGCTGACCGCCTTCAACGCGGACTTCAGGCTTCACGTCTACCGGGATTTCACGGTATTCGATTTCACCCAGATTGCTCACTGCAACCACGTCATCTTCAGCAAAACCGGCTTTCGCGCACAGGCAGCGGGCTTCGCCTTTTTCGCTATCCAGCAGCCAGAAAGAGTTCAGCAGGTCGTCGTTTGCAGCTTTAGTAATTTGGATACCAGTAATCATTTTATGCCTCCCAGGCAGGGTTTGTTCGATTATTGGCCTTCGCGGCCAATTGGTAAAACCATTGTTCTATGAGTGTATATATATCAGCCGTACACCCGGCATTCTTTGATTTAAATCAACAAAAACCACATCACAAAAGTGGTCATAGGCGGATATTATTGTTTTACATCAAGTTACGCCATGCCACCTACCAAATAAATTTGTAAGTTTTCAATTTTTTTTGCATAAAGAGCGTCAATCGCGTGGGGCAAATTTTGTGATGTTGAAAGATGCAGTTAAGCTATGGCAATGACACTTTGCAGGAGAGCAAAATGACCGCCCCATTAACCTGGCATGACGTGCTGGCAGAAGAGAAGCAGCAACCCTATTTTGTTAATACCCTGAAAACCGTTGCTGACGAGCGGCAATCGGGAATCACCATCTATCCCCCGCAAAAAGATGTCTTTAACGCGTTTCGTTATACTGAGCTAAGCGACGTTAAAGTGGTGATTCTCGGCCAGGATCCTTACCATGGACCAGGGCAGGCGCACGGCCTCGCCTTCTCGGTTCTACCGGGCATTCAGATCCCGCCATCGCTGCTGAATATGTACAAGGAACTGGAAGGGACGATACCAGGCTTTCAGCGCCCGACTCACGGTTATCTCGAAAGCTGGGCGCGCCAGGGCGTGTTGCTGCTCAATACCGTATTAACGGTACGTGCCGGACAAGCGCACTCTCACGCCAGCCTCGGTTGGGAAACTTTTACCGATAAAGTCATTTCGCTGATTAACCAGCATCGGGAAGGCGTCGTCTTTCTGCTGTGGGGTTCGCATGCGCAGAAGAAAGGCGCGATAATCGATCGCCAGCGCCACTGCGTGCTCAAAGCGCCGCACCCGTCGCCCCTCTCCGCCCACCGCGGGTTCTTTGGCAGTAATCATTTCGTGCAGGCGAATCAGTGGCTGACCGAACGCGGCGAAGCGCCCATTGACTGGCTGCCCAGGCTACCGGCTGAAAGCGAATAGCTCTGAAAATGAAAATGCCAGCATTACGCTGGCATTTTGACTCTGAGACAAGGTGTTACGCCTTGTTCTGCCGCCACCATTCAGCCAGCAGCACGCCGGTTGCTACGGACACGTTCAGGCTTTCAACGTTGCCGGTGCCTTCAATCGCGATGTTCAGATCGGCGCTGGAGATAGCGGCGTCAGAAAGACCGTCACTCTCCTGCCCTAACACCAGCACCATTTTCTTCGGCAGCTCGGCTTTGAACAGCGGAGTCCCGTTATGGCTGGAAGTAGAAACAATCGCGTAGCCCGCTTTACGGAAGCGCTCGAGCGTATCGATGAAGCTGTCGCCCGTAATCGGCTCAACGTGCTCAGCGCCGCCTTCCGCAGTACGAATCGCGGCGCCGGACTCCATAACGCCGGCATCCTGCACAATCACGCCTTTGACGCCAAAGTGCGCGCAGCTGCGCATAATCGCGCCGAGGTTGTGCGGGTTGCCGACATCTTCCAGCGCCAGAACACAATCTTCAGCGTCGGCTTTAGCCACCCACTGCTCAACGGAAGTGCCGTGGCGCTTTTTAATCAGGAAGCAAACCCCGCCGTGGTGTTCAGTGCCGGACGCTTTCGCCAGCTCTGCTTCATCGACCACGTGATAGGCTTTACGATTCGCCGCCATCCAGCGCAGAGCTTCTTTGAAGCGCGGGGTCACGCTCTGGATAAACCAGGCGCGAACGATGGCGTCCGGACGGCTCTGGAACAGCGCCTGGCAGGCGTTTTCACCATAAACGCGGGTTTCTTCCGCGCGCTGGCGGCGCAGCACTTCAGGATCGATAAAGCTTTTTCCGCTGATCCCGCCGTGATCCGCTTTTACCGGCGCCTCATCGCCCGGCGCGCGGGATACGGTACGCCACGGAGAGGAGCCCTCGCCGCCAAAGCCTTCACGCTTGCGATCGTCACGTTTACGATCGCCACCGCGGCTCTCTTTTTCATCGCGCGCGGGGCGGTTACGACCGTCAACACGAGACTTTCCTGGACGTCCCCCGCCCTTCCCGGTACGCGGGTTATGGGTACGTCGGTCAGAATCATCATCACTGCGGACATACATCACTTTGACCTTGCCGCTTTTATTTTTCAGTTCGTCGTCGCTCATTCATTTTCTCCACCTGCGCTGCGCGAAGCGCGCAGATTACCCGATGTGCCATCACTTAGCCATTATTTCATTTAAAAGCCTGAGTCTATCGTATTCATTGAATAAAACTCATTGTCCTTTATTCGCAGTGCATCGATAATATGTAACATTACAGAAACAAATCGGCCACGTGCCGCGCTGCAACCCATAACCAGAGGTTAGTTATGAATACCGTTTGTGCCAGTTGTCAGGCTCTGAACCGCATCCCCGACGATCGTAGCGCCGATGGCGCGAAATGCGGGCGCTGCGGTCACGATCTTTTTGATGGCGATGTGATCAACGCGACCGGGGCAACGCTGGATAAACTGCTGAAGGACGATCTGCCCGTGGTTGTTGATTTCTGGGCGCCGTGGTGTGGCCCCTGCCGTAACTTTGCGCCAATCTTTGAAGATGTGGCTGAAGAACGCAGCGGCGAAATGCGTTTCGTGAAAGTGAATACCGAGATGGAGCGTGAATTGAGCGCTCGCTTCCGCATTCGCAGCATCCCGACCATTATGATGTTTAAAAATGGCGAAGTTATCGACATGCTCAATGGTGCCGTACCTAAAGCACCTTTCGATAGCTGGCTAAACGAAGCAGGCCAGCAGTAAACCTCACGGGGCACCGCTTGTGCCCCGTTTTCTCCTCTGCGACAATGGCGTTTTTTCTTAGCGATCCCCATGACTGATAACGCCGTCCTTCGCCTTCGCGCCGAACGCCTCGCGCGCGCCACCCGGCCTTTTCTTGCTCGCGGCAACCGTATCCACCGCTGCCAGCGTTGCTTGCTGCCGTTGAAGCAGTGCCTCTGCGCCACCCTCAAGCCGGCTGCCGCCACCAGCCGTTTTTGCCTGGTGATGTTCGATACCGAGCCAATGAAGCCCAGCAATACCGGCCGCCTGATTGCCGATATCCTGCCGGAGACGGAGGCCTTTCAGTGGTCACGAACCGAACCGCCGCAGGCGCTTCTCGATCTCGTCGCCGACGCGCAATATCAGCCGATGGTGGTTTTTCCTGCCTCTTACGCTGGCCCAGAGCGTCAGGTACTTGATTCACCACCCCCGGGTAAACCACCGCTGTTTATTATGCTCGACGGCACCTGGCCCGAAGCGCGAAAAATGTTCCGTAAAAGCCCCTGGCTTGACGCGCTGCCGATGATTTCCGTCGATCTGTCGCGTATCTCCACTTATCACCTGCGGGAAGCTCACGCAGAAGGCCAATACTGTACTGCCGAAGTCGCGATTGCGCTGCTGGATCTCGCGGGGGATGAAAGCGCAGCCACGGCCCTTAGCGAGCACTTCAGCTTATTCAGAGCGCGCTACCTGGCAGGAAAAACTCAGCATAAGGGCAGTATCACAGCACAACTGACAGAAAACGTTTAAAATCATTCGGTCACTGGGGATCAAAGGAGACCGGTATGAGCCAACGAGGCCTGGAAGCATTGCTGCGGCCAAAGTCGATCGCCGTTATTGGCGCATCAATGAAACCACAGCGCGCCGGTTATCTGATGATGCGCAACCTGCTGGCGGGCGGATTTAGCGGCCCCGTTCTCCCCGTAACGCCAGCGTGGAAAGCGGTTCAGGGCGTACTGGCCTGGCCTGACGTCGACAGTCTGCCCTTCACGCCCGATCTCGCCGTGCTTTGTACTAACGCCCGCCGAAATCTTGAGCTGCTGGAAGCGCTGGGGCAAAAAGGGTGCAAAACCTGCATCATTCTCTCCTCCATCCCGGAACAGTATCCCGCGCTGCTTGAATGCGCCTCCCGCTACCAGATGCGTCTGCTCGGCCCTAACAGCCTTGGCCTGCTTGCGCCGTGGCAGGGCCTCAACGCCAGCTTTTCGCCGGTGCCTATTCATCGCGGCAAACTGGCGTTTATTTCGCAATCGGCGGCGGTCTCCAATACCATCCTCGACTGGGCCCAGCAGCGCGAGATGGGTTTTTCTTACTTTATTGCGCTGGGGGATAGTCTGGACATCGACGTTGATGACCTGCTTGATTTCCTCGCTCGCGATAGTAAAACCAGCGCCATTTTGCTTTATCTCGAACACCTCAGCGATGCCCGTCGTTTTGTCTCTGCGGCCCGTAGCGCATCGCGTAATAAGCCGATCCTGGTGATAAAAAGCGGACGCAGTCCGGCTGCGCAGAAGCTTCTGCACGTCAACTCTGGCATGGATCCGGCCTGGGACGCCGCTATTCAGCGCGCAGGTTTATTGCGCGTACAGGACACGCACGAGCTGTTCTCAGCGGTCGAAACCCTCAGCCACATGCGCCCGCTGCGCGGCGAGAAACTGATGATAATCAGCAACGGCGCCGCTCCGGCTGCGCTGGCGCTGGATGAGCTCTGGCTGCGTAACGGCAAACTCGCCGCGCTCAGCGAAGAGACCAGCAGCGCTCTCCGTCAGGCATTACCTGAAACCATCGATATTGCCAACCCGCTGGATCTCCGCGATGACGCCAGCAGCGAGCATTACCTCAAAGCGTTGAACGTACTGCTGGATAGCCATGACTACGATGCGCTGCTGGTGATCCACTCTCCCAGCGCTGCCGCACCGGGAACAGAGAGCGCGCTGGCGCTGATTGACGCCCTGAAGCGCCACCCGCGCGGCAAATACGTTACGGTTCTTACCAACTGGTGCGGTGAGTTCTCTTCACAAGAAGCCCGGCGCCTGTTTAGCGATGCGGGGCTGCCGACCTATCGAACGCCTGAAGGAACCATTACCGCTTTTATGCACATGGTGGAGTACCGGCGTAACCAGAAACAGCTCAGGGAAACCCCGGTCCTGTCAGATTCGTTAACCACTAACGCTGCCGAAGCGTACAACCTGCTGCAACGGGCAATGAATGAAGGCGCAACGTCGCTGGATACCCATGAAGTGAGCCCCGTTCTGCACGCTTACGGTATTCATACCCTGCCGACGTGGATTGCCGCTGATAGCGCCGAGGCTGTACATATTGCCGAGCAGATTGGCTACCCCGTCGCTCTGAAGCTGCGCTCGCCTGATATTCCGCACAAGTCGGAAGTTCAGGGGGTTATGCTTTATCTGCGCACGGCTACCGAGGTACAGCAGGCCGCGGACGCGATTATAGATCGCGTCAAAATGACCTGGCCTCAGGCGCGTATTCACGGGCTGCTGGTGCAAAGCATGGCTAATCGCGCCGGGGCACAGGAGCTGCGGGTTGTCGTTGAGCACGATCCGGTTTTTGGGCCGCTGATCATGCTGGGGGAAGGCGGCGTCGAATGGCGGGCTGAGGATCAGGCCGCCGTCGCGCTCCCGCCGCTGAATATGAACCTTGCGCGCTATCTGGTTATCCAGGCCATCAAAAGTAAAAAAGTGCGCGGCCGCAGCGCGCTGCGCCCTCTCGATATTCCTGGCCTGAGCCAGCTTCTGGTACAGGTATCGAATTTGATCGTCGACTGTCCGGAAATACAGCGCCTGGATATTCATCCTCTTCTGGCTTCCGGCCACGAGTTTACCGCGCTTGATGTCACGTTAACTCTCGCACCGTTTACCGGCGATAGTGAAAGTCGCCTGGCCATACGCCCTTACCCTCAGCAGCAGGAGGAGTGGGTGGTGATGAAGAATGGTGAACGCTGTCTTTTCCGTCCCATCCTCCCGGAAGATGAGCCGCAGCTTATGGCCTTTATCGCTCAGGTCACGAAAGAAGATCTTTATTATCGTTACTTCAGCGAAATCAACGAATTTACTCATGATGATTTAGCCAATATGACGCAGATCGACTACGATCGAGAAATGGCCTTTGTTGCTGTGCGCACCACCGCCGAGGGGAACGAGATCCTCGGCGTAACGCGAGCGATCTCCGATCCGGATAATATCGATGCCGAGTTTGCTGTACTGGTGCGCTCCGACCTGAAGGGTATGGGGTTAGGCCGCAAGCTCCTGGAAAAGCTGATTGTCTACACGCAAAACCACGGCCTGCAGCGTTTGAATGGCATTACCATGCCGAATAATAAAGGCATGATCGGACTCGCCAGAAAGCTAGGATTCTCGGTTGATATTCAGCTTGAAGATGGAATTGTCAGTTTGTCTCTACATCTTGTACCTGAGCAATTACAAACGGCTGGCCGCAATTGTTGACTACTTTAACGGGTAGTAATGGTATTATTGCCCGCTTACGTCGTCTGCATGGTACAGAAGACCCTTCAATAAACAGAGAAGAAACGCACTGTGATGTTGTCAAAATTTAAACGCAATAAACATCAACAACACCTTGCCCAACTCCCTAAGCTTTCTCAGTCAGTTGATGATATCGAGTTCTTTTACGCTCCGGCAGATTTTCGGCAAGCGTTACTGGCCAGGATAGCTCAAGCCACCCAGCGTATTTGTATCATTGCGCTTTATCTGGAACAGGATGATGGCGGCAAAGGAATTTTGCAGGCGCTCTATGACGCTAAGCGTCAGCGTCCCGAATTAGATGTTCAGGTGTTGGTCGACTGGCATCGCGCCCAGCGCGGGCGTATTGGCGTCGCGGCGTCAAACACCAATGCCGACTGGTACTGCCGCATGGCGCAGGAAAATCCCGGTGTCGATATCCCGGTTTATGGCGTTCCGGTCAATACCCGGGAAGCGCTCGGCGTCCTCCACTTCAAAGGTTTTATCATTGATGACAGCGTTCTCTACAGCGGCGCCAGTCTGAATGATGTTTACCTGCATCAACACGATAAGTATCGCTACGACCGCTACCAGTGCATTCGCAACGGTAAAATGGCTGATGTGATGTTCGACTGGGTTGAGAATAACCTGGTGCAAGGGCGTGGCGTTAACCGCCTTGACAGGGCCGATCGGCCAAAAAGTCCGGAAATCAAAAATGACATCCGCCAGTATCGCCAGGAGCTCCGCGATAGCAGCTATCATTTTATCGGCAATGCTGACGATGACCAGCTGTCGGTCACTCCGTTAGTGGGCCTCGGGAAGACGAGTCTGCTGAATAAAACCATTTTTCATTTGATGCCCTGCGCTGAGCATAAGCTGACTATCTGCACCCCCTATTTCAACCTGCCCGCTCTGCTGGTACGTAATATCATCCAGCTGCTGCGTAGCGGGAAGAAAGTCGAAATTATCGTTGGTGATAAAACCGCTAATGATTTCTATATTCCGGAAGATCAGCCGTTTAAAATTATCGGCGCGCTGCCCTATCTTTACGAAATCAATCTGCGACGCTTCCTGAGCCGACTGCAGTATTATGTCAATACCGATCAGCTGATTGTCCGTTTATGGAAGGACGACGATAACAGCTACCACCTGAAAGGCATGTGGGTTGATGACGAATGGATGCTGCTGACCGGCAATAACCTGAACCCGCGCGCATGGCGGCTGGATTTGGAAAACGCGATACTTATCCACGATCCAAAACACCAGCTCGGCGCAATGCGTGAAAAAGAGCTCAATCTCATCCGCAAACATACTACGATCGTTCAGCACTATCGCGATCTACAAAGTATTGCCGATTACCCGATAAAGGTACGCAAACTGATCAGGCGTCTGCGACGTATCCGAATCGACCGCCTTATCAGCCGTATTCTCTGAATTCACGCCCCGCCCAGCGGGGCTTTTTCTGGAATTAGTATGCGCGTCATCATGCTTATTGCCCCACTATTATTACTGACTGGCTGCAGCCATATGGCTAATGATTCATGGAGCGGCCAGGATAAAGCCCAACACTTCCTCGCCTCAGCCATGCTTTCCGCCGCAGGCAACGAATATGCCCAGCATCAGGGCTATAGCCGCGACCGGAGTGCCGCTATAGGCTTTATGTTTTCCGTGAGCTTAGGGGCATCGAAGGAGCTATGGGACAGCCGCCCGTCAGGGAGCGGCTGGAGCTGGAAAGATTTTGCCTGGGATGTGGCAGGTGCCACTACCGGCTATGCGGTATGGCAGCTGGCACATCAGTAATGCTACAAACGTAGCCCCTTGCCTTTACGATGCAGCGTCAGGGAGACCAGGAAGGCAATCGCTCCCATGACGGTCACGTACCAGTAAAAGGCGTGCTCAATTCCCGCTGATTTTAGCGACAGCGCGACATACTCTGCCGAGCCGCCAAATAGCGCATTGGCCACCGCATAAGAGAGTCCAACCCCCAGGGCACGAACCTGAGCCGGAAACATTTCGGCCTTCAGAATGCCGCTGATTGAGGTATAGAAGCTTACTATCAACAGGGCGCATATCACTAAAGCAAATGCCGCATACGGTGAACTCACGTTCTGTAATGCATTGAGAATCGGGACAGTGAAGACGGTGACGAGTACGCCAAAACAGAGCATTGAGGTCCGGCGGCCAATCTTATCCGAAAGCGCGCCGAAAAGCGGCTGAACAAGCATATAAACAAATAAGGCAGCGGTCATAATCATGCTGGCGGTACCCGCGCTCATGCCTGCGGTGTTGACCAGATATTTCTGCATATAGGTTGTAAAGGTATAAAAGCTTAACGACCCTGCGGCAGTGAATCCGAGCACCATGATAAATGCCTTACGGTTACGCCATAATCCTTTAAACGATCCCGCTTCTTTTAACGCGCGCGTTTCCTGTTTAGACGTTTCGTCCAGCTGTCGTCTCAGCCACAGGGCAACAATAGCCAGGACTGCGCCAAGAGCAAACGGGATACGCCATCCCCAGGCATGAAGCTCTTCATCGCTGAGGATCTGCTGCAAGGCAACCACAACAAGCACGGCCAGAAGTTGCCCACCAATCAGCGTGACGTATTGAAATGAGGCATAGAAACCTTTCTTTCCTTCCACCGCGACTTCGCTCATATAGGTCGCGCTGGTACCGTATTCTCCGCCAACGGACAGGCCCTGGAACAGGCGTGCAAGTAGCAGCAGAGCCGGGGCCCAGGTCCCTATCGTTGCATAACCCGGCAGGCAGGCAATCACCAGTGAACCAAAACACATCATGCATACGGAGATAAGCATAGAGGTTTTACGTCCACGACGATCGGCAATGCGCCCGAATATCCATCCCCCGATCGGACGCATCAGAAAACCCGCCGCAAATACCCCTGCAGTTTGTAACAATTGCGTAGTGGTGTTGCCAGAAGGAAAGAAGATGTGCGCAAAGTAGAGTGAGCAAAATGAATAGACGTAGAAATCAAACCATTCCACCAAATTCCCTGATGACGCCCCCACAATTGCCCATATACGGCGCCGGGTATCACCCTGATCCTGGGATCCGCGTTCGCTAATACTGCTTTCTGTCATTGTAATTCTGCTCCAGCAAAGACTGCAATCTGCCGCGTCGGGTGACCCCGCTCAATCAGACAAATCGATTAGTAAATTAAATGTTATATAATTGTTATTTTTTAGTTTGTGATGCCATTCACATTTTTTTTCGTACTGCAGGTTTTCGCGATTAAAAGGAGATTCTTCAGGATTAGCAAAGTGAAATATGGTGAATAGCGGGCCAGAACAGGTTTTTATACAGGCGATATTGCGGCACAAATTTATGTGGGGCGGGAAGATCGATGCTGAAAATTATCCCCAATGAGCCTGATGTTTCTTTTTTCGCTGGAGATAATCTTCATCCTGACGAAGCTTATCCCACCATTGTTTGAAAACTGCCGCAGCTGCCGCCTTAACAGGATCATTACCTCGCGAATTCAGGTGCCCCTCCTTCGCGTATTTTTTACCGCCTTTGTAATTGGCATAACGCCTTGCCCGGGTGTAGCCCATCTGAATAAATTTGCGCGCCATATCCATACCGACAAAATCATTCTGCTGTCGATAGAACTCGAAGAGCTGATAAATTTTCCTCGCAGATTCAATCGCCGATGCTTCATCTTTATAGCGCCAGTAGGGAAGAATTTCGCTTTTATAGGGTTCAACCAACAACACGCCCTGTTCACCTCTTCCTACCTGATAAAACTCCGGATGCTGGCGAAAATCGATGCTGGAAAAGTCTTGCTGGTAATTAAAAGGCTTAATGGCCATTATTTTCTCACGGGCTGGCTGATACACGTTATAAGCCTGGTACATAAGACTGAAGTGTGGCTAGTGGAATCTTCTGTATATTTATACAGAGAGCCCGCATAAAACCGGCAGGTTATTATTATGAAGATGTGGATGAAAGCAGGGAGTAAAAGGCAGAAATGACCGCGGAGTTGGGTTTTATGGGTAAACCGATGTCCGGTCGGTTCAGACGACAAAAACGCAAAGAGCCCATCCGTCAGGATGGGCTCTTCACTTGTTTGATGCCTGGCAGTTCCCTACTCTCACATGGGGAGACCCCACACTACCATCGGCGCTACGGCGTTTCACTTCTGAGTTCGGCATGGGGTCAGGTGGGACCACCGCGCTGTCGCCGCCAGGCAAATTCTGTTGTCAGAAACGAATCTTTTATCTTTCGTTCCCGAAAATCTGTAATCTAAGCTGAAAATCTCTCAAATCGCCAAAACATCTTCGGCGTTGTAAGGTTAAGCCTCACGGTTCATTAGTACCGGTTAGCTCAACGCATCGCTGCGCTTACACACCCGGCCTATCAACGTCGTCGTCTTCAACGTTCCTTCAGGACTCTCAAGGAGTCAGGGAGAACTCATCTCGGGGCAAGTTTCGTGCTTAGATGCTTTCAGCACTTATCTCTTCCGCATTTAGCTACCGGGCAATGCCATTGGCATGACAACCCGAACACCAGTGATGCGTCCACTCCGGTCCTCTCGTACTAGGAGCAGCCCCCCTCAATTCTCCAGCGCCCACGGCAGATAGGGACCGAACTGTCTCACGACGTTCTAAACCCAGCTCGCGTACCACTTTAAATGGCGAACAGCCATACCCTTGGGACCTACTTCAGCCCCAGGATGTGATGAGCCGACATCGAGGTGCCAAACACCGCCGTCGATATGAACTCTTGGGCGGTATCAGCCTGTTATCCCCGGAGTACCTTTTATCCGTTGAGCGATGGCCCTTCCATTCAGAACCACCGGATCACTATGACCTGCTTTCGCACCTGCTCGCGCCGTCACGCTCGCAGTCAAGCCAGCTTATGCCATTGCACTAACCTCCTGATGTCCGACCAGGATTAGCTGACCTTCGTGCTCCTCCGTTACTCTTTAGGAGGAGACCGCCCCAGTCAAACTACCCACCAGACACTGTCCGCAACCCCGATTAGGGGCCCACGTTAGAACACCAGCCATTAAAGGGTGGTATTTCAAGGATGGCTCCATGCAGACTGGCGTCCACACTTCAAAGCCTCCCACCTATCCTACACATCAAGGACCAGTGTTCAGTGTCAAGCTATAGTAAAGGTTCACGGGGTCTTTCCGTCTTGCCGCGGGTACACTGCATCTTCACAGCGAGTTCAATTTCACTGAGTCTCGGGTGGAGACAGCCTGGCCATCATTACGCCATTCGTGCAGGTCGGAACTTACCCGACAAGGAATTTCGCTACCTTAGGACCGTTATAGTTACGGCCGCCGTTTACCGGGGCTTCGATCAAGAGCTTCTCCTTACGGATAACCCCATCAATTAACCTTCCGGCACCGGGCAGGCGTCACACCGTATACGTCCACTTTCGTGTTTGCACAGTGCTGTGTTTTTAATAAACAGTTGCAGCCAGCTGGTATCTTCGACTGATTTCAGCTCCACGAGCAAGTCGCTTCACCTACCATCAGCGTGCCTTCTCCCGAAGTTACGGCACCATTTTGCCTAGTTCCTTCACCCGAGTTCTCTCAAGCGCCTTGGTATTCTCTACCTGACCACCTGTGTCGGTTTGGGGTACGATTTGATGTTACCTGATGCTTAGAGGCTTTTCCTGGAAGCAGGGCATTTGTCACTTCAGCACCGTAGTGCCTCGTCATCACACCTCAGCGTTAGTAACGTTCCGGATTTACCTGGAACATCCGCCTACATGCTTAAACCGGGACAACCGTCGCCCGGCCAACATAGCCTTCTCCGTCCCCCCTTCGCAGTAACACCGAGTACAGGAATATTAACCTGTTTCCCATCGACTACGCCTTTCGGCCTCGCCTTAGGGGTCGACTCACCCTGCCCCGATTAACGTTGGACAGGAACCCTTGGTCTTCCGGCGTGCGGGTTTTTCACCCGCATTATCGTTACTTATGTCAGCATTCGCACTTCTGATACCTCCAGCAACCCTCACAGGCCACCTTCAACGGCTTACAGAACGCTCCCCTACCCAACAACACATAGTGTCGCTGCCGCAGCTTCGGTGCATGGTTTAGCCCCGTTACATCTTCCGCGCAGGCCGACTCGACCAGTGAGCTATTACGCTTTCTTTAAATGATGGCTGCTTCTAAGCCAACATCCTGGCTGTCTGGGCCTTCCCACATCGTTTCCCACTTAACCATGACTTTGGGACCTTAGCTGGCGGTCTGGGTTGTTTCCCTCTTCACGACGGACGTTAGCACCCGCCGTGTGTCTCCCGTGATAACATTCTTCGGTATTCGTAGTTTGCATCGGGTTGGTAAGTCGGGATGACCCCCTAGCCGAAACAGTGCTCTACCCCCGAAGATGAGTTCACGAGGCGCTACCTAAATAGCTTTCGGGGAGAACCAGCTATCTCCCGGTTTGATTGGCCTTTCACCCCCAGCCACAAGTCATCCGCTAATTTTTCAACATTAGTCGGTTCGGTCCTCCAGTTAGTGTTACCCAACCTTCAACCTGCCCATGGCTAGATCACCGGGTTTCGGGTCTATACCCTGCAACTTAACGCCCAGTTAAGACTCGGTTTCCCTGCGGCTCCCCTATACGGTTAACCTTGCTACAGAATATAAGTCGCTGACCCATTATACAAAAGGTACGCAGTCACCCAACTAGTGGGCTCCTACTGCTTGTACGTACACGGTTTCAGGTTCTTTTTCACTCCCCTCGCCGGGGTTCTTTTCGCCTTTCCCTCACGGTACTGGTTCACTATCGGTCAGTCAGGAGTATTTAGCCTTGGAGGATGGTCCCCCCATATTCAGACAGGATACCACGTGTCCCGCCCTACTCTTCGAGTTCACAACCTGTGCGTTTTAGTGTACGGGAGTATCACCCTGTACCCTGCGACTTTCCAGACGCTTCCACTAACACACAAGCTGATTCAGACTCCGGGCTGCTCCCCGTTCGCTCGCCGCTACTGGGGGAATCTCGGTTGATTTCTTTTCCTCGGGGTACTTAGATGTTTCAGTTCCCCCGGTTCGCCTCGTTAACCTATGTATTCAGTTAACGATAGTGCAACGAATTGCACTGGGTTTCCCCATTCGGACATCGCCGGCTATAACGGTTCATATCACCTTACCGACGCTTTTCGCAGATTAGCACGTCCTTCATCGCCTCTGACTGCCAGGGCATCCACCGTGTACGCTTAGTCGCTTAACCTCACAACCCGAAGATGTTTCGTAAAACATCGTCGTGTCGCGAAAATTTGAGAGACTCGAACACACTTAAACAGTGTGTCGTTTCAATTTTCAGCTTGATCCAGATTTTTAAAGAGCAAATATCTCAAACGTCACCCGAAGATGAGTTTTGAGATATCGGTTGGTTGTGCCTTTCACTCACAGCCAGCAAGTGGCGTCCCCTAGGGGATTCGAACCCCTGTTGCCGCCGTGAAAGGGCGGAGTCCTAACCGCTAGACGAAGGGGACACGAGGTGTCGCGACTTCGCAGCCGTCTTGCTTCTTTACATCTATCAGACAATCTGTGTGAGCACTACAAAGGCAGGTTCTTTAAGGTAAGGAGGTGATCCAACCGCAGGTTCCCCTACGGTTACCTTGTTACGACTTCACCCCAGTCATGAATCACAAAGTGGTAAGCGCCCTCCCGAAGGTTAAGCTACCTACTTCTTTTGCAACCCACTCCCATGGTGTGACGGGCGGTGTGTACAAGGCCCGGGAACGTATTCACCGTGGCATTCTGATCCACGATTACTAGCGATTCCGACTTCATGGAGTCGAGTTGCAGACTCCAATCCGGACTACGACATACTTTATGAGGTCCGCTTGCTCTCGCGAGGTCGCTTCTCTTTGTATATGCCATTGTAGCACGTGTGTAGCCCTACTCGTAAGGGCCATGATGACTTGACGTCATCCCCACCTTCCTCCAGTTTATCACTGGCAGTCTCCTTTGAGTTCCCGGCCGGACCGCTGGCAACAAAGGATAAGGGTTGCGCTCGTTGCGGGACTTAACCCAACATTTCACAACACGAGCTGACGACAGCCATGCAGCACCTGTCTCAGAGTTCCCGAAGGCACCAAAGCATCTCTGCTAAGTTCTCTGGATGTCAAGAGTAGGTAAGGTTCTTCGCGTTGCATCGAATTAAACCACATGCTCCACCGCTTGTGCGGGCCCCCGTCAATTCATTTGAGTTTTAACCTTGCGGCCGTACTCCCCAGGCGGTCGACTTAACGCGTTAGCTCCGGAAGCCACTCCTCAAGGGAACAACCTCCAAGTCGACATCGTTTACAGCGTGGACTACCAGGGTATCTAATCCTGTTTGCTCCCCACGCTTTCGCACCTGAGCGTCAGTCTTTGTCCAGGGGGCCGCCTTCGCCACCGGTATTCCTCCAGATCTCTACGCATTTCACCGCTACACCTGGAATTCTACCCCCCTCTACAAGACTCCAGCCTGCCAGTTTCGAATGCAGTTCCCAGGTTGAGCCCGGGGATTTCACATCCGACTTGACAGACCGCCTGCGTGCGCTTTACGCCCAGTAATTCCGATTAACGCTTGCACCCTCCGTATTACCGCGGCTGCTGGCACGGAGTTAGCCGGTGCTTCTTCTGCGGGTAACGTCAATCGACAAGGTTATTAACCTTATCGCCTTCCTCCCCGCTGAAAGTACTTTACAACCCGAAGGCCTTCTTCATACACGCGGCATGGCTGCATCAGGCTTGCGCCCATTGTGCAATATTCCCCACTGCTGCCTCCCGTAGGAGTCTGGACCGTGTCTCAGTTCCAGTGTGGCTGGTCATCCTCTCAGACCAGCTAGGGATCGTCGCCTAGGTGAGCCGTTACCCCACCTACTAGCTAATCCCATCTGGGCACATCTGATGGCAAGAGGCCCGAAGGTCCCCCTCTTTGGTCTTGCGACGTTATGCGGTATTAGCTACCGTTTCCAGTAGTTATCCCCCTCCATCAGGCAGTTTCCCAGACATTACTCACCCGTCCGCCACTCGTCACCCGAGAGCAAGCTCTCTGTGCTACCGTTCGACTTGCATGTGTTAGGCCTGCCGCCAGCGTTCAATCTGAGCCATGATCAAACTCTTCAATTTAAGTTTGATGCTCGTGAATTAAACTTCGTAATGAATTACGTATGTTCACTCAGAGACTTGGTATTCATTTATTGTCCGAAGACATTAAGAATCCATGTCACTTTGAGTGCCCACACAGATTGTCTGATAAATTGTTAAAGAGCAGTGCAACGCGGCTTTCGCTCACCGTTGCGAGGTCCCGTATAATACGTTTTCCTCATTCAGAGTCAAGCGCTTATTTTTGCTTTTCTCTGCCGGCATTCATCGCTGAATCCCGCTGACCCGGCGGGCTGTAAGCCGTTGTTCCGTGTCAGTGGAGGCGCATTATAGGGAGTAATTCTGAAGTGGCAAGAGGAATTTCAAAAAAAAACTCCACCCGCTTATTTTTCAACCAAAGCTGCAGCTGAGAATACATTATCGCCTGGTTTTTAAACAAAAACGAGCCCAGCGGGCCCGTTTTTGCTGTTTTGTGATTTACTGCACTGCCACTATCCGGTCGTTTTTCACAACCAGCTGCACTTCTTTACCCGGTATCAGCTCTCCAGAGAGAATCTGCTGCGCCAGCGGGTTTTCGATCTGCTGCTGGATAGCACGTTTCAGAGGACGTGCGCCATAAACCGGATCGTAACCGTTTTCGCTCAGCAGCTTCAGTGCCTCATCAGAGAGGTGAACTTCATAGCCGCGTTCCTCAAGTCGTTTATACAACCGCTGCAGCTGAATCTGTGCAATAGAAGCAATGTGTTTTTCACCTAACGGGTGGAATACCACCACTTCATCAATACGGTTGATAAACTCCGGCCGGAAGCTTTGGCTAACCACGCCCAGAACCAGCTCTTTCATGTGGCTATAGTCCAGAGCCCCAAAACGTTCCTGAATGAGATCCGAACCGAGGTTAGAGGTCATGATGACGACCGTATTGCGGAAGTCGACCGTTCTCCCCTGCCCGTCAGTCAAACGTCCATCATCCAGTACCTGCAGCAGAATGTTAAAGACATCCGGATGCGCTTTTTCCACTTCATCCAGCAGGATGACGGAATAAGGACGACGGCGGACCGCTTCAGTGAGATAGCCGCCTTCTTCATAACCGACGTATCCCGGAGGCGCCCCAACCAGACGTGAAACGGAGTGTTTCTCCATAAACTCTGACATGTCGATACGTACCATCGCATCGTCGCTATCAAACATAAAGTTGGCCAGCGCTTTACAGAGTTCTGTTTTACCTACACCGGTAGGGCCCAGGAACAGGAACGAGCCGATTGGACGATTAGGATCGGATAATCCGGCACGGCTACGGCGGATTGCATTCGATACCGCTTCAACCGCTTCATTCTGACCAATGACGCGACTATGCAGCTCCTGCTCCATACGCAGCAGCTTCTCACGCTCGCCTTCCAGCATTCTGGCCACCGGGATACCCGTCCAGCGAGCCAACACTTCCGCGATTTCCGCATCCGTAACTTTATTACGCAACAGACGCATCGTCTTGCCTTCGGATTGCGTTGCCGCCGCCAGCTGTTTTTCCAGCTCCGGGATTTTGCCGTACTGCAGCTCGGACATCCGCGCCAGATCGCCGACGCGACGCGCCTGCTCAATAGCGATTTTCGCCTGTTCCAGCTCAGCCTTAATCGTCTGGGTTCCGGAGAGCGATGCTTTTTCAGCCTTCCACTCTTCTTCTAAGACTGAATATTGACGTTCTTTATCGGCCAGCTCCTCATTCAGCATATCCAGCCGCTTAATACTGGCTTCATCAGACTCTTTCTTCAGCGCCTGCTGTTCCAGCTTGAGCTGAATGATGCGACGGTCGAGTCTGTCCAGCTCTTCCGGTTTTGAGTCAATCTGCATCCGAATGCTGGATGCGGCTTCATCGATCAGGTCGATAGCTTTATCCGGCAGCTGTCGGTCGGCGATATAGCGATGAGACAGCGTGGCTGCCGCAACAATCGCCGGGTCGGTGATCTGCACGTGGTGGTGCAGTTCATAACGTTCTTTCAGACCACGCAAAATCGCAATGGTATCTTCAACGGTCGGCTCCGCCACGAATACTTTCTGGAAACGACGTTCCAGCGCGGCGTCTTTCTCAATGTACTGGCGATATTCATCCAGCGTCGTAGCGCCCACGCAGTGCAGCTCACCGCGCGCCAGCGCCGGTTTCAGCATGTTACCGGCGTCCATTGCGCCGTCCGCTTTACCCGCGCCCACCATGGTGTGCAGTTCATCGATAAACAGGATGACGTTGCCTTCCTGCTTGGCGAGATCATTCAGAACGCCTTTTAAGCGCTCTTCAAACTCACCGCGGTATTTGGCACCCGCCACCAGCGCGCCCATATCGAGCGCCAGCACCCGGCGCCCCTTCAGCCCTTCCGGCACTTCACCGTTGACGATCCGCTGCGCCAGTCCTTCAACAATGGCCGTTTTACCTACACCGGGTTCACCAATCAGCACCGGGTTGTTTTTGGTACGGCGCTGCAGAACCTGAATCGTACGACGAATTTCTTCATCGCGGCCAATCACCGGGTCAAGCTTGCCCTGCTCGGCACGTTCGGTCAGATCGACGGTAAATTTTTTCAAGGCCTGACGTTGGTCTTCGGCTCCCTGATCGTTCACGCTTTCACCTCCGCGCATTTGTTCGATCGCCTGACTCACGTTGGCGGTTGTGGCCCCGGCGGATTTTAAAAGGTCGGTCAGCGTGCCGCGTGATTCAAGCGCTGCCAGAACGAACAGCTCTGACGAAATAAAGTTGTCCTTTCTCTTTTGCGCCAGCTTGTCGCAAAGGTTCAGAATACGCACTAAATCCTGGGACGGTTGAACATCGCCGCCGGTACCTTCCACCTGCGGCAATCGGCTCAACGCCTGTTCAATATTGGTGCGCAACTCTCCGGCATTGATGCCCGCCGAAGTTAATAAAGGACGTATCGATCCCCCTTCCTGATTCAGCAAGGCGCTCATAAGATGAAGAGGTTCGATGAATTGGTTGTCGTGCCCGAGTGCAAGGGACTGGGCATCGGCAAGAGCAAGCTGGAATTTATTGGTAAGACGATCCAGACGCATAACTCCTCCCATAACAGGTCAAATTTGCTACTGGAGATTAAATGAGGTCATCCCTCAATTATTCAAGGTTAAAGACCTGAACTATGCAAAAATAAGTTTGCCTTCTGGATCGTCTTAGTTCGGGAGGTTATATCAGCCAGATGAAACTTGCCATACGACCCGTCGTCTTGTCGCGACGATAAGAGAAAAAATCATCTTTTTCGCTGAGGGTACAGCGGTCACCGCCAAAAATCTGCTCAACGCCAACGCTCGCCAGCCGCTGACGCGCAAGCTGATAGATATCAGCAAAATACTTTTCACCTGCAGGACGAAATGCGCGCTCCGCCTGAGTATCTTTTGCCATAAAGGCCTCACGCACCTCCGGACCAACCTCAAACGCGTCCGGCCCAATGGCGGGACCAAGCCAGGCCATGATGTTTTCCGGTTTATCGGCAAAACAGGCCACGGTTTCTTCCAACACGCCTTCACAAAGGCCCCGCCAGCCGGCATGAGCAGCCGCAACTTCCGTTCCCGCGCGGTTGCAAAAAAGCACCGGCAGGCAATCAGCGGTCATCACCGCGCATACCGTACCCGGTACATTGCAGTATGAAGCATCAGCGCGCTTTGACTGGTACGGCCCGCCGTCGAGCTTTAACACTGCCGTACCGTGAACCTGCTCCAGCCATACCGGGTATGACGGAAGACCGCCAGCGGCGAACATGCGCCGACGGTTCTCTTCTACGTGCTGCAGATTGTCTCCGCAATGGGCACCGAGGTTAAGTGAATCGTATGGCGACAAACTCACCCCGCCAGCGCGCGTGGAACTACAGGCTGCCACGCCTTCCGGCATTGGCCATTGCGGTACAATCAGTTTAGTCATAGCCAGTCAATATCGTCTTTATGGGTTTCAAAATCAGCGCGCATGGCATCAATCAAATCAACCATATCCTGTGGAATTGGCGCATGCCATTCCATCTCAATGCCGCTGATCGGATGGTATAAACGCAGCATGGTGGCATGCAGGGCCTGGCGATCGAACTTACGCAGAGCGGTGATGAACTCTTCCGATGCGCCTTTAGGCGGACGCGGGCGCCCGCCATAGACCTGATCGCCCACCAGCGGATGAGTGATGTGCGCCATGTGTACGCGAATCTGATGCGTACGGCCGGTCTCCAGGCGCAAACGCAGACGAGTATGAATGCGAAAATGCTCCATGATCCGATAGTGCGTCACCGCCGGTTTTCCCATAGGATGTACCGCCATATGCGTACGCTTGGTCGGGTGGCGGCTAATCGGTTCTTCCACCGTTCCGCCAGCGGTCATGTGACCAATCGCCACCGCTTCATACTCGCGGGTGATTTCGCGCAGCTGCAGGGATTCCACCAGGCGGGTTTGCGCCGGAATGGTCTTCGCGACCACCATCAAGCCGGTGGTGTCTTTATCAAGACGGTGCACGATCCCCGCACGCGGCACGTCAGCAATGGCCGGATAGTAGTGCAACAGCGCATTCAGCACAGTACCGTCAGGGTTGCCCGCGCCAGGGTGCACAACTAAATCGCGCGGTTTATTAATTACGAGGATGTCATCATCTTCATAAACGATATTGAGCGGAATATCCTGTGGTTGGAAACGGACTTCTTCTTCGATTTCAACATCGATAGCAATCGTTTCTCCCCCCAGCACTTTCTCTTTCGGCTTGTCGCTGACGCTGCCGTTTACCAGCACTCTCTGGTCAAGGATCCATTCTTTTATGCGCGAACGCGAATAATCCGGGAACAATTCGGCCAAAGCCTGATCTAAGCGTTGTCCGAGTTGATTTTCGGACACCGTTGCGTTGAGTTGTACTCGTTGTGCCATATACAGCTTCTTCGTTTTAACGTTGGGTTTTACGGCTTTGCCGTTTAATATAGTGTGCTATTGTAGCTGGTCTTAATCGGGAGCAGGAACAGAGATTCTCCCGCATAAACATTTTGAGGAAGTCAAAACGTCATGACGCGCATGAAATACCTGGTGGCAGCAGCCACACTGAGCCTGGCTTTGGTGGGTTGCTCTGGCTCAAAGGAGGAGGTGCCCGATAATCCGCCGAATGAGATCTACGCGACCGCTCAGCAAAAGCTGCAGGACGGTAACTGGAAACAGGCAATAACGCAACTGGAAGCGTTGGATAACCGTTATCCCTTTGGTCCTTATTCCCAACAGGTACAGTTGGATCTGATTTATGCGTACTACAAAAACGCCGATCTGCCGTTGGCTCAGGCAGCTATCGATCGCTTTGTGCGCCTGAACCCTACCCATCCTAACATTGATTACGTCATTTATATGCGTGGTCTGACAAATATGGCGTTGGATGACAGTGCGCTGCAGGGCTTCTTCGGTGTCGATCGTTCTGACCGCGATCCACAACACGCGCGCGATGCCTTTAACGACTTCTCCAAACTGGTTCGTGGCTATCCTAACAGCCAGTACGCTACTGACGCCTACAAGCGTATGGTGTTCCTGAAAGATCGTCTGGCGAAGTACGAGCTGTCGGTCGTGGATTACTATACCGATCGTGGCGCATGGGTTGCGGTCGTTAACCGCGTAGACGGCATGCTGCGTAACTATCCGGATACGCAGGCCACCCGCGACGCGCTTCCGAAAATGGAAAACGCCTACCGTCAGATGCAGATGAACGCGCAGGCGGACAAGGTTGCGAAAATCATCGCGGCCAACAGCAAGAACACCTGATAGCCTTAGATAAGCAAAACGGCAGCCGAGTGGCTGCCGTTTTTTTATTCGTTAAATTGTTAAGCTGAAGCGGTTTAGCGCCGAGTTAACTCATCAAATATGGCTCTCTTTCTTCCATTCCACAAGTAAAATCTCACCTGTTCCTGTCCTGTCTCACAAAACAGATTTGTTGACAAAAAGTGACAATAAAATGTGATTTAAATCACGCATTTTGACATTGGGCGAGGTATGCTGAGTTTACCAAGACGGGAAAGACAAGAGGTAAAATTTATGACAATGAACATTACCAGTAAACAAATGGAAATTACTCCGGCAATCCGCCAGCACGTCGCAGACCGTCTCGCCAAACTGGATAAATGGCAAACCCACTTAATTAACCCGCACATCATCCTCTCTAAGGAGCCGCAGGGTTTTGTCGCTGACGCAACCATCAATACGCCAAACGGGCACCTGGTCGCCAGCGCACGGCACGAAGACATGTATGCCGCAATTAACGAATTGATCAACAAGCTGGAACGGCAGCTCAATAAAGTGCAACACAAAGGGGAAGCCCGCCGCGCCGCAACGTCGGTGAAAGAGGCAGGCTTTGTGGAAGAAGAAGAGTAATCCTTAACTTAAGCTTGTGTCATGCCACGCGCCTTCGGGCGCGTTTTTTATTGACAGAGTGAAAACAGTACAGGTACTGTAATCCCCACTAACTCAAGGAATTCATCGTGAAACTGATCCCGTTTTTCTTCGCATTCTTTTTTACCTTCCCCTGAATGGGAGGCAATTCGTCGTGTGATAAAGAATGCGAAGACGAACAACAAGGCCTCCCAAACGGGAGGCCTTTTTTATTGATAATCAATAACAAGAAAGGCAACACATATGACCGAGGAAAACCCATTACTGGCCCTACGCGATAAGATCAGCGCTCTGGATGAGAAACTGCTTGCGCTGCTGGCTGAGCGCCGCGGCCTGGCCGTCGAGGTCGGCAAAGCCAAGCTGGCATCGCACCGGCCGGTGCGGGATATCGACCGCGAGCGGGACCTGCTGGAACGCCTGATGACGCTGGGGAAAAAACACCATCTTGATGCCCATTACATCACGCGCCTGTTCCAGCTGATCATTGAAGACTCGGTCCTTACCCAACAAACGCTGCTGCAACAGCACCTGAATAAAATTAATCCGCACTCCGCGCGGGTGGCATTCCTCGGACCTAAAGGTTCATATTCGCACCTTGCGGCTCGTCAGTACGCCGCCCGCCACTTTGAACAGTTTATCGAAAGCGGCTGCGCGAAGTTCGCCGATATCTTTGAGCAAGTGGAGACCGGCCAGGCTGACTATGCCGTCGTTCCTATTGAAAATACCAGTTCCGGCGGCATCAATGATGTTTACGATCTTCTGCAGCACACCAGCTTATCCATCGTGGGCGAGCTGACGCTGCCTATCGATCACTGCGTGCTGGTCTCAACGTCCACCGATGCGCAACAGATTACGACGGTCTACAGCCATCCGCAGCCGTTTCAGCAGTGCAGCCAGTATCTGAGCCGCTATCCGCACTGGAACATTGAATATACCGACAGCACCTCCTCAGCGATGGAAAAAGTCGCTCAGGCTAAATCGCCGACCGTTGCCGCCCTGGGCAGCGAAGCAGGCGGAGCGCTGCACGGTTTGCAGGTCCTGGAACATTGTCAGGCGAACCAGACGCAAAACATCACCCGCTTCCTGGTTCTGGCGCGTAAAGCGGTGGAAGTCTCCGATCAGGTCCCTGCGAAAACCACGCTGTTGATGGCCACCGGCCAGCAAGCCGGGGCCCTGGTAGAAGCGCTGCTGGTGCTGCGAAACCATAATCTGATCATGACCAAGCTGGAATCACGCCCCATTCACGGTAATCCGTGGGAAGAGATGTTTTATCTGGATATCCAGGCCAACCTGGAATCACTGCCAATGCGCAAGGCATTAAAAGAGCTGGCCGAGATAACGCGTTCAATGAAAGTGCTGGGCTGCTATGCCAGCGAAAACGTGGTACCGGTCGACCCGGTTTAACGTTCGATAAACGGCAATTTCTTCATCCCTGCCACGGCAACTGGCAGGGTGAAGATCGCGCCGGAAAGCGGATATTTCGCCACTTCTTCGGCATCCATATTCTCCCGCGTGGTGGTAATGTAGAGCGTCTTCATATCCGCTCCGCCAAAACAGACCATCGTCGGGCAACGCACCGGTAGACGATGCTCCTCCAGCTGCTCGCCCGTCGGCGAGAAGCGCGCAATACGCCAGCCGTCAAACATCGCGCTCCAGTAGCAACCTTCAGCATCGATGGCCGCGCCGTCTGGAATCCCCTCTCCCGGCTGAAAGCGCAGGAAGACCTCACGTTTACCCGCCTCGCCCCGCTCATCGAGAGGTGTTCGATAGATAACGGCATTTGGCGTATCCGAGGTATACATCCAACGTTTGTCTTCGCTAAACGCCAGACCGTTAGCGCCGTGAATATCGCACTGGATAACCTGCGGGGAGAGATCGTTATCGATGCGCACTAAGAGCGCGCCATTAAAATCTCCCGGCCCCCAGAAAGTCCCGGCATAAAAGCGGCCGTCACGATCGGTTCCACCATCATTAAAGCGCGCTAATTGCGGGTTGCTGGGGTTATCGCAGACTTTGCGCTGTAGAAGACCATGCGCATCAGTGAGCCAGATACCGCTGCGTAAAGCGACGATAAAACCGCCCTTCTCGCGCAGGGCAAAACAGCCGGGCTCCTCGGGAAATTGCAGAACCTGATGTTCACCCGTCTGCACGTCGTAGCGATGAATCTCGCATTCCATAATATCGGCCCAGTACAATGCCTGTTCGGCTTCGCTCCAGGTCGGACATTCCGGTAAATGCCCGGTGTAATCAAACAGCGGTTGTGGTTCAGCCATCGTTTTCATCCCTATAAAAAAAGCCAGCGGGTCACCCCTCTGGCTTTATTGTATACGTGTTTGACGACTTACTGCCGATTATCATTTGCCTGGCGCAGCAACGTCCGGCTTTCGCTCTGGAAGCGCTGGGCATAGTCACCGAACCAGTGCTCAACCTTACGGAAGCTATCGATGAACGCCTGTTTATCCCCCTGCTCCAGCAGGCCGATAGCTTCACCGAAGCGCTGGTAGTATCGCTTAATCAGCGCCAGATTATTTTCCGAGGACATAATAATGTCAGCATAGAGCTGCGGATCCTGGGCAAACAGCCGGCCAACCATCGCCAGTTCCAGACGATAAATAGGCGACGACAGCGCCAGAAGTTGCTCAAGACGCACATTCTCTTCGGCCAGGTGCAGGCCGTAAGCGAAGGTCGCAAAGTGGCGCAACGCCTGAATAAAGGCCATATTCTGATCGTGCTCGACGGCGCTGATACGATGGAGCCGCGCGCCCCAGACCTGAATTTGCTCCAGGAACCACTGATACGCTTCGGGCTGGCGGCCATCGCAGTACACCACCACCTGCTTCGCCAGGCTGCCGCTGTCCGGCCCAAACATGGGGTGTAACCCCAATACCGGACCTTTATGCGCGGCCAGCATCGCCTGCAGCGGTTCCGCTTTCACCGAGGCCAAATCGACCAGGATGCAGTCCGCCGGCAGCGCTGGCAGCTGAGCAATCGTTGCCGCCGTGATATGAATCGGCACGCTGACGATAACCATACCGGCATCGGCGACAATCTCTTCCGCCCGCGACCAGTCGTCTTTTTCAAGGATACGAACCCGATATCCGGAAAGCGTCAGCATTTTCTCAAACAGACGCCCCATTTGCCCGCCGCCGCCAACAATCACCACCGGACGCAGGTTCGGATAAAGCGTTTTAAAACCTTTATCGTTTTCGCTGGAATAAGACTCCCGCATGACGCGACGCAAAACATCTTCGATAAGATCCGGCGGGACCCCAAGCGCAGCAGCCTCCTCGCGCCGGGACGCCAGCATCGCCGATTCACGCTCAGGAACGTAAATGGGCAGGCCGTATTGGCTTTTAACCTCTCCGACTTCCGCTACCAGCTCCAGGCGCTTAGCCAGCAGTTCCAGCAGCGCCTTATCGACTTCATCAATTTGATCGCGCAATGCGGTCAGTTCAGCAACCATATCATCCTCTTACGCCAGACGAGCCGCCAGATGGCCTCGCAGATCCTTATCAAGTTCGCGGAGCAGTGCATCGGTGGTTTCCCAACTAATGCAGGCATCGGTCACTGAGACGCCGTATTTCATATCGCAACGCGGCTGCTCAGAGGACTGGTTACCTTCGTGGATATTGCTCTCAATCATCAGACCAATAATGGAACGGTTACCATCTTTAATCTGCGCGACCACGGATTCCGCAACCGCAGGCTGACGGCGGTAGTCTTTATTAGAATTCCCATGGCTGCAATCTACCATCAGAGAGGGCTTCAGTCCCGCCTGAGTCATCTCTTTTTCACACTTCGCAACATCTTCCGGGCCGTAGTTTGGCGCTTTCCCGCCGCGCAGAATGACGTGACCGTTCGGGTTGCCCTGCGTTTGCAGCAGGCACACCTGTCCGGCCTGGTTGATGCCGACGAAACGGTGCGGCATCGCGGCAGCGCGCATTGCGTTAATTGCCGTGGCAAGGCTGCCATCGGTGCCGTTTTTAAACCCTACCGGCATCGACAGGCCAGAAGCCATCTCACGGTGAGTCTGGGATTCGGTCGTACGCGCGCCGATAGCAGACCAGCTAAACAGATCGCCGAGATACTGAGGACTGTTTGGATCCAACGCTTCCGTCGCCAACGGTAGCCCCATATTGACCAGTTCAACCAGCAGACGGCGCGCAATCTTCAGACCGCCTTCCACATCAAACGAGCCATCCATATGCGGATCGTTAATCAGCCCTTTCCAGCCAACGGTGGTGCGGGGTTTTTCAAAATAGACGCGCATGACCAGATAGAGGCTATCGCTGACCTCTTCGGCAAGGGCTTTAAAACGACGAGCGTACTCAATGGCGGTTTCAGGATCGTGGATCGAACACGGGCCACATACCACCAGCAGACGCGGATCGCGGCCGGCGATGATGTTGGAGATGGTCTGGCGAGACTGCGCGATCTGCGCCTCCTGCTCAACGCTCAGAGGGAATTCAGCCTTCAACTGATCCGGAGTGATCAAAACCTGTTCGTCGGTAATGTGTACGTTGTTCAGCGCGTCTTTTTGCATGATTGCGATCCTGTATAGCTCGTTTGCGATAGTTATTGCCTCAGCGAGGATGACGTAACGATACCACACAAAGTAAAGATTTCAATCCATATTCCGTAAATTTTACTTTACACATAGAAATTAAATCGCGCTGTATTTCATTCAATGCGTATCAAATTATTTACAGTGAGTCATTAAACGCCAGTTTTTCCCTGCTTCCACGAATTTCTTTTACGAAAAATCCTGGTAAGAATTATCTCAAAGCGGCGAGGCTGGCTAATGACGATTTTCCTCAACAATGCTATTCTTCGCCCGGGTTTCAGCAATCTGCATCCCCCACGCTATGACAATCTGACGGAACCGTAATGACTGTTCTTCACCGTCTCTTTTTGACTTTAGTACTATCACTCGTGGGTATCTCTGCTGTTGCCTCCGGACCGTCTGAAAATGTTCGGACAATCGTTTCGGGGATCGTGACTTATACTCGCTGGCCGCAATTATCCGGTCCTCCAAGGCTCTGTATTTTTTCAACATCACGATATATCCATAGCCTGGCCGAAGACGCTCCGGAAATATTGCCTTATAAACCCGTGATTGTTCGTAATACACAAGAAGCCTTACAGACGACCTGCGATGGTTTTTATTTTGGCAGTGAATCGCCGACCCAACAGTCTGAATTTACGGCCAAATATGGAAACCGGCCCCTATTACTTATTGCGGAACAAAACACCGATTGCTCTATTGGCAGCGCTTTTTGCCTGCTCATCAACAATGAGAGAGTCAGATTTTCCGTAAATCTGGATGTACTGACGCACAGCGGCGTTCGGGTTAATCCCGAGGTGCTGATGCTTGCCCGGAAAACATCACATGAATAAGGATTTTTCTCAGGCCCCGCGCCCCACATTTAAAAGAGCGCTGCGCCGTATCAGCATGATAAGCGTGGTGATCTCTATGACACTGGTCTGGCTGTTACTCTGCACCGCTTCCATATTTACACTCAAGCAATACGCCCAAAAAAACCTGGAACTTACCGCTGCCACCATGGGCCGTAGCCTGGAAGCAGCGCTCGTTTTTGGCGATAGCGCAGCGGCTGAAGACACGCTGGCCACTCTGGGCAGACAGGGGCAATTTTCTCAAGCAATTCTGGTCGATGGCCGGCAAAGACCCTTCGCCTCATGGCATAACGATGGTCTGGTCAGTCAGGATAAAATCAGCGACGTCATCAGCAAATGGCTCTTCCCGAAACCCACGGTGCAAACTATCCTGCACCAGGGAAAAATTATCGGTGAACTCCGTCTGACCGCGCTGGACAGATTGATAAGCTATTTTCTTGGTATCTCTATTATTGTGCTCACCGGCAGCATTTTTCTGGCTTCCTGCATCGCTTTGCTCCTTACCCACTCGCTGCATCGCGGCATTGTGGCAGCGTTACAGAGCATTACCGAGGTGGTACATGACATCCGCGAAAATCGCCATTTCTCCCGCCGGGTGCCCGAAGAGCGCATTGAAGAATTCCACCTGTTCGCCCAGGACTTCAATAGCCTGCTGGGTGAAATGGAGGACTGGCAGCGGCAGCTTCAGGCTAAAAACGCCCAGCTCCTGCGCAGTTCATTACACGACCCGCTAACCGGGCTGGCTAACAGAGCGGCTTTCCGGAATGTGATTAATGATCTGATGAAGGATGAAACCGCCCAAAGTCATTCTGCGCTGTTATTTCTTGATGGCGATAACTTCAAGCTTATTAACGACAACTGGGGCCACGCAGCCGGCGATAAAGTGTTAATTGAGGTCGCGAGCCGCCTGATGGCCTTTGTCGGTAAACAGCATCAGGCATGGCGTCTCGGCGGCGATGAATTTGCCATTCTGCTACGGGATGTTCATTCAGAAACCGAAGTTCGGGCACTGTGCAGCGCGTTGTCCGAACAGTTTATCCCGCCGTTTAATCTACACAATGGCCACACCGCCAGCCTGTCACTGAGCATTGGTTACGCTTTAACCTGGGAACATACCTCAGCGGAAAATCTGCAAGAGCTTGCCGATCAAAATATGTATCGGATGAAACACCAGCGCTTACAGCAAACGCAAAAATAAAAGGAATCACCATGATCGGAAAATATTTTGCTCCTGCTTTACTGGCCGCACTTTTTCTTAGCGGCTGCCAGGCTCCGCAAGGAAAATTCTCGGCAGAACAAATTGCAGCAATGAAGTCATATGGCTTTACTGAAACCAACGGCGACTGGTTATTAGGAATATCTGATACCATCCTGTTTGATAAAAACGACTATCATCTGCGTGCCGAAAGCAAACAGCAAATTCGCACAATGGCTTCACGTCTGGCGAGTACCGGTATTACCCATAGTCGCCTTGAAGGTCATACTGATAATTACGGCGAAGACAGCTACAACGAAATGCTATCGCTTAAGCGGGCTAACAGCGTGGCGGATGCCTGGGCCGAAGGGGCGAATATTCCGCGCGCAAACTTGACCACTCGCGGACTCGGGAAAAAGTATCCTATAGCCAGCAACGATACCGCGAAAGGGCGCGCTGAAAACCGCCGCGTCACGGTGGTTATCAGCACGCCTTAAACACCTATTCGACTGGTTTAGCCGCTATCACCGCCGTTGCTGAGCGCCAGCGCAGATAATCAACGGCGAGACATAGCACGAGGCTGCTCCCCATGAGCGGCAGCGCCAGGCCCAACAACACCGCAATAACAGCAGTCAGCAAACGAGCAGGCCACGCTAAGCCAAACCACGCCTGTATCAACGTATTGGCCGGGTTAAACGCCGCGCGCGCCGGGCGACGAATCCACCACAGCCGGTACCCCACCGCTATCATCACGCAGAGTGCGGTTCCGAATGCGATAAGCAGTAGCTGGTTAGCAAGACCGAACAAAATTCCCATATGGAAATCAACGCCCCAGCGGGTCAGCTTAGCCATGAGCGGAAAGTCGGAAAAATGAGTGCGGTCCACGATTTGCATCGTTGCACCATCGATCGCGACAGCATCAACCCGGGTTGGCCAGCTTCTGTCGATTTCATTTACCGTCCACGCGCGCCCGGCACCCGACGGCGGTCGAATCTCCAGCTTGCCGGCATCCAGCCCCGCCGCGCGGGCAGCCAGCAGAACCGGGTCAAAATCCTCTACGCGCAACTGCGCCGTCATCTCCCCCATCGCTCCATGTCCCACATGATGTTCGGCATGCGGATCGTGAGCGGCCGGAGCGGCACTTTCCAGCTGGGTATTCACCTGCGGCGTCAGCCAGCCAAAGGCGGCACGCATCCTATCGACGTGACTACCGGCCCATTGCGACCAGGTTAAACCGGTCGCAGAGAATAACAACATACCGACCAGCAGCACCCAGCCGAGAGAAACGTGCAGGCGGCGGTTATTCTGCACGCTGTTATTTATGCGACGACGCGGCCGGGTCATCGACCACAGCGCGATCCCGCCCAGAGCGGCAACCCACATCCAGGAGGCTGCCAGCTCGCTGTACAGTCGGCCGAAGTTACCCAGCAGCAAAGAGCGATGGGCATAATCAATCCACTGACGCAGGGGCAAAATACCGCTGGTGCCGTAAACCGGCATATCGCCTGTCACCCGTAGCGTCACCGGATCGACAAAAATTGCCCGCGTTTCCGACTCGCCAAGGGTCGGGTCAATAAACATCACTCGGGTCGTATCGCCAGCCATTATCCCCGGCCGAACCGCATGCAGGCGGAGGTTTCCCTGAATGGCCTCCGTCGCTACGGTAATTTGCGCGCTTAGCGGCTGTTTTTCCCCAGTCAACGTACCGTACAGAGCATCACGATAGAGCCAGTTTTCCAGCTGAGGGGTGGCGACATATAGCGTACCGGTCAGGGCCGCCACAAAAATAAACGGCCCGATAAACAATCCGATATAGAAATGAAGACGACGCAGCAGGTTCAGCCATGCCGCGCGCGAGGTGCAGGTAGTCATACTTTTCCTTTTTTTAAAGCAAAAGAGAACGTTGCGCAGTGCGCACATTATTTTTTATGTAAGGGAGAAAGCAGACGGGCGCGGTGGCGCGCGGGTGTGGGGATAAAGCCAGGTAAAGTCATGCCAGCGTTTCCTCTCCGGGCGTGAAACCGGGGCTCGCTGGCGTCGAAGCATCAGGCTGAGCAGCAGCACCAGCGCGAAAATCAGGCCCGGAACATGAGCTAACAGTACGCAGTAGCCACAGGCTTCAGCATGATCGAGCGGCACGCTGTGCGCGTGTTCCGGCATCGAGGCATCGGTATGCGTCATGGACATCTGATGTGATGGCATACCTTCCGGCATCCCCATCATTGCGTGGTGCATGCCATTCATCGGATCTTTTTGCAGGGAGATGGAGATCAACGGCGCCACCACGATCAGCAGGATCGCAAACAGCGCCAGCCATACGGCCCGCCGTTGTAATGCTGAGTGATGAAAAATATTGCTGACCACCGTCCCTCCCCATGAGGGACGTATTGTAAATGATTCGCAATGGAATGGTTAAAATAAAGATAAAAAAAGGGCCGGCCCATCAGGCCAGCCCTCTCATTCAGGATGTCGCGAAAGCGAATCTTAGTTAAGACGCTCTTTGATACGAGCAGACTTACCGGTACGCTCACGCAGGTAGTACAGTTTAGCTTTACGCACAGCACCACGACGTTTGACAGAAATGCTGTCAACTACCGGAGAGTGAGTCTGGAAGACACGCTCAACGCCTTCGCCGTTGGAAATTTTGCGAACAGTGAATGCAGAGTGCAGACCGCGGTTACGAATAGCGATAACCACGCCCTCGAATGCCTGCAGACGTTTTTTGGAACCTTCAACAACCCATACTTTCACTTCCACGGTATCACCCGGACGGAAGGAAGGTACGTCCTGCTTCATCTGTTCTTGTTCAAGTTGCTTAATAATGTTGCTCATAATTTAATCTCTTATCCTGGGTAAACTGATATTGGGGGCTTACGCCATCCCATCATGTTTATGTTGCTGTTGCGCGAGTTCCTTTTTGAACTCTGCCAGCAACCTTGCTTGCTCTTCAGTCAGAGCCAGGTTTTCCAAAAGTTCAGGTCTTCTAAGCCAGGTACGGCCCAGCGACTGCTTCAGACGCCAGCGACGTATCTCAGCATGGTTTCCCGACAGCAATACCGGCGGTACTTCCATACCTTCTAACACTTCAGGACGCGTATAGTGCGGGCAATCCAGCAATCCTTCAGCAAACGAATCTTCGATTGCTGAAGCTTCATGACCCAGCACCCCCGGAATAAACCGGGAAACGGAGTCAATCAGCGTCATTGCCGGTAGCTCACCACCGCTGAGAACGTAATCGCCAATTGACCATTCTTCATCAATCTCGGTCTGAATTACGCGCTCATCTACGCCTTCATAGCGACCGCACACCAAAATCAGCTTCTGATTTGTTGCCAGTTCGCTGACGCCCGCTTGATCAAGCTTGCGTCCCTGAGGTGAAAGATAAATCACCTTTGCGCCTTCACCTGCCGCGGCTTTTGCTGCATGAATGGCATCCCGTAAAGGTTGCACCATCATTAACATCCCCGGTCCGCCGCCGTAAGGACGATCGTCCACGGTACGGTGCCGGTCATGAGCGAAATCGCGAGGACTCCAGCTCTGGATGCTCAGCAGGCCATTTTTTACTGCCCGGCCAGTTACCCCGTAATCGGTAATTGCGCGGAACATTTCAGGAAACAGGCTAACGATACCTATAAACACAAGCCAATCCCCATAGTGCCGTTTTTTACCGTTTATTCGGAGAATTTAAAAACCAGGATCCCAGTCTACTTCGATGGTACGAGTAGCGAGATCGACTTTCTTGATAACCTGCCCATCGAGGAACGGAACCAGCCGCTCCTTGATACCAAATGCATCTTTCAGGTTTGCCTTGATGACGAGAACGTCATTAGACCCGGTTTCCATCATGTCGATGACTTTGCCGAGGCTATAGCCTTCCGTGGTCACTACCTGGCAGCCCATCAGGTCTTTCCAGTAGTAGTCACCCTCTTCAAGCGCAGGCAGCTGCGATGAATCCACGACAATTTCGCAATTAGTCAACAGATTCGCTGCATCGCGATCGTCAATGCCTTTCAGCTTAATGACGATATCCTGATTGTGGTGGCGCCAGCTTTCCAGCTCAACAACCTGCCACTGACCCGCCTTCTGGATAAACCAGGGCTGATAGTCAAAAATGCTTTCGGCGTCTTCGGTGGAGGAAAACACTCTGAGCCAACCACGGATACCGTAGGAAGAACCCATCTTGCCCAATACAATCGGTTCAACAGGTGCTTGTGCGGTGTGTTGCTTGCTCATCATGACCACCGTGACAGATTAAGCTGCTTTGTTAGCGGCTTTGATCAGCGCAGCTACGCGATCGGAAACAGTAGCGCCCAGGCCAACCCAGTGAGCGATACGATCCAGATCCAGACGAGTTCCTTCTTCGGTCGCAGAAGCGATCGGGTTGAAGAAACCAACGCGCTCGATGAAGCGACCGTTGCGTGCATTACGGCTGTCGGTAACAACAACCTGGTAGAACGGACGCTTTTTCGCGCCGTGACGTGCTAAACGAATAGTAACCATAACATCCTCTTGTGTGAATAAAACACCGGGCCCCATCGAGGAACGGAGCCCGGTGTCATATTAAAAGCCCGAAAATTTTACTGATTTCTGGGGAAATTGCAATCAGCAGTTATAAACTCTGCTGTGGAAGGGCGACTCCGGTACCCTTAAATTGGGTACCGGAGTATAAGTCATAGCCAGAATGCGCCAACCATGTGTCAGAAAAGAAGCGTGCCCCGGCAGAAATGGCGACCAGCCTATCTGCCTCCGGGGAACCCTGGCGGCATCATTCCTTTCATTCCGCGCATCATCTTCATCATGCCGCCTTTCGACTTCATCTTCTTCATCATGCGCTGCATATCGTCAAACTGCTTGAGCAGACGGTTCACATCCTGCACCTGCATTCCGCAGCCTGCGGCGATGCGGCGTTTGCGCGAACCTTTAATAATTTCCGGTTTAGCGCGCTCTTTCAGCGTCATCGAGTTGATGATGGCTTCCATACGCACCAGAACTTTATCATCCATCTGCGATTTAACGTTGTCCGGTATCTGCCCCATGCCCGGCAGCTTGCCCATCAGGCTGGCCATACCGCCCATGTTTTTCATCTGCCGCAGCTGTTCAAGGAAATCGGTCAGGTCAAAACCGTCGCCTTTTTTCAGCTTAGAGGCCAGCTTTTCAGCCTGCGCGCGGTCGACCTTACTTTCGATATCTTCGATCAACGACAGGACGTCGCCCATGCCGAGAATACGGGAAGCGATACGATCCGGATGGAACGGCTCCAGCGCTTCGGTTTTCTCGCCAACGCCGAGGAACTTAATCGGCTTGCCGGTGATATGACGAATCGACAGCGCCGCACCGCCGCGGGCGTCGCCGTCCACTTTGGTCAGCACGACCCCGGTCAGCGGCAGGGCTTCGTTAAAGGCCTTCGCCGTGTTCGCCGCATCCTGGCCGGTCATCGCATCGACAACAAACAGGGTTTCTACTGGATTGAGAGACGCATGGACCTGCTTAATCTCATCCATCATCGCTTCATCAACGTGCAGACGACCGGCGGTATCCACCAGCAGCACATCGTAGAATTTGAGCTTCGCTTCTTTCAGCGCGGCATTAACGATATCAACCGGCTTCTGACCCACGTCAGACGGGAAGAAATCAACGCTAACCTGCTCGGCCAGCGTTTCCAGCTGTTTGATCGCCGCAGGGCGATAGACGTCAGCGGAAACGACAAGGACTTTCTTCTTGTGTTTTTCACGCAGGAATTTACCCAGCTTAGCGACGCTGGTGGTTTTACCCGCCCCCTGCAAACCGGCCATCAGCACCACGGCTGGCGGCTGCGCCGCTAAATCCAGCGCCTGGTTCTCTTCGCCCATCGCGGCAACCAGTTCGTTGCGCACGATTTTGACGAACTCCTGGCCCGGGGTCAGGCTTTTGTTGACTTCATGACCTACCGCGCTTTCTTTTACGCGGTTGATGAAATCACGTACCACAGGCAGAGCAACGTCCGCCTCCAGCAGCGCCATACGCACTTCGCGCAGGGTATCTTTAATATTGTCTTCAGTAAGGCGTCCGCGGCCGCTAATGTTGCGCAGCGTACGCGACAAACGATCGGTTAAATTATCAAACATTGTCTCTCGCCTGAGGTGGAAACGGTCGGTCGCCGCAGCGACACAAAAACGGAATGGGCGCAGTATAACACGACATAAACGCGAATGTGCTGCAACGGTTGGAGCCAGAGTCGCGTGACGCTATACTGCTTCTCTTTACTATTTAGTCAACAGTCGACACCCCTATGCCTGTTTTTGCTCTACTCGCCCTTGTCGCCTACTCCATCAGCCTCGCGCTGATCGTCCCTGGCCTGCTGCAAAAAAACAGCAGCTGGCGGCGGATGGCGATTCTTTCCGCAACTATTGCGTTGATTTGTCACGCCTTCGCGCTGGAGTCACGCATTTTTCCCGGCGGCGAAAGCGGGCAAAATCTCAGTCTATTAAACGTGGGATCGCTGGTCAGCCTGATGATCTGTACGGTGATGACCATCGTCGCCTCGCGTAATCGCGGCTGGCTATTGCTACCCATTGTCTACACCTTCGCCTTAATCAACCTCGCGTTCGCTACCTTTATGCCGAACGAGTACATCACGCATCTGGAAACCACGCCGGGGATGCTGGTCCATATCGGCCTGTCGCTCTTCTCTTATGCTACGCTGATTATCGCTGCGCTTTACGCGCTGCAGCTGGCGTGGATTGACTATCAGCTGAAGAATAAAAAGTTGACCTTCAGTAGCGAAATGCCGCCGCTGATGAGCATTGAACGTAAAATGTTTCATATCACCCAGATAGGCGTGGTTCTGTTAACCCTGACGCTGTGTACCGGGCTGTTTTACATGCACAACCTATTTAGTGCGGAAAACATTGATAAAGCAGTGCTGTCTATCGTTGCGTGGTTCGTTTATATCGTCCTGCTTTGGGGCCACTATCATGAAGGGTGGCGCGGACGCCGGGTCGTCTGGTTTAACGTGACTGGCGCGGGGCTGCTGACGCTGGCCTACTTTGGTAGCCGCGTATTGCAACAGTTCATGAGCTAAGTCTTTAAGGAATCCCAAGTGGAACATATCTCCACCACCACGCTGATCGTGACGCTGATCGTCATGGTGGTCATCTCCGCCTATTTCTCCGGTTCTGAAACCGGCATGATGACGCTGAACCGCTATCGCCTGCGTCATATGGCCAAGCAGGGCAATCGTCAGGCAAAACGTGTCGAAAAGCTGCTGCGCAAACCTGACCGTCTCATTAGTCTGGTCCTCATTGGCAATAACCTCGTCAACATTCTTGCCTCGGCGCTGGGCACCATTGTCGGTATGCGCCTGTACGGGGATGCCGGCGTCGCCATTGCCACCGGCGTCCTGACGTTTGTGGTGCTGGTGTTTGCCGAAGTGCTGCCAAAAACCATTGCCGCGCTCTATCCGGAAAAGGTCGCCTATCCCAGCAGCCTGCTGCTCGCGCCGCTGCAAATCCTGATGATGCCGCTGGTGTGGTTGCTCAACACCATTACTCGCATTCTGATGCGCATGATGGGTATAAAAACCGATATCGTCGTGAGCGGGGCCTTAAGCAAAGATGAACTGCGCACTATCGTTAATGAATCACGCTCGCAAATCTCCCGCCGCAATCAGGACATGCTGCTCTCAGTTCTTGACCTCGAGAAAGTCAGCGTTGACGACATCATGGTCCCGCGCAACGATATTGTCGGTATCAATATTAACGATGACTGGAAATCCATTGTCCGCCAGCTGACCCACTCTCCGCACGGACGCATTGTGCTGTACCGCGACTCGCTGGACGATGCCATCAGCATGCTGCGGGTTCGCGAAGCTTATCGCCTGATGACGGAGAAAAAAGAGTTCACGAAAGAAGTCATGCTGCGCGCCGCCGATGAAATTTACTTCGTGCCGGAAGGTACGCCGCTCAGTACGCAACTGGTGAAATTCCAGCGCAATAAGAAGAAAGTGGGCCTGGTTGTTGATGAATATGGAGACATTCAGGGTCTGGTCACGGTTGAGGATATCCTCGAAGAGATCGTTGGCGATTTTACGACGTCAATGTCGCCTACGCTTGCTGAAGAGGTGACGCCGCTTAACGACGGTTCAGTGATTATCGACGGTACCGCCAACGTACGTGAAATCAACAAGGCTTTTAACTGGCATCTGCCGGAAGATGAAGCGCGAACCATTAACGGTATTATCCTGGAAGCACTTGAAGAGATCCCCGCCCCGGGCACCCGCGTACGCATCGAACAGTATGATATCGATATTCTTGATGTTCAGGAGAATATGATTAAAAGGGTGAAAGTGATGCCGGTAAAACCCATTCGCGAAAGCGTGGCCGAGTCATAGCAACCCTGGGACCTGGCTGAGGGGAATAGAAAAACGGCTACCTCGCGGTAGCCGTTTCGCTTATTTACTTCGCTTTCGCCACGGTGACCATCGCCGCGCGAATAGTACGGCCGTTCAGGGTATAACCCTTTTGCATGACGCCCAGAACGTTACCTGCCGCAACGTCTTCAGACTCAACCATCGCAATGGCCTGATGTACGTTCGGATCCAGCGGCACGTTAGTATCGCCAATCACTTCCACGCCGAACTTGCGCACCACGTCGAGCATGGACTTCAGCGTCAGTTCGATGCCTTCAACCATCGGCGCCATATCCGGGTTAGCTTTATCAGCGACTTCCAGCGCGCGATCCAGGCTGTCGATGACCGGCAGCAGCTCGTTAACGAACTTCTCCAGCGCAAACTTATGCGCTTTTTCGATATCCAGCTCGGTGCGGCGGCGCAGGTTATCTTCATCGGCTTTCGCACGCAGCAATACTTCACGTTCGCGCTTCTGCGCTTCAGCAAGCTGAGCTTCCAGATTCGCAATTTTTTCATCGCGCGGATCCACCTGCTCAGCCGAAACCTCAGGCTCTACCGCCTCAACGTCGTCGTGCTGCTCCGTGATAATTTCTTCCGGGGCTTGCCCCTCAGGCGTTTTCTGTTCTTTACTACTCATGAATTTCTCCGCGTTTTTTTTCGCATTCATCTCGCTAACTTCGCTTATTATGGGGATCAGTTTCCTGGTTTCAAGGGAACGCAGCCAGATTGTCACTATTCATTTAACGCAAGGACATCCAGATCATGAAGAACCACTTCAAGTGTATAGGCATTGTGGGACACCCTCGTCACCCAACCGCGCTGACCACACATGAAATGCTCTGGCGCTGGCTGTCCGGCAAAGGTTATGAAGTGCTGGTTGAGCAGCAAATTGCTCATGAACTGCAGCTCAGCAATGTGAAGACCGGGACGCTGGCGGAAATCGGCCAGCAGGCAGACCTGGCCGTCGTGGTGGGCGGTGATGGCAATATGCTCGGCGCAGCGCGGACGCTGGCCCGCTACGACATTAACGTTATTGGGATTAACCGCGGTAACCTCGGTTTTCTGACCGACCTCGACCCGGATAACGCGCTACAGCAGCTCGCCGATGTCCTCGAAGGCCACTATATCGCCGAAAAACGCTTCCTGCTGGAAGCGCAGGTATGTCAGCAGGATTGCCAGAAGCGCATCAGCACGGCGATTAACGAAGTCGTCCTGCACCCTGGCAAAGTGGCGCATATGATCGAGTTTGAAGTCTACATTGATGAGGTGTTTGCTTTCTCTCAGCGCTCCGATGGCCTGATTATCTCCACGCCAACCGGCTCCACGGCTTATTCCCTCTCCGCCGGCGGGCCGATCCTCACGCCTTCGCTGGATGCTATCACTCTGGTCCCCATGTTCCCGCATACGCTGTCGGCACGCCCGCTGGTGATCAACGGTGACAGCACGATTCGCCTGCGCTTTTCTCAACGCTGTAGCGACCTCGAGATTAGCTGCGATAGCCAGATAGCGCTGCCGATTCAGGATGGTGAAGATGTGCTGATCCGCCGCTGTGACTATCACCTCAATCTCATTCATCCAAAAGATTACAGCTATTTCAATACATTAAGCACCAAGCTTGGCTGGTCGAAAAAATTGTTCTGATTTTATAGCCAGCCCCTTTACTGGATAAAAAACCATATTATACTGTACGAAAACACAGTAATGGTTTTTCATACAGGAAGGCAGCTATGTTGGCACAACTCACTATCAGTAATTTTGCTATCGTTCGTGAGCTGGAAATCGATTTTCACAGCGGGATGACCGCCATTACCGGCGAGACCGGCGCCGGTAAATCGATCGCTATCGACGCGCTGGGGCTGTGCCTCGGTGGTCGGGCGGAAGCCGACATGGTGCGCAGAGGCGCCAGCCGGGCTGATTTGTGCGCCCGTTTCTCCCTGAAGGACACGCCTGCCGCGCAGCGCTGGCTGGAACAGAACCAGCTTGAAAGCGGGCGTGAGTGTTTACTTCGTCGCGTCATCAGCGCAGACGGCCGTTCTCGCGGGTTTATTAACGGTACGGCAGTCCCTTTATCCCAGCTTCGTGAGCTCGGTCAGCTGCTAATCCAGATCCACGGCCAACATGCCCACCAGTTACTGACTAAACCCGAACACCAGAAAACGCTGCTTGATGGCTATACCGGTGAGTATGCGCTTACTCAGCTTATGGCAGAGCGCTATCGTCAGTGGCATAAAAGCTGTCGCGATCTGGCGCAGCATCAGCAGCAAAGCCAGGAGCGCGCAGCGCGTGCGGACCTGCTGCAATATCAGTTAAAAGAGCTAAACGAGTTCAACCCGCTGGCGGGCGAATTTGAGCAAATTGATGAAGAGTACAAACGCCTTGCTAACAGCGGTCAGCTGCTGACTACCTGCCAGCATGCGCTGACGGTGCTGGCAGACGGCGAAGAATCCAACCTGCAAAGCCAACTCTACGCCGCGAAGCAGCTGGTCAGCGAGCTGGTTGGTATGGACAGTAAGCTCTCCGGAGTACTCGATATGCTCGAAGAAGCGTCTATTCAGCTTAGCGAAGCCACGGACGAACTGCGCCATTATCATGACCGCCTCGATCTCGATCCGAACCGCCTGTTTGAGCTGGAACAGCGTATCTCCCGGCAAATTGCCCTCGCGCGGAAGCATCAAATTACGCCCGAAGAGCTTCCTGACCTTTACCAGTCACTGCTGGAAGAACAGCGTATGCTGGATGATAGCGCGGGTTCTCTGGAATCACTCAGCCAGAGGGTTGTGGAGCATCATCAGCTGGCGCTGGATACAGCGAAACAGCTGCATGCCTTACGCCAAAATAGCGCCGATGAGCTGACTCAGCTCATTACGGAGAGTATGCACTCACTTTCGATGCCGCATGGGGTGTTCTCCATTGATGTCGCGTTTGATGAGCGCCATCTTACGGCTGAAGGCGCAGACCATATCGAATTCCGCGTCACCACTAACCCGGGTCAACCGCTGCAGCCGATTGCTAAAGTTGCCTCCGGCGGCGAGCTGTCTCGTATTGCGCTGGCGATTCAGGTCATCACCGCGCGTAAGATGGAAACTCCGGCGCTGATTTTCGATGAAGTGGACGTCGGCATCAGCGGCCCTACGGCGGCGGTCGTCGGTAAGCTGCTGCGTCAATTGGGTGAATCAACCCAGGTGATGTGCGTTACCCACTTACCGCAGGTTGCCGGTTGCGGACATCACCATTTCTTCGTCTGCAAGGAAACCGACGGTGAAATGACCGAGACGCATATGCACCCTCTGGATAAACGCGCTCGTTTGCAGGAACTGGCCCGACTGCTGGGCGGTAGTGAAGTCACTCGTAACACCCTGGCAAACGCGAAAGAGTTGCTCGCCGCGTAAACTTTTTGATTTTCACAGAGTCATAGTGAACAGCAAATTGCCGACAGACCTGCAGCCGAAGGTTCCCAACCGGGCAAAGGTCTATTATCATCGGCATATTACAGATGAGCCACGTACTGCTCGGGCCCAAAAAGGAATCAAATCACTATGCGCTGTAAAATGCTGACTGCTGCCGCAGCGGTTCTTCTTATGTTGACCGCAGGCTGTTCCACTCTGGAACGAGTGGTTTACCGTCCTGACATCAACCAGGGTAACTATCTGGCACCAACCGATGTAGCAAAAATCCGCGTCGGCATGACGCAACAACAGGTTGCCTATGCTCTTGGTACCCCGATGATGTCGGATCCGTTTGGCACCAATACCTGGTTCTACGTTTTCCGTCAGCAGCCTGGGCATGAGAAAGTTACCCAGCAGACGCTTACCCTGACCTTCAACAGCAGCGGTGTGCTGACCAACATTGATAACAAACCTGCCCTGACGGCGGAGTAAAGCTATCAATACGCAAAAAGCGCTCAATGAGCGCTTTTTTTATATCTGCATCTTCGTGCGAAACGGTTACTTTCCGGCGCTTTTCTCTGCCCGCTGGCGACGCAGCTCTTTTGGGTCAGCAATCAGCGGCCGATAGATTTCTACCCGATCGCCATCGTGGACCCGATCGTGAAGCTTAGCCGGGCGGCTATAAATCCCCACTTTGTTCTTCGTCAGATCGATATCATCACGCAGCGCCAGAAGGCCGCTGGCCACGATCGCCTGCTCGACCGTCGCGCCCTCCTCCAGCTTAACGCTTTGCAGATACTGCTTTTCCGGCAATGCGTAGGCCACTTCAACCACGATTTTAGCCGACACTGTAGACCTCTTTAGCGCGGGTCGTGAACGCCTGCACCATATTCATGGCCAGCTCTTTGAAAATGCGACCAAAGGCCATTTCAATCAGCTTATTAGTGAATTCAAAATCGAGATGGAACTCAATTTTGCACGCTTCCGGGCTTAAGGGAATAAACTTCCAGCCGCCAATCAGCTTTTTGAACGGACCATCGACCAGACTCATCAGAATACTTTGGTTACTGGTCAGCGTATTTCGCGTTGTGAAGGTCTTGCTGATACCCGCTTTGGAGACGTCAACCGCCGCAGTCATTTGCGTCGGACCGAGCTCCAGAACCCGGCTACCGGTGCAGCCCGGCAGAAAATCAGGGTAGGACTTCACATCATTTACCAGTTGGTACATCTGTTCCGCACTGAACGGCACCAGGGCGGTACGGCTAATCTGAGGCATAGCAGGTTCCACATATAAACACGGTGTAAATAATATCATTTATCTGCTGCTAAAAAAAACGCTGTACCGCAACTCGTGCTAAGATAGCCCATTACGCCTCGCGGGAAGATTGAGGTACGACTGTTTTAAGACGATGACTTCAGGATACTATGACTAAGAAAAAAGCCCACAAACCTGGATCAGCCACCATTGCGCTGAATAAACGCGCTCGTCATGAATACTTTATCGAAGATGAATACGAGGCTGGTCTTGCCCTGCAGGGATGGGAAGTAAAATCTCTCCGCGCAGGTAAAGCCAACATTGGCGATAGCTATGTCATTTTAAAAGATGGCGAAGCCTATCTGTTTGGCGCCAACTTTACGCCAATGGCCGTTGCTTCCACTCATTACGTTTGCGACCCGACGCGTACCCGTAAGCTTCTGCTCAACCAGCGCGAACTGGATACCCTTTACGGGCGCATCAACCGCGAAGGTTACACCGTGGTTGCTCTTTCGCTGTACTGGAAGAATGCCTGGTGCAAAGTCAAAATCGGCGTAGCGAAAGGTAAGAAACAGCATGACAAGCGTACCGATATCAAAGACCGCGAGTGGGCAGTAGATAAAGCCCGAATTATGAAACACGCCGGTCGTTAATTCCCCTTCCTGTCAGGGTCAGTTTTGCTGGCCCTGATGCTATATCGTTGTTGATGCTGCTTTTTCACCCAACCTGACGCCATAATCCTCAAAACGAGGACTGGTAAGCACATTCATAAATCTGTTATACTCACCGTACACATTGGGGCTGATTCTGGATTCGACGGGATTTGCGAAACCCAAGGTGCATGCCGAGGGGCGGTTGGCCTCGTAAAAAGCCGCAAAAAAATAGTCGCAAACGACGAAAACTACGCTTTAGCAGCTTAATAACCTGCTCTGAGCCCTCTCTCCCTAGCTTCCGCTCTTAAGACGGGGATCAAAGAGAGGTCAAACCCAAAAGAGATCGCGTGGAGGCCCTGCCTGGGGTTGAAGCGTTAAAACTAATCAGGCTAGTCTGGTAGTGGCGTGTCCGTCCGCAGGTGCCAGGCGAATGTAAAGACAGACTAAGCATGTAGTACCGAGGATGTAGGAATTTCGGACGCGGGTTCAACTCCCGCCAGCTCCACCAAAATTCTCCATCGGTGATTACCAGAGTCATCCGATGAAGTCCTAAAAGCCCGCACGGCGCAAGCCCTGCGGGCTTTTTTGTGCCCTCAATTTGTCCCGCTAAGTCTGATGCCAACTAATTAAATCCGAACCTTTTAGGCACCTTGTTAGGCACCTCATAAAGCTTTATTGTTTTTGAGGTGCCTAAAACTATGGAAACCCGGCAATGGCAAGACAAACCAAACCTCTATCCGTTAAAGAAATCGAATCAGCCAAACCCAAAGAAGCGGACTACGTTCTCTATGATGGTGATGGCCTTGAGCTACTCATCAAATCCAGCGGGAGTAAAATCTGGCAGTTTCGCTATATTCGCCCTGTCACCAAGAAGCGCGCGAAGAAGAGCATCGGCCCCTACCCATCAATTACCCTTTCCGATGCCAGAAACTACCGGGCAGAGTCTCGCTCACTCCTCGCGAAACAAATCGATCCACAGGAGCATCGGCAAGAACAACTTCGCAGTTCGCTGGAAGCCAAAACCAATACTTTCCAGCTCGTGGCTGAACGTTGGTGGAATGTGAAGAAGGCCAGTGTGACCGAGGACTACGCAGAAGATATCTGGCGCTCTCTTGAAAGAGATGTTTTTCCTGCAATTGGCGACGTCAGCGTTACAGATATTAAAGCTCATACACTAGTTCAGGCCGTCCAACCGGTTCAGGCCAGAGGAGCATTGGAAACCGTTCGTCGCCTGTGCCAACGCATTAATGAGGTCATGATCTATGCCCAAAACACAGGGCTAATTGATGCTGTTCCCAGCGTTAATATCGGTAAAGCATTCGAGAAACCGCAGAAGAAAAATATGCCCAGCATTCGACCGGATCAGCTACCACAACTGATGCAGACAATGCGAACAGCCAGCATTAGCCTTTCCACACGCTGCCTGTTCATGTGGCAACTTCTTACTATTACCCGCCCTGCCGAAGCGGCTGAAGCTCTCTGGGAAGAGGTTGACATAGAAGCACGAGAATGGAAGATTCCTGCAGCACGCATGAAAATGAACCGCGACCATACTGTTCCATTGTCAGATGGAGCAATTGCGATACTGGAGATGATGAAGCCGTTAAGTGGAAATCGAGAATTTATCTTTCCCAGTCGCATTAAGCCTACCCAGCCGATGAACAGCCAGACAGTGAATGCTGCACTCAAGCGTGCTGGCTTAGGAGGCGTACTCGTATCACACGGTTTACGTTCTATCGCTAGTACGGCACTCAATGAGGAAGGATTTCTGCCTGATGTCATTGAAGCAGCACTGGCTCATGTAGACAAAAATGAGGTACGTCGCGCTTATAACCGCAGTGATTACCTTGAGCAACGGCGACCGATGATGCAATGGTGGGCTGATTTTGTTATGGCTGCTGATCGCGGAAGTATGATTGAGGGAGGTATGAGGGAAGAGCGTTTAGCGGGATGACGGATAATTAATGATAGTTGCGACTTTAGTAGTGGGCCAGATGAGAATTTATATTTCAAGCGAAAGCTAATAGTTTTAGAAATCAAGCTAATTAGCATAATATCTCTTAATTGAAGGGATATGGAGCCGCAGAAATAAATGAAGACACGGCAGTATGCGCAAAAATCAATCTTCGATCTGGAAGCAATCTTCGAGCAGTCCAGCAACAATGTTAGCGAACTTGAACAGTTGTTGAGCGAGCTAACCTTTCGCAACACTGCCAGGGCGCGGATGCTGACGGCTAAAATCGAGCAATCTCTATTTGCACTTAGCGGCCACAGCGTGGTCGCCATGTCGGCTCCCAGCCCATCAACACGCCATCCCGATTCGGTGTCCATTCAATCTTCTCGAGTTGTGCCCCACAATTCGCCTGCTGCGGAAGAGCAACTGCAACTGAAGGCCATCCCAGACTCTGCCATACGAGAGCAATTCGACAAAGACCAAATCGACCTTGGTCCGATCCCGTCTTTTTCTCCATCAGGTAAGGCGAATGATGCGCGAGCAATACTGGCAGCATGGACAGCCCTCGAAGCACTGTCGCCTCAAGGTTATAAACGCCCAGAGGATATGGTAACCGGCGACCGCTCTAGGGTTGCTCTATTGGAGCGAGGTGTTCCATGGGGACCAAATGCCCGCAGCAAGCCCAGTTATAAGCTTTATTTCGAGGTCGTCCTCGGCTCCATCGCTCTCGACAAGGCGACGGACGAGCTGGTCAAGGTTTTTGGCGAGGATGAGGAGCGTTCACGCCCGGACGGTAAGAAAGCGGCCATCGGCTCGATCCTGATCGACAAAGAAGGCTATGTGCTTGAGGACAAAGGCGTTGCCGTGTCCAGTTTTGCCTGGGCACTCAAGCCGGCTCTCGATCTGAAGCTTGGGAGTTTAGGGAATTGGCCGAATGTTGAGACGCGCATTATCGAGCATCTGGATCGAATGGTTCGCCACCACAACAAAGATGGAGAACCCATACCGATCGATCTGAATGTTGTTCATAAAGCTTATAAATGGCTTGTATCGCAGTTCAGTGTACCCGAGCATTTGGTTGAGCCACCCACATTCGCGATTAAGGTGTTTCATCATTTCAAGGCTAAGGCGCCGCCTGAACCTTCGTTACTGAATTCCTTCTATCTTGAAGATCTCGGTGAAGCAACCAAATTGCTCGAGACGGGCAAAGCCGGAACCGGTTTGCGCCGCTACATGGGAATTGGCAGACCTGACCAGAAAATCGACGTGCTATCGCCCATTTCCGCAGTTGAGCCGTTCGTCGCACCGTCGCTCATGCCGCAGGCTCGTTGGCCTTCGAAAGGCGGCCATCCACTGGTGTTGCTTCAACAGGCTGCCGTGAATGCGGCGCGTGCTGAGCTGAACGATGCTCCAGGTATCATCGGCGTCAATGGGCCTCCGGGAACCGGAAAGACCACTCTTCTCCGGGATATCGTCGTTGGATGCATTCTCGATCGGGCCACGGCGATGTCCGGCTTCAACAAACCGCAGGATGCCTTTTCCACAACAGGCGAGAAGCTGGCATTCGGTTCCAATGCATTCCTGCACTTCTACAAGTTACATGCATCCTTGAGAGGCCATGAGATCGTCGTAGCCTCCTCCAATAACAAAGCGGTCGAAAACGTCAGTAAAGAGCTTCCTCTCAAGGAAGCCAATGGTCGCCATGAACAGATCGCCTACTTCCGGTCCATCAGCGACCTGATTGCGAATCCCAAACGCGCCGGCTATTTCGAAGCCGAGGCCGAGGGGGACATCCCCTCCGACACTGTCGAAACCTGGGGGCTGATCGCCGCAGCTCTCGGCAAGAGCAGCAACCGAGGCGCGTTTCAGCAAGGTTTCTGGTGGAATGAAGACGGTGGTTTCCTTACCTACCTGAAAGCAGCTCGCGGCATAGATGTCATGCGTGAGATCAAGGACGAGCGAACTGGCGAAACCATCGATCGCGTGATGCCCAGCGTGGTTGTCAATGAGCGGCCCAGCACCAACGAAGCGGATGCTGCTGCGGCCTGGCTGAAAGCGCGAACCGCCTTTCTTAAACTTAAGGAGACGGTAGACGCCGAAATCGCCAGCATCGAAGAGATGCGACGGGATATCCAGGCGCTCAAGGGAGCGATCACCGAACTTCAAAGGGCTGAACAGCGTCGACCGAGTCTGAATGAAGCCGTCGAAGAGGCACACAAGACTGCTGAATCCTGCCAACGAGAGCATGAGAAGGCAAAATCGCAGATCGAGCAGGGCAAGATCATGCTCGAAAGCCATCTCGCTTGCCGTCCAGGTTTCTTCTCCCGTTTGTTTGCGACTGCGGCCTGGAAGTCGTGGAGATCGACACTGCAGAAGCTCTCGGCGACCTTGCAGCAATCAGTCATACGGGCGCAGGGGACGGACGGTGCCCTAGAGCTTGCAAGGGCTGAGTGGAGCAATACTGAGTCCCAGTTACAGCAACTCGACCAGGAAATTTCCAGCAAAAGTCAGGCTGTCTCGAAATTGAAGGCAACCGAGGCACAGGCACGAAACCGTATGGGAGACAGGGTCGTTGATGAGAGGTTCTTCGAGCGCGAGCACGAGGCTATCCACCTCACTGCGCCATGGCTTCCCGATGAGGTTCATCGCCTGCGAGAGGATCTTTTCGCCGCTGCCCTGACTGTGCATAAAACGTTCATCGATGCTTCGGCCAGCCGCTTGCAACACAATCTTGGGTTATTGATGTCAGGCATGGTAGCTGGTGCCTTCCAGTCTTCCGCTCACCGTGAACTTCTCCCCGACCTTTGGTCAAGCCTTTTCGTGGTTGTGCCGACCGTGTCCACGACATTCGCCTCTGTTCGGACAATGTTCGGGGATCTGCCACCAGAGAGCATTGGTTGGCTTCTGGTAGATGAAGCGGGCCAAGCCGTTCCTCAGGCAGCAGTTGGAGCTATCATGCGGGCAAAGCGCTCCATTGTGGTAGGTGACCCGTTGCAAATCCCACCTGTAGTTTCACTTCCTGAAAAGCTGAACGCCGAAATCTGCAAGTTCTTTGACATTGACCAAGTCGAATGGTCTGCCCCCGCAGCATCTACGCAGACCCTTGCTGATCAGGCATCGCGCTTCAAATCCACCTTCGTCATGGACGTAGGTGATCGAGAAGCCGGGCTGCCATTGCTCGTTCACAGGCGTTGCCAGAACCCAATGTTTGATGTTTCTAACTCCATCGCCTATGCCGGGCAGATGGTCCATGCTGTCGGGCCTAAAAAACCCGGATCTATCGGCTCGGCTTTGGGGAGATCTCACTGGGTGGATATCAATGGCGATGCTGAGACGAAGTGGTGTCCCGACGAGGGCGAAGCGGTTGTGCGAATGCTCAAAGAGCTGGCAGCATCGGGCATTACAAATCCGGACGTATTTATCATCACACCATTCAAGATCGTAGAGCAGAACATGCGTCGGCGTCTCGGCAGTGAAACTGATCTGCTGCGAACGTTCGGCGTAAAGCTGGATGAATGGTGCCGTGATCGTGTAGGCACAATCCACACGTTCCAGGGCCGAGAGGCGGACACGGTAATCCTGTTGCTGGGTGCGCCGAAAGCGAGTCAGCAAAGGGCGCGTCAGTGGGCGGCAAGCCCACCAAACATAATCAATGTAGCTGTCTCACGCGCCAAGCAAAACCTGTATGTGGTCGGCTCGGCTGCTGCATGGGCAGGGGCGGGAACTAGCCTTCAGGTCCTGCATCGGCAATTAGCGAAATCAGCCTAACAATCTCCGAGGTGGCCCTCATTATTGAGGGCTCATCGCGACTCATTTTTGGCTAACTTCAGTAATGGGCTGGCCGCTATGTGTTAAAAGCTGACATTGCTCACATAATAGTCAAGCAGTCACTTTACACCGCCCATCCAAGCTTGATAATTCTTACCGCTCCCCTTATATCCACACTGAGGAATAACCTCTGACATGGCTAAGGAGTATGATTATGGGGCTTAAACCTGGTCCAAAACCAATTGCAAAATCAACAGGAAAACCCGATCAACGCAGACGTGATAATAAGGATACACCCGGCAATACCCCAGGACTGAAACCAAGCAAATCAACTGGGAAGTAATCGTTCAAGGGTATGGAGAATTCATCTATACCCTTATCTCATCAAATCAGTCTGCTTTAACCCGTTTAGTGCCAGGAGCGGACATTGCTGACATAACTAATGTCTCATCCTAAAGGGCAGCTAAATACCACTGTATTGTTAAATTGCACTTCAGATTTTGTAACCGACCGCCTTAATGATAACATACTGTATAGGTTAACAAATTTGGCAGGAGTCAAATGTGGAATGGGAAGAATTTAAGCGTTCTCTATCAAATAGGGATCTGAATGGCTTGGACTCCGAGTTCACATTATCGACCAAGAAATTAGTGTCTATGTTTAACGCTGATGGCGCTCATCTCAATAAATGGTGGGTTATGACGCCAGTTGAGTGGATGTGTCCATGCTGCAAAAGAAAAAAATCAGAAATCGTGAGGTTGAATAAAAATAATTTTTTAACATGCCAACTGCATGAGCATCATGACCATATGAAGGAAGTCGTAAAATCGCTTTTCGAAGACATTTCAATAAGGAAAAATAATATCGTTGCAGATGAGCACTCTGAAAAATTCGCAATAAAAATAGCTTTTGCATTATCAGCTTATGACAATACAGTTATATGCTTTGATTGCAATAAAGCTGATGCGGATGCTAAGCGGTTGGTTCAGTGCCATAAATTCTTTTCTTTTTCTCCAAAAGAAATCTCCGAATTTATTTGCGTCACCCCAAATAGTGAACATCGAATTGATATTGAAATAGCTCGGAAAGTTTGGGCGAGATTAGAGTCAGTATTCAAGATACGCATGAATCTGGCTGAGCAATTTGCGACAATAGCGGCTGATAAACAAGACTGGTATCAACCTTCAAGCAGAACAGCGAAACAAACTGAGCGTATTGCCACTCATTTTTTTGGTATGAATGGCTTGTTTGACTTTGATAAGGTTGAACCGGAAAAATTGCTATATACCAGTGAACCATTTAAAGGAAAAGTCAATTCCTGGAGAAACAAAAAAAATCCTGTTGCTAAAAGGTCTCCTTTACAAAATGAAATTTCCCACCTTTCATCTACTAGAGGTAAGTACTGGAATAGATATGATGAGCAATGGTCTTGCCCATGTTGTAAACGAAGTAAATATTTCTGTGTCAGAGCATCTAAAAAGAACCCATGGATACTGGAAATAAAGAAAGTCCCATTATTTCAATCGAAAACTGGTGGCAATTACAATGATATAGCAATGTGTGCTGATTGCGTTGATTCTGCGATAAATTTAGGGCGCGAAATTATTAAAATCTCTAACTTACACACGTCGTTTCCTAGTTCTGTTGTTACGTTAGAGGAACTTTCTCAGTTTATAATTCCTCGACCACACTCAATGCATGCATTTCACAATCACTTAATTGATAAAATGCTACCATCAATTATTGAAAGATACAAAACCTCCTTAAACGGAAAAAACAGGTAAGCCAGATTGATAGTAACTTAATTACATTACTTTATTATACTCAACCCCATTTTATATTCACCAGGTGATATGCTATGGGGTAAATATATTTAGCGGATGCTGATTGTAAAACACCATTATTAAATAAAGGCTCTGTCATCATCGATATGTGGTCATGAAAACCCGCTTAAACGCATTTTAAATAATTATTAGAAATTGATCTTTATTAATGATTGAAATTTTCCCCATTACACCATATGAAATATTGAAAGTATATTCATTGCTTCACTATAAATGGCGTAACATAACTAAAATACTCAGATTGAGCAGTTCGTCTAATATCCCAGCGTTTCGCATCAGCAGGACGTTCCCGTTGATCTGCATGAGTTAAAATCAAACAGTTTTTTGCACGCGAGACCCCCACGAAGAAGGCGCAGCGATTTTCATCTTCGTTGCCAAAAAATATTTCATTTTCAACCGCCATGATTATGACAGAGTCGAACTCCAGTCCTTTGCTTTTATGAATAGTGAGAATCCTTACGGCTTGATCATCAGCAAATCTCCCTAATGCGCAAGGTAAATCTGATTCAATTTTAATCAAATCTTCAATTCGTGCTTTAGTATCACGAACGACCTCCAGTAAGCGTTCGCGTGATTCATAATCGGGTGATAGCGCGACAAGTGTTTCAGAACCTACATGTTTTAAAAAATCTCTGACGAATCGCCACCTTCCAGAATGAGGTGAGTCAGTTTTTCTGGCATCGGACACTTCTTTGCGTTGCTTTTTTATCAACTGATCAAGGTCTTTTCGTACGCTTGACTGGACCTCTTCATCTGCAAAAGGTATGAGCTGATTCATCAATCGAATCCAAGACTTAGGCTCTCGCTGTCCGTACAGACAAGACAAATAATCTACGATCAAACGAGCGGCTGGTTCGACCGTTATATCTTGCATATGCTGCTCATTACGGTATGGAATTTTACGCGCTGCTAACTCTGCCATAAGGTGACCTGCATATAGATCCAACTGTTTAGAAACTAAGACTGCAATTTCTGCAGGAGGTAACTGTTGTGTATTTATCCATCCATTTATCAAATCAGCCAAATAAATGGCTTCTTTCTGACCATCCTCAAAACGCCATGCATAAACCTCACCTCCCTTGCCATCCAATTGTTCATCTGCCATGACAGAAGAAGGATCTAGTTTGCTAATTATTTTGTTCTGAACCTGCAGTAAAAGTGGTTTAGAGCGGAAATTGCGATACATGTTTAGTGATACAGCATTAAAATCATTAGCAAAGGACTGGAAAACACCATCCAATGCACCAGCCCAAGCCATAATTTTTTGCTTGGTGTCACCTACAGCGGTGAGGCGAAGACTAGTCCCCAGGAAAGCAAGCTTAACCAAATCATATTGCAAATTAGTGCAATCTTGGAACTCATCCAGAAAAATATCGCTGTAAGTTTGCCGAATTGCATTACGGGCAATTTTTGAACTTTGTAATATTTTGATTGCCAACGGAACTAGGTCACCGAATTCTATTTGAGTCCGAGAAGGGCCATTTTTCTTGTCAACTATGGCATAGCCTGCATCTAGAGCATCCCTACCTGTAAGTATCGGTCTGAAACGATCAATGATACGCTTGGCAAATGCATGGAAGGTATAGCTATCAAAACGCGAAGCTAGAGCAGAACCACACCGCCGTTCGACGCGCTCTTTCAAATTTCTGCTAGCATCAACCTTGAAGGAAATCGCCAGAATTCGTTTTGGGTACCGACATGTTCCAGTACGCAAAAGGAAATCCGCTCGTTGTGCAAGCATTTCGGTTTTACCAGCCCCTGGCCCTGCAGTGAGCGCAAGGCAACGATCACTCTCCTTTGCTGCACGTAATGCATTTGGTTCAAGTGTCAGCCCATCAGCGGGTTGCCATTCTTCAACGGCAATCATTCTGGTAACTCTGCCAATTTGGCAATAACTGCATCAGCAAGTCTGATTAGTGACTCAGGCATTTTTGCAAGTAACTCGTCATCATTTAACTTGGCCAACGCATCTATATGTGCAGCTGGTTTACTGCCAAGTTTGAAACTTTGATGATAAGTGACAAATAACTTTTTTTCTTCTTCGTTATATTGGGTCGAATCGAAATAGCTTTTACCAAGCACCGCTTTAATAATTGACTCATCTGGCTCTTCTTCAGCAACACCATACGCTTCGGGATACGCCAAAAGCATAGAAAAATCCAAATCCATTGGAGAGGAAAAAAATATCGATCTATTCTCGAGTTCAACAAAAATGTCATGAGTACCACCATTAAAAAAATGGTGGGTTCGCACAGGCGACGTATTGTCATTCCATTTTGGAATTGGCCAGTCAGCAGGAAGTTCTTTGCTTGGCTCAAACACAGCAAACTGAGCATTGACATATTTAATCCGTCCCCAGCCTGCTGCATAGCGGGCTACATCCAGATCAAGAAGCGTCAAATACGGAATTTCCAACGCTGAAAGTAAACGCCAAAAATGATTGACATGCCGCCCCCCTAGAGGTGCTATCGTGACTGCAGACTCATCAACTGGCGCGCCTTTAGCCTGAAACAAACGTGGCAATACAATCTCTTCACTATCGCCTTCGCCGAGCACTACCAAGCGTGAAAAATAGATCTCTGGAAATGCCTGGACGGCTTCCCGGACAAATTTGTGTGCATCATCAGTTTTCTCTGGCAATTTGATACAGGTTACCCGTGTATTTCGAGTCTGAGTTAACCGAAGATATCGTATTAGCTCAGGAGCAACACGACGCAACATTGTGGGAGCATGTGTAGCAATGAGAGCTTGTGCATCCGCACTTTTCGTCATGATATTCAGGGCATTGACGATGCGTCCTAAGTAATGTGGAGAAAGACTATTTTCTGGCTCCTCCAAGGCGACCAACGTAAACACCGGTGGGCGTAGCTTATCGGGATCAAAGGATATATCTTCCTCCGCTAGCACAGCTCTGCCAATAGCTTGAGACGATAATACTAAAGAAAGGTAAAGCATTGACTTTTGGCCATCACTCAACCGCGAGAAATCAACAAGTGAATCATCGTGCCCTGGTGTAAAGGAAACGGATAAATGCCGCAGCAGTGCTTCAATCTCAGAAGCAACAAATGTGATTTTAGGATCAGCGAAAAATTTTCCCTTGTGAAGGGTGGTCCAGGTTGTTTTTAATGTTTCACTAAATGCATTTACTGAAGGGTTTGCAGCAAGGCTGTTGCTTATTTGATCGGTCAATTGTTTAATTGTATCGCGCTCAGCATCCCAACGTACCGCACGAAGCAAACGGCCGAGTAAAGCATTCGTGCCGTAAGTAATATGGTCAGCAGGATCACGTCTGGCAGGCAGATAGTGGACTTGAATATGATTACGCTCAGACCGGGGAACCTGTGCGGTATTAAGAGGCGAGCCATCAGCATTGATATCAAGAACATACATTAAGGTTTCATCAATATCTCCATCAAGTCCTATCGTAGCCGTGAGGCGAAAACGCACTCGTGGGATACCTTCTGGCTCGTCCAATCGCATATGGCCAAAATGAGGTGCTATGGTGCTATTATCCTCATCACCTGCAAGTTCGGGAAATAAAAAATCGGCTTCTATCCACAACTGGCGCTCCGAAGGAACCTCTACCTCATCAAAAGGGACATGGAAATCTGAACGTTGGAGGCGTCGCAATGTAGGGTCAAACGCAAAGAGTCGGCATAAAGCCTGTAGTGCAGCGGTTTTACCTGAACCATTAGGACCAATTAAATAAGTAATATCTTCTAAGCCCAGTTCAGTTGGTTCAAGACCAAAAGACTGAAAACCTGATAACCGAATTGTTTCCAGCTTCATTCTACCCCTACCTTCAGCTCCTGCTATCGACTAAATTAGCCATCGAGCCTAGTTGTTGTCAAAATTGAGATACCCTCTATTTAATTATCTCATGTGGAAAATATAATTAATTGATCTTATTCACAAATATCCTGCACATGGCTGTTTGTTTACTAAACGTGTGAGAGTCCGTTCCTCGCTCAAAGCAGACCTTATGACCTCGATTTCTGGCAGATCCGAGCCAAGAGCAAAAATTAATATCATCAATCGGCCTCAAGCTTAAGGGGAACATCTCCCCCTTTTTATGTAACCAGTTTACTGAAGATGTTCTTTCAGCCAGGTACACGCGCCTTCAATGTCATACGCTTTTTCCCCAAATCCTTTCGCAAGCAGAAACTCTGGTAAATATTCATCATATTTATCTAAGTACTTTTCTGGAACATTTACAGCAAGATCAAACGCTGAGGGCAAGCCTGACTGCAGCAGGTCTTTAAGGGCCTGTTGAACAGAAGTGATACTTGAGCCGTCAATTTCTATAACTCCAGCTAATGAATTAGCTTTAAAGCCACAACGTATGAGCAAGGCTGTAATCGTATTGACAACCTTATCTCCCATCCATGGGAGGATGTAACAGTATTGGCCGCTCGTAAGAAAATACTCATTTTGCAGGTTATAACTCTGGAAGTTACGGCTGCCTTCCGCAAATAGGCTTCTGGCGGCAGAATCGGCATAATCTACTCTCTTGCTACCTATTGCTATGCGGTAATCACCTTCCCTATAGATAGCGAGCATTTCCTGACGAACGGCATCATGAACAGACATTCCCCCCCCACTAAATTGTGGTGGCTGACCGCCTTTGGTCGCCTCTACATAGATAACTTTTTTCTCTGTCTCGATCTCTGTCACTCTCCAGCGCCGCCCACCGAAGATGATGTGTTGATCTGGTAGCAGTGGGGAGTCCACAGGCACTGTTCCAAGGGTTCTGTTTCCGGTGACAATGCGGAACTCTTCTGGTGTGTTGAACACGGCATAAAACGTGTAATGGTTAGTCAGTTTCTCCCCCTCTGCCCCAACAACCATTTCTCCACTAGCGAGTTGAGTGAGCAGGCCACATGCCCCCATATGTTTAAGCAGGCTTTTGAAATCGCCTATATCCACATTACGGAACGGGCCTGTTTGACATAGCTGCGACCAGAGTTGATCGGCACGAACTCCGCCCCATTGCGCGGTAATTGCAAGAATCTGGTGTAGCAGCGTGGAGTAATGCATCTGCTGGGAATCGGCAGGCTCAAACCATTGTTTAGAGATCATCAATCTGATCATTGCCATCGACTGGACCAAATGCAGCCGTAGGTGGTCAACGATACTGCTAGTCACAGTGAGCTCATTTTCTGTAATTAGCATTCTTAGAACTGATGGGGAGTCGCGTCGCCCAGAACGTCCCATACGCTGACGCAGACTGGAAACAGTATGCGGAGGCGTAACTTGGATAACCGACTTAACCTTACCGATATCAATTCCCAACTCAAGCGTCATTGTACAAACAGCTGTTGTGGGCAAATTTCCTTTCTGAAGACGAGTTTCAAGCGCTTCCCGCAATTCCTTGGCAAGGGAACCATGGTGGGGAAAGAATTCATTGGGAACAATATGTTCCTCACACATGTCGCTCAGCGTGGCAGCAATGCTTTCAGTCCGCTTTCGACTGTTTGCAAAGACCAAATGAGAATCGCCACGGCAAAGTCTAAAAATGTCAGCGCAAACGTCATGTTCAGCTGAACTCTGAAGTTCTTCTTCTTTTTGGAGCACTCGCTCCAGATAACCTTTGACCTGTACCTGAAGAGTGGCCTCGCTCTTACTATCTGTAACAGTTACGCAGGGTAGTCGTTTGTCCGGGCGCAAAAGTTCGGGTACTTTCTCCAGTTCCCCAAGCGTGGCACTCAACGCAACGCGGGGAATTGGATTTACCTGGCGTCCTAGCACATGGTCAATTCTATTGAGCAGAGAAAGCAGCTGTACACCACGCTCTGAGCCAATGAAAGCATGAAACTCATCAATAACGATGTATGCGACTGACGAAAACGCCTGTTTGAGCCAGCCCATTGAATTTATGAGCAAAGACTCAAGTGACTCAGGTGTAATCAGTAAAATGCCAGCAGGGTTTGTCCGAGCCTTCTTCTTTTTGCTTTGTGGTACATCCCCGTGCCAAGGAGTCACTGGCATTTCCAATGCATCTCCAAGGCTCTCAAGACGACGGTACTGATCGTTAATCAATGCCTTCAACGGACTGATATAGACGATGCCAAATCCATTAGTGAGATCTGCAACTGCCGAACAGGCAGGAAGAAAGAAAGCCTCTGTTTTACCGGCTGCTGTGCCTGCACTGATTAGCACGTCTCGATCACGGGCTAAAATTGCCGGGATAGAACTCTCCTGCAAGGGCCTTAATGTAGACCACCCCTGCTTGTAAACCCACTTACGGACGCGGGGATCGAGACTATCATAGGCACTGCTCATAATTTGAAGTTCGCCAGTCCGTCGTCGTCATCGCTTTCCTCTATAATGACGTCATCCATTTCGCTGGGCCTGTCCTCTTCAATCGCCACACCCTCGATTAGTGTTTGCCAGTTCATCGTTCTGTTTTGTTCCAGCACGGCCAGCATGTCCAAGAAACCTTTTATGGTATTACGGGGGGTACGGAAGTAAGCGTCTCCAATGGTTTTACTACAGTGATGCAGAAATCCAGTCAGTGCCTCATCTGGAACCAGATAATTCTCTGGATCTCCGCCTGCATAAACATGACGAAGATTTCTCAGTAAAATATACAGTTCCTCAGGGGTGAGGCTGGCAAGATGCAAAGTGGGAGACGAGTAGTCAATCACTCCTGCTTTTTGCGCGAACCGATTTTCCGCCAGACGTGATTGGAGCGCCTCATAGCTGTAAAGACCTTTGCGCGGATCGAAAAGGAACTCTGGCGTCCCCCCGAGGATAAAACCAATATTCTCGGCTGAGCCTTGCAGGCAGTCATTCAGGATCCGCAAAATCTGTTCGTAGTTCGCTGTTCTTGCTTGCGTATTATTCAGTTTAAAGAGGTTCACCATTTCGTCGAGGCTGACCAAAAGACCGGCATAGCCTGCCTGGCGGACAAAAAGGCTCATCAGCTTCAAAGAGTCATAGAATGAAGCGTCTGAGATAATAGTCCGAACGTCGAGATCGTTACGGGCATCAGTTTTAGTGGTGTACTCTCCCCGCAACCAGCGAATAGCATTGGATTTTAGTGTTTCGTTATCCTGCTCATGCCCGCGCCAGAATGAATCAATGACCTTCGCAAAGTCATATCCGCCGACCATATCTGATAGTGCTGCCAGGCGTTTATGAATAACTGATGAAACCTCGGAGCCGTCCTTGTCAGCTTCCTTCCTTGCCTCCGTAACGAATCTTTCAACAACGCTAAGTAACGCATTACCATCCAGCTTGTTTCTGGTGGACATGTTTTTCATAAGCTCAGAATAGAGATTACGAGCCTGACCTCCCGATGAGTGAATGCGTCTGTCAGGAGAAAGGTCTGCACTGATTGACACCAGCTTCTTCTCTAGCGCAATAGAGCGCACAACACTCAGAAAGAACGTTTTACCAGAACCATATTCACCGATGATAAGTCTGAAGCTTGCACCACCGTCAGCAATCCTCTCAATATCCTGGTGGAGAGCGGTGATCTCATTCACGCGGCCAACCTGGATATGCTGAATGCCTATCCTTGGCGTTACACCTGACTTAAGTGACTGAATAATAGCGTCGCGTTCTTTCACTCTTATACGTGTTACAGACATTCACTATCCCTCTAATTCTTTGGCAATTTCCAGGTCAACCCAGATATCATCATCGGCATCGTCCAGTACCGGAGCATCAACCACCGCATAGGACCAGTCATTAATCACCTCAAGCGCACCGCCGAGCATCAAATTCAAATTTCCACACAATTCTGTCGCCTCTTTCCGGGACCACTGTTCTTTCTCCAGCAAACTGCGATAAAGCTGGCTATGTGCGGAGTCTAGCCCCCCCGCCTCCGTTAATGAGGCTGGAGCGCTTTCTGGCTCTTCCGGTTCTTCTTCGGTGAAAATTGTGTTCAGCAATTTACGAACATCATCCGTGGCAGATTCGTGGCGGGCAAGTACATTAGCATCCAGTGTGAACCCTACTGCTGGCTGATCAGTTGGTACAGACGAGACGAGATCATGTTCAGTTGCGGAATGCTGATGGATATTGCTCGAGACAGATGAGGGATCCAGCCCCAAACTTGAGTAAATCTTCTCAAGCTGTTTGATTTCGGCAGGCGCTATTGTCCCATCCGAACAGGCAACACTAACGATAACTTTACCCACAGCAGCTTTTTCCGCAGCCCCCATCAACTCAATCCTGCTTTTCATTCCTGTCATATTGGCTGGGGTATGAAGTTGCCACGTTAAATACGCATGTAGAGAGCGTTTTTCATCATCGGTGAAGCCAGTATTGTTGTTGATGGCATTCTCAAGCACTTTCTGTTCAGCTTGATCAAGAGAATCGTCAATCAAGGCGACCATCGCCCCTAATCTGAGCGTCATTACTGCTGAGATAAATTCAGAAGAAGGTGAGAAGCGTCCACCTTCGGCGGCAGGGAATAGAACAAGTGTCCCATCAACATCCGCCTTCACATGGTGATAATACGGGTCAGGTGCCAGACCGTAACCCATCTTCAGAGCAAAGGCCTGCATCAAATCGGCCTCTTTTTTATTGATTTTATTGGGGCAAATGGCATTCATATGTGCCCAAAAGTCAGCAACTGAGACTAACCCCTCCTTGACGAGGATCGCCTCATCAGCCCAGCGTTTGAATGAGCTTAATATTTTTTCTGCGCTTTCATTAACGATCTCTGAAGGGAGCAACATTATTGCAGCCGTATCATTGACTGACGTACCTTTCCTACCAAGGTAGCGACTATAAGCATCAAGTTCATCCGTACATATGTCGGCAAGAGCCATAATTTTCTGGACAGGGCTCTTCAACGCACTTGGATCAGGCAGGTCGGGAACAGGGAGTCGAACACCTCGCAAACTAGGACTTGCTGGTGTGTAATCTAACCTTAGGCGCGTTTTATTCGCCTTAACGACCATCCCTTCACCATATTTGAGGGTGTAACGCCGTTTGAAAAGCGCAGCAAACTCTTTAGCACAGCGGCGAGCCGGGGTACGCAGCGAATACTCGGTGTGGTTTATTACCCAGCTCAACGCCAGTTCAGCTGATACAGGGACTCCTTCATGTACAGTTTTTGCCAGAGCCAGCTTAAATTGCATGCTGTTGCTGAAACCTGAATTGCTATCGAGCTCAGTGGCTAAGCCCATGTTCGGGCGCAGAATAGACATGGCTTCGAGTAACTGGGCCGAATATCCACGGAATGAGCGGTTCTCAATGAATACGGATCTTAACCGAGCTACTTCATTGAACAGATTACGGAACTCAGCATCAGGGAATTTTGGGTCAGTGGAATCTATGAGCGCTTTTCTTTCCAGGCCGTAGAGGTAGATAAAAACATAGCCGATAGGACACGATGGATCAGACCTATCGCTGGCGAGCCAACTGACATACGCACCGCGTGCTTCTGGGGAAAGAGAAGAAAAACTGGGCCAGTATCCTAATGAACTGTCCTCGTAAAGATAAGAAGTAGGTTTTATCTTACATGTGTCATCAATTAATGATGCCTCATTTCCATCGTCATAATAGCCGCCTGATTCCTGACCGGAGGGCTTCATACGTTGCCCCAAGTAAATGTGGCCACCGCTAATTGCTACACCAGCTACAGTTATCATCTCACCCGGAAGTACCCATCGAGCTAGTGCACCTGCTGACTTTGAGGTGTTCCGGTAATGATTGGTTGTCACCCGAAGTTCAACACCCCGGCCACCGCTCAATGTAAAAGTTGCAAGGTTATCGTCTTCACTATCATCGTTTCGCACAACCGCCTCTTTTTTCTTGATGTCAGCGAGCCATTCTTTTGGCGGTGCTTTCACGGGGCTTGAAGCATAAGACTTTGAAGATTTACGTTTTTTCTTTCTAAAAAACAACAAGTAAATTACTAAAATCGCCGCCAGAAACTTCAATAACTCCATGATATATAACCTTAAAATAATTCTTCATTCACATTTGAAATGTGGTAGGGAATGCATGGCAAGTGGATTAATCTCAAAATAATACGTCTAAATCGCTATGGTTAAAAGCAAATCGCAATTAAAATTAACCAATTGATTTAAATGACAAAAATCATTGAATAATTTACTTCACCAGAAGTGAATTTTTAAGGAGTAAAAAGCCTGCTGGGCCATTCGCCTAAGAATGATGTTGTACTAATGCTAGGTTAACATACGAGCAAATATACTGGGGATGCAGAACTGACCGCTGTATGATGACATTTACCTATTCGTTGAGAATGTCGGTAACTATTGGAAAGCCGTTAGAGACTGTACATTCTCGGATTTTAAGAGTAGCTGGTTTAGTTTTGTGTAATAGCTGCGTCAGGTCAAACCTGATCTATGAGCTGATATAGCGAGGGGCCCCACGCTGATTTTTATCAACTAATTAAGCTATGAGCTGAGTTGTGCCGAAGTTAAGATATCCTCATCGCCTACGTTGATGAGCTGAAGAGCATCTCTGACGCCATTAATGCAGTTTATCCGGAGAGCGGATTAAGTTCTGTATCATTCACATGGTGCGTAATAGCCTGCGGCTCGTATCTTAGAAGGACTACAAAGCATTAACCCATGACCTGGGGTACCTGCGGCAGAGGCGGTTTTACACGACGAATACCATTGCCAGATTGGACAGTGTGATCCGGCATACTATTAAAAAGTGCAAGGTACTCCCGACAGATTACTCATTAAAAAGTTGTATCGCTATCAACCCTGTCAGTATCGCTAAAAAGACGATGATGTTCAGGGGAGCTCGTATCGTCTTATTATCAGCTCTATGCTCTTCTGCACAGCCACATCTGAGAAAAGGCAGTCACATTGAATCACGTACGCGCTCTCAAGGTACCGGACTATCGATTTTGCGACACCCCGATACGTTTTTGTACTGCCTTCGCAAACGCCGCCTTCACTCTTTTGTCTTTGACTGACCATTCAGCCAACAACTTGATCTGGCTTGCCTCCACCATTGCCGCGTCCCGTGAGTCGTTTTTATCCTGTGCGGAAGGCCATCCATGCTCCTCAATATAGGGCCTTAACGCTTTAATAATTGCGTTGATGGCATCGGTTTTAGTTTCCCAGCCCTCAGGTTGCGCTTCCAGGTGTTTTATCACTTCGTCTTTAACGCCATCAAAACGTGTCGCTTTGACCTTTCCGCCATAAGCAGAATTGAGTTTATGCCGTTCCTTGATTCTTTTACCTGCTGCGGATTCACTGCGTTTCAGACCGCGATCCAACAACGCGATAGCCTTCAGCATTAATTGCACCGCATGATCTGGATCCGATTCGAGAGCCGATGTTCCCTGCCTCCAGTATTGTTCAGCCTCAGACATATCGTTCCTGATCCCCTTTATCATCCATTCTGAAAGACTGAAAATTTTCAGATAACGCCGCCATTTTTTCTCTCCGTGCTCATCAGCAAGTCGCCGCGCTAAATCTTCATCCTTCGTTTGTCTCCCTGTTTGTAGCACGATAACAATTTCAGTATCTTTATTCAGCCATTGCCTGGCGATATGTTTCTGTCTGATCCCGAGATGAAAACGTAACGCTTTCCTCTTTTTACGAAATACGATGAGTAACTCATCAGGGGTAAAATCCCTGTCTAAATCAGCCATGAAGTCCCTCTTTTCGAATGACAATTTCTATACTCCAGTAAATTTCCTTGCCTGACACCTGGAACGACTCATTCTTGCCCTTAGCCAGACGCTTCCGACACCATTTTCGAAAAAAAACATTCTGTCACCAACAAAAAACGGGAAAAAACCCTAAAAAAAACCCCTATCTCGTTGTTATAAAATGTCTTTTTTGCTACAGCCACCAGGCGGGTGCCATTACCTGTTCCGGCACCATACAATTGCATCCATATCGAAAGAACAGGGGGAATTAACAGATATGTCTGTACAAGGTATCAGGATACTGCGGATACGCGCCGTTGTTAACAAAACGGGCATTGCCCGCTCAACCATCTATGACTGGATCAACCCGAAGTCGCCGCGCCACGACCCGACCTTTCCGAAACAGCGCAGGCTGGGTATGCAGTCCGTCGGCTGGCTTGAGTCAGAGCTGGATGCATGGCTGCTGGAACGCCAGCAGGCATCATAAGCGATGAGATAGTATTGGTAAAAATTAAAGGAGGATACGCAGGTTATATAACAACGTCTCTGATTTAAATATGTACTCGCTGCGACATATTTTTGCCAGCTGCAAGGAAACTGAATGCGATTATTTATTGAGTAAAATTATTACTTTAAATAAATTTTGACGCTTGGCTATTTTATTATATTCACAACTAACCCGTTACTGAAAACAGTAACCAAGGAGAATATTACATGCAGAATATACTGCCACACACTGTCATTCCGAAAATGCCGGAGCCTTATATTCCCGTACAAAACAGAACCCCGGAGGGTTATCCTGTCTGCGCGTTCCCGCCGGTGATGCGGGATGTCATTGATGCTCTTTATAACGAGACGGGTATCCCGGCGGAACTGATAGCGGGGGCCGTACTGGCAGCCGCTTCCCTCGCCTGTCAGGCTCATATTGAGGTGGTACCACCACACTCATCGGATCCGATGCACTGTGCACTGTATTTACTGACGTTGGCGGTCTCCGGTGAAGGTAAGACCAGTATCAGCAAAAAAGTGATGAAGCCTTTTTACCGATTCGCTGAGCAAATGAAGCAGCAGCACGACGGTCTGATGAAGGCACACCTGCGTGCTGACAATATCTGGAAAATACACCAGAAAGCATTGACCAGTAATCTGTACACTGCCATCAAAAGCGGTTCTGAGGGGACGGAGGAAGAACGGCTGTTAGATGAACATGCAGAAACCCGGCAGCAGCCTCCGACCCGCCTGGCGATGCTTTATGACGACACCACCGCAAAGGCGCTCCTGGAAGGTTTGAGCCGGTATTCTGAAGCCGGGGTGCTCTCAGATGAGGCAATTACCTTTTTTAAAGGGTATCTGAAAAACAACCTCGGTTTACTGAATAAAGCCTGGGACGGAGAGACCTATGAATACCACCGCCCGGGCGGTGAGGAGTACGATATCAACGCCTGCCTGACCCTAGCATTAATGGTTCAGCCCCCGGTCTTTGAAAATTACCGCCGTAACCACGGTGAACTCAGCAAGGGAAGTGGTTTTCTGTCGCGGTTTCTTTATATCAATACCATCAGCACGCTGGGACGTCGCCGCACAAATACGGACCACGCTCATTCTGATGAAGCATTAAATGTGTTCCACAGTAAAATTAACCAGTTACTTGATAAGCAAAAGGCGCGTTTTTATAGTCACGATACGCAAAAACAAACGCTCAGGTTATCTGATGATGCGACCACTTACTGGGCAGATAAACAGTCAGAGCTCAGCCGTAAAACAGCCCCCGGACAGCAGATGGAGCATATCAGTGAAATTGCAGCCAAAGCGGGGGCGAATGCCCTCAGGGTTGCGGCCATTCTGACATATATGTATTCACCTGAGAGTTTATGTATTTCGCGGGGGGTCATCCAGGCCGCCTTCAAAATTGTGGAATGGCATCTTGAAGAAGCGGAAAGGCTGTTTTTCCCTTCTTCTGAACGGAATGCATTTATGGAGGACGTTTACGAGATGTTCAGGTGGCTTAAGGAGAAATTTCTCGATAATGAGGGATATCCACTCAGGAAAAATGAGGTAAACCGGAACGGCCCGAACCGGCTGCGTGACGCCAGTAAATCACAATCTGTTCTTGAGCAGTTAATCGCACTGGGTCTGATTTGTTTTATTCGTCCCGGCCGTCATTCTGCGGTGTATATTGCCATGCCTTCCCTGGAATGTCGCCACTCATGGTGTATTCCACCGGCATTCCTGGAGAACGGACATAATCCGATTATTGCATCGCCAGAGAATGTCACTGGCAGGTATGGTTTTGAATACTTCGACTTTAACAGGCTGGAATATTAATCGGGACATCTCACTACAGAGGCCCGGATGGCCAGAGCGTACACTGGTTAAACGTCTTCGAAAACAACCACAGAGGCAAAAACCCCGCGCCAGTCGCTACTGGTCGCGATCTGCGCGGGGTTTTCTCAGAATACAGTAGTAAAAAAAGATAATGACGACAGGTGTAAAGCTCTGTGGATATGAATCATTAACAGCCATTAAAACCTGTAATTTAATAAAACAGTTCTGCTGGTGTATTTCTTACTCATTTGAGACAAATACATTAATATTTAATTGATGTTAACCAATAAATATATTTAATGATACGTAAAATATCATCACCGCTATTGTCAATAAAAACATAGATATTATTATATTAAATAAGAGTTTCATTATGGCCGTATGTAAAAGAAATAACTGCATGGCACAGATCGGCCATTCACCCGCTGAACGGATATTACGGCTATGCCCGACACATTATCAGGGCAGACAGTTAAATTCAGCCAGACGAACGGAAAGAGCAGCATTAATATGCCAGTATCCCGCCTGTGGTATCAGTATATCTGAAACCCGCAATCAGTTTTATTGTTGTAAGGAACATCGGGATAAAGCCCGGAGGTTAATCGATGACGATGCTATTATAAGACTGGTTAAGCACTCTTACTGGCTCAATGTGGAAGCCATGCTAAAAAATAATTCCCTTGGACTGGGGAGTATCACCGGTCCGACGGATATTGCAGACCTCATTCGGTTATATCAGCACAAAGCTGGCCACCAGAAAACGTATAATACGCTGAACGGGCACAGAGTTGCTGATACGACAAAAAGGTTAATCCCCTGGCTGGATCTTGAGCTATGCCACATTTACCCTAACTCTAAGGGCGGTGCAAATATCGCCAGAAACATTATCATCGCACCTGCTGCTATAAACCGGATGATGAAGGATTTTATCCCCTGCTGTCAGTCAGGAGTGCTGAGTGGCATAAAAGCAATGGAAACACCTCAACCGGTTAAATCGACCTTACTGAAAGCGTTAACGGATAAATACGGTTCAGATGCTGTACAGGAAGCATTGTACGGAGTTAAGCATCTTGCCTTTGCTGATTTAAGTCTGTCACGCAGGCTATTTGACACTGATATTTACGCATTCCCTCCACTAACCCGTCTGTTAAAAGAGGAAGCCTTACGCCTGAATTTGATGTCACTATGGGAAACGCTGGTTTGTACCGAAGTCAGCGTCTGGCTTAATGCCGGGCCTGCGAATGAATTATTTGCCGTTGCCGCGTTTCATGCGTTGCTGAACGGCGACGGCGACCACCTGCTGGAGCAATGTTATCGTTTAGTCGATGAAATCAGGGTGAAGCACAAGCGGGGGTCTCAACAAATCTACGACGAATTTCAGCATATACTCAGCCAGTACATGGCAAAATATTTTCACATTGACACCAGCGACCACAGAGCCTGTAATCTCTTCTATAACCGCTTTTTTAGTGTTCCTCCTGTCACAGAGGACGGTGTCTGCGCCATACCGCCTCAGTGATGCATTTCCTCAGCCTGTGTTCAATAAAATCTCAGATATATATCACCCTTCTGAAGTGAAACCGGACCATCGATAAACTCGGGCGAGGTTTACGGTAAATATATTTACTGAACCACGATCAATTTTGTCGATCGGTTCGATCGAATTTCATCGTTATCCCCTTCTTTTTTGCAGCTATAAAATCCCAACGGGATGCTTATGACTGTCTGTCTTCTACTAAAAATCATGCAGATACCCATTCCGGGTAGCGTTTTACGAAAACCAGAGGTGCACAAAAATGAACAGAAAAATGATTCACCCTTTACTACTGACCTGTGCGCTGGTACCGGCAGTGGCAATGGCCTTCGGTAATCAAACCACCTGGACCCGGGGCTGGGGCTGGGGCCAGGGAATATCAGAGTTTGTTATCAATGGGGAAAGTCAATCGCAACTGTCTCTGACCTGTGAGGATTACGGCTCGCAACCGGCCACGGTCATATTCACTGACGCCAGCGGGCATCAGGTCAGTATGGATGAAGATAAAAGCCTTCAGGTCAGTATCGACGGTGGAGCCCCCATCGACATCAGCGAATCTGGCAGTCGAGTGGGCGGTAATAACCTGGCGCTGGCCTGGGCTCAGCTACGTAATGGCAAACAGGTCTCAGTAACCGGAGACGGTGTTAAGGATGCCACATTCACGCTGGCTGGGGCAGCAAAGGTATTGCCGGTATTCGGGACCCACGGCTGCGTGGGTAAAGATGCACTCTAGCCTGCATCTGAGTTTGACGCCTGTTGATTACGTTATTTTAAAAAGGAACAGATTATGAAATTTAAACATATGCTGGTACCCGCACTGCTTGCACTCTCAGCTCATACGCTGGCAGAGCCAGCGCCGACCATCAAAGTGGAGACCAGTAATCAGGTTCATCCTGCCGGAACACGCTATGTCACGGTCGTGGTCACCTCGCTGGATGATAGTATCAAAGTTGAAAAGATAGATGTGAACCGGGGTAACTGTCGTATTGATAACCAGAAGTACCTATATTCCAGCAATAAGGAAACTATTCTGCCCGCCTCCTTGCGCTACGGGGAGTCCGTCAAAGTAAATTTTTATAATAACTGCGTTGCTTCAGAAGTCGTCGTCACCACTGACAAGGGGGGATGGCGTTACACCTACCACTGAGCCACTTTCCTGTATCAGCTTCCTCAAATAAATCTTCACTCCACCAGAGGGCTGCCGCCAGGCAGTCCGGAGCAAACCCTATGACCTTTCTGAAAATGCTGGTGACGGCCCTGAGCCAGGCACTGACCTGGTGCGGCGGGCATCAGGCCCGGCAGTTTATTGAAATTCGCCTGCGTCAGGCAGGCTACGATGACAGCAGTATTGATACAGCCCGGGAAGCGGTCACGTTGCTGGTCACTGCACTTATCACCGCCCTGATGGCGCAGATACTGAAGATTCTGGATACGCTGTAGTCCTGCCCGCCATATCCCTCCCACAGTGAACAACATATCTGCCCCTGCCTCCTCACGGAGCAGGGGCTTTTGCTTTTATGCCTTCAGATTAATCAGATGAGGAATCAACTATGCGATTAGCCAGCCGTTTTGGTCGGGTGAACCAGATTCGCCGTGACCGTCCCTTAACCCACGAAGAACTGATGCAGCATGTCCCCAGCGTCTTCGGGGAAGACAAGCACGACTCCAGAAGCGAAAAGTACACCTACATACCCACCATTAGCCTGCTGGATAACCTTAAACGTGAAGGGTTCCAGCCATTCTTTGCCTGTCAGTCACGAGTGCGCGACCAGAGCCGACGGGAACATACAAAGCATATGCTGCGCCTGCGTCGTGCCGGTCAGATAAACGGTCAGCAGGTACCGGAAATCATCATTCTGAATTCGCACGATGGCGCATCAAGTTTTCAGTTACTGCCGGGAATATTCCGAAGCGTCTGCACCAATTCGCTCGTTTGCGGACAGTCGTTTGGCGAGATCCGCGTGCCACACAGGGGCGACGTTGTCGGGAAGGTGATTGAGGGGGCCTATGAGGTTCTCAGCGTCTTTGACCGGGTGGAAGAGAAACGTCACGCCATGCAGTCCCTGCAACTCCCGTCCCCCGCACAACATGCACTGGCTACAGCGGCGCTGACATACCGTTTTGGGGAAGAGTACCAGCCAGTAACCGAAGCGCAAATTCTTGCACCCCGCCGCTGGCAGGACGAGAGCGATGACCTGTGGACCACTTACCAGCGCATTCAGGAAAACCTGCTGAAAGGCGGGCTAAGTGGCCGTACCGCGCAGGGTAAACGTACCCACACCCGCGCAGTAAACGGGATTGATGGAGACGTTAAGTTAAACCGTGCGCTCTGGGTGATGGCGGAGAACATGCTGAACCTGTTGGACAGGTAATCACCCGCGCCCCGCCACCGAAATCAATCCCCGGCCCGACACTTCCATTCAACATCTCCATGCATAAGGAAAATTAACATGACCGACATTATTAATATTAACGATAACCATCAGCGACCTCTGCAGGCTGGCGATAACGTTTCTGCACCTGCTCTGGCAGCCACATCCGTACCGGACGAACAGCGTGTGGAATTCTGGCCGCAGCACTTTGGCAACATCCCGCAGTGGATAACCCTTGAACCGCAGGTCTTTGCGTGGATAGACCGGTTCTGCGCTGACTACAGCGGCGGTATCTGGAATTTTTATACTCTCAGCAACGGCGGGGCCTTCATGGCTCCGGAAACGGACAACGATGCCTTCTGGTCGCTGTTCAACACCATGAATGGCAACGCCGCAGACATGAGCGCCGAAGCTGCAGGGATTGCGGTCTGTCTTATCGCTTACAGTCATCATGCATGCCGCACAGAATGCGATGCCATGACGGAGCATTACTGGCGCCTGCGTGACTATGCGCTGCATCACCCGGAATGCAGCGCCATCATGCGCATTATCGACTGAGCGTTCCGCCATGCCCTATGAACTGTCTCACCTTAATGACCTGTGGGATGCGCTGGGGAAAACAACGGTCGGGGATGAGGACGGTGACCTTGTGACCGACGAACCCTTCCTGCATTTCCCGACAGGTACCCCTCTCTTCCATATCTGGTCATGGTTTGAATCCCTGCACGACGGGTTCGTCGTTGCCGTGAAACTGTACAACACATCTGCGCCCGACGCGTCAACCGACAGGAAAAGCAAATGAATACCACCACGTGTCTCCCCGACAGCGGGGAAATATCTCCCACCGCACAGCGCACCATCAGACGCGCACTGACCCTGCTGGAACGCCAGTTACGCGAACCCGGCGAGGCATTCACCTCCTGCCAGGCGGTCCGTGACTGGCTCCGTCTGCAACTCACCACGCTGGAGCGTGAAGTCTTCATGGCGCTCTTCCTTGATAACCAGCATCGTCTTATTGCTCATGAAACGCTCTTCACCGGCACCATCAACCATACGCAGGTACATCCCCGTGAAGTGATAAAGGCAGCACTGAAACACAATGCGGCTGCCATCGTACTTTCACACAATCATCCTTCAGGTTATGCGGAACCCGGCCATGCCGACCGACTGCTCACTGACCATCTGAAACAGGCACTTAAACTCGTGGATATCTGCCTGCTGGACCACCTGGTCGTGGGAGGCATGAACATCGTCTCGTTTGCCGAGCGTGGCTGGCTTTAGGGAGAGAATTACGATGAAAATCATCAGCAAACGTCAGGCAATGGCGATATACCGCCAGCATTCTGAGTCCCGGCTGTTTCGTTTCTGTACCGGGAAATATAAGTGGTCCGGCAGTATCTGCCATTACCACGGCAGGGAAGTGCAGGATATCTGGGGTGTGCTGGCCGTGTTTGCTGAACGCCGACAGGACCGCAATGGTCCGTATGTGATCCTGCGCAGCGTCGTCCTGAACTGACTTACCGTTAAGGAGTACTTACATGAAGAAAGCAACCCGTGTAATCAACCATAACATCACGGAACCCTGGTGGGGCCTCAGACGCAACATCACGCCGTGTTTTGGTGCACGGCTGGTACAGGAGGGTAACCACCTGCATTACCTTGCTGACCGCGCCAGCATTGCCGGGACATTTAATGACGCAGATTTACGCCATCTGGACCAGGTATTTCCGGTACTGATGAAGCAGATGGAGCTTATGCTGGCCAGCAGCGAACTCACGCCCCGCATTCAGCGCTGCATCACGCTCCACGTAAAAGGGCTGATATGTGAGGCCGATACACTCGGCTCCTGCGGTTATTTGTACATCGTAATTTATCCGGCGTCTGTAACAACCGAATAAACCCCGGACGCTTTTCCTTAGTCAAACTAGCCAACAAAGAGCGCAAACCATGCAAATACATTCCCTGTTCCTTCAAAGGGCGGCGTCGTCACGTCTGTCGTCAGTCGAAATCTGGCAAAAATTACTGGAGTATCTGCTGGAGCAACACTACGGCCTTACCCTCAACGACACACCGTTTGGCAACGACAGTGTGATCCAGAAACACATTGATGCGGGAATCTCACTGTATGACGCTGTGAATTTTATCGTGGAAAAGTACGACCTGGTGCGTACTGACCGTCACGGCTTCAGCGTGAAAGAGCAGTCTCCTTTTATCGGCAGCCTTGATATTCTCCGAGCCCGGAAGGCTACCGGGCTGATGACCCGCAAGGGATATAAAACCGTTACTGACATCACAGGTGGCAGATTCAGCGGAGGGAAATAATGACGTTAGCCCTCATCGTTGACGACGACACCGTCAGCGATCAGCCCCTCAGGTGCCAGTACAAAGACTGGCGCTTTTATCAGATCTCCATTAGTTCAAACAGATGTTCGCTCAGACAGCTGGTATGGCGGTAACACCTTATCGGAGATATCTGTCTGCAGTAGAAGAGGGTGCGGCAGGACGCCACCAGAACATCAGGGGCCGTATCGTCTGCCAGGAGAGAGCTTAATTCCGGGGCGTTCAGTAAAATGAAACATTTCTCTGGGAGCATACCACCGGCATTCCCTTTCGGAAAACAACCGCCCAGATACAGTAACACGGTCAGCAGCCGGAACTGTCGCGTGAGTACCGCTTCGGTATCCCGGTAATGTACGGCTATCCACAGGCATTCCCGCAGCATAAATCGCCGGGTCCGTCGGGTGAGGTCACCGCCTTTGTCATACCAGCGTTCGACGATATCCCTGGCAGAGCGAACTGAGCCATCACCCTTTGTCGCAGTTTGCCACGACCGTGCCAGAAGCGTTGAGATATCCATGGATTAACGCCGCAACTGCGAAACGGCTGCGGGAGTATTGCGGACACCAGGCAGATAAATATTGCGAACCAGCTTCAGGAGGAAAAAGACATCGCTCAGGTTGCTCACGCCTGGTACCAGATGGCGAAAGGCTATCCGCACACGAAAACGCGCCCGGACCGCCTGCCGGTCATTCACCCTGCGCCGGTACAGGCCCAGAAAATGACGGCTTTCCACCAGCGCATGCCTGACCAGCGCTCGTCTGACAGATCGGTACTGCGTCTGTGTACTGAGTGCCAGAATATCTGCAATCACGTCGCAATAGCTGAACGCGCGGATATCGTAATAATCCGGGCGGTGGGTAATTGACGCCGGGTTATTAACCCACAGGTAATCCTGTCTGTCAGAGAAATAAAATCGGCCATCTGCGGCGGCAAGCTGTATCGTCCAGAGAATGTCCTTGTGGCTTTTCCCTTCCTGGAATCGCAGGTCATGCTCGCGAATATACGCTGAACGGATTATCTGCAGCCACAGATAATGCGGCCATTCCCTCTGACTGACGCAATGGCGTATCCACTGCTGACCCGTCAGCGTCTGACCGTAAGGCTGTCTGCGGTGAACGGTATGCCGCAGATGTCCGGCGCTGTCTGTATGCCGGGCATTGAAAAGGACGACATCGGCCTGTGCTTCGCGGGCTGTGTGCAGCCGCTCCTGCAGAAAATCTGCCGCAACCCGGTCATCCGCATCCAGGAACACCCCCCATTCACCACGGTGAATCGCCAGTGCAGCATTACGGGCAGCATACACGCCCTGATTTTCCTGACGAATGAGAATAAGCCGTTCATCTGTAATGGCGCTGAGTAGCGTCCATGTTTCGTCGGTTGAACCGTCATCCACAACAATGATTTCAGTACTGAGCGTTGTTTCACCAAGCAGTGTATGGACCAGAGCCCCGATGCTGTCAACTGCATTGAAGGCAGGAATGATGACGCTGATATCGATGTTGGTTTTCATTGATCAAAGGGAATGTAAACAGAGGGAAGCTTCAGAGTTGTTACCCCATCAGAGGCAATAACCTTCCGGGTAAGAAACATTGTCAGGAAGAGCGTCCCGGTGATTTTCGTGCTGGTGTGGACACCACTCGTTTTTCTCTGATTTCCTGGTTAACCACCATCAGACAGCCATCGCAAAATTCTTTATCAAGCCCGAATATCCGGTCCAGAATGCTTCTTTTCTTGTTACATCTGGCACATCTTTTCATTCCATCACCTGCTGTCGCATTCCCATGCCGTGCCCGCAGGACAAAAGAAGGGCGCCCACCAGAAGACAGGAAATAAATTAATAAACAATACGTTAAATGAATTGTTGGGAATTTAGCACAGGCACTAGCGTGCCGGATAATTCATTTTGCAGATCAATTTTATAAAATCGATCGGTTTAATCGATCATCTTTTTCACTCTGCTTTACACGCCATCCGTGTGCCTGCATACCCTATCGGAGCGTTCGGTTTGTCGAGCTGTAAAGGATGCTATGCCTGCTGGATAGTCAAACCATTCCCGATAACTGACATCATGTGGAAGAGAAAATATACAAAAATTATTATCGCTTTGAATGGCAGCTATAAGCGAGAAGCGGACCTTCAAATCCGAGCAGGTTCAATTGATTAACCTTGGTTGTCAGTTACGCCATCGTTAACATGAAGCCGATCGAATAATCCCCTGTCCCATTTTTTACAAATACGCAGTGGCAAGAAAGATAGATTCTGGCTCATGACAAGAAGAGTTGTTCATTTGTATAAAGAGACTTCGCCTTCAGGACGCGTTTTGAACCTGCGATGCATCCACAGGTATTGCTCAGGAGCACGGAGAATTTCACGCTCGATGATCTTGTTCATATAAGCCGCTGCGGCGATCTTGTCTTCCCCTGGATAGCCTGACAACGGATTGCTGATATACATGTGATAACCTTTTTTATCGCTACGTCGAATCATGCTAAGTGTGATCAAGTGTGCACCAGCGAGTTTTGACAGAGCATACGTTCCGTTCGTCGTGGCTGCTTTTTTTACCGAGAAAAAAGGTGCAAAAACGCTTCCTTTAGACCCATAATCCTGGTCTGGTGCAAACCAAACGGCTTCACCTGCTTTTAGCGCATGAACAAAACCTGATAAATTACGTCGATTAATCATAGCCTTATTTGAACGCATACGCCCTTTTGTCTGTACCCATTCCATTAATGGATCATTGTGTGGGCGATACGTTGCCATCATAGGATGGCATAACCCCATTACTCTTCCACACAACTCAAGGGACATAAAATGAATCCCGACGACCATTACTCCTCTTGTCGCACCGGTCAGGTTTTCAAGCCCTTCGACATCAAACCATTTTTTGACTCTCGCATCGCTCCAGAACCAGGCCATTCCTGTTTCCATCAGTCCCAGCCCGAGAGAAACAAAGTTTTTATTGACCATCTGGCTCCGGGCAAACGGTGTCATCTCGGGAAAGCACAGTTCGATATTTCTAATCGCAATCCGTTCCCGGCGTTTCAGAAAGGGTCTGGAAATTTTTCCAAGGCCAGAGCCCAGAATATGTAAAATCGGGTAAGGAAGTTGAACGAGAAGCCACAGCAGACCCAAACCAGACCAGGTAAGCCAGTGGCGAGGATGAAGTAAATTATGAGTAAAAGTCTGTGCCATAAATTTCCTTAATGCTAATGAAGGTTATAACGCAAAAGGAAAACAATGAGGCAATTCGTCTTTAGCGATACATTTTGTTTTAGATAATTTAAATTCATCTAAATTCAGGAAAAAATATTTCCCAATGACTGGTGAATAATTTAAAGAGCCAAGGGTGAATTGTAAGCCAGAAAATTTATTCTGTTATAAATCCATGGTTTTATCATTGATACTCAAGGAATTGTCTTCTTGATTCATCATCATCAAGGTACTCAAAAGAAAGAAGCCGAATTTTGGTAAGTTTATAAAACCACTCACAATCGTTTCGTTGAATAATTTCGCCTGGTTTGAAACATATCCCGGATGCCACCCGAATAATCGCATATTTACCATTACTAAACCTGACCCGGTGAATACAGAAAGGTTGGCCAGGCTGTCCGTGACAGCTGTTCGACATGATATGCCCTTCAATAAAAACAGATTTTTTAGATTTCATTATCATACCCTCGACAACAGCAGTACAGGAGGAATGTTGTCATTTTCCGACATCACTGACGTTAAGTGGCAGAAGCTGATCAGCCGCCGATACACCAGCATTCTGAAGGTCTGAACAACAGTCCGCAGGCAGGGCACTCAAGAACCGCATCTTTTCTTAGTTTACCTGCTTTCTGATCGGCTCTGTGTGCACATACCGGGCAGGCAACATGAACCGGTCTTTCTTTAAAATACCTGAGCCCATTTGTATAAGACATAAATAATTCTCTGAGGAACACAGTAATTATTATACGCTTTAATATAAAAATAACTGGCATAAGTTATGTTAAGTTGTGTCTGAATCAGGATATCAGATATTGAAAATTGAACGTCTTATTTATGATACACTACCCTTCCGTGAGAAATTTAAGATGAAATCAGAAGACACCCTTGACTGGTATCCGGCACAACTACCGCCTGTGAAAATTATTCTTGGCGAAGCCGTGCTGGCTGTGGGTAAACAGGGCCGACCGATTAATACCCGCACCTTGCTGGAATACCTTCAGGTCATGCAGGACAAACAAAAAAGGCGGGATGACAAAATCGCCATGCAGACTGCGATTGATGTTCTCAGGGATAATCAGCGCATTAACGGCAGACGTTAATGCACCTCCGGGATCAGTGTCAGTTCTGAATGATCTCAACCGTATGGTTTTGTCCATCATCCTTCAGCGGTATTCTGTCATCAGGGAGGAGAACACCATCCAGCGTCACGCAATATTCTGCATCGCCGCGTGAAACACTAATCTGATAATGGCTTTCACCATATTGATATGCCATAGAAAAAGACGACCACTCATCCGGTAACCTGGCATGAACACTAAAGTCAGTGCCGGAACGTTTTATCCCCAGTAATTCCTCGGTAAGTAAACGCCAGGCCCAGCCTGCGGAACCGGTATACCAGCTCCACCCTGCACGTCCGGTATGGGGAGCGACGCTGTAGACATCAGCACTCATGACATAAGGCTCAGCTTTATAAATCCCGACAGAGTCCGCATTCAGGGTATGATTTATAGGGTTGAGCATTGACCAGAGTTGCCAGGCTCGTCCGGCATTCCCCATTCGGGCAAAGGCCATCACTGCCCAGATGGCGCCATGCGTATACTGCCCTCCGTTTTCCCGCACGCCGGGCAGGTACCCCTGTATGTAGCCCGGATTTGGACCGTGTCCGTCGAAAGGAGGCGTTAACAGTTTGATCAGCCCTCCTTCGTTATCCACAAGGTGCTTATCCAGCGCCTGCATGGCCTTTGCGCACCGTCCCGGGCTCGCGGCGCCGGACAATACAGACCAGCTCTGCGCAATCGCATCAATCCGGCAGTCCTGTGAGGTTTTCGATCCCAGGGGAGTACCATCGTCAAAATACCCGCGCCGGTACCATTCCCCATCCCAGGCGTGGGCTTCGAGATTACTTTGCAGGCGCAGAGCCTGTGAACGGCACATCGCGGCGACGCTTTCATCCAGCCTGCGCTCCGCCAGCGCTGCAAACCGCTGCAAAATGTCGTACAGGAAGAAGCCCAGCCAGACGCTTTCACCTTTGCCTTCGATACCCACCCGGTTCATCCCGTCATTCCAGTCACCAGCCCCCATCAGCGGCAGGCCATGCTCCCCGAAGCGAAGTCCATAGTGAATAGCTTTGACGCAGTGTAACCAGAGTGTCTCTTCGGTGCCGCTGATGACCGGCGTGTCATAGACAGACTCTTCACCAGGCTGAAGCGAGCGTCCCTCCAGATAAGGAATGCGTATTTCCAGTGCATCCATATCCCCCGTCGTTTCAACATAGTGGCAAACAGCAAGCGGCAGCCAAAGATAGTCATCGGAACAGCGGGTACGCACACCGTTGCCGTGTGGCGGGTGCCACCAGTGCTGCACATCCCCCTCGATAAACTGCCGTGATGCACAGAGTATTATCTGTTCACGCATCCGGTCCGGAGCAGCGTGGCTCAGAGCCAGCGTATCCTGCAGCTGATCGCGAAAACCAAATGCACCGCCAGACTGATAGTAGCCACTCCGGGCCATAAGACGGCAGGCGACCGTCTGATACAACAGCCAGCCATTAACCAGTAAATTTACGGACGTGTCGGGGGTGTTAACTACGATTTTATCGAGAACATTGTGCCAGTGATTATGAATCCGGTTCAGCTCCTGGCGGACCGTATCCTCGTTCATGTAGCGGGCCAGCGTCTCCTGAGCACAGACATCATTCTCCTCTGCGCCGAGGATAAAAATAAACGTCCTCTGGTCCCCGTCAATTAATGTAACCGCCGATTGCACCGCTCCGCAGGGATCCAGACCGGCCCCCGTCTTACCAGAAAGCTTTTGCAGTTTCATAGCCGAAGGGGCGTGAAGGGAACCATTACGGCCAATAAACTCCCGGCGGTCCCCTGTCAGAGAACAGTCATTACCGCTGACGGCAAAAAATGCAGTTCGGCCGCCACCATTATCACCATAAAAGTTATTCGCAAGTATCCCGCAGCCGCCGGGCGTTCTGGCCACATGTGTCACAATGTGAGGGGCTGAGCGCGTTCGTGTTTCTCCGAGCGTCCACTCTACATAGCCTGTGACGGAAAGTTGACGTGTCCGTCCCGAAGAGTTACTGAGCGTCAGTAGCACCAGTTTAACCGGATCTTCTTCAGCAACCAGGACCGTCAACTCGCTGTCTATACCACTCTCACGATGGGCAAAAACGCTGTAGCCAAAACCATGGCGGGTCAGGTAATCACCGTGTCCGCGAACAGGTAAAGCCGTCGGCGACCAGCACTCCCCGCTCTCTTCATCGCGCAGGTAAAATGCCTCGCCGCTGCGATCGCTCACCGGATCGTTCTCCCACGGCGTCAACCGGTATTCATGGGCATTCTCATACCAGGTATAGGCCTGCCCTGCCTCTGAGATCACACTGCCAAAACGAGAATTTGCCAGTATGTTCGACCAGGGAGCCGGTGTAAGCGCATTTTCCCGAAGGACGATCTGATACTCCCGCCCATCCTGAGAAAATCCACCGTACCCATTGAAATGGCATAACTGACTGGTATCAGGGCTCCAGTCCGTATGTTGATTACGCTCGCGCACAGCACGCGGAATGAATGCCCTTGCCGGCGATTTCAGGGTATGAATACGCTGGTTAAGCTGCTCATTAATACCCCCTGCGCGGTCATCAAGATAAAGACAGGCCACGCTCATCAAAAGCAACTTATCCTCAGCGGAGAGATGCTCACCGTTGCGGACAAAAAGCCCGCCCTTTTTATCCAGCAGACTGGCTTCAGACCCGGCATAAATTAACTCCATAATCTGATTTTGTAATCCCTGCTGGTAGCCGCCGGGGCTGTTATTCAGGATAACTAAATCAACATCCAGCCCTTTCTGTCTCCAGTAACGGTGTGCCTGAATCAGTGTGGTCACTGAGGTGATACTTTCCTCGCTGGTTATAGTCAGCAGCACTATCGGCAGATCCCCTGAAATTGCCCAGCCCCACAGTCCGGACTGGCCACGCCGGTTGCGGCCGATCGCCTGGCCTTCGGCGCGCAGCTCCTGGACAGGGTAAAGCACAGCGCTGGCGAGACTATTGAACAACGTGGCATCATCTTCACTGGCGTTCATCTGGCGCAATACCACCAGACTGTGAGACCAGGCCAGTTCAAAGACGCGATCGGCGATAGGGTAATCGCGATATTTCTCCAGCAACGCCAGGCTCTGCTGACGGGTCTCGCTGATGCCATAAATGATATCAATCGTAACCGGCTGCCCCGGCTGCAGAATAATGGCGTTGCGAATTGCCAGTATCGGATCCAGCACCGAGCCCGACGTGTTGCCTAGCATCCCTCCCGTCTCTATTGCCTGGGCATTCGCAGGGTTTCTGCCACGTCCAATAAACCTTGCCCTGTCCGTTTCAAACGACACGTTATGTCGGTTATCGCCGTGCACCACCATCATGTGAAACAGGCAAGGGCCCGGTTCATCCGGTGAGCGCGGGCGCCGGTGGCAAAGAATAGCGTCACGCTCAGGAGCCAGCTCAGTCTGAATAAACAAATTGCTGAATGCCGGGTGTGCCAGATCGCTGGCATCAGGTGCCAGTACCACTTCAGCATAGGTTGTCAGCTCCAGAGAGCGAGGCTTGCGACCACGATGAATCAGTGTGAGCCGTCGCAATTCAACATCATCCTCCGGAGAGATCACCACCTGAGTTTTGACGCTGAGTCCCCCTAAGCTGCGTCTGAATTCTGCCCCCGCATCGGTGAACAACACTTCCTCGTCTTGTCCGCTGGTGTAGCCTGTTGGTTGCCAGGTATTGCTCCACACATCTCCCGTCTGGGTATCGCGGATGTAGCAGAATGCTCCCCAGTTATCACGGGTGGTATCACTGCGCCAGCGCGTTAGTGCAATATCATTCCAGCGACTGTAACCGCCGCCGCCCGCGGTCAACATCAGATGATAATGGCCGTTGGACAGGAGTTGAATATCCGGGGCGGGGGTATCCACGCTATAGAAAATACGGGGTTCATAGCGAACGGGTTTGACCATGCCCTCATGAGATTCAAAATGACGGCGCGGACTGTACAGATCGACCGCATCCGGCACGCGCTCCTGTAACAGCAGACTCGCTGACCGGAATACCGTACTGGACATAAAGCGTTCAGTCATGGGGGCATCAAGCAGCACATGAGCCAGCGCCTGAAATGCCATACCCTGGTGATGCGCCATCCAGGACTGTACCACCGCATAGAGCTGACCGGTTGCAAGACGTGAGGGGGTATAGTCCAGCGCTTCATAAAAACCGTATTCTCCGCATGCACCATTTTTTTGCAGCCTGAACAGGTTCTCACAGGCTTTCTGCGGGGAAACCATCAGCGCCAGCAGCGTGGCGTAAGGAGCGACAACCATGTCATCGGCAAGTCCCCTGCGCAGACCGAGCCCCGGTACGCCAAATGCCTGATACTGATAATTATGCTGAACATCAAAAGCATGATAGCCAGACTCTGAAACACCCCATGGTACCCCGCGTTCTTTCCCCCAGTGAATCTGGCGCATAACCGCCGACTGACTCATTTCATCGAGCAGGCTGCCGGGCCAGGTGGGCATCACCAGATTCGGCATCAGATATTCAAACATGGATCCGCTCCATGACATCAGGGCAGTTTCATTATCAATCGTGGTAAACAATCGACCCAGCGCGTACCAGCTTTTAAGAGGCAGCTGATTAGTCGCAATGGCAAGAAAACTGGTCAGGCGGATTTCAGACGGCAGGAGATCGTAGTGGCTCTTGTCAGGCATATTGGTGTCACAGTTATAACCGACGCTGAGCAGACTGGTTGCTTCACTGTACAGAAAGGCGAAATCCATCCGGGCATGCTCATCCAGCCGCTGTTCCAGCTCGGTGATAATATTGAGTCGCATTCGGGCCTGCTCCGCCACTGACGCCGGAGGCGTTCCTGTACCGGTTAATGTCGGACGGGCAAGCTCGCTCAGCGTCGGCAGCATCTGTTCATTCCAGGATGCAGGCAACCAGCCAAGCAACAGAGACCACTCATGGCAAAGCTGAACCAGTTGATGCTCCAGATGTCCAGCCCAGCGCATCTGAAGAGGAGATCCCTGATGACATGCGCTGGTCAGATGGTTGCACTGGGTGCGCATGCTTTTCAGTTCGCTGAAAAGCGCCTGCGGAGAGAGCGACACCGCGTTCAGGCAATGCTTGCGCAGCAGTCTCAGGCTGTCAGGTAGGTTCTTACCCCACTGTTTTTCCAGAATATCCAGCGTATCGTTCAGTCCTGCCAGTATCTGTTGGTTGCTTAAAACAGGCTGATGACGCATGGCGGACAGGCCTGCACGCAGGGTCAATAAATGCCCGGCCATATTGCCGCTGTCGACGCTGGAGATATAGCGTGGACTGAGGGGGACCAGCGTACGGGTGTCATACCAGTTGTAGAGATGGCCCCGGTAGTGCTCCATTTTATCCATCGTGTCGAGCGTGAGCGACACGCGCCGGAGCACCTCTCCGCCAGGCAGGTAGCCAAAGTCCCATGCCGTCAGGTTAGCCATAAGTGAAAGACCAATATTGGTAGGAGAAGTTCGGTGTGCCACCGTCGGTTGTGGTATTTCCTGATAATTATCAGGCGGAAGCCAGTTCTCTTTTGCTGTGGCAAATGTTTCAAAAAAAGCCCAGATTTCACGGCTTGTCTGGCGTAACAGCTGTTTTTGTTCCTGATTAGGCGAAAAAACCTTTCGCACGGGCTGGCGACTCAGCCAGCTCATCAGCAGCGGTGCCACACACCATACCAAACCGATCGGTAACGCAATCCCCAGCAGCTGTGGGGCAAATTGTCCGGTCAGTATTGTCAGCGCCACGCCACCGGCAGCGTTCAGCCACATCGCCTGATAAAAACGTGCAACAGTGGGTCTGGCCTGACTGCTGTCCTGGCTGTGGCTGACCCACTGGCTGAGGTGACGCCTGCTTATCCCCAGTCGCCATAGCGTCACGGCGATCGCTTTCAGCGAATATCCGGCTTCGTGCGGCAGTATCGCAAAATTAAGGCTGATACCTGACAGACGCTTTAGCGCGCCCGCCCCCACCAGTAACAGATGCGGCTTCACGCGGCGACGCAGAGGTTTATGCAGAAGGTCGTGGCTAATGCCGAGGATGGCTGGCAACAACCATATCAGCAACAGTATGCCCAGCCAGTAAACCGGATTGGGTACCCAAAGCAGAGTGAAGAACAGCAATATCAGTAAGGAGGGGGCGACCAGACTGCGACGTAGATTATCGAGTAATTTCCAGTAAGAAAGCGCGGTCAGCGGATTCCTGACCCGGGTTCCATCGGCTTTTCTGACGCGTGGTTTTAGCCAGTTAAGCAGTTGCCAGTCACCCCGGATCCAGCGTGAACGTCGTGCAACATCCGACAGATAATTATTAGGGTACTGTTCGTACAGTAACACCTCGCTCAGCAGACCCGAACGTGCATAGCATCCTTCAAGCAGATCGTGGCTGAGTACCAGATTTTCCGGGCAGATGTTGGTAGTGGCCTGCATAAAAATATCAACATCGTAAATCCCTTTGCCCACAAACGAGCCTTCCCCAAAGAGATCCTGATAAATATCCGAAGACATCATCGAATAAGGGTTATTGCCCGGTACGCTGCTGCGCAGGGCTGCGTAACGCCCCTGACCGTTGCGTGGTATCTCCTCCGCAAGACCGGGCTGTAAAATACCGAATCCTTTGACAACCCTCTGGCGTACCGGATCATACTCAGGCGTATTCAGCGGATGCGCCATCGTCGCGACGAGTTTGTGTGCCGTATCGCGCGGGAGCACCGTATCGCTGTCCAGGGTAATGACGTATTTTATGTGACCCGGTAAAAGGTGGGCAGGCATCTCTGCAACGCTGACGAATTGCGTTCCGGGATGGCGCAACCAGCTGTTCAGTAACGCCAGTTTTCCCCGCTTGCGTTCATAGCCCATCCACGCGCCTTCCGAGGGGTTCCATTCAGGCTGGCGATGTAACAGATAAAAACGTGGTCGGCCGGAGGGGTAGCGGCGATTAAGCGCCTGCGTATCGGCGATAGCCTGTCTGAGCAGCGCGTGACTTTCCGGCGAGGGTTCATTTTCAGAATCAGCAAAATCAGTGAGCAGCGCGAACCTGAGATTTTCGTTTTCATTCCCCAACCAGCAGACTTCAAGACTGGTGAGGAGCAGGCTGAAACTTTCGTGGCTGGTCAACATGCAGGGAATGACTAACATGGTGGCACTGTCAGCGGGAATACCGGCTGAAAAATCCATCCCCGGCAAGGGTCGAGGAACGCGAAAACGGGTGGTTGCATCACTGAGCAAATCGCTCATTAACTGAGTTAATGCGATAATCAGAGGTAATATCACCGCGATCAATAGCCAGTCTGCGCCCTGCATGGCGGTTTCGTGCAATATTGCTGCGGTCGCTGCGGTTGTCAGCAACGCCAGGCTTCCAAGCCATGACAGCAGGGTTATTCTGTTGAAACTGTGCCGCAAGCGTATGAGCCTTGAGGCGTCTGCCAGGAGATGAATATCCAGCGCCTGTCGACCTTCGCCCGCAAGATAATAACCAACATGATGTTCCGGTGTATCAGGCGCTTTTTCCTCTGAAAACGCCAGCGCCTTCTCAGCAACCTCAGGCTCGCTGAGACCGCTGTCTCTGGCCAGAACCTCAACTACGTGCCGGTAATGATCCCGGGTATTGAAATGCATCCGGGGATAGATGCCGGCAGGATCATTGCGTAATGCCTGTTCGACAACGCTTATCGTTTCGGCGAAATCAGCCCAGTCCGTTTCACTCAATAAACGCAGGCCCGCGATGCTGTTACTGACGGACAGCTGGCTGCCGGCAAGCTGCTGATTGAAACTATGTATGAGAACATCAGTGGTGATCCCCTGTTCCCGAAGGCACTGATCAACCCAGGTCAGAGGTAACGACAGCGCGTTGCCATGCCCCTGCAGGCGCCGCACCAGCTCTGCGACAAACGCACTGGTTAACGGAGGTCGGGAGCGCGCCATATCGGCAACCACCATGATTAAATCACCAGGCGCACTCTCTGCACATTCGACAATCCTTGTTATCCACGTATCAGCAAGGTTTCTGTCCTGCTGCGCTTTTATCACTTCCATACTGATACGACGAAGATTTTCAATCAGCGCAAGGCGCAGCATTCCCGGTAACGCCCAGACTTCACCCAGCGTCAGCGGCGTCACCTGTTGATAGGCAGTGAGATAGCTGGTCAGGCTGGCGGCATCCCAGCGGCCATCGCCGTGAGCAATGGCCTCTGATGCAATATGATAAATTCGTGGGCAATTCAACGGCGATACCAGCGACGGAAGACCTTTGCCAAAGCTTTTCGGCAGATGCTGGCGGACAGTGCGGATTTGTTCCTCAATCAGATAATAATTGTCCAGCAGCCATTCACCGGCGGGCATGATACTGGTCTTTTTACCCGCGTTAAGCTCATAGCAGTTTTGGGTAATGACGGCCTCATTGTCGCCAAGCCGTTTCAGAAGATAATAAGGATGCCTATCCGGTGATACTTTATGAGTCCGCGCCAGCTTCTGGCCGTAGCGTTCCATCTGGACGGTCGAAAAGAGTTCTGACCGCGGCGAGCTTTCACCGGCAGGATCGTTCGCCGAAAACGTTATGTTTTCGGCAGCATTAATCAGAATACGGGAGCGGTTAAACCACGCTCTGGGGATCATTTTCATAGCATTGCTCTGATGCGACGTTAGCGCGCAGGAGCAGTTGCGAAATCAGTTCAGAAACGTTCTCTCAGGATGGGCGTCAGGCATCAGGGATTTAACAGCTGCCGGAATCTAACATAAGTATAGGACATGAGCTCTGTTCTGCGATTTTGGTCGAGCTAGCGTCGGGAGATAAACAGAGCCTTACATCCGGGGCAAAGCATGGTTTGGTTGAGCCGGATTTTTGACAACGGTTGTACTGATTTTAAGCCACAAACAGGACAGGCAGCAGTGGCAGTAGACGCACTGCTGAAGAATTTCATTGCGTAATTGATAACAGACATAACCATTAACCTTTCAATGAATGAGCTTCACCGTACCACATGTGGTTAAGTTTTAATCTATCTATTTTGACATACTGAAAATCAGGAAAGATAAATGTTCGCAGCCACAGGCCCCCTGAGACCGTTTATCCGGCAAAACTCTATGCGGCTTCCAGGGATGCGTAATTCTGATTAGCGAGAGTTAACGGCTGAAATGTGAAGCAGAACGTCTTTTCGTCCATCAGATGGGATGATGAGGCCTTTACCACTAAGAATATCAAAGCTTTTGACAATTCCTGTCATTTTATGGGACAAGTCAATTCCTTATTGAAAACACGTAAAGACTATACATTGAAAATGGCATTCAGCCACTTTTATTTTCCCTACAGGACCTCTGGACGGCTAAAAGATAATTTGCTTATATCGATTCCCTGTGCCTTAATGAATCCCATCAGTTCGATGTACTAATGAAAGTTAGAAATTTTCCGGGCAGTTCTCATTACCAGGTGCTATCGTTGATATCCCCTCTTTTGAGTCCATACGTTTAATCTTATACGTTTACTATCAATACAATCATGTATAACGGAGTCAGTATGACCTCGAGAATTATGGGCCTGGTTAAATGGTTTAACGAAGACAAAGGTTTTGGCTTCATCTCTCCTCTTGATGGCAGCAAAGATATCTTTGTCCATTTGTCTGCACTTAATGGCGACAACTTTAAAACTTTATTTGAAGGTCAGAAAGTTGAATTCGCCATTCACCGCGGAGACAAGGGTCCTGCTGCTGCAAACGTAACACTTTGCGATAAATAAATCATTGTGGGTCTGCGATAACGATGAAGGATTATTCCTGAGTAGACAGATAAATAACTTAAATCAGATGAAAGTCGTTTATTTTTAATATCTGAGCAGCATATTTTTCAAAATTATGAGTATGCTAAGCGATGTGATGAAGTGCAGTACTACTGCATAAAAAGTCTAAAAGCACAAGCTAACCACATGTTAAATAAGAAGTGCGTAATGGCTTTGACCTTAATGGCATCTGCCAGTTAATATCCATGAGAGAACAGGGTAATAGAATATGATTAAAGTCCTTGTTTTCTTTAATGCTGAATCCTGTAAAGTTATGACCGTTCTGGAAGGTATATCCTCTATCAGGCAGGAATATCCAAACGGTGAAGAAACACATCTTCGGATTATGTCTGCAGGTTTTCCTTCCTTAACTGGCGATCATGGTATTGTTTACGTGGCTACTGACAGGGAGTTAACGTCACAGGAGATACTTGATGCGGCCAGGAAATATTTATAGAATTTTTGTCATGCTCTCTGCTCCACGTTTAATTGCATGCTTACCCTATTTATCAGAATCGAACAAAAAATGAGTTAAAAGCATTTATGGCCTGCTAACAGCAGGCTTTTTTTTACATTACACTTTTTTAGAAACGCCTCTATAAAGAGAGAGTAATTCGCTACCCTCTGACAAAATGCAGGTGTCTCCCCCCTGCGTGCCATCTTGCCATTTGTGAAAAACCTTGCTAAGTGGCGGCGCTGCCTCTCCTCATTTTAAATCTCATCAGGTGTGACTGAAGCAATAAGTTATGAGGGTATAAAAAGGCTCTCCGGATAACTCCTGGCATCATAGTTTTAAGTACCTTCAAAAATGCATGGACATTTCGTAGGAGTTGTAATTTAGTTCTTGCACATTCTTCTTAATTTTGTCTTGCGATAAGAGATTTATATAAGTAGTCTAAACCTCGTTAATAACAATATGTACCAATCGGATTAAAATGCTCAGTAAGAAAAATCGGGTTGATGAGCAACCGTCGACATTGGTATTTGCTGAACAACGAAAAAACTTTAAAAGGTCTCTTTATGTCAGATGCTCTTACACAGTTAAACAATATCCGTACCTTACGTTCTCAGACTCGTGAAATGTCATTAGATGTACTGGAAGATGTTCTGGAAAAGTTTAAAATTATTCTTATAGAACGACGAGAAGAAGAGACATTACGTCTTGCAAATGAAAGTCAGCGCCGCGATAAACTGGAAACACTTCGTCAGATGATGCTTGATGAGGGTATCGACCCCTCCGAACTTTTAGCTGCTATTGGCTCTCCGGGTAAGGCTAAAAGGACGCGCTCCCCCCGCCCCGCGAAGTATCGATATACTGACGAAACTGGAGAGTCAAAAACATGGTCAGGTCAGGGGCGAATGCCGAAGCGGATCTCAAATCTGATTGCTGAAGGTGGGGAATTAAAAGATTTCGAAATCAGCTAAAAAAGAGCCGGGCATACCCGGCTCTTTTTACGGATAGCCCACAACCATCCTTAGAGGATCGTCGAGAAGCATCTGGTTCGTAACCGGCTTCAACAAGGTGTTTCATGAAGAGATTATGTTGCGCTATAAACTGGGTAAAGAAGGTATTAATGGTGACATTACGCAGTTGTAATGCAGCCAACACCACAGTATTTCCTCTCATAGCATAATGCGGACGGGGTTAGTAGGCTGGAGGTCTTTAGTGAACGGCAAGCGGACGCCCTCGTAGATTAAACAGGCGTCCGATATCTTGAAGTGGACAGATTACCTAACCCGCTTTCCCGTTTCGTCAATGACCTTCTCGCCATCCTCTTTGGTAAACGCTCCTTTCTGACCTTCCGGAAGAATATCCAGCACTATTTCCGAAGGGCGGCAAAGACGAGTACCGAGCGGCGTAACGACTACCGGCCGATTAATCAGGATTGGATCTTGAAGCATGAAATCAATCAACTGCTCATCACTAAATTTCTCTTCATCAAGACCCAGGCGTTCATAAGGTTCAGCGTTTTTACGCAGCAAGGCGCGCACTGTAATCCCCATATCTGAAATAAGTTTAATAAGCTCATCACGGGTCGGGGGAGTATCGAGATAATAAATTATTGTCGGTTCGTTGCCGCTGTTGCGGATCATCTCCAGCGTGTTACGTGAGGTGCCACAGGCCGGGTTGTGATAGATGGTAATATTGCTCATATCAATATCTCGCTACAAGGTGACAGAGAGCCGCCACGCCAGCACGGCCAGAGTGACGAAAAGCACGGGCAGGGTCATGATTATGCCGGTGCGGAAGTAATATCCCCAGGTGATGGTCATGTTTTTCTGTGCCAGCACATGTAGCCACAGCAGGGTTGCCAGACTGCCAATCGGAGTGATTTTCGGGCCTAAATCGCAGCCAATCACGTTGGCATAAATCATTGCCTCTTTGACGACGCCTGTCGCCGTACTTCCGTCAATCGACAGCGCACCAATCAGCACCGTCGGCATGTTATTCATTACCGACGACAGGAACGCGGTCAGGAAGCCGGTGCCGAACGTTGCTGCCCATAACCCCTTTTCTGCCAGCAGGTTTAGCACGTCAGACAGAGACTCCGTGAGCCCTGCATTGCGCAGGCCATAGACCACCAGGTACATGCCCAGTGAAAAAATAACTATCTGCCATGGTGCATCGCGCAGGACTTTTCCTGTGTTGATGGCGTGACCTCTTTTCGCCACTATGAACAGTACTGCTGCGCCAGTAGCGGCTATCGCACTTATCGGGATCCCAAGAGGTTCCAGAACAAAGAAACCGACAAGCAGCAAAAACAGGACAATCCAGCCCGCCCTGAACGTTGCCGGATCCTTTATCACACTGGCAGGCGTCTTCAGCAGCGAAACGTCATACGTCACCGGAATATCCCTGCGGAAGAAGAGATGCAGCATGACCAGCGTGGCCGTAATCGCGGCCACATCTACGGGGATCATCACGGAGGCATACTGCGTAAAGCCCAGACCGAAAAAGTCCGCCGAGACGATATTCACCAGGTTAGAAACAATGAGCGGCAGGCTGGCCGTATCTGCAATAAATCCTGCGGCCATGACAAAGGCCAGTGTCGTGCCCTGACTGAATCCCAGTGCGAGCAGCATCGCAATTACGATCGGCGTCAGGATCAGTGCGGCTCCGTCATTGGCAAACAGTGTAGCAACAGCAGCCCCAAGCAAGACTATCCAGCTAAACAAAAGGCGGCCACGTCCGTTACCCCAGCGGGAGACGTGCAGTGCGGCCCATTCAAAGAAGCCGGACTCATCGAGCAGCAGGCTGATGATGATGACCGCAATAAATGCCGCTGTCGCGTTCCAGACGATATTCCAGACAACGGGAATATCAGCGATATGGATGACTCCAGTTACCAGCGCCAGCACAGCCCCGATACTCGCACTCCAGCCAATACTCAGGCCTCCGGGTTGCCAGATCACCAGTATCAACGTCAGTAAAAATATACTCCCCGCCAAAAGCATCTCAGACTCCGTTATATATGATTATGTGAATTTGTTTTCTTTTCTCAGCAGGAGGTGCAGGCTGATTTATCCAGCCATTTACACAAATCCTCCCGCATACACTGCCAGGACGTCGTGATTGTCTCAGTTGCCCATGCCGGTATGTGGGGTGACAGACGATAGTGGATCCATTTGCCTTCACGACGGTCCAGAACCAGCCCGGCCTCACGAAGGATAGCCATATGTCGCGAGACTTTGGGCTGTGATTCGGAAATGGCTGCGCAGATATCACAAACGCACAGTTCTCCTGACTCCCGGAGAATCATGACGATGGCGAGCCGAGTTTCATCCGACAGGATTTTGAAAAGCTGAACAGGTTGTAGCATTTTTCACTCCGTTCCCTTTAGAATATATATATGATAAATCATATGTGTTAAATTTGAAATCATCTACTCTCTCCGGAGGAGAAAAATGGAACAATTTCCTGCCCTTAATATTGAATTCTTTGATCAACACATCGCTGAACGCATGAACCTGCAAGCGCCACCACGGATTCTTATCCTGTATGGCTCAGTAAGAGAGCGCTCCTACAGCCGCTTTGCCGCGGAGGAAGCCGGTCGTCTTCTGACTGCAATGGGCGCGGAGGTGGAATTCTTTAACCCCTCTGGTTTACCCCTGCCTGATGATGCGCCAGACACGCACCCTAAGGTCACCGAACTACGCGGCCTGGTCAGATGGTGTGACGGGATGGTGTGGAGTTCCCCTGAGCGGCATGGGACGATGAGCGCGGTGATGAAGGCGCAAATAGACTGGATACCCTTAAGTGAAGGCGCGGTTCGTCCTTCGCAGGGCAAGACACTTGCAGTGATGCAGGTCTGCGGTGGTTCGCAGTCCTTTAATGCGGTGAACCAAATGCGCATTCTGGGCCGATGGATGCGGATGTTCACTATCCCCAACCAGTCCTCCATTGCTAAGGCATGGCAAGAGTTCGACGAAAACGGCCGAATGAAACCTTCGTCATGGTATGACCGTATCGTCGATGTAGCCGAGGAGCTGTTTAAAATCACGGTGCTGCTTAAGGGACAAACTGGTTATCTTGCAGATCGTTACAGCGAGAGAAAAGAGAGCTATCAGGAGCTTTCATCCCGTGTCAATCAGGACAAAATTTAACGTATATTTTTCGTGAATCCATACTGCATGAGATTAATAACATCCACTATGGCACAAAGGAGATATCCCATCCTGTGTCAGAATATGAAAAACTACCTTGAGGTGAACTAGTAACTCTGGTTATGACGTGGCGCTTGCGCGTCATGATGCAAAACTAATTTTGATGTTTAATGAAATCCTGGTTGCACCCAAGCTAAGCGCTTCATGCTAAATTTTAGGCGAAGGAATAACAGAAGTCCTGTCCATTGCGTGTTATAACCGAGGTTGAAAACCGGCACACTGGCGGTTGAGAGGCATCGCATGAAATTACAAATCACAAGAGCAATTGGCCTCAGTAAGCTCTCTCCACGTTGGGTTAAGGTTATCTGCTTACGGTTAATTAAAAATGATATTGAACGCTCTCTCAACGCTCTTCTGGTCAAAATTGATGAATCTGAACTCTCTACGGAGCAACTTAAAGCGTTTAAGGAATGCGTTGAAAGAATTAACCTGGCACGGGGTAAGGGGATGCAGGCGTGAGCATTTTTAATTAAGCATTTTTCGATGCTGCATTGGTGATGATGGCTTTTATCCAAAAAATTTCGCAGGCGAATAGTAGTCTAAGCGTTTGATAAAAGGTAAGCCCAAACCGTATATGCGCGGCGCGTTTGCTGCGCAAGAAATGGTTACCAGGTCAAATCTGTTTTTCAGTGTGACGACTCAACTAGATATCACCACGCACAGTCCCTATCTCGTCTTCTTTCTCATCAAAGGGAGAAAAAACTTTTAGGCACCCAAATAGGCACCTAAGAAAAGTTGAACTAGCAGTTATTCAAATTAATTCAATGAATTACACAACCAATTCAGACTCCGCCAGCCCACCAAAATTCTCCAGCGGTGATTACCAGAGTCATCCGATGAAGTCCTAAGAGCCCGCACGGCGTAAGCCCTGCGGGCTTTTTTGTGTCTATATCGGTCTGGCGGGAATGACTGAGGACCGCAGCCTTGTGGTGCCTTTTTGGGCTCCAGGAGAAAGAGCCAAAAAACGCGGGTCCTAAAATGGTAAAACTCATTAAGAGGCTCATTGCGGCTGAAAGCACAAGCATGAAGCCTTCAGAGCAGACAGCCCGAATATCTGTAATGGGTCAGGCAACGGTTGCCTGCACAATATGAGAAACCGCTGCGACTATTCAGGCAAGGCAATCAACGGCATGGAAAAAGAGCTCTTCCGTCATGATGGCATTCTCTTTTTCGCTCTGATGTTCGCGGCGGATAAACCAGCCCGTTTCCGGCGCCATGCTCAGGTAAAACAGCTGAGTGATTCCAGGAGCATTAACCCGCATTGTCATGCAGCCCGTTTCCACACCTCGACAGAGCTGTTCAGGTACTATGCTGACGTGACGATCGCCGTTCTGTAGCCGGATTGTGGTGATGTCATAACGGCATATACCGCTGTTCAGGCTATAGCCGATCGTGCTCAGATCATGAATATGCTTTGTTGATAGAATGACCTCAATGCCGGACCCCGCAAACCACTGGCTGATTTGCTGCACCAGCGCATCCATCCGGCGGCGGAATGCCTGAATTTCCGCCTCAGCGGATTTATTGCCGGGCGGTGTGCTATCGGAGTTCTGCTGCACTTTCTTAAAAAAACGTTCTCTGGCCGACACGTTATCGCCCCCGTTAACTTTTAATACGTTGTGAGATATGCGCTGAGCGGCATTCTCTTTTTTTTCATCGCCGCTCCCGCCACCTTATTTTTCGTAAACAGATTAAGCGCACAGCACTGCGGCACGGGCGGGATCGATGGCAATCAGCTCGGCAAGCAGGCGGTCCATAGCAGACTGCAGGCGGTTTTTGTCGGTTTCACTGCGCCCGGCCTTCAGGCGTAGCAGCCTGAGGTGGCGGGCTTTGACTTCGAACAGCAGACCTGTCTCCCATTGTGCCAGCGGAATTCCGGCAGCATCCGCGCCCAGTTCCGCCAGCAGGTGTTGCGCCAGCTCATTTTTGCCGGTCTGCTCGGCAATACGCGCCATCAGCAGGCGCAGCAGCCAGCGGCTGCGCACGCTGGTGATACCCGGGCGGTTCTGCAGCCAGGCCAGCGCCGCCTCCGGGCCGTCGCTGTCGGCAACCGCGAGGGCCTCCGGCTCCAGCAGCAGAATATCGTCATCGCCGGATGCGGTAGCGGCGCTGGCGGCAGTATCATCCCGCCAGCCTGCGGCGTTCTCCAGCACCTGCTGTTGTATCCAGTTCAGCGTGACCTCATCGGCAAACGGCGTGCCGTCGTTAAATGCCAGTCCTTCCAGCCCCGTCAGCCGGGTCAGCAGCCCTTTCAGGTCATTCTGAATAATAGCGGCTTCCGCTTCCCGCCCAGCCTTCAGCAGAGCCTGGTGGATATACCACTGCAGGTCCAGCCACAGATGATTCGCGCCACGAGAAAACATCCCGTCAGCCTGTTCCAGCAGTTCTGTCCAACTCTGCTGGAGATACAACCGCTTCAGCAATGCCCGCTGGTCCGGCTTCGGCGGTTCAATACGGGTTCTGCCTTCTGCTGATAGCGGCGGCAGCTGATATAGCGTGTCGTGGCGGATGCTTTTCATCAGATGGTGAGCGGCCAGCCAACCCTCCGGCTGGTCACCGAGATATTTCGCCAGGATACGCGCCTGCGTCAGCAGTTCCTGGCCGGAGGTGATAGGGCTCAGCGCCGGCGTATAGTTGTTTGCCTGAGAGGGCGAAACATCGCTGACATTCTGCGGCACGACGGCATCCGGCCCGCCCGACTTCAACAGACGGGTCTCGAGGACGCCGCACAGCGCATCGGGGACAGTCCCCTCCTGCGCCTGCTCCATCAGCAATAATGCGCCGCTGATACGCAAGGCATCAGTACTGCCGGCCTCGGGGTACAGCGACAGGCTGTCAAGCATCCGCTGTCCGGCGAGCCAGTCAAATGCGGCCCTTCGGCTGCGCTCCCGCAGCGGGTGCAGCTGCTCGCCAAAACCCTGCATCAGCCCGGCCAGCAGTTCCAGTCCGTCCGCCAGACCGCTTTCGCCATCCCGGTGCAGCCGCGCCCACGCGTAATATGAGGCAACGCGAATATCTTTGGTCACGGTGGTGAGCAGTTTTTCGGCCAACCTACAAATCAGATCGCTATCCGCACCGGTGATCTTGTTCACCTCTTCGCGCATCTGCTGGAAATCATCATCGTAGCCGGGATCGTCCCCCGCGGGTTTATCGGCTGACAGCGGCTGCAGCCAGTTATTCCACAACAGCAGACGTTGTTGCGTTTGTACCGCCAGCGCATCAGCAGCGGCCTGACAGACTGAAATCAGAGTATAAACATTGGCCATCAGTACATCTCCTCTCCGGTCAGCGCCGGGCCGGCTGCCAGCGCCGTTCGGGCCACAGAATCAGCCACCTGCGCGTCCAGCATATTCCCGGTTAATCTATTAAATAACGCACGCCGTTTATTTCGGAGCCAGCGCGCTGATTTCGTCGCGTAATTCCTGCGTTAGCGCCGGGTCTTTCAGGATATTTTCGAACTCTTTTCTGAAAATGCGTGCCCTGGGCACCTCATTCTGGAACGTATCAGCCATAGCGGTCCCTTCCCGTGAGGAATAATGAGTTAAACATAACGGCGTGTGATGACCAGGATATAGTAGAGCAAAGCGCCAAAAAATATCAACCTGCCGGCCCCAAAGTCCATTATAAGACTTTCCTCAGACACCTTAAGGCAAATGTAAAAATGAAACGCATCAGACAAACAAAGCTGGTATGTAATAACAACCTTTTGCTTACAATAAAGGCTGAGTGTATACCTGGCAGAGGAATATGAATTAAATTCATATCTGAATAGACAGAGTTGATTGATGCAAATCAATGTGCAGCGGAAATAAAGATCACTCCTGACACTGAAAAAATCGCGAATAGCGAAGTGTGAAAGAAATTATTTTTTATGGTTTACAGGCTGTAAGCCGCCCAGCTCTGAGTATTAATATGGTTATAATTAATGACTGGCAGATTAATATAAAATTCACAAATAATATCCGGCAGATATCAAGTCAGGATTCATTGGGAAAGCAACAGGGACAGGATCGCAGTTCCGTCTTCATACTCGTTGAGAATGGTAATATGCTGCTTTTCACACCTCGCCCCGTATGACGAAGCGGCGCATTACGCCGGGGATGCCTCGGGCGTCACCGCCTTTGAGTCAAACCTCATGTAGCTGGATTGACTGCTGCCGGAAGCGATCGGTTGAAAGCGCGATGGGCAATATTCTGCCCGCCAGGCGATAGTTGCAGCCATGATGTCCGTCCCGGACATCTGACTGCCCCCCAGGTATGCGGGCGATGGCTTTGCGGATACGCAAGTCGGCGGGGAGCCGCGATTGATCGCTCAGGGAATGAGTTCGAAGGTAATGGAGATTAAGGTATCCGGGTTCAGGTCCGCAGGCGTGCTGCTATACAGCGAGCCGGCCTGTCCATATAGCGTGACCGTTCCCCCTTTTAATCCGGATGATAATACTTTGGCCATTAGCGGATCGATTTGCTTATCGTAAACCATCTTTGAATTCATCGTATTGAGTATCGGCGTACCATCAAGCTTCTTCTCAAGGATATTCATAGACAAAGTCTCATTCGACTTGTACGGCTCCTTTCCTTTTTTATCAACCACAAAATATACGCCATTAGGCAAAATCTCATATTTTTTATTTTTGATTTTTGCCATGATTCTTTTTTCAATATCGACGTACTTAGACGATAGTTGTTCGTTAAGCATGTTAACGATACTTTCTATTTCATTTTCTTTAATTTTAATTTTTTTATTATAAGCGTCGTTAAACCCGGAAACCAACGCTGAAGGCGCCAGCTTGACATTATTGTCGGCCATTTTATTCACATCGGATAGCGCCTGGGTAAGGTAGAAAACGCCGAGCGCATAGGCATTTTTATGACTTTTATCCGCAAGGCTTAAATCACTTTGCTTGATGGCCAGGCTATCGAGCGTAGACTGTAATTTTTTATTTTTATCGTTTAAAGCAGCGACTGAAACATCATATTCTTTCTGCGCGGTTGCGGCGGCGGCGTTCAGCTCGGCGTTCTTTTTGGTCAGCGCATCAAGCGCGGTTTTCTGCTGGCCTTCTCTTTCCGCGCGCTGCTTGTTCAGCATGGCGATCTGCGCCGACAGCGCGCGGATGGTCTCATCCTGCTTTTTCTGCGCCGCTTCGGCGGCGGCGGCCAGCTCGGCGTTCTTTTTGGTCAGCGCATCAAGCGCGGTTTTCTGCTGACCTTCTCTCTCCACGCGCTGCTTGTTCAGCGCGGCAATCTGCGCCGACGGCGCGCGTGTGGTCTCATCCTGCTTTTTCTGCGCCGCTTCGGCGGCGGCGGCCAGCTCGGCGTTCTTTTTGGTCAGCGCGGCAATCTGCGCCGACAGCGCGCGGGTTGTCTCATCCTGCTTTTTCTGTGCAGATTCGGCAGCGGCGCGCAGTTCCAGATTCTTTCCCGTCAGCGTATCGATCGTCGATTTCTGCAGGTTCTCACTCTGCTCCTTCTGCGTTTTCAGCGCGGCAATCTGCACCGACAGCGTGCGGGTGGTCTCATCCAGTTTTTTCTGCGCCGCTTCGACAGCGGCGGCCAGCTCGGCGTTCTTTTTGCTCAGCGCATCAAGCGCGGTGGTCTGCCCGCTTTCGTTCTGTGCACGCTGTGCCGTCAATGCGGCGATCTGCGCCGTCAGCGAGCGGGTGGTCTCATCCAGTTTTTTCTGCGCCGCTTCGGCAGCGGCGGCCAGCTCGGCGTTCTTTTTGCTCAGCGCGCTCACGGCGGCAGTTTCGCCGCTCTCTTTCTGTACACGCTGTTCACTCTGAGCCTTCAGCGTGGCGATCTGCGCCGACAGTTCGCGCGTCGTTTCAGCGCGCTTTTTCTCCGCCGCTTTGGCGGCAGCGCTCAGCTCCGCATTCTGTTTCCGCAGAGCGTTAATCGTACTCTCTGTTTTATTCTGATGGCTTTTTTTTCTGACGACGTCCTGCTTCTGAGGCGTTTTTTTATCAGGGCTATCGTTATTTTGCTTAGACGAGACCGACTCCCCGCTGGCGGCGCCTGAGGCCGGCGGATTGTTTATTTCGAGTTTCGATATATTATCAAGGAAGTCTCCCGGCTCAGCACGAGCAGGAAACACAACAATAAGGGTAAAAAGAGCAAATACAATCGCAGGACCTCGTAGATTGCATATATTCAGTTTCCCCTTATCGTCCATCATCTGGCCAGCCCATCCTTGAGTTCAGATTTTCTTGCCCGGCTTTCAAACTCTTTAATTAATTTCTGCGAAATGCTATTACACTTATCGTTTATCTTGTATTCAAAAAGCGGTGTAATCGTTGATTTTACGCTGGCGGAGGTTTGGTCTGAAACAGAAGCATAAAACTTAGCATCATTGATTAAACCATACAGCTCGTTTGAGTCCTGCTGAAACTTTTTATCGAGCTTAACTAAAGCGTCGGCATCCTGGATACACTGCTGTAAAGCAGGAACCTGCGCGGGCTGTTCATTTTGAATGACATCTTTTTTTATGAGTGCGCTCTGCGGTTTTTTACCATTAGTACACCCCTGTAATAAACCTACAGAAATGCACACCAATGCCAATAAGCTATTTCTTATCATCTTCCCATCCATTAGAAAAAAAATACGTCAAAAATATATTTGTCGATTGCAGCAGAAAAAATTTTAACAAACAACGTCAGGCGTTGGATTTAACATTAATTCAGAAAAAACACACAAAAAGGTCATTTTTTAACCAGATCAGGAATGGGAATTATCCAGGTGCAGGACGATATTTTTATCTAAGCTTTTTCTCACCCCCATATGATTAATGACACATTACCTTTTATATGCCTGATATTGAGCGGTCTTTTTACAATTCAAATCAGGCATAAGCTTTTACTCATTCAATACGAATCTCATTCGCTCCACTTCGGTCTGGCCACCGTATTCTTCTTGAGTAGATTGCGAAACTCCTTCAGATAGGGTTCGTTGCTGCGCCCGCGCTTGCATATCGCCGAGAAGGGAGATTGAAAGCCAAACTCATTGGGCAGCAGTACGCGCAGGCGATTCTCCTTAATCCACGGCCAGGCGTAGTGCTCGGGAAGGTAGCCGATATATTTCCCGGAGAGGATGAGCAGCAGCTGCGCATCGACGGTTTCAACGGTCGCGCTGCCCTTGCTGAACCCGCGCCGCCGCAGATCGCTGGTATTCCAGTAGCTGCGCGTCACCAGCGGACACTGGCTGATCAGCTCTTTATCGAGCTGTCGACTGAAGAACATGGGATGCAGGTCGCTGCAGTAGAGCCAGTGCTGCTCGCGATAGAGCGGTTCGCTGATGATGTTATGCACCCGCGAGTTGTAGCTGCCGATGGCGAGATCGATATGGTTATTCAATACGCCGTTAAGCTGTTCCGCCGGGGTACGGATAATCAGCTTGATATGCACATTAGGAAACTTATCGCTAAAGCTGCGCAGCACGACCGGCAGCGACAGCGCGGTCTCCGTCTCGATGGAATCGAGCGTTGAGATACAAATCGTGCCGCTATGCTCGCCTTTCAGCAGCGCCGACTGGCGCTCCAGTTCATTCAGTTCGCTCAGCACGCGGATCGCCTGCTGTAAAAAATGCTGCCCTTTTTCGGTCAACGCAAAGCCGCCGCGCCCGCGCTGACACAGGCTAAAGCCAAGCTGGCCTTCCAGCTGCGACATCGCATTGCTGATCGCGGAAACGGAAATCCCCAGCTCCTGCTGGGCCCGGCCATAGCTCTCAAGACGGGCCACCGCCTCAAAAACCTGGAGCTGTCGAATGTTAAGCGTCGCGTCGTTAAGCATAGCGTCTTAGTTCACTAATAAATGAACTAAGTATTTGCGGTAGACGATTTAAAGTCCAGCACATCTTTCGCACTATCCCTGCTGTTGAGTTTTGTTTGTCAGATTCAGGAGCTGAAATGGATAACGTCTTTCATCAACCGCAGGGTGGCAACGAGATGCCGCGTTTTGGTGGCCGCGCCACGATGATGCGCCTGCCATTTATCGAAGATTTACAGGGACTTGACGCAGCGTTTGTCGGCATCCCGCTGGATATCGGAACCTCACAGCGTTCCGGAACGCGCTACGGACCGCGCTATATTCGTACCGAATCGGTAATGATTCGCCCGTACAACATGGCCACCGGCGCCGCGCCTTTTGATTCACTGTCGGTGGCAGATATCGGTGATGTACCGATCAATACCTACAACCTGCTCAAATCGGTGCAGATTATCGAGGATTACTACACCGGTTTAAATAGTTTTCCGCTTATCCCCCTGACGCTGGGGGGCGATCACACCATTACCCTGCCGATCCTGCGCGCGCTGACCAAAAAGCACGGTCCGGTTGGGCTGATTCACGTCGATGCCCACACCGATACCAACGATGAGATGTTCGGCGAAAAGATTGCCCACGGCACCACCTTCCGCCGCGCCGTCGAAGAGGGGCTGCTGGATCTTAAACGCGTCGTGCAGATTGGCCAGCGCGCGCAGGGCTACGCCGCCGGTGACTTCCAGTGGGGCGTCGATCGCGGTTTTCGTCTGGTTCAGGCCGAGCAGTGCTGGCACAAATCTTTGACCCCGCTAATGGCCGAAGTGCGCCAGCAAATGGGGGCTGGCCCGGTTTATCTCAGCTTCGATATTGATAGCCTCGACCCGATCTGGGCCCCCGGCACCGGAACCCCGGAAGTGGGCGGACTGACGTCGATTCAGGCGCTGGAAATCGTGCGCGGCTGCCGCGGCCTGAACCTGATTGGCTGCGACCTGGTCGAGGTCTCGCCCCCCTATGACGTCAGCGGCAACACGTCCCAGCTGGCCGCCAACCTGCTGTATGAAATGCTCTGCGTTCTCCCGGGCGTGAAATATCCATAGAGGAAAAACCATGCAGCTTAACGTCTTTCGCACGCTGTGGGGCGTCACCACCCCGTGGCAGCAAACGGTCAGCGAACTCCGGAGCGTCGGCTGCTGCGGCATTGAAGCGCGGGTTCCGCTGACGCCAGAAGAGCAGCGGACGCTGGCCCAACGCATCGAAGCGTCCGCGCTTGAGTATATCGCCATTGTGTTCAGCGGCGGCGGCGTTATTCCGGCCCAGGCCGAGACGCCCGCGCAGCATCTGGAGCGCTTAAAAGAACGTTTTGCGGCGGCAAAAGCGCTTAATCCGCGCTTCGTCAATCTGCTGGCCGGTAACGACCGCTGGCCGCTGGCGCAGCAGGTGGATTTTCTCGGCAAAGCGCATGAGCTCGCCGCCGAATATGAGCTGTTCTGCAGCTTTGAAACCCATCGCGCCACATCGCTGTATAGCCCGTGGCTGACGCTGGAGATAATTCAACAGCTGCCGCAGCTGCGCTTTACCGCCGATATCAGCCACTGGATCGTGGTAAGCGAACGCCTGCTGGATGACCCCTGCGATGACTTCAGCGCCTTTATCGAACGGGTCCACCATATTCAGGCCCGCGCCGGGTACGACCAGGGGCCGCAGGTGCCGCACCCCGCCGCGCCGGAATATCGGGCGGCCCTGCGGTTTCAGCAGCGCTTCTGGGAACAGATCTGGCAATCGCAGCGCCGGCGCGGCTACCAGCACACCACGCTTACGCCGGAATTTGGCCCCGATGGCTACCTGCATCACCTGCCGTTTACCAACGTTCCGGTCGCCGACCTGTGGTCGCTGAACGCCTGGATGGCCCAGCGTGAACAGCAGCATTTTGTTGAATTCACCTCGCAAACTGAATAAGGAACGGAAGAAATGACCGCTGCAAAAAGTTCGTTTACTGAATTACCGACCATCGATATCAGCGACCTGGCCTGCGACGATCTCGTCCGACGCCAGGCGGTGGCCGACGCCATCGGCCAGGCGGCCCGCGAAGTCGGCTTTTTCTACGTTACCGGCCACGGCATCGCGCCTGAACTGATTGCCGGGATCCGCGCGGCGGCCAAAGAGATTTTCGCCCTGCCGATGGAGCGCAAGATGGCGTACTACATCGGACAGTCGAAAAGCCATAAGGGCTACGTTCCCGAAGGGGAAGAGATTTACGGCTCCGGCAAGCCGGATCACAAAGAGGCGTTTGATATCGGCTTTCAGGCCGCCGACGACCACCCGTTCGTCGTGGCGAAAACGCCGCTGATTGGCGCCAACGAGTGGCCTGACGTGCCGGAATTTCAATCCCGCGTGCTGGCCTACTATGACGCGGTCTTCGCCCTTGGGCATCGCCTGTTTGACGCCTTCGCTCTCGCCCTTGGCCTGCCGGAGGGCTATTTCAGGTCGATGGTTACCTGCCCGCCGTCAAAGCTGCGTCTGATCCACTACCCCTTTGACGCCAGCGCCGAAGATGTTCCCGGTATTGGTGCACACACCGACTATGAATGCTTCACCCTGCTGCTCGCCGACCAGCCGGGTCTTGAAGTTCTGAATGAAGATAGCGACTGGATCGACGCCCCGCCGCTGAAGAACGCGACCGGAGAAGAGGCTTTCGTGATTAATATCGGCGACATGCTGGAAGTCCTGAGCGCTGGCACATTTGTTGCAACCGCACACCGCGTACGCAAGGTGCCGCAGGAACGCTACTCCTTCCCGCTGTTTTTCGCCTGCGACTACCACACGCTGATTCGCCCGCTGCCGGGCTTCCTTGAGGCAGGCGAAGCCAGCGAATATCAAGAACTGAGCATTGGTGAGCATATGTGGAGCCAGGCGTTACAGACCTATCGCTACCTGCGCGAGAAAGTCACCCGAGGCGAGCTCCAGCTCCCCGAACGCGCCCGCGGCACTAACACCTTTGGCCATCTGAAAAAACAAGCACAGCAAAAAACCGTAAATAACCCGTGAGGATAAATGATGAACAAAACGCTAAAAAAACTCTCGCGCCGTGTGGCTTTATCCATCGCCGTCACCGCTTGTTTTTCACCGCTGGCTCAGGCCGCTGAGCTGCTGACCGAGGGCGTCTTTAAAGTCGGGATGGAGGTGACCTATCCGCCTTTTGAATCCTATGACAGCAATAACAATATTGTCGGCATCGACCCGGAGTTCGCGGCGCTGATCGCCGAACAGCTGAAGGCAAAACCGCAGCTTATCGACACGAAATTCACCAGCCTGATCTTAGGTATCGGTAAAAAATACGATGCGGTGATCTCCGGGATGTACGTGACGCCCGAGCGCCAGAAGCAGGCGGACGCCATCCCTTACGCCCTGTCCGGCGCGTCCATTATTGCGCTGAAAAGCAGCGCCATTCAGCCAAAAACGGAAGACGAACTGTGCGGCGTGAAGGTTGGTCTGCAGGCGGGTACCGCCTGGGTTTCCAGCCTGAAAACGCACTCCGACGAGTACTGCCTGAAAAACGGCAAACCGGCCATTAGTATTCAGGAATTCCCGACCGCGCCGGAAGCCTCCCAGGCCCTGCTGTCGAAAAATATCAACGCCCAGTTAGAAATCGCCCCGGCGGCGCAAATTATCGTCGAGAAAAGCCGCGGCCGCCTGGCCATTAGCTCGAACCGCCTGGTCTATCCGCTGCCGCTGGGAATTTACGTCGCCAAAGGCAACACCGAGCTGGCCGAGGCCATTAAATCAACGTTAGCCACCCTTAAAGCCAACGGCAAATATGACGCCATCATCAAGAAATACAACTTAGAAAGCATCAATTAATACAATAATTAAACGGGAGTCGGTATGGAGTTCGATTGGGGATACTTTTTTTCATTATTTAGCGTTGGGGCATTCTGGCAGGCGTGTGTCACCGTGGTTGTCGTCAGTTCATTGTCCTGGTTTATTGGCCTGATATTAGGTTTTCTTTTAGCCTGCGCGAAGCTCTCCGGCCCGCGCTGGCTGAAGGTTCCCGTCGAACTCTATATTTGGTTTTTCCGCAGCGTACCGCTGATGGTCCTGCTGGTCTTTGTCTATAACCTGCCGCAGCTGTTTCCGGCCACCCAACCGCTGCTCGGCGTTCCGTTTATTGCGGGGCTGGTCTCGATGACGGTGACCGAAGCGGCCTACATGGCGGAAATCCATCGCGGCGGCCTGCTTTCGGTCGCCAGGGGGCAAAGCGAAGCCGGGCATGCCTTAAGCTTTAGCTTTATCGGGATTCAGCGCTTAATTATTATCCCGCAGGCGTTTCGTATTTCCCTGCCCACGCTGATTAACGAATACATCACCATCATCAAGCTCAGCTCGATTCTGTCGGTTATTTCGCTGCCGGAGCTGCTGCTGACCGGCCAGCGCCTGTACGCGCAGAATTTTCTCGTCATGGAGACGCTGCTGGCGGTCGCCATTTACTACGTTATGGTCGTCACGGTGTTTAGCTGGCTGTTCCGGGCGCTGGAAAACCTGCTGGATATTCAGCGTAAGCGCCCGCAAACGCTCAACGAGCGTGAATGCGAAACCCTGCGCCAGAACCTGAAGCCGCCGGTACAGACGCAAAAAGCGCAGGCCGCCAGCGGCAACCCGCCGGCGCTGGATCTGCACGCCATCGAAAAATCCTGGGGCCAGCACCACGTACTGAAAGGCATCGACCTGAAAGTGGAAAACGGCGAGGTAATCAGTATCATCGGCCCGTCCGGCTCCGGCAAAACCACCCTGATCCGCACCATTAACGCCCTTGAAAGCATCGACGGCGGCGAGATCATTCTTTACGGCGAGGATTACCTGAAGGGCGCCTCCATTGTTGATAAACAGCAAATGCGCGCGGGCGTACGCCGCATCGGCATGGTGTTCCAGGGCTTCAACCTGTTTCCCCACCGCACGGTGCTGGATAACGTGATGCTCGCCCCGCTCTATCACAAGCTGCTCGACCGCGCCGCCGCCAGAGAGCAGGCGCTGTGGCTGCTGGATAGCGTCGGTCTGCTGGCGCACGCCGAAAAGTACCCGTATCAACTCTCCGGCGGCCAGCAGCAGCGCGTGGCCATCGCCCGCGCCCTGGCGCTGAAACCGGACATCATGCTGTTTGATGAACCCACGTCGGCGCTGGACCCTGAACTGGTTGGCGAAGTGCTGAAGGTCATTCAGTCCCTCGCCCGCGAAGGCATGACGATGATTATCGTGACCCACGAGATGGACTTCGCCTTATCAATTTCTGACCGGGTGGTGATGATGGAAAACGGCGTCGTGCAGAGCGATATGCCGCCGCAGCGCATTCGCAGCGATGCCGCCGATCCGTCCCTCACCCGCATTCGTGAATTTATGGGAGTGCAATAAATGGCAACTGAACGGGAACTACGCCAGCAGCTGGCCGCCGCCTATCGTCTGGCGGCGCTCTTCGGCTGGGAAGACACGCTGTATACCCACTTCTCCGTGCGCCTGCCCGGTGACGGCGAGCCGCGGTTTTTGATTAACCCCTTTGGCATGATGTTTGACGAAGTCACCGCCAGCAACTTAATCGTGGTCGATATGCAGGGTAAGGTCGTCGAGGGCAGCGCCCCGGCAAACTCGGCGGGATTTACCATTCATAGCGCGGTCCATATGGCCCGGGAAGACGCCCACTGCGTGATCCACACCCACACGCTGCCGGGGATGGCCGTTGCCGCCTGCGCAGACGGGCTGCTGCAGCTTAACCAAATCAGCACCGAATTTTATCAACGCGTCGGCTACCATCCTTATGAAGGCGTCGCATTCGATCTCGATGAACGCGTGCGGATCCAGCGCTCGCTCGGCGAGAACATCGCCCTGATCCTGCAAAGCCACGGGCTGCTGTCGGTCGGGCGCACCGTCGCCGATGCGTTTTACATCATGTACTACCTGAACCGCGCCTGCGAGATCCAGATGGCCGCCGCGCAGCTGGCGCCGCTCGGCCCCATCCATACGATACCTGAACCGCTGAGCCGGCACGCCTGTGAGCAGCTGATGGGGGTTGAACATGAACGCCAGCTGGTGTGGCAGGCGTGGCTGCGGCGCCTGGACCGTCTTGATACTTCTTATAAGAGCTAATGCCTATGACTCAGTTCACCATCGTCGTGGATTGTAACGATCCTCAGTACACCCGGGAGATTTGCGCCGCGTTCGCGCTATTCCCGGAAGTGAAAGCGGTTCTGCCCGAGGACCCCGCCGCCCGCGAGGCGCAATACGCCTGCTGCTGGTTTCCCGACCCGCAGCTGCTGGCGCGCTCGCCTCAGCTGAAGCTGATCCAGGCCGCGTCTGCCGGCGTAGACCATTTGCCCGCCAGCGTTTTCGCCAGCGACGTTCCGCTCTGCCGGGTGGTGGATGAAGATTTTCGTCACGGTATGTTTGAATACGCGCTGTGGGGCGTACTGTGGTTTCAGCGTCGCTTTGACCGGGCGCTGGCCCACCAGCGCGAGCGCGTCTGGAAGATGTATCCGCAGCGAGCGGCGGCCGATTATCACGTTGGCGTCATGGGCCTCGGCGAAATTGGCGGCTATATCGCCTCGCAGCTGGCCGCGCTGGGGTATCGGGTTTCCGGCTGGGCGCGTAGCGAAAAATCCCTTGCCGGCGTGCGCTGCTACCACGGAGAGACGCAGGCTGGCGAATTCCTTGGCCAGCTGGATGCGCTGATCAACGTCCTGCCGTTAACCGGGGAGACGCGAGGTATCCTCGCCCATCCTTTACTGCAGCAGCTGCCCGACGGCGCGTCGCTGATTAACTGCGGCCGCGGCGAGCATATGGTGAATCAGGACGTGCTCGAGGCGCTGGATAGCGGCAAGCTGTCCGGCGCGGTGCTGGACGTCTTCCCCGTCGAGCCCCTGCCCCAGGAGGACCCGCTGTGGCAACACCCGCAGGTGGCGATCACGCCGCATATGGCCTCCATCGCGCAGACGGAGGTGATTGCCCGCCAGCTGCTGGACAACATCCGGCGGCAGCAGCAGGCGCTGCCGCTGAAAAACCTGGTGAACAAACGGAGCGGTTATTAACCTTGCGCGTCAACGGCGGGATGTCCGTGGGTTAACCGTTGCTCCGTCTGGTTGATATGATGCTCAATGACCGCCCGGTGCGTATCGTCCGGCGGTAATCGTTTTAGCAGCAACCGCCACGCCGTCAGCGCCTCGCTGAAATGCGCCTGCTCTGATGCACTGAGCGCATACAGATTAAGCAGGCGGTCGTTAACGCGCTGGCCCTCCATCAGTTGGCGCACCAGCGCACCGCCCCGCGGGTCAGATACCCGCAGCAGCGCCTCCGCATAGCCAAATGCCGCACTATCGTTATCCGGAGCCAGCGCGTAAGCGCGAGCATAGGCTTGAGTCGCCATAGCGGCGTTGTCCAGGACCCTGCCGAGACGCCCGAGCATAAGCCAATCCTCAATAGAAGCGTCCGGATTTTGCCACAGCGTCGTGCGTAGCCCAAGGGCCAGACGCCGCAGCTCGTCTTCATCAAGCGGCTGCGCCTTTGGATCCTGCACCCGCGCCAACAGAGCCGGCGTCTGAGCCACCGCCTGCTGCCAGCGTTGCACCTGCTGATAGTGGCCGGTCTGGCTATAGCTGACCGCACCTACCGCCAGCGCAAGCGCCGCGCCAGGTATAAAAATCCACGGCCCGGCGGATTTATCCTCCGGCGCCCGGCCGTCAGAAAACGTCTCCTGCCCTGGCCTGACGCGGCGGCGGGAGCGGGCCACTATAGCCCAACCGCCCATGGCGATCGCTGCGGCCGGCACGACCCACAGCAGCATCGTCAGCGGGGTTAATGGCGGATCGTAGGTAACGAAGTTGCCGTAGCGCGCCACCATGTAGTCCACAATATCGCTGTCGCTTTTTCCTTCCTGCATAAGCGTAAAAACTTTCTGCCGCAGGTCGGCCGCGATCGCGGAACTGGAATCCGCAATGCTATTGTTCTGGCATTTCGGGCACCGAAGCTGCTCCGTGAGCAGGCGAAACCGCTGTTCCTGCTCCTCGTCCTTAAACGGCATGACATCAATAGCGGCCAGCGCGTTTGCGCAAAGCAGCAGCATCAGCGCGCTCAGTAATAATCTCATGGCGCAGCCTCCCGGCTAAACTTCTCCCACAGCGGCCTGAATTCGCGCTCCCACACCCGATCGTTAAGATCCCCCGCGTGGCGGTAGCGAATGATCCCCTGTCCATCGATCAAAAACGTCTCCGGCGCGCCGTAGACTCCGAGATCCAGCCCGAGCATCCCGTCGCCGTCAAACAGGCTCAGCGCGTAGGGATTGCCCAGCGTGTTCAGCCAGCCAATTGCTTTCTGCCGATCGTCTTTGTAGTTCAGACCCACCACGCGGATCCCCCGCGCGGAAAGCTGATTCAAATACTGATGCTCTGCGCGACAGGTCGGGCACCAGGTCGCCCAGACGTTAAGCAGCAGCGGTTTGCCCTGCGCCAGCGCATCCGACTGAAAATACTGCCCGGGATCTTCCAGCGCCTCAAGACGGAAAATCGGTACCGGTTTTCCGATCAGCGCCGACTCCAGGCTATTGGGATCGTCCCCTTCCACATTACGCGCCAGCTGCCACAGCAGCAGCATCGCGATAGCCATAAAAATGACCAGCGGCATCAACAACGTACAGCGCTTCATCTGGCCTCCGCGCCAGGATATCCGCGGCGCGGGCGATAGCGCGGATCGCACAGGCACAACAGCCCGCCCAGCGCCATCAGCACTCCCCCGGCCCAAATCCAGCGTACGAACGGTTTATAATAAAGGCGTACGGCCCAGGCGCCGTTGCCCAGCTCTTCGCCCAGCGCGGCATAGAGATCGCGGGTAAATCCGCCGTCAACCGCCGCTTCGGTCATCATGGCGCTGCTGCTGTGGTAAAAGCGCTTTTCCGCATTCAGTATCGCCTGCGGTTCGCCGCGTCGCATGACGCCAATCACCGCGACGGCGGAGCGATAGTTTGGGCCGATCGCCTCTTTGACCTCACGGAAAGAAAAACGATATTCATGGACATCGACGCTGTCGCCCACCCGCATGCGCACGTCGCGCTCCACGCTGTAATTTTGACTAAAGGCGATACCCACGATGGTGACCGCCAGCCCGAGGTGGCCTGCGACCATTCCCCAGTAGCTGAGGGTCATCCTGGCGCCGCGTGAAACCCGCAAAGCGATCTCTACTCCCGCCAGCACAAAGACCCAACAGGCCATCGCCAGCCCGACCACCGTCATGGCGACAATCTTATCGCCCAACCACCACGGCAACAGAAGCGACAGCGCCAGCGTGCTTGCGCAGGCAATAACCAGCAGCCCCCTGAGCTTACGCGGGCGATCGCGCCCCCAGCGCACCAGCGGGCCGATGCCCATCAGGAGCGCAAACGGCGCCATCAGCCAGCTAAACATCGTATTAAAGAACGGCTCGCCAATCGAAATACTGCCGAGGCCCAGCTGTTTATGCACCAGCGGCAGCAGCGTACCCAGCAGCACCGTGAGCATAGCGGCCATCAGCAGAACGTTGTTGCCGAGCAGCAGCGACTCGCGCGACCAGAGCGCATTATTTACCCGAGAGCGGACTTTATAGCCACGCATGGCGAACAGCAGTAAAGAGCCGCCAATGACCAGCACCATAAAGGCTAGAATAAACATGCCGCGCGCCGGGTCGGAGGTAAAAGCGTGAACCGAGACCAGCACGCCGGAACGCACCAGAAAGGTCCCCAGCAGACAGAGCGAAAATGCGCAGATAGCGAGCAGAAGCGTCCACGCCTTGAAGCTGGCGCGCTGTTCAGTGACCGCCAGCGAATGCAGCAGCGCGGTGCCGGCCAGCCATGGCATCAGCGACGCGTTTTCCACCGGATCCCAGAACCACCAGCCTCCCCATCCGAGCTCGTAGTAAGCCCACGCGGAGCCCAGCACAATACCGAGCGTCAGGAAGGCCCACGCCGCCAGCGTCCACGGGCGAGAGAAGCGCGCAAAGGTGCTATCCAGCCGCCCGCTCAACAGCGCGGCTATCGCCAGGGCAAAACTCACCGAGAAGCCCACATAGCCCATATACAGCAGCGGCGGATGGAAAATGAGCCCGGGGTCCTGCAACAGCGGGTTCAGGTCGCGCCCTCCAATGGCAAATTCCGGCAGCGTACGGGCAAACGGGTTGGAGGTGAACAGAATAAACAGCAGAAAGCCAACGCTGATCGTTCCCATCACCGCCAGCACCCGGGCGACAATATCAAGCGGCATTCGCCTGCTGCGCAGCGCTACCGCCACTGTCCAGCCGCTCATCAGCAGCACCCATAGCAGCAGCGAACCTTCATGTGCGCCCCAGGCTGCGGCCACGCGGTACCGGACCGGCAGCTGAGTATTGGCGTTACTGGCCACGTAGCTCAACGTAAAATCGTTGGTAATGAAGGCGTTAATCAGCACCATAAAGGCGCCCATAATGAGGATGAACAGCAGAACGGCAAATACCCGGGAAGAGGCCATCATTCGCCTGTCCCCCCGCGCCGCGCCCCACAGCGGATAGACGGGAAGCAGTAGCGCGACGCCAAGCGCCAGGCACAGCAGCCCGTTGCCGACTTCAGGCATCATAAGGATGTGTCCCTGTAGGCGCTATCCGGGCGACGATGGTTGCTCTCCATCGCTTTTTCCACGTCTGGCGGAGTGTAGTTCTCATCGTGTTTGGCGAGCACTTCTTTCGCCTGTATCCGGTTGTGCGCATCAAGCTCGCCCTGAACCACCACGCCCTGCCCTTCGCGGAACAGGTCCGGCAGAATGCCTTCGTAGCTGACGTCCACCGAACCTTCGGCGTCATAGATGCTAAAACTCACCTGCAGCGAATTCGCATCCCGCTTCACGCTGCCGGGCGCGACCATCCCGCCGACGCGCAGACGCTGACCCCGCTCGGGCCGCTGCTGCGTTTCGCGCTTGCCGTAGAGGATTTCGCCAGGCGTATAGAACAGGTCGATACTGGAACGCAGCGCATAGAGCACCAGCGCGGTGGTCAGCGTTAGCCCGGCGATCACCGCGAGGGCGACCCACAGGCGGTTTTTGCGGCGAATATTCATATCGCCTCCCGCGCCGCGCGCCTGCGGGCTTCACGGGCGCGCTGCCGGGCGATATCGCGCAGAATGACACGATGCAGGATCGCGCTGTGCGCGACCAGCGCCGCCAGCGGGAGAATGGTCAACGCCACCGCCAGCCAGACGTAAAAGGCATAGCCGCCCATGGCCAGGAAATCACTCCAGCTTGTAAATGCGCTGCTCATCGACGACCTCTTTTTAAAATCAGTTCACTGACCCACGGGCGACGTTTTTCCATGAGCAAAATCAGATTCCGCATGCGCATTAGCGCCAGCGTGATAAACAGCAGCAGGTAGCCGATAATCGCCAGCCGCAGCGGCGCGCGCATCGCCGGGGCGATGCTTTGCTGCATATTCGTTGAGCCCTGATGCAGGGTGTTCCACCACTCAACCGAGTAGTGAACGATCGGTAAATTCACCACGCCAATCAGCACCAGAATAGCCGCCGCGCGCCCGGCCAGACGGCGATCGTCAAAAGCGTGCCACAGCGCTATCGCGCCGACGTAGAGAAACAGCAGCACCAGCTCAGAGGTTAATCTGGCATCCCAAACCCACCAGGTTCCCCACATTGGCTTACCCCACGCGGAACCGGTCACCAGCGCCACAAAAGTAAACACCGCCCCCACGGGCGCCATCGCCGCCAGCGCCAGATTGGCCATTTTCATCTGCCAGACCACGCCGATGAACGCCGCGGCCGCCATCAGGGCATAAATGCCCATAGACCACATTGCCGCCGGAACATGCAGATAGATAATGCGATAGCTCTCGCCCTGCTGATAGTCCGCGGGCGCAAAGCCAAATCCCCAGACCCAGCCTGCGATCAGTACCAGCGCGCTGGCGCCGCCCAGCCACGGAGCGACCCTGCCGCAGAGCTGATAAAGCCGCGGCGGATTCGTCAGTTGAATCCCTGTTTTCCTCATATTTCAGTCACCAGAAATAAAGATAAATCCATTGATAAGCCCGGGCCTGGAGCCCCGGCGCCGCAAACCTGATAAGCGCCATCCATCAAAAACCGCGCTAGTGCAGACTGACGCGTAGCGCCGCCGCCGTCGCAAAGGGGCTTAACGTTGCGCTGCCCGCCAGCAGCGCGCCCAGTATCGCCATATACCCCGCCACGGGCAGATGCATGGAGGCCGCATCCATCGCGGCGGTAGCAAAAATAAGTAAGGGAATAGTCAGCGGCAGAACCAGAATGCTTAACAGCGCGCCGCCGCGCTTAAGTCCGACGGTGAGCCCCACGCCCGGCGCGCCGAGGAACCCCAGCGTCGGCGTCCCTAATAGCAGGGTCAGCGCCATAATTTTCCAGCCATAGACGTCCATGCCCAGCAGCAGAGCCACCAGCGGCGACAGGATCAGCAGGGGCACACCGGTGACCACCCAGTGAGCCATCACTTTAGCCACGACCACCGCCGGCAGCGGTAAAGGCAGCAGCATCAGCTGTTCAAGGCTGCCGTCCTGTAAGTCGTCGCGAAACAAGCGCTCGAGCGCCAGCAGCGAGGAGAGCAGCGCAGCGACCCAAATAATGCCGGGCGTCAGCCGCGCCAGCAGCTGCGGCTCCGGACCAACGGCAAGCGGAAACAGCGTAATGACAATCAGAAAAAACCACAGCGGATTGGCGATTTCCGCGCGATGGCGAAACGCGACCCGCAGTTCAAGGCAAAAAATCCGCCACATCACGGTTCCGCCCTCTCGCCGCACAGCGCAATGCGTCGAATCCTGTCGGATGCCGCGCTAATTGATTGATGGGCAGTGAAAATGACGATGCCGCCTTGCTCCGTGTGCTGCGCCATGCGCTGAATCAGGCGTTCGACGCCCTCCGTATCGACGGCGGTAAAAGGTTCGTCGAGGATCCACAGGCGGGCGCGGGTCAGCCAGAGGCGCGACAGCGCCACGCGCTGCTGCTGACCGGCGGAGAGCTGGTTAACAGGAATATCGTCGAAGCCGGCAAGCCCGGCCTTCTTAAGGGCCTCCCGGCACTGGGCGATATCATCGTGTTGATGGAGAAAACGCAGGTTTTCCATGGCGGTCAGCCTGGCTTTGATTCCCGGCTTATGGCCAATCCACAGCAGGTTTTGCTGGTAGCTATCGCGCACGCGATGCAGAGGGCGGCCCTGCCAGTAGATTTCTCCGGCATCAGCGCGGGCCAGCCCGGTAAGCAGGCGCAGGAGAGTGGTTTTCCCCGCACCGTTGCCTCCGGCTATCTGCACCCAATCGCCCGCCGAAACGCTGAATGAAAAATCTTTCAGCAGCGTCCGACCATCGCGTTCGCAGTGCAGTTTAATGGCCCTGAGCCAGCTCCGGGAACTTTCGCTCATCATCCCGTTATTGCCCCGGCTGATACGGCGTATAAACACCGGTCAGGCTATGCAGAAAAGCGACAATATCATCGATATCTTTTTGCGCTAAATCCGTACCGACCTGATAGCGCAGCATCAGTTTTACTGCGCCATCAAGCGTCGGAACATCACCGCGATGAAAATAGGGCGCGGTGAGCGCCACGTTGCGTAGCCCCGGCACTTTTTGGCGTAATTTATCCCGTACCTCTTTCGTCACATTCATTCGGCCAATATCAGCAGCCGTGATTTCACCAAAATTAAAATCACGCTTCAGCCCCAGCGGTTCAAAAGAGCGGCCGCCGAGAATAATACCGCCGTGACAGGTAGCACATTTATTATCTTTAAATAGCTGATAGCCATGTTTTTGTTGCGCGGTCAGCGCGTCTTCATCACCGCGCAGCCAATTATCAAATGGCGCGTCGGGGGTAATTAATGTTTTTTCAAATTCAGCGATAGCGTCAGTGATGCGCTCACCGCTAAAACCTTGCGGATAAACGGCTAAAAAATCCTTTTTCAATACGGGATCTTTATCCAGTTTATTAATAATGTCTCCCCAGGATTTTGATGCCATCTCAATGGGGTTTAACGGCGGGCCACCGGCCTGTTCTTGCAGCGTTGATGCCCGTCCGTCCCAGAATTGCTCAATATTAAAGACGGCGTTAAATACCGTTGGCGCGTTAATTGGCCCAACAGCGCCCCCCACGCCGATAGACGTTTTTCTGCCATCAACCCCGCCCGCGTTTAACGCATGGCAGTGTGCGCAAGAAATGGTGCTATCCCCGGACATTCGCGCGTCGTGATAAAGACGAAAACCCAGCGCAGCTTTCCGCTCATCAACGGGCAGCTTTTTAGGGATCGGCTGGAGAGGTTCATTGCGATGCTTCGCGGCGGTATCAGCGCTGGCATAGTAGCGCTCGCGCTGGTGCTTAATCCAGTTGAGTATCTCAATACGTTCGCTGTCGCTAACGCCGCCGGCCCAGTGCAGCGCGACGTATCGCGTAGGCGGCATCGTTTGATGCTGCATAACCCACTCAATCTTGTTTAATCCACTTTGTGAAACGGGTTTATCGTCAATCAGTGACGTACGCACGGATTGAAGGTTAAAGGATTTGTATCCCAGCTGTACGTCATAATCCATCAGCTGTTTGGCAACGGGAAAAGCGGCGTAAAAGGGCAACTCCGCCGAGGGCGTGTGGCAATAGTCGCAACCTTTTTCATTAAAAAAAGAGAGGACTTTATTATTCTCGGCAACCGCCGAGAGCCGGACGTCGTTTTTTTTAATACGCTGACTGTCGTAATACCAGATATAGCCTGACAACCCTAAATAACATAACACGCCTGCGGTAATGACCGAGGCTGTAATGGTCGCAATTTTCTTCATAAGATCATTCCTTTGAGGCATTGCAGCTGAGATAATGACGTTTTATATTTATAGTTTCACGTAACATCATAGCGGTGACGGCGCCGTGGATATTGATTAGCGTCAAAGCCGATGACAGGCAGGGCCTATAGATATAATAACCACACCCTATCATCACTATATTATTCTGCGCTGCGCGCGGCGGCTAAAAACCTCACTCCCTTGCTCAATCCTCCATGTATTCACTCTTATTATATAAACGGGTAAAACATTAATAAGAGGATTCACATTAGCGTGTTTCCATTAAGCAGTAAAAAAGAGAGATGAATTTTATCTCACCCTACCAATTCATATTTTAAATTTGCTCTCGCGGCAGAAATAAAAAGCGGAAAAATAATTCCGCCTGCGTTTGAAAAGCTAAGAGGATTAACCCCTTAGCGTTGGGCGTCGGCTTGCCAACAATGCGATCAGCGCAACCGCAACCGGCACCAGCGAACCCCACAGCACGGCATTCCAGCCGAAGAGGTTCATCAACGCGCCCGAGGAAAATGAGCCAATCATCATGACGCCGAAGACAATAAAATCATTCAGCGATTGCACCTGAGTTTTCTCTTCCGGCCGGTGGAAATCCATGATCTGCGCCGACGCGCCGGTAAAGCCGAAGTTCCAGCCGATACCCAGCAGGATCAGCGACAGCCAGTAGTGCATCACGTCGATACCGGCGAGGCCAACCATCACCGACAGCAGCAGCAGAACTAAACCGGCCGCGTTAATACGCCGGGCGCCGAAGCGATTAATCAGCTTGCCGGTAAAAAATCCGGGACCGTACATGGCGATCACGTGCCACTGAATGCCCAGATTCGACGCCTGCTGGGAGATCCCGTGCATATGCATGGAAAGCGGCGCCGCGGTCATCAGGAAGTTCATCACCATATAGGATATAGCGCCGCTAAAAACCGTCCGGGAAAACCCCGGCTGGCGCACGATTTCGCCCAGCGGGCGCCCGCCCGATTTGGCCTGCGCCGCCGGCTCGGGGGTTTTTACCCCCAGCAAGACCAGCGCGGATACCGCCGCCACCAGCCCCTGAGCGATAAAGGTCATCGCAAAGGTGTGCGGCGGCCACAAATTCATGGTCGCGGTCACCAGCATCGGGCCGATGATCCCCGCCGCCACGCCGCCGCCCATGACCAGCGAGAGCGCCCGCGCGCGCCGCTCGCCGCTGACGCCGTCGGTAGCGGCAAAGCGGAAGGACACCGCCACCGCCGCATAGGCGCCGCCGAAAAAGGCCGCGAGACAGAACAGTCCGAACGAAGCGATCGCGACCGCCAGCGCCGCCAGCGCTCCCGTCAACACGCCGGCGCCGGTACCGACCATAAAGACCGTTTTGCGCCCGCGTCTTCTGGCCAGCGCGCCAAACGGCAAAATACAGGCCGCCATCCCCAGCACAAAAATGGTAATGGGCAGCGTGGCCAGCGTCGGCGAGGGCGCGATGGCATTGCCCACAATCGCCCCTGTGGCGTAAAACACCACCGAGTTTGCTCCTGCGAGCGCCTGCGCCGTCGCCAGGCGAACAATATTTTGGTTTTGCTGTCCGACGGGCAGCGTTATCTCAGCGCTCATGACTCTCTTTATCCTGAATTCGTTTGCGTTATGCCAATACCCTGACTGACATAATGAACGTAATCAGGCATGACGACCAGCCATCACGCCGCCATCAATATCCCAAACCGCGCCGGTCACCCAGCGGGTGCTATCGCTGAGCAGAAACGCCACGGTTTGCGCGATATCATCAGGCGTGCCGACGCGGCCAATGGGATGGAAGCCGTCAAAGCTGTTCATCACATCCTTCACATCCTCTTTAGGGATAAACCCTTCATATATCGGCGTATGCACCACCGCCGGCGATACCGCATTGACCCGAATCCCGCTGCCGCCCAGCTCAATCGCCAGATTTTTGGTCAGCGCATGCAGACCCGCTTTCGCCATGGAGTAGGCTGTCGACGGCGTTGCGCCGATGGCCTGCTGCGCCCACATCGAGCCGATATTCACAATCGAACCTTTGATGCCATTAGCCAGCATATTGCGCACCACCTCGCGGGTGATAAAAAACGTCGCGCGGTTGAGATGCATATACCGATCGTAGTCAGCCATTTCATGTTCGATAAACGGCTTCGGGAAGAAAACGCCGGCGGCGTTGACCAGCAGGCTGATATCCTGATGTTCCGCGTTAATAGCGGCCATAACCTGCTGCATACCGCTTTCGCTCGTCAGGTCAGCGACGATAACATCCACCTTCCCCGCTGCCGCCAGCGCCTGACGCGCCTGTTCGGCCTTCTGCCGACGATTGCCCACCAGCACCACGCTGCCGCCATTCTCCACCACCCGTTTGGCCGTCGCCAGCCCCATACCGCTGGTCCCGCCAACCACTAACAGTTTTTTCCCCATAAACGCCGTATTCATCATTCACCTCTTCACGCTTGATTTGTGTAGCCTAAGCATGCCTTTCCTGCAGCGCGCTGACGAATGAGAAGAAATAGCCCAACGACAAAGAAAATCTATCTTGATGGCCTATACTGAGACGCAAATTCACTGAGGGATATTCACCATGCGATCGCTTAACCGACTGAAATGGCTTCACGCATTTGAAGCCACCGCCCGCCACGGCAGCTTTACCGGCGCGGCGCGCGAGCTGGGCGTGACGCCCGCCGCCGTCGGGCAGCTGGTCAGGGCGTTGGAGGATTGGGTCGGCCATCCGCTGCTGCACCGTACCCGTAGCGGTAAAGAGCGTCTCACCCTGGTGAGCGAGGCGCAGGCGGCGCTGCAGGATATTACTCAGGGACTGGATAAGCTGGAGAGCGGACTGAATAAGCTTCGCGGCCGCCGGGCGCGTTCCGTGGTGGTGATTACCGCCTCGCAGGTGCTGATGATGAACTGGCTGATGGAGCGCTTAAACCGCTTCTCTGAAGTCCATGATAATATCGACCTGCGTCTCAACGTTACGGAAAAGCTGATGGACGTGGCCCACGGCGAAGCGGATTTGGCGGTACGCTGCGGTCGCGGCGACTGGCCCGGGGTCAATAAAACCTGGCTGATGGATGAAGAAGCGGTGCTGGTGTGCAGCCCGCTAATCGTCCTAGCAGACAAAACCGCCTGCGGCGAGTGGCTGGCGGCGCAAAAGCTGATTCATGATGATACGCCCTATCCCGGCGCCAGCTTTCCATCATGGGCGGAAGTGCTGGAGGCCGCTCAGGCGCCAACGGCGCGCGATAGCGGGTTGCATATTAACTCAACGTCGGCGGTCATCCTGGCCGCGCTCAGCGGGCGCGGCGTCGCTATTGTTCGCCGGGCGCTGGTACAACAGCTCCTCGCCACCGGCCAGCTCGTTCAGCTACACCCGGCCCGCCGCTGGCCGCTCACCTGGTCCTACTATATTGTGACGCCCCAGCATGCGGTCATGCGCCCGGAAGTGAAGGTGTTTTATGACTGGCTGCTTCACGATGTGCTGGCGGAAAACCCGATACGCTGAATATCTTCCGCCACACCCGCATAGAAAACCTTTATTGCTTTATGGTTTTAGCTGGTCATGAATGCGCCACTTCTGTTTCAGCACGTTTTTGTCCTGGCTGGCCAGCCACTGGTTAACCTTGTCCAGCAGCTGCGGGTTATCTTTATTCATCATATAGACTTTGAAGCTGGCGGTGCCCGGGAACGGCTGCTCATTGGCCACGCAAAACACGCCCGGCTCATTGCTCTGGTAATAGACGCCCTCAATCAGGTCGGTCACCATCATATCCGCCGTTTTCTGCCGCAGCGCTTCAAGGTTATCGATATTGTTTTTCACCCGAATAATCTGCGCCTGCTTGATATGTTCATCGACAAAGCTTTGGTTGGTGCCGCCCGGATTCACCACCACCTTCACGTTTGGCTGGTCGATTTTTTCCAGGCTACCGAGCGCCGGCGCCGCCGCGCAGTTAGCCAGCGCAATCTTGCCGTTCGGCACCACCGGCTGGCTTAACGCGAAATCTTTCGCCCGCGCTGCGGTTTCCGTCACCCCACCCATGGCGATATCAAACTTATCGGCCTTCAAGTCGGCGGAGAGCGTGGGCCAGCTGGTCGTCACAAAGCTCACCTTTAGCCCAAGCCGCTTGCCGAGATCTTTCGCCATATCAACATCGTAGCCCATCAGCTCCCCGGCTTTATTATGAAACGCCAGCGGCGCGTAATCCCCCGGGACGCCGACTTTCAGTTCGCCGCTTTGTTGAATGCTGTTCATGTCGCGCGCCTGGGCGCCAAAGGCGACGGCAGCGATGACGAAAACAAGACCTGACTTCAACTTCATCGTTATATCCTTGTTCAAATGTGAACCGTTTATGATTACACCGCGCTGCGCAGCGGATGCTGTTTATTGTTTATAAAATCTTTAATCATGGATACCGTCAATACCGGCGGCGAGAAAGGCGGCATCGTTCCTTCGGCCACCCGCCCGGCGAGCTGCTCGCAAAAGCGCTCAACCTGATTAACCGGATACCCGGCAATATCCTGGGCGGAGTAACGCCACCATCGTAGCGCCATCAGCTGCTCAATAATCGCCTCGCTGAAGCGCATGCGGATGATCTTCGCGGGATTACCGCCGACGATGGCGTACGGTGCGACGTCTTTGACCACCAGCGCGTTGGCGGCAATGACGGCCCCATCGCCAATAGTAATCCCCTGCGCCAGGGTGACATTCTGGCCAATCCACACATCGTTGCCGATGGTTATCGGCCGGGGGGTTTTTGCAAAAGGATAAAACTGGTTGGTCCTGCCGCTATCGGCAGCCAGCGTCGCCATCAGGCCGGAATGATGGGCATAAAACACCGGGCTGGCGCTGGCCCACTCCAGGGGATGTCGGTCGCCGAGCACCTGTAACCGATCGGCAATCGACGTGTAGCGCCCCACGTTAATCAGCGCCGGCAGCAGGGTTCGCGTATAGCTAAAGGCGCCCAGCGAGGCCAGCCGTTCGCCGCAGCGCCCCCAGTAGGTGGTATAGGCCTCGGTGGCTAAGTTTTCCGGTATCTCAATCGGCAGGTCGTCACGGTAAAAGGCGTGGCCGCAGGCCAGCGTCTGCCCGCCGACAAAAATCCGCTGCGCCTGCAATAGTGGCTTAAGCTCCCCAAAGGCGATTTTCATTATCGATTTTCCCGCACAAAAGTATTCCCGGACAGCCGCTTAATCTCTCGATCATTGATAGCGTACCGATCCGCTCGCCGTGCGAAAAATCGTTATGACTTCTCTTTTTTGTGAGCGACAGCGCGAAAGCGACGGTCAGTTATACTCCAGCGCAAACGTCACCATGCTATTGGCGGTACCGGCGGTTACCGCGTCATCCGTCTGTACGTACTGGGCGTTAAAGTTGATATTTTCCGCCGCCCCCGCGCTGCTGGCGGTAATCCGCTTGAGTACAGGTAAGTTACTGGCCTCATTGATTTTGACGCCGGTTCCGGCGGCGGGCGCTGGGGCACTGTTATTGCCGTAGGTGAGCCTGACGCCCACACCGCTCGCGGAGGCGTTTGCTTTACTTAGCGCCAGAGTATCCGTTCCCCCGGATGGCGAGGTGACGCCAAAAAAGCCGATGCGGATATCGGTTGGCGTGGAGCAGAAGACCGGTATGGAGAAGCGCTTCGCGACGCCGCCGGTGGTGTTTTTGCCCTTAAACTCCGCTTTATTTACCGTGCCGAGGCTAACGTGAATATTCGCGGTTGAAACCTGACAGCTGCCGCTGCTGCCGATATCGACATTCAGCGCCGCCATATCGAGCGTGACCGGCGAGCTGGCGACAAAACCGCTGCGGCTGTCGGCCTGCTGCTGGATAGTGAGTTCGCCAATCTGCGGCTGCGCCGGAACGTTTGCGTGGTTGCCGCTGACCAGGGCGACATTACCGGTCTTATAAAACGTCACAAAGACTTTCACCACAATCTGCTGCTGGTTCAGCAGATTAGCCATCTCATTGCTGTCGCAAACCGTCACGGATTCCCCATTACCGGCCGCATGGCTGCCATCAATAAAGCGAACGGCGCCGCCGCTGCACTGGAAGCCCAGCGAGTATCCTATGCCGTCCAGCGCTGAGGGGAACACGTGCTGACCGCCGATTGACAGCGGCGTTGAGGCCGTTTTTAGCTGCCGATAAACCAGACGCTTTGCCGCCGCTTTCGGCACCTGAAGATCGCAGGAGAAATGAATCCCGCTGCCGTTATCCGCCATCATGCCGGTCATCTGGGTATTCAACGGCAGCGTGGGCAGGTACTTGATATTCTGGACGTTCACGGTCATCTGGCCGATATCTCCTCTGCAGGTTTCCGCCCAGCCGCTGTGGCTATAAATCCCCGCCATCAGCAGGAATAAAAACGATACTATGCGCAAAATCACCTCTGTGCAGACCTACTGGCAGAGGCCAGAGACGGTTTTAACCGGACTCTGCCCCTGCTGTACGGTATCGGTAAGATGGAAATGCAGCGCGCATCTCCGTGAGATATTGTCGGCGTTCCAGGCGGCATCGAGCGTCCCTTCTTGCGGAATACCGCTCAGATAGACCTGCCCGCCATCCGCCACCATGCCGCCCGGCGCCGCGCCCCGATCGTCTTCTGCTTTACGCAAGCGAACGCTGGCGCCGAACGGCAGCGGGCCGTGGCTATCGCGAAGGGTAAACAGCACGCGGCTGCCGATATGGGTCTGATAGTTTGCCTGCACCACCGCCCCGCCGCCGGGGATCACCGTCTGCCCTTCAAGTTCAACATCGGCATCGTCGGCCAGCGATTCGGTATCGAGCGTAATGGTGTTTTTGCGATACGCCGTCAGCGAGGGCACCACCGCATAGCCCCGCCAGTCGGTATGCACGTTGCTGCCGTTCTGAATCGCCACGTCGGCGGCACCCGGCGCGCGTACGATGGCAAAGCTTTCGCCGACGGTCTGACCCAGCGTCACGCCATGAGGATGGGCGACGATGGACCCCGATGCGCCCCAGGTCAGCTGATGGCTTGCGCTATCGCGGCGATAGCCGAGCTGCGCGGTTCCATAGCCGCCGTGGTAATCGAGCGATGCGCTGCTGTTGCTGCCCTGGCCGCCGTTAACGTAGCCCTGCTGAAGGGAGTAGTAGAGATTGGGATTGCGCGGAAGCGAACCGTACAGCGACGCCTGCTGCGAGGTGCGTCCGTTATTGTCGGAGGTGGTGCTGTAGCTAACCGCGCTCTCGGACAGCGGGCCGCCAAGCGGAATGCTCAGGTTCAAGGACCACGAGCGATCGTCTTTTTGGCGATCGGATGACTGGGTGTAGTAATAACCCACGCCCCACGAAACGCCTCGCCAGGCGCTGTAAAAACCGAGATGGATCGTTTCATCGCGGCTCTGGCGGTGCCAGTACTCCTGCGACCAGGCGGAAATCGCCAGGCTGCTCATACCGCCAAACGCCTGAGAAAGGGAGACCTCTTCGCGGCTGCGCTTGTTATCCAGCAGGCCATTGCGGCTCTCAAGCGCGCTGGCTTCGCTGAAGTCGTAATAACCGCCTGAGGAGTAGCGATAGCTGGCGAGGCTAAATGAGGTGCCGGTGCCGGCAAAATCCTTCTGGTACTGCACCCGTACCGAATGGCCGGCCGAGCGCTTTCCCGACGGCGTCGTGGTGTTCGCCCATGTCGCATCGCCTCCAAGCGATCCGAGCTCGCCAAAACCGCGCCCGACGCCGAGCGCCCACGACTGGTAATCCTGCGCCAGCTGGCTACCGCCGTAGAGCGTGAATTCAGCCGGTAGCCCATAAAAGAGCGTACCCTGCAAAAACGTCGGCGAGCGCGCCTGGCTCTGCTCCGAATGGTAGCGTCCGGCGCTCAGGCTGAATTTCACGCGTCCTTCCCGCAGCATAAACGGGACGGCTGAAAAGGGCTGGGTAAAGGTCCGCACCGAACCATCGCTCTCTTTTACCTGCACCTCGAGATCGCCGCTTTGCGCCGTTGGATAGAGGTCGTTTATCGCAAACGCTCCCGGCGAGACGAACGTTTCATAGATAACGTAGCCATGCTGGGAGATGGTGACTTTGGCGTTGCTGTGCGCCATTCCGCGGATCGTCGGGGCGAAGCCGCGCTGGCTATCCGGCAGCATTTCATCATCGGACATCAGCTGAACGCCGCGAAACTGCACGCTGTCGAAAACGTCGCCGGTCGTAAAGGTATCGCCCATCCGCAGCAGGCTTTTGAGTGACTTCAGGTCGCGCTGTAGCCAGGTACTCTGTGAATTCCAGCGCCGGGTCCGGTCATACTCCATCGACGAGACGTTACGCAGGCGCCAGGCGCCGAGGTTAACCCCGCTGCGTAGATTCAGGTAGCTGGAGCGGCTGCTGTCATCCGTCTGCCGGGTTTGCGACCCGGTCAGGTTATAGTTAACAAACGCCGCCGGGATACCATCATCCCAGCGTGCCGGATCCACGTATCCGCGGCTCTGGGCGTTCATGGCCGCCTGGGGAATACTTAAGTTCAGACGCTGAGTGGCGAAATCAAAACGGCTGCTGGCATCGGGGATGTAGCGCTCGATGCGAGTAAACGTTTCTCCCTCATGCAGGGTATTAAACGCCGGGAAAGCGCTGACGTTGACGCCATATTCCGCCAGCTGCGCCGGGGTTAACTGCGGCCGCAGTTCGCCGTTGCTGTCGACAAATGTCACCTCGCCCTGGGCTATCTCCTGGTTATTCACCCAAATGCTGACCGGGTATGTCCCGGGCTGCTGGCCGCCTGCTTTAGCAAAATAGTGTAAATCAGCGGTCTTTTGCTGCGGATTGGCAAATTCTAATGCCGCCGGATCAAAGTAGTCCTCCGCCCGCGCGATACCGCTTTGGTACAGCAGAAAAAGCGCCGTCGGCAATAATAAAATCCCGCCGGTTGGCGCCGCGATCGCCGAATAAACGGGAGTCATATCCGAAGTGTTATTTTTCACAATATCCTGACCAGGCGAAGCAAATTAATTACTGTTGTGCGTAATCCGTAATACCACCGAAGTCATTAATGGCGCGCCATTTAACTACCCCGGAATGAGTAATCGGCCACGCTTTATGATCAAAGGGGCCAATCATGCCGGGTTGCAGAATATCTGTACCGCCAACCGAAATAACAAAAAAGGAGACAAAATAGGGCGTCGGGTTTTGGGCAACCAGCCTGGAACCTTCAATGTTAAACGTCAGCTTGCGCCATGCATCGTCAGGCTCGCCCGCCAGACCATTCGGGCGATAGAAGATCTTAAACTTTGATTTAATATTGACCTGAAGCTTGTTCACTTCATCTTGTTTCGTTGGAGCAATACTTTTCACATTGAGCCAAAAAACGGATTCGCGATCGGTGGGCAGCGTTCCACCAATATAGTTAATACGCAATACGTTCTGCTGTTCAGGATCGAGACGGAAAAGCGGCGGCGTCACAATAAAAGGCACCCGGCTTTTATTGTTTTCCGCATAGTTTTCTACCCACGATTGCACCAGATAAGGTGAATGAGTATCAGCGTTGGTAACCGATATTGCGGCTTCACGTTTCCCTTCCTGATAAACAACACGGGTTCCTCCCATGACAATACCGGCCTGTGCCGCAGTTGATAGCAATAAAAAGGCTATCGCGGCGATCGTTCGTTTCATAATGACTACCGTCCGGGAATAATAAAAGCGGGTATCACTGCCTGAAGCTGATAAATAATCTGCATTAATTATGCCGACCCTATTTCAGCCGGGCGGCGGCTGGCGGCTTACCCGGCGTGGGAAGCCATGAATAACCGCAGCTTTACCCGCTTCCAGGGTATTAGTTGTAAACCATATTGAAGTTGGCCGTACCGTTGGCAGAACCGGCGGAAACCGCGCTGGTTGAGACATAGTCAGCAAAGAATTCCAAATCGGCGGTACCCGTTGCCGCGCCGCTCGCGCCAGCGGTAACGCTGTGGCCGCGTGAGACGGCGCCGAGATCAACCGGCGTCGACTTATCATCTTCATACAGCTTTATCGCTACCCCACTTGCGGTACCGTTAATCGCCAGCAGATCGCTATTGTTGGTATCGCGGGTACCGTCAAATAGCACCGAGACGGTGGTAACGGTAGAAGGACAATCTTTCACTTTGATATGGAAGGCGGTTTTGGTCGTTTCAGAACCTGCGCCGGTAAAATAGCTGCTCGCCCATTTCCCCAGATCGACGCTCTGATTTGCGCTGGTGCTATCAACATTACAGGAGGAATCGGTAATCGATCCGGTAAATTCTACCTGCCCACCCGTCCCCTGCGTGCCCGCATTAGAACCGGGGTTAACGGTCATTGCCGATCTGGCGGGTTGTGAAGGCGAGGATAATGCGCTAGCGGACACCAGAGCACCGACAAACATTGCCATAATACGAAATTGCGTTTTCATTATTCATCTCATCTCTAACTTATATTTTCGACAGATTGTGCGCGAGGGCTTAAGCCCCGGGCAAATCTGCGTGCAGATCCTCCATGTTAATAATATTCGCGTTCCGTCCGCAGGACATCAGGCAGCAAAAATAAGCTGCTTAATTGGCTATTTTGATAAAAAGAAGTTCTTCGGCGAAATTGATAAACCCTTTATTAAGGTAACAAATAAATACTATCCCTACCGATTACAAATCGCAATATTTTGTTATGTTAATGAAATGCTGTTTTATTTTACATATAAAGATAATATTAAAAACATTATGCGCATTGTTAATTAATGCAACCAAAAATCACGATACAATAACATCAAAAAGCAACATCAGGCGGCGTAATTTAACAACCCCCCCTAATTTCACCGCGATTTTTCGGCAATAATTCTGTGAGCGGACTGGGTTTTTATAGAATATTAGGATAAATCTTAGATTGGCTTTTATCTTATTTTCGTTATCGAATAAACAATAATCACGCGAGTCATTATAAGCAGGAGATATTGATGACAAGTGTATTTCATCTGAAAGCCGGGGAGGAAAGATGAATAACAACACTTTCTTTGTGGAATAATAAACCCGCAATCGATGCTGAAGATTGCGGGTTATCCTAAAATAAATAGCTGACAGGGACGATCAGAACAGGCCCAGCGGCGCGGTACCGTAGCTCACCAGCAGGTTCTTCGTCTGCTGATAGGCATTGAGCGCCATCTTATGGGTTTCGCGCCCTACGCCGGACTGTTTGTAGCCGCCGAACGCGGCGTGCGCAGGGTAGATGTGATAGCAGTTGGTCCACACCCGACCGGCCTTAATGCCGCGCCCCATGCGATAAGCCAGGTTGGTATCCCGCGTCCACACCCCGGCCCCAAGGCCAAACTGGGTTTGGTTTGCAATAGCCAGCGCCTCGGCTTCATCTTTAAAAGTGGTGACGCCGATAACCGGGCCAAAGATCTCCTCCTGGAAGCTGCGCATATCGTTGCGGCCCTGAATCAGCGTCGGCTGAATATAGAAACCGTTATCCAGTTCGGCAGAGATGCTGGCGCGTTCGCCGCCGGTCAGGATCTTTCCGCCTTCATCGCGAGCGATCTTAATATAGGAAAGGATCTTATCGAACTGCTGACGCGACGCCTGCGCGCCGATCATCGTATCGGTATCAAAGGGGTCGCCGCGGCGAATTTGCGCCACCTTCTCCATGACCCGCGCCATAAAGGGCTCGTAAATAGACTCCTGAATCAGCGCGCGGGACGGGCAGGTGCAGACCTCACCCTGATTAAAGAAGCCCAGAACCAGGCCTTCAACCGCCTTCTCGATATACTCTTCTTCGCCTTCCATCACGTCGGCAAAGTAGATGTTCGGCGATTTACCGCCCAGCTCAACGGTACAGGGGATAATGTTTTCCGCCGCGCAGGCCATGATATGGCGGCCTACCGGCGTTGAGCCGGTAAAGGCGATTTTGGCGATGCGTTTACTGGTTGCCAGCGCTTCGCCCGCCTCTTTGCCAAATCCCTGAACCACGTTAAGGACGCCCGCCGGGAACAGATCGCCAATAATCTCCAGCAGCAATGTAATGCTGAGAGGCGTCTGCTCTGCCGGTTTCAGCACCACGCAGTTGCCCGCAGCCAGCGCCGGAGCGAGCTTCCAGGCGGCCATCAGCAGCGGGAAGTTCCACGGAATAATTTGTCCGACCACGCCGAGAGGCTCATGGAAGTGATAAGCCACCGTCGTTTCATCAATCTCCGCCGTGCTTCCCTCCTGCGCGCGCAGGCAGCCGGCGAAATAGCGGAAGTGATCGACCGCCAGCGGCAGGTCGGCGTTGAGGGTTTCGCGGATCGGCTTACCGTTATCCCAGCTCTCCGCTACCGCCAGATATTCCAGGTTGGCCTCAATACGGTCGGCAACCTCCAGCAGCAGATTAGCGCGGTGCTGAGCCGACGTTTTGCCCCAGGCGTCGGCGGCCCGGTGCGCCGCATCAAGGGCGAAGTCGATATCTTTGGCATCAGAACGCGGAAACTGCCCGATGTTGCTACCGTCGACCGGGGAGGTATTCATAAAGAATTCTCCACCGATGGGTTCAACAAATTTACCGTCAATAAAGTTACCGTAGGCTGACTTCAGTGAAACCAAAGCGCCCGGTGTGCCAGGATGAGCATAACGCATCGCGAATCTCCTTCATGTAGGGTTGAGGGCAGCGGCATATTAGTTTTGTACGGCGGCTCGCTGCGTCTCTCGTCTATTGCAGGGGTTATGCCATTTTTTATATTTTAAAAAAGAAATTAATTTTCAATAAATTAGATAGGTCACGTCACTTTCTGTCGCACAGAATCTCTCTTATGTGTCGCAAATCGCAACACTACGAAAACCATATAGCTACAATATTGCAACACAAATTAAACGACGAGGTGTCCCGTGCCAGGAAATCCGTTTGCCCTGACGCCAGAGATCGAAGCGAACCCGCTGCTCAGCGACTCCTGGTGCCGTAGCCAGCGCTATGGCCTCGACCCCGCCACGGATGACTTCCCTCGCCTGCACGCCAGCGAACTGGCCGACAGGCTCGCCAGACACAGCCGCCTGCAAACGCTGGCCCAGCCGGTCGTTAATGAGCTATCCCGCAAAGTCAACGCTCTGCAATCCGTCGTGGTTCTCTCTGATGCCAGCGGTCTGGTTTTGCAAACCTTTGGCGATACGCACGCCATGCAGAAAGCGCAGCGCTTCGCTTTAGCGCCGGGCAACCTGTGGAGCGAAAGCGGACGCGGAACCAACGCCATTGGCACCGCGCTGGCGATTGACGACAGCTGCGAAATCGATGGCCGCCAGCATTTTCTGACCAGTAACCAGGGTCTTTATTGCGCCGCCGTGCCGCTGCAAAGTCCCGATGGCAAAATAGCCGGGGTGCTGGATATCTCCGGCCCGGCCCGGTACCCGCACGCCCGCACGCTGGCGTGGGTAAAAGGCGCCGCGAAGCAGATAGAATATCTGTGGGTTAAACAGAGTCTGCATCCGCAACAGTGGCTGATGAGCCTGCATCCTCAGCTGGAAAAGCTCGACGGCGTCGACGAATGTCTGCTGGTCTTTACCGACAATGTGCTGATGGCGGCTAACCGGCTGGCGATGCGCGAGTTCTCACTTAACGCAGATCGGTTCGGCCACCTCACCTTCCAGCAGCTTTTTCCGCAGTTGCGGCAAACCGCCGTCAGCGTACCGCTGCCGCTCGTCGCCGGAGATCGAAACTACTATTACCGTCTACGCGCTCCCGTGACCGCTGGCGTGGCGGTGACCGCGCGCCCCACCCTCGAGCTGCCTTTCTCCAGCCAGCGCGAAGGCGAAAAGCTGCTGCGCCTGCTTAACGCCGGGATTGGGTTGTGTATCGAAGGCGAAACCGGCTGCGGCAAAGAGTACGTCAGCCGTACCCTGCACCGGCACAGTCGCTGGAGCGGCGGCAAATTCGTCGCCATCAACTGCGCCGCGCTGCCGGAATCACTGATTGAATCCGAGCTGTTTGGCTACCAGCCCGGGGCGTTTACCGGCGCAAACAAAAACGGCTACATCGGCAAGATTCGCGAAGCCGACGGCGGCGTACTGTTTCTTGATGAGATTGGCGATATGCCGTTAACGCTTCAGACCCGGCTGCTGAGGATCTTACAGGAGAAAGAGGTCACGCCGCTTGGCGCCAGCCAGAGCTCGCCGGTTAATTTCGCGGTGATTTGCGCCACCCACCGCAATCTGGCGCAGCGCGTCGCGGAAGGAACCTTCCGCGAAGACCTGCTCTACCGCCTGCGTGAGTTTGCTTTAACGCTGCCGCCCCTGCGCGAATGGCCTGAACTGTCCGGGTTTATCCAACGATTGTGGCGCGAGCTGGGCGGAGAAAAACGTCGCATCGCGCTGGCCCCGGAAGTTGTGCAACACCTGACGTCTCATCCCTGGCCGGGCAACGTCCGCCAGCTGCAAAGTGTGTTGAGGGTACTGCTGGCCCTCGCCGAAGAGGGTGAAACGCTGGGGATAGATGATTTGCCCCAGGAGTATCGAAGCCCGCCCGCCGCCCGCCCGCTGCGCGGGCTTCAGCAGCACGATGCGCAGCTGATTGCCGACACGCTGGCAAGCTATAACGGCAACATCAGTAAGGCCGCGCAGGCTTTAGGCGTCGCGCGCAGCACGCTGTATCGCCGTGCGGCCCGTCGCGGAAGCCATAGCGCATAGCCTTCTGATTCGCTCAGGGCGTGAAGCGCGGCGGTAGCCAGGCGAACAGGCGTCTGCTTATCGCTTCACACAGGGAGGTTAAGCGGTGCCCAATGCCCGACCAGATAAGCTTCGCGACGCAGACGCCGCAGGCTGAAACCAACGCCGCCCCCACCATGTCCAGCGGAAAGTGAACCCCAAGAAAGATCCGCGACCAGGCCACGGGCAGCGCCGCCAGCAGCAGAAAGAGCCCCGCGGCGCGTGAGCGCAGGGAGAGCAGTGCAAACGCGGCGCTAAACATTACCGTCCCGTGGTCGCTCGGGAAAGAGTTATCCGCCGGATGATTTATCCAGGTATGGCCGAGCGGGATCATAAACGGCCGCGGGTGAAACCACAGCATTCCGCAGATCGATCCCAACCCCAGCGCGATCAGAATACTCAAGGTACAAAACAGCGCCTGCCGATGACCCTGCCGCCCGCCGGAAAACCACAGCCAGAGCAGAATGGCCGGAACCACAAAGATGATCCCGCTCGCTGAAAAACGCGCCAATGCCAGGATCGTCTCCGGCGTGCCGGGCGATGCGTTCAGCGCTAAAAAGGCGCTTTGATTAAGGGTTTCCAGTGCGTTCATGGCGGTAGCTCGCGACAGTCATATTTCCGTCATTATCGCCCCCCTGGCTTAAGTTACGCTTAACCCGGCGCTCAAGAATCGTCCTGGTTTTGGCCACGCTGTTTAGCCACAGCGGCATCCATTGCTGGCGTAATACGCTTTTTTATTTTAGACTTTACTAAATTTAGAAAAGACTAAAATAAATGAATACACCCGAACAGCTACAGGCCAGCGCCGGCGAAGCCGCCGCGCTGCTGAAAGCCATGAGCCATCCCAGCAGGCTATTGATTCTGTGCATGCTATGCGATGCGCCGGGCACCAGCGCCGGCGAACTGGCGCGGATAACCGGGCTGAGCCCCTCCGCAACTTCCCAGCATCTGGCGCGGATGCGTGATGAAGGCCTGATCGGCTGCGAACGTCAGGCGCAGCGCATTCACTACTTCATTACCCGGCCAGCGGTTCAGCAAATCGTCGCCGCGCTGAAGTCAATCTATTGTCCTTAAGGAGCCTTTATGCCTATTGCTACTCTTTCGCCTGCCGAAGCCCAGGCGCTCGTCGCCCGGGGCGGCCGGCTGATCGATATCCGCGATGCCGATGAATACGCCCGCGAGCATATTCCCGGAGCGGAGCTCGTGCCGCTGGCGACGCTGACGAATGGCGCAGCGCTGCACGCCAGTCCCGAAGAGACGATTATTTTTCACTGTCAGGCGGGATCGCGCACCCAAAATAACGCGGCCCGTCTGGCGCAGGCCGCCGCACCGGCGCAGGTAAAGCTGCTGGCTGGCGGAATTCAGGCGTGGAAAGCGGCCGGTCTGCCGGTGAAAGAGGATAAATCACAGCCGCTGCCGCTTATGCGTCAGGTACAGATCGTCGCCGGCGCCCTGATTTTGCTTGGCGTCGCTTTAGGTTATGCTTTCAGCAGCGGCTTTTTTCTGCTTAGCGCCTTCGTCGGCGCCGGCTTAACCTTTGCCGGTATTACCGGGTTTTGCGGTATGGCGCGTCTTTTGGCTTTGATGCCCTGGAACCGTCGCTAGCCTCTACCTCTTTTGAGAGACTGTTGGTAACGCTTTTGCTGAGCTATGGTTATGTCAGCGAAAAGATTCATCAGCACACAGGAGAAGCAGTATGTTTTCAGTCGGTGACCTGGTACAACCGCGCGCGGGTGGGCCAAAACTTAAAGTCGTTGAAGTCCAGGACGATCGCATTATTGCCGTTCAGGCAAGCAACGAGCAGGGTGAGAAATATACGCTGAAGGCCGCCGATGTGACGGCTTATAAAGAAGACGGCGATTTTGGCGTGTGCTGATTAAGCCGGCTAACGATAACGGTGGGTCTCCCCACCGTTTTCAATATTAGATCAGGAAGCTATCGAGGGATTTTCCCTCAGCCACCGCTTTAGCCAGCGGCTTCGGCATACGTCCCTGACCGGTCCAGGTTTTCTCGGCGCCGGTATGGTCGGTAAAACGATATTTAGCCGGACGCGGCTGGCGCTTTTTGCTCCCTTTCGGGGAAGCGCTGTTGTAGCCCGCTAATTGTTCAGGGGTAATGCCGTCAGCCATCATTAATTCCAGCCAGGTATTTATTTTTTCCTGATGTTCTACGCGCAGCGCCTGAGCCGCCTGCTCCTCAGCGCGTTTTTCTTCAGTGACGGTCCTTAGCTTTGCCAGCATATCTTCAAGCACGTCAATGGAGAATTCACGGGACATGGCGCGAAGTGAACGGATATTATTCAATTTCTCTAATAGTAATGACATATAATTCAAAAAATTCCCAAATAGCAAATGAAACAAAGATTACGGCGCTAGTTTAATTGATATTATAATGTATTTCCAGCCTTTCACTAATTCCTGATATAGCACCAGAAATGTTTAGCAATTAATAAGACAAACAAATCGATAAAAGTGAAATTATCAACACTGAATAAATTCTTTTGCAAATAATACTATTCGCCAGGCAACGTCTTTATCTTATTACCTGTATGCTCAGCAGGTTATCCGTATATTTACGGTTGCGCCTCGCAGGGCGCTACGGGCGTTTATAGAATAGTCATGCAAAAAATCAGAATGCCCACCCAGCAGACAAATCAGCATATAATGCTGCCATTCCTCTTTTATACGTGTAAAAAACGCCAAAAGTGACACAACTCACACCGCTACGCGATTCTGTCGCGAAATCCCCCCTTACAACCCGGATTGGCTCTCATCTATATGACGTATTTATTTTACAACCAATTGAAAAACAATAAAAAAATCAGTAAAGAGAACAAAAGTAGCGTAACGAACAAAAAATAGCCTGACGCAGAGTATTTTATCGACCAAAAGCCTTTAAATAAAAATTTATAGCTAGTTGCCTCTTTTAATGCAGAGATATAATCTACGCACATCAAAACAGGCACCCAAAAACGCTGAATAACCGCGAATCTTTTGGCATTATCGACTTCATTTTCGAGGAGCATACCAATGTTCTCTGCGCAGTCCCGCTTGCGTCATGCGGTAGCAGACACCTTTGCGATGGTGGTGTACTGCACCGTTGTGAACATGATGATCGAAATTTTTCTCTCCGGAATGACTTTCCAGCAGTCGTTATCTTCGAGACTGGTGGCGATTCCGGTGAACATTATTATTGCCGTGCCTTACGGTTTTTATCGCGATTTCGCGATGCGCCAGGCGCGCCGCATTAGCCCGTCCGGCTGGATGAAGAATATTGCGGATGTGGTGGCCTATGTGACGTTCCAGTCGCCGGTATACGTCGCGATTCTGCTGGTTGTCGGCGCCGACTGGCATCAGATCGCCGCGGCGGTAAGTTCCAACATCGTGGTATCGATGATGATGGGCGCAGCGTACGGCTATTTCCTCGACTACTGCCGCCGCCTGTTTCGCGTCAGCCCCTATCAGCAGGCCAAAGCCTGAGTTGATACAAAAAAGCGACTGGTTCAGCCAGCCGCTTTTTGTCAGCTATACTGCGTTTCGCCAAACAGGCCACTCAGAAAACGCTCAAGCGCCATGCGCGAACTGAACCCGTGTGGAATACCATAATGCTGCTGAGCATCGCCCGCTAAATAGAGCGGGAACTGCTCGTAGTGATCGCAGGTTTTGATATCCGACGCGGGCTCCGCAAGCGTTGTGCTGCGCTCTTTTAAAGCCGGATGAATAATTAACGCGGTACGCCCCATACGAGCTTCACGGTTCACATAAACATAATTATCGCCACGGCGATAGCCGTACGCTTTTTGCGTCACAACATCCATGGTGAAGCCGGCTTTTTCAAGAACACGCGCCACCTCATCGGGTCTTAAATACATACTCATTCCTCATTATCTTTTACCGCACGTTAACCTTACCTTATTCATTAAAGGCAACGCTTTCGGAATATTCCATAAAGGGCTATTTACAGCATAATTCAAAATCTTGTCCTACACTTATAGACTCAATGGAATTAAGGGAGAAACCAATGGCCAACCGAGCAAACCGCAACAACGTAGAAGAGAGCGCTGAAGATATCCATAATGATGTCAGCCAATTAGCGGATACGCTGGAAGAGGTGCTGAAATCATGGGGCAGCGACGCCAAGGACGAAGCGGAGGCCGCGCGTAAAAAAGCGCAGGCGCTGCTGAAAGAGACCCGCGCGCGACTTAACGGCAATAACCGCGTTCAGCAGGCGGCGTGCGATGCCATGGGCTGCGCAGACAGCTACGTGCGCGATAAACCGTGGCAAAGCGTCGGCGCCGCAGCTGCCGTTGGGGTATTTATTGGCGTATTGCTGAATTTACGTCGATAATAAAACAGCCAGACCCATGAAGATAACAAATACGCGTCTACCCCTGCACTGCAGGGGTTTTTGTTATCTCTGCGGGTAAAGCGCGACATAAAGCTTACGCACAGCCTGATTCGCCATTTCTGCCGACGTCAGGTTGGTGAAGCTCATTATCAGCCCCCCTTCTCCCCGAGTCTCCATCCGCCAGTCGCTCAGCGCCTGTACGGCCAGACCGGCCCGTCTGGCGCGCTGCGCCAGAGGCCGATCGTCTCCGGCGACCCTGACCACCATCTGGATCCCGCCCGCCTGAGGCACGACGGTGAATCCCTGCGCCCGCAGCGCCGACTCAAGCCACAGTCGGCGCTGGGCATAGCTGGCGCGCATTTTCTTCAGATGCCGCCAGAAGTGGCCTTCGCGAATAAAATCCGCCAGCGTCTGCTGCCACAGCGTCGGCACGCTACAGCACATCAGCGCGGCCTGTTCACGAAACGGCGCCACCAGCGGCTCAGGCACCACCAGCCAGGCCGCGCGTAATGCCGGGAACAAAGACTTGCTGAACGCCCCGGCATAGATGACCCGCTGCGGGGCGTCGAGGCTTTTCAGCGGCGGCAGCGGCTTACCGTGATAGCGGAATTCGCTATCGTAATCATCTTCGATAATCCACGCGTTATTCTGCGCCGCCCATAGCAGGAGCTGTCTGCGCCTGGCCAGCGATAGCGCCACGCCGAGCGGGCTTTGATGAGCCGGGGTCAGCAGCGCGAAATGGGCACTCGGGTAATGCCGCTGCGCCCAGGGAATATCCATCCCGTCGTCGTCGACCGGAACGGGATTGATCGCCACCCCCTCGTCGTTCACTACCGGCCGGATCAGCGGAAACCCCGGATCTTCCATCCACATTTGCTGGCCAGGCCGCGCCAGCGTGCGCAAAATAAGGCGCATCGAGGCCGCGTAGCAACCGGTGATCAAGACCTGCTCAGGCCGACACTCAATGCTGCGCGACAGACGCAAATAATCGACGATCGCCCGGCGAAGCGTCGGTTCACCGCTGGGATCGCCTGGCGCGAGGTCAAAACGCGTTTGTGTACGCAGACGCCGACCCATCACGCGCGCCCAAAGGCCGCGTGGAAACAGATCCAGCGCGGGCAGCCCCAGCTGAAACGGCAGCGGCGCCGCGGGTTCATCGCCCTCGACGGGCTGAACGGGCGCGTTTTGCTGCGGCAGCAGCCGATCGCTGACAAAGGTCCCCGCCTGTCCGCGCCGCTCCAGCCATCCCTGCGCCACCAGATCTCCCCAGGCGTTCTCAATCGTCGCCCGCGACACGCCAAGCTCCTGAGCATAGACCCGACTTGCAGGCAGCCTGCTGCCCGGAGCCAGCTCGCCGCGCTCAATCGCCTGCTTAAGCTGTCGGGCAATGCGCTGGTAGTGCGGAATTTTTTTACCGTCCATCATGGTCTGCTTTTTTCATCGCAATATGGCTATCTTATGCAGTCCATTATAGTGCTATTTTCCTCGCGTCTTAATGAGGAGAGTAAAATGAACACACTACGTCAGCCGTACAATGAACTGAGCCCGGAAGTCTATAACGCCCTGGTTCAGGCCAAAATTGCGCTGGAAAAAAGCGAGCTGGATGGCGCGCTGATCGAGCTGGTGTATTTGCGGGTATCGCAAATCAACGGCTGCGCCTTCTGCCTGGAGATGCACAGCAAAGCCCTGCGTAAATCCGGCGTCGCGCAAAACAAGCTGGACGCGCTGGCAGGCTGGCGGGTGAGCGCCCATTTCAGCGATGCGGAACGCGCGGCGCTGGCGTGGGCGGAATCGGTGACCCATATCGCCGAAAGTCATGCGGAAGACGCCGTTTATCAGCCGCTGCTGGACCATTTCAGCGCCCGCCAGATCAGCGATCTGACCTTCGCCATCAGCCTGATGAACGCCTTTAATCGTCTGGCGGTGAGTATGCGCCTGTAATTTCACGGCAAGAAATCCCGCCCCCCGCCGGATCCTCCCGCGGGGGCTAACCTTTACAAAAACCATATATATTGAGTTGTTGAACTTTTAAATAACTACATCTAGTATTTCCTTCAACGATAACCCATAGCACGCGACGTCAATTTTTACGTCGTACTGTTATCTTAAATGGAAATACGAATCATGCGCATTACTATTTACACTAAAAACGACTGCGTGCAATGCCATGCCACTAAACGGGCCATGGAAACCCGCGGGTTTGAATTCGACATGATCAACATCGACCATCACCCTGAAGCCGTCGATATGCTGCGCGAGCAGGGTTTCCGTCAGCTGCCGGTGGTGATTGCCGGAGAGACCCGCTGGTCCGGCTTCCGTCCCGATATGATCAATCGCCTGCGCCCGACAGCGTCAGCGGCCAGCGTATGAGCCTGATCGTCTACTTCTCCAGCAGTTCCGAAAATACGCACCGGTTCGTCCAGCGTCTGGAGCTGCCCGCCGTGCGTATACCGCTTAACGAACGCGAGCGCATCCAGGTAGACGAACCCTACATTCTTATCGTCCCCAGCTATGGCGGCGGTGGCACGGCGGGCGCGGTCCCCCGGCAGGCGATCCGTTTCCTCAACGATCCGCATAACCGCCAGCTCATTCGCGGCGTCATCGCCGCGGGCAATCGTAATTTTGGCGAGGCCTACGGCCGGGCAGGCGACGTCATCAAGCAGAAATGCGGCGTACCGTATCTCTATCGCTTTGAGCTGATGGGCACCCCGCAAGATGTCGACAACGTGCGTAAAGGAGTAAGCGAATTTTGGCAACGACAACCGCAGAACGTATAACCACCGAGGCGCCGGATTTCCACGCCCTCAACGCGATGCTGAATCTCTACGACAGCAACGGCCGCATCCCGTTTGACAAAGACCATCAGGCGGTAGCGGCGTTTATGGCCAACCACGTTGAGCCGAATACCGTGCCCTTTACCAGCCAGGACGACAGGCTGACGTGGCTGGTCGCCGAAGGCTATTACGACGCCAGGGTGCTGGCCCGCTACGATCGCTCGTTTATTCTTGCGCTGTTCGCGTACGCTCAGGACTACGGTTTTCGCTTCCAGACGTTTCTCGGCGCATGGAAGTTCTATACCAGCTACGCGCTGAAAACCTTCGATGGTAAGCGCTACCTTGAAGGCTTTGGCGACCGCACCTGCATGGTAGCCCTGGCCCTGGCGCAGGGTAACGAGGCGCTGGCCCGGCAGCTAACCGATGAGATCCTCTCCGGACGCTTTCAGCCCGCCACGCCGACGTTCCTCAACGCGGGTAAACAACAGCGCGGCGAGCTGGTCTCCTGCTTTCTGCTGCGCATCGAAGACAATATGGAATCCATTGGCCGGGCGGTGAACTCGGCGCTACAGCTATCCAAGCGCGGCGGCGGCGTGGCGTTTCTGCTCTCCAATCTTCGCGAAGCCGGGGCGCCAATCAAGCGCATCGAGAATCAGTCCTCCGGCGTGGTACCGGTGATGAAAATGCTGGAAGACGCCTTCTCCTACGCCAACCAGCTCGGCGCGCGCCAGGGGGCCGGCGCGGTCTATCTGCACGCCCATCATCCCGATATCCTGCGTTTCCTTGATACCAAACGCGAGAACGCCGATGAAAAAATCCGCATTAAAACGCTCTCGCTCGGGGTGGTGATTCCGGATATCACCTTTCAGCTAGCGAAAGAAGATGCGCAGATGGCGCTGTTCTCGCCCTACGACGTCGAGCGCCTGTACGGTAGACCGTTCGGCGATATCGCGGTAAGCGAAATGTATGCGCAACTGGTGGCCGATGAGCGGGTATGCAAGCGCTGGATCCGCGCCCGCGATCTGTTCCAGCGGCTGGCGGAAATTCAGTTTGAATCCGGCTATCCGTACATCATGTTTGAAGACACGGTTAATCGCGCGAACCCGATTGCCGGGCGCATCAATATGAGCAACCTGTGCTCGGAGATCCTACAGGTTAACGCGCCTTCTACCTTTGACGAAAACCTGGATTACGCCAGCATCGGCCAGGATATCTCCTGCAACCTCGGCTCGCTGAATATCGCCCATACCATGGACTCTCCTGATTTCGCCCGCACGGTCGAGGTCGCGGTGCGCGGTCTGACCGCGGTGTCCGAAATGAGCGATATCCGTTCGGTACCGTCGGTCGCGGCGGGCAATGCCGCTTCGCACGCCATCGGCCTTGGGCAGATGAATCTGCACGGCTATCTGGCGCGCGAAGGTATTGCCTACGGCAGCGAAGCGGGGCTGGATTTCACCAATTTCTATTTCTATACCATCACCTGGCACGCGCTGCGTACCTCGATGCTGATAGCACGGGAAAAAGGCACGCGTTTTGCCGGATTCGAGCAGTCGCGGTACGCCAGCGGTGATTATTTCCGCCCCTACCTGGAAGGCGACTGGCAGCCGAAAACGGCGAAAGTCCGCGCGCTGTTTGCCCGTGCCGGTATTGTCCTGCCCGACCGCGATATGTGGCGGCAGCTGCGCGATGACGTGATGCGCTACGGCATTTATAACCGCAACCTGCAGGCGGTGCCGCCGACGGGCTCTATTTCGTACATCAACCACGCGACCTCCAGCATCCATCCGATCGTGTCGAAGATAGAGATCCGCAAGGAGGGGAAAACCGGACGCGTTTACTATCCGGCGCCGTTTATGACCAACGACAACCTGGCGCTGTATCAGGACGCTTACGAAATCGGCCCGCAGAAGATCATCGACACCTACGCCGAGGCGACGCGCCATGTCGATCAGGGGCTGTCGCTGACCCTGTTCTTCCCCGATACCGCCACCACGCGCGATATCAATAAAGCGCAAATCTACGCGTGGAAGAAAGGCATCAAAACGCTCTATTACATCCGTCTGCGCCAGCTGGCGCTGGAAGGTACCGAAATCGAAGGCTGCGTGTCCTGCGCGCTGTAAGGAGAACAGGATGACCCATTTATCGCGCATCAGCGCCATCAACTGGAACAAAATTGAAGATGATAAGGATCTGGAGGTCTGGAATCGGCTGACCAGCAACTTCTGGCTGCCGGAGAAGGTGCCGCTGTCTAACGATATCCCCGCCTGGCAAACGCTCACGCCGGCGGAACAGCAGCTAACGATTCGCGTCTTCACCGGCCTGACGCTGCTCGATACCATCCAGAATACCGTTGGCGCCCCGGCGCTGATGGCCGACGCCCTCACCCCGCATGAGGAAGCGGTGCTGTCGAACGTCAGCTTTATGGAGGCGGTGCACGCCCGCTCCTACAGCTCCATTTTCTCGACGCTCTGCCAGACCAAAGACGTCGATGCCGCCTATGCCTGGAGCGAACAAAACGCGCCGCTGCAGCGCAAAGCGCAGCTGATGCTGGAGTACTATCAGGCAGATGAACCGCTGAAGAAAAAAATCGCCAGCGTCTTTCTCGAATCGTTCCTCTTCTACTCCGGCTTCTGGCTGCCGATGTACTTCTCCAGCCGGGGGAAGATGACCAACACCGCCGATCTGATTCGCCTGATCATCCGCGATGAAGCGGTACACGGTTATTATATTGGCTACAAATTCCAGAAAGGGCTGGAAATAGTCAGCGCCGAGAAGCGCGAGGAGATGAAAAACTTCGCCCTCGACCTGTTGATGGATCTGTATGACAACGAACTGGCCTACACCCGCGAACTGTACGCCGATAGCGGCTGGATTGAGGAGGTCAACGCCTTTCTCTGCTACAACGCCAATAAGGCGCTGATGAACCTCGGCTACGAGGCGCTGTTCCCGGCGGAAATGGCCGCCGTCAATCCGGCGATCCTCGCCGCGCTTTCGCCGAATGCCGACGAAAACCACGACTTCTTTTCCGGTTCGGGTTCATCGTATGTGATGGGAAAAGCGGAAGAAACCGTCGACGGCGATTGGGACTTTTAGCCTTACTTTCACCAGGAATATATCAGCATATTTCCTGGTGATTTATTTCACATTATTTGTTTTCGCCTCACTCAATATCTTTCGGTCATCACCGTGTCATATTCAACAGCATGCCCTCGATTTTCGCCTGAATTAACGCAACATAACTAAAAAATATCGACCATAAGTCATTCGCGCTCAGCCCTTATATCACGGGGGATGCACCGGAATTCTCCCTTGCACATTTCCCTGGCAACGCCACATAAAGGGTTGTCACAGATTCTCAGTATGTTAGGGTGTAAAAAAGCAATTATCATCACCGGGTACCGTATCGATATTAATAAATAACAGGAAACACTCTATTGCATGGCAATTAAATTAGAAATCAAGAATCTCTATAAGATATTTGGCGAGCACCCGCAGCGGGCTTTCAAATATATCGATAAAGGACTATCGAAAGAACAAATACTGGAAAAGACGGGGTTATCGCTTGGCGTAAAGAACGCCAGTCTGACCATTGAAGAAGGCGAGATATTCGTCATCATGGGGCTCTCCGGATCGGGGAAATCTACCATGGTTCGCCTTCTCAATCGCCTGATTGAACCCACCCGCGGCCAGGTCCTGATCGACGGCGTCGATATCGCTAAAATCTCTGACGCCGAGCTCCGCGAGGTGCGCAGAAAAAAAATTGCGATGGTTTTTCAATCCTTTGCGCTTATGCCGCATATGACCGTGCTCGACAACGCCGCTTTCGGCATGGAGCTGGCCGGCGTGCCGACTCAGGAACGCCAGGAGAAAGCGCTGGAGGCGCTGCGCCAGGTCGGCCTGGAAAACTATGCTCATGCCTACCCGGACGAACTCTCCGGCGGCATGCGCCAGCGCGTTGGTCTCGCCCGCGCGCTGGCGATTAATCCCGATATTCTGTTAATGGATGAAGCCTTCTCCGCGCTCGACCCGTTAATTCGTACCGAGATGCAGGATGAGCTCACTAAATTACAGGCCAGACATCAGCGTACCGTGGTCTTTATTTCCCACGATCTTGATGAAGCCATGCGTATTGGCGATCGGATTGCCATTATGCAAAATGGTGAAGTGGTTCAGGTCGGCACGCCGGATGAAATACTCAATAATCCGGCCAATGATTATGTCCGAACCTTCTTCCGCGGCGTCGATATTAGCCAGGTGTTCAGCGCCAAAGATATTGCCCGCCGTAGCCCGGTGGGGCTGATTCGCAAAACGCCCGGCTTTGGCCCGCGTTCCGCGCTGAAATTGCTGCAGGATGAAGACCGCGAATATGGCTACGTCATTGAACGCGGGAATAAGTTTGTTGGCATTGTCTCCATTGATTCCCTGAAAGCCGCGCTAAGCGAAGGTCAGGGAATTGATGCGGCGTTAATTGACTCACCGCAGGCGGTGGATGCGCAAACGCCGCTCAGCGAGCTGCTCTCTCACGTCGGCCATGCACCGTGCGCGGTGCCGGTTGTCGACGAGGGGCACCAGTACATCGGCATCATTTCCAAACGGATGCTGCTGCAGGCTTTAGATCGCGAGGGGGCAAACAATGGCTGATCAATCTAACCCGTGGGACACCGCACCGGCGGCGGATAGCGCAGCGCAATCCGCCGATGCCTGGGGCACCTCTACGCCGGCGCCGACCGATGGCGGAGGTGCCGACTGGCTGAGCAGCGCGCCCGCGCCGCAGCCGGAACACTTCAATATTATGGACCCGTTCCATAAAACGCTGATCCCACTCGACAGCTGGGTCACGCACGGTATCGACTGGGTCGTGATGCATTTTCGTCCGGTATTCCAGGGAATACGCGTACCGGTGGATTACATCCTGAGCGCCTTCCAGCAGCTGCTGCTGGGTATGCCGGCGCCGGTGGCGATTATTATTTTCTCGCTGATTGCCTGGCAGATTTCCAGCGTCGGCATGGGCGCGGCGACGCTGATTTCGCTGATCGCTATCGGCGCTATCGGCGCCTGGTCGCAGGCGATGGTGACCCTGGCGCTGGTGCTGACCGCGCTGCTGTTTTGTATGCTTATCGGCCTGCCGCTTGGGATATGGCTGGCGCGGAGCCCGCGGGCGGCGAAAATTATCCGTCCGCTGCTCGACGCGATGCAGACCACGCCGGCGTTTGTCTATCTGGTGCCCATTGTGATGCTGTTCGGTATCGGCAACGTTCCGGGCGTGGTGGTCACCATTATCTTCGCCCTGCCGCCGATTGTTCGTCTGACCATTCTGGGGATTAACCAGGTGCCGGCGGATCTGATTGAAGCGTCGCGCTCCTTCGGCGCCAGCCCGCGTCAGCTGTTGTTTAAGGTTCAGCTACCGCTGGCCATGCCGACGATTATGGCCGGGGTCAACCAGACGCTGATGCTGGCCCTGTCGATGGTGGTCATCGCCTCAATGATTGCCGTTGGCGGTCTCGGCCAGATGGTACTGCGCGGCATCGGTCGCCTTGATATGGGCCTGGCCACCGTTGGCGGCGTCGGGATTGTTATCCTCGCCATTATTCTTGACCGTCTGACTCAGGCCGTAGGACGGGACTCACGCAGCCGCGGCAACCGCCGCTGGTATGCAACCGGCCCACTGGGGCTGATAACTCGCCCTTTCTGTAAATAAGAGCCCATCCCCCCGACAGCCGGGGGGATAGACTTCCCTTCTGATAAGTAAAAGGAACAACGATGCGACATACAGCGATCCTTGCCACAGCGTTAACCGCCCTCATTTCCACCACCGCCTTCGCGGCGGATCTGCCTGGCAAAGGCATTACCGTTAAGCCGATTCAGAGCACCATTTCGGAAGAGACCTTCCAGACCCTGCTGGTCAGCCGCGCGCTGGAGAAACTCGGTTATACCGTCGATAAGCCGAGCGAAGTGGATTACAACGTTGGCTATACTTCGCTCGCCTCCGGCGACGCCACTTTTACCGCCGTCAACTGGCAGCCCCTGCACGACGATATGTACGCTGCCGCCGGAGGGGATAAAAAGTTCTATCGCGAAGGCGTGTTTGTGAACGGCGCGGCGCAGGGCTATCTGATTGATAAGAAAACGGCCGAGCAGTACCACATTAAATCTATCGATCAGTTAAAAGACCCGAAAATCGCCAAACTGTTTGACACCAACGGCGACGGCAAAGCCGACCTGACCGGCTGCACCCCGGGCTGGGGCTGTGAAGCGGTGATCAACCATCAGCTTGATGCCTATGGCCTGAATAATACCGTCACCCACAATCAGGGTAACTATGCCGCCATGATGGCCGACACCATTGCCCGTTATAAAGAGGGCAAGCCGGTCATCTACTACACCTGGACACCTTACTGGGTCAGCGATGTGCTGAAGCCGGGTAAAGACGTCGTCTGGCTGCAGGTGCCATTCTCCTCCCTGCCGGGTGTGCAAAAAAACATCGACACGAAGCTCTCTAATGGCGCCAACTACGGCTTCCCGGTCAGCACCATGCATATCGTCGCCAATAAGGCCTGGGCCGAGAAAAACCCGGCGGCGGCGAAGCTGTTTAGCATCATGAAGCTGCCGATTGCCGACATCAACGCCGAGAATGCCATGATGCACGAGGGACATGGTTCAGAAGCAGATATCCAAGGCCACGTCGACGGCTGGATCAAAGCCCACCAGCAGCAGTTTGACGGCTGGGTGAACGAAGCGCTGGCCGCGCAGAAATAATCTCCCACTTTATAGCCAATTCCCGGAGGCGATGCTACGCATCTGCCCGGGCTACAAAAGCCGTAGCCCGGGCAAGGCGCTTTGCGCCGCCCCCGGGGAAGACTGCATCCTGCACAACACGACATCTCCTGTTCTAAATGATGGATTGATATGCAAATAAACTGCATAACTTTAGCCATCAACGTTTTCGTTACTGTTAAGCCACACCGCTCTCTGCTAAGGTAAATCCACCTGTTTAATCATGTGATTTTCACGTGAGTTATTAATAAGCAATTCCTATGGAAAATCCTGACGCATTGACGCACTCTCCTCCCGCTGACGCGGCCACGCTGGCTGAAGGCCTGAAAGATAGCCTGCCGATCGTCATCAGCTATATTCCCGTGGCCTTCGCCTTCGGCCTCAACGCCACTAAGCTCGGCTTCACTCCGCTGGAAAGTCTGTTCTTCTCCTGCATTATTTACGCGGGCGCCAGCCAGTTCGTGATCACCGCGATGCTGGCGGCGGGAAGCTCGCTGTGGGTCGCCGCGCTCACCGTCATGGCAATGGACGTTCGCCACGTTCTCTACGGCCCTTCCCTGCGCAGCCGCATCCAGCGCGCGCTGAGCAAGAAAAAAACCGCGGTATGGGCATTCGGCCTGACCGATGAGGTCTTTGCCGCCGCCACTGCTAAACTGGTACGCGACAATCGACGCTGGAGCGAAAACTGGATGATCGGTATCGCTTTGATGTCCTGGGCGTCATGGGTCTTCGGTACGCTGATCGGCGCTTATTCGGGCAGCGGCCTGCTGACCGACTTTCCGGCGGTGGAAGCGGCGCTGGGCTTTATGCTTCCCGCGCTGTTTATGAGCTTTTTGCTGGCTTCTTTCCAGCGCAAGCAGTCGCTTAGCGTAACCGCCGCGCTGGCAGGGGCGCTGGGGGGGATCATCCTGTTTTCCATTCCCGCCGCCATCCTTGCCGGGATCGTCTGCGGCTGTCTGACCGCGCTGGTGCAGGCCAGCATTGAGGGGATGCCCGATGAACAGTGATGTTTTAATTATCGGCCTCGTGGTCGGCTGCGTAAATTATCTGTTCCGCTATCTGCCGCTGCGCCTGCGCGCCGGGAACGCGCGTCCGACGCGTCGCGGGCCGGTCAGCGTGCTGCTGGACACCATCGGCATCGCCTCTATTTGCGCGCTGCTGGTGGTCTCCAGCGTACCGGAAATTCTCCACGATGCCCGCCGCCTGCTGCCCACGCTGGCTGGCTTCGCCGTGCTGGGCCTGGCTTTCTGGAAAACGCGCAGCATTATTTTGCCTACACTATTAAGCGCCCTAACCTACGGTGTTGTCTGGAAAATCGGCACATGGCTATAAGCTTAAAGTATCAATTTCTGTCAATAATTCATTTGATTTATTTGTCACAATAGTTATTATATCGACTGTAATTAATGAGGTCATAACCAAAATGGATAGTTCGTTTACTCCCATTGAGCAAATGCTCAAGTTCCGCGCCAGCCGTCACGAAGACTTTCCTTTTCAGGAGATTCTGCTCACCCGTCTTTGCATGCATATGCAGGGAAAATTGCTGGAAAACCGCAACAAGATGCTGAAAGCGCAAGGGATTAACGAGACATTGTTTATGGCGCTGATCACGCTCGAGTCTCAGGAAAACCACAGCATTCAGCCTTCCGAGCTGAGCTGCGCGCTGGGCTCTTCGCGTACCAACGCCACGCGCATTGCCGACGAGCTGGAAAAACGCGGCTGGATTGAGCGCCGCGAAAGCGATAACGATCGTCGCTGCCTGCATTTACAGCTTACCGAAAAGGGGCATCAGTTCCTGCGCGAAGTGTTACCCCCGCAGCACAACTGCCTGCATCAACTCTGGTCTTCTTTAAGCACCAGCGAAAAAGATCAGCTCGAGCACATCACCCGTAAGCTGCTTGGTCGCCTTGACCAAATGGAAGAGGATGGCGTGCTTGCGGAGTCTCTGCGCTAAGCGCGGAACCAACCGCTCAACAATTTTTCTGGATTGACAAGGAAAACGGACAGGCCAGCAGATCTTCTGCTGGCCTTTCTGATAAACAGGTCGGCTCAGCCGATGTGAAATAATAAGATCGTGGAGAATAACATGAGCGCAAATGCGGAGAGCCAAACCCCGCAGCAACCGGGCAGCAAAAAAGGGAAACGTAAAGGCGCCCTCTTGCTGCTGACCTTGCTCTTTATTATTGTTGCCGTGGCATACGGGATTTATTGGTTTTTGGTACTGCGTCACTTCGAAGAGACCGACGACGCGTACGTGGCAGGGAATCAGGTACAAATTATGGCGCAGGTGTCCGGCAGCGTGACGAAAGTCTGGGCCGACAACACCGACTACGTGCAAAAAGGCGATCCGCTGGTCACCCTCGATCAGACCGATGCCCAGCAGGCGTTTGAAAAAGCGCAAACCCAGCTGGCCGCCAGCGTACGTCAAACGCGCCAGCAGATGATCAACAGCAAGCAGCTGCAGGCCAGCATCGACGTGAAAAAAACCGCGCTTTCCCAGGCGCAGACCGACCTTAACCGTCGTATTCCGCTGGGGGCCGCCAACCTGATTGGCCGCGAAGAGCTGCAGCACGCGCGCGACACGGTTGCCAGCGCGCAGGCCGAACTGGACGTGGCGATTCAGCAATACAACGCCAATCAGGCGATCGTTCTGGGCACGAAGCTGGAACAGCAGCCTGCGGTGCTGCAAGCGGCCACCGAAGTGCGTAACGCCTGGCTGGCCCTGCAGCGGACGAAAATCGTCAGCCCGATTAGCGGCTACGTTTCTCGTCGCTCCGTACAGCCCGGCGCGCAAATCAGCAGCACCACCCCGCTGATGGCCGTCGTGCCGGCGACCAACCTGTGGATTGACGCCAACTTTAAAGAAACCCAGCTGGCGCACATGCGTATCGGTCAACCGGCCACCGTGATCAGCGATATTTACGGTGACGATGTGAAATACACCGGTAAAGTGGTCGGCCTCGATATGGGCACCGGTAGCGCCTTCTCGCTGCTGCCCGCGCAGAACGCCACCGGCAACTGGATCAAAGTGGTTCAGCGCCTGCCGGTACGTATCGAGCTCGATGAAAAACAGCTGGCAGAGCACCCGCTGCGCATCGGCCTTTCGACCCTGGTTGAGGTGAACACCACCGACCGCGGCGGCGAGATGCTGGCAAGCCAGGTGCGCAGCTCTCCGGTTTACGAAAGTAATGCCCGCGAAATCGGCCTTGAGCCGGTCAATAAGCTGATAAACGACATCATCCAGGCCAACGCCGGATAATTCGGGGTGAGCGTAATGCAACAGCAAAAACCGCTGGAAGGCGCGCAGCTGGTCATTATGACCATTGCGCTGTCGCTCGCGACCTTTATGCAGGTGCTGGACTCCACCATCGCCAACGTGGCCATCCCCACCATCGCCGGTAACCTTGGCTCATCGTTGAGCCAGGGGACCTGGGTTATCACCTCGTTTGGGGTGGCGAACGCTATCTCCATTCCGATTACCGGCTGGCTGGCAAAACGCGTAGGTGAAGTGAAGCTGTTCCTCTGGTCGACGGTGGCGTTCGCCATCGCCTCCTGGGCCTGCGGCATGTCAAACAGCCTGACGATGCTGATTTTCTTCCGCGTGATTCAGGGGATCGTCGCCGGTCCGCTGATCCCGCTGTCGCAAAGTCTGCTGCTCAGCAACTATCCGCCCGCCAAGCGCTCTATCGCCCTGGCGCTGTGGTCAATGACGGTGATCGTCGCGCCGATTTGCGGCCCCATCCTCGGCGGCTATATCAGCGACAACTACCACTGGGGCTGGATCTTCTTTATCAACGTGCCGATTGGCATCGCCGTGGTGGTCATGACGCTACAGACCCTGCGCAACCGCGAAACCCGCACCGAGCAGCGGCGGATTGACGGCGTTGGCCTGGCGCTGCTTATTATTGGTATCGGTAGCCTGCAGGTGATGCTCGACCGGGGTAAAGAGCTGGACTGGTTCGCCTCAAACGAGATCATCATCCTGACCATTGTCGCGGTGGTGGCGATAAGCTTCCTGATCGTCTGGGAGCTAACCGACGACAACCCGATAGTCGACCTGTCGCTCTTTAAGTCGCGAAACTTCACCATCGGCTGCCTGTGTATCAGCCTCGCCTATATGCTCTACTTCGGCGCTATCGTGCTGTTGCCGCAGCTACTGCAGGAGGTATACGGCTATACCGCCACCTGGGCCGGTCTGGCCTCGGCGCCGGTCGGGGTGATCCCGGTTATCCTGTCGCCGATTATCGGCCGCTTCGCGCATAAGCTGGATATGCGTCGGCTGGTCACCTTCAGCTTTATTATGTACGCGGTCTGTTTCTACTGGCGCGCGTGGACCTTCGAACCGGGTATGGACTTCGGCGCCTCGGCGTGGCCGCAGTTTATCCAGGGCTTCGCGGTGGCCTGCTTCTTTATGCCGCTGACAACCATTACGCTGTCCGGCCTGCCGCCGGAACGGCTGGCGGCGGCATCGAGCCTGTCGAACTTCACGCGTACCCTGGCGGGCTCCATCGGCACCTCGATTACCACCACCATGTGGACGAACCGCGAGGCGCTGCACCATGCTCAGCTTACCGAATCGGTGACGCCGTATAATCCCAACGCCCAGCAGATGTACGATCAGCTGCAGGGATTAGGGATGACGCAACAGCAGGCGTCCGGCTGGATAGCGCAGCAGATAACCAACCAGGGGCTGATTATCTCCGCCAACGAAATTTTCTGGTTCTCGGCGGCGATATTTATCCTACTGCTCGGGTTGGTGTGGTTTGCCAGGCCGCCGTTTAGCGCCGGGGGCGGCGGCGGCGGCGCGCACTAAGGTTTGACCTGAAGGGATCTGCGGATCCCTTTTTTATTGCCCAACACGCAGGTTGTCCGGTTTACGCTAGTTGATGTCCAGTTCGCTGGAGATGCCTTTTCGCCTTGTCATGCACGATGAAGATCCGCTAAGAAGGAGAAAATCATGCTGACTCAACCCGGTGAAAAATACCGTTCCTATCCGCCGATTGCCCTGCCCGACCGCCGCTGGCCGGAGCAAAAAATAGCCCGCGCCCCCCGCTGGCTCTCCACTGACCTGCGCGACGGCAACCAGGCGCTGGCCGAGCCGATGGACAGCGCGCGCAAGCTGCAGTTCTGGGACTTGCTGCTGGAGTGCGGATTTAAAGAGATCGAGGTGGCATTTCCCTCGGCTTCGCAAACCGATTTCAACTTTGTGCGTCAACTGATTGAAGAACGGCGTATCCCGCAGGATGTGACGATTCAGGTGCTGACCCAGGCGCGGGAAGATTTAATCCTCAGGACCTTCGAATCGCTGCGCGATGCCCACCGCGCCACCGTTCACCTCTATAACGCCACCGCTCCGCTGTTCCGCGAGCTGGTTTTTGGAATGAACAAAGCGCAGGTGGTCGAGCTGGCGACCCGCGCCACCCGGCTTATCCGCCAGCAGTGCGAACAGCAGCCGCAGACCCGCTGGCAATACGAGTATTCCCCGGAAACCTTCTGCTTCACCGAGCCGGAATTCGCGCTGGAGATTTGCGAAGCGGTGGCGGAAATCTGGCAGCCCTGCGCCGAACGGCCGATGATTATCAATCTGCCCGCGACGGTAGAAGTGAGCACGCCTAACGTTTATGCCGATCAAATTGAGTATTTTTGTCGTCACTTCTCGCGCCGCGCCGATGTGTGCATCAGCGTCCATCCGCATAACGACCGGGGAACCGGCGTCGCCAGCGCGGAGCTGGCGGTGATGGCCGGCGCCGACCGCGTCGAAGGCTGCCTGTTCGGCAACGGCGAACGCACCGGTAACGTCTGTCTGGTGACGCTGGCGATGAATCTCTACAGCCAGGGCGTCGATCCCCGGCTCAGCTTCTCCGAGATGAACCGGGTGGTCGAAATTGTCGAAAGCTGCAACCAGATCCCGGTTCATCCGCGCCACCCGTGGGCGGGAAGCCTCGCCTATACCGCCTTTTCCGGCTCGCATCAGGATGCGATCAAAAAAGGGTTCGATGCCCGCCGGCCCGGCGATCGCTGGGAAATGCCCTATCTGCCCATCGACCCGCAGGATATCGGCTGTAGCTACGAGGCGGTGATCCGCGTCAACAGCCAGTCCGGTAAAAGCGGCAGCGCGTGGCTGATTGAGCAGAATCATGGCCTGAAGCTGCCGCGCGCGCTGCAGCAGGATTTTAGCCTGCACGTTCAGCACGAAACCGATACGCATGGTAAAGAGATGACCCAGAACGCGCTGTGGCAGCTGTTTCGCGCCCGCTACGGACTTCTGCCCCAGCCGCCGCTTGCGCTGCTGGATTACCAAAGCGATAGCCAGCAGGACGGCCAGCTTTCTCTGCAGGCGACCCTGCGCATCGCCGGTGAAACGCGACGACTGCAGAGCCGCGGCAACGGCCTGCTGTCCGCCGCCGCCAGCGGGCTGAGCGGCCTGTTAAACCAACACATCGTGATTAAAGATTATCATGAACACACCCTCGGCGAACGTAGCGACAGCCGTTCAGTGGCCTATATTCGCTGCGTCTTCCCGAATGGCGACAGCCGCTGGGGGGTAGGAATTGATAGCGACGTGGCGCGCGCCTCGCTGCAGGCGTTGTGCAATGCGATGAGCGCAGGCCATTACGCCGGCGAGCGGAAGTAGTCGCTGGGGGCAACGCCTATCACCCGGCGAAACATGGCGCTAAAAGCGCTATGGCTGCCGTAGCCGAGATCCAGCGCCACCCGCAGTACCGAATGCCCCTGTGCCAGGCGAACCAGCGCTTCCATCAGCTTCGCCCGGCGCACCCACTCGCTCCAGGTGAGCGAGGTCTGCTGCTGAAAATGACGATTCAGCGTGCGCTCGCTCATGCTGCTCTCCTTCGCCGCCTCGGCGCTGCTCCAGGGTTCGCCGGGCGCTTCTCTTACCTTCTGGCATAAACGGCGCAGCGCTTCGCTTTGCGGCTCCGGCAGGCCAAACGGCAGCACTGCCATGCCGCGAATTTCATCGAGGATCAGTTCGTAAATGCGTTCATCGCGGCTGCCCGGCGCGTAGGATTCCGCCAGCGTCAGCGACGCGACGATCAGTTCACGCAGCAGCGGAGTCACCTGGACTATCTGGCAGGATGAGGGGAGATCGGCCCGGGCAAGGGGATCGATAAACAGGGTTCGCGCGGCCGCGACGCCGGTCACCCGTAGGGTATGCGGCGTACCGGCGGGCAGCCAGACGCCACGCCCCGGCGGCACAACCCAATAACCCTGTGCGGTTTCCACCCGCACCACGCCGCTGAGGATATGCAGCAGCTGGGCGCAATCGTGCTGATGCCAGGGTTCGCTATCGCCATGGGCGTAATCATGGGCAAAAGGCACCAGCGAACGGTGTTGAAAATTGAAGGTTAAAGTCGTCGACATCGCGGCGTCAGGGAGTAGCGGCCCGACGCGGTTCGCCGGGCCGTGGCAGAAGCACTAGATGTGCAGTTCTTGCAGTTTTTCTTTCGGCAGCGCCAGCTCATCGTTGCTGTTGACGCGGACATCGCGCTCAATAATATGGCGAGCGATTTCCTGAGCTTCCTCCAGCGAGTGCATGGTGTAGGTTCCGCACTGATAAACGTTCAGCTCCGGGATCTGATTCTGATCTTTCACCTTCAGCACGTCGGCCATCGCCGCTTTCCAGGCATCCGCGACGCGCTGCTCGTCCGGCGTACCGATCAGGCTCATATAGAACCCGGTGCGGCAGCCCATCGGAGAGATGTCGATAATTTCCACACCATTGCCGTTCAGGTGATCGCGCATGAAGCCGGCAAACAGGTGCTCAAGGGTGTGAATGCCTCTTTCCGGCATCACTTCCTGGTTTGGCACGCAGAATCGCAGATCGAAAACGGTGATTTCATCGCCGTGAGGCGTGTTCATTTTCTTCGCGACACGCACCGCAGGCGCTTCCATTCGGGTATGGTCGACTGTGAAACTATCTAACAACGGCATTCTTCACCTCCGATAGTGATTTTTTTTAAAATAAAATGAACTCTTTTTGAGGCCGCGAGTCTGAGTATATGAAAGACGCGCATTTATTATCATCATCATCCCTGAATCAGAGATGAAAGTTTGGCCACAGTGATGTGGCCGTTTTCTTTTTTACGGCTCGTAAAACTACGCGTGCCTCGCCAGTAGCGCTTCAAACGGCTCGCTATCCGCCGCCTCCACCTTCTTCTGACGCTGTACCGATGCTTCACGCTCGGCGACAAAATCCGCTTCGCTTAAAATTTCCAGCGGCTCTTCGCGCAGCATCGTCCGATACCGATCGGCCAGCTCTCTGCCGGTACCGCCAATCCCCTCTTCAAGCATAGAACGCAGAATGCGCGCCGAGAAGGTTAATTCCGGGTTATCGAAGCAGGCGACCAGCTCATCGCAGACCTGCTGATAGGCCTGGCATCCGTGGATGCTATCCAGCGTTTGCGCCACGCGGCGTAAATCGCGGAACAGATCTTTGCCGACCTGAGCCAGCGGGAACTGAGCGGTTTCGCAGCCAATACCCAGCGTCAGGCCCGGCTTACGGCCTTCCAGAATCACCCGATTCCAGTTGGTGCGCGTGCACAGCAGCTCGTCGCTGCTCATCTCCGGCGCATCGGCCAGCACGCACCAGACCATAAACAGATCGAGGAAACGCACCTGCTGCTCATCAACGCCAATCGGTGAGAACGGATTGATATCCAGGGAGCGAACTTCAATGTACTCAATACCGCCGCGCAGCAGCGCGTCGGAAGGCGTTTCGCCGCTGCGGGTCACGCGTTTCGGGCGAATCGGCGCGTACAGCTCGTTTTCGATCTGCAGCACGTTGCTGTTGATTTGCAGACGCTTACCGTCTTTCTCCAGCCCGATATTTTCATACTCTTCGGAAGGCGTTTTAATCGCCCGCTTCAATCCTGCCACATACTCGTAGAGATCGTTAAACGTAATTCCGAGATTGCTTTGCGATTTATTGGTATAGCCCAGATCGCTCAGACGCAACGAGGTCGCATACGGCAGGTAGTACATGCCGTTGCCGGCTTTCTCAAACGGCAGCGCCGTCGGTTTGCCCTGCAGGAACGATGAGCAGATCGCCGGAGAGGCGCCGAACAGGTATGGAATCACCCAACCAAAACGGTAATAGTTGCGAATGGAGCGGAAATAGCCCGCGGAAATCGCCTCTTTACCGCTTTCAGCATCCTCAACGCCGCACTTAGCCTGCCAGAAAGCCATCGGCAGCGAGAAGTTATAGTGCACGCCGGAGATGGTTTGCATCAGCGCGCCGTAGCGATTTTTCAGCCCTTCGCGATACAGCGTTTTCAGGCGGCCGATATTAGAGGTACCGTACTGCGCCAGTTCAATATCCTGGCCGGGCGCGATATAGCAAGGCATGCTCAGCGGCCACATCCGCTCGTCGCCAATATGGCGTGCGGTATAGCGATGAACATCGCGCATGAGGGTGAGCATATGCTGGATATCGCCATCAACCGGCGTAATAAATTCCAGCAAAGCTTCGGCAAAATCGGTGGTAATCCATTTATGAGTCAGCGCTGAACCCAGTGCCTGCGGATGACCGGTAGTGGCCAGCGTGCCGTCAGCGTTGACGCGCAGCGTTTCGCGTTCAAGACCACGTTGAATACCCTGCAGCGCCTGCGGATTTTTTTCCAGCCAGGCCAGCGCCTGTGATACGTCCGGGATCAATTTGACCTCCCGCCTGTCGAAATCGTTTGAATTAGCATAATTGTAATGGTTGAACCGTCAGTCCAATTAGTGCCACCACGTCATGCCCTGAAGCGTTATCGCCGCAATGACGATATAGCGTAATGCTTTGCCAAGGCATAAAAAAAAGAGCACTGGTCCCCAGGAAATGCGCATCCATCCCGCCAGTAAACACAGCAAATCGCCTATAACAGGCGCCCAGCTTAATAATAGCGTGACCGCGCCGTAACGTCTCAGCCAGCCGGTCGCCTTCTCCTGCCAGCGCGATGTCTTGCGCAGCGGAAACAGGCGCCCCAGAATAACGTTAGTTACCCCTCCAAGGCTATTACCGATTATTGCTATTAAAACCAGTAACCACGGCTGACTCACTCCCGCCAGAAGCATGGCGATCAACACCACTTCCGAGTTACCGGGAAGCAGCGTGGCGCTTAAAAAGCTGCTGGCAAACAGCGATATCAGCGACAGCGCGTCGCTCACAACAATCGCACGTCCACGGCATCCATTCCGGCGCGCTTCGCCGCCTGCAGACCGAAGTCCGCATCTTCAAAGACCACGCATTTTTCCGCCGCAACGCCCATGCGCTCAGCGCAGAGTAAGAAAGTATCAGGAGCGGGTTTATGGTTGGCGACATGATCGGCGGCAACCACCGCCGAGAAGTAGTGACGCAGGCCCAGATGGGCCAGCAGCGCTTCAGCAACGGCGCTCTCGCTGCCGGTACCGACTGACATCGGACGACGACCGTGCCACTCTTTAACCACTTCAATCAGCGGCAGAGGACGGACGCTATCAAGCAGCATCGTTTTCACCGCGTCCGTCTTTTCCCGCGCCAGAAGGTGAGGATCTAAATCAGCCTGGTTTAATTCGATAATGGCCTGAGCAATCCGCCAGGTTGGAGAGCCGTTAAGCGCGACCATAGCCTGCATATCAAAACGCATACCGTAACGTCCGAGAACCTCGTTCCATGCCTTACGATGCGTCGGCTCGGTATCGAGGATCGTGCCATCCATATCAAAAATCAGTCCTGCATAACGTTCGTACATCGTCTTCTCACCAACCGGTTAAGGAGGTCTTACTGTAACGCAAAAGGTCAGGTTTGTCGCTGCCAGCGGCAGATGCGACAAGGGCGCTCGAAGGCGCCCTTGTCGATACAGATGCAATCTGATGCGTTTATTTGATTCTTAAATCGTTCTCCACCACGCGAACGCCCTGCACTTTTCGCGTCACTTCTACCGCACGTTTAGCGCTTTCGGCGGATGAGACAAAGCCGCTCAGCTGTACACGACCTTTAAAGGTCTGGACGCTAATTTCCGAAGACTTAATCTCTTTATCATTGAAGAGCGCGGTTTTGACTTTGGTGGTCACGACGGTATCGTCAATGTACCCACCAGTACTTTCCTTTGTGGACGAACCTGCGCAGCCCGCCAGCGATACGGCGACCAGAAGCGTCGCGCAAAACGCAGATATTGCTTTGAACCATTTCATGGATTTCTCTCCTTGCACTTATCTCACCCAAAATCAGATCGATATACAGGAATAAATTATAGTGGAAAGAGGGAGTTGCCAATGAAAAAAGTGCTGAAGAATAAGGTGAATGATTGCGCTTAAGGGGTTTTGAGGCAAGGAGAGTGGCTGGCCGTGAAACAACAGCGTGGCTGCTATCTCGGAGAAGATGGTGCATCCGGGAGGATTCGAACCTCCGACCGCTCGGTTCGTAGCCGAGTACTCTATCCAGCTGAGCTACGGATGCATCGGGAAACTTGCTTTACTGCCGATATTGATACCGCTGCTAAAGCCGTATCAAGTAAGAGATGATGCATCCGGGAGGATGACTCACTCGGTTCGCCCTTCGGGCCGTTGCTGAAGCAACGTTATCCTCCCCGGCGCTGGCGATTATTTCGCAGACCGTGAAACAACAGCGTCGCTGCTATCCTGGAGAAGATGGTGCATCCGGGAGGATTCGAACCTCCGACCGCTCGGTTCGTAGCCGAGTACTCTATCCAGCTGAGCTACGGATGCATCGGGAAACTTGCTTTACTGCCGATATTGATACTGCTGCTAAAGCCGTATCAAGTAAGAGATGGTGCATCCGGGAGGATGACTCACTCGGTTCGCCCTTCGGGCCGTTGCTGAAGCAACGTTATCCTCCCCGGTGCTGGCGATTATCTCGCAGACCGTGAAACAACAGCGTAGCTGCTATCTCGGAGAAGATGGTGCATCCGGGAGGATTCGAACCTCCGACCGCTCGGTTCGTAGCCGAGTACTCTATCCAGCTGAGCTACGGATGCATCGGGAAACTTACTTTACTGCAGATTTTGATACTGCTGCTAAAGCTGTATCAAGTAAGATGGTGCATCCGGGAGGATGACTCGCCTTGCGGCTCGCCCTTCGGGCCGTTGCTAAAGCAACGTTATCCTCCCTGGTGCTTGCGGCTAATACCGCCACCTCATTCACACCTTCGTTGCTGAAGGTGTGGAGAATATGGTGCATCCGGGAGGATTCGAACCTCCGACCGCTCGGTTCGTAGCCGAGTACTCTATCCAGCTGAGCTACGGATGCAAAATGGCGGTGAGGCGGGGATTCGAACCCCGGATGCAGCTTTTGACCGCATACTCCCTTAGCAGGGGAGCGCCTTCAGCCTCTCGGCCACCTCACCACACGCCTCTTACGAGTGCTTCGAAGAACTTGTTTCTGCTCTTCGTCGCTGCGATGGCGCACATATTACTTTCTGGTACTTATAAGTCAAACCTTTTTTCGAGACCTTTTTTTCGTTTGCACACTTCCCGCGCAATTAGCCTGTGAAAACGGCAAAAAGAGTATTTTATCAACAAGAAATTGCTGATTACGCCGCGGCTAACGCAAAAGATAACTGTCGCGGATGCGGAGAAAGAGACAAAAATGAGAGGCTATCGGAGAGGAAAATTGGCAAAAACGGCGGGTGGAAGGAGGCGCCTCACAAAATAGCGAGGCGCGAAAACCTTAGTAACTGGACTGCTGGGATTTTTCAGCCTGGATACGCTGGTAGATCTCTTCACGATGCACGGAGACTTCTTTAGGGGCATTAACGCCAATACGTACCTGGTTACCCTTCACCCCTAAAACTGTCACAGTGACCTCATCTCCAATCATGAGGGTCTCACCAACTCGACGAGTCAGAATCAGCATTCTTTGCTCCTTGAAAGATTAAAAGAGTCGGGTCTCTCGTATCCCGGCATTATCCATCATATAACGCCAAAAAGTAAGCGATGACAAACACCCTACGGTGTAAGCAGTCACGGCATCACATTCTGTTAAACCTAAGTTTAGCCGATATACACAACTTCAACCCGACTTTATCGTTATCAGTGCTTCTCGCGCAAGATGCTGTAATCCGAGAATCACAGCATCTATGCAATTATAGTTATTACAGTTTTGCGCTTACCCAGCCTTTCACACTGGCTAACGCAGCAGGGAGAGCAGACGCATCGGTACCGCCGGCTTGCGCCATATCCGGACGACCGCCCCCTTTACCGCCCACCTGCTGGGCGACCATACCAATCAGTTCCCCGGCTTTCACGCGGTCTGTCACATCCTTAGACACACCTGCAATCAGAGAAACCTTACCTTCTGCGACCGTGGCCAACACGACAATCGTTGAACCCAGCTGATTTTTCAGATCGTCAACCATAGTACGCAGCATTTTCGGCTCAACGCCGGCCAGCTCGCTGACCAGCAGCTTAACGCCGTTAATCTCTTCCGCTTTGCTGGAGAGATTTGCGCTCTCCTGCACGGCAGCCTGCTCTTTCAGCTGCTGCAGCTCTTTTTCCAGCTGACGGCTGCGTTCTAACGCGGCGCGGACTTTGTCACCAAGGCTGTGGGTATCCCCTTTCAGCAGCTGTGCAATATCGCCCAGCAGATCGCTCTGCGCGTGCAGCATCGCCATCGCGCCTTCCCCGGTCACCGCTTCGATACGGCGCACGCCCGCGGCGGTACCGGATTCAGAGGTAATGCGGAACAGGCCGATATCACCGGTGCGCGAGGCATGCGTACCGCCGCACAGCTCGGTGGAAAAATCGCCCATGCTCAGCACGCGAACGCGATCGTCATATTTCTCGCCAAACAGCGCCATCGCGCCGGATTCACGCGCAGCGTCAATATCCATGATATTGGTTTCGATCGGCAGGTTGCGACGAATTTGCGCGTTCACCAGATCTTCTACCGCACGGATCTCCTCCGGCTTCATCGCTTCAAAATGCGAGAAGTCGAAGCGCAATGCTTTGTCGTTGACCAGAGAGCCTTTCTGCGCAACGTGCGTACCGAGAACCTGGCGCAGCGCCGCGTGCATCAGGTGCGTCGCGGAGTGGTTCAGGCGGATACGCTGGCGGCGAGCCTGATCGACATCGGCCTGCACGGCGTCGCCGACTTTGAGCGAACCGCTGGTCAGTTTACCAATATGGCCAATTGCCTGACCGTACTTCTGCGCGTCGCTGACCTGGAAGGAGAAACCGACGCCCTTCAGTTCTCCTTTGTCACCCACCTGGCCGCCGGATTCGGCGTAGAACGGCGTCTGGTCGAGGATAACAACCGCTTCCTGACCGGCGTTCACCGCGTCAACCGCTTTACCATCGATAAACAGCGCGGTGACTTTGCCATTCAGTTCCAGGCTGTCATAGCCTTTAAACTCAGAGGCGCCGTCGACGCGGATCATCGCATTGTAGTCCGCGCCAAAGCCGCTGGATTCGCGCGCGCGACGGCGCTGCTCTTCCATCGCGGCTTCAAAGCCGGCTTCGTCAACCTTGATGTTGCGTTCGCGGCAAACGTCCGCGGTCAGGTCAACCGGGAAGCCGTAGGTGTCGTACAGGCGGAAAGCGGTTTCGCCGTCCAGCGTGTCGCCCTGCAGTTTAGCCAGCTCTTCATCCAGCAGCGCCAGTCCGCGCTCCAGCGTACGGGCAAACTGCTCTTCTTCGGTCTTCAGCACCTGCTCAACCTGAGCCTGCTGCTGTTTCAGCTCTTCGCCGGCGGAACCCATCACGTCAATCAGCGGGGCAACCAGTTTCCAGAAGAAGGTCTCCTTCGCGCCCAGCATGTTGCCATGGCGAATTGCGCGACGAATGATGCGGCGCAGCACGTAGCCGCGGTTTTCATTCGACGGGATAACGCCATCGGCAATCAGGAACGCGCAGGAACGAATGTGGTCAGCGATAACGCGCAGCGACTTGTTCGAGAGATCGGTCGCGCCGGTAACCTTCGCCACGCTCTTAATCAGATCGCGGAACAGGTCGATATCGTAGTTGGAGTTGACGTGCTGCAGCACGGCGGCAATACGCTCGAGGCCCATACCGGTATCTACGGACGGCTTCGGCAGCGGCTCCATGGTTCCGTCAGCCTGACGATTGAACTGCATGAAGACGATATTCCAGATCTCAATATAGCGATCGCCGTCTTCTTCCGGCGTTCCCGGAGGGCCGCCCCAGATATGGTCGCCATGGTCGAAGAAGATTTCGGTGCATGGACCGCACGGCCCGGTGTCACCCATCTGCCAGAAGTTATCGGAAGCAAACGGCGCGCCTTTGTTGTCGCCGATGCGGATAATACGCTCGCGCGGTACGCCAACTTCATTTGCCCAGATATCGAACGCTTCATCGTCGGTTTCGTAGACGGTCACCCACAGTTTTTCTTTCGGCAGGGCGAACCAGTTTTCACCGGTCAGCAGTTCCCATGCGTATTTGATGGCATCCTGCTTGAAGTAATCGCCGAAGCTGAAGTTACCCAGCATTTCAAAGAAGGTGTGGTGACGCGCGGTGTAGCCGACGTTTTCCAGATCGTTGTGCTTACCACCCGCACGAACGCAACGCTGCGCGGTGGTCGCGCGCGAATAATTACGTTTGTCGAGACCAAGGAAAACATCCTTGAACTGGTTCATCCCGGCGTTGGTAAACAGCAGGGTCGGGTCGTTATGCGGCACCAGGGAGCTGCTCGCAACTACCTGATGTCCTTTACTATGGAAAAAGTCGAGAAACGCCTGACGGATCTCAGCGGTGCTCTTGCTCATAATTATCCTGAAATCAAGCTAACGAAATGTCGCTGGCAGCCACTACCCAGTATCGACCGGCAGGCTACTCACGAAAATAAAGTGGGAATAAGATAAGTTTTCTTCACGGGGAAGTAAAATCCCGGATGGGTCAATCTGCAAAATTTCGCCAGATTTCCTGAATATCCTCCATCAGATAGCCGCGGTAGAGCAAAAAGCGCTGAATTTTGACTTTTTCTGCAAATACTCTGGGCAGGGGTTCGCCATATTTTCGCTGCGCCTGCTCTTTGGCAAGCCGCGCCCAGTCGATTTCGCACTCGCGCATGGCTGCCTCTGTCGTCTCGCGGGAGATCCCCTTCTGCTTTAGCTCCTGGCGGACGCGCGCCGGGCCGTACCCCTTGCGGCTGCGGCTGGCAATGAACTGACGGACAAAGCGTTCGTCGTCCAGATAGCGGTTCTCAATGCACCATTCAACGACTTTATCGACCTCTTCCGGCGTCACATCTAACGCTTCAGGGCCGTTTTTGCTCATGACCGGTGCAGCCAGTTTTCGCCTTAGCTCCTGTTCGCTGTGGTCGCGCATTGCCAGAATGCGAATCGCGCGATCCAGCAGCCTGGCGTAGTCAGAGCGGCGGGATGAAGTTTCAGTCACGGTCAGCCTCGCTAATCAAAAAAAGCAAAAGGGCCGCATAAGCGGCCCCTTGTTAGTCTGTTCAGACGATATCAGAAATCTTGTTCGGTTTCCGCTTCGCTGTTGCCATCAACCGCGAAGTCCGGCGTGGAGTCCTGATTGCTCAGCAGCAGTTCACGAACTTTCTTCTCGATCTCTTTTGCCGCAGCCGGGTTCTCTTTCAGCCAGGAGATGGCGTTCGCTTTACCCTGACCGATTTTATCACCGTTATAGCTGTACCATGCGCCGGCTTTCTCAATCAGCTTCTCTTTCACGCCGAGATCGACCAGCTCACCGAAGAAGTTAATCCCTTCGCCGTAGAGGATCTGGAATTCAGCCTGTTTAAACGGCGCGGCGATTTTGTTTTTCACCACTTTAACGCGGGTTTCGCTGCCGACAACGTTGTCGCCCTCTTTCACCGCACCGATACGACGGATATCCAGACGCACGGAGGCGTAGAACTTCAGCGCGTTACCGCCGGTGGTGGTTTCCGGGTTACCGAACATCACGCCAATTTTCATACGAATCTGGTTGATGAAGATGAGCAGGGTGTTGGACTGCTTCAGGTTGCCCGCCAGTTTACGCATCGCCTGGCTCATCATACGCGCCGCGAGGCCCATGTGAGAGTCGCCGATTTCGCCTTCGATTTCCGCTTTCGGCGTCAGCGCCGCAACGGAGTCAACGACGATAACGTCTACCGCACCGGAACGCGCCAGCGCGTCACAGATTTCCAGAGCCTGTTCGCCGGTATCCGGCTGGGAGCACAGCAGGTTGTCGATATCGACGCCCAGCTTGCGTGCGTAAACCGGGTCCAGCGCGTGTTCCGCATCGATAAACGCACAGGTTTTGCCTTCGCGCTGCGCGGCGGCGATAACCTGCAGCGTCAGCGTGGTTTTACCGGAAGATTCAGGCCCGTAGATCTCGACGATACGGCCCATCGGCAGGCCGCCTGCGCCCAGGGCGATATCAAGGGAAAGCGAGCCGGTGGAGATAGTTTCCACATCCATGGAACGGTCTTCACCCAGGCGCATGATGGAGCCTTTACCGAATTGTTTTTCGATCTGGCCCAGTGCTGCCGCCAACGCTTTCTGTTTGTTTTCGTCGATAGCCATTATTACTCCTCTCATGCCGGGTGTAACCGGGTAGTGAATTCTGTTCTGTTGAAGCAATTATACTGTATAGTCATACAGTATCAAGTATTTTGTAGAAATTGTTGCCAGAGGAGATTTAGCGCGTAGGCCGTGGCCTGGCGGCGTACCGACTCGCGGTCTCCGGCAAAGCATTCGCGCCGGGTTACGCCCTGTCCGCTGGCGCTGGCCACGCCAAACCAGACGGTTCCCACCGGCTTTTCCGCGCTGCCGCCGTCCGGCCCGGCGATGCCGCTGACCGAAATGGCATAGTCCGCGCGAGCCGCACGCAGCGCGCCGATGGCCATCTCCACCACCACCGGTTCACTCACCGCTCCATGGCTAAGCAGCGTCGCTTCGCTGACGCCAATCATCTGCGATTTCGCTTCATTGCTGTAAGTGACGAAACCGCGCTCAAACCATGCCGAACTGCCGGCGATATCGGTAAGGGTTTTGGCGACCCAGCCGCCGGTGCAGGACTCCGCCGTGGTCACCGTCGCACCGCGCGCTTTCAGCGCCATCCCCACCTGCTCGCTCAGCTGCATTAATTCCGAATCTGTCATTCGTCGCCCCACGTAAGCTGTACAAAGAGGCCATCAAAGATAGCACTTTCAACGAAGATATGGGGACGAGGTAACGAATTTACGAGTCGGCTGGCGAAAAACATCGGCTATAGCCAACGCTGCATTTTCGGATAGCCGCCCGGGGGCGCCGGTGTCACAATTCACCGCACATATAAGGAAGAGTTAAATGAGAGGTTACCAGGAATGGCCAAAGCAACGCTTACCTCAGAGCAGAACGTGAAAAAAATTCGCCAGGTGCGCCTGTGCCTGTTTGTATGCGGCACAGTTTCGCTGCTAACCGCGCTACTGCATATTTTCACCCGCTCATTCAACCCGCTGTTCGAAGGCGTACAGATCCTGCTGGGCGTGGGCTGTATTGCCAGTGGATTCACATTGAACAAGAAAATCAAGCAGATACTCGCAGAACCATAGCGGCGGATAACCGGCCCATCGCGGGCCGGTTTTTATTTATTTCATACTCGCCGCGATCAGCTCCACGTTGTGACGCAGCATTTTCACGTAGCTGTCCGCCACGCCGCCCGGTTGAGAGAGGGCTTCAGGGTAGAGCTCTCCTCCCGGCTGCGCGCCCGTCGCGCTGGCAATCTGTTTAACCAGTCTTGGATCCAGCTGATTTTCCATAAACCAGGTATGCACCTCGTCGGCTTTAATTTGTCGAATTAATGCCGCCACCTGCGCCGCGCTGGCCTCACTTTCCGAAGATAGCCCCTGTGGCGCGAGGAAGGTCACGCCATAGGCGCGGCCAAAATAGCCGAAAGCATCATGGCTGGTCAGAACCTTACGCTTTGCCTGTGGAATGGCGGTGAACTGGCTTTTAGCCCAGCGATCGATCTCGTTAAGCTGGCTGATATAGCGTTTGCCGGAAGCCTCCAGCGCCAACTTATCTTCCGGGTCGGCTTTCACCAGGCCGTTGAGGATATTCTGCGCGTACAGCGCACCGTTCGCGGCGCTGTTCCACGCATGCGGATCGGTTACCGTTGCGCCATCTTCTTCAAGCGTGTGGGTTTTGACTCCGCGGGAAGCCACCACCAGCTCGCCTTTGAACCCGGATGCTTTAATCAGCCGGTCCAGCCAGCCCTCCAGCCCCAGGCCGTTGACCACCACCACATCGGCGTTGTTCAGCAGCGCGCTGTCTTTCGGCGAGGGTTCGAAGGTATGCGGATCGCCGTCCGGCCCCACTAGCGTATCCACATGCACATGTTCGCCGCCAATCTGCTGCACCATATCGCCCAACACGGAAAAACTGCTCACCACGTTTAGCGTTTTCGCCATCACCCCGTGCGATGCCAGACCCAGCGCCAGCGCCAGCCATATCCCGGTACGTTTCATCATTGTCCTTACCCCATTAATTTACGCCAGCCGACAACCAGCCGGCTGCGCGAGCCAAAAAACACCGATACAAAAAAGAGGCCGCTGGCGGTCAGCACAATGGCGGGTCCGGCAGGCAAATTCGCCGCCCACGACAGGCTCAGCCCCATCCACGCGCAAAAACCGCCCATCAGAGCCGCCAGCAGCAGAATGCCCGGCAGCGTCCGCGCCCAGCAGCGCGCCGCGACCGCGGGCAGCATCATGACCCCCACCGCCATCAGCGTGCCGAGCACCTGAAACCCGGCCACCAGATTGAGCACCAGCAGGGCGAGGAACAGGCCGTGCAGCAGCGCAGGCACTCTTCGCGCGTTCACCTGAAGCCAGACGCTGTCGAAGGCTTCGCTGACCAGGCCGCGATAAAACAGGGCGATGCAAATCAGCGTCAGGCTGGCAACGCCGGTCACAAACAGCGCCGAATCGCGGTCTACCGCCAGAATCGAGCCGAACAGCAGATGCAGCAGGTCGACGTTAGAGCCGCGCAGCGAGACCAGCGTGACGCCCAGCGCCAGGGAGCCGAGATAAAATCCGGCAAAGCTGGCATCCTCTTTTAAAAGCGTGCGTCGGCTGACCCACCCCGCCACCAGCGCCACCGCAATGCCGGCAATAAAACCCCCGACGGTCATCGCCAGCAGCGACATCCCGTTAAGCAGGTAGCCCACCGCCACGCCGGGCAAAATCGCATGCGAGAGCGCATCGCCCATCAGGCTCATGCGGCGTAAAAGTAGGAAGACGCCGAGCATGGTCGTGCTCAGCGAGAGTGCCAGGCACACCACCAGCGCGCGGCGCATAAAGCCAAACTCGATAAAGGGCTGAATGAAGGTGTGCCAGATCATGCCAGCCTCGCGGAGTGAAAGGCGGGCAGCACATCAGGCGTACTGCCCCAGCGGGCGCGCTGCGGCGTCAGCAGCATCGTTTCCGGGAAATAGTCGGCGACCCGCTGGTTATCGTGCAGCACCGCCAGAATCGTCTGCCCCTGCTGATGCATTTCCAGGATCAGCGCCATCAGCTCACGGCAGGTGGCTTCGTCGATGCCGGTAAACGGTTCGTCGAGCATCACCAGCGGCGCGCGCTGCACCATCACCCTCGCGAAGAGCATGCGCTGAAACTGGCCGCCGGAGAGCGCCTCAATCGGCGTTTTCGCCATCGCTAGCAGCCCCACCCGCGCTATGGCCGCGACGATACGCTGGCGCACCTCCCCCCCGAGCCCGCGCAGCAACGATACCTGCGGCCAGGCCCCCTGGCTGACGACATCCTGCACCGTGAGCGGAAACTGCGACTCCAGCGCATGCCGCTGCGCCAGCCAGCCGATAACCGGCCGTCCGTCGCGCCAGTGCAGGCGGCCGCTGACCGGCGGGATAAATCCGGCCAGCGTCTTTAACAGCGTCGATTTCCCGCAGCCGTTCAGGCCGACGATAGCCGTCATACTCCCCGTTGCAATCGTGCCGCTAAGGGACGGCGCGATCGCCAGCCCTTCATAGCCAGCCACCAGATGATCGAGCTCTATCATGGCAGCGATACCGCCCACCAGGTTGCCAGCCACAGGGCGGCCAGCAGCACGCCGGCCATCGCCAGCCGGGCGATGCCTGAAGTCATCAATAAGGAAGTCAATGTTTACGCCTCAATAAAACGTTATAACATAACAATATTAAAAGAAGCGCGGAATGTAAATTGGCGTCAACAAAAGGAAATGCTGCAAAATGTTACAGACTCCTCTCCGGACGGAGAGGAGCACAGAAGATGGGGTTACTGCATCCGGGCCTGAGAAACCGCCAGACCGAGCTGCCAGACGGCCATCGCGTAATGGGTGCTGTGGTTATAGCGGGTAATGGTGTAGAAGTTCGGCAGACCGTACCAGTACTGGTAGCCTGTGCCGATATCCAGACGCAGCAGGCTCGCCTGCTGATGGTTACCCAGCGGCTGAGTCGGGGTAAGTCCCGCCGCCGCCAGCTGCGAGACGCTGTATTTGGTTTTGAACCCATTGTTCAGCCCAGGCGCCTGGCCCAGCGCCTGTACCGCCACCAGATCGCCGCTCACCCAGCCGTGCTGCTTGAAGTAATTCGCCACGCTGCCAATCGCATCGACCGGATCCCACAGGTTGATATGCCCGTCGCCGTTAAAGTCCACCGCGTACTGCCTGTAAGAAGAGGGCATAAACTGACCGTAGCCCATCGCGCCGGCGAAGGAGCCTTTCAGATCGAGCGGGTCGTCCTGTTCGCTGCGCGCCATCAGCAGGAACGTTTCCAGCTCGCTGGAGAAGTACTCGGCGCGGCGCGGATAGTTAAACGACAGCGTCGCCAGCGCATCAAGGATGCGGGTTTTCCCCATCACCCGCCCCCAGCGGGTCTCGACGCCAATAATCCCGACGATAATCTCCGGCGGCACGCCGTATACCTGGTACGCGCGGTTGAGCGCATCCTGATACTGGTTCCAGAACGCCACACCGTTCTGCACGTTATCCGGGGTAATAAACTGCTTTTTGTAGCGCAGCCAGGCGCCGTTTGGCCCTGACGGCGGCAGCCCGGTGGGCGCCTGACGGTCCATCAGACGCAGCACATAGTCCAGGCGTTTGGCCTGCGAGAGAATTTGATGCAGCTGCTGTCGGTCGAAGCCGTGCTTGCTCACCATTTTATCAATGAACTGTTCCGCCGCCGGGTTATTGGCGAAATCGCCGCTCATCTCCATCACGTTATGCTGTGGCTCGAGTAAAAAACCGCCCGTGCCGCCCGCCATTTCCTTTTCCGCAGGAGTTTGAGGTTTGCTGCTGCAGGCAGCGAGGAGAACGCACAGGGGGAGTAAAGCCAGGGAACGACGCTTCAACATGGGACATCCATTTAACAAATCGGCAAGGGGTAATTATGGTAAAGCATGCGCCCGCTCACAAGGAAGCGGCGGCAATGTAAATTCTTTTTTATCGCCCTTTTTCCTCTCGCCCCGCCGGATCCTTCGTTCACTCCAGTCACAATCTTTCAAAATAAAATATTTATCTTTCATTTTGCGATCAATATAACAATTTTAAACCTTTTAAAATGATTAAAATTAGCTGCCAGTTAGCAAGAAAAATAACACGCTGAAGGAGAGAACAATGATTGAAGTCGTTACCCACGGCGCCGAATGGTTTATCGGCCTGTTTCAGAAGGGAGGCGAGGTGTTCACCGGTATGGTCACCGGGATCCTGCCTTTGCTGATCAGTCTGCTGGTGATCATGAACGCGCTGATCAACTTTATTGGTCAGCAGCGGATCGAAAAGCTGGCGCAGCGCTGCGCCGGTAATCCGATCTCCCGCTACCTGCTGCTGCCCTGCATCGGCACCTTCGTTTTCTGTAACCCGATGACCCTGAGCCTTGGGCGCTTTATGCCCGAGAAATACAAACCGAGCTACTACGCGGCGGCCTCCTACAGCTGCCACTCAATGAACGGCCTGTTTCCGCACATCAACCCCGGCGAACTGTTCGTCTATCTGGGGATCGCCAACGGGCTAACCACCCTCGGTCTACCGTTAGGGCCGCTGGCGGTGAGCTATCTGCTGGTGGGCCTGGTGACGAACTTCTTCCGCGGCTGGGTGACCGACCTGACCACGTCGATTTTTGAGAAAAAAATGGCCATCCAGCTTGAGCAGAAAGTGCATCTGTCAGGAGCGACATCATGACCCGTATTCGCATTGAAAAAGGCGCCGGCGGCTGGGGCGGCCCGCTCGAACTGGACGCCGTTGCCGGTAAAAAGATTGTCTATATCACCGCGGGCACCCGCCCGGCGATCGTCGATAAAATTGCCCGCCTCACCGGCTGGCAGGCGGTCGATGGCTTCAAAGAGGGCGAACCGCCGGAAGCGGAAATCGGCGTGGCGATTATCGACTGCGGCGGCACCCTGCGCTGCGGTATCTACCCGAAGCGCCGCATCCCGACCATTAATATCCACGCGACCGGCAAATCGGGTCCGCTGGCGCAGTACATCGTCGAGGACATTTACGTTTCCGGCGTCAAAGAAGAGAACATTTTCGCGCTGGAAGAGGGTCCCTCCCCGGCCCCGCAGGCCGCGCCTGCCCAGCCGGCGGCCCGCGACTATGACACCAGCAAGAAAATAACCGAGCAGAGCGACGGCCTGCTGGCCAAAGTTGGTATGGGGATGGGCTCGGTCGTGGCGGTGCTGTTCCAGGCCGGGCGCGACACCATCGATACGGTGCTGAAAACCATTCTGCCGTTTATGGCCTTCGTCGCGGCGCTGATCGGCATCATCATGGCCTCCGGCATCGGCGACTGGATTGCCCACGGCCTGGCGCCGCTCGCCAGCCATCCGCTGGGCCTCGTGACCCTGGCGCTGATCTGCTCTTTCCCGCTGCTGTCGCCGTTTCTCGGCCCCGGCGCGGTCATCGCCCAGGTTATCGGCGTGCTGATTGGCGTGCAGATTGGCCTTGGCAATATTCCGCCGCATCTCGCCCTGCCCGCGCTGTTCGCCATTAACGCCCAGGCCGCCTGCGACTTTATCCCGGTTGGCCTGTCGCTGGCGGAAGCGCGCCAGGACACCGTGCGCGTCGGCGTACCGTCGGTACTGGTGAGCCGCTTCCTGACCGGCGCGCCAACGGTGCTGATCGCCTGGTTCGTTTCCGGATTTATTTACCAATAATAGGTGCCTGAAGATGACCGTGATTTACCAGACCACCATTACGCATATCGGCGCCAGCGCGGCGATGGCGCTGGACGAGCAGATGCTGATCACCTTCCGCGAAGGCGCCCCGGCCGATATCGAAGAGTACTGCTTTATTCACAACCACGGCGAGCTCTCCGGAGCGCTGGTGCCGGGCGCTGAGCTGCAGCTCGGCGAGCTGCGCTACCCGGTCACCGCCGTCGGCGAAGTCGCCGAGCAGAACCTGCGCGAGCTGGGCCATATCACGCTGCGCTTTGACGGCCACCGCGAAGCGGAATTCCCCGGAACCGTACACGTGGCGGGGCCGGTGCCGGAAGGTATCGCCGCCGGCTGCGTACTGAAATTTGTTGCTTAAGCTGTAAGGAGAAAATTATGAATCAGGTTGCTGTTGTCATCGGTGGGGGACAAACCTTAGGGGAGTTTCTGTGTCGCGGGCTTGCCGCAGAAGGCTATCGCGTGGCGGTGGTCGATATTCAGAGCGATAAAGCGACCCGCGTCGCGCAGGCCATCAATGCAGAACATGGCGAAGGCACGGCGTGGGGCTTCGGCGCGGATGCCACCAGCGAAGCCAGCGTGGTCGCCCTCGCCCGCGGGGTAGACGAAATATTTTCCAGCGTCGACCTGCTGGTCTATAGCGCCGGGATCGCTAAAGCGGCGTTTATCAGCGACTTCGCGCTGGGGGATTTCGACCGTTCGCTGCAGGTGAATCTGGTGGGCTACTTCCTCTGCGCCCGCGAGTTCTCTCGCCTGATGATCCGCGACGGCATTAAAGGACGCATCATCCAGATCAACTCTAAATCCGGCAAAGTGGGCAGCAAGCATAACTCCGGCTATAGCGCGGCGAAGTTTGGCGGCGTGGGGCTGACGCAGTCGCTGGCGCTGGACCTCGCGGAGTACGGGATTACCGTGCACTCCCTGATGCTCGGCAACCTGCTGAAGTCGCCGATGTTCCAGTCTCTGCTGCCGCAGTACGCCACCAAGCTGGGGATCCCGGAGGAGCAGGTCGAGCAGTATTACATCGACAAAGTCCCGCTGAAGCGCGGCTGCGATTACCAGGACGTACTTAACGTGCTGATGTTTTACGCCAGTCCGCAGGCTTCATACTGCACCGGGCAGTCCATCAACGTCACCGGCGGGCAGGTGATGTTTTAAACCAGAGGTCCCGGATTGCGCTGCGCTTATCCGGGCTACAAAACCGGCACCCCGCGCCGATCCGTAGCCCGGGTAAGGCGCAACGCGCCGCCTCCGGGGAAATATCGCACACGCCTTAAGGAGACTTTTATGGTTACCGCACTTATCACTATCGCCGCCATCGCCTGGATAACCCAGCTCGCCTTTGGCGGCTGGCAGATCAGGCAGTTCAATCGCGCATTCGATCGGCTGTGCCAGCAGGGACGCGTCGGCGTCGGCCGCTCCTCGGGGCGGTTCAAGCCGCGCGCCGTCGTCGCCATCGCCGTCGACGAAAACGACCGCATTCACGATACGCTGTTAATGAAAGGCCTCACCGTCTTCGCCAGGCCGCAAAAAATTCCCGCCCTCACCGGCAAGCATCTTAAGGAATTGCAGCCTGATGTGATCTTTCCCAATGATCCGCTCTGTCAGAATGCACTATCATTAGCGCTTAATCCGAAACATGGATAATTTCGTTGTGAACGTTAATATCTTGCGAAATTATCATTTCGAAACTTTAAACGCAGGATACAACGCCTATGAAACCACGTCAGCGCCAGGCAGCCATTCTCGAGCACCTGCAATCGCAGGGCAAATGCTCGGTCGAAGAGCTGGCGCAACACTTCGACACCACCGGCACCACCATCCGTAAGGATCTGGTGATCCTTGAGAATGCCGGTACCGTTATCCGCACTTACGGCGGCGTGGTGTTAAATAAAGACGAGGCCGATCCGCCCATCGACCACAAAACGCTGATCAACACCCATAAAAAAGAGCGGATTGCCGAAGCCGCGGTCAGCTTCATTCACGATGGCGACTCGATCATTCTTGACGCCGGCAGTACGGTGCTGCAAATGGTGCCGATGCTCAGCCGCTTCAATAACATTACCGTGATGACCAACAGCCTGCATATCGTCAACGCCCTCTCCGAACTGGATAACGAACAAACCATCCTGATGCCGGGCGGCACGTTCCGCAAAAAATCGGCCTCCTTTCACGGCCAGCTGGCGGAAAACGCCTTCGAACACTTCAGCTTCGATCGACTGTTTATGGGCACCGACGGCATTGATTTAATCGCCGGCGTCACCACCTTTAATGAGGTTTATACGGTCAGCAAAGCGATGTGCAATGCCGCCCGCGAAGTTATCCTGATGGCCGACTCGTCGAAGTTTGGCCGCAAAAGTCCCAATATTGTCTGCGGCCTGGAGAGCGTAGACAAACTGATTACCGATGCCGATATCAGCCCGGAATTTAAGCGGGCGCTGGAAGACAAAGGCATCGAAGTCATTATTACTGGAGAACATCATGAGTAACTTTCTGTTAGAAGCCGGACGCCAGACCCTGATGCTGGAGCTTCAGGAGGCGAGCCGCCTGCCTGAACGCCTGGGCGACGACTTCATCCGCGCGGCGGAAACCATTATCCACTGCGAGGGCAAACTGGTCGTCTCCGGTATCGGTAAATCGGGTCATATTGGTAAAAAGCTGGCCGCCACCTTCGCCAGCACCGGCACCCCGGCATTTTTTGTTCACCCGGCGGAAGCGCTGCACGGCGACCTCGGCATGCTCGACAGCCGCGACGTGATGCTGTTTATCTCTTACTCCGGCAGCGCTAAAGAGCTGGATCTTATCGTTCCGCGCCTGGAGGAAAAATCCATTCCGCTGCTGGCGATGACCGGTAAATCCACTTCACCGCTGGCGCTGGCGGCCAAAGCGGTGCTTGATATTGCCGTAGAGCGTGAAGCCTGCCCGATGCACCTCGCGCCCACCTCCAGCACCGTCAATACCCTGATGCTCGGCGACGCGCTGGCCATGGCGGTCATGCAGGCCCGCGGCTTTAACGAAGAAGATTTCGCCCGTTCGCACCCGGCCGGCGCGCTGGGCGCGCGGCTGCTGAACAAAGTTCACCATCTGATGCGCCGCGACGGCGACGTGCCGCGCGTCGCCAACGACACCAGCGTCATGGACGCGATGCTCGAACTCAGCCGCACCGGCCTGGGGCTGGTGGCGGTCTGCGATGAGCGCAATCACGTGCAGGGCGTCTTTACCGACGGCGACCTGCGCCGCTGGCTGGTGGGCGGCGGCAGCTTACAGGATATCGTCAGCCAGGCGATGACCCGCAACGGCGTCACTCTGCAAGCGGAAAGCCGCGCGATAGAAGCCAAAGAGCGCCTGATGAAGCATAAAATCAGCGCCGCTCCGGTGGTGGATGAAAGCGGCCAGCTGGTCGGCGCGATTAACCTGCAGAACTTTTATCAGGCCGGGATCCTTTAAGCCCCAGACGTTTCGCCAGCCGGTGCAGGTTGGCGACGTCGAGCCCCAGCGCGCGGGCGGTGGCGGCCCAGCTGCGGCCATTAGCCGCCAGCGCGCTGGCGATCGCTTCGCGCTGGAACGCCTCCGTCGCCTCGCGCAGGCTCACCGCTTCCGCCGCCGGCTGCGGGCTGACGGTCGGCAAGGCTGGCGCTTCCCCGGCCAGCTGAAAATGCTGCGGCTCCAGCACGATATCATTACCCGCCTGCGTCGCCCGCGCCAGCACCACCGCCCGATGAATCGCGTGCTCCAGTTCGCGTACGTTGCCCGGCCATGACCAGGCGAGCAGCCTGGCCCGCGTCGCTTCGCTTAAAATCACCTGCGCCAGCCCCATACGCAAACGGCACTGTTCGCAAAAATAGCCGGCCAGCAGCACTACATCACTTTCCCGCTCGCGCAGCGCCGGAACCGACAGCGGAAACACGCTCAGGCGATGATACAGGTCGGCGCGAAAGCGCCCCTCCACCACCTCCTGACGCAGGTCGCGGTTGGTGGCCGCCAGCACCCGCACATCAACCCGCAGGCTGCGATCGTCGCCGACGCGCTGAATATCGCCATACTGCAGCACCCGCAGCAGCTTGGCCTGGAGCGCCAGCGAAAGCTCGCCAATTTCATCGAGGAACAGCGTCCCGTTGTCCGCCATTTCAAATTTACCGCTGCGGTTGCTGATCGCCCCGGTAAACGCCCCTTTGACGTGGCCAAACAGCTCGCTCTCCGCCACGCTCTCCGGCAGGGCCGCGCAGTTGAGATAGACCAGCGGATTGGCCGCCCGCGGCGACCCCTGATGCACCGCTTTCGCCACCAGCTCTTTGCCGGTGCCGGTCTCGCCGCTAATCAGCACGTTTAAGTCAGAAGCCGCGACGATATCGATCTCTTTTTTCAGCTGCAGCATCGGCGCCGACAGGCCAATCATCTCCTGACGTTCGGCTGCCGGATACACGATAGCCTGCTCCGGCAGCACGTTTTGATTCTCCAGCCGGGCGATCAGCAGCGCGTTATTGAGCGCCCCGGCCACCAGGGCGGCAATCAGGCGCAGCTCCTCGTCGCTGAAGCTGTCAAAACGGTCCGCATCCATGCCGTCGAGGGTGAGCGCGCCGATCAGGGTTTGCCCGGCAAACAGCGGCAGGCCGACGCAGGCGTGCACCTTCAGGCTCTCCTGTCCGGGGATCAGGCCATCGTAAGGGTCCGGCAGATCGCTATCCGCCGGGAAGCGCACCACGTCCCCCGCCCGGGCAATCGCCTCCAGCCGCGGGTGGCCTTCAAGGGCAAAGCGTCGGCCAAGTACGTCCTGGGCCAGGCCATCAATCGCCAGCGGCACAAACTGGTGCGCCTCGTAGCGCAGCAGCGCCGAAGCATCGCAGCCGAGTATCTGCCGCAGGGTGGTAATCAAACGCGAAAAACGGTCGGCATGGCCGAGATCGCTTTGTAAATCAATGGCGATTTTCGCCAGGGCCTCGACGGAGAAACTCATTGTCGCCTCATAGTCATTTTGACACCAAGCGTAGTCATATCGACTATTTTAACCATTGTCATTTTGACATCAACAGATTTAATAAAAAACTTAAAACACTTTAAATTCAATTAATTAAAAAGTTGGCACGCAACTTGATATAAGCAAAACATCTTATTTGAACACTGCTGAATTAATTGAGGTTGCTATGTCTATTCTGGTTAAAAATAACATTCATTGGGTTGGCCAACGCGACTGGGAAGTGCGTGATTTCCACGGGACTGAATACAAAACGCTGCGCGGCAGCAGCTACAACAGCTATCTCATCCGGGAAGAAAAAAATGTGCTGATCGATACCGTCGATCATAAATTCAGCCGTGAATTCGTGCAGAACCTGCGCGGTAAAATCGACCTCGCCGATATTGATTACATCATTATCAACCATGCTGAGGAGGACCATGCCGGCGCGCTGACCGAGCTGATGACCCAGATCCCGGACACCCCGATTTACTGTACCGCCAACGCCATCGACTCCATCACCGGACACCATCATCACCCGGAGTGGAATTTTAAGGTGGTGAAAACCGGCGACAGCCTGGATATCGGCAACGGCAAGCAGCTGATTTTCGTCGAAACCCCGATGCTGCACTGGCCGGATAGCATGATGACCTATATGACCGGCGACGCGGTGCTGTTCAGCAACGACGCCTTCGGCCAGCACTACTGCGATGAACATCTGTTTAATGATGAAGTTGACCAGGTTGAGCTTTACGAGCAGTGCCAGCGCTACTATGCCAATATTCTGACCCCGTTCAGCCGCCTGGTGACGCCGAAAATTACCGAAATCCTCGGCTTTAACCTGCCGGTGGATATGATTGCGACCTCCCACGGCGTGGTCTGGCGCGATAACCCGACGCAGATCGTCGAAAAATATCTCGAGTGGGCGGCGGATTATCAAGAAGACCGCATCACGATTTTCTACGACACCATGTCCAACAACACCCGCATGATGGCCGACGCGATAGCCCAGGGCATTACCGACGTGGATCCGCGCGTGGCGGTGAAAATTTTCAACGTCGCCCGCAGCGATAAAAATGACATTCTGACCAACGTGTTCCGCTCGAAGGGCGTGCTGGTCGGCACCTCAACCATGAATAACGTGATGATGCCGAAAATCGCCGGGCTGGTGGAGGAGATGACCGGCCTGCGTTTCCGTAACAAGCGCGCCAGCGCCTTCGGCTCCCACGGCTGGAGCGGCGGCGCGGTTGACCGCCTGTCCACGCGTTTACAGGATGCGGGCTTTGAAATGTCCCTGAGCCTGAAGGCCAAATGGCGCCCGGATCTCGACGCGCTGGAAGTGTGCCGCGAGCACGGCCGCGAAATCGCCCGCCAGTGGGCCCTCTCCCCGCTGCCGGCGAGCCAGACCAAACACGCCGCGCCTGAGGCAACGCCCTGCGCAGCGCCAGCGGCAGCCGATCTCGGCCCGAAAATGCAGTGCAGCGTTTGCCAGTGGATTTACGACCCCGAACAGGGCGAACCGAACCAGGACGTCCAGCCGGGCACGCCGTGGAGCGAAGTCCCGGATAACTTCCTCTGCCCTGAGTGTTCGCTGGGTAAAGATGTGTTTGACGTTCTGGCATCGGAGGCAAAATGAGTGATGGCATCGTCATCATCGGTTCGGGCTTCGCGGCCCGTCAGCTGGTGAAAAATATTCGCAAGCAGGACCCGAATATCCCGCTGACCCTGATCGCCGCCGACAGCATGGATGAGTACAACAAACCGGATCTCAGCCATGTGGTCAGCCGCGGGCAGAACGCCGACGACCTGACCCTGCAAACGGCGGGCGAGTTTGCCGAGCAGTACAATCTGCGCCTGTTTCCGCATACCTGGGTCAGCGATATCGACGCCGAGCAGCACCTGGTGAAGAGCCAGGACCGCGAGTGGCGCTATGACAAACTGGTGCTGGCCACCGGCGCGACGCCGTTTATCCCACCGGTGCCGGGCCGCGAGCTGATGCTGACCCTGAACAGCCAGCGGGAATACGGTGCGGCGCAAAGCCAGCTGCGCGATGCAAAAAGGGTGCTGATCGTTGGCGGCGGGCTGATTGGCTGCGAGCTGGCGATGGATTTCTGCCGCGCCGGCAAAGCGGTGACGGTGGTGGATAACTCCGCCAGCGTACTGTCGGCCCTGATGCCGCCCGAGGCCAGCAGCCGACTGCAGCATCGTCTGACCGACATGGGCGTGCATCTGATGCTGAAGTCCCAGCTGGAAAGCCTGGCGCAGAGCGCCGACGGGATTCGCGTCACCCTTGACCGCCAGCGTACGGTGACGGTGGATGCGGTGGTGGCCGCCGCCGGTTTACGCCCGGAAACGGCGCTGGCGCGGCATGCGGGACTGCAGACGCACCGCGGCGTGGTGGTGAACAGCCAACTGCAAACCAGCCATCCGGCGATTTACGCCCTCGGCGATTGCGCGGAAATCAACGGCATGGTCCTGCCTTTTCTGCAGCCGATTCTGCTAAGCGCTATGTGCCTGAGTAAAAATCTGCTGGCCCAGCAGGGAGAACTGAAGCTGCCGCCGATGCTGGTGAAGGTCAAAACGCCGGATTTACCGCTGCACCTGGCGGGCGATACCCGGCGCGAGGATCTGACGTGGAATATCGTTGCCGCCAAAGACGGCCTGGTCGCGAAAGGCGTTGACGCCGAGAACCAGCTGCGCGCTTTTGTGGTCAGCGAGGATCGCATGAAAGATGCTTTTGCCCTGCTCAAGCAGCTGGTGAGTTAACCTCGATGAAATAATGTTATTCCCGGGTCGCGGCGTAAACGCCTTACCCGGGCTACCCAACTTGCGAGGCGCTCGGGTTTGGTAGCCCGGCTAAGCGCAGCGCGAGCCGGGGAAATGCCCAACCTACCGCGCCAGATTATCGTACCCGCGCCAGCGGTAGTTGAGCACCGACAGCACCCAGCAGGCCACGAACAGCCCGACCACCACAAAACCGGCGTCGCCGAGATGGTCGTTCAATGCGCCAACCCAGCGCCAGAGGCCGCCGCTCAGAGAGAACTTATCCATCAACAGCCCCAGCGCTTCCAGACCGCCGATAAACAGCGCCACCACCACCGAGGTGCCGGTAATGGTCATATTGTAATAGAGCTTGCGCTGCGGCTTGCTGAACGCCCAGCCGTAGGCGCCGACCATCAGCACGTTATCGAGCGTATCCACCAGCGCCATCCCGCTGGCGAACAGCGCCGGAAAAACCATAATCGACCAAATTGACACCCCGCTCGACGCGCTGGCGGCGGAGATCCCCAGCACGCCGATTTCCGTCGCCGTATCAAAGCCGAGGCCAAACAGAAAGCCCACCAGATACATCTGCCAGCTGCGGCTAATCAGGCGGAAGGTTTTACCGAACAACCAGCTCATCATGCCGCCGCCGGTCATGACCTCATCGCTCACCTTTTCGCCCTGCTTCCACGCCCGAAAGCTGCGCCAGACGCTGCGCAAAATGACCAGGTTGATAAAGGCCATCACCAGCAGAAACAGCGCCGACACGGCGGTGCCGATAACGCTGCCGGTCTCGTGAAACCAGCTCATCTGCTGGCCAAACGCGGTGGCGGTCGCGGCAATCGCCGCCGAAGCCAGCACCACAATCGACGAATGCCCCAGCGAGAACCACGCGCCAACGGCAAAAGGCCGCTTCCCCTGCTGCATCATTTTGCGGGTCACGTTGTCGATGGCCGCGATATGGTCGGCGTCCACCGCGTGGCGCAGACCATAACCCCAGGCCAGCAGGCTGGCGGCCATCAGCGCGCCGCTGCCGCCGAACGCCGTAAACGCCCAGCCCCAGGCCAGCAAATTGGCGGCAATCAATGTCAGCACCAGCGCCGCTGCGCGCGGCTGCTGACGCAAAATCGTCACTATCATATCGGTGTCCTTTAAGCCTGCAGGCGGGCCGCAGCGATAACCGCCTGGCCGAAGGCAATCGCGCCATCGCCTGCGGGCAGCTGCTGCGGAAAGAGCAGAGTAAAATCGGCCAGATAAAAGGTCAATCGCGCCGTCAGCAGGCGGTTGTGCAGTACCCCGCCGCCGAAGGCCAGCGTGTGAATATTCCGCGCGTTCGCGCAATCGCGCATCATGGCCGCCAGCCCGCGGGCCAGCGCATCATGAAAGGCCCACGCTTTTTGCGCCGGGCTCGCCTGCCAGCTCAGCCACTGCTGCCAGAACGTCGCCAGATCCAGTTTTCCATCGCGCCACGGCAGCGTCGCCGGATGATCCACGCCTGCGCAGGTCGCCGCCAGCGCCTCCAGACGGCACGCCGCTTCCCCCTCATAGCTCAGGGTTAGCGGAGCGTAGCCCAGCGCGCAGGCGACGGCGTCAAACAGACGGCCGCACGACGATGCCTGCGGCGCATTAATACCGCGCTCGATTGCCCGCGCCAGCAGCGGCCAGCTTTGCTGGCGCAGCGCGGCGGTGTCGGCATAATTCTGCCACTCGGGGACGAAGGCCAGGCAGTGGGCGAGCAGATTGCGCCACGGCTGACGCGCCGCGAGGTCGCCGCCAGGCAGCGCCACCGCCGGCAGACCGCCGAGATGCTCGCACTCGCGATAGTTGACCCGCAGGCACTCGCCGCCCCACAGTTCGCCGTTTTCCCCCATCCCGATACCGTCGAGGGTCAGGGCAATCACGTCGCCGCCCTCCCGCGGCCAGCGGTGCTCGGCCAGGCAGGCGGCCGCGTGGGCATGATGATGCAACACGCGGTCCACCGGCAGCATAAGCGACGCCGCCCACCGCGAAGCGCGGTAGCCGGGATGGGCGTCGGCAACCACCCGCTGGGGGGTAAAAGCGTAAATCTCCTGCATCAGACGCAGCGCCTGCCGCCACTGCGCCTCGACGCCCTCCTCATCGAGATCGCCAAAATGCTGGCTGAGCACCGCTTCATCGCCGCGCAGCAGGCAGAACGTATTTTTCATATCCGCGCCGAGAGCCAGCAGCGGCGGTACGTCGTGGAAACCCGGCGGCAGCGCCAGCGCGTCAGGCACGTAGCCGCGGGCACGGCGCAGCATCTCGCCGCTTTGCCGCACCACGGAATCATCCATCCGCTGCACAATCTCGCGATTATGCAGCAGAAATCCGTCGGCAATTCCGGCTAAATCCGCCAGCGCCTCGGCGTTGGTTAACGCCGGCGGGCGGCCGCTGAGGTTGCCGGAGGTCATCACTAATGGGCGCGCCAGCGCCTGCGAAAGTAAATGCTGCAGTGGATTAGACGGCAGCATCCCCCCTACTTCCGCAAGCCCTGGCGCAATCTGGTCGCACAGGCCGGCCACCTGCGTTTTCTCCAGCAGCACGATCGGCGCGGCGGGAGAGGTCAGCAGCGTCAGCGCCGGTTCATCGAGCCCCGCCGTCGTCGCCAGCATCACCGCCAGCGGTTTCGCCGGGCGATGCTTATGCGCCCGCAGCTTCGCCACGGCCTCGCGGTTTCCGGCGTCGCACAGCAGATGGAAACCGCCCAGCCCCTTCACCGCCACAATATCGCCCGCCAGCAGGCGAGCAATCGTCGCATCTAAGGCGGCTTCGCCAAATAAATGTTCCTGCGGGCCGCGCCACTCCAGCTGCGGCCCGCACTCGGCGCAGGCTACCGGCTGCGCGTGAAAGCGGCGATCGGCGGGATCGCCATATTCCGCCGCGCAGGCGGGGCAAAGAGGAAACGGCGACATAGAGGTCAGCGGGCGGTCGTAGGGCATAGCGCGAATAATGGTAAAGCGCGGCCCGCAGTGGGTGCAGTTGATAAACGGATAGCGGTAGCGGCGCTCCCGCGGGTTGTTCATCTCCGCCAGACATGCCGGGCAGGTAGCGGCATCGGGCACAATCTGCGTGCGCATGCTTCCGGCCCCGCTTTGGCGGATGGTAAAGCCCGGCGGCGGCGCGGCCCAGACAAAAGGCGCCGCTGCCGCGCTGTCGATACGCGCCAGCGGCGGGCAGCGCCGGGTTAACGCGGCGAGAAATGGCGCATCATCGCCGACAAGGCGCACCAGCACGCCGTCGCCGTCGTTGCACACGTCGCCGCGCAGCCCCAGCTGCTGCGCCAGCTGCCAGACGAAGGGGCGGAATCCCACCCCCTGCACTTTACCGCGAATGCGGATTTGCACCCCGTTCATTGCGCGACCGGCTTACCAGGCCAGCGCGGTGCGGCGGCGTTTTTCGATATTCATCTGTTCGAGCTTGTTGCGGTCGACGCAAATCAGCGCGTGGGTCGGACAGGCATCCATACAGGCCGGGCCTTCCTCACGGTGGTGGCAAAGGTCGCATTTGTTGGCTTCGGCTTTTTCCGCCATCACGTTCAGCCCCGCGCCGCTGTGGCGGATAACCGGGCGCACCACCACTTCCATGGCGCCGTAGGGACAGGCCACCACGCAGGTTTTGCAGCCGATGCAGCGCTCCTGCATCACGTGGACGAAGCCCTGATCGCGGCTGATCGCGCCGTTCGGACAGACGTTGGCGCACGGGGCGTCCTCGCACTGACGGCAGGCGGTGGCCGTCGACACGTTAACGCCTTTGATCACGTGAATACGCGGTAAAAAGCTTTTTGGCGTCAGCGCGGCGCAGTCCTGATTTTCCTGATGAGAGACCACGCAGGCCACTTCACAGGTGCGGCAGCCGATGCATTTGCTCGCGTCGGCGATAATGAAACGGTTCATCCATTTCTCCAGCTGTAAGAAGGTTACGCGCCGGAGTATGCATAATGCGTTCCAACTTTTATCTAACTGATATTAAAGAAGATAAATACGGGAGATACTGTCATCGTCAGTTGTGACGATGACAGCTGACGACGTCAGGCGTGCGGGCCGGGAACCATCGAGTCGCGTTCAATCAGCTCGCCGGAAAAGGTTTGCTGAAATTTAAAATCGCCGCCGTCGAGCATAAAGATCAGCCGGTTAATGCTCTCTTTGATCATCTCCGTCACCGGGACTTTGACGCTGGAGAGCGCCGGCACCATAAACGGCGCCAGCGCGATATCGTCAAAGCCCACCACCGAAACCTGCTCCGGGACCTTGACGCCGAGCTGATGCAGCTGCTTCATCGCGCCAACCGCCATATCGTCGTTGCTCGCCACCAGCGCGCTATAGCCGACGCGGCGCTGGCGCAGCGTCTCGACTCCCGCCGCGCCGGTTTCCGGCGTCCAGCGGCCTTCGACGATCAGAGAGTCATTCAGGGCAATGCCGCCGCGGGCCAGCGCGTCTTTATAGCCCGAGAGGCGCTCTACGCCGGTTGGCGAATCCAGCGAACCGGTAATAAACGCGATTTCCCGATGGCCCAGCGCGATAAGCTTTTCCACCGCCATCATCGCCGAGGCCTTTTGATCGGACCAGACGCAGTGGCTGGCGTTGCGGCGCAGGCGGCGGTTGAGCACCATGATCGGCCGCTCGTGATTTTCGATAATCTCATCCATCTCATCAACGCTGAGAAAGCGCGGATAGATAATAATCGCATCGCAGCGCAGATCGAGCAGATACTGAATCGCCTCGCGCTCCTCCTCCGCGCTGTGCTTGCCGTCGGCGAGGATCAGCTGCCGCCCTTTGTCTTCGGTCATCCGCGCCACGTGGTAAAGCAGTTCGCTGAAATAGACGCCGTGATAAAGGGTGTTGGTCACCACCAGCCCGAGGGTCTGGGTCTTTTTCGTCGCCAGGTTGCGCGCCAGCAGATTCGGCCGGTAGCCGCTTTCGGCCACCGCCTGGAAGACGCGATCTTTGGTCTCCTGGCTGACATAGCCGTTCCCCGACAGCACCCGCGAAACGGTGGCCTTTGACACCCCCGCGCGCTTCGCTACCTCCAGCATCGTTGCCATGTGGTTATTCCTGTTGCCAATGTTGCCCGCAGTGTACTGCACGCGCTGCGCTTTTTCAGCATTTGCGCGTCGCCCGCGCTGATGCGCACACAGCGATCAAAATCACAAAATCGAGATCTTATTTTTTTATTTCTTGTATGAATTAATGAAACTAATCATGATTTTGTGGAACCGGTTTCCTATGTATGCATGATGCCGCTCCGCTTTCCGGCGCGGCGACAAGCCAGTACCCCATTGATAAACAGGATAAAATCCGATGTCTAAAAATTATGCAGCTCTGGCGCAGCAGATTATCGCGGCAATTGGCGGCGCAGATAACGTTGCCGCCGTCACTCACTGCATGACCCGCCTGCGTTTCGTGGTCAAAGACAACGAGCGGGTCGACAGCGCCACCCTCAAAGGGCTGAAAGGCGTGCTCGGCGTCGTACGTAGCGATAACCAGTGCCAGGTGATCGTGGGCAATACCGTCTCCCAGGCGTATCGTGAAGTGGTTGCGCTGCTGCCGGGGGATCTGCGCCCCGCCGAACCGCAGGGGAAACCGCCCATTACCCTGAAACGCATCGGCGCCGGGATCCTCGACGCGCTGATCGGCACCATGTCGCCGCTGATCCCGGCGATTATCGGCGGATCGATGGTTAAGCTGCTGGCAATGATCCTCGAGATGACCGGCGCGCTGCCCAAAGGCGCGCCAACGCTGACTATTCTGACGGTGATCGGCGACGGCGCGTTCTTCTTCCTGCCGCTGATGGTCGCGGCCTCCGCGGCGGTGAAGTTCAAAACCAATATGTCGCTGGCGATTGCGATTGCCGGGGTGCTGGTACACCCGAGCTTTATCGAGCTGATGGCCAAAGCCGCCCAGGGCGAGCACGTGGAGTTCGCCTTTATTCCGGTGACGGCGGTGAAATACACCTATACCGTGATCCCGGCGCTGGTGATGACCTGGTGCCTCTCCTATATCGAACGCTGGGTCGACCGTATCACCCCGGCGGTGACAAAAAACTTCCTTAAACCGATGCTGATCGTGCTGATCGCCGCTCCGCTGTCGATTCTGCTGATTGGCCCGCTCGGCATCTGGATCGGTAGCGCCATTTCCGCGCTGGTCTATACGATCCACAGCTATCTCGGCTGGCTGTCGGTGGCGATTATGGGCGCCCTGTGGCCGCTGCTGGTGATGACCGGGATGCACCGGGTCTTTACCCCGACTATCATTCAGACCATCGCCGAAACCGGCAAAGAGGGCATGGTAATGCCGTCGGAAATCGGCGCTAATCTGTCGCTGGGCGGTTCGTCGCTGGCGGTGGCGTGGAAAACCAAAAACCCGGAGCTGCGCCAGACGGCGCTGGCGGCCGCGGCTTCCGCGATTCTGGCGGGGATTTCCGAACCGGCGCTGTACGGCGTGGCGGTGCGGCTGAAGCGACCGCTGATCGCCAGCCTGATCAGCGGCTTTATCTGCGGCGCGGTGGCCGGTATTGCCGGGCTCGCCAGCCACTCAATGGCGGCGCCGGGGTTGTTTACCAGCGTCCAGTTTTTCGACCCGGCCAATCCGATGACCATCGTCTGGGTCTTCGGCGTCATGGCGCTGGCGGTAGTGCTGTCGTTTGTCCTGACGCTAATGCTTGGCTTTGAAGATATTCCGCAAGAAGAAGCCGCCGCCGACGCCAGACAGCGCCAGGCCGGCACCCAGGCTTCTCACGCCTGAACACCATTTTGTTAACGAGGTAACGCATGGCGACTTTTCCACAGGGATTTTTATGGGGCGGCGCACTGGCCGCCAACCAGTCCGAAGGGGCATATCTGGAGGGTGGCAAAGGGCTGACCACCGTCGATATGATTCCCCACGGCGCGCACCGCCTGGCGGTCAAGCTGGGGCAGGAGAAACGCTTCGCGCTGCGCGACGATGAGTTCTACCCGAGCCACGAGGCGATCGATTTTTATCATCGTTATAAAGAAGATATCGCCCTGATGGCGGAGATGGGCTTTAGCGTCTTCCGCACCTCTATCGCCTGGAGCCGTCTGTTTCCTAAGGGCGATGAGCTGGAACCGAACCCGGAAGGGATCGCCTTTTATCGCTCGCTGTTCGAGGAGTGCAAAAAGCACCGCATCGAGCCGCTGGTGACGCTGTGCCATTTCGACGTGCCGATGCACCTGGTCACCGAGTACGGCTCCTGGCGCAATCGAAAAATGGTGGAGTTCTTCACCCGCTACGCCCGCACCTGCTTTGAAGCCTTTGATGGCTTGGTGAAATACTGGCTTACCTTCAATGAAATCAACATCATGCTGCATAGCCCGTTCTCCGGCGCCGGTCTGGTGTTTGAAGAGGGGGAAAATCAGGAGCAGGTGAAATACCAGGCCGCCCATCATGAACTGGTCGCCAGCGCCTTAGCGACCAAAATCGCCCACGAGGTGAATCCGCAAAATCAGGTCGGCTGTATGCTGGCGGGCGGCAACTTCTACCCTTACTCCTGTAAGCCGGAAGACGTGTGGATGGCGCTGGAGAAAGATCGCGAGAACCTGTTCTTTATCGATGTCCAGGCGCGCGGCGCGTATCCGGTGTGGGCGGCGCGGGTATTCCGCGAGAAAGGCGTGACCATCGCCAAAGAAGCGGGCGATGATGAGACCCTGCGCCATACCGTTGATTTCGTCTCCTTCAGCTACTACGCTTCGCGCTGCGCGTCGGCGGAGATGAACGCCGGCAACACCAGCGCCGCCAATATTGTTAAATCGCTGAAGAACCCGCATATTCAGGCCAGCGAATGGGGCTGGGGCATCGACCCGCTCGGCCTGCGCATCACCATGAATATGATGTATGACCGCTACCAGAAACCGCTGTTCCTCGTGGAAAACGGTCTCGGCGCGCGGGATGAGATTGACGCTAACGGCGAGATTAATGACGACTATCGCATCAGCTATCTGCGCGAGCATATTAAGGCGATGGGTGACGCCATCGAGGACGGCATTCCGGTGATGGGCTACACCAGCTGGGGCTGTATCGATCTGGTGTCCGCCTCTACCGGCGAGATGAGCAAGCGCTACGGCTTTGTCTACGTCGACCGCGACGATGCCGGACGCGGCACGCTGGCGCGAAAACGCAAAAAGTCGTTCTGGTGGTATAAGAAGGTGATTGCCAGCAATGGGGAAGATCTGGCGTAGTGTGCCCCGCGGACTGAGGGAGCCTCAGCCTAACAAACACCTGTAACACGGAAATTTTCCCGGCTTGCGCTACGCTTAGCCGGGCTACAGGTTCATCAACGCCCGCAGACCGGTAGCCCGGGTAAGGCGTTTACGCCGCGACCCGGGAAAAAGCACACTTGCTCCCCCTGGCCGAACTTCCGGCTACAGGTTCATCAACGCCCGCGGACCGGTAGCCCGGGTAAGGCGTTTACGCCGCGACCCGGGAAAAAAGTACGCTTGCTCCCCTGACCGAACTTCCGGCTACAGGTTCATCAACGCCCGCGAACCGGTAGCCCGGGTAAGGCGTTTACGCCGCGACCCGGGAAGAAAGTACGCTTGCTCCCCCAGGCCGAACTTCCGGCTACAGGTTCATCAACGCCCGCGAACCGGTAGCCCGGGTAAGGCGTTTACGCCGCGACCCGGGAAAAAAGTACGCTTGCTCCCCTGACCGAACTTCCGGCTACAGGTTCATCAACGCCCGCGAACCGGTAGCCCGGGTAAGGCGTTTACGCCGCGACCCGGGAAAAAATTACGCTTGCTCCCCTGACCGAACTTCCGGCTCGCTCTGCGCTTAGCCGGGGAACGCCGCCTCCTCTGCGGCTTCAAGTGCCGCAAAACCGCCATTCCCCTGCCAGCCATCAAGCCGCGCGTACACCACCTCGACCGCGTCCTTAATCGGCTGGGTCATCGGGTAATAAAAGCCGACGATATCCGGCTGAATGCCCAAGAAAATCACCTCGCCGATATCCTCTTTTAGCTGATCGATCAGATAGTTGAGCGGCATATTGTGGGTGGTCATCATAAACATCTCGGCGATATCGTCCGGATCGACGATGCGGATCTCGCCGGGATTCAGGCCCATATCGGTGGCATCGACGATCAGCAGGCGCTCGGGGCGCAGCTCGCGAATGGCGACGATATCGTTCTCCGGCGCGCTGCCGCCGTCAATCACCACCCATTCGCCGACGGGGTTAGCCGCGCACATCTCCGCCAGCAGCGGACCTGCGCCGTCGTCGCCCATCATACTATTGCCGACACAGAGTAAAACGTCAGTCACGGAGTCTCCTCACCATCAGGTAGATGGCGCTTTCCTGGTGAATATCATGCAGCATGCTGAGCAGCGTTTTGCTCCACGCCTGCTGCTCGGGAGTCTGCCGGGCCTGCGCTTTATCAAAAGCGTTAGCCAGCATCGTCACATGATTGCTGTCGATAACAATCTCGCCGTACTTCGGCACGCCTTCCATTTTGCGCCGCGCGGTGCTGCCCTCTTCGAGGGTCGCAATCCACGCCAGATACGCCTGCCACGGGCAGCTCAGCGCCGCCTCAAGGCAGTCGATCACGCCGAGGTGGTGGCCAATTGCCAGGCTGTAATAGACCACCTGCTGCGCCTGGTCGGGCGTCGCATCGTTCTCATCAATAAATTTACGGCTCAGCTGACTGAACACCACCGTCTCGCTCATCGGATACGCGCTCCTTCGACCACCTGGTTCAGATGGGTGACGATCTCGGTCAGGCGCGGATCTTTTTCCGCCTCCAGCCAGCGCACCACCTGGCTATCGCCCTGTCCCAGCAGGCGCATATAGTCGTCGGCTATCTGGCGACCGTAGCGATAGCCCGCCAGCCGGCGCGCTTCGCGGTCGATGCGCACCCGCAGCGGCTGTACCATATCCGGATGCAGAAGCTCGGTCGGCCGTTCGTCCTGTTCGCCTGGCACGCGGGCGTGGATTTTCTGCTCCAGCAGGCCCAGCGCCATCGCGAAGCCGTACAGCGTCGCGGCGGGGGTCGGCGGGCAGCCGGGAATATAGACATCCACCGGCACGATTTTATCGGTGCCGCCCCATACGCAGTAGAGGTCGTGGAAGATGCCGCCGCTGTTGCCGCAGGCGCCGTAGGAGATACAGATTTTCGGGTCCGGCGCGGACTGCCACGCGCGCAGCGCGGGAGAACGCATCGCCCGGGTTACCGCTCCGGTAAACAGCAGAATATCGGCGTGACGCGGCGACGGCACCACTTTGATCCCAAAACGCTCGGCGTCGAACAGCGGCGACAGGGTAGCGAAAATCTCGATCTCGCAGCCGTTGCAGCCGCCGCAGTCCACCCGGTAGACGTAGGCGGAACGCTTAATTTTCTTCAGCAGCGATGCCTTCATGCTGGCGATGGACTCATCCACCGTCATCGGCACCGGAATGCCGTTTTCATCGCGCGGGCCTAATAAGTTGCTCATCAGCTGGCCTCTCTCATATGGCGAGTCAGTTCAATACGGTCGGACGGCACCAGGCACTTCTGGCGTTTACACTCCGGGCAGGTCTCAAAGCTTTCGCGATGCAGCTCGGCGCGGCTGTCGCCGTTGTGTTTGAGCAGCGCGATGGCGTAGTCGATCTCTTTCTGTACGGCGAACGGCCGTGCGCATACCCGACAGTGGCAGATGGCAAAACGCGACTGCTGGAGGAAATCCTCTTTTTTCCACACCGCCAGCTCGTACTCCTGAGAGAGCCTAATCGCCGCCGTCGGGCAAACCTCTTCGCAGCGTCCACAGAAAATGCAGCGTCCGAGGTTGAACTGCCACGCCAGCTGGTTGGTGGCCAGATCGGTCTCCACCGTCAGGGCGTTCGACGGACAGGCGTTAACGCAGGCGGCGCAGCCGATGCACTGCTGCGGGTTATGCTCCGGTTTGCCGCGGAAGTTTTTATCCACCGGCATCGGCTCCAGCGGGTATGAGTGCGTCGCGGTGCCGGTTTTGATGACTTTTTTAATAAAGGTAAACATGGCGATTCCTTATTTCAGCGGCGAGCTCTTACGCTCGATGCTGTAGCGCTCCAGCTCTTTGTACGGCACCACTTTGCTTTTCTTCTTGCGCACGTCGACTACGGTCATGCGGTCGGTGCAGGAGTAGCACGGGTCGAGGCTGCCGATAATCAGCGGCGCGTCGGAGACGGTATTGCCGCGCAGCATATAGCGCAGGGTCGGCCAGTTGGCGTAGGTCGCCGCCCGGCAGCGCCAGCGGTACAGCTTCTGGTTGTCGCCGGTCATGCTCCAGTGGATATCATCTCCGCGCGGCGCTTCCGAGAAGCCCAGCGCGAAGCGGTGCGGAATATAGGTGAACCCTTCGACCATCAGCGGGCCGCCCGGCAGGTTATCGAGGCCGAAGTCGATCATGTTCAGCGCGGTGTAGACCTCGTTGATGCGCACCTTCAGGCGCGAGATGACGTCGCAGCCCTGTTCGCTGTGCACTTCCATCGGCAGCAGGCCGTAGCCGACAAACGGGTGATCGGCGCGGGTATCGCGGGCGTGGCCGCTGGCGCGCACCACCGGGCCAACGTTGCTGAAGTCGCGGGCGATTTGCGGGTCGAGACGACCGATGCCCACGGTACGCTGCTCCATATTCGGCGTGCTGAGCAGCATATCTACCAGCTCCTGCACGTCGCGGCGCATCTGCTGCGCCAGCTGGCGGGTCTGGATCATGTCCTCTTTCAGCAGATCGCGACGAATGCCGCCAATCAGGTTCAGACCGTAGGTTTTACGCGCCCCGGTAAGAATTTCCGCCATCTTCATCGAGGTTTCGCGCACGCGGAAGAACTGCATAAACCCGGAGTCGAAGCCGGTAAAGTGGCAGGCGAGGCCGAGGTTCAGCAGGTGCGAGTGCAGGCGCTCCACCTCCAGCAGAATGGCGCGGATCATCTGCGCGCGCTCCGGCACCACGATGCCCATCGCGTTCTCCACCGAAGTGGTGTAGGCGGTGCTGTGGGCGAAACCGCAGATACCGCACACGCGGTCCGACAGGAAGGTGACTTCGTTGTAGCCCATCCGGGTTTCCGCCAGCTTTTCCATCCCGCGATGAACGTAGAACAGGCGGTAGTCGGCGTCGATAATATTCTCGCCGTCAACGAACAGGCGGAAGTGGCCCGGTTCGTCGGAGGTGACGTGCAGCGGGCCAATCGGCACCACGTTGTTTTTCTTGCTGCCCAGCTCGTTGATAAACTCGTAGGTTTCGGCGTCGGTGGTCGGCGCCGGACGCTGGCGGTAGTCCATGCTGTCTTTACGCAGCGGATAGAGTTCATCCGGCCAGTCGTCCGGCAGCACCAGCCGGCGCTCGTCCGGCAGCCCCACCGGCACCAGGCCGTACATGTCGCGCACTTCGCGCTCGCCCCATACCGCCGCCGGCACGCGCGGCGTCACCGACGGATACTCGGGTTTATTGGCGTCCACTTCCACGCGCACGGTGATCCAGCACTTCGTGCCCTGCTCCATCGACAGCACGTAATAGACGGCGTAGTGGCCGTTCAGCTTGCGTTCATCGTTGCCGAACAGCACCGACAGCCAGCCGCCCTGCTTGTAGTACAGGAACTCGACCACTTCCGGCAGATAGTTGACCTTCACCGTGACCGTCAACTGGTCTTTGGTCTGCCAGGCTTCATCCAGCACCACGCCCGGAAAGGCCTGATGCAGCGCGGCGAGATAGTGTTGACCGATTTTTTCTTCAGACATGCTCAAACTCTCTTAAATCACGCCACCAGCAAGGAGACGAAGGCTAAAAAGGCAAAACCAAACCCGGCCCAGGTGACGCGGGAGGTGGCGCAAAAGCGCAGACGCGCCATGCTGTTTTCGAACAGCGCAATCACCAGCACGCCGAGCACCAGCTTGACGACGGCAACCACCAGCGCCAGCAGCAGACCGCCGACGCTAAAGCTGGTCATCTGTCCCCACGGGATAAATACGCCGACGAACATCTGCAGGACCACCAGCTGCTTGAGGCTGATGCCCCACTTCAGCACGCCGAAGCCGCTGCCGCTGTATTCCGAGAGCGGGCCTTCCTGCAGCTCCTGCTCCGCTTCCGCCAGGTCGAACGGCAGCTTGCCCATTTCGATAAAGGTGGCGAAGGCGCAGGCGCACAGCGCCAGAATCAGCGGAAGAGTGCGGGCGACAGGCCAGTGATAAATGGTGTCGGTGATACTGCTGATATGGGTGGACCCCGCGACCTGCGCCGCGACCCACAGGCCGAGCAGCAGGATGGGCTCCACCAGCACGCCGAGCATCGCTTCGCGGCTCGCCCCGATAGCGGTAAACGGGCTGCCGGTATCAAGGCCGGAAATAGCAAAGAAGAAGCGGGCGATAGCGAACAGGTAGATCAGGGTAATCAGGTCGCCCAGCCCCGCCATCGGCGAATCAACGGTCACCACCGGCAGCGCGGTGGCGATGGTCAGCATCACGCCGACCATCACGTACGGCGTCAGGCGGAAGACCCAGCCGGAGGCATCCGGGCCAACGCTCTGGCGGCCCAGCAGTTTCAGAATGTCCCGGTACTCCTGCAGCACGCCCGGACCGCGGCGATTATGCAGACGCGCGCGGGCGACGCGGGTCACCCCGGACAACAGCGGCGCGACGGCGAACAGCACCAGCGCCTGCAACAATGCAATTAATACGCTCATTCTCAGGCTCCTCGGGAAATCACAATCACCACCAGTACCGCCAGCTCCACCAGCGCCACGCCGCGAAATAGCGCAGGCGCGGAAGCGTTCTGCCAGCCGGGCACCAGGCGCACCGGGTTCAGCCAGTGGCGCAGTTTCAGAATCGGCGCAAAGGCTTCTTTCACCGGCATGGCGAAACCGTGGGCGGTCACCACCATGGATTTTTCATGGTCGTAGCCGCAGACCCAGGCCGCGCCGCGGGAGCGCGCCGGCAGGCGATCGCCCTTGAAGAAGATCATCAGCAGCAGCGGCAGCAGCGGGCAGGCAATCAGCAGAATGGCGATCATCGGCTGGGACACCGCGCTGGAGACCTCCGCCTGCACCGGAAACGCCCCGCTCACCAGCGGCAGCAGCCACGGCGCGGCAACCCCGCCAATCACGCAGCAGACGGCGGCCAGCACCACGCTAAAGGTCATCAGCCCCGGTGCGCAGGTGGCGTTTTCCGCCTCTTTGCTTCGCGGCGCGCCGAGGAAGGTGACGCCGTAGACTTTCGCCATACACATCACCGCCAGCGCGCCGGTAATTGCCAGGCCTACCGCCAGCAGCGGCCCGAGCAGGCGGCCAACAAACGCGTCGCCGGTGCTCAGCTTAAAGAAGGACTGATAGATAACCCACTCCCCGGCAAAGCCGTTCAGCGGCGGCAGCGCGGCCATCGCCATCAGGCCCACCAGCATCGCGAGCGAAATCAGCGGCATTTTCTTGCCGATCCCGCCGAGCTTTTCGATATCGCGATGGCCGGTGCGGAACCACACCGCCCCCGCGCCGAGGAACAGGGTGGTTTTAAACAGGCTATGGTTGATCAGGTGATACATGCCGCCAATAAAGCCCAGCACCATCAGGGTCGGGTTATGGGTCGCCACGCCGGTGACGAACGCCCCGAGGCCGAGCAGGATAATGCCGATGTTTTCCAGGGTGTGGTACGCCAGCAGGCGCTGAATATTGTGCTCCATCAGGGCGTACAGCCCGCCGACGAAGGCGGTGATCATGCCCAACACCAGCAGCATCACGCCCCACCACAGCGGCGGTACGCTGCCGGCCAGCGAGACCGTCAGGATGCCGTAGAGACCGACCTTCATCACCACCGTGGAAAACAGCGCGGCGGCCGGCGCGCTGGCACCGGCGTGAGCCTGCGGCGCCCAGCCGTGCAGCGGAATAACTCCGGCCAGCAGCGCAAAGCCGACCAGGCCCGGCAGCCATAGCAGCGCGTTCTGCGGCGCCGCCATCGCCAGCTGGGTAATCTGCGCCAGCTCAAGGGTGCCGTAGGACGACCAGACCAGCCAGCAGCTCCACGCCATCAGCAGCGTACCGAGGCGACCCAGCGCAAACCACAGCTTGCCGGACTGCGCGCAGCCGGTAAGAAACGCGGCGCAAAGGGCCATAATCTCCGCCATCACCACCAGCGCGCCGAAGTTCGTCACCACCACGGCGCAGACGGCGGCGGCCAGCAGCAGATTCACCAGCAGGCCGTTGGCTTTCACCTGCGGGTGACGATGCCAGGCGATATTGAACAGCGAAATCGGCAGTGCCGACAGGCCGATCGCCAGCAGCCACAGCGCGTTGACGCCGCCCACGCGCAGGGTCAAATGCAGCATCTGCAGCATGCCGCCGCTAACGCGCTCCGGCATCAGCAGCGCCGTTCCGCCCGCCAGCACCAGCATCGCGCTGGCGACCGCGCCGCCAATCCCGGCGATCGCCCCGCTCAGCGGTTTGCGCAGGGCGAACAGAAACGCCAGCACCGCGCTGGCGGCGTACCAGGCCACCGCCTGATTCACTAAGGAAATCACACTCATTTCACGTCCCCTTGTTGCGCCTGGAACAGCGACAGATCGCCGAGATCGGTATTAAAAGTCAGCTGCCGCTTACGCTTGCTGGCCTGGGCGATATCGCGGATATCCACCAGCAGCAGCGCTTTGGTCGGGCAGGTGCGTACGCACGCCGGGCCCTGCTCATCGAAGTGGCACAGGTCGCATTTGACGGCGATGGCGCGCACGCCCGGCACCCAGTCGAGCAGCGAGCTGACGCGGGCCGGCGCCGGCGGCGCGGCGGGGGCCAGGGGCGTATTGGCGTTAGCCGGCATATCCAGCGGACGGCTGCCGGAAAACTCAATGGCGCCGAACGGACAGGCGATGCCGCACAGCTTGCAGCTTACGCACAGGCTCTCATTGAGCTGCACCGCGCCATCGACGCGATTAATGGCGTTAACCGGGCAGACGGCGGCGCAGGGAGCATCTTCACAGTGGTGGCACATCTGCGGCGCGGATTCTTTTTCATTGCGCATCAAATGCAGCCGGGGCATGGCCTGCAGGCCCTGCTGGCGGTGAGTCTCAGCGCAGGCGGCTTCGCAGGTGCGACAGCCGATACAGACGGTGGAGTCAGCAATTACAAAACGGTTCACCGGGTCATCCTCAGGTGAAAGTCATTTTTGACGAAAACAGGTTGCGCAGGTGTCAGCTTCGACACTTGTCGACACCTGACGATTAACGGGCCAGCGTCAGGTGGCTTAAATCCACCGGCTGGTCTTGTTCGATAGCCTCGTAGAGACGGTCGTAAACGCTGGCGATAGTCGCCAGATAGTGCTCCAGAACCTGCTCGCGATCGCGGTTGCTGATCCGGCCATCAATGGTGCCGTCTGAGCCCAGCGTGGCCTGGGCAATCAGACGTCTGTCGTCGCCGTTTTTAGTTTCCACGTAATACTCGATGGTGTGGCTGTTAAACCCTTCCGCCAGCGCAACGTAGACCTGAAAATGGCCAAACAGTACGAAGCACAGTTCTTTATCCGGCGCGCAGCTCATGGCGTGATGCAGACGCGCTTTCGACAGGGTTATCCCCTGTACCAAGGAGTTGCAGTAGGTGTGCCACTGCTCCTGATGCTGACGGTGACGATCGGCGATGTAGTCCGCCTTTTCACTTAATTCCCAAATAGTCATCCCGGATCCCCCGTTGTATGAGATGCACCGGTTAAGCACTTTTCATGCCAAAATTTAATTATTTGATTTTAAACATGTTTATAAAATTCCGGGGGGCGGAAAGACATGTCGATGACGACGTCTGCAGCGTGTCATCGACATTTTCGTGACATTACCTATGACCTGGCATCGTTATTGCATTAAAGGGCCATCGCGATACGGAGGCACCATGCACGAAATCACTCTTAGCCAGCGGGCGCTGGAAATTATCGAACAGCAGGCGCTGCAGGCCGGCGCGCGTCGGGTGACCGGCGTGTGGCTGAAGGTCGGGGCGTTTTCCTGCGTGGAGGCCAGCGCGCTGACCTTCTGCTTTGAGCTGGTGTGCCGCGGCACGCTGGCGGAGGGCTGCGAGCTGCATATCGCCGAACAACAGGCTGAATGCTGGTGTGAATCCTGCCAGCAGTACGTGCATCTCATCTCACAGCACGTGCGCCGCTGCCCGCAGTGTCAGAGCGACCGGCTGCAAATCGTGGCAGATGACGGCTTACAGATTCAGCGACTAGAAGTGGAGTAATAAGATTATGTGTACAACCTGCGGCTGCGGTGAAGGCAACCTTTATATAGAAGGCGACGAGCATAACCCGCATTCGGCGTTTCGCAGCGCCCCCTTCGCGCCCGCCCCGCGCCAGATGATGAACATTACCGGCGTGAAAACCGATAACTTTTCCCCCACCCGCTCGGAGGCTGGCGACCTGCACTACGGTCACGGCGAGGCGGGTACCCATGCGCCGGGCCAGAGCCAGCGGCGGATGCTGGAAGTGGAAATCGACGTGCTGGATAAAAACAACCGTCTGGCCGCCCGCAACCGCGCGCGCTTCGCCGCTAAAAACCAGCTGGTGCTGAATCTGGTCTCCAGCCCCGGCTCCGGCAAAACCACCCTGCTGACGGAAACCCTGCTGCGACTGAAAGAGAAAACCGCCTGCGCGGTGATTGAAGGCGATCAGCAAACGGTGAACGACGCCGCGCGCATCCGCGCCACCGGCACCCCGGCGATTCAGGTCAACACCGGCAAAGGCTGCCATCTCGACGCGCAGATGATCGCCGACGCCGCGCCGCGCCTGCCGCTGGATGACCACGGGATCCTGTTTATCGAAAACGTCGGTAACCTGGTGTGTCCGGCGAGCTTTGACCTCGGCGAACGTCATAAAGTGGCGGTGCTGTCGGTAACCGAAGGCGAAGACAAGCCGCTGAAGTATCCGCATATGTTCGCCGCCGCCAGCCTGATGCTGCTTAACAAGGTCGACCTGCTGCCGTATCTCAACTTTGACGTAGAAAAGTGTCTGGCCTGCGCCCGCGAGGTGAACCCGGATATTGACATCATTCTGCTTTCCGCCACCAGCGGCGAAGGCATGGACCAGTGGCTTAGCTGGCTGGAGACGCAACAATGTGCATAGGCATTCCCGGACAAATCTGCGCCATTGACGGCAATCTGGCGAAGGTCGAAGTGTGCGGCATTCAGCGCGAAGTCGACCTGACCCTGGTGGGCGCGGTTGACGATCGCGGCCAGCCGCGTCTCGGCCAGTGGGTGCTGGTCCACGTGGGTTTCGCCATGAGCGTGATTAACGAAGCCGAAGCCCGCGACACCCTCGAGGCGCTGCAAAATATGTTTGAAGTCGAGCCGGACGTCGGCGCGCTGCTGTACGGCGAGGAGCGGTAAATGCGCTATGTCGATGAATACCGCGCTCCGGAACAGGTGATGCAGCTGGTGGAACACCTCCGGCAGCGCGCGCGCCTGCTGCCGCATACCGCCGAACGTCCGCTGCGCATTATGGAAGTGTGCGGCGGTCATACCCACGCCATTTTTAAATTTGGTCTCGATCAGCTGCTGCCGGAAAATATCGAGTTTATTCACGGCCCCGGCTGCCCGGTGTGCGTGCTGCCGATGGGGCGCATCGACGCCTGTATCGATATCGCCAGCCGTCCGGGGGTGATTTTCTGCACCTTTGGCGACGCCATGCGCGTGCCGGGAAAAAACGGCTCGCTGCTGCAGGCTAAATCGCGCGGCGCCGACGTCCGCATCGTCTATTCGCCGATGGACGCCCTGAAGCTGGCGCAGCAGCACCCCGAGCGTGAAGTGGTGTTCTTCGGCCTTGGTTTTGAAACGACGATGCCCGCCACCGCCCTGACCCTGCGCCAGGCCCGCGAGCGCGGCGTCGCCAACTTCTATTTTTTCTGCCAGCACATCACCCTGCTGCCGACCCTGCGCAGCCTGCTCGACCAGCCGGATAACGGTATCGACGCGTTTCTCGCCCCCGGTCACGTCAGCATGGTGATTGGCACCGACGCCTACGGATTTATCGCCAGCGACTATCATCGTCCTTTAGTGGTGGCAGGATTCGAACCGCTTGATCTACTGCAAGGCGCGGTGATGCTGGTTGAGCAGACAATAGCGCGGCACAGCGACGTGGAGAACCAGTATCGCCGGGTGGTGCCCGATGCGGGCAACCCGCTGGCGCAGTCGGCCATCGCCGAGGTGTTTTGCCTTAGCGGCGATAGCGAGTGGCGCGGTCTGGGGGTGATTAACGACTCCGGCGTGCATCTGACGGCCGCGTATCAGCGTTTCGACGCCGAAGCGCATTTCCGCCCGGCGCCGCAGCGGGTCAGCGACGACCCGCGCGCCCGCTGCGGCGAGGTGCTGACCGGCCGCTGCAAACCGCACCAGTGCCCGCTATTCGGCAATACCTGCAACCCGCAGAGCGCGTTCGGCGCGCTGATGGTCTCATCGGAGGGCGCCTGCGCCGCCTGGTATCAATATCGCAGTCAGGAAATCGAAGCATGAAAAGCGTTCAGTTAGCCCACGGTAGCGGCGGTCAGGCGATGCAGCAGCTGATCGGCGACCTGTTTATGCAGGCTTTCGCCAACCCCTGGCTGGCGGAGCAGGAAGATCAGGCGCGTCTCGATCTCGCCCAGCTTAGCGCGCAGGGCGACAGGCTCGCCTTCTCCACCGACAGCTACGTCATCGATCCGCTGTTTTTCCCAGGCGGCAATATCGGCAAGCTGGCGGTCTGCGGCACCGCCAACGATGTGGCGGTGAGCGGCGCGCTGCCGCGCTATCTCTCCTGCGGGTTTATTCTCGAAGAGGGGCTGGAGATGGCCACCCTCGAAGCGGTGGTGAACAGCATGGCGCAGACCGCGCGGGAGGCCGGCATCGCCATTGTCACCGGCGATACCAAAGTGGTGCCGCGCGGGGCGGCGGATAAGCTGTTTATCAATACCGCCGGGATCGGCGTTATCCCTACCGGTATTCGCTGGGGGGCGCAGCAGATTAGCGCGGGAGACGTGCTGCTGGTCAGCGGTACGCTTGGCGATCACGGGGCAACGATCCTCAACCTGCGCGAACAGATGGGGCTTGACGGCGCGCTGTCCAGCGACTGCGCGGTGCTGACGCCCTTGATTCAGACGCTGCGCGACGTTGCTGGCGTGAAAGCCCTGCGCGATGCCACCCGCGGCGGCGTTAACGCGGTAGCCCATGAATTCGCCGCCGCCAGCGGCTGCGGGATTGAACTGCACGAGAATAAGCTGCCGGTGAACGATACCGTGCGCGGCGTGTGCGAGCTGCTGGGGCTGGACGCGCTTAATTTCGCCAACGAGGGCAAGCTGCTGATCGCCGTTGCCCGCGAGGCGGCGGAAAGCGTACTTGCGCATTTACGGTCTCATCCATTAGGCCGCGATGCGGCGATAATCGGCGAGGTTGTGCCGCGCGCGGGCGTGCGCTCTGTTGGTCTGTACGGCGTGAAGCGCACGCTGGATCTTCCTCACGCCGAGCCGCTGCCGAGAATTTGTTAACGGTGCGGGCCCCCGGATTGCGGCTAACGCCTTATCCGGGCTACAACACTGCGCGCACCTGTAGCCCGGCTAAGCGCAGCGCGAGCCGGGAAAAGCCAGCATGATTATCCAGCCCAAACCAGCGGGCACCCACGGATGGGTTAATGGCGGTCACAACCGCTTTATTAACAGACTATTATTTGTGTCATCACTTTCTTCTGCGCCGCTTTGCGGCGCTTTTGGACTTAAGCAATGTCGTATACACCGATGGGCGATCTTGGGCAGCAGGGTCTGTTTGATATCACCCGCATTTTATTACAGCAGCCGGATCTGGCCGCGCTGAGCGAGACGCTGACCGGCCTGGTGCAGCAGTCCGCGCTCGCCGACCGGGCGGCGATTATTCTGTGGCATTCCGGCAACCATCGCGCGGTCCGGCACGCCTGCGACGACGCGGGACAGCCGGTGAGCTACGAGGATGAAACCGTCCTCGCCAACGGCCCGGTTCGACGCCTGCTCTCGCGCCCGGATGCGCTGCATTGCGATAGCGCCACCTTTGCCGAAACCTGGCCGCAGCTCGCCGTAAGCGGACTCTACCCCAGCTTTGGCTATTACTGCCTGCTGCCGCTGGCGGCGGAAGGGCGTATTTTCGGCGGCTGCGAATTTATTCGCGACGACAACCGACCGTGGACCGAAAAAGAGTACCAGCGGCTGCACACCTTTACGCAAATCGTTGCCGTGGTGACCGAACAGATCCAAAGCCGGGTCAGCAACAACGTTGATTACGACCTGCTGTGCCGGGAACGCGACAACTTCCGCATCCTGGTGGCGATCACCAACGCGGTACTCTCGCGGCTGGATATCGACGAACTGGTCAGCGAAGTGGCCAAAGAGATCCACCGCTACTTCCGCATCGACGCCATCAGCGTGGTACTGCGCAGCAACCGCAAAGGCAAGCTCAATATCTACTCCACCCACTACCTCGACGCCAGCCACCCGGTGCACGACCAGAGCGAAGTGGACGAAGCCGGTACCCTGACCGAACGGGTATTCAAAAGCAAAGAGATGCTGCTGCTCAACCTGCATCAGCACGACCCGCTGGCGCCGTACGAAAAAATGCTTTTCGAGATGTGGGATAACAAAATTCAGACCCTGTGCCTGCTGCCGTTGATGTCCGGCAATACCCTGCTTGGGGTGCTGAAGCTGGCGCAGTGCGATGAGAAAGTCTTCACCACCACCAACCTCAAGCTGCTGCGGCAAATCGCCGAGCGCGTCTCGATCGCCATCGACAACGCCCTCGCCTACCGCGAGATTCAGCGGCTGAAAGAGCGGCTGGTCGATGAGAACCTCGCCCTGACCGAACAGCTTAACAACGTCGAGAGCGAGTTTGGCGAAATCATCGGCCGCAGCGAGGCCATGAACAACGTGCTCAAGCAGGTGGAGATGGTGGCGCAGAGCGACAGCACGGTGCTGATCCTCGGCGAAACCGGCACCGGTAAGGAGCTGATTGCCCGCGCTATTCATAATCTGAGCGGCCGCAATAGCCGCCGGATGGTCAAAATGAACTGCGCGGCGATGCCCGCCGGGCTGCTGGAAAGCGACCTGTTTGGCCACGAGCGCGGCGCCTTCACCGGCGCCAGCGCCCAGCGTATCGGCCGTTTCGAACTGGCGGACAAAAGCTCGCTGTTTCTCGATGAAGTGGGCGACATGCCGATTGAACTACAGCCGAAACTGCTGCGCGTGTTGCAGGAGCAGGAGTTCGAGCGTCTCGGCAGCAATAAGCTGATTCACACCGACGTGCGCCTGATCGCCGCCACCAACCGCGATCTTAAGCAGATGGTCGCCGATCGCGAGTTTCGCAGCGATCTCTACTATCGGCTGAACGTCTTCCCGATCCACCTGCCTCCCCTGCGCGAGCGGCCGGAGGATATTCCCCTGCTGGTGAAGGCCTTCACCTTTAAAATTGCCCGCCGTCTCGGGCGCAACATTGACAGCATTCCGGCGGAAACGCTGCGCCTGCTCAGCCGCATGGAGTGGCCGGGTAACGTGCGCGAACTGGAGAACGTCATTGAGCGCGCGGTGCTGCTGACCCGCGGCAGCGTGCTGCAGCTCTCCTTACCGGAAATGAGTATCGAGACGGAGCCGCTGGCGGCGGAAGTGCTGCCGGAGGAAGGGGAAGACGAATACCAGCTGATTGTCCGGGTGCTGAAAGAGAGCAACGGCGTGGTCGCCGGACCGAAGGGCGCGGCCCAGCGTCTGGGATTAAAGCGCACGACGCTGCTTTCGCGCATGAAACGGTTGGGTATTAATAAAGACCAGCTGCAGTAGGCACATCTTCAGAACGCTGTTTCATTTTGATTTTAATGAAACAGCGTTCTGTGAGACAACTCGCTTTACCCGTTCCTGATGAATGATAAATAAGCCTTTTCCTTAATGGAGATGCTTATGACGCGTTTACCTCTGGCCGCCGCCATCGCTTTGCTTTTGGCTTCTCAGGCTGCATTTTCCTCTCTTCCCACCTTTTCCGTCTGGCCCGGCGGTGAAGCGCCCGGCGCCAAAAACAGCCCGGCGAGCGAATCGCTGGTGGAGCGCAGCAAAGACCCCTCGCTGCCCGATCGCGCGGTCACCGGCGTTCGCGCTCCGACAATTACCGTTTACGCGCCAGAGAAGCCCAACGGTATCGCGCTGCTGGTGACGCCGGGCGGCTCTTACCAGCGAGTGGTATTGGATAAAGAGGGCAGCGATCTCGCCCTGGTATTTAACGCCCGGGGCTATACCCTGTTTGTGATGACCTATCGGATGCCGGCGGACGGTCACGCGGAAGGCAGCGAGGCGCCGTTGGCCGATGCGCAGCGCGCGCTGCGTACCCTGCGGGCGCGGGCCGCCGATTGGCATATCGACCCGCAAAAAATCGGCATTATGGGCTTTTCCGCCGGGGGACACGTGGCGGCAAGCCTGGAGACACGCTATAGCGAACCGGCTTACGCCGCCGTGGACGCGGTTGACCAGCAGAGCGCGCGGCCGGACTTCGCGGTGCTCGGCTATCCGGTTATTTCCATGGATCCGGCGATTGCCCATCCCGGATCGCGCAAGGCATTGATTGGCGAAACGCCGACGGCAGAGCGGCAGCACCGCTATTCACCGGAGCAGAACGTCACGCCGCAAACGCCGCCGACCTTTATTTTCCACGCGGTGGACGATCCTTCCGTGCCGGTGGATAACGCGCTGGTGATGTTTAACGCCCTGCGCGCGCAGCAGGTGCCGACCGAGCTGCATCTGTTCGCCGAGGGGAAACACGGATTTGGCATTCGCGGGACCCGGGGCCTGCCCGCCGCCGAGTGGCCGCAGCTGGCGATGAACTGGATAGCCTCGCTGGCGGAAATGAAAAAATAGCGCCGGTAATCCCCGGCTCGCGGCTGACGCCTTAGCCGGGCTACCTGTCCGCAGACGGCGGGGACCTCGAAGCCCCGGTAGGTACGGTTTCCCGGAGGCGATGCTGCGCATCTGGCCGGCTACAAGTTCGTGCGGTTTGGTAGCCCGGACAGGCGCGTCAAGCGCCGCCTCCGGGGGATTTTGCCGAGCTATTTATCAGAACTGAAGCCGTTGCTGGTCGCCAGTTCGGCAAACCACAGCGCGTTGCGCTTTATCTGCCGCTCTCCGGTTTGCAGGTCGAGCCGCCAGAAACCGTAGCGGCGCTTGAACGAGTTAATCCACGACCAGTTATCGATAAAGGTCCACTGATGCACGCCAAAGCAGTTCGCGCCGTCGGCTATCGCGCGGTGCAGCTGCACCAGATGCTCTTCCATCAGGCCGATGCGGAACGAATCGTCAATCACCCCGTCTTCGCCCGGTTCGCCTTCCGACTCAATATCCATCGCAATACCGATTTCCGCGAGGAACCACTTTATATTGCCGTAGTTATCGCGAATATTGGCGGCAATGTCATAAATCGCCTGCGGCAGAATCTCATTATTATCGCGATAAGGATTAAAGCGCCCTTGCGGATTCACGTAGTTTTCGAAATAGACCTCCGGGGTGAAATAGTCCAGCGTATAGTCGCTTTCGCGCGCCTTCACCCGCCGCGGAACGTAATAGTTAACGCCGAGAAAATCGACGCGCGATCCGGTAATCAGCTCCACGTCGGCTTTTGTCACCTCCGGCAGGCAGTGGTGCGCGGCCAGAATTTCGCACAGCGCTTTCGGGAACTGATGCTTCACCAGCGGATCGAGGAAGCTGCGGTTGAAGAACAGATCCGCATACCACGCCGCTTTTTGGTCTTCCGCGCTGTCGTTGCGGGTATAGGACGGCGTCAGATTCAGCACCACGCCAATCTCGCTTTCCAGCGCCAGCGCGCGAAACTCGCGCACCGCTTTGGCGTGGGCCAGCATAATGTTAAACGCCACCTGCGCCGCCAGCCTGCCGTCTTTCTTGCAGGGATAGTGGAAGTCGTACAGGTAGCCGCCCTCAACCGGCACAATCGGCTCGTTGAAGGTAATCCAGTATTTCACCTTGTGACCGAATAGCTCAAAAGCGGTACGGGCAAAACGCGCGAAGAGATCGGTCACGTGCGCCGACTCAAAGCCGCCGTACTGCTTTTGCAGCGCTTCCGGCATGTCAAAATGATAGAGGTTGATCATCGGCTCGATGCCGTTTTCAATCATCTCATCAAGGTAGGCATGATAGAAACGCACCGCGTCCGCATTGGGCGCGCCGGTTTCGAAGTCGTCAATCAGCCGCGACCACTGAATCGACGTGCGGAAGGAGTTGAACCCGGTCCGCTTCATCAACGCCACGTCCTGGGGATACTGATGATAGGTGTCGCAAACGGTTTGCGGCCCAATCTGCTGATAAAAACGTTCCGGCTGTTCGGCAAACCAGCTATCCCAAATAGAACGGTGCGGCTTGTTGCTTATCCCTTCCGTTTGCGGACCGGATGCCGCCGCGCCCCATAAAAAGCCTTCCGGAAACTGATACCGGGTCATAACGCCTCCTGTAAGTTAAAAAAGGCCGCACCCAACGGGCGCAGCCAATAAGCACTACTCTGCAACCACTTCAATCGATTTGATAAACATGTAGCCCCAGTCGCCGGCGAATTTACCGAAGTCGATGCGGTTATCGCCGGCCTTCAGCTCAACCGGCACCAGCAGCTGCTGGCCCTGCTCATCGGTCTGCGGGAATTCAACCGCGATTGGCGCGCCGTCGTTGACGATAAACGAGTTTTTCTTGCCGCCCCATTTGCCGCTGAACGTCACCCGCAGCTGATACTTGCCGGCCCACGGCGCGGAAACCTGCCAGCTGACCTTATCCCCGTCGTTGGCGAACGGCCCGAGGAAGCCGTCGTCGCCAATCGCCAGCGCGTCTTTTTCGCTTTTCGCCGCCGCAATCTTGCCATCGGTCACGTTCAATACCCCGCCGCCAAAACGGCAGTAGTCGGCGGGGACTTTACCGACGGCTTCCGTCACCGTGACATTAACGGTTTTGCTGCTTTTGAGCAGGCCGTCATCGGCGCTAAAAGTCAGCGCGTATTCACCGGGGGCGCTGAACCAGGCGCGGGTTTCGGCTTTATCCGTCGCGCAGAAGTGGGCCTGCGCGCTGCCGCCGTTGCTCCAGTTCACCGTCACGTTTCGGTCCGGGAGGGCGTCATCGCGCCAGCTCGCGCTGAGCTGCACGCCCTGGTCCTGGCTGGTGGTGAGCGTCTCCGCCAGCGCCACTACCGGTGCCTGATTCGCCTGAGTATGCTTCACGCTAATCACGTTCGAAGGCGATGAACTGCCGCTCTCGTTTTTAGCGATGACGCGGTAATAGTACGTATTCCCCAGCCGCAGACTGCGATAGTCATCGCGGAACAGATCCATCGTCTGCGGGTTCCACTCGTTAACGCCGTCGGAAATGTCGCGCCCCACGACATTCCACGGCCCGGATGGCGAATCAGCGCGCTCAACATCATAGGCGCGCCCGACCGCCGCCCCCAGCCAGTTGATCGCAAACGGTGAATCCGTCGGCCGCAGCGTCGGCGCGTCAGGTTTCGGCAGCGGCGGCGCTTTCTCCTGCCCGTTCATCTGCGCGGCGGCGGTGCGCACCAGGTCGACCACCTCCATCTCCTGGTTGGCCTTACCTTCGACCGGGAAGCCCGGCAGATGGTAGCTGTAGTGGCCGGTGGACTCTTTGTGCCAGTAGAAGCCGCCGTCGTGACGATGACCGCGGAAGCCCCAGATTAAACCGCCCGCCGCCTGCGCGCCGTTGACTTCGCTATGGACGATCGACTGCATAATGGCGTTAAGCTGCTGCGCGTCCAGCAGGCCAAATTCGCCCACCATGTAGACTTTCTTACCCGCTGCCGCCGTCAGGTCTTTTTTCACCTGTTCGGGATGGTTGTTATCGGCATTGGTGTAGTAATGGTTGCTGACGATATCGACATGGGGATCGTTAAGCGCAAACGCATTAATTTTCTTATAGGTGCCATCCACCACCAGCTGGTGCGGCGCCCACTTTTTGATCCATGCGGCGGTCTGCTGAAGGAACGCCGCGTTGGTGTCTTCCAGCTCGTTGCCGGTCTCCCAGGCCATAATCGCTTTTTCGTCATAGTAAGGGCGCCCGGTCACGCTGTTGGTACGGGTGATAACCTGACGAATCACGTCCAGATAGGCCTTGAAGGTTTTACTGTCGGTACGGTAAAAATCCTCCGGCTTTTCGTGGTAGAACGCCGCCAGCTGCTCGCGACCGCCCCACCACCACCAGTGATCGATAAACGGCAGAATCAGGCGCAGCCCCTGTTTGTCCGCCTCGGCGATCATGTTGTCGTACACCCGCATCGCCTTTTCGTTCAGGCGCGGCATGCCGTCGGCGGTTTCCGGGGCCAGAATATGGGTTTCGCGACCGCAGGCCTCGTCAAACGTCTGCTGCACCGAGAGCACGTATACCCGCTGCGCCCTGGCGCCGGTTTGCACGAGCGCTTTAATCCAGTTTTCCTGTTCCTCCGCCGTCGGCCAGCGGAAGTATTGCCCCCAGCCGCGCGAGTCGGCCTTGCAGGTACCGCGCGCATCGTCCTCGATACGGTGCAGTTCCGGCGCATGAATGCCCGCAAAGCGGAACACCTTGTCGCCATCTTTTAACGTTGCGCCGTCGCGGGTAATAAAGTGTTCAAAGTGCGACTGCTCCGCGGCCATCGCGCCTGCGCTTCCCAGCGCCGAAAGCAGCGCGACGAGCATCAGTTTTTTCACCGGCTTAATCATCGTTATCTCTCCTTAGAACCAGACTTCGGCCTGCACGCCGAAGTTCAGCGTATCGGTGTCGCCGCTGCGCGAGTAGCTACCGGCGGAAAGGGTATTGGTGCTCCAGTCGTAGTTGCCGTCCAGCGCGTCGGACACCCCTTTATCCCACTTCGCGTAAGTCACGAAGAAGCGCAGCTGCGGGCGAGTCCAGAAGCCGGAATCAAAGGTCAGGGTCGGCGCGATGGTCACTTTGGTCAGGCCGCCTTTGCCTTTGCCGTCCACGCCTTTGTAGTTTTTATCGTCGAGATATTCGTAGCCCAGCTCGTACTGCATGGCGAAGTTTTTGGTGATCTGCTGGTACGGGCGAATCCCCGCCACCCAGCTGGTGCGCCCCCAGCCTTCGGCGTCTTCCGTCCACCAGCGGTAGTTTTTGTCTTTCTGATAGTAGGCGAACGTGGAGATTTCCCAGTCGCCGAGCGAGGCCATGTTATCCAGCACCACGCGCCAGGACTGGGTATCGTCGAGGTTTGCCCAGCCCCAGCCGTTTTTACCCAGCGAGTCTCCCGCCGCCAGGCCACGCCCGTACTGGAAGACCACGCGAGAGTAGCCGCCGGTCAGGCCGTAAAAGCCGTCAAAGTTGTAAACGCCGGTCACGCCGTAGCCCTTCTCCGCCGAGGTCGGGTGCTTCTCGTTGCGGTTCATGTGGTGGCCAATTAGCTCAAGATCGAAGCCGGTGCCGCCGATCTTTTTCAGCCACAGGTTGAGCGAGTAGTCATCCGGATAGCCCTGATCGCCTTTGTCGACCGGGTAGGCTTTGGTTTCATCCGTCGGCGAGAAGGCGTAAACCCCGGCATCGAAGCGCGCGAAGCCGAGATCCATGTTGTCGAAGCCGCCGCCGGTACCGTTGTACTGAATGTACTCCCAGTCGAACTGGTGGCTGGAGGTGTTGGAGCTGCTGTAGCGCTTACCGGCCCAGAAGGTCATTTCCGGGGCGAAGTCGAGATTTGACAGTTCGGCAAAACCTTCACGGAACTGCACATCATGCCCGTCGTCATCCTGACAGTTCCAGTCTGAGGTGCATTTCGACTGATGGGTAATGTTGGCCTGGACTTTAGCCACCACGCCGCTGTCCGAGGTTAACGTCACCGTCGGGATCAGTTCGATCTTGGTGTCCTCTTCGTTGCCCAGACGCCACTTGCCGTCCGGCATCAGGCCAACGGAGTCGGCGCGGTTACCGTCGGCGTTGGCGAGGATCCCCGAACGGATATAGCCGTGGAGCATAAAATCGTACTTCGGATCGGCGATGGCGCAGTCGCTCATCACCGCGAGGGCGAGTAAAGACAGAGGTATTGAATGATTTAGCCTGATCATTTTTTATCCTTGGTTATTTTTTTATTAACACTGCCTGAGAACGGGAGGAAATTTACGGATCAAAATTGGAAATGTACATCCGTTAATGGAAAGCGCTTTCCGTAATTGCCGGATGAGTTCACAAATTTAACGATAGCGGGCAAATATTCGTGATTTAGATCACATCTTTGAGCGGAAATAAAAAAGCCCGCGCGCGGCGGGCTGTGGCAGGCAGGCGAAAAGCTTAGCGTTCGGCGTCGGCGAGCTGCCGTTCATAGACCTTGAAGAACGGACGATAGAGCATCCAGGCATTAAAAATGGCGAACAGGCACATGCAGAGGTTTTTCCAGCTGCCGTTGGCTGACCACGCCGCGCCAAGCGGCGCCGGCATCGACCACGGCAGCATCGCCACCGCCCGATCGAGAACCCCAAGATGGGTTAAATACCAGGCGATACAGGCGTTTATCAACGGTACAAAAAGAAACGGCAGCAGGAAAACCGGGTTCATGATAATCGGAAAGCCGAACAATATCGGCTCATTGATGTTAAACAGCGAGGGCAGGAGGCCAATTTTCCCCACGCTTTTCAGCTGCCGCGAACGGCTGCGCATCGCCATAAAAACCAGCGGCAGCGTCGAGCCGATGCCGCCGATCAGCAGGTAGAAATCCCAGAATCCCTGCAGGTAGATATGCGGCAGCGTAGCGGAACCGGCGGCAAGCGCCTGCTGGTTTTCAAACAGATAGGTCATCCAGAACGGGTTCATAATCCCGGTGATAATCAGCGCGCCGTGAATGCCGACAAACCAAAGCAGGTTGCAGATAAATAAAGAAATTAATACCGCAGTTAGGGTATCGGACGCCACCACCAGCGGCCGCACCGTTTCGCTAATCAGCTCCGGTAAAATGCGCCCGGTGCTCTGCAGCAGCAGCGCGTTGATGACGCTAATAGAGAGCATCACCACCAGCAGCGGGATCAGCAGCTGAAAGCCGTTGCGGGTCATCACCGGCACCTCTTCCGGTAGGCGGATGCACCAGCCTTTCTTATAGAAAAAGCGCACGATTTCAATAGAGTAAGTGCTTGAAATCAGCGCGGTAAAAATCCCCATTCCGCCGAGGAAAATATTGGTCGCGCCGTTGTCGCGAAAGCCGATAAACAGCAAAAACGCCAGGCAGCCGGTCAGCCCGCAGAGCCGCTCCGGCAGTCGGTACTGCTTGGCAAGGCTGGCGCTGGCGCCGAAGGCCACAATCAGCGCCACCAGCCCGATAGTCAATTCAAAGGTTGGCAGCAGAATGGGCCGCAGCTGGAAATAGAACTGGCCGAAAGCCGATGCGCCGTTGATGGAAACGGGCGGAAACAAAATCGGCACCAGCAAACTTCCCACAATCACAAACGGCATCGCCAGCGCAAAGCTGTCGCGCATCGCCGTAATGTGGTTATTGCGCGTCAGAACGTTGGCCAGCGGCGCCAGCCGCTGTTCGATGATATCGACGGCAACATTCATCAACTGAATGTTCATAATCCTGCCTTTAAGAATAGAGGTGTCGCCAGGATGATCGCGCACTCCCGGGTAAAGTAAAAGCCCGCCATAGGTGATCGTGGTCACAATAAATAAATCCACAAACGGAAAGCGCTTTCCGTTTTATATCCGTTATGACTATAGTCGGCGCATCCATCTCATCAGGAGCGATATATGAAAAAGATAATGTTGTGCTGTTCCGCGGGCATGTCCACCAGCCTGCTGGTGAAAAAAATGATCGCCGAAGCCGAGCAGCGCGGTCTGCCGGTGGAGATCAACGCCTTTGGCGTCGCGGAATTCGATCAACAGGTCGGCCATTACCAGGTGGTCCTGCTGGGGCCGCAGGTGAAATACATGCAGAAAGATCTGCAAAAGCAGGCTGATAAATACGGTATCCGCGTGGAACCCATCAACATGATGGATTACGGCATGCAGAAAGGCGGCGCCGTACTGGATTTCGCGCTTTCCCTTATCGATAACAAAAACTAAGGAAAGATCATGAGCTCTCTGTACGCGAAGCTGATCGCCGTGATTGAACAGAAGATCACGCCTATGGCGGGGGCGATCGGCCAACAAAAATACGTCACCTCCATCCGCGACGGTTTTATTACCGCCCTGCCCTTTATGATCGTCGGCTCGTTTTTGCTGGTCTTTATCTTCCCGCCGTTTTCCCCGGATACGACGTGGGGCTTTGCCCGCGCCTGGCTGCAATTTTCTCTCGATCATCGCGATGCGCTGATGCTGCCGTTTAACTTCAGCATGGGGGTGATGACGCTGTTTATCGCCGTCGGGATCGCCGCCAGCCTGGCAAAACACCACAATCTGGACTCGCTGACCGCCGGGATGCTGTCCCTGATGTCGTTCCTGCTGGTGGCCGCGCCGCTGAAAGATGGCCAGATCTCCACCGCCTACTTCTCCGGCCAGGGGATCTTCACCGCAATTCTGGTGGCGATTTACTCTACCGAGCTGTACGCCTTCCTCAAGCGCCACAATATTACGATCCGTCTGCCGCCTGAAGTGCCGGCGGGCGTGGCGCGCTCGTTTGAGATCCTGATCCCGGTGCTGGCGATCGTGCTGACGCTGCATCCGCTGAATCTGTTTATCGAAGCGCAGCTGGGCATGATCATCCCGGAAGCGATCATGTCGCTGGTGAAACCGCTGGTGGCGGCGTCCGATACCCTACCGGCGATTCTGCTGTCGGTGCTGGTGTGCCAGGTGCTGTGGTTTGCCGGCATTCACGGGGCGCTGATCGTCACCGGGATTATGAATCCGTTCTGGATGGCGAACCTGTCGATCAACCAGGCGGCGATGGCCGCAGGCACCGCGATCCCGCATATCTATGTCCAGGGCTTCTGGGATCACTATCTGCTGATCGGCGGCGTCGGCTCCACCCTGCCGCTGGCTTTGATGCTGCTGCGCAGTAAGGCGGTGCATCTGCGGACGATTGGCCGGATGGGCGTAGTGCCGGGCGTATTTAACATCAACGAACCGATTCTGTTCGGCGCGCCGATCATTATGAATCCGCTGTTCTTCCTGCCGTTCGTGCTGGTGCCGATGATCAACGCAACCCTGGCCTACTTTGCGCTGAAGCTGGACCTGGTGAGCCGCGTGGTGTCGATGACGCCGTGGACGACGCCGGCCCCTATCGGCGCCTCGTGGGCGGCGAACTGGAGCTTTAGCCCGGTGATCATGTGCCTGATTTGCATGGCGACGGCGATGGTGATGTATCTGCCGTTCCTCAAAGCCTACGAAAAACAGCTGCTGGAGCAGGAGCACGCTAACGCGGCGGCCCAGGCCGAAAGCGCGCCGCAGTCCGCATAATTCATACTATTCAGAGGTTTGTCATGGAATTAGAAGAACAGGTAATGGGTATCATCATCAACGCCGGGCAGTCGCGTAGTCTCTGTTACGAAGCGCTGAGCTGCGCTAAAGCGGGTGATTTCGCCGCCGCCGACGAAAAAATGAAAGAAGCGGCGCATTTTGCCCGCGAGGCGCATTTGGTACAGACCCAGCTGATTGAGGCCGACGAAGGCGAGGGTAAAACCAAAATGACCCTGGTGATGGTTCACGCTCAGGATCATCTGATGACCTCGATTCTGGCGAAAGAGCTGATCGGCGAACTGATCGCCATTTACCGCTCGCAACCGCTGCACGCGTAGTGTTCCCCCTCTCCGGGGGAGAGGAGATGACGTAGCCCGGGTAAGGCGTTTACGCCGCAACCCGGGAAAACGGTAGATTCTCATGTCACCTGGCTGACTGACTTCCCGGCTCGCGCTGCGCTTAGCCGGGCTACCTGGACTGCACGCGTAGCGGCCCCGGAAACCGTCGACCACAATTAAGGACAACCATGCTACATCTGGGTTTAGACATTGGCGGCACCAAAATGGAAGCCGTCCTGCTCAACGCGGCGGGCGAATGCGTCTATCGCCAGCGCCGTCCGACGCATAAAGAGAGCTATCAGGCGTTTATGCAGCAGCTGCTCGGACTGATTGCGACCGTCCGCGACTGGAGCGAACGGCCGTTTACTCTGGGCATCGGCCTGCCGGGGGCTATCGACCCGCAAAGCGGCCTGATTAAAAACTGTAACTGTCTGGTGCTCAACGGCCACGACCTGCGTCATGACCTGATGCGGGAGCTCGGTCAACCGGTATGGATGGCGAACGATGCCGACTGCTTCACCCTCTCTGAGGCGGTAGACGGCGCGGGCGCGGGGGCAACGACCGTATTCGGCGTTATCATCGGTACCGGCTGCGGCGGCGGCGTTGCGGTGAACCAACGGCTGCTCAGCGGGCCTAACGCCATCGCTGGCGAATGGGGACACAATCCTCTGCCGGGCTATTGCCCCGAGCGCGACGGCCCGGCGCAGCCCTGCTACTGCGGCAAAGAAAATTGCATCGAAAGCTTTATCTCCGGTACCGGCTTTGCCTGCCGCTACGGCGAGCAGGCGCCTGCGGAAGCGATTATCGCCGCCGCGCAAAACGGCGAACCGCAGGCGCTGGCCCACTGGCGGCATTTTATTGACGCTTTCGGCCGTAGCCTGGCGTCGGTAATCAATATCCTCGATCCGCAGGTGATTGTACTGGGCGGCGGGCTCTCCAACGTCGGGCAAATCTATGAGCAGCTGCCGTCGGCGATTGTCCCGTATCTCTTTTCCGACAGTTGCCGAACGCAGATCAAACAGGCCCGCTTCGGCGACGCCAGCGGCGTGCGCGGCGCGGCCTGGCTGCCGGTTCTGGCCAACGCTGAAGCCGGTCGGCGGTAGACACTTTTTTCAGCAGGTATGCTAAGCTAGGCGAAAATATTCAGACAGAAAATGCCATGCCAACCATTGATGATGTTTCAAGATTAGCGAATGTCTCCCGAGCGACGGTATCCCGCGTGCTGACCGGCACGCGGGGCGTGCGCGAAGAGAGCCGGGAAGCGGTGCTGCGCGCGGTAGAGGAACTTAACTACCGCCCGAGCTTTGCCGCGCAAAACCTCGCCAGTCAGACATCTAATCACGTGGGGCTGGTGATCCCGGCGAACGATGACAGCAGCGGCGCGCGCCTGCTGCCGATGCTCTCGCTAGCGCTGAAGGGGCTGAATAAAAACCTGATTGTTCAGTACGTCACGGATGCGGCGGAACAGGCGGCGGTCGTCGACGATTTACAGCGCCAGTGCGTGGCGGTGGTGGTGCTCGGCGCCGTGCCGGCGGATGCGCCGCGCAACGTGATCTCCTTTGACCGCTTCAGCATTGCCGGGGTCAATAATCAGGGCTACGACTACGCTTTTGCCACCGAAAGCGCCTGCCGCTACGTGATCGGCAAGGGCCATCGCAATATCGCGCTGATCGTTGATAACGACAGCGATGACGCCAGCCGCCAGATGCTCGAAGGCTATCGCAACGTCCTGCAAAACTACTCCATCCCTTTTAACCGGCAGCTGATGCTGGCGGCCAACGATAACGTTGAACAGGCGCTGCTGACGCTGATTAACAGCTTCAGCAAATACTCGGTGATTATCGTGAAACGGGACCGCTACGCCGCCGAAGCGATGCGCCTGCTGCGCGAGTTCAACGTTGCCGTACCGCAGGAGGTCTCGCTGCTGAGCCTGGAAGATTCTCCCCTCGCCTCGCTGCTCAATCCGCCGCTGACCTGTATCTCCTGGCCGCTGGAGCAGCTGATGGAGAACTGCCTGCAGCGTATCCGCAACCTGATTGACGAGCGCCCCACCTTCTCTCCCGAAGGGCGCACGCTGGCGGGCCGCCTGATCCCCCGCCAGTCGGTGGCCGATCTCTCCTGACTTCAGCGTCCGGCCTTCCGCGTGGCCGGGCCTTTTCCTCTCCCGCCGCGGGTTCGCACGCTAATCATTCGCCTCACATCTAAATAAGAATTATTTTCATTTATAAATAGCTTGTGCTATATAACATAGCAATGGCTATAAATGATGATTAATTAACCGCAACGTTGTGAGGGACCTTATGCTGCACCTGCCACCCCTGAAGCATCTGATGTTTGCCGCCACGCTGGCGCTGCTGGCCGTCGCCCCCGTCCAGGCAAAAGAGAAATTTAAAGTGATTACCACCTTCACGGTGATCGCCGATATGGCGCAAAACGTCGCGGGCGACGCCGCCGACGTCAGCTCCATCACCAAACCGGGGGCCGAGATCCATGAATATCAGCCGACCCCCGGGGATATCAAACGCGCGCAGGGCGCGCAGCTGATCCTCGCCAACGGCCTGAACCTTGAACTGTGGTTCGCCCGCTTTTATCAGCACTTAAACGGCGTACCGGAAGTGGTGGTCAGCAACGGTATTCAGCCGATGGGCATCAGCGAAGGGCCGTATAACGGCAAACCCAACCCGCACGCGTGGATGTCGGCGGACAATGCGCTGATCTACGTCGATAATATTCGCGACGCGCTGGTGAAATACGATCCTGCGAACGCCGACGCCTATCGCCACAACGCCGAAGCCTACAAAGAGAAGATCCGCCAGACCATGGCGCCGCTGAAGGCGGAACTGGCGAAGCTGCCGCAGGATAAGCGCTGGCTGGTGACCAGCGAGGGCGCGTTCTCCTATCTGGCCCGCGATAACGGCCTCCAGGAGCGCTATCTGTGGCCGATAAACGCCGACCAGCAGGGCACCCCGCAGCAGGTGCGCAAAACCATCGACACCATGAAGAAAGAGCGGATCCCGACTATCTTTAGCGAAAGCACCATCTCTGATAAACCGGCGCGTCAGGTGGCCCGGGAAGCCGGCGCCCACTACGGCGGCGTCCTGTACGTCGACTCTCTGAGCGCCGCCGATGGCCCGGTGCCGACCTATCTCGACCTGCTGCGCGTCACCACCCAAACCATCGTCCAGGGCATCAACGACGGACTAAGGAAACAGGCATGAGTCACGAGCTGCCGGGCCTCGCGGTCAACAATGTCAGCGTCACCTACCGCAACGGTCATACCGCGCTGCGCGATGCTTCGTTTAGCGTCCCGCGCAGCGCCATCGCGGCGCTGGTCGGGGTGAACGGCTCGGGAAAATCGACGCTGTTTAAAGCGCTGATGGGCTTTGTGCGCGTCGGAAAAGGCGATATTGCGATTCTCGGTCAGCCGGTTAATCGCGCCCTGCGGCAGAACCTCGTCGCCTACGTTCCGCAGGCGGAAGAGGTGGACTGGTCCTTCCCGGTGCTGGTGGAAGATGTGGTGATGATGGGGCGCTATGGCCATATGGGCTGGCTACGGCGGGCCAAACCGCGCGACCATGAGATTGTCGACGCCGCCCTGGCGCGGGTCGGCATGAGCGAGTACCGCCACCGCCAGATCGGCGAACTCTCCGGCGGGCAGAAAAAGCGCGTGTTTCTGGCCCGCGCTATCGCTCAGCAGGGAAAAGTCATTCTGCTGGATGAACCCTTTACCGGCGTCGACGTGCAGACCGAAGCGCGCATCATCGAGCTGCTGCGGGAACTGCGCGACGAAGGCTGCACCATGCTGGTTTCCACCCATAACCTCGGCTCGGTAAGCGAGTTCTGCGACTACACGGTGATGGTCAAAGGCACCGTGCTGGCCAGCGGCCCGACGGAAAGCACCTTTACCGCCGAAAACCTCGAACTGGCGTTTAGCGGCGTGCTGCGCCACGTGGTGCTGAGCGGCGCGGAAGAGCGGATTATCACCGACGATGAGCGGCCGTTTATCAGCCGTCGGGCGGCGGGAGGCGAAAGATGAGCTGGCTACTGGAGCCGTTTGGTTATCACTATATGCTGAACGCGATGTGGGTCTCGGCGCTGGTGGGCGGGGTGTGCGCGTTTCTCTCCTGCTACCTGATGCTTAAAGGCTGGTCGCTGATTGGCGACGCCCTCTCCCACTCCATCGTGCCCGGCGTGGCGGGCGCTTATATGCTCGGTCTGCCCTTCGCGCTGGGGGCGTTTCTTTCCGGCGGCCTGGCGGCGGGCAGCATGCTGTTTCTTAACCAGCGTTCGAAGCTGAAGGAAGACGCGATTATCGGCCTGATCTTCTCCTCTTTTTTCGGTATTGGCCTGTTTATGGTGTCGCTGAACCCCACTTCGGTGAATATCCAGACCATTATTCTCGGCAATATTCTGGCCATCGCCCCGGAGGATATTATCCAGCTGGCGGCGATTGGCTCTATTTCGATGGCGATTCTGCTGCTGAAGTGGAAAGACCTGATGGTGACCTTTTTCGATGAGAACCACGCTCGTTCCATTGGCCTGAATACCACCGCGCTGAAGCTGCTGTTCTTTACTCTGCTGGCGGCCTGTACCGTGGCGGCGCTGCAGACCGTCGGCGCGTTTCTGGTGATTTGCCTGGTGGTGACGCCCGGGGCCACCGCCTGGCTGTTGACCGACCGCTTCCCGCGCCTGCTGGCGATTGCCGTCGCGATTGGCAGCCTGACCAGCTTTTTCGGCGCGTGGCTGAGCTACTATCTGGACGGGGCGACCGGGGGGATTATCGTCGTCGCCCAGACGCTGCTGTTTTTAGCCGCTTTTGTTTTCGCGCCGAAGCACGGCCTGCTCGCCAGCCGTCGCCGCGCCAGGGAGGCCTCATGCTGAGCGCGCTGATTGAACCTTTCCAGTTCTCCTTTATGGTCAACGCCATGCTGGTGGCGGCGATCGTTGCCGTCCCCTGCGCGCTGCTGTCGGTGTTTTTGGTGCTCAAGGGCTGGGCGCTGATGGGCGATGCCATGAGCCACGCAGTTTTTCCGGGCGTGGTGGTGGCGTATATCCTCGGTATCCCCTTCGCCATCGGCGCGTTTATCGCCGGGTTGTTCTGCGCCATCGCCACCGGTTATCTCGATGATAACAGCCGCATTAAGCGCGATACGATCATGGGCATCGTATTTTCCGGGATGTTTGGCGCGGGCCTGGTGCTGTACGTGTCGATTCAGTCGGAGGTCCATCTCGATCATATTCTGTTTGGCGACATGCTGGGTATTTCCGCCAGCGATATTGCGCAAACGTCGCTGATCGCGCTGGCGATTGCGCTGATAATCGGGCTTAAGTGGCGTGATTTTCTGCTGCACGCCTTTGATCCGCAGCAGGCGAAGGCCAGCGGATTGCGCTGCGGGCTGCTGCATTATGGGCTGCTATGCATGATTGCGCTGACCATCGTGGCGACGCTGAAAGCGGTGGGGATCATTTTGTCGATTTCGCTGCTGATAGCGCCGGGGGCGATCGCTCTGCTGCTGACGCGGCGTTTTGTCAGCGCCCTGCTGCTGGCGGTGGCGATAGCGTTAAGCTGTTCGCTGGGCGGCGTGTGGCTGTCGTTTTATCTCGACAGCGCCCCGGCGCCGACCATTGTGGTGCTGTTTACCGTCCTGTTCGTTATCGCGTTTGTCTGGACGTCGGTTCGCGATAGTCAAACCACGGCCCGTTCCGGCGAAACCCCGGGTCGCGGCTGACGCCTTACCCGGGCTACAGACCGCACGAATTGTAGCCCGGCTAAGCGCAGCGCGAGCCGGGGAGTTTATTGCTGGACGTCGGTTCGCGATAGTCAGACCACGGCTCGTTCCGGCGAGGCCCCGGGTCGCGGCTGACGCCTTACCCGGGCTACAGACCGCACGAATTGTAGCCCGGCTAAGCGCAGCGCGAGCCGGGGAGTTTATTGCTGGACGTCGGTTCGCGATAGTCAAACCACGGCCCGTTCCGGCGAGGCCCTGGGTCGCGGCTGACGCCTTACCCGGGCTACAGACCGCACGAATTGTAGCCCGGCTAAGCGCAGCGCGAGCCGGGGAGTTTATTGCTGGACGTCGGTTCGCGATAGTCAGACCACAGCTCGTTCCGGCGAGGCCCCGGGTCGCGGCTGACGCCTTACCCGGGCTACAGACCGCACGAATTGTAGCCCGGCTAAGCGCAGCGCGAGCCGGGGAGTTTATTGCTGGACGTCGGTTCGCGATAGTCAAACCACAGCCCGTTCCGGCGAAGCCCCGGGTCGCGGCTGAGGCCTTACCCGGGCTACAGACCGCACGAATTGTAGCCCGGCTAAGCGCAGCGCGAGCCGGGGAGTTTATTGCTGGACGTCGGTTCGCGATAGTCAAACCACGGCTCGTTCCGGCGAAACCCCGGGTCGCGGCTGACGCCTTACCCGGGCTACAGACCGCACGAATTGTAGCCCGGCTAAGCGCAGCGCGAGCCGGGGAGTTTATTGCTGGACGTCGGTTCGCGATAGTCAGACCACGGCTCGTTCCGGCGAGGCCCCGGGTCGCGGCTGACGCCTTACCCGGGCTACAGACCGCACGAATTGTAGCCCGGCTAAGCGCAGCGCGAGCCGGGGAGTTTATTGCGGCTTTTTGGGCCGATACTTTTCCGGTAACTCCGGCACCGGGCGTTTGTCATCGATCAGGTGGCGAATCGTCAGGATCGGGTGCCGCCAGAGCATCCGCGGCCCCGCCCAGCGCATAATCTGCTTCATCTCTTCGCGTTTCGCGGGCTGATAGCAGTGCACCGGGCACTGCTTGCAGGCGGGCTTTTCTTCGCCAAATACGCACTTATCCAGCCGCTTGTCGGCATAGCCGTTGAGCGCCTGATAGTGTTCGGCGTCGTCGCGAGCATCCGGGCAGCGGCGCTGGTAGAGCGCAATCATGCTGCTAATGGTCTTTTTTTCCCGCGCAATACGTTTGCCCGCCATCGCCTGTTCCCCCCGATAAAGATGCATTCATAATACACATTCAGAGAGGACGATGCAGCCCCATACTCCCTGAGGATTATGCCGGTTTATCCACGTGCCCCAGTGGTTTTTCCGGGAAGCACACATCGCGCACCCGGCGCTTGAGCTCCGCCGCGTCGGGGAAACCGCCATCCTGCTTGCGCTCCCAGATTTGCACATCATCAACGGCCACCACGAAGATCCCGCCGGTTCCCGGAACCAGCGTGACCGAAGCGATATCGGTGCTAAAGCTGTGCAGCAGTTCCTGTGCCATCCAGCTGGCGCGCAGCATCCAGTTGCACTGCGAACAGTAGGTGATGGTAATCGCGGCTTTATGGCTCATCGGCTTCTCGCTGTCGGTAAAAGGGCAAATTGTAAACAACTTGCAGATTAATTGAAGATAACATGATTATTTTGTTGCAAACGATAATACCTATCATTACCATTCGCAATCAATAAGCATGGAGAAAAAACGTCCAGTAACGGAATAACCGGACACACCTGCACTCTGGAAGTAACGCGTGAGCCAATACTAATAATGATTAAGGCGTGGCTACTATGTATAACTCCACTCAATCAACAGCATGGTTCAAGAAAAGCCTGCTGGTGACTTCTTTGCTTACAGCAATTTATCAGACTTCCGCCGGGGCGGCTGATACCACCGCGAAAACCACCAGCAGCGCATCGACTGATGACAGCTCGGAACGGATGACCGTTACCGCGCCGGCGCCGTTGCTGAAAGCGGGCAGCGAACATTCGATCGGCGCTCAGGAGCTGCAGGATAAAGGGGCCAACGACTTTGGCTCGATCATGCGCTACGAGCCGCTCATTAGCGCCACCGGCGCCAGCGGCGGTTCCGGCAACGGCAAAAGCGGCTTCGACCGCGGCGGCTATACCGGCTACAATATCCGCGGCATGGAGAGCAACCGCGTCGGGATCGACGTCGACGGCATCGCCCAGCCGAACGCCACCGGACGCAGCTACGCCAGCCGCGCGGGCCTCAATACCTTCGGTATGGGCCGCGACTATATTGACCCCTATATGTACGGCAGCATCGATATTCAGTCCGGGGCGACATCAACGGAAACCGCCAACAGCGCCATCGGCGGCAACGTCTCTTTCCGCCCGAAATCCGCGGATGACTATCTGCATCCGGGCAAAACCAGCGCCTTCGGCTACCGCAGCGGCTACGACTCGTCCGATCGCAGCTGGCACAACGGCGTCACGGTCGCCGGCGGCGACGAGACCCTGCGCGGGATCTTCGTCTACAGCCGTCGCGACGGTCAGGAGACGGAAAATAACAGCGGGACCGTTGATTCCTATCCGGCAAACTGGCACTCGGACGCCTTTATGGCCTCCGGGATCTGGCAGCCGAATGACGAACATAAGTTCACCAGCACCTTCGATTATTACCATAAAACGAACCACACGCATTACGACGCCTGGGACTCCAGCGGCAACAGCGTTATCGGTACGTCAAAGCAGACCAGCCAGACCCGCCGCTGGGGCCTGAGCCTGAAAGACGACTGGACGCCGATGAACGACTATATCGACAGCGTATCGACCAAAGTCTACTACCAGCATACCGAGGCCCATGACTGGACATATATGCCGGACAGCGTCACCCGCGCGATGCAAACGGTGAGCTCCGACTACGATACCGACACCTGGGGGATTCAGAGCGCGCTGGCGAAATCGATAGGCCGTCACGATCTGAGCGCCGGTTTTAACGCCAGCACGACGAAAACCCAGCGGCCGTTAACCCAGTCGCCAACCCCGAGCGCCTATAGCCAGATTATGCAGCCGGACGCCGACAGCCGCGGCTATATCGTCGCCGGCTTCCTGCAGGACAAAATTAACTTCGACCTCGACGGCCATAACTTTGCGGTTATCCCGGGCATTCGCGTGATGCATCAGTCGACCAAACCGGAAAACGTCTCCGATCTGGCCAACAACAGCAGCGTGCTGACCGGTTCCGACGTGTCAAATCTGTACGGTAAGAACGCTGATACCCAGGCGCTGCCGTCGCTGGTGTTGCAGTACGATATCACCCCGCGACTGATGACTTATCTGCAGTATCAGCGCGGCGCGCAGTTCCCGAACGCCAGCCAGCTATACGGTTCGTGGAACCTCGGCTCCAGCTACGCCGGACGCGCCCAGTATGCGCTGATCGGCAACACCGATCTGAAAACCGAAACCAGCGATAACGTTGAGTGGGGGATGAAGGGCGAAGTGGCGGAAGGCATCACCATGCGTACCGCGCTGTTCTACAACACCTATAAGAACTTTATCGCCTATACCCGCTACACCCGCGCCAATAATCCGACGCAGTTCACTAACGTACCGTCGAACATCTACACCATTTACCAGGCGGAAAACCGCGATAAAGCGTACATCTACGGCGGCGAAATCAGCGCTAAATTCAACTTTGGCACCTGGTTTGAAGAGGTTAACGGCCTGAGTGCCACCCTCGCTTACGGCTATAGTGAAGGGCAATCGAAATCCAGCTACAGCGGCGATAAGTACGTCGACCTCGATAGCGTCGCGCCAATGAAGGCCATCGTCGGCGTGGCGTGGGACGATCCGGCAAAAGTGTACGGCACCGCGCTGACCGCCACCTTTGTTAAGGGCAAGCGCGCCACCGCCACCAACCGTGAAAGCTATACCAACACCGGTTCCGCCATTACCGATTCGACCAGCGAATACATGCGCGTTCCGGGCTACGGCATGCTGGACTGGACCGCGTACTGGCAGGTCGCGAAGAACGTGCGCGTCAACGGCGGCGTGTACAACATTACCGATCGTAAATACTGGGATTATCTGAGCAGCCGCAATATCGAAACGGCGACGAACCAGGACGCCAACGACAGAGCGCTGGCGGTGATGCCTGGCCGCACCTGGCAGCTGGGCGTGAACGTCGATTTCTGACCGGCCAATAATAAGAAACCTGCTCCCCGGCCGCGCGCCGGGGAAACTCATCGTAGAGAAGGATGTGAATTATGCAAAACACCCAACCGCAACATACCCCGCTGTGGCAGCGCTATCTGTCCACGAAAGCGCAATCTTCCGCGAAATACGCCCGCGATATCGCCGCCGAAATGGGGATTAGCGAAGCCGAGCTGACCGAAGCCCGCCTGGGCTACGATGCCGTACGTCTGCAGGACGACGCCCGCGCCATTCTGACGGCGCTGGAAACCGTGGGGGAAACCAAATGCATCTGCCGCAACGAATACGCGGTGCATGAGCAGGTCGGCAAATTTACCCATCAGCATCTGAGCGGCCACGCCGGGCTGGTGCTCAATCCGCGCGCCCTCGATCTGCGCCTGTTTCTCAGCCAGTGGGCCAGCGCTTTTCGCCTGAACGACAACGGTCGCCAGAGCATCCAGTTCTTCGATCCGCACGGCGACGCGCTGCTCAAGGTTTACACCACCGGCAATACCGACATGGCGGCCTGGGATGCGCTGATTGCCGGGCATACGCAGCAATCGCCTGCCCCGCTGGCGATTCGCCCGGCCGAACCGCTGAAATATGCCGACTCCGCCGACGCGGCGGCGCTGGATAATGAATGGCGGGCCATGACCGACGTTCACCAGTTCTTCGGCCTGCTGAGAAAATATAGCCTGTCGCGCCAGCAGGCTTTCCGCCTGGTCAGCGACGACCTCGCCTGCCGGATTGACACCCAGACGCTGCCGGGCCTGCTGGAAACCATCCGCCAGGATAGCAACGAGATCATGATTTTTGTCGGCAACCGCGGCTGCGTGCAGATCTTCACCGGCGCGCTGGAGAAGGTCGCCCCGATGCGCGGCTGGCTGAATATCTTCAACACCGCGTTTACCCTGCATCTGCGCGAGGAGAGCGTGGATGAGATCTGGGTGACCCGCAAACCGACCTCTGACGGCCACGTCACCAGCGTCGAGCTGTTCGCCAAAGACGGCACGCAGATCGCACAGCTGTTCGGTCAACGCAGCGAAGGCCACCCGGAGCAGGCGCAGTGGCGTGCGCAGGTCGATCGTTTGACCACCGAAGGGCTACTCGCATGAAGCGCTGGCTGATATTACTTGCGGCGTTTCCGCTGTTGGCCAGCGCCGCCGCGGAGCGGATTGTGTCACTCGGCGGCGACGTCACGGAGGTGGTTTACGCCCTCGACGCCCAGCGGCAGCTGGTGGCAAAAGACAGCACCAGCACCTGGCCTGCCGCCGCGCAGAGCCTGCCGGATGTGGGCTATATCCGCCAGCTGAACGCCGAGGGGATCCTCTCCCTGCGGCCGACGCTGGTGCTGGCCAGCGCCCAGGCGCAGCCCTCGCTGGTGCTGAAAAAGGTTGAAGAGAATAAGGTTAAGGTGATCAACGTCCCGGGCGGCTACGACCTGCCGGCAATCGAGGCAAAAATTGGCGTGATTGCCGACGCCCTTGGTAAGCAGAGCGAAGGTAACGCCCTGCGCCAGAAGGTTCATCAGCAGATCGCGCAAATTCCGTCGCAGCCCGTGAACAAGCGGGTGCTGTTTATTCTCAGCCACGGCGGCATGAATACCATGGTGGCCGGGAAACAAACCGCGGCGGATGGCGCAATCAGGGCGGCCGGGCTGCAAAATGCCATGCAGAGCTTCGACCATTATCGCAGCATGTCGCAGGAGGGCGTTATCGCCAGTAAACCGGACCTGGTGGTGATCTCCGCCGATGGGCTGAAAGGCATGGGCGGCGAAGCCGGGCTCTGGAAACTGCCGGGGCTGGCGCAGACGCCTGCGGGACGCCATAAGCAGGTACTGGTGATAGATGATATGGCCCTGCTCGGCTTTGGTCCGCGCACCCCGCAGGCGGTGCTCGCGCTGCGGCAAAAAGCGGAGCAGCTGCCCTGATGCGCTCCCACCCTGCCCGTCATCTGTGGTTAATGACGCTGCTGCTGATTGTCCTGACGCTGCTCGCCACGACCCTGGGCGCCATGCGTCTACCGTTGGCCAGCCTGCTGCCCTCCGGCGATGAGATCCTGAGAAACATCTGGCTGACCATTCGTTTGCCGCGAGTGCTGCTGGCGCTGCTGGTCGGCGCCGCGCTGGCGCTCTCCGGCTGCGTGATGCAGGGGCTGTTTCGCAACCCCCTCGCCGATCCGGGGCTGTTAGGGATCAGCGGCGGCGCGGCGCTGGCGGTCGCCTGCTGGCTGGTGCTGCCTCTGTCGGTGCCGCTGCTCGTGGCGCTGTACGCCCCGATGCTGGCGGCGTTTATCGGCAGCATGGCGGTGATGGTGGTGATTTTTATCCTCAGCCGGGCGGGAGACGCCTCGCTTTCGCGCCTGCTGCTGGTCGGCATCGCCATTAACGCCCTGTGCGGCGCGCTGGTCGGGGTACTGGCGTGGATCAGCAACGATACCCAGCTGCGCCAGCTTTCGCTTTGGGGGATGGGCAGCCTCGGGCAGGCGGAATGGTCGACGCTGCTGGTGGCGGCCACGCTGATGATCCCGGCTTCCCTCGTGGTGTGGGCGATGGCTTCACGGCTTAACCTGCTGCAGCTGGGCGATGAAGAAGCGCACTACCTCGGCGTCAACGTTCGCGCCCTGCAGCGGCTACTGCTGCTGTGCAGCGCATTGCTGGTGGCGTCGGCGGTGGCTATCAGCGGCATTATCGGCTTTATCGGTCTGGTCGTGCCGCATTTGATGCGGATGTGGCTGGGGCCGGACCATCGCGGCCTGGTCCCCGGTTCGCTGCTGTGTGGCGCGATGTTACTGCTGCTGGCCGACACGCTGGCGCGTACCGTTGCCGCCCCCGCCGAGATGCCGGTCGGGCTGTTGACCAGCGTACTCGGCGCGCCGTGGTTTCTGTGGCTGATTTTTCGTCGGGAGAAAGGGACCCATGGATAACCGCTATAGCGCGCGTTCGCTGTCGCTGCGTCTGGGTAACCGGCAGATTATTCATGATGTTTCGCTCCAGCTCTGCGGCGGTGGAATGACGGCATTGATTGGCCCCAACGGCGCCGGTAAATCAACCCTGCTGCGCCTGTTGACCGGTTATTTAACGCCCGACGGTGGCGAACGGGTGGTGGAGGGCCGTCCGCTGGAGAGCTGGTCGGCAGAAACGCTTTCCCGCCGCCGGGCGGTGATGCTGCAGCGTACCCAGCTTCACGCCGACTGGCCGGTTGAGACGGTTATCGCCATGGGCCGTTCGCCGTGGGGCGGCGTAGCAAATGCGGAGATGATCCGCCGGGTGATGGAAGAGACCGGCTGCGATCATCTGGCCGGGAGACGCTACCCTTCCCTCTCCGGCGGCGAACAGCAGCGGGTGCAGCTGGCCCGCTGTCTGGCGCAGCTGTGGCGCGATGGCGCCCCCGAGGGCTGGCTGTTTCTCGATGAACCCACTTCGGCGCTGGATCTCTATTACCAGCAGCACCTGCTGCGCCTGCTCAAACGCCTGACCCGCAGCAGCCGGCTGCACGTCTGCATAGTGCTGCACGACCTGAACCTCGCGGCGCTGTGGGCCGACCGGATTCTGCTACTGTATCAGGGGAAGCTGGTAGCCGAGGGCACGCCGCAGGAGGTGATCCAGCAGCCGATTATCAGCCGCTGGTACGGCGCGGAGGTCAGCATGGGGGAACATCCCGATGCGGCCGTTCCGCAGGTCTATCTGGCGCCGTGAACTGATGAAATGATTATGCCGGGCGGCGGCTAACGCCCCGCCCTGTGAAAACGTTCCTTTCTGAACAGCGAAGCCGGTATGTCTACCGGCTTCGCTGCGATTGCCAAATTAGAAGATCTGCCGATACAGCGCTTTAATCTCTTCCAGATTGGTGTCACGCGGGTTGCCGCCGGTGCACACGTCCGCCAGAGCCGCCGCCGCAAGGGCATCAATATCCTCTTCTTTCATACCGACATCGCGCAGGCGCGCCGGGATATTGACGTCGCGATTCAGCTGCGCCACCGCCTCAATGGCTGCCTGACGCGCTTCGGCAATCGGCAGGGTTGACGCCTGCTTGTTGCCGAGGGCCACCGCAATGTCGCGATATTTTTCGCCAGTATATTCGGCGTTGTAGGCCATGATATGCGGCAGCAGCACCGCGTTAGCCACGCCGTGCGGCGTACCGTAGAACGCGCCCAGCGGGTGGGCCATACCGTGGACCAGCCCCAGACCAACGTTTGAGAAGCCCATTCCGGCAATATACTGCCCCAGCGCCATCCCTTCCGCGCCCTGTGCCTCGCCCTGAACGGAAGCACGCAGCGAGCGGCCAATCACCTCGATAGCCTTCAGATGCAGCATGTCGGTGAGTTCCCATGCGCCTTTAGTGATGTAGCCTTCAATCGCATGGGTTAGCGCGTCGACGCCGGTCGCCGCCTTCAGGCTGGCCGGCATGCTGCTCATCATCTCGGCATCGATGATCGCCACTACCGGGATATCGTGCGGGTCGTAGCAAACAAATTTGCGGCGATTCTGTACGTCGGTAATCACGTAGTTGATGGTGACTTCGGCTGCCGTACCGGCGGTGGTTGGGATCGCAATCATCGGCACGGCGGCGTTTTTCGTCTCCGCCCCGCCTTCGAGACTGCGGACGTCGGCGAACTCCGGGTTATTAATGATGATGCCTATCGCCTTACAGGTATCCTGCGGTGAGCCGCCGCCGATAGCGATCAGGTAGTCGGCGCCCGACTGTTTAAACGTCTCTACGCCCTGCTGCACAACCTCAATCGTGGGATTCGGGACCACTTCATCAAAAATGCTGTAAGGCAGCCCGGCTTCGTCGAGAATAGCAAAAACTTTTGTTGCGACGTTAAAACGAATCAGATCCTTATCCGTGACCACCAGCGCTTTTTTGAACCCGCGTTTTTTAACTTCATCAACGATACAGCGAATCGAACCTGGGCCAAAATAAGAGGTTTCGTTTAAAATCATTCTGTAAGCCATTTGTGCTCCCTCAATTCGAGTGTTTGATAACCATAATATTTAGCCCTACAGTAACGTGACTGGCGCAGCCATTTTATTAATTCATATCAAATAACACCCTAATTGCCCGGCACGCTGTTGCAGTTAATTAACCTATCGCACATTAGTCATGAGATCTGTCCAGCATACTGGACATCAGCGAGCATCAACTTTAATGATGCCAGGGACACCAACAGCAATATAGACCTGAGAAAGATATTATCTCATGATGGATATTATTGAACTGGATCACATTATTTTATCTTTTACTGCCGATACGCATTCGTATAGCCCAAAAGATATCTCTGCAGAAGCACAACAGAAACAGGAGGGACTCATGGCGCTTAAGCCGGCGTGCGTTAAAAACTGCCGTCGATTATTCTCTATATCTCTTTCTTATCCATCTCCTTATCTCACCGCCCGCCAACATCAAGTGCATCAGATAGTCATATCGTCAACTTAACACTTTAGAAACAAAAGCATCATTTCCTCAACAAAGCGGCCATCCCAGGTCGTTGGCTATCGATTAAACATCTATTATAAGAATTATCTGTCATTATTCATAATTGCTTATCGGCCGGTCGATAGCAAAACATCTTTTTCATAAGAGTCGCGAGTTCTCATTATTAAGAATATTCTCTATCATTTGCGAGATATTATTTGTTAATAATCTAAAAACATAAAAAAAACAGTCAAGATCTCTATCTTTATTGCAAACAACATTACCTCTTGTTAATATAGCCCTTGACATATATTATTTATTATAAAAATACCATTTATGATGCTTATTAACTTTTATTCTAATCACCTGACCATACTTCTCTAACGGCAGTAGTAAATGTCTGACTTTATAAATTGACATTTCGCACCTGTCCGCTAATTCACGAGTAAGTAACCCTTCAGGTTCATGTTCTTTCAATACATAAAGAATATACTCCTGCTCTGGTACAATTACCCCGGAGAATTTATTGATGCCCATTGAACTCATCAATACTCGTAAACTTTCAACTGCAGCCACAGAATTTTGATGTGAATGCGGGGTACAGGGTGAAAATGAAATCTTCATGAGTCAGCTCCTTCTGTCATTAAGTACACGGCAGTATGGATTGCCCCTACGAAAACGGCAACATTAGCTTTAAATTTCAACTTAAACAGTACATTTATCTGAAATTCACTTTTTTTTATGATAAAAACCCTGATATAAAGAGTGAATTTTTAATTCCGTGCGGAGATAAAAATGCGGTTCGATATAGAGGGATTTATTACATTTGATACTGAGGAAGCATCGCTGGTCAATCTTTTGACCGGTGATTGTATTGAACTCTCTGCTACTTCCACTCGCCTCCTGACCAATCTGTTACAATACCGTGGGGATATTATTTCTCGCGTTGACATTTTTCAGTCGGTGTTTGAAAAATATGGCGCCAGACCTTCTAATAGCAACCTGAATCAATACATCTCAACGCTGCGTCGCAGCCTTGCGGATCTGGGCGTTGAGAAAAATGTGATTATTACGGTACCGCGAATTGGCTTTAAAATTTCTGAGGAAGTCATTATCACCAGCGACAATGATTACTCCTCCTCTTTCACTCTCCCGACGCTGGCCCCTGAACCTCCCAGGCGTAGTTTGCTGTGGCAACACCGCAAAGTCGCCATTTTATTTATCCCGATGGTGATAGCTTTGATGCTACTTTTACAGTTTTTTACCCATCAAAAACAGTCCCCTACAGCGATTTTTACTCAGGATAAATGTATTTTTTATGGCGCAGGAGCGCTACGCGTGGGGGAAATACTCAGAAATAAAAAGCTGTTCCCCTCGGGGCTCGATTGTTCTACACCCAAGAAAATTTATCTTTTCAACCGACAATTAAATCAGGAACAGGACTTAGGTATTTATATGGATATATTCATACTCAAATGCGATATAAAGTACCAGCAGTGCCACAGTTACTACTATAAGGAAATAAAAAATGCGTAAATACGCTTTTATCGCGCTGGCCTGTACGCTAACGCTGGCATTAGCTTCCATCCTGTACATTTGTTTCAACAGCCATGACGCTTTCTCCTGTAAATCACAATACGATCTTACAGAGGAAATAAATGAGAATGTTCTCCGCTCCCAGGGCTTGCTGTCCGCTGAGTTTTCCAACCATCGTCTTATAATCAACCTTGAGGGATTGCTCACCAGCGCGGGAGATAAATACATTGTCTCGCGCACCCTCTCCATCACCTTAAAAAAAAGCACCGCTGCGGGTCATCTTTTTTATATTTCTGATTCGCAAACCACTCGCCACAACGGTGATAATACGCCTGATAACATCGCGCAAAAAATCCTCTTTGGCAACCAAACTAATGATAGAATCATCTATATCAATCGCGTTAATGATGATACTATTTTATTCGGTAACCAAACGTTCCCACAATATGGTTGCCAGCGTCAAAAAACAATCATTGATTGAGATTTATCTCATTAATTTTAATTATAAAGATATCATGACGATACATTTACTACCGACGTTAGCCAGCATCGCTAATATCATTGATATGATTAACCCACGGCTAAATCTGCACCATGTCAGAACGGCGTTTATCGCATCGCATCTGGCAAATTTAGTCAATTTTTCTGCGGCCCAGCGGCGTAAAACCATTCTCGCCGCGCTTATTCATGATGTCGGCGGATTAAATGAAAAGTCGCGCCTTGAGCCGCTCAACTACATCGATAATGAACATAATAATCACGCGCTAATCGGCAGCGAGTTGCTTAACCGAATTCCGCTGTTTCGCCCGCTCAACAGAATCGTTCGCTATCATCACACCCGCTGGCGCAACGGTCTGGGGCATTATATTGAAGGTGAGCGGGTGCCCGAAGAGAGCCATCTGCTCTTCTTCGCTGACCGGCTGGATGTACTTTATTGCGAGCACCGTACCGACCATAGCGCCTTTTTAAGCAACAAGCTGGTCGACATCGTTGCTGCCGGAGCTAATATTCTTTATAAACAGGAGTATATTCAGGCCTTCAGAACGCTCTCCGCCGATGGCCATTTCTGGTCCGTCATGGCGTCCACCGATTATCGCGATTACATTAACGCGATCTCCGGCGTCCATAACGACACCCTCTCTTTACACAACCTCCGCGATATTGCCGAGCTGGTCTCTTTTATTATCGATCAATTCAGTCAGCAGACGCCCTGGCACTCCGCCGCCGTCGGGCACATTGCCGGTTATCTGGCGACAAAAATAGAAATGAGCGCGACGCAAGCGCTGAAAGTAGAAATTGGCGGGTTACTGCATAATATTTCCTGTCTGGATCATAGCCCGCCGTCAAAACGCGTTGGTGCGTCAGACAACGCCCGGCACACGCTTTATCCTATTGAAGGTATTGATGATATTTCTGAGTGGATGGCCATACAAAATGGCCCCGCGCCGCTTCAATTACACGAGGAAATCCTTAAGCCAGAAGCCGTGCTTATCGCGGTGAGCCGACGGGTGGTCCATGCGCTAAATGGACCGAAAGCGGAAGAGAAGTCGCTGGCGCAGTTAATAAAAAATAACCCGGGAGAGGAAATTCCCCCGTTTATGTTATCCCTGATTGCCCAATATTCCCCACAGATTATCCAGGTCTATCGTGCAACCGCTGGCGAAATACAGGCGTTAATGAATCGCATTGCGCAACTCACGCATTCCCTTTAGAAGCTAAGCCGGCCTAATCACAGACTCAGGCGCTCAATCCGCCGTCCAGAACCAGGGTTTGCCCGGTCATATACTGGCTCCCCTCACCGATTAAAAATGCCACCGCCTGCAGCACATCATCCGTTTCGCCCAATCGGCGTAGCGGGATCGACTGGCGCATCTCTTTTAATTTTTGCGCGGGTATCTCCTCCAGCATCTCCGTACGGATCAGGCCCGGCGCCAGGCAGTTGACCCGAATGCCGAAACGCCCGACCTCAAGCGCCAGCGAGCGCGCAATACCGCTCATCGCTGCTTTACTCGCGGCGTACGCCGTCTGCCCCACGTTGCCCTTTAACGCGCTGACCGACGACATCATCACGATGGAGCCCCGCCGCTGCGTGAGCATCGCCGGCAGCAGCACCCGGTTCCAGTTCATCATCGAGATCACATTGGTTTCCAACACCTCGCGCCAGAGCGCGGCGTCCTGATGAATATGCAGGCCATCGCGAGCTATCCCGGCATTGTGAATAATCGCTTCCGGCGCCCCCCGCTCGGCCAGTAGCGCCTGCGCAAGCTGTTCAACCCGCGACGCGTCGTTGCCGTCGCAGACGTATCCCTGCACCCGGTGGGTGGAATTTTCGCTCGCCGCCTGGGTGGCGTTAATCGCAGCCTCATCGCGGCCGGTAAAGACCACGTTGCGGCTTTGCGCCAGGCCGGTGACCAGCGCCCGACCGATACCGCGGCTGCCGCCGGTCACCAATATCCATTGTTGCGCCATATCAGTTACCTGACTCTTTGCTGATGTGCTGACACAGTTCGCCCAGGGTGATCCCCGGATTGTGAATAAACCAGTCCGCCTCCAGGGTGATATTGAATTCACGTTTTGCCAGCACCATGAGCTCGACGTAGTCCAGGCTATCTAATTTCAGTCGAACCAGCGGCGTATTCTCATCAATCTCATCCGGTTCCAGGTCTTTCGCATCGCAAATCATTTCACATACTTTTTGCAGAACTTCATCATAGGCAGTCATAAATTATCCTTAATTATCAATTATGCACAGGGCCAACTTTTAGCGTGACCACGTTCGTTATTATCAGGTCATCCAGCTGCGCCGCCGCGGCGATGCGCACCAGCGCCCCCTGTTCGACCTGGCCCACCACCAGCGAGGGCAGCAGCCAGAGCGCCAGAGATTCGGGCCAAATCGGCGTCGCTTTGCCCGCGAGACGAGCATCAAACACCACCTCCTGGTGGGTTTGCAGCACCGGATAGCGGGTAAATATTTGCTGCAACGAGGTTTCCCCCGGCCCGAGCAGGGAGGCGATACTCTCCTGGCGCAGCAGCGCGGGATCGCCAATCAGCTGGCGGAACAGCAAGGCATCAAGAAACTGCCACTGCGCCAGGTCGGGCCAGGCGGCGTTGAAGCAGGACTGCAGCTCGCGTAGCGTCTTTGGCGCAATCGTGCAGGGCTGTGTACCCACCAGCGATTCCGGCTCGGCCGCCGTGCTCATCTGGCAGGAGAGGCAGAGTTCACCATTCTGCGGATTGCTGACCGATGTGGCGGACAAAAGGCGATTTTTGGCTAGCCCGGGCGTTAACAGCCAGTCGGTATCGCACCATATTGGCCTGCGCAGGCGAACCTGGCATTTTACGTAACGCTCAGGGCGGTACAGCCGGGAGTGGGCATCGCGCTTCACGTCGAGCAGCGCGCGCATTCCGTGGACGCTCAGCTGTCCCGCGCCCATCTGGCGCGCTGCCGCGAGGTCGAAGTGAATCGGGTTTTCGTCACCGGAAAACGCCGCCCACTGCTGCGCGTCGGCAAGGGTGTAGTGCAGCAGCGTCACGCGTGTTTCTCCAGCACCAGCGCGGCGTTCGCGCCGCCGAAACCAAAGCTCAGATTCAGCGCCCGATGTATCTCCCCCTGACGGTGCCCTTCAGCGATATAGTCAAGATCGCACTGCGGGTCAGGCTGGGTTAAATGGGCCGTCGCAGGCAGGATCCCCGCCGCCATCGCCTGCAGGCAAACAATGGTCTCGAAGCTCCCTGCGGCGGCAATCAGATGCCCGGAGTAGGCTTTGGTGCTGGAAATCGGGATACGGTACGCCTCGTCGCCCAGCGCCTTTTTCAGCGACTGCGTTTCGTTGAGATCGTTGAGCGGCGTGGAGGTGCCGTGGGCGTTGATATAATCGAGGTCGGCAGGCTGGAGATCTGCGCCGCGCAGCGCCCAACGGATGGTCTGCTCGCGGGCTACGCAGTCCTCCGCCGGGGAGGTAAAATCCACCGCGTCGGAGAAATTAGCATAGCCGGTGACCTCCGCCAGGATCGTCGCCCCGCGCGCGAGGGCGCTCTCGCGCTCCTCAAGGCACAGCACCGCCCCGCCTTCCGAAAGCACGAACCCGCTGCGCTGCAGGCTGAACGGACAGCTGGCCCGCTCCGGCGACTCCGTTTCCCGGCTCAGCGCGCCGAGCACATCGATATTCCAGATCGCGCAAACGCTGTTTAGCGATTCCCCGGCGCCGGCGAGCAGCATGCTGGCGCGGCCAAAGCGAATCGCATCATAGGCCTCGCCGACAGCGATAGTGCCGGTGGCGCAGGCCGCGACCGGGGTATTTTGATAGCCGCGCAAATTCCACAGCTGGCTACAGGCGGCGGTGCTCACGTTGGGCATGGAAAAAAAGCAGCTAAAGGGCGAGGAGACGCCGGTTTTCTCAAACTCGGGTACCGCCAGATAGCTTTCATCCAGCCCTGCCCAGCCGGAGCCGATGATGGCGCCGCACATTAGCGGGTCATAAAACGCCGTGGGAGCTTCGCCCGCAAAGGCCATCGACACCGCTTCCCGCGCGGCGGCCAGCGCCAGGCGCGCGTGACGCGGCAGACGCCGACGAATCGCGGCGGGAACCCCCTTAAGGCTGGGTTCATTCGCCACCTGACCGATAAAATGCGTGTGAATACCGTTCGCGGAGAGATCCACATAGCGGTAGCCGCGTCGATAATCCATGATGGCCTGCCAGCTTTCGGCGGCGCTATCGCCGAGGGGAGTCACCGCGCCATAGCCGGTTATCACCACGCGATAAGGGGAGTTACTGTGACTCATTCTGGGAAGTCCTCTGTTGCGGGTTAATGCCTCCCTGCGCCAGCCAAAGCTGCAAAGTGGCATAAAGATAGTCGTACTGGTTCTGCGCCAGGCTGTTCTGCACATCAAGCAGCGCGTCCTGGGCGTTCAGCAGAGTCTGATAATCCACCGCCCCTGAGCGATAGCGGCTCCCGGTGAGCGCCAGACGCTGCTCGCCCAGCTGCAGCGTTTGCAGCAGACGATCGCGCTGCTCGTCGGCGTTAAGCCGCTTCTCCATCGCGTTGTCCACCTCCGACAGCGCGGTATAGGCGGTGCGGCGAAAGTTCACCGCCTCCTGCTGTACCTTCACGCTGGCCTGCTCCACGGTGAGCTGTACCGTGTTCCACTGGATAAAGGGCGCGGAAACGCTGCTGCCTACGGTGCGCAGCGGGTCGTTAAACCACTGGTGAAAGAGCTGGCTTCCGGCGCTCAGCGTTCCCTGCAGCGAGAGCGTGGGATAGAAGCTCAGCCTCGCGGCATCTGAGCCCGCCAGCGCCGCCCGCAGGCGCGATTCCGCCGCCTGCAGGTCCGGACGGCTGGCGAGCGCGGCCAGCGGCGTGGCGTTGGCAATAGCGATATGCTGACGCACATCCAGCGCGGAGGACTCATCGGTGTGCTGAGCCGGCGGTCTGTTGAGCAGCAGCGCCAGCGCGTTACGGGAAATCGCCCGCTGCTGCTTCAGGCTCAGCAGCTGATTCTGCCGGCTGATGACCGTCTGCCGCGCCTGCAGCACATCGAGCAGGCCCACTTTCCCCGCTCGCTGCCAGGACTCAATCTGCGCCAGCGTCTGCCTGGCGATATCCAGACTCGCCGCCTGATACGTCATTTGCTGGTTCAGCAGAGCGATGTTCCAGTACAGCTGCGCGGTGGTATCAATCGTCGACAGGATCGTCGCCCGGTAGTCCTGCTCGCTGGCTATCGCCTCCCATTCGCTCTGCTCCCGGATCCGCGCCAGCTTGCCCCACAGATCCAGCTCATAGCTCAGGGACAGTGAGGCGCTGTAGCTCTCCTGCGAACCGCCGCTGTTGAGCGGTTTTGAGTTACTGCCGGAGCCGTTGAGGCTCGCGTCGGGGCTGATATTGGTCCGGGTGAGCCCAGCGGAAATACGCGCCTGCTTAAGGGTTAAGGCGGCAGCGGCGAGATCGTTATTGCTTTCCAGCACCTGCCCCACCACCCGCGACAAACGTTCGTCGCCGAAACGGTCCCACCAGCGCTGCGCTTTCTCCTGCGAGCCCGCCATGCTGTCTCCCTCCGTCCGCTGCCAGTTCTCCGGCACCGACAGCAGCGGGCGCTGATAATCGCTGCGGGTTAAATTCCCGCAGCCCGTCAGCAATACAATTAACGGTAATAAAGTCAGCGGTCTCATTCGCGGGCCAGCGCCTCCGTCGGGTTCAGTCGCGCCGCGCGGCGCGCTGGAAAATAGCCAAACGTCAGGCCAATCAGGGCGGAAAAACCGCAGGCCATCGCTACCGGCAGCCAGGTGAAGACCATGGAAAACTCCTGCGTCAGCAGGGCAAACAGGTTACCGGCGGCCCAGGAGCCCAATACCCCCGTCAGCCCGCCGAGCGCGCAGATCATCACCGCCTCAATTAAGAATTGATGCATGATGTCGCTGGGGCGAGCGCCGACCGAAAGCCGGATGCCAATCTCATGGGTGCGTTCGGTAACGGAAACCAGCATGATGTTCATGACGCCAACGCCGCCAACCAGCAGCGAGATGGCGGCAATCGCGGTGATCAGCAGCGACATGGAGTCAGAGGTTTTTTGCAGCGCGTTGGCGAGCTGTTCGTCGGTCTGGACAAAGAAATCTTTTTTGCCGTGCTCGCGGATAAGATGCCTTTCCGCCCGTCGCGCCGCGTCCTGCGGCGACAGCGTTTCCTGAAAGCGCAGCGTGAGCGCCTCCAGCGGTTTGTCACCGGAAATCCGCTGCAATAAAGAGGTATAGGGGATCCAGGCCGACATAAATCCGCTGACCACCTTCGGTCCCGGCTTGCTGGCGATGCCGATCACCCGCCACGGCGCGCCGGCGATTTGCACAATTTTACCCAGCGGATCTTCATTACCGGGAAACAGCGTCTCTTTGCTGGTTTCATCCAGCACCAGCACCGGTTCACGATCGTCGACATCGCGGTGGGTAAAACCGTTGCCGTGAAGAAAACGAATGCCCTGCAGCGAGAAATAGTCGGCGGAAACCCCGGAAAGAATAATCGAGGAATCAAACCCCTGACGCACCGCGGTCGTCATGCTGGAGACGATCGGCGACACCCCAAGCACCCACGACTGTTTGCCGAGGCTGGCGATATCATCCAGCGACAGCGCCCGCTCCATATCCGGACGCTTGCTGCCCCAGCCGGTGCCGGGGCGGATTTCGAGCGTGGTATTACCCAGCTTGCCAATCTCATTCATGATGCTCTGCCGGGCGCCTTCTCCCACCGCCATGGAGGAAACCACGGACGAAATGCCGATGATAATCCCCAGCATCGACAAAAAGGCGCGCATACGATGCCCCAGCAGCGACCGCCATGCCATCCGTACCGACTCTCCGATGCTGCGCGACAGCGAGGCCCGACCGTTATCTTGTACCGCGGGCAGCCGCGGAATGCCGCGATTATCACGCGCGCCGTGGGTACTGTCGGCGACCACCTGCCCATCGCTGATCTCGACGATCCTCTGGGCCTGCTGCGCTACCTCGCGATCGTGGGTCACGATAATCACCGTATGCCCGTCAGCGTTCAGCTGGTGCAGAACATCCATCAGCGCCCGGCCGCTGACGCTATCCAGCGCCCCGGTGGGTTCATCGGCGAGAATAATCTGCGCGCCGTTGATCAGCGCCCGACAGACGCTGACCCGCTGCTGCTGGCCGCCGGAAAGCTGCGCGGGTTTATGCGCCAGGCGCGCGTCAATGCCCAGCTTTTCCGCCAGCAGCGCAATGCGCGCCTGGCGCTCAGCGGCGGGCATCGCGGTATAGAGCGCAGGGATGGCAATATTCTCTTCCGCCGTCAAATAAGGCATCAGGTGATAGCGCTGAAAAATAAATCCCAGCCAGCGGCTGCGCAGCTCCGCCAGCGCCGCGCTGTCGGCCTGATGGGTGGCGATGCCGTTGATATACACTTCACCGCTGCTGGGTTTATCCAGACAACCGATAATATTCATCAGCGTCGATTTACCCGAGCCGGAAGCGCCCATAATCGCCACCATCTCGCCGGGCATAATGGTCAGAGAGATGGATTTCAGTACCGGAATCAGTTGCGTCCCGGCAACAAAATGACGCGTGACGTTGTTTAGCAAAATTAACGGCTCAGCCATCAGACGGACCCCGCATCCTGCGGGATCACCACCCGCTCACCGGGCTGTAATCCTTCAAGAACCTGCGCATACTGGCGGTCGTTAATCCCGATGCGGATGGTGCGCTCCTCGCTGCCGTTCTCCTTTTGCACCACGACCAGGTAGCGCTCATCCCCGAGCGAACGCCCCAGCGCGGCAACCGGCACGCGCAGCGCATCTTTCACCTGCGCGATGCGGATAAACACCTGGGCGGTCATCGAGGTTTTCAGCAATCGCTGGCGATTATCCACCTCGAAGGTGCCGTTATAGTAAATGGCGCTGCTCTGCTGGTTACCGGCAGACGCGCCGGCGTTTTGTTCCTCCAGCGCCTCCTGCGGCGCGGGCTGGACATAGCCAAGCTCCCCTTCATAACGGGTTTGCGGGTCGGCAATAACGTAAAACCATAGCGGCTGTCCCGGATGGATTTTCTGGATATCGGCTTCGGAAATACGGGTTTGGACCTGGACTTTATCGAGATCGGCGAGCACCAGAATCGTAGGCGCAATTTGCGAGGAGACGATGGTTTGCCCTTCACGGGTCACGATGCCCAGCACTTCGCCATCCATAGGCGCGAGAATGCGGGTATAGCCGAGGTTGGCGTTGGCGGTCTGCACGCTCATTTCCGCCTGCACAATCTGCGCCTCATTCACCGCTATCTGCTGAACCTGCGCGGCATACTGCGCCTGCGCCTGTTCGAGGTCGCTGCTCACGCCGGAGCCGTCGCGGCTCATGGCCTGCTCGCGCGCCAGCGCTTTACGGTACTGCACCAGCGTGGCCTCAGAGGCCTGCTTTTGCGCTCTGGCGCTGGCCAGCTGCGCGGTAGCGTTGCGTAAGTCGGAAAGCTGCAGCGTCGGGTCGATTTCGGCTAACAGCTGCCCTTTGCGCACCCGCTCACCCTGGCGCACGTACAGCTTACGCAGCTGGCCGCTGACCTGCGCGCCGACGCTCACCTGGACGGCAGGTTTGATAATCCCGCTCGCCAGCACGACCTTTTCGATATCCCCGCGATCGAGCGTAACGGTATCAATCGACTCGGCCTGTGCCGTAAATGAGCGCTGATAGTAGACGGCGGCAACAATGGCCAGCATAGCGACCAGCGCAAACAGCCACGTTTTACGGCGGCGTAAAAATGCTCTTCTCATTGCTCCACCTCTCCCTGTGTGATATCGCGCAGCTTGCCTTCCTTCAGGCGATAAACCCGCGTGAAATGATGCAGGATCTGCTCGCTGTGGGTCACGACGATCAGCGTCTTGCCCTGTTCGCGGCAGTGCTGGCACAGCGCGAGGATCGCCGTTTCCGCGGTTTCATCATCAAGATTGGCGGTCGGTTCGTCGAACAGCAGTATGGGCCGGGTGCTGTAGAGCGCCCGCGCCAGCATCAGCCGCTGACGCTGGCCCAAAGAGAGCGCCGAGTGGCTCTCGCGGATCAGCGCCTCCATTCCTCCCGGCAGCGCCTGAACCACCGGCCCCAGCGCCATTTTTTCGACCAGCGCCTCCACTCGCCCGCGATCGCTGTCGCTGTACCACGGGTCAAACAGGGTGATGTTTTGCAGCACTGAGGCGTTGAACAGGATGTCTTCCTGACTCTGTAGCCATACCTGCGACGCCAGCTGCTGCGCGCTCACCTCGTCGTTGTCCAGCAAAATTCGCCCATGCTGCGCGGAAAAAAGCCCTGCCATCAGCCGCAGCAGGGTGCTTTTTCCGGCGCCGGAGTCGCCCACGATCGCCAGCCGATCGCCGGGCTCCAGGATGAGATCAACGGCATTGAGTACCGGACGCTGCGGGTTGTAATGAAAGCTCACCTGTTCGAACGTCAGCCGCGGAACCGCTTCACCGCTGAGCGGAGCAAACTGGGGCGCAGCAGGCTCATGGCGGGTGAACAGGCCCTGCGCGCGGGTATCGATCACGTGCAGCTGTGATTTACGGATCACGGCATAAAATATCCGCGTGACGTAGGAGGTAAAAATCTGTCGTAAAAAGCTGTAGGCAAAAAAGTCGCCCAGCGAGATAAGCTTTGCGTGCACCAGCGGCAGCACCACCAGCATGAAAACCACCATCTCAAGGCTGCCGGTCAGCTGGTACAGTCCCTCTTTGACCTGCTGATAGACTTTCTGCCGCTGGAGGCAGGTGAAAAGGTCATGAGACAGACGGGCAAACTGCGCTTTACGCTGCGTTTCCAGCCCGGCGGTCTTGATGGTTAACACGCCCTGAAGCGTTTCCATAAAAAAGTCATTCAGCGTCGCGCTTTTCAGCTGCAGCTGCTGCGTATACCAGCGGTCGCGAAAAATGGCCCAGACGCTGATCAGCCCCATCGCCACAATACCCACGGCGGAAATCAGCGCCAGCACCGGGGAGATCCAGAACATAATGCCGATCGCGATAACGCAGATGATCCAGTCCGAGCGGAGCCCGTTATCCAGTTCGATTTTTTGCAGCATCCCGCCCTGCCAGGCGATAAAACGGCTGAAAACGTCCCCCGGCGCGCGTTTTTCAAAAAAACGCAGCGGATTATTCAGCAGGCGGGAAAAACCGATATCGCTCTTAAGCAGGACAAAGCGGCGAATAAATCGCTCGCTAATCACCCTGACGCCCAGCGCCAGCAGCGTGGATACAACAAAGGCGAGGATGAACCATAAATAAGGAAACTGCGTATTCTGAACGTCAGAGAAGGCCTGGTTGATCGCCCGGCTGACCATCGTCGGCATTAAAAACAGGGTGAGCGACACCAGGAAGGTTAAGAGCATCAGCTTATAAATGCCCGGTACCGCCGCGGTCTCCTTCAGGCTCATCGCCCGCGGCATCTCCTGCTGCGCGCCGGCAATAACCGGGTCCGGGCCGGCAATGGCGCCGGGCGACTCTTCAAGGATCAGCGCATAGCCGCTAATCTCTTTTTTTAATGCCGAGAAAGGCAGCCACTGCTGGCCAATCGCCGGATTCATGACGCAGACGTAATCCCCTTTTCGCCAGGCCAGCAGAACATAGTGGCTGGCGCCGTAGTGCAAAATGGACGGGAACGGCAGCGCATGAAGCTCAGCGTGATCGAACAATACCGGCGCGGTGGCAATGCCGATCTGCTGCAGGATAACGGATAAATCGCTCAACGATGTCCCATGATCGGATGCCGGGAAAATTTCCCGCAAAGCCGGCAGCGAGCACGGAATATTCTGGGTTTGCGCCAGCATCGCAATACAGGAGAGGCCGCATTCATTGGTCTCTTCCTGGAAAACCATATCAGGAATAATCTTTTTCATGATGATGCATCAGTGATTAATAAAATAGAGCGAATGGCTGTGCCACAAAAGCCAATCCTGCGGATAATCGCGCAGGGTGTTTTCAATCATCGTTGGTAGCTTTGCCGCGACCTCTTTTGGCGACAGCGGGGAATAGATCTTTATTTTTATCCCGTGCTGATAATAGAGGTGATAAAAAACCACCTTCGCCGATACGATGCGAGAAAACCGCTGTACTCCGCTATGTAATTTCGCCGGGCGGCCAAATAGCCGGCAGCTTATTTTCCCGGACTGCGCTTCCGGGGTCTGCACGGTGTAATCGGCTGGAATGTCGGGGAAAATAATCATATTTTCCCGCCCTGCCGATACATTGGTCATTAACGCCATAAGCTCGCTAGCCAGCGATGTATTATCCTGGTGGATTGAGCAATAAGAGAGTGCGACGCCGCCCATTTTACGGCTGGCGACGGTGTAGCTTTCCGCGCTGGAAGAGACCACTACGCTGGCTTTGCCCGGCGTCACGCCGGCCCCGACCATCGCCGCCAAGATATCGGAAACGCAGTGCAGCGGCGCAAGGACGACCGGCGTCTTTTGCGCCGCCAGGGGAGCGACAACGGCGTCAAGCTCTCGCGTGCATGCCTGCATCTGGGCCAGGGTGGCCGGGTGCTGTCCCCAGGTCGCCCCTATCTCCAGCAGCTGGCGGCGCATGGCTATCCATCCGGCATTGATTCGGCCCTCGACGCCCGTCAGGCAGCGGTAGTTTTGCGTCGCCACGGCGCTGCGGCCACGGTACTGTCTGCCCAGCAGCCGCAGCCGACACAGCGCGCGAACCGCCAGCAGCAGCAGCGGCATCGGGGTAAAACACATGACTCTACGCACCGCTTTTTGGCCGTAGCCGGTAAAAGGCCGGTAGCGCCAGCTCAGCTGCGCGGACCATTTTCTTACGCTGAAGACGCTCCAGACGATGAGAAAGCGCGCCACGCTTACTCCTTATCCTGGGTTAACAGCTGGCGTAAATAGTCGGCAAATTCAGGAAACTGACGATCCTTCGCCACTACGTATTTCTTATTCACAATAAACAGCGGCGTCGCGTTAATGTCATAAAGCTCGGTGATTTTCGCCATATATTCCAGACGCTCGGCGACGGCCTGACTTTGGCGTAGCTGATGGTATTTATCGACATCAATACTATTCTTTTTCAGCCAGCCATTAAGCGTTTCCTCATCGGCTAAATTAATCCCGCGGGTCATTACCGCGTTAAATGCCTGGTCGCGCGTCTGGCGCTCAATACCCATGACTTCAAGGGTCGCAAAAACCGGCGCAAAGACCGCCAGGCCGTTATTCTCGCCAGTAATATGGATAACTTCAAAGGTGCTATCCGCGGGTAGCGTGGCGGCGAATTTTTCGATCTCTTCCTCGTTCGATGCGCAGTAGTGACAGCCATAGGACATCACTTCAATAATGCTTTTCTCATGTTTTATTGGGCTACTGGCAACGGTTGCGCTGTCAATTTCTCGCAGGGCGGAAGGCTGACTGCTATCCAGTGAAAATGTATTAAACACAAATATGTGATAGCACAGCACGGTAATTAGCGACGAAATTAACGCCACCAGAAACGTATAGCCAACGGCGGTAATAGGTTTTATCTTCATTTGATACCAGGCTCGCGAAAATAGCGGAGAAATACATGGAGGGTTCCCCCTCCATGTATCACATCAGTGATTAATAACGGGCGCTATTTGGCACGACGCACATGCTGTCCGGCGCATCTTTCATGCTAACGGTTGAACCGTGCTTATCCGTACAGGTGGTCACTTGTTTACAGGTAGAAACACCGCCAACGACTACTGTCTCGTAAGAGCTTGTGCAAGTTTCCTTGCAGCAGCCGCCAATAATAGTTGACGCTTCAATCATACTTAATTTTTGCATTTGTTAGATCCTTAACTATTTATATTGAAATGTATTTTTCTTACACTTACCTACTGGCTTAGCTATCTGCCAGTAATTCTGTCGATGTTAGACTTTGTACGCTGTTATACGCAGGGGGTGGCTACGATACATTTGAAAATATTAAACAGCTCTACGTTATTTTTAGCATTTAACTTTTTCATCAGGCCCCGTTTGCAGCGGCTCAGTCGACGAACATCAATTTTTTGCTCAGAGGAAATTTGCGACAATGACTTCCCTTTGAATATTTCTTCCATTAACCACCAGTCATCGCTGGAGATACTGTTATTAAAATCCCGGGCTAACCACTTCTGTCGGGTATAATTAATTAGCGAGCGGCTGTAAAATATTTTCTTTGCCACCATCGAATCAGCGCCTTCAATGAATTTGAAAAAATTCTCCAGCGATTCATTTTTTAATAACCAGCTCGCCTCCGGGAGCAGCGAATGCAGCGCAAAAAACAGAGAAATATTATTTTCTCCTAATAAAATCACCAGTTGCTGATTTTCCCGGCAGTAGTACTCTTTAATGGTGTATAGCGCATTAAAGCGTTCGTCCGGCAAACTGTCGACATCGCAGAGCACCCAGCGCAGCTCCTCTTTCTGCTTCGGCAGACGCAGCGTATTAATCAGCTGAGAGAACTGGTCGAGCCTTGAGAAAGCGCAGTCGCCGTCATGCGCGGCAAGATCGTCAACCAAAGAACGTACGCCTTCTGAGAAAAAGATATTTTTATCGTAGAGAAAGAAACGGCGGCTCATTTATCATCATCCTTGATCTATTCTACTGGTAATTAAGGGTGTAATACGCTGTTGCCTGGAAGGCACCGGTCTGTAAGGTTTTGTTACTCAAGGCGTCCGGCTCCCCTTCAACAAAAGCTTTAAAATTTAACTGCATGGTGGCATCGGAAATGGCGACCGCGGTTGTTGGCGTATTGAGTGAAATCGCCGTGCCGTTACTCTCTTCAAAACCAATGCCAATACCGCTGGCGGAATTTGGCGCTACCGGCGTAATCGCCAGACGGTCGCTCATATTGGCATTTTCCGTCCCGCTAAAGGTTACGGTAACGGAATTAAAAACATCGGTACTGCAATCCTTAAGCTCAATCACAAACGCTTTGGGCTGTGATTTGCTCTCCGCATAGAGCGTACGGGTTGAAATCTGGCCAAAATCCACGGCGATATTTTTGGATGAAGGAACGATACTGCAGCCATGGGCCGCCACGGTGCCTTTGAAGGTTAAGTCGCCGCCGATCAGTTCCCCGCTGGCGTACGCCGGCGTGGCCGCCGACAGTAAGCCCAGAAGTACCATAGATGCGATAAATTGACGCATGCTGCCCCCTTACTGAAACTCAGCGACCACGGTGGCCGATGCCTGGAAATCCCCTTCGAGAACGTTGGTCCCGGCATTGGCAATCGGCGCGGCGGTCAGATTCCAGGTTCCCTGATTATTATTAAAACCCGGCACGTCATAAAATCTATTCGCGGCCACTAAACTGCCGCCTGAATCTTTCAGAATAATGCCAAGATTGGATCGATCGACGGCGCCGGTGGTCCCTAAATAATCGCTATTAAAACTGGCGGTATTGGCCTGCTGAATGCCCAGGCGAATATTTAAATTACCGTTCGCGAAACTTCCCCCTTCGCATTTCACCTGAATCGGCACGGACCGGCTGTAATTATTGCCATTTAGCAGCGACCCCGAACTGGGGATGGTATCAAAATCAACGACGATCGGTGAACCTGAGTTGACAATGCATTTATCCGGAACGGTAATGACCCCGGAATTAATCGAGATAATCGACATCGGGGTGCTGCCCATTCCTGAGCTATAGTTCCCCAGGCGGCCGTAAAGCTTGGCGATTTCTGTACCCAACAGGTTAACGCCGTTGACAATAGGCTTAGTAATCATAAACGTTACCCGCCCCTTGGCGCCGGACTCAAAGTTATTAAACTGGGTAGTTGGCGGAACGCATTTATTCTGAAAAGCGTTATTCGGCTCATTATAAAAAGGCACCGCAAAATAATCCATGCGCTTACCACGGATATAAATTTCAATTTTGACATCCATATAATCATTGAGCTTTAAATAGCCCGACGCGCTTCCCTGCTGCATCAGCGAGGCTGTCGCAGAGTAATAAATCGCCTGGTTTTCCATGGGAATGGTACAGCTGGCTATACCAGAATATTGCTCGCCCAATGAAAATTCATAAGGAATCGTTGCCCCAATGCTGTTATTGGTAATATCCTGATTGACCACGTCAATATTATACATTTTAGGTCCGCCGACCGGCGTAATTTCCCCTTCAATCGCCGCGCTGGCGTCAAGGGATAATAAGCCGCCGCAGAGTAAAAGCGTGACGCAAGATTTTCGCCCGATAACCATCGTCGTCATCAGAGATACTCCATTTTTAAACGCAGCAGTCCGCTAAAGTTGCCCGCGGTCACGTTTCGTCCGGTTGACTCCAGCACGGCAATAAACGTCAGGCTGCTATCGCCGGTTTTCACAATAAACGGCGGCTGCGTTTGATTAATATCCAGCGCCCGTTCTTTGACATCCAGCAGGCGAATACCGGCTCCTGAGATGCTGCCGGTCAGGCGCAGCAGCTGGCGATTATGTTCATCCGATTCGCCGATAAAAGTGAGCTGAACCGCCTGCTCGCCGGTGGTGTAGAGATGCTTGCTGCTGCCCGTCGTCCGTGAGGCGATGCTGTCGCGCGCCTGCGAGGCGCCTTTCAGGCAATCTCTGAGTTCGACGCGAACCAGCACCGGCTGGCTCCGGTCGCCGGCCTGATGAAAACGGCGGGCGCTGATTTCACCCATCTCGATAATCTGCAGGCGGCTCTGCGGCGCCAGCACGCAAGGCGAGGCATAAACTGAGCCATTGAATATCACGTTACCGCCATCTTCCCCCTGATGATCCCGGTTATAGTGCTGTGGCTGTAGCGGAATATCAGCGTCGGCCAGCGCTGGCATACTGATACCGAATACAAACAGTGCTAATAGCGATAGACGCGTTTTCATCATCAGGTTCCTCTTTAATTACCCTTGCTGCGATGGCGGCAGCGCTTTACAGGTATTTCCTTCACAGCGATATTTCAGCTCCGGATGACCGCCATAATCGTTCACATACATCATGGCGAAATCTCGCACGCCGCCGTCGGTTACGCTGAACTCCATGCTGGACTTCGGCGCAATCATAATCCCCGGAAACTTAGTGATTTTTTCACCCTTAACGCGGGACAAGCTAATAATGGTGATGTAATAGGGCGTCGGGTTTTGCGCGGTCATCTTATTGCCGCTCTTTTGAAAGACGACCTGGTCCTGCCAAATCTCGCTTTTGCTTTTGGGAATAATGGCCGTCGGGCGGTAAAATAATTTAATCCGCGACTGCATGGCTAACTGCAGGACATTCGCTTTATCCGGCTTGGGCGGGATTTCGCGCACGCTTAAATAAAACAGGCTTTCCCGGTCCTGCGGCAGTTGGTTAATACCGTCAGTTTTGGTGACCCGCGCCACCCCTTTTTGCCCGCCGTTAATCCGCTGTAAAGGCGGCAGCACCACCAGCGGAGAGGTAATTTTGTTGCCCTTGCTGTCCTCAACCCACGATTGCGCGAGGAAAGGAATATCCGGGCTGGTGTTGGTTAAATTCGCGCTCGCCGAGCTGTCTTTACCGGTGATGATAAGACGCGTGCGATCCAGCGAAACCCCTGCCTGAGCGGTACCGCTTACCGCCGCCAGCATCACAACGCCCATCCAGCAGAATTTGTTGCTTGTTATGCTCATTTTTGGCCTTTTATTACTGTCACTGTCATTTACACGGCAATAGCGCGGCTGTCGAACGACGCACGATGGTCGGCGGGATGGCAATCTGGCACTGCTTTTTCCCGCTCCACACTACGCTTAGCAGCTCCTGAGGATTCACCCCCGCCAGCCATCCCTGGCCACCTTCCATAATCATGGAGACGCTCACGCCATCGCCGTTGATAACTTCCGCGCCGAACGGTGGATAGGTACCGTCAGCCAGGCGAATAATCCCCATCATTTTTTCGCCCTTGGCCATGCCAAAGGTCTGATAGCCAATGGCACCTTCGGTCAGCGTGGCAGTGCTGATGGCCTTTGCCGGTTCGATGGATTCCGACATCGCATCGACATCAACACGGGTATCAAAGCTGTTGTAGCTCACGATGTCCGGAATAACGGCAATACCGAAATTGTTGGTTCTTGATTTACCGTCATTGAGCGGAACGTCGCCGATACCGTTGGTATTCACCATCACGCGCGCCGTGTTAAGCGTCGCGCCGCTGTTGTGGATCGCCGCCCCGTGCCGGGTAGCGGTAAAGCCGCCGCGCAGGGTGCTGCTCAGGGAAACGTAGTGATCCTGCTGATAGCTGGCGTTGCTGTTGATTTCGGCATACTGCGAGCGGCGCTGATAGTAGCCGTCGACGTTGGCATAGCCGCTCTGGCTCGCCCCGGCACGCAGTCGCCACAGGTTGTTGTAGTCGCTGCTGTCGGTGTACGAGAGCATCGGGCTGGTTTTGCCGTTATTGGTCTGTACGTCGAGACCGCTCCATTTGCTATCGCCAACGGGAATGGAAAGCGAGAAAGCAATAGAGTCGTCTTTACGCCCTTCGTAATCGGAACGGTAGGCCGAAATATTGGTGGTGATCCCGCGAATATTACCGACGTTAAACGAGCGCCCTAACGAGATGCCGTAGCGATCCTGGCTGCTTCGATTCCAGTAATTCTGGTGGGTATAGGTCAGAAAGACGGTAGTCGCTTTGCCTGGCTCATCGGCCCAGAACGTTTTATTCCCGGTGATGGTATAGACTTCTTTTTCACGGCCAAGGCTGTCGTAACCCTCGTAACGCTCGTTGAGATATTGCGAGAAAGAGCGGAAATCTTCCTGAGAGAAGCGATAGCCGGCGAAGGTAATTGAACTGTTATATTCGTCGAACGTTTTCGCATAGCTCAGCTTAAACGAGGTGCCTTTAAGCCGCTTCTGGTTTGACTGCTGGCTGTAGGATTCGGTGGCGTCAAGCGAGAGCGCGCCCAGTACGCTGAGATCGCGACCAATACCGGCGGAGACCGCGGTATATTCCGCCCCTGCGCTTTGTAAACCACCGTACAGCGACCAGGCGTTGGTTATCCCCCAGGAGAAATCACCGGAAGCGAAACCTGGCCCCTGAATTTTATGGTTATAGCGGGACGGCGCGCCGACAGCCACGTTGTAACGCACGTAGCCGGGACGCGTAAGGTAAGGAATGTTGGCGGTGTTAACCTGGAAGGTTGAAATGGAACCGTCCTGCTCCTCCACCTGAACATCCAGCGTACCGCGCACCGAGCTGCGTAAATCCTGAATGTTAAACGGCCCGGCGGGAACCGTCGTTTCATAAATAATGCGCCCGCTCTGCTTCACCGTCACTTTGGCGTTGGTCTTGGCCAGGCCGCGAATTTCCGGCGCGTAGCCCTGCAGGTTTGGCGGCAGCTGACGCTCATCGCTGGCGAGATTAAGCCCGGTAAAGCGCACGGTGTCGAAGACCTGAGAATCAAGGTAGATCTCCCCCGCCGTCAGCTTTGCCGCCATCATCGGCAGCGGACGGTAGGCGTAGATCTGATTCATGTCGAAATCAAATTGATGCGTCGCGCTGTAATAGCTGGTCTGATATTCGCCGCGCAAACGCCAGCCGCCGAGGTTAAACCCGGTCTGGCCGTATCCGCTCAGGGTGGTGTAATCTTCATGCATATCAAGCTGGCGGGTATATTGCCCGGTCAGACTGTAGTCGAGCAAAAAACCACCGATGCCCTGGTCCCAGCGCTCCGGCGGCGTCCAGTTCGGATCGTTGTATTTCATCCACGCCTGCGGGACGGTGATGTCCAGCACCCCGGCGTAGTTGCTGAGCGTAGCGCCAGGAAGGCTCAGCAGGTCATAGCAATCGGCAAACGGCTGTGCGACCTTTTTCTGCGCTTCTTCTTTCAACGCCAATCTGGCAAGAATTTCGCCGTTAATGCAGGCCTGGGTATGCTTCTGGTCCTTAGAAGCCAGATAGCGAACCTTTTGCTGCCCCACCGCCTGGCCATTTATTTTAATATCTAATAAGTACTCGCCCGGCGGGACATAGTTGTCGGTGGCGAAACGGGTTAAATCGATATTGTCGCGATCGGCGGCATCCAGTACGTCGGTATTGAATTCCACGTCGGTTGAGGCACAAGCCATAGAAGCACAGCAGAAAAAAAGCATCTGAGAGAGGATTATTTTTATTTTTAGTTCTGCTGACATGACTATTCATCCCGAATCATTCAGTAAAATATCGTGCGCGGTAAACAAGCTACAACAGCAATAGCTGGCTTGCGTCTAGTTGTAATCCATATAAAAACGAGTGACGGCGTAAAAATCCCCAGCCTTAATATGTTGCTGAACCGGAACCAGCGAAGCGGTGAATTTCAGCGTATTATTCTCATCACTTAGCAGATATCCCGAGGAGGGTTCTCCAAAAGTTAAAACTTCCCCACGGCGATCGCGAATCTGTATACCAAACCCCTTTCCTTCCCCATCCGGAATTAATACGGTCGGGTCCTGCGATGACGCATTGCCGGTAAAAGTAATCGTGGCATAAGCACCGGGCGTTGATTGATTTTCGCTGCCGTAAGACGCGCAGCCCACTAAGCGCACCAGAAAAGGCCGGACGAGCTTGCCTTCTTGATCCATATTAATATCGCGAGCGGATATGTTGCCGAAATCCACCCATAGCTCCCGCGAGCTGGGATCAATATCGCAGGCGGCAGCAACCAGCTCCCCCGAAAGCGCCAGCTGTCCGGGCGTAAAATTAGTACTCGAAGCATGTCCGGAAAAGAGTAATACCGATACGAATAGCGCCATCAGTCTCTTTTTCTCTGTATCCTTAACCATACTCAGAATTCCATATTATCGGGTACACCATCCAATATCGCGGGGAGAAACCTCCCCGCGAGCGATAACTCAAAATCGATTATTGATAATCGATAGTGAAATTGATCGTTGACTGGAATGCACCCGCGGTTACGGTAGTGGTAGAACCGCTCGCTGCCGCTTCCGCTTTCAGGAAGGCCACGAAAGGAATGGTGTTAGTACCATCGACCAGGGTGACCGGCGTGGTCTGCGCGCCCCAGGTCACAGTCTGGCTAGCGCTGTCTTTCAGGCCGATACCTGCACCAGATGCGGTACCAGAAGTAAAGGCAGCCAGAGTAGGATCGTTCGGGTTAACCGAAGTCGGGGTATAGGAAACAACGGCGCTGCTGGCGATGGTGGTATCGCAATACTGCAGCTCGATGTTTTTGGTTTCAGTTGCCTGACCACCGCCTTGCAGCAGGGAAACTGGAACCTGACCAAAATCAACGGTTACCGGGCTGGACGACGGCGCTAAACCACACGCGGTATTCACCAGCTCACCCTGAAGCTCAATCTGACCATTAGTGGTATCAGCCAGTGCAGACATTGAGCCGAGAGCAGCAGTTAATGCCACAGCCATAGCAACTTTATTCAGTTTCATAGAAAATTCCTGCGTTATAAATTTTTATCCTAAAGAGTAAGGAGCTATAAAATTGCTGAGTTATACTCTCATAACAATTTGCAGCCCTCCGCATCACCGAAAAATCCGTTTCAATAATTAGACTATTAATTAATATTAATAATTTAATTAAAGCCAGATCCCCTGGTCGACAAAAATACTAACAAATCATTTTTTAGGTAAAAAGAGATACATTTACAAAGGAATTAAAAAAAGATTTAACCTCGCGAACAATGCCACCATAGGAAATTAACTCGCAGAATGCTGAGATATATCCTAAAAACAAATTACGAAAGGTAATTAATAGAGGATAAACGAAAGATATTGATGGTAAGAGAATTGTAACACAGATCACATTTTATTAACAAAGCCCCTTTTCTGCTACACGCAACGGTGAAAAGTAGACGGAATAAGGGAAATAACGCGAGGCGTACGACGCCGGTGAAAACGGATGTCTCCCCGTCTATACCATCGACCTGCATTCGCCAGTATAGCCTTTTTCCGCTGCGACCTCCCCCTCCGGCATACCGCCGCTGCTTCTTGTTTTCCTGACCTGAAGACTCCGTTATCATGCGGCTCATGAGTCAATAAACAGAAATGCACAGTTTCACGGGAACCGATGAGCGATAGCGCGACGTCATGAAAACAATAAACTCCGCTAACTCATTAAAACTTCAGAAAATGGACAGCAAAAACTGATGAGTACACTAGAGAATCTTGACGCCCACACCCCGATGATGCAGCAGTATCTCAAGCTGAAAGCCCAGCACCCGGAGATTCTGCTGTTTTACCGGATGGGTGATTTTTACGAACTGTTCTATGACGATGCGAAACGCGCATCGCAGCTGCTGGATATCTCGCTGACGAAGCGCGGCGCCTCCGCGGGCGAACCGATTCCGATGGCCGGGATCCCCCACCACGCGGTAGAGAACTATCTGGCTAAGCTGGTTAATCAGGGCGAGTCGGTGGCCATTTGCGAACAGATTGGCGATCCGGCAACCACCAAAGGGCCGGTTGAACGCAAAGTCGTCCGCATTGTGACCCCGGGTACCATTAGCGATGAAGCGCTGCTGCAGGAACGCCAGGACAATCTGCTGGCCGCCATCTGGCAGGACAGTAAAGGTTTTGGCTACGCCACCCTCGATATCAGCTCCGGACGTTTTCGCCTGAGCGAACCCGCTGACCGCGAAACGATGGCGGCGGAGCTTCAGCGCACCAACCCCGCCGAGCTGCTGTACGCGGAGGATTTTGCCGAGTCGTCGCTGATTGAGGGCCGCCGCGGCCTGCGCCGCCGTCCGCTGTGGGAATTTGAAATCGACACCGCGCGCCAGCAGCTCAATCTCCAGTTCGGCACGCGCGATCTGGTTGGGTTCGGCGTTGAAAACGCCCCGCGCGGCCTGTGCGCCGCCGGCTGCCTGCTGCAGTACGTCAAAGACACCCAGCGCACGTCATTGCCGCATATCCGCTCCATCACGATGGAGCGCCAGCAGGACAGCATCATTATGGATGCGGCCACCCGCCGCAATCTGGAGATCACCCAGAACCTGGCCGGCGGCTTTGATAATACGCTGGCCTCGGTGCTCGACTGTACCGTGACTCCCATGGGCAGCCGTATGCTTAAGCGCTGGCTGCATATGCCGGCGCGCGACACCGCCGTGCTGGTAGAACGTCAGCAGACCATCGGCGCGCTGCAGGAACATTACACCGAGCTGCAGCCGGTACTGCGCCAGGTCGGCGACCTCGAACGTATTCTGGCACGCCTGGCGCTGCGCACCGCCCGCCCTCGCGATTTAGCCCGTATGCGTCACGCTTTCCAGCAGCTGCCGGCACTGCGCGCGATGCTGGGGGACGTCGACTGCGCGCCAGTACAGCGGCTCCGGGAAAAGATGGGGGAATTTAGCGAGCTGCGCGAACTGCTGGAACGGGCGATTATCGATGCGCCGCCGGTACTGGTTCGCGACGGCGGCGTTATCGCCCCCGGCTATAACGCGGAACTCGATGAGTGGCGCAGCCTGGCCGATGGCGCGACCGATTACCTCGACAGACTGGAAGTTCGCGAGCGCGAGCGTCTGGGGCTGGACACGCTGAAGGTAGGCTACAACGCCGTCCACGGCTACTACATCCAGATTAGCCGCGGTCAGAGCCAGCATGCGCCGATCCACTACGTCCGTCGCCAGACCCTCAAGAACGCCGAGCGCTATATTATTCCTGAGCTGAAGGAGTATGAAGACAAAGTGCTAACCTCCAAAGGGAAGGCGCTGGCGCTGGAAAAGCAGCTGTACGATGAACTTTTCGATATGCTGCTGCCGCATCTTGGCGATCTGCAGCAGAGCGCCAGCGCGCTGGCGGAGCTCGATGTGCTGGTGAACCTCGCCGAGCGCGCGGAGACCCTCAACTACTGCTGCCCGACTTTTAGCGATAAGCCGGGTATTCGTATCAGCGAAGGCCGCCATCCGGTGGTTGAGCAGGTTCTGAAAGAGCCGTTCATCGCTAACCCGCTGCACCTCGCCCCGCAGCGGAGAATGCTGATTATCACCGGTCCGAATATGGGCGGTAAAAGTACCTATATGCGTCAGACCGCGCTGATCGCCCTGCTGGCGTATATCGGCAGCTACGTTCCGGCGGAAAAAGTCGACATCGGCCCCATCGATCGTATTTTCACCCGCGTCGGCGCGGCGGATGACCTGGCCAGCGGCCGCTCAACCTTTATGGTAGAGATGACCGAAACCGCCAATATTCTGCATAACGCCACCGAGCATAGCCTGGTGCTGATGGATGAAATCGGTCGTGGCACCTCGACCTACGATGGCCTGTCGCTGGCGTGGGCCTGCGCGGAAAATCTGGCGAACAAGATTAAGGCCCTGACCCTGTTTGCCACCCACTACTTCGAGCTGACCCAGCTGCCGGAGAAAATGGAAGGCGTGGCCAACGTCCATCTTGATGCTCTGGAGCACGGCGACACCATCGCCTTCATGCACAGCGTGCAGGATGGTGCGGCCAGTAAGAGCTACGGTCTGGCGGTTGCCGCGCTGGCCGGTGTGCCGAAAGAGGTGATTAAACGCGCGCGGCAGAAGCTGCGCGAGCTGGAAAGCATTGCGCCGAGCGCTGCCGCCACGCAGGTGGACGGTACCCAGATGTCGCTGCTTTCCGCTCCGGAAGAGACCTCGCCCGCGGTTGAAGCGCTGGAGAATCTTGACCCGGATTCGCTGACTCCGCGCCAGGCGCTGGAGTGGATCTATCGCCTGAAGAGCCTGGTGTAGTTCTCGTTTAACGTGAAAAAACGGCAGCGCCCTGCGGTGCTGCCGTTTTAACAAATGCAAACTGGGTGCGAGAGGATGCATCCTGACAACCAATACGCGGGGTTGCCCCCGCGCTGATGCTATTTCTTCGATTCGTAAGCGAGAACAGCTTTAAACTCCATACTACGCTCTTTAATACTGAGTTCGCATAGCGAGCTGCGCACCAAAAGCGTAAATCCCAGTACCGTAATACACAGTACGACGATTGCCACAAGGGCATATTTTGTTAGCATGTCTTGCCTCCCTGCAAAGAAGAGACTAACATCTGAATTGTTCAGGTTCATTCGTCAGCCTCAGTTGATAGAAATATCTTCTGGGGCTTTCGTCTATCTGAATCCTTGTCAATGCTCAAAGCCAGATAGCCTCAAGCACCCGCCGCTATTCTATATTTTCCCGGCCGCGAAGCTTATCGGTAATTTATCAAACCCGTTGATTTTATTATAAACTGGAAGATGGCTCGCAAACGTATCTGCTCTATTAACCTTTTATGCAATTTGAAAATTTAATTAATAAATATTTTGCATTGATTAACTAAATATAAAAAGGCCCGACTAAGCGGACCCCGTTGATTTTAGCGTTTATCTTCCGCCAGCAGCGGCGGAATATGCGGCACCATTGGCGCGTCATCGATATCCTTTTGGGTCATGCGGAACGCTTCCGGATAATGTTCCCGGCTGGTGCGGCGTAGCGGTTCAGTATTCCGCCAGGTGTAGAAACAGTGCTGGCACTGAAATACCGTCCAGACATCTTTTACCGGCGATGTTGCCAGCACTTCAATATGTTCATCGGCGCAGCGTGGACAAATCATCTTCTTCTCCTTATTTACGGTTGGCCAGCATGGCGGTCAGTTTTTCAGCCCAGGCTTTGGTTTCAGGAAGATCCTGTACCGGCTGGCTGTAGTGGCCGCGCAGATCGGGCGCAACCGGCGTGGTGGCGTCGATAATCAGTTTGTCGGTGATCCCCGCCGGGCTGGAGCCTGGATCAAGCTCCAGGACCGACATATTCGGCAACTGCACCAGGTCACCCGCCGGGTTGACCTTCGACGACAGCGCCCACATCACCTGCGGCAGGTTGAACGGGTCGACGTCTTCATCAACCATGATCACCATCTTCACGTAGCCCAGGCCGTGCGGCGTGGTCATCGCCCGCAGACCCACCGCGCGGGCAAAGCCGCCGTAGCGTTTTTTGGTGGAGATAATCGCCAGCAGGCCGTGGGTGTACATCGCGTTGACGGCCTGCACCTCCGGGAACTCAGCCTTCAGCTGCTGATACAGCGGTACGCAGGTGGCCGGGCCCATCAGGTAGTCGATCTCGGTCCACGGCATACCGAGATAGAGGGACTCGAAAATCGGCTTGCTGCGGTAAGAAACCTTATCGATACGCACCACCGTCATATTACGGCCGCCCGAGTAGTGGCCGGTAAATTCGCCGAACGGGCCTTCAATTTCGCGCTTGCGGCTTTCAATCACCCCTTCGAGGATCACCTCTGACCCCCACGGTACGTCGAAGCCGGTCAGCGGCGCGGTGGCGATTGGGTACGGGCTTTCACGCAGCGCGCCGGCCATCTCATATTCCGACTGATCGTATTTCAGCGGCGTGGCGCCCATCAGGGTGATAATCGGATCGTTACCCAGGGTAATGGCAATCGGCAGGTCTTCACCTCGCTCTTCCGCTTTGTGCAGATGCAGAGCGATATCGTGCATAGGTACCGGCTGCAGGCCGAGTTTACGTTTGCCCTTCACCTCCATACGGTAAATACCGACGTTTTGCTTACCAAAATTGTCCGGGTCGAGAGGATCGCGAGAAACCACGCAGGCTTTGTCGAGATAAAAGCCGCCGTCGCCGTCATTGAGACGGAACAGGGGCAGAATATCGAACAGATTAATCGCCTCGCCGTCGACGGTATTTTCCGCCCACGCCGGGTTTGCCCGCCGCTCCGGCGTCACCGGAAATTTATCCCAACGACGAATAAATTCGTCGATCTGATTTTTCACCGGCGTATTCGGCGGCAGCCCCAGCGAGATAGCGTGGTTCTGCCAGGAACCGATGGTGTTCATTGCCACGCGCGCATCGGTAAAACCGCGAATATTGTCAAACCACAGCGCGGGAGCGCCATCGCCGATGCGCCCGGTCGCGTTTGCCGCCGCGGCCAGATCCGGCTCCGCGTTCACTTCTTCGCTAATTTTCAGCAGTTGCCCCTGGTCGTCCAGCGCCTGCAAAAAGCTGCGCAAATCATCAAAAGCCATTATTCATTCTCCTGTGATACATTCTCTACCGCCCGCAACCCGCTCCAGCGGCGCGCTTTGTGATACTCCAGACCGAACTGATCCAGCACCCGCGCGACAACGTGGTCAGTGACGTCCTCAATGGTTTTGGGATGGTTGTAATAAGCGGGCATGGGCGGCACCATCGCCACCCCCATGCGTGACAGGGCCAGCATGTTTTCCAGATGGATCGTGCTCAACGGCATTTCACGCGGCACCAGCACCAGCTTACGCCCCTCTTTCAGCACCACGTCCGCGGCCCGCCCCACCAGCCCCTCGGCATAACCGGCACGGATACCCGCCAGCGTTTTCATACTGCAGGGGATAACGATCATGCCGTCGGTACGAAACGAACCCGATGAGATGACGGCGGCCTGGTCCGCCGGACTGTGCGAGAAATCGGCCAGCGCAGCCACTTCACGGGCGCTGTAAGGCGTTTCCAGCTCAATGGTGGTTTTGGCCCACTTTGACATCACCAGATGCGTTTCCACTTCCGGCATCTCTCGAAGCGCTTTGAGCAGCGCCACGCCCAGCGGAGCACCCGTCGCTCCGGTCATCCCTACAATTAGCTTCATCATCGCCTCACAATTGTTCGTATACGAACGTTTTTATTAAAACTACGCTTGATGAGCTTTTCGTGCAAGTGCGTTCGTACACGGCCGCATTTTTCATCAAAACAGGAAAAATGCTAAAACGCCTCCCGAACGGCTATCATAGAACCGACGGTTTGATTACGGAGTTGTCATGGAGTTAAAAAACGAGGCGTTTCACCTGCTACGCCAGCTTTTTCAGCAGCACACCGCCCGCTGGCAGCTTGAACTGCCGGACCTCACCAAACCGCAGTATGCGGTGATGCGTTCCATTGCCGAACATCCCGGCATTGAACAGGTGACGCTAACGGAAGCGGCGGTCAGCACGAAAGCGACGCTGGCGGAGATGCTGAGCCGAATGGAGAGCCGCGGTCTGGTTCGTCGCGAACACGATCCGGCGGACAAACGCCGTCGGTTTGTCTATTTAACCGCAGAAGGCGAAGCGCTACTGGCAAGCTCAATGCCGCTGGGTAACGCCGTTGATGAAGAATTTTTAGGTCGGCTGAACGATGAAGAGCGCCAGCAGTTTTCGCAAATCATCCACAAGCTGATAGCGCGAGAACCCAATTAACCCAGGCGCTCGCGGAGAAAATCAATAAACGCCCGGACCCTGACGGGAACGTGCTGCGCGTCTGGGTAAACCGCGTACACCCCCTGGCGCGGAAAGCTAAACGCCGGCATCACCTTCACCAGCGCGCTGTCTGCCAGCGCAGCGGCCACCAGCCATTCGGGCAGCAGCGCGATGCCGCTGCCCGCCAGCGCAAAGGCCATCAGCGCACTGGCGCTATCTGCCGACAGCCGCGGCGCCTGTTTAATCTCGAAGGCGATGCTCTCCTCATCGGGCCCGGTAAGCGGCCAGCGGAGCGGCGCGGTCAGACGTTCATGAATAATCCACGCCGCGTGGGCCAGCTCCTCAAGCGTCTTTACAGGATGCTGCGCCAGCCATGATGGGGCAGCAACCGGGACGATGGCAAAACGCGATATCAGCGCCGCGCGGTAGCGCGAATCCGCCAGCGTCCCGAGGCGAATCGCCACGTCAAACCGTTCGGAGATTAAATCCGCGTGGTGAGAAGAAGAAACATGGCGCACGCGGAGCGCTGGATGCCGCTGGCTGAACTCCGCCAGCGCCGGGATAATCACCTGCGCGCCATATTCTGGCGTCGTTGTGATCCGCAGTTCACCGCTCAACCCCACATGGCTGCCCCGGACGTCGTCCTGCAGGTTTTCCGCCGCTTTCAGCAGCGCGACCCCGCGATGATAGAAGAGCGAACCGGCTTCCGTCAGCGTAAGCCGCCGGGTCGATCGCAACAGCAGCGTAACCCCCAGCTCGCTCTCCAGCTGGCGAATGTTGAAACTCACCACCGCCTTGGTCTGCCCCAGGGCCGTCGCCGCCGCGGTAAAACTTCCGCTATCGACCACCGCTACAAACATGTTCATCCGCTGCAGGTTCAGCATCGCGCCGCCAATTGTCAAAAAATTTCAGACAGTATATCTCCGAATGTCGTGTTTATTCGCCCTGACGCTGAGGTTTACAGTAGCGGCCTTCACGGGGGGTTTAATCAATGACGTATCGCAGCAAGGTCGCAACCGTTTTTCTGCTGGGTTTCTTTCTCGACTTAATCAATATGTTCATCGCCAGCGTCGCCTTTCCGGCGATGGGCCGGACGCTGCACGCGTCGGTGGGCGAACTGGCGTGGGTCAGCAATGGCTATATTGCCGGGCTCACGCTGGTACTGCCATTTAGCCCCTGGCTCAGCCAGCAGTTTGGTACCCGGCGGGTATTCCTGCTTTCGCTCAGCATATTTAGCTTTGGGGCTCTGGCCGCAGGAATGGCCGACTCGTTGACCAGCCTTGTCATGTGGCGCGCCCTGCAGGGGATGGGCGGCGGACTATTGATTCCGCCAGGCCAGTCGCTAACCTGGCAACAGTTCAGGCCTCACGAGCGGGCGAAACTTTCCGCCGCGGTGATGCTGGTCGGGCTGCTGGCGCCGGCGTGCTCGCCGGCGATCGGCGGGGTGCTGGTGCAATCGCTCAGCTGGCGCTGGGTTTTCTTTGCCAGCCTGCCGATCGCGCTGCTGACGTTCGGACTGGCAGCGCTGTGGATTAAGGATGAGAGACGCGTCGCGCGGCCGGGGGAACTCCTGCGTCTCTCGCTACTGCGCGATCCGCTGCTGCGCTTTTCAATGCTGGTCTATCTCTGCGTGCCGGGGACTTTTATTGGCATCAATGTCGTCGGGATGTTTTATTTACAAAGCGTGACGGGGATGTCGCCCTCCGCCATCGGCGCCCTGATGCTTCCGTGGTCGCTGGCCTCGTTTGTGGCGATCGCGACGACCGGCCGCTATTTCAATCGTCTCGGCCCTCGCCCGCTTATCGCGGTCGGCTGCCTTCTCCAGGCAGTCGGGATCGTCACCCTGGCTGGCGTCAATGCCCATACCGCCAGCAGTATGCTAATCGCGGCATTTATATTCATGGGCGCAGGCGGCAGCCTGTGCAGCAGTACGGCCCAGAGCAGCGCGTTTCTGAATGTGGCGAACGGCGATATGCCGGACGCCAGCGCGCTGTGGAATCTTAACCGCCAGCTCAGTTTCCTGATGGGATCTGCGCTACTGGCAGCCTTACTGAGCGCCTTTTTGCTTTACTGGCCAACGCCGCAGGCGTGGCGTGGCGTATTTATCGCCGCCGCCGCGTTGACCCTGGCGCCGCTGCTGGGCTGCCTTACCTTCGATAACCGGGCGATAATCATGCGCCTGCACGGTAAAATGGAGAACAAATGAATCGCTATATTGCGGAAGTTATTGCGGCCCACGTTGCTATAGAAAACTGGCTGAATCAGGGGGACGGGAGCGCCGACGCGCTGATGCGTCGCTTTAGCCCGGACTTTACCATGATCCCGATAAACGGTATGCGCATGGATCATCAGGCGGTCAGCGCCTTTTTTCACGGGGCTCGCGCCAGCCGTCCGGGCTTAAAGATTGTCGTCGATAGTGCCGCCATACTTGCCGAATGGCGCGATGGCGCAGCGGTGAGCTACCGGGAAACACACGCTCTCCCAGGCAAAGCGGAAACCGCGCGCTGGTCGACGGTTCTTTTCCGTCTGCAGGAAGAGAAAATCATCTGGCGGCACCTCCACGAGACGGCGATCGCGTAAGCGACGGAGGCCCAAAAAAGAAAAAGGCCCAATCAAAGGATTGAGCCTTTTTTAAGAAAGGTGTCTTACTCGCGGAACAGCGCTTCGATGTTCAGCCCCTGACTTTGCAGGATCTCCCGCAGACGGCGAAGACCTTCTACCTGGATCTGACGCACGCGTTCGCGGGTCAGGCCAATTTCGCGGCCCACATCCTCAAGCGTCGCGGCTTCATAGCCGAGCAGACCAAAGCGACGAGCCAGCACTTCACGCTGCTTGGCGTTCAGTTCGAACAGCCATTTGACGATGCTTTGTTTCATATCATCGTCCTGCGTGGTGTCTTCCGGGCCGTTGTCTTTTTCATCGGCCAGAATATCCAGCAGCGCTTTTTCCGAGTCGCCGCCCAGCGGTGTATCCACCGAGGTAATGCGCTCGTTCAGACGCAGCATCCGGCTCACGTCATCAACTGGCTTATCCAGCTGTTCGGCTATCTCTTCCGCGCTTGGCTCGTGGTCCAGCTTATGGGACAACTCGCGTGCGGTACGCAGATAAACGTTCAGCTCTTTGACGATATGGATAGGTAAACGAATGGTACGGGTTTGGTTCATGATCGCCCGTTCAATCGTTTGGCGAATCCACCAGGTCGCGTAAGTCGAAAAACGGAACCCACGTTCCGGGTCAAACTTCTCAACTGCGCGAATCAGCCCCAGGTTACCTTCTTCAATCAGATCCAGCAGAGCCAGACCGCGATTGCCGTAACGGCGGGCTATCTTGACGACCAGACGCAGGTTACTTTCGATCATCCGGCGGCGTGACGCAACGTCACCACGCAGCGCGCGACGCGCAAAATAAACCTCTTCTTCGGCCGTCAGCAGTGGGGAATAACCAATCTCTCCAAGATAAAGCTGCGTCGCATCGAGCACCCGTTGGGTTGCTCCCTGCGAAAGAAGCTCTTCCTCAGCCAGATCGCTATCACTGGGTTCCTCTTCAACTAAGGCTTTCTCATCAAAAACCTCGACTCCGTTCTCATCAAATTCCGCGTCTTCATTTAAATCATGAACTTTCAGCGTATTCTGACTCATAAAGATGGCTCCTACCCGTGATCCCTGAGCAAAGCACCTTCCGCTAAACATCACTTAAAAGACGCCCGGACGAGAACCTTTTCTGCCCCGGTAAAGCAGGCATTCTGGCCGCCCTGGCGCCTCTTTTAGCGATACTGAGCTTATCCGTACTTTGCCAAATTATCGCTGCGGTAAATACTGCAGCGGGTTGACGGATTTCCCCTTGTAACGAATTTCAAAATGCAAACGTGTAGAACTTGTACCTGTGCTACCCATGGTAGCGATTTTCTGCCCCGCCTTGATATCTTGTTGCTCTTTTACCAGCATCGTATCGTTATGTGCGTAGGCGCTCAGGTAATCATCGTTGTGTTTGATGATAATAAGATTACCGTAACCGCGCAGTGCGTTACCGGCATAGACGACGCGCCCATCTGCGGTCGCGACAATAGCCTGTCCTTTACTGCCTGCAATATCAATACCTTTATTGCCACCTTCGGCACCACTAAAGTTCTCGATAACCTTGCCATCAGTCGGCCAGCGCCATGAAGAGATCGGCGAACTGGTTGACGTACTGCTTGCAGTCGATTGGGTTGTGCTGACAGCCGGGGCCGTAACAGGCGCAACGGTTGTTGTCGTCGTCGCAGGCTTGTTATTCGGCAACATCTTATTAGCACTCTGTTCACCTGAAGATTCAGAATACGTAATAGTTGGTTGGGACGCAACCACCGCGGTGGATTTTTGTGCAGAATTTGCGGTTAACATCCCGCCGCTGCTGGCCTTCACGCTGGCCTGGGCGACAGGGTTATCTCCGGTGATTGGCTGACCGGACGCGTTGCCAACCTGCAGCGTCTGACCCACGTTCAGACCGTACGGCGCCGGGATATTATTACGCTGCGCCAGGTCGCGGAAGTCGTTCCCGGTGACCCACGCAATATAGAATAGCGTGTCGCCGCGTTTAACAGTATAGGTACTGCCGCCGGTATAGCTACCTTTCGGAATATCCCCATACTTACGGTTGTAGACAATTTTGCCGTTCACCGTTTGTACCGGCTCCTGAGCCATCGGCTGAACCTGAGCGGGCTGCGTCTGCACCGGCTGCGTTTGTACCGGGCGCGCCTGCGGAACGTTATTGGATGGAGGCGTGATCAGCATTCCGGAATTCGTGCTGGAAGACGAAGTCCCGCCAGCCGAGCTGACCGGCGCAGGCGGATTGTTGGAGCTGCTGCAGCCTGCCAGCCACAGTGACACCAGTGATAAAGCCGCAATGCGGCTTAAGGTAAAATTTGGGCTTCCCGCGCTCATTTATCCCCCAGGAATATGTTAACTACCAATATCTTGCTCACCGGACGGCGCCCGGCCAGGACACGAAAAATGTGTCCACCCTATGCCTAAATGCAGGCAAAAAAACCTGGAATAATCCGGGTTCAGGCTAACTCCCCCTTCACGAGGGGAACAAAGCGCACGGCTTCGACAGTATCAATGACAAACTCGTTGCCGCGCCGACGGATCCGCTTCAGGAACTGATGCTCTTCGCCAACCGGCAGCACCAGTACGCCGCCATCGTCCAGCTGCGCCAGCAGCGCGGCCGGAATTTCCGGCGGCGCGGCGGTAACGATAATCGCGTCGAACGGCGCACGCGCCTGCCAACCCTGCCATCCATCGCCGTGACGGGTTGAAACATTATGTAAATCAAGTTGTTTAAGACGACGGCGCGCGTGCCACTGCAAACTCTTAATTCGCTCAACCGAGCAAACGTGATGCACCAGATGCGCCAGAATCGCCGTCTGATAGCCAGAGCCGGTGCCGATTTCCAGCACCCGGGACTCCGGCGTTAGCGTCAGAAGCTCGGTCATCCGCGCCACCATGTAGGGTTGCGAGATGGTTTGCCCCTGACCAATCGGCAGCGCCGTGTTTTCCCACGCCTTATGTTCAAAGGCTTCATCAACAAACTTTTCTCGCGGCACCATGGCGATCGCGTTCAGCACGCGCTCGTCAATAATGCCCTGCGTGCGGAGCTGATTGAGAAGACTTTCAACACGTTTACTTACCATTGCGTATCAACTCCAACGCGATCCAGCCAGCCGCTAACCACCTCATGCGCGCCGTGGGCGGTTAAATCGACGTGTAGCGGCGTGACCGACACATAGCCTTCATCCACGGCGGCAAAGTCGGTATCCGGCCCGGCGTCGTACTTTTCGCCCGGCGGTCCGATCCAGTACAGCGTATTGCCGCGCGGATCTTTTTGCGGGATCACCTGGTCGGAAGGATGACGACTGCCGCAGCGGGTCACGCGGATACCTTTGATCTGCTCAAGAGGCAGATCCGGCACGTTGATATTGAGAATGCGCCCGGTGCGCAGCGGCTCGCGGCTTAAAGCGCGCAGAATAGAGCAGGTGACCGCAGCGGCGGTATCGTAATGCTGATAGCCGTTTAGCGAGACGGCCAGCGCCGGAAAGCCCAGATGACGGCCTTCCATCGCGGCGGCAACGGTGCCGGAATAGATGACGTCGTCACCGAGGTTGGGTCCGGCGTTAATGCCGGAAACCACGATATCCGGACGCGGCCGCATCAGGGCGTTGACCCCGAGATAAACACAGTCCGTCGGCGTGCCCATCTGTACGGCGATATCGCCGTTATCAAAAGTGAAAGTGCGAAGCGAAGATTCCAGCGTCAGGGAGTTCGACGCTCCGCTGCGGTTACGATCGGGTGCAACTATCTGAACCTCAGCGAATTCACGTAAGGCCTTTGCCAGGGTCTGAATGCCCGGCGCATGAATCCCATCATCGTTACTCAGCAATATTCGCATAGTCACCCGTTGTATTGATAAGCTCCCTTACTACGCTGGTGGCGAAGCTGCCCGCGGGCAGCCAGAAACGCAGTTCAACGGTAACGTCATCCCACCAGTTCCAGCTCATCTGCTGGGGATAAAGCAGCATCGCCCGGCGGGCGGCCTCTACTTTTTCACGCACCAGCAGCGCCTGTAGCTGCGTCTCTTCGACCACTGCCGCCTGCTCGGCGGCCAGCGCATCCCGTTGGCTTCCCCAGTCGCCGCTGCCCACAAGCGCAGCGGTAATCATCAGCTCGCGGTTATCTACCCGCGCCTGGAGTTCCGTCAGTTCTTCAGAGGCCGCAACGAACCAGCTTCCGCGCCCCGCTAATTGTAGCGCATCGCCATCAACAACCTGATTAAATTCCGGTTTTTTTAATCTAATACCAACCTGTTGATTAAACAATGCGCTGCGGGCCGCCGACAACCAAAAACTGCGTTTATTGCGATCGCGCACCGGCGCGCCGCTCTCGGCCCAGCGCAGCGCCCCCAGCAGATTACTGCCGCCGATACCGAAGCGCTGGGCGCCAAAATAGTTGGGTACGCCATGCTCAGCAATCGCCTGTAAACGCGTTTCGACATCGTCGCGATCGCTGATTTCGCGCAGCACCAGCGTAAACTGGTTCCCCTTCAGCGCCCCGAGGCGCAGCTTGCGCTTATGGCGCGCGTACTCCAGTACCTGACAGCCTTCAAGCTGAAATTTGCTCAGGTCGGGCATCTCTTTGCCCGGCACTCGGGCGCACAGCCACTGTTCAGTCACCGCGTGTTTGTCCTTCTGCCCGGCAAAGCTCACTTCACGCGCATGAATTTTAAGGAATTTTGCCAGCGCGTCAGCAACAAAACGTGTATTGCAGCCGTTTTTCAGAATACGCACCAGCACATGCTCGCCTTCGCCGTCAGGCGCAAAGCCGAGATCCTCAACCACCACGAAGTCCTCCGGGTTGGCTTTTAGCAGCCCCTGGCTCAGCGGTTTTCCATGCAGATAAGTGAGTTCGTCAAAAGCGATCATTTCTCCGCCTTACGCAGCAGCGCCACCGCTTCACAGGCAATGCCTTCGCCGCGACCGGTAAAGCCCAGCTTTTCCGTGGTGGTGGCTTTGACGTTAACATCGTCCATATGGCAACCGAGATCTTCGGCAATAAAGATGCGCATCTGGGGAATATGCGGCAGCATTTTTGGCGCCTGGGCGATAATGGTGACGTCAACGTTGCCAAGGGTATAGCCTTTCGCCTGAATCCGCCGCCACGCTTCGCGCAGCAGTTCGCGGCTGTCGGCGCCCTTAAAGGCCGGGTCGGTATCCGGGAACAGCTTGCCGATGTCGCCCAGCGCCGCCGCGCCGAGCAGCGCATCGGTCAGCGCGTGCAGCGCGACGTCGCCGTCGGAGTGGGCCAGCAGCCCTTTCTCGTAGGGTACGCGCACGCCGCCGATGATGATTGGGCCTTCACCGCCAAAAGCGTGTACGTCAAAACCGTGTCCAATTCGCATTAAGCCTTCTCCTGGTGTCGGGAACGGGTAAGGTAAAATTCGGCCAGCGCCAGGTCTTCCGGGCGCGTCACTTTAATATTATCAGCTCGTCCGGCGACCAGTTCAGGATGAAAGCCGCAGTACTCCAGCGCCGAGGCTTCGTCGGTGATGGTCGCCCCTTCATTAAGCGCCCGCGTCAGGCAATCAACAAGCAGTTCGCGAGGGAAAAATTGCGGCGTCAGCGCGTGCCATAAATCGTTACGTTCAACGGTATGGGCGATGGCAGCCCTGCCCGGCTCCGCGCGCTTCATCGTGTCGCGAACCGGAGCGGCCAGAATGCCGCCCGCACGGCTGGTTTGGCATAGCTGAAGCAGGCGGCTGAGATCGTCCTGGTGCAGGCAGGGGCGCGCGGCATCGTGCACCAGCACCCAGTCAGCTTCGCCAAGAACCTTCAGGCCAGCGAGAACGGAGTCCGCGCGTTCCGTGCCGCCATCAACAACGGTGATTTGGGAGTGGTTCGCCAACGGCAGTTGGCTGAAGCGAACGTCGCCCGGGCTGACGGCAATCACCACCCGCTGTATAAGGGGGTTTGCCAGCAGCGCGGCGACCGCGTGCTCGAGAATCGTTTTGTTACCGATTGAGAGATATTGTTTAGGGCATTCCGTTTGCATGCGGCGGCCAAAACCGGCTGCCGGCACCACGGCGCAAACGCCCGGAAAAGTGGCTGCCATGTTGTAATCCTGGGCCTGTTTATCGATTATTCTGCTGTTGCCCCGCGGCCTGGTTGCGTTTTGACGCATCCGGCACCAGACGATAAAACGTTTCGCCCGGGCGGGTCATACTGAGTTCATTGCGCGCGCGCTCTTCGATAGCTTCCTGACCGCCGTTGAGGTCGTCAATTTCGGCGAACAGCTGATCGTTGCGTGCTTTTAATTTAGCGTTCGTTGCCTGCTGCGCGGAGACATCGTCGTTAACCCGGCTATAGTCGTGCAGACCATTTTTGCCGAACCATAGCGAGTACTGCAGCCAGACCAGCAAAGCCAATAACAGCAGCGTTAGTTTACCCATCCTGCCCCCTGAAAAACGGCATCATCATCCCATAACTCGCCCGAGTTCTCTACTCTGGCGCGCGGACGACGCCGCGTAACGCGGGGACTGTACCACATTTTTACCGTTGATACCCAGGCTAGATTCATTCGTAGAAAGGACTACCCCAGTAGCCAGAGGAACAGCAGACCGAACATCAGTCCGACGGTTAAAATCGTCGCGCAGACGCTGTACTGAAGTTTGCCATCCATCAGCGAATGCAGCGCGATGCCAACCACGACGGCAACCGGCATTAATGCCAGGAAGAACGGCCAGGTGTAGAGGAGGACAAATAGCGTGTTACTGCCATAGATCAGGAAGGGAATACCCAGCGCCAGCAGCCATGAAATAAAGCCAACGGCAGCGCCCGACAGAGACCAGGTGGTCTCGTCGCTGACTGCCGGCGGCGGTTCTGAACGAATAATACTGATGTTCTGGGTATTGCGCATATCGAATCCTGTTGACCTGGCGATCGGCATCCTGTGATGATGCCGCTGCCGTTTCAGGATCTGATAATATCGCTCTGTCGTAGCAGGTCTAATAATTGGTGCACCAAATTTGTTACCAATTGTTCACCGTCGAGGTGAATTTCGGCGCTCTCCGGGGATTCATACACTGAATCAATTCCGGTAAAGTTGCGCAGCTCCCCGGCCCGTGCCTTCTTGTACAGCCCTTTCGGATCCCGCGCTTCGCAGATCGCCAGCGGCGTATCGACAAAGACTTCAATAAAGCGCCCTTCGCCCAAACGTTCGCGCACCATCTGCCGCTCTGCGCGATGCGGTGATATAAACGCAGTCAATACTACCAGCCCGGCATCCACCATCAGCTTCGCCACTTCACCCACCCGGCGAATGTTTTCTTTGCGGTCGTCGTCGCTGAAGCCAAGATCGCTGCACAGGCCGTGACGCACGTTATCGCCATCCAGCAAATAGGTGCTCACGCCGAGCCGATGCAGCGCCTCTTCCAGCGCGCCGGCAACGGTGGATTTCCCCGAGCCCGAAAGCCCGGTGAACCACAGCACCACGCCGCGATGGCCATGATGCTGCTCGCGCTGCGCCTGCGTGACAGGATGTGCGTGCCAGACGACGTTTTCGTCATGTCGGGCCATTACTTGCCTCCCAGCAGGTCGCGGGCGTCCCAGTGCGGGAAGTGCTTGCGAATAAGCTGGTTCAGCTCAAGCTCAAACGCGCTGTATTGCGAAGCGCCTGCCTGAGCCTGCTCGTTCGGTTCGCGTACCATCCCTGCGCCAACGGTCACGTTGGTCAAACGATCGATAAAAATCAGGCCCCCGGTGACCGGGTTATCCTGGTATTTATCCAGCACCAGCGGCTCGTCGAAAGTCAGATCCACCAGCCCAATGCCGTTGAGCGGCAGCGATTCCACTTCGCGCTGGGTCAGGTTGTTAATATCAACCTGGTAGCGTACGCCATCCACGCGGGCGCGGGTTTTCTTACCGGCGATTTTAATGTCATAGCTCTGGCCAGGCGTTAGCGCCTGCTCCGCCATCCATACCACATCAACGCTGGCGCTTTGTACCGCAGGCAGAGAGACAGTCGCGTCCACCAGCAGGTCACCGCGGCTGATATCAATTTCATCCTTCAGCACGAGAGTGATCGCTTCCCCGGCCGCCGCTTCCGGCAGATCGCCGTCAAAGGTGACAATGCGCGCCACGGTGGATTCCACCCCCGACGGCAGCACTTTCAGGCGCTGTCCTACGCTCACGCTGCCGGCGGCAACCGTACCGGAGAACCCGCGGAAGTCGAGGTTCGGGCGGTTGACGTACTGCACCGGGAAGCGCAGCGGCTGGCTTTCCACCACGCGCTGAATCTCAACGGTTTCCAGCACTTCCAGCAGCGTCGGGCCGCTGTACCACGGCATTTTATCGCTCTGGCTGGCGACGTTGTCCCCTTCAAGCGCGGAAAGCGGGACAAAGCGAATGTCGAGATCGCCTGGCAGCTGTTCAGCAAAGGTCAGATACGCTTCACGGATGGTGTTAAAGGTCTCTTCGCTAAAATCGACGAGGTCCATTTTGTTCACCGCCACCACCAGGTGTTTGATCCCCAGCAGCGTGGAGATAAAACTGTGGCGGCGGGTCTGATCGAGCACGCCTTTGCGGGCGTCGATCAGCAGGATCGCCAGGTCGCAGGTTGACGCGCCGGTCGCCATGTTGCGGGTATACTGTTCGTGTCCCGGGGTGTCGGCGATAATAAATTTGCGCTTCTCGGTTGAGAAGTAACGATAGGCGACGTCAATGGTAATGCCCTGCTCACGCTCGGCCTGCAGACCGTCCACCAGCAGCGCCAGATCGAGTTTTTCGCCCTGGGTACCGTGACGTTTGCTGTCGTTATGCAGCGAAGAGAGCTGATCTTCGTAAATCTGACGGGTATCGTGCAGCAGGCGGCCAATCAGCGTACTTTTGCCGTCGTCGACGCTGCCGCAGGTCAAAAAGCGCAGCAGGCTTTTGTGCTGCTGGGCATGCAGGTAGGCTTCAACGCCGCCTTCATTGGCAATTTGTTGTGCAATAGTCGTATTCATGGCGGCTCCTTAGAAATAACCCTGACGTTTCTTCAGCTCCATGGAGCCTGCCTGGTCGCGGTCAATCACGCGCCCCTGTCGTTCGCTGGTGGTCGAGACCAGCATCTCTTCGATGATCTCCGGCAGCGTTTGCGCATTGGACTCCACCGCGCCGGTCAGCGGCCAGCAGCCGAGGGTGCGGAAGCGTACCATCTGTTTTTTGATCATCTCGCCGGGCTGTAAATTGATGCGATCGTCATCGATCATCATCAGCATCCCGTCGCGCTCCAGCACCGGACGCTCCGCCGCCAGGTACAGCGGAACAATTTCAATATTTTCCAGATAGATGTACTGCCAGATGTCCAGCTCGGTCCAGTTGGAGAGCGGGAACACGCGGATACTTTCGCCCTTGTTAATCTGGCCGTTATAGTTGTGCCACAGCTCCGGGCGCTGGTTTTTCGGATCCCAGCGGTGGAAGCGGTCGCGGAAGGAGTAAATACGCTCTTTAGCGCGGGATTTCTCTTCATCGCGACGGGCGCCGCCGAACGCGGCATCGAAGCCGTATTTGTTCAGCGCCTGCTTGAGGCCTTCGGTTTTCATGATATCGGTATGCTTGGCGCTGCCGTGAACGAACGGGTTAATCCCCATCGCCACCCCTTCCGGGTTTTTGTGCACCAGCAGCTCACAGCCGTAGGCTTTAGCGGTACGATCACGGAACTCGTACATTTCGCGGAATTTCCAGCCGGTATCGACGTGCAGCAGCGGGAACGGCAGGGTGCCTGGATAAAACGCTTTACGCGCCAGATGCAGCATCACGCTGGAGTCTTTGCCGATGGAGTACATCATCACCGGGTTAGAGAATTCGGCGGCCACCTCACGAATGATATGGATGCTTTCCGCCTCCAGTTGCCGCAGGTGAGTAAGTCGTTTTTGGTCCATAACCGTTCCTTAAGCCAGATTTACTACAGAAGCCTTAAAGGCGTCTGAGGATGAGGTGTGTTGAAACCAGGCGAGCTGTTGATGTAATTGCACCACTTCACCCACCACCAGCAGCGCGGGCATCGGGGCGTCTTTCGCCAGGTTTTCAAGCTGTTGTAATGTGCCGGTCTTCGTTTGCTGATCGGCGCGGGTGCCGCGCGAGATTACCGCCACCGGGGTATCGCCTCCGCGGCCGTTGGCGATCAGCTGAGCGCTGATTTCCGCCGCTTTCAGGCTACCCATATAAATGGCCAGGGTCTGGCCGCTTTGCGCCAGCCGCGCCCAGTCGAGCGGCGAATTTTCAGCGCCAAAGTGCCCGGTAATAAAGGTTACGCTCTGGGCATAATCACGATGCGTCAGCGGAATACCGGCATAAGCCGTTACGCCCGCCGCCGCCGTGACGCCCGGGACGACCTGAAACGGAATGCCCGCTGCGGCTGCGGCCTGCAGCTCTTCACCGCCGCGGCCAAAAATAAACGGGTCGCCGCCCTTCAGGCGAATCACCGTTTTGCCCGTTTTCGCCGCTTCCAGCAGCAGGCGGTTGATCTCCTGCTGCGGTACAGATACGCCGGCGGCGCTTTTGCCGACGCAGATTGTCTCCGCGTCCCGGCGCACCAGTTCACGTACTTCCGGGGTGACCAGGTTGTCGTAAAACACCACATCCGCCTGCTGAAGGGCCTGCAGGCCGCGCAGGGTCAGCAGTCCGGCATCGCCTGGCCCTGCCCCGACGAGAATAATTTCACCAGGGCGTTTTTCCGGCTGAAGAAGTTCATCTTCCAGCGCTTTTTCCGCTTCATCTTTATTGCCCGCCAGCATCAGGCTGGCAAAGCGACCGGTAAACACGCGCTCCCAAAAGCGGCGGCGTTCGGCGGTGGTTTTCAGATGGGTTTTAATATGGTGACGCCAGTAGCTCGCCGTTTCAGCCAGCCGCCCCAGGTTGGTGGGCAGCAGCGCTTCGATTTTTTCGCGCAAAATCCGCGACAGCACCGGCGCTTTTCCGCTGGAAGAGATAGCCACCAGCAGCGGAGAGCGATCGACAATGGATGGAAAGACAAACGAGCACAGCGCCTGATTATCCACGACGTTGACCAGCCGATAGCGCGCGTTAGCCGCGACATAAACGCGTTGGTTCAGCTCGTCATCTTCCGTGGCGGCAATCACCAGGAATACGTCGTCAAGCTGCTGCTCTTCGAATACGGTTGCCCGCCACTGAATTTCCTCGCGCTCGACCTTTTCGGCAAGTTCCGGTATCAACGTTTCGGCGACAATTTGCACCTTCGCTTCAGCACGCAGCAAAAACGTAATCTTACGCGCGGCTATCTCGCCGCCGCCGATCACCAGCACGGGTCTGTCTTTCACTTCGGCAAATATCGGCAAGTATTCCACTGCGCAACAACTCTCTTACAATCAGCAATAGAGCGACTATAGGGTGCGGTTTAGAGCAAATGAAATTACGAAATGGAATGAGTTGTTACTCAAAAGAATAACGACCTGGGAAAGCAAATATCAAAAAGTGCTTAACACGCGGTTTTTCCACCATTTAAGAGCGATTGAAATTGTTTAACCCCGGTCACAGTTTCATACTACGCGGGTGAAATTGTTTTAAGTGCTAAAGGACCCCCTATGTTTTCCGCATTGTGCCGTCGCCTGCTCCCCCTGGCGTTGGGCGCAGGTTTTGTCTTCTCCGCCGCCCCGGCATTCAGCGCCCCGGGCGAAACTGCCAATGCCCAGGCTCGTCATATCGCCACCTTTTATCCCGGAAGAATGACCGGCACGCCGGCCGAGATGCTGTCGGCCGATTATCTCCGCCAGCAGTTCGCCCAGATGGGCTACCAGAGCGATGTGCGCAGCTTCAATACCCGTTACGTCTATACCGATAGCAATCAGCGTAAAAACTGGCATAACGCCACCGGCAGTACGGTGATCGCCGCTCATGAAGGCCAATCTCGCCAGCAGATTATTATCATGGCGCACCTGGATACCTACGCGCCGCAGAGCGATAAAGATGTTGAAAACAACCTCGGCGGCCTGACCCTGCAGGGGATAGACGACAACGCGATGGGTCTCGGCGTCATGCTGGAACTTGCTGAACAGTTAAAGAACGTTCCTACCCGTTACGGTATTCGCTTCGTCGCCACCAGCGGTGAAGAAGAAGGCCGGCTGGGTGCGCAGAATCTGCTTAAGCGCATGAGCGACGCGGAAAAGAAAAACACCCTGCTGGTGATTAATCTCGATAACCTGGTCGTGGGCGATAAGCTGTACTTTAATAGCGGCCGCAGCACGCCAGCATCGGTGCGCAAGCTCACCCGCGACCGGGCGCTGGCTATCGCCCGTAGCCACGGCATCGCGGCCTTCACCAATCCTGGGATGAACCGGGACTTCCCGAAAGGCACCGGCTGCTGCAACGACGCCAGCGTTTTTGATAGCGCCGGGATCCCGGTACTGTCGGTGGAAGCGACCAACTGGTCATTAGGTAAGAAAGACGGTTATCAGCAGCGGAGCAAATCACGCAGCTTCCCGCAGGGCACGAGCTGGCATGACGTACAGCTGGATAACCTACAGTATATTGATAAAGCGCTGCCGGGGCGTATTGAGCATCGCGGACGCGATGTGATGAAAGTGATGCTGCCGCTGGTGAAAGAGCTGGCGAAGGCGGAGAAGAGACCCGCCTCAAAATAGACTAACGATAAAAATCCGGCAACAAGGACTGTCGCCATGATGCGTTTTCATTTTTTAATACCGCTAGCACTTCTCCGGGAGTGCTTTTTTAACAATCCTCGCTCAATCAGCAGGCGGTATGTCTCTCACCGTCTCCACTGCCAGAAGTCATTCAGCTTGCTGGCCAACCTGCGGGGAAAAGGGGTTTTCCTGTACCGTTGGCTGGGCACCGTCCTGTTGCCTGGACGGCGCAAGCACCGTCCTGTTGCCTGGACGGCGCAAGCACCGTCTGAACACACCGCTACAATCCGCGTAACCGATCCGTTGGATTTACGTTAGAGCGCTTCGAAAATATCTTCAGAATACCCGGAAGGCACATCCCTATCAGAATCAATCCTCCCCCGAAAATAACATTGGCGGAAAACGTTTCATGCAATAACCAGAGTGCGAATAGTGCGGAAAACACCGGCTCCAGATTGTAAATCAGAACGGCTCGCGTTGGCGTTGAATACCGCTGGAAATGCGCCTGAACCCAAAAAGCAATGACAGTAGAAAAGACTGCCGTTATCCCTAACGCGATGACAAGCTTGCTACTCCAGTTACGAGGGAGAATCTCACCTCCGCTGATGTGCTGTAGTCCCAGAAAGATTACGGCCATCGTAGAGATCTGTAAAAACGTTAGTGTCATATTATTATGACGCGCGCAGAAACGATCGAGCGCAATAATATGTATGGCGGTGAACAACGATCCAATAACGACCAACCCATCTCCCAGATGGAGCTGCCATCCCTGGATATCGGCCATCAGATATAAACCCGCAAGACCAAACAATGTCGCTAATATCGCGTCAAAAGAGGGGCGTTTCCCCATCAATGGTCCCGTGAGCAATAACACCCAAATGACACTGAGCCCCGCAAGAAAACCGGTATTTGAGGCCGTTGTTAACTGAAGACCATAAATAAGGAACACAAATGAAGTTCCCAATAGCAGACCCAGTAGTAGACCAGACAGAAATGTTTGTCGCGATAATGTTCCCAATCCTCTCAAGCTGAACGGCAGCAAAAAGAAGGCCGAAAGCAGAAAGCGTAGCCCTAACACCATCATTACCGGATAGGTATTGACCACCATTTTCATAACCGGAAAACCAATCCCCCAACCCGCCGCGACAACGGCCAGCAATAGCTCGGCAACCCAGCGTTTTGGCACTCTGGGCTTCATTTAATCCCCCCCAGGCGCTGTGCTGTACCGGCAAGCAACTCCACTGCTGTTTTAAGTTCTTCACGCTCCGTCATATGGCTAAAGCTCATGCGAATTGCCCCTTGAAGCAAGGCATCATTCAGCCCCATAGCGCTTAAAACATGGCTGGGTTTTTGTTCCGTTGAATGACAGGCTGAGGCACTACTGAGCGCAACTTTCATTTTGAGTTTTTTCAGAAGCATACTGGACTTAATGCCAGGCAAAGAGAAGTTCACGGTATTAGGCAGGCTTTGCGTCCTACAGCCATTTATCACAACGTCCGGCATTATTGATTCGAGGAGATCGATAAAATAACTCTTCATCTCTTTTTGAAACGCAATGCGCTGCGGATATGAGGAGATAAACAGCTCAGCAGCCTTTGCCATTCCAGCAATAGCCGGAAGATTCACTGTGCCGCTACGGATGCCTGACTCCTGACCTCCTCCATGAATGAGTGGCGAGTGCCGGAGGATGTCAGGCCGTGAGCTGTAGAGTGCGCCGACGCCTTTGGGGCCATAGAATTTATGAGCTGAAAAACTGACAAAATCAGGGCTGGACTGTGTCACCGAGAAGGGGAGTTTCCCCACGAGCTGGGCGGCATCGCTATGGAATAATATACCGTGCTGGCGCGCTATAATTCCAATTTGATCCAGAGGCTGTAGAACACCAGTTTCATTATTCGCTGCCATGACAGAAATTAGTCGAGTTTCTGGACGGATAGCCTCTTTTAGAGCCTCAATGGAGACGCGTCCCAGACGATCGACAGGCAGAAAAGTAATGTCGACACCGTGTCGCCTGACATACTCACAAACTTTTAGCAGGCATTCGTGCTCGATCGAACTGGTAATGATATGAACCTTGCCGGTGTGTAAGAAGTAATCAGACACCGCTCGAATAACCGTGTTATTTGCTTCAGAAGCACCAGAATTGAAAGTGATAAATTCCGCATTAGCCCCAATCATTTGTGCCACAATGGCCCTGCACTCTTCTAAATAATTTTGCGCTCTGATCCCTTCATAATGACTGACAGAAGATGCATTGGCGAAGTATTCGTCAAAGCAGTGTATAACAGTAGCGCGGACTTCAGGAGCCATGTTGGTTGTTGCGTTATTATCCAGATAAATCATGTTTATATCCACTTCCTGTTAGACAACCATAGGGTCTGCTTTTATAGACGATACGGCACTGTATTCCATTTTAGCGATGTGGCCTTCATCATCGCCAAAAAATATATTAGCGATGGTGAGATTATGATTTTGCGGTTTTTGCATAACAGTTAATGCGGTGCGGCCTTGTACCACCTTATTGTGATCTGAAAAATCAGACCAGTCGATGATCACAAAGTCACGGGCTTCTGTAAATCGCTGTTTCAGTTTGAAAAGTATATCTTTATAGTGTTGGAAAATGATAGCTGGACATTTAGCAGTAAAAACGTCACCATTTTTTCTTGCTAAGACAAAAGGAATGACATCAGGGACTGATAACTTTATTTCAGTATGAGATCCATTTTCAGTAATCAATAATCCTTCCGTATTGTCCTTGAGTTTCTTTTTTATACTTTCGATGGACCGATTTTTACTGGTTCGCTCGGAAAAAACCATTAATTTATCGCGTTTGATGAGAGTATTTTTTTGGATAAAAAATTCAATTTCCTCAGGAAGTTCTCCAGCCGTTTGCGGTTCTGATATCTTTTCGAGTTGAGGGAGAGTACAGCTATCTTCAGAACAGGCAATCCCGAGATCGTCTACCAGAATACCGTAAACGAGTTTGATATTTTTTTGATATTTACTGATAAGTTTTTTTCCGAAAGCAACGGCATCAGATAGCGTGTTAAGCGCAAACTCGTCTGCGCCAAATTGCCGATTGAAATGACCGCCTTCGAGGTAGACAACGAGCTTACCGGCACTTGTGGCGTAACTATTTTCGACTATAACTTCCAGGGAAGAATGATAATCACCTTTAGGTACTATTTCCTTTTCTAATGACATGACGCTACCTTGCGCTTTATTTAAGAAAAAACTCCCCAGCAACAGCCAGTAAAAATGGGGAAATCGAGGCGTTCAGAAAATATTGTGGTATTCGAATGATGAGAGAAAATCCGAAATATATTCTTTCTGCATTCGCCCTGACTCAAAAATATAAATACAATTTGTGGCCTGTGTCAAGCAAGGTACAAATGAGAACCTCAATCACAACGGATAATTATGAGATTATATCGTAATGAAACATAAATCACTTATATTCTTAATGGGTATAGTTTAAAAGACCAGGAATAATAGTTCATGATCGATGGAGATTTTGTCAAAGCAGATTTGTAGTTGCAGAAAAATCCATGACGCCGGGAGGCTGAAAATCGAGGCAAATCCCGGCAGCCCATCTTTCAGCCTTCCACGCAGACAAGGACGAGGCCCGGCGACAAGTCAGCGGTTATATTCTGGTAGATAACCATAGCGCCAGGCTTCACCATGACAACAGTGTGCTGAAGCCGGAAGAATTAGATAGCAGATACCCTTTTTACTGTAAAATCGTCGCAAATATGGCTTACCAGGTCAAAAAAGGGTTCTGCTGTTTTAGCCGGATGTTGTGGAAATCCCACAGGGCTACATTAGCCTTCGTGCAGCCCGCACTCTCTTTTCAGACCAAAGAAGCGCGTTTCTTCCTCCGCCATCCCCGGCTCCCATTTCCGGGTGGTGTGGGTATCCCCCACAGACAAATAGCCCTGCTCCCACAGCGGGTGATACTTCAGGCCGTGCTTTTGCAGATACTGATAGACGGTACGATTATCCCAGTCGATGATCGGCAGCACCTTAAACACGCCGCGCTGGATCGCCAGCACCGGCAGGTGGGCGCGGCTGCCGGACTGCTCGCGGCGCAGGCCCGCAAACCAGGTTTGCGCATTCAGCTCTTCCAGCGCCCGGTTCATCGGCTCGACCTTGTTAATATCATTGTACTTTTCAATACCCTCAACGCCCTGCTCCCACAGCTTACCGTAGCGCGCCTCCTGCCAGGCGGCGCTCTCCTTCGCCCGATAGATCTTCAGGTTCAGATTGAGTTTGTCCGTTAACTCGTCGATAAACTGGTAGGTTTCCGGGAACAGATAGCCGGTATCGGTCAGAATGACCGGAATATCCGGGCGCACCTGATTGACCAGATGCAGGCTCACCGCCGCCTGAATACCAAAGCTCGAAGAGAGCACATATTCGCCCGGCAGGTTTTCCAGCGCCCACGCGACGCGCGCTTCCGCGCTCAGCTTTTCCAGCTGGCTATTGGTTTCCGCCAGCTGCAAAACACGATCGACCTTCGGTAATGCGTTCAGCGCGTTTAGATCGAGTACGGACATAAGAACCTCGCTTGCCTGTTTCGCCGGGCGGTACTGCATTTGCCCGGCCTACAAAACCCACAGGCCCGGATCGCTGCTCGCCACCGGGCACCTGGATATTATTCCCAGAAATCACGGGCTGGGTCGAGCACCGGGCGAATGATGCCCGCACGCACCGTAAAGTCGCCGAAGCCTTCACCCGCTTCACGCTCTTTCGCCCAGCGCCCTACCAGTTCGTCGATCGAATCGAGAATTTCCGACTCGGTAATATTTTCCCGATACATACGCGGAATACGCGTCCCGCTGCGGTTGCCGCCAAGGTGCAGGTTATAGCGGCCCGGCGCTTTACCGACCAGCCCCACTTCCGCCAGCATCGCGCGGCCGCAGCCGTTCGGGCAGCCGGTAACGCGGGTAACGATATGCTCGTCGCCAACGCCATGTTTGCTCATCACCGCCTCGACTTTATCGATAAACGACGGGAGGAAACGCTCGGCTTCCGCCATCGCCAGCGGGCAGGTCGGGAACGACACGCAGGCCATAGAGTTTTCGCGCTGCGGCGTGACGGCGTTCATCAGGCCGTGATCGCGGGCCAGCTTCTCGATCTTCGCCTTCTGATCTTCCGGTACGCTGGCAATAATCAGGTTCTGGTTCGCCGTAATGCGGAATTCGCCTTTGTGGATCTTCGCAATCTTCAGCAGGCCGGTTTTCAGCGGACGACCCGGATAATCAAGGATACGACCATTTTCAATAAACAGCGTCAGATGCCAGTTATTGTCGATACCCTTCACCCAGCCGATACGATCGCCGCGGCCGGTGAATTCGTACGGACGGATCGGCTCAAACTTGATGCCCGCCCGACGTTCCACTTCCGCCTTAAAGGTCTCAACGCCAACGCGTTCGAGGGTGTATTTGGTTTTCGCATTTTTACGATCGGTACGGTTACCCCAGTCGCGCTGGGTCGTGACCACCGCTTCCGCCACCGCCAGAGTGTGCTCCAGCGGCAGATAGCCAAACTCGCTCGCCGTACGGGCGTAGGTTTTCTTATTGCCGTGCTCAATCGATAAACCGCCGCCGACCAGCAGGTTGAAGCCGACCAGCTTGCCGTTTTCAGCGATGGCCACGAAGTTCATATCGTTCGCGTGCAGATCGATATCGTTCTGCGGCGGGATCACTACGGTCGTTTTGAACTTACGCGGCAGATAGGTCTGACCGAGGATCGGCTCTTCATCGGTGGTGGCGACTTTCTTCTGATCCAGCCAGATCTCGGCGTAGGCGCGCGTGCGCGGCAGCAGGTGCTCGGAGATCTTCTTCGCCCATTCGTAGGCTTCAGTATGCAGCTGGGACTCGTACGGGTTAGAGGTACACAGCACGTTACGGTTCATATCGTTGGCGGTGGCCAACGCGTCCAGCCCGACCGAATGCAGCATCTGGTGCACCGGCTTGACGTTCTTCTTCAGAATGCCGTGGAACTGGAAGGTCTGACGGTTGGTCAGACGGATACTGCCGTAGATGGTGTTATCGGCGGCGAATTTATCGATCGCCTGCCACTGTTTGGTGGTGATCACCCCGCCCGGCAGGCGGCAGCGCAGCAGCATCGCGTGACGCGGCTCCAGCTTCTGCGCCGCGCGCTCGGCGCGGATATCGCGGTCATCCTGCTGGTACATACCGTGAAAACGGATCAGCAGAAAGTTATCGCCTTTAAAACCGCCGGTCAGGCCGTCGTTCAAATCTTCCGCAATGGTGCCGCGCAGGTAGTTGCTTTCGAGCTTCATGCGCTCGGCGTCAGTCAGTTTACCTTCGACCACCAGCGGGCCTGGATGTTTTTCGCTCATTAGTAGACATCTCGCTGATAACGGCGCTCAACGCGCAGCTCACTTAAAAATTCGTCCGCCGCTTCGGCGTCCATCGCGCCGTATTCGGCAATCACTTCCAGCAACGTCTGCTCAACGTCTTTTGCCATACGATTGGCATCGCCGCAGACATAAATATGGGCGCCGTCGTTAATCCAGCGCCACAGTTCGGCCCCCTGCTCGCGCAGCTTGTCCTGAACGTAGACTTTTTGTTGTTGATCGCGGGACCAGGCCAGGTCGATGCGGCTCAGCACGCCTTCTTTGACGTAGCTTTGCCACTCCACCTGATAAAGGAAATCTTCGGTAAAATGCGGGTTGCCGAAGAACAGCCAATTCTTCCCTTCCGCGCCTTCCGCCGCGCGCTGCTGCATAAAGGCGCGGAACGGCGCGATGCCGGTGCCGGGGCCAATCATGATCACCGGCGTCTGCGGGTTAGCGGGCAGACGGAAGTTATCGTTATGCTCGATGAAGATGCGCACTTCGCCATCTTCTTCGACGCGGTCAGCCAGGAAGCTGGAAGCGCCGCCGGCCCGGGCGCGGCCTTCAATGTCATATCGCACCACGCCAACGGTGACGTGGACTTCGCTTTCCACTTCCGCCTGCGAAGAAGCGATCGAGTACAGTCGCGGGGTCAGCGGGCGCAGCAGGTCGACCAGCGCCTGTGCATCCAGCTGCGCCGGGGAGAAACGCACCATATCGACAATCGGCGTGGTCGCGGCGTAATGCTGGAGCTGTGCCTTATCGCCCACCAGCGGCAGCAGGGATTCGCTGCGGGTTAAGGTGGCATAATTTTCCACGATGTTACCGGTGTTGACCGTCAGCTCGAAGTGCCACTCCAGCGCTTCGGCGAGCGGCAGCGTTTTGCCGTCAACCGTGACCGGCTCCTCGCCCGTCAGCCACAGCAGCTCTACCAGCTCTTTCACCAGAGCCGGATCGTTCTGGTACCAGACGCCCAGCGCATCGCCCGGTTGATAGCGCAGGCCGGAGTCGCCGAGGTCGATTTCAATATGGCGCACATCTTTTTCAGAATCGCGACCGGTAATTTTTTGATTCACCGCCAGCGTCGCGGTCAGCGGCGCTTCTTTGGTATAGGGGCTGGTGTGGATCTCGTTCACCGATCCGCTGGCAATCAGCTGAGACGGGACGGCGGCAGGGGCGCGCGCTTTCAGCGCCTCAACCACCCGAGCGCGCCATTCGGCGGCGGCGGCCTGATACTCTACATCAGCATCAACCCGGTCGAGCAGGCGTTCACCGCCCAGTTCGGCCAGCTTATTATCAAAATCTTTGCCGGACTGGCAGAAGAATTCATAGGAGGTATCGCCGAGGCCAAACACGGCAAATGCGGTATCGGTCAGCTTCGGCGCTTTCTTCGAAAACAGGAATTTATGCAGCGCGACGGCTTCTTCCGGCGGCTCACCTTCACCCTGCGTTGACGTCACCACGACCAGCAGCTTTTCGGAGGCAATTTGTTTGAATTTATAGTCGCCTGCGTTGACCAGCTTCACGTTCAGCTGCGCGGCCTGCAGATCGTCGCGCAGCGCTTCAGCGACGCGGCGGGCGTTGCCGGTTTGCGATGCCGAAATCAGGGTAATGGAGGGTACTTCAGCCGCCTGGGCTGGTGCAACAACCGCCGCGCCGGGCTGCTGGTTCAGCACCCCCCAAAAATAGCCGGAAACCCAGGCCAGCTGGGTGGGCGTGAAGTCAGTCGTGGCCGCCTGAAGGCGCGCCATTTGCTCCGGACTCAGCGGTAGCAAATTGGAAGGTGGGGCCTGTGTCGTCATGCGTTGTTATGTTCCAGTAAGCAAAGCTGTGATTCACGCCCTGTCAGCGTGATAAACAGAAGATAATGTATTTACTCTAAATAATTCGAGTTGCAGGCAGCGACACAGCGCCCATCAGGGCAAAGCCCAAGGCTGGGCCGAGTTATTGCCAACGCACATGCGGCTCGAAGTATGACGAGTGAGTAGGTTAACGGTGCAAATAGTAACAACTAAATAAAGGATGGAAATAACAAATAACCAAATGGACTAACCTGTTTTAGTTATAGTTATTAACAACAAAATCGATTAAATAAGCCTATGAAATATAGGCAATTAATTTGAACAGGCTGGATGAATGTGGCTATTTTCCGCTCAGGGCCGTTTTAGTTAATGCGAAAAAATGTGCTTTCCGGTACCCTACGGCGGTTTTTTGCCATATTGAGAAGAAAAGATGTCCACCACGCTGTTTAAAGATTTCACCTTTGAAGCCGCTCACCACCTGCCGCACGTGCCGGAAGGTCATAAGTGCGGTCGCCTGCACGGCCACTCTTTTATGGTGCGCCTGGAGATTACCGGTGAAGTCGATCCCCATACCGGGTGGATCATGGATTTTGCCGAGCTGAAGGCCGCGTTTAAACCCATCTACGATCGCCTCGACCATTACTACCTAAACGATATTCCCGGGCTGTCCAATCCGACCAGCGAAGTGCTGGCAAAATGGATCTGGGAGCAGATGAAACCGCGGGTACCGCTGCTGAGCGCGGTGATGATCAAAGAAACCTGCACCGCGGGCTGCGTCTATCGCGGCGAGTGATAGTGCCTTTAGCTGAATAAGACCCTGATAGCCCTGCGCTATCAGGGTTTTTTATATCACGCGATATTGAGGTACTTGTGCGTCTGCATCGATAAGCGCCAGTTGCGGGCGATACAGGTTTCGATGCACAGGCGCGTCGCGTCATCTTTCTGGCTAATCGGCTGAAGCGCGATAATACGCGGCTTTTCATCGGCCAGCGTTGCCAGCAGCTCATCCAGCGCTTCGATATCGCGCACGCGTCCAACCGGATGTTTAATTTCATCAGCCCGCTGTAGCGCCTGAGAGAGTACGTCATAGCCGCCGCGCATGTTCACCTTTGGCGACACCGTCACCCAGGTATGCGGCGTGCAGCGCACTTCATGGGTGCCGCTGGTTTCAATCTGGCAGCTAAATCCGTTTTGCTCCAGTAAAGAGGTTAACGGCGTTAAATCATGAATGCAGGGCTCGCCGCCGGTAATGACCACGTGGCGGGCCGTCCAGCCCTGACGCCCGATGATAGCCAGCAGATCTTCGCTGCTCGCCGGGCCCCATTTATCGCTCTCTTTGGTTTTTGCCAGAATGCTGAACAGCGACACTTCCCGATCGGCAAGCTTATCCCAGGTATGTTTGGTATCGCACCAGGCGCAACCAACCGGGCATCCCTGTAAACGAATAAAAATGGCGGGAACGCCGGTGAAGTAACCTTCGCCTTGCAAGGTCTGGAACATCTCGTTAATCGGGTACTGCATAATCATCTCTGCTTAGGGTTGTGAGCGCGCATTATCGCAGATTTGCCCGCGCAGATCTTGTCCCGCGCTGCGCCGCGTGGTGGGTAGAACCTAAACCTTAATGATAAACCTCCGGCAGCTGGCCGATTCCATTATCCCGCACCGGCTGATTTAATTAGCCTGATAATCATCAGGCGACTATTAAGCGGCACGGCTAAAATTTTTGGTGTAACAAAACATGTATAATTTTGAAAGCCAAAAATAAAATAACAAACTTAAAAATAATAAATTTCAACGATGTACAAATGGATACACGAAATAATGAATTTATTGTCATAGCTTAGGGTCAAATTCGATCCACGACGCTAAATTATCTTAAAATAACCTTAATAAACCGCACCTTATGTTCATTTTCCATTTAATATCCGTTTAATTTTCCGCGCCTAGAATCCAGTCAACCAACCATAATGAGACTGCATTCATGAATACATTATTAATTACTGGCGCGACCGGTTTTCTCGGTGGAGCAGTGTTAGAAAGCATTCTGAATAAAAAGAATGCGCCTAATCTATTACTGTTAGTTCGTGCAGATAATAGTGTAGCTGCCGTAGAACGGGTAAAGGAAAACCTGCGAAAATTCAATATTAGCGAAGAGAGATTAACGGCCCTGACGCCCGGCAACATTCTGCTGGGGGATCTGGCCAATCCGCAGCCCTTTCTCGACGACCCGCGCCTGAATCAGGTTACCCACGTGCTCAACTGCGCCGCCGTCGCCTCATTTGGTAATAATCCGCTTATCTGGAAGGTCAACGTCGAAGGCACGCTGCAGTTTGCCCGGCGGATGGCTCAGGTCGGCGGCCTTGAGCGCTTTCTGCACGTGGGCACCGCGATGTCCTGCTCGCCAGACCCCGATTCGCTGGTAGCGGAAAGCACGGCGTTTCGTGAACGCGCCGAGCATCTGGTCGAGTACACCCACTCTAAATCAACAATTGAGCGTCTCATGCGGCAGGAGTGCCCAACGCTACCGCTGGCGATCGCCCGTCCCTCTATTGTTGTTGGCCACACTCATCACGGCTGTCAGCCCTCCAGCAGCATCTTCTGGGTGTTCAGCATGGGGCTGATGCTGCAAAAATTTATGTGTTCGATGGAAGACCGCATCGATGTAATCCCCGTCGATTACTGCGCCGATGCGCTGCTGATGCTGCTTACCAGCCCGCTGGCGCGCGGAGAGGTGGTGCATATTTCCGCGGGAGAGGAAAACAGCGTAAGGTTTGCGGATATCGATAACGCGATGGCCTCCGCCCTCGAGCAGGCGCCGGTCGGCGATAAATACGCGCAGGTCAGCTATGAAACGCTGGTCAAAATGCGCCGTGAGCTGAAGGCTATTTTTGGCCCCTGCAACGAACGGCTGATGCTAAAAGCCATGCGCCTGTACGGCGCCTTCGCCACGCTTAACGTACGATTCAGCAACGACAAGCTGCTCAGCATGGGTATGCCAAAACCGCCGCGCTTTACCGATTACATTGACCGCTGCGTACAGACCACGCGCGGGCTTTCTATCCCGCAGCAAATGGCGGTAGATTTTAAGTAGCCGCTTTTGCAGGTATAAAAAAAGCCAGCCCGAAGGCTGGCTTTTTCATATCAGATTAAGACAGGCTTATGCCTGACCTTTGATCTCTTTACGACCGTTGTACGGTGCTTTTTCGCCCAGCGCTTCTTCGATACGAATCAGCTGGTTGTATTTAGCAACGCGGTCAGAACGGCTCATAGAACCAGTTTTGATCTGGCCTGCAGCGGTACCCACAGCCAGGTCAGCGATGGTCGCATCTTCAGTTTCGCCAGAACGGTGAGAGATAACGGCAGTGTAGCCAGCGTCTTTCGCCATTTTGATCGCAGCCAGAGTTTCGGTCAGAGAACCAATCTGGTTGAATTTGATCAGGATGGAGTTAACGATGCCTTTCTCGATGCCTTCTTTCAGGATCTTGGTGTTGGTTACGAACAGATCGTCACCAACCAGCTGGATTTTGTCGCCCAGTACTTTAGTCTGGTATGCGAAACCGTCCCAGTCAGATTCGTCCAGGCCATCTTCGATGGAGACGATCGGGTACTGTTTGGTCAGCTCTTCCAGGAAGTGGGTGAATTCTTCAGAGGTGAACGCTTTGTTGCCTTCGCCGGCCAGAACGTATTTACCGTCTTTGTAGAATTCAGAAGCCGCGCAGTCCATCGCCAGGGTGATGTCTTTGCCCAGCTCGTAGCCAGCAGCTTTAACCGCTTCAGCGATAACAGCCAGCGCTTCAGCGTTGGAGCCCAGGTTCGGCGCGTAGCCGCCTTCGTCACCAACAGCGGTGTTCATACCTTTAGCTTTCAGAACTTTAGCCAGGTTGTGGAACACTTCAGAACCCATACGTACGGCTTCTTTCAGGGATTTAGCGCCAACCGGCTGAATCATAAATTCCTGGATGTCGACGTTGTTGTCAGCGTGCTCGCCGCCGTTGATGATGTTCATCATCGGAACCGGCATGGAGTATTTGCCCGGGGTGCCGTTCAGCTCAGCGATGTGCTCGTACAGCGGCTGACCTTTAGAAGCAGCGGCAGCTTTGGCGTTAGCCAGAGAGACGGCCAGGATGGCGTTCGCACCGAAGTTAGATTTGTTTTCAGTACCGTCCAGGTCGATCATGATTTTGTCGATGCCAGCCTGATCTTTGGCATCTTTGCCAAGGATTGCCTGAGCGATCGGGCCGTTAACCGCGCCAACAGCTTTCAGTACGCCTTTACCCATGAAACGGGATTTGTCGCCATCGCGCAGTTCCAGCGCTTCGCGGGAGCCAGTAGAAGCACCTGACGGAGCAGCTGCCATACCGACGAAACCACCTTCCAGGTGTACTTCGGCTTCAACAGTCGGGTTACCACGGGAGTCGATGATTTCACGACCGATGACTTTAACGATTTTGGACATTAGGTTTTCCTCAGTACAAGTTAAACTAAAACTCCAGACAAACAATGCACCCGGATGGGTGCATTGCCGTTCTAACTCTTTTACTTCGCCTGACGCTTCTGGTACTCGCCTGCGGCTTTCACAAAGCCAGCAAACAGCGGATGGCCATCACGCGGCGTCGAAGTAAACTCCGGATGGAACTGACAGGCGACGAACCACGGATGGTTAGGCACCTCGATGATCTCGACCAACTGATCATCCCCGGAACGGCCCGCAATACGCAGGCCCGCATTTTCAATCGGCTTCAGCAACATATTGTTGACTTCGTAGCGGTGACGATGGCGTTCGGTAATGGTTGGCTCGCCGTACAGCTGGCGCACCAGGCTATCTTCAGCCAGCTGGCACTGCTGCGCGCCGAGGCGCATCGTGCCGCCGAGATCGCTCTTATCAGAGCGGACTTCGACATTACCGTCTTCATCACGCCATTCGGTAATCAGGGCCACGACCGGGTACTTACAGTCTGGCACAAATTCCGTTGAGTTGGCGTTTTCCATCCCCGCTACGTTGCGCGCGAACTCAATCAGCGCAACCTGCATCCCCAGGCAAATGCCCAGGTATGGAATGTTGTTTTCACGCGCGTAGCGCGCGGTGGCAATCTTACCTTCAACCCCGCGATAGCCGAAGCCACCAGGAATCAGGATTGCGTCTAAATTCTTCAGAATTTCGACGCCGCGCGTTTCCACATCCTGCGAATCAATCAGCTTGATGTTGACGGTGACGCGATTTTTCAGACCGCCGTGTTTCAGCGCTTCAATCACCGATTTGTAGGCGTCCGGCAGTTCAATGTACTTGCCGACCATACCAATGGTGACTTCACCTGCCGGGTTCGCTTCTTCGTAGATAACCTGTTCCCATTCGGCCAGGTTCGCTTCCGGACAGTTTAAGCTGAATCGTTTACAAATATAATCGTCCAGACCCTGAGATTTCAACAGGCCCGGGATTTTATAAATGGAATCGACATCTTTCATCGAAATAACGGCTTTTTCCGGCACATTGCAGAACAATGCAATTTTGGCACGTTCGTTCGCCGGAATAGCGCGATCGGAGCGGCAGACCAGAATGTCAGGCTGAATACCGATGGAGAGCAGTTCTTTAACGGAGTGCTGGGTCGGCTTGGTTTTGACTTCACCCGCGGCGGCCATGTACGGCACCAGGGTCAGGTGCATAAACAGCGCGTTTTCACGACCGATATCCACCGCCAGCTGGCGAATCGCTTCAAGGAACGGCAGCGATTCAATATCGCCAACGGTGCCGCCGATTTCAACCAGCACCACATCATGGCCTTCACCGCCGGCCAGCACGCGCTCTTTGATCGCGTTGGTGATGTGCGGAATAACCTGAACGGTGGCACCCAGATAGTCGCCGCGACGCTCTTTGCGCAGGACGTCAGAGTAAATACGACCCGTGGTGAAGTTGTTGCGACGGGTCATCTTGGTGCGAATGAAACGCTCGTAGTGACCCAGGTCCAGATCGGTTTCAGCGCCGTCTTCAGTAACGAACACTTCCCCGTGTTGGATTGGGCTCATGGTGCCCGGATCGACGTTGATGTACGGATCCAGTTTCATCATGGTCACGTTAAGCCCGCGGGCTTCGAGAATGGCTGCGAGGGAAGCTGCGGCAATGCCTTTACCCAGAGAGGATACGACCCCGCCGGTCACAAAAATATAGTTCGTTGTCATGCTGAACCTGAGAAGTTAGGTTTAAAAGACGATGGAATAACCAGGACGGGAAAGCAGTATACCCGATCATGACTGACGCCACAAACTTTCATTATCCCTCCTTTTCATCAGGCCCACACAAACGCAGGGAGTGAGAAAATAGCCGCTTTTGGCGAAATGTTTTTGACGTAAATCAAGCGCTTGTTATTTAAAAAATCACACAAATAGCGCTTGATCACGAAAACTCTTTAGAGATCAGTTTCCTGGCGTTTTACTTCCTGCCACACCCGCTCCATGGTATCGAGGTCAACGCCGGTCATTTCCAGGCCGCGCGCGGCGACAATCCGCTCAACTTCGCGGAACCTGCGTTCAAACTTCAGGTTGGCTTTTTGCAGCGCAACTTCGGCTTTTACCCCTAAATGGCGGGATAAATTGACCGTCGCAAACAGCAGGTCGCCCACTTCCTCCTCCAGTTTAGCTTCATCCACCACGGCCTGCTGCGCTTCGTGCATCACTTCATCTATTTCTTCGTGCACTTTATCCAGCACCGGCCCCAGAGAGGTCCAGTCAAAGCCTACCGCCGAGCAGCGTTTCTGGATTTTATGCGCGCGCATCAGCGCCGGAAGGCTATGCGGGATGTCGTCCAGCGCGGAGTGCTGGGACTTTTCCGCTCGCTCAGCGCTTTTGATCTGTTCCCAGCGGGCCAGCACTTCGCTGCTGCTACCGGCGCTCGCCTCGCCGAAAATATGCGGATGACGGCGCTCCAGCTTGTCGCTGATGGCGGCGCAGATATCGTTAAAATCAAAGCGCCCCTCTTCCTGCGCCATCTGAGCGTAGAAGACGACCTGGAACAACAGGTCGCCCAGCTCACCGCGCAGATCGTCAAAATCTTCGCGGGCGATAGCGTCGAGCACTTCATAGGTTTCTTCAAGGGTATACGGCGCGATGGTGGCAAAGGTCTGCTCTTTGTCCCACGGGCAGCCGTTTTCCGGATCGCGCAGACGCCGCATAATGCCGAGCAGGCGTTCGATTTGAGTCATAAGTCTGTCCTGATAAAAAAATGCCGGGTGGCGGTAGCGCCTGACCCGGCTGACATAAGCGTGGGAGTTTATCCGCCGTGCAGACGACGGGCGTCGATGACGTCAGGTACCTGATTCAGCTTCGCCAGTACGCGCCCCAGCACCTGCAGGTTGTAGATCTCAATGGTCATATCGATCGTCGCCATCTGCTGTTTAGTATCGCTGCGGCTGGCAACGCCCAGCACGTTGACCTTCTCATTGGCGAGAATGGTGGTGATGTCGCGCAGCAGGCCGCTACGATCGTTGGCCTGGACGCGCACCACCAGCGAGTAGCCCGCCGAGTAGCTCTCTCCCCACACCGCGTCAACGATGCGCTCGGGAGCATGAGACTGTAGCTCCGCGAGCTGATCGCAATCCGCGCGGTGCACCGAGATCCCGCGGCCCTGGGTGATAAAGCCCACGATCTCGTCGCCGGGAATCGGCTGACAGCAGCGCGCAATGTGGTGCATCAGATTGCCGACGCCCTCCACCACCACGCGACCATTGTCTTTGCTGCGATTCTGCGGAGCGTGGGTTTTCTGCTGCAGCTGCTTTAACGCCGCCGCATCCTGCTCCGCCGCGCTGGGTTTATTAAACTGCGCCTGCAGGAAATTAACCATCTGGTTGAGGCGAATATCGCCCCCGCCAATCGCCGCCAGCAGTTCGTCCTGCTCGTTAAAGTTGTAGCGCGGCAGCAGATGCTTTTCCGCGTCCTTCAGGCTGATACCCAGATGCTCGAGCTCATCATCAAGGATCTGTCGCCCGGCAAGAATATTCTTGTCGCGATCCTGCTTGCGGAACCAGGCGTGAATTTTGGAACGCCCGCGGCTGGTGGTGACGTAGCCAAGGTTCGGGTTCAGCCAGTCGCGGCTGGGGTTGGGCTGCTTCTGGGTGATGATTTCAATCTGGTCACCCATCTGCAGCTGATAGGTGAACGGCACAATACGCCCGCCGATTTTCGCCCCGATGCAGCGGTGGCCGACATCGCTGTGTATATGGTAGGCAAAATCGAGCGGCGTCGAACCCGAAGGCAAATCCACCACGTCGCCCTTCGGCGTAAAGACATAAACCCGGTCATCAAAGACCTGGCTACGCACCTCATCCAGCATCTCGCCGGAATCGGCCATCTCTTCCTGCCAGGCGATCAGTTTACGCAGCCAGGCAATGCGATCTTCATAGCCGCGCCCGCCGCTGGCCGCTGCGCTGGCGCCCTCTTTATACTTCCAGTGCGCGGCCACGCCCAGCTCGGCATCTTCATGCATCTGGCGGGTACGGATCTGAATTTCAATGGTTTTTCCGCCGGGGCCAAGCACGACGGTATGAATTGACTGGTAGCCATTAGGCTTGGGATTGGCGACGTAATCATCGAACTCATCCGGCAGATGGCGGTAATGAGTATGCACGATCCCCAGCGCGGCATAGCAGTCCTGCAGGCGCTCGGCGACAATACGCACCGCCCGCACGTCAAACAGCTCGTCGAAGGCGAGATGTTTTTTCTGCATTTTGCGCCAGATGCTGTAGATATGCTTGGGACGCCCGTAGACCTCAGCCTTGACGCCCTCGGTTTTCATTTCCGTGCGTAAATGGCTGACGAATTCATCAATATAATGTTCACGATCGATGCGCCGCTCGTGTAACAGCTTAGCGATTCGCTTATATTCCGCCGGATGCAGATAGCGGAAGCAGTAATCTTCAAGCTCCCACTTCAGCTGGCCGATCCCCAGGCGGTTGGCCAGCGGCGCGTAAATATTGGTACACTCTTTTGCCGCCAGTACGCGCTCATCTTCCGGCGCATCTTTCACTTCACGCAGATGGGCGATGCGCTCGGCGATTTTAATCACCACGCAGCGGAAGTCATCGACCATCGCCAGCAGCATGCGGCGAATGTTGTCCACCTGTTCAGAGGAGACCGAATCCGTATGGGTGGCTTTAAGCTGGCGTATCGCGGCCATGTCCCGCACGCCGTGGATCAGGGTGACGACCGATTTCCCGACGCTCTCCTGCATGATCTCTTCGCTGACGACGTTACCGTCCGCCAGCGGGAAAAGCATCGCCGCGCGCAGCGTATCGATATCCATGCTCAACATGGAGAGAATTTCCACCATCTCCACGCCGCGCCATAGCAGGAGATCGGCCTGCGGATGCCCCTGCGTTTTCTCTCGACAATAATCCCAGGTTTCGGCTAAGCGTTCACACGACTGCTGGCTGGAAATTCCCAGACTCGCGATCCATTTCTTCGGGTCAAATTCACCAGCTTTATTTAAATGTGCACTTCTTACCGCAACCATTGTCCTCTCCTTAAGGGACCGCCTGCCGAAGTCGGCAAGCCTCAACTTTTACACTTCATCCTTCAAACCGCGCCAACGCTGGCGTTCGTCTTTTATCTCAGTCACCTGCTTCTGAGGATGCCGCTTCACTGCGATTTGAATGATTCTTGTGCTCAAACAACACCATTGATTCCAGATGTCCGGTATGCGGGAACATATCGAGCATCGCCAGGCGTTGAATGGTATATCCCGCCTGCAATAAAACGTCGCTATCGCGCGCCAGGGTCGCCGGGTTACATGAAACATACACCACCCGACGCGGCGCTAATTTTATAATATGTAACATAACGCCCGCCGCGCCGGCGCGCGCCGGGTCGAGCAAGACCTTATCAAAACCGTGCTTCGCCCACGCCTGTCGGGTGACGTCCTCTTCCAGGTTCTCATGGAAGAAAGTCACATTATGCAACCCGTTCAACGCCGCGTTCTCCTGGCCCTTCGTCACCAGCGCGGGAACCCCTTCAACGCCAACCACCTGCGCCGCACGCTTCGCCAGCGGCAGGGTAAAGTTGCCCATGCCGCAAAAGAGGTCCAGCACGCGATCCTGAGGCTGGATATCCAGCCATTCCAGCGCCGTGCGCACCATCAGCTGGTTTACGCCATCGTTCACCTGGATAAAATCGCGCGGACTGAACACTAAGCGTAGACCGTCCGAGGTATACCAGGGCGCTTCCCCGCGAATATGTTCCAGTATCTCGCTTTGCGGGGCGAGGTACAGGGAAAGACCGTGAGATTGCGAAAAACGTTCCAGCTTTTCTTTATCTGCCGCGGGAAGCGCCGCCGTATGGCGCAATACCATCAGCGGGCCGTTATCCGCCTGCACCAGCTCAACGTGGCCAAGCTGACGCACCGATTTCAATTCGCTAAGACATTCACGTACCGCGGGCAATAGCGCACCAAGAGTGGGCGCCAAAACGGGGCACTGCACCACATCGACGATCTCGCTGGCGTTAGCCTTGCGGAAGCCCATCTGTAATTGTTGGGACTTTGGCTGATAATTCAAGCTCAGACGCGCCCGGCGGCGATAGCCCCACGGCGAAGCGGCTATAATGTCATCAACCTCGCGCTTCATCAGCCTCGCGAGCGCGGCGCGTTTGCTCTGCTGCTGCAGTTCAATGCTGGCGTGCTGCTGCTGGCACCCGCCGCAGATGCCAAAATGCGGGCAGCGCGGCGCCTGCCGCTGCGGGCTATCGCTAAGACGGCGTTTAACCTGGGCGCGGGCGTACTGTTTTTTATCTTCGACCACAACAACGTCAGCCTGCTCCTGTGGCAATAAACCCCTGATAAACAGCGCCTTACCCTGATGACGCGCAACGCCCTGGCCGAAGGGGTCAAGGTCATTTACTGTAACGGTTATGATCTGGCGCGTCGTCACACGCCGTTTTGCAGAGTAGAATTGCGCCATCGTAGAGATTTGTCTCAATTAAATATACTGACTCTGGATAAGAGTTCGGTCAGGATGAGCCAGAGTAACAACGCACCAGCCTCCTGAAAGATGATGTGTATATTCTCCCATAATGGAACCGCATGACCAACTACAGCCTTCGTGCCCGCATGATGATTCTTATTCTGGCGCCTACCGTCCTGATCGGTCTGCTGCTCAGTATTTTCTTCGTCGCACACCGCTATAACGACCTACAGCGCCAGCTGGAGGATGCCGGCGCCAGTATTATCGAACCGCTGGCGGTCTCCAGTGAATATGGCATGAATTTGCAAAATCGCGAGTCAATCGGGCAGCTCATCAGCGTGCTGCACCGCCGCCACTCCGATATTGTGCGCGCCATTTCCATCTACGACTCGCAAAACAGGCTGTTTGTCACCTCTAACTTTCAGCTCGATCCCGGCGAACTTCAGCTGCCAAAAGGGGAACCCTTTCCCCGCCGCCTGAGCGTGGTGCGCCACGGCGATTTGATGATTTTGCGTACCCCTATTATCTCGGAAAGCTATTCACCGGATGAATCACCGGGAAGCGATGCCAAGATGCCGGACAATATGCTGGGCTACGTGGCGCTTGAGATGGATCTCAAATCGGTGCGGCTACAGCAGTACAAAGAGATCTTTATCTCCAGCGTGATGATGCTGTTCTGTATCGGTATTGCGCTGATCTTCGGCTGGCGTCTGATGCGCGACGTGACCGGGCCGATCCGCAATATGGTGAATACCGTTGACCGCATCCGCCGGGGCCAGCTTGATAGCCGCGTCGAAGGCTTTATGCTCGGCGAGCTGGATATGCTGAAAAACGGTATCAACTCCATGGCCATGTCGCTGGCGGCCTACCACGAAGAGATGCAGCATAACGTCGATCAGGCGACATCGGATCTGCGGGAAACGCTTGAACAGATGGAAATCCAGAACGTCGAGCTGGACCTGGCGAAAAAACGCGCGCAGGAAGCGGCGCGAATCAAATCCGAATTCCTCGCCAATATGTCTCATGAACTGCGCACGCCGCTCAACGGCGTCATTGGTTTTACCCGCCTGACGCTGAAGACCGACTTAAACACCACCCAGCGCGATCACCTGACGACCATTGAGCGTTCCGCGAATAATCTGCTGGCCATCATTAACGATGTTCTGGACTTCTCTAAGCTCGAAGCCGGGAAGCTTATTCTGGAGAGTATTCCGTTCCTGCTGCGCACTTCGCTGGACGAGGTGGTCACGCTGCTGGCGCACTCGGCGCACGATAAGGGGCTGGAGCTGACGCTGAATATCAAAAACGATGTGCCGGATAACGTCATTGGCGACCCGCTGCGCCTGCAGCAAATTATTACCAACCTGATGGGCAACGCCATTAAGTTTACCGAACACGGCAATATCGACGTGCTGGTGGAACAGCGCGCCATCAGCAACTCAAGGGTACAAATTGAAGTCCAGATCCACGATACCGGTATCGGGATTCCTGAACGCGATCAGTCGCGTCTGTTCCAGGCGTTCCGCCAGGCCGACGCCAGCATCTCCCGTCGCCACGGCGGAACCGGACTTGGGCTGGTCATCACCCAGCGGCTGGTGAAAGAGATGGGCGGCGATATCTCCTTCCATAGCCAGCCTAATCGCGGCTCGACGTTCTGGTTCCATATCAGCCTCGACCTCAACCCCAACGCGGTTCCCGACAGCGTGCCAACCCAGTGCCTGGCGGGTAAAAAGCTGGCCTATATCGAGGCCAACGCGGCGGCGGCGCAGTGTACGATGGAGCTACTGGCGACAACACCGCTGGAGGTGGTTTACAGTCCGACGATGACCGCCCTACCGGATGCTCACTACGATATCCTGCTGGCCGGCATTCCCGTATCAATACGCGACCTGAGCCAGCATCGCGATAAGCTGGAAAGAGCCAGCAAGCTTGCCGATCATCTGGTGCTGGCCCTGCCGTGCCACGCCCAGGTCAGCGCCGAAACGCTGCGCCAGGACGGCATTGCCGCCTGTTTGCTTAAGCCACTGACCTCAACGCGCTTACTGCCGGCGCTGACGGCCTCCTGCCAGACGCAGCCGACGGTTCTGCCGCCGCGTTCCGATAGTAAGAAGCTTCCGATGACGGTCATGGCCGTTGATGACAATCCGGCGAATCTCAAGCTTATCGGCGCCCTGCTTGAGGATTTAGTCCAGCACGTTATCCTCTGCGACAGCGGCCAGCACGCCGTCGAGCGGGCCAGAGAAACGCAGCAGGATCTGATTCTGATGGATATTCAGATGCCGGAGATGGATGGGATCCGCGCCTGCGAACTGATTCACCAGCTCCCTCATCAGCAGCAAACGCCGGTGATCGCCGTGACCGCCCACGCCCTGGAAGGGCAGCGAGAGAAATTACTCAGCGCGGGGATGAACGACTATCTGGCGAAACCCATTGAGGAGGATAAGCTCTACAGCCTGCTGCTGCGCTACCAGCCGGGAAAGACGCTACCGCCGCAGGTCGCCGCGGAGCCTGTTGAGCCGCCCGTTAACCATGACATCACCCTCGACTGGCAGCTGGCGCTGCGTCAGGCGGCGATGAAACCGGATCTGGCGCGGGAAATGCTGCAGATGCTGCTCGCCTTTATGCCGGAGGTGCGTAACAAGGTAGAAGAACAGCTGGTGGGAGAGCAGCCGGAAGGCGTGCTGGATCTCATTCATAAGCTTCACGGCAGCTGTAGCTATAGCGGCGTGCCGCGGCTGAAAAAACTGTGTCACACCCTTGAGAGCCAGCTACGCGCGGGCACCGCCGCCGAGGAGATGGAGCCGGAGTTTCTGGAGCTGCTGGATGAAATGGACAACGTCGCGCGCGAAGCCTGTAAGCTGTTGGGGATTTAGAGGATGTAAAACGCGAGCCCCGGTCTGCGCTTCGCGACCGGGGAAAAACCTATAATAGCCGGCCCATTTTCAGCACAGCGGCGACGTTTCTCGCCGTCATACGCACGTTTTCGGCGGCATTTTCCAGTGCTTGCTCCAGGGTGCAAACGGAATAAATCACGCTGAATACCGCATCCAGGCCGTGCTGATGCACGACGCCGACGTCAGCCGTCAGGCTCCCGGCAATGCCGATGACCGGCAGGTTGTAGCGTTTTGCCACCCTCGCCACGCCAACCGGCACTTTGCCGTGAACCGTCTGGCTATCGATACGCCCTTCGCCGGTGATCACCAGGTCCGCATCCGCCACGATATCGGCAAGATGGAGCGCATCGGTCACAATCTCAATGCCCGGCCGCAGCTTTGCGCCGCAAAAGGCGTACAGGCCCGCGCCCATTCCCCCCGCCGCGCCGCCGCCTTCAAGATGCAGCACATCAAGTTCTAAATCGCGATGGATAATATCGGCAAAATGGGCCAGCGCGTTGTCCAGGCAGGGGATCATCTCCGCCGTCGCCCCTTTCTGCGGCCCAAATACCGCCGTCGCACCCTGTGGTCCCGTCAGCGGGTTGGTAACATCGCAAGCGACGTCAATACGACAGCCGGCCAGGCGTTTATCAAGTTCGCTAACGTCGATGCGCGCGAGGCTCTCCAGCGCGCGTCCGCCGGCGGCAATCTGCTGGTTATCTTTGGTCAGCAGTTTCGCCCCCAGCGCCTGTACCATCCCGGCGCCGCCGTCGTTCGTCGCGCTGCCGCCGATGCCGATAATAATTTGCCTCACTCCGGCATCCAGCGCATGGCGAATCAGCTCGCCGGTCCCCCATGAAGTGGTCAGCAAAGGATTTCGCCGCGTCGGCGGTACGCTCTCCAGGCCGCTTGCCGCCGCCATTTCAATAAACGCGCACTGCCTGTCGCCCGACAGGCCATAAAAGGCCTCCACGGGTTCACCGAGCGGACCGGTGACGGTGACCGCAATCCGGCATCCCTGGGTCGCGGCAACCATGGCTTCAACGGTTCCTTCGCCACCGTCGGCAACCGGCAGCTTGACGTACTCCGCATCGGCGTAAATTTCCCGAAAACCTTGTTCTATCGCGGTTGCGACATCCAGCGCACTCAGGCTCTCCTTGTATGAATCCGGTGCGATCACTATCTTCATATGCTGTCCTTAAAATGAACGATTACCCGACGCCGTGCAGGAAACCGGTCCCCGAAGGGACCGGTATTTCTTTAGCGCACCATGCACGGACGCTTGTTATCAAACGTCCAGTTCGGGATCAAATACTGCATGCCCATCGCGTCATCGCGCGCGCCCAGGCCGTGTTTCTGGTACAGCTCATGGGCTTTCATCACCCGATCCATATCGAGCTCCACGCCCAGACCCGGTTTCGCCGGTACCTGTACCATCCCGCCTTTAATTTCAAAGGGCTCTTTGGTCAGACGCTGGTTACCCTCCTGCCAGATCCAGTGGGTGTCGATGGCGGTAATTTTACCCGGCGCTGCCGCTGCCACGTGGGTAAACATCGCCAGCGAGATATCAAAGTGGTTGTTAGAGTGCGAGCCCCAGGTCAGGCCAAACTCGTGGCACATCTGCGCCACGCGGACGGAACCCTGCATGGTCCAGAAGTGCGGATCCGCCAGCGGAATATCGACGGACTGCAGCGACAGCGTGTGGCCCATCTGACGCCAGTCGGTCGCGATCATATTGGTCGCCGTCGGCAGGCCGGTGGCGCGGCGGAACTCCGCCATCACTTCGCGTCCGGAGAAGCCCTGTTCTGCGCCGCACGGATCTTCCGCATAGGCCAGAGAGCCTTTCAGGTATTTGCCAATTTTGATCGCTTCATCCAGCGACCACGCGCCGTTCGGATCGAGGGTCACGCGCGCCTGCGGGAAGCGCTTCGCCAGCGCAACGATGGACTCCGCTTCCTCTTCCCCGGCCAGTACGCCGCCTTTCAGTTTAAAGTCATTAAAGCCATATTTCTCATACGCCGCTTCCGCCAGGCGCACCACCGCATCCGGGGTCATCGCTTCATCATGACGCAGGCGATACCAGTCGCATTTGTCATCGGGCTGGCTCTGATACGGCAGCGGCGTGGCTTTACGGTTACCGACGAAGAACAGGTAGCCGAGCATTTCCACTTCGCTGCGCTGTTGGCCATCGCCCAGCAGAGACGCCACGTTCACGCCCAGATGCTGGCCCAGCAGGTCAAGCATCGCCGCTTCGATCCCGGTCACTACGTGAATTGTGGTACGCAGATCGAAGGTCTGCAAACCGCGTCCACCGGCGTCGCGGTCGGCGAAAGTATTGCGCACGGCGGTCAGCACGTTTTTGTATTCACCCAGCGTCTTACCGACCACCAGCGGGATCGCGTCCTCCAGGGTGGTGCGGATTTTCTCTCCGCCGGGGATTTCACCGACGCCGGTATGGCCGGAATTATCTTTGATCACCACGATATTGCGCGTGAAGAACGGGGCGTGCGCGCCGCTCAGGTTCATCAGCATGCTGTCGTGGCCCGCGACCGGAATGACCTGCATAGAAGAAACAACGGGGGTCGAAAATTGTGCGCTCATAATTTAGTCCTTATTCAAATCAGTGACGGCCGAAAACGGGGCGTTTACGGTCAAAAGTCCATCCGGGGATCAGGTACTGCATTGGGCCTGCGTCATTACGCGCGCCGCCGGGCAGCTTTTTATACGCCTCATGCGCTTTCTGTACCTGCTCCCAGTCCAGCTCAACGCCAAGTCCTGGCGCGTCCGGAACAGCAATTTTTCCGTGCTTAATCTCCAGCGGATTTTTGGTCAGGCGGCAATCTCCCTCCTGCCAAATCCAGTGGGTATCGATGGCCGTGGGGTTACCCGGCACCGCCGCGCCGACGTGGGTGAACATGGCCAGTGAAATATCAAAGTGGTTATTGGAATGACAGCCCCAGGTCAGGCCCCAGTCATCGCACAGCTGCGCCACGCGCACCGCGCCGGACAGGGTCCAGAAGTGCGGATCGGCCAGCGGAATATCCACGGCGTTCAGCATCACCGCATGGCCCATTTCGCGCCAGTTGGTGGCGATCATGTTAGTTGCCACCGGCAAACCGGTGGCGCGGCGGAATTCCGCCATCACTTCGCGGCCGGAAAAGCCCTGCTCGGCGCCGCAGGGGTCTTCGGCGTAGGTCAGCACATCGTTCAGCCCTTTGCACAGGGCGATGGCTTCATCCAGCAGCCAGGCGCCGTTAGGGTCGACCGTAATGCGCGCATCCGGGAAACGCTTCTTCAGCGCGCGGGCGGTTTCGATCTCCTGCTCGCCGGGCAGCACGCCGCCCTTGAGTTTGAAATCTTTAAAGCCGTAGCGATCCTGCGCGGCTTCCGCCAGCCGCACCACCGCCTCGCTGTTCAGCGCTTCCTGATGACGCAGGCGATACCACGCGTGGCTGCCCGGCGTGCTTTCCAGATAGGGCAGATCGGTCTTCGTACGATCGCCCACGTAGAACAGGTAGCCCAGCACGGTCACCGCATCGCGCTGCTTGCCCGGCCCCAGCAGTTCGCAAACCGGCACGTTGAGCGCCTTGCCCAGCAGATCCAGCAGCGCAGCCTCCAGCGCCGCCACCGCGTTCACCCGCAGTTCGAACGTCCAGGCGCCTTTACCAAAGGTGTCAAAATCCGCGGCCTGGTTGCCTTTATGCACCTGCTGAACCACTTTATTCAGGCGGGCGATTTCCTGCCCCAAAACCATCGGGATCGCCTCCACCAGCGTCTGATAAATCACCTCGCCGCCGGGCGCTTCGCCGACGCCGGTATTGCCGGCGCTGTCGGTCAACACCACGATATTACGGGTAAAGTACGCGTTATGGGCACCGCCGATATTGAGCAGCATACTGTCCTGCCCGGCTACCGGGATAACCTTCATGTCGGTGATAACGGGGCTCGATTGCGTTGTCATGATGATTGTCCTGCCACAGGTTTCAGTTCAATACGCTTAATATCGCCGACCAGAACCAGATAGCTCAGCACCGCCACCAGCGCATGGACGCCCACATAAATCAGCGCGCCGTTAAACGAACCGGTGGTGCCAACGATGTAGCCAATCGCAATCGGCGTCACGATGCCGGAGATATTGCCGAACATGTTGAACAGACCGCCGCTCAGCCCGCTGATCTCTTTCGGTGCCGTATCCGCCATGACCGCCCAGCCCAGCGCGCCGATGCCTTTACCGAAGAAGGCCAGCGCCATAAAGCCGATAATCATCCACTCCACGTTGACGTAGTTACAGAACACCATCACCATCGACAGCAGCATCCCCATCACGATCGGCGTTTTACGCGCGATGTTCAGCGAGCCGGTACGACGCATCAGCCAGTCGGAAATAATCCCGCCGAGCACGCCGCCCGCGAAGCCGCAGATAGCCGGCACCGAAGCGACAAAACCGGCTTTCAGAATGGACATGCCGCGCGCCTGCACCAGATAAACCGGGAACCAGGTGATAAAGAAATAGGTTAAAGCGTTAATGCAGTACTGTCCGATATAGACGCCAATCATCATGCGGGAGCCCAGCAGCTGCTTAATTTGCCCCCATTTTACGCTAAACGGCACCTTAGCTTTGGCCGCCGCCTGATCCATGTTGATCAGCGCGCCGCCAGCGGCGATGTAATCCAGCTCTTTTTGGTTCACGCCCGGATGCTGGTTGGGTTCATGAATGACCTTCAGCCAGACAAAGCTGATGATAATCCCGAGTCCGCCCATAAAGAAGAACACGTGCGACCAGCCCACCTCATGGGTCAGCCAACCCATGATTGGCGCAAAAATAACGGTGGCAAAGTATTGCGCGGAGTTAAAGATAGCCACCGCGGTGCCCCTCTCCTGCGCCGGGAACCACGCCGCGACGATACGGCTGTTTCCGGGGAAAGATGGCGCTTCGGCCAGGCCGACAAGGAAACGCAGGGTAAACAGCGCGACGATAATGCCGAAGCCGCTGAAGATATCGACGAAGCCCTGCAGCAGGGTAAACATGGACCAGATAAAAATGGACCAGAAGTAGACGCGTTTTGAACCGAAACGGTCAAGCAGCCAACCGCCCGGGATTTGGCCGATCACATAGGCCCATGAAAACGCGGAGAAAACATACCCCATGCCAACGGCGTCAAGACCAATATCTTTGGCCATCTCCGATCCGGCAATGGATAAGGTGGCGCGGTCGCCGTAGTTGAAGGATGTGACGATAAACAGCATCACCACTATCCAGTAGCGAGCATTGGTGCGCTTTTCAGCGCCGCTCGCCGCCTGACTTAATGAACTCATTGTTGCACTCCTGAATCATAGCGTTAGCTACGTTCATTCTGAACAGCACAACCTGTAGGGTACTCAGAATGACGTGTTAGTGTTTTTCATTGTTTTCGTTATATCTGGCACTGCATTGGGAACTGGCAGGGAAAGTATAAAAAGAGGGGCTGGCGGGCTCACCGTGCAAATACACAGCTTTCACCGGCTGAGTAAATGTGATTTATGGCGTATGCCTAATAAGATGGGGGATGGTTCACGGAAATGAAAAACCGCGCGCGTTCAGAGGCGGAAACGGCGGTGCAAAAGGCAGGAGTGTGAATCAACTCTCTTGACCCCGTGAAATAGCCCGGTAAAGGCCCTGGCATTACACAGGTTTTAAGGCAAATGCCCGAAGCCAGCCACGTGGAGAATTGGTACGATCTTTTTGACCGTTAATCTGGCTCTGGCATTGAACATCAGTAAAAAAGGAGCGCCCTCTAGTGTAGGGAGAGGGCGAAACTTTTTAATCGAGCAGCGACGCCCACTGCGTTACCCATGGGTTAGAGACGCTTTCGGGTTCCGGATCTTCGCTGGCGTCAATCATCAGCATCTCGCCAACGCGCGTGCCGCCCTGTTCCTGCAATAACGCATCAAACTTTAAGCCGCCGCCGCAGAAGTTAGCGTAGGTGCTATCGCCCAGGGCGATAATCCCATAGCGTAAATGCGGCTGATACATATCTTTGATGCCTTCGTACAAGGGCACGATACTATCCGGTAAATCGCCCTGTCCGGTGGTCGATGTCACCACCAGCACATATCTACCGCTATACGACTCCCAGTCTTTGACCTCGGGATCCTCAAAGACTTTCGCCTGATGCCCCAGCCCGCTCAAAATAGCCTGCGCCTCTTCGGCGACCAGGAGCGAATTTCCATACATCGTGCCGACAAAAATTCCGACTTCTGCCATGACTATCTCCCTGAATTGACCTGTATCTCTTCATCCTGACCGCAGTCGTCGGCAAACTCAACCCTTTCATTTAGCGGGAGAAGGCCGCGCCAGCCAAACTGCGACAGCGCGCGCATCCAGACGTCGTCAAGACCGGCGCGAATAACCAACGGTTCGCCGGTAAAGGGATGCGTTAACGAGAGCTGGCTGGCGTGCAGCATCAGCCGATCGCAGCCAAAGTGCGCCGCCGCGCTGCGATTCTGCCGCAAATCGCCGTGTTTGCTATCGCCGATAATCGGATGGCGAAGATGGGCAAGATGGCGACGTAGCTGGTGTTTACGTCCGGTTTTCGGTTCAAGCTCCACCAGGCTATAGCGGGTCGTGGGGTAACGGCCGGTCGCCACCGGCATCTCTACCGTCGCCAGGCCGCGATAATGCGTCACCGCCGGCTGCGGGTCTTTGTTTTCGCGGGCAAACTTATCGGCGATTTTATCCAGTTCCTCAACCAGCGGGTAATCAAGCACCGCTTCGTCGTTCAGCCAGCCGCGAGCGATCGCATGATAGCGTTTCTGCATTTGATGCTGCTCGAACTGCTGCGACAGCAATCTTCCCGCTTCGCTCGACAGCCCCATCAGCAGCACGCCGGACGTCGGCCTGTCGAGGCGATGGGCGGTGAACACGTGCTGGCCTATCTGGTCGCGCACGGTCTGCATTACCACCACTTTTTCATCACGATCCAGCCAGCTGCGGTGCACCAGCCAGCCCGATGGCTTGTTCACCGCGACCAGCCACTGGTCCTGATATAAAATCTCCAGCATCAGGCTTCGCCGCCGGCAAACAGCGCATCCAGCAGGACCAGTTCGGCCAGCACCCGCTCGCGCACGGGGTGAGCATTATCCAGAGCCATCTCATAATAGGGCGCAACGGCGAAGTTCTGCGGCAGCGGCGTTCCGCTTTCCAGAAGCTGGTGCATACGCGGAATCAATACCCACTGCAGCCATTCAAGCGGCTCCATGGTGTCGAGGCAAAACGGCTGTTCGCTGGCAAACGCGCGGCTATCGGGGGCACTATCCTGCCAGTGTTCCGTTTCGCGCAGCAGCGCTTCAATGGCGAGCAGGCGCTCGCGCACGCGATGGTCAAGAGTCATGGGAAACCTCGGTGAGTTAAAAACCGGCGCAGAATAGCAAATTCAGACGAGAAATAAAAAAAGGGAGCACTGTATAAAACAGTGCTCCCGGTTCGTTTTGCAGCAATCCAGCTACATTGGTGCTCCCTGCTCGTCCTTGAAAACTTTTCCTGAGGTCTCCTGACCATGTTCATCCATAAACAGTTGCATCCTGCTTTCACACCACCCCGATGCGAAATAACTCATCCTTAAGTCTGTCCTGATCTTCCTGATCCACCGAACATCCCGCTCGGCTCTCGTTCTCCTTCCTGGAGGTGTCCTTTTACGCAATCCTGCGTTATCCTGTGCTTCATCCTGAAGCCTGTCCTTGCAACGCCATCCTGGCGGGTCCTGCAGAAGCGTCATCATCCTGATGTTCACTTCCTTTATCAACTCCCTGTCGATGTGTATAGAATCCCTGATTCCGCCCTGTCTTACAACCCTTGTTAAGACAATATCTTAAGATTAATCGTCAGTATCCTTAATGAGAAAATCATTAATCACTTGAAAAATATTATATTTCTTAAAATACGCCCCCTGAAGGATCGGCTTAAATGATGACGATCTCTTACAGGTCTTGTAAGAGATCTCTCACAAAAGTTTGGGTACTGTGGATTACAGAACTGGCTTAAGGGAATTAAGGAAACTCGCAAGCGAGGGAGAAAGGGTCGTCCGTTTTCGGGTGCCGAGGGTCTCTTTGATCACTTCACCGCTCATATTACAGACCGAAATGACCTCCAGTTCGCTGTCCAGCGTGGCGATAAACAGCGTGGGCGACAGCTTCAAACGCTTTTGCACCAGCAGATGACCAATCAGATTCTCCTGCACCCGCTGGAAATCATCCGGGCTCCAGGTTTGCAGCAGCGTCATGGTTTCATCGGCAGTTTCATCGGCAAAACGCGCCTGCATATCGCCGGCAAACTGAGTGGTATAATAAGCATGAAGCGGTTGTTGTACCACAATCTCCAGCGCCCGTTCAACCGCGTCAATATTTTGTGCTAATGAAAACGGCTGCGGCTGCCAGAAAACGCCGTCATCATCCGTGCCGTTGACGCACGGCGACGGGATACCGTAAAGCTCTTCGCTGCGCGGCAGGCTGGAGCGCTGCTGCTGCCACGCCTCACAATAACGTTGGGTAAATGCTTGTAGCGCTTCTGCGGTTTGCTGGTCCACCGGTTTCTCTCTTCACGTTAGACAGGATACACTTGGCATATAGTGTAACCGCTTTAACTATGGTGAAACATGTCTTCTTACGATAATCATCAGGCGCTGGCTGGCCTGACGCTCGGAAAATCAACCGATTACCGCGATACCTACGACGCAAGCCTGCTTCAGGGCGTCCCGCGCAGCCTGAACCGCGACCCGCTGGATCTGCACGCCGATAACCTGCCGTTTCACGGTGCCGATATCTGGACGCTGTATGAGCTCTCCTGGCTGAACGCCAAAGGCCTGCCGCAGGTCGCCGTGGGCCACGTGGAGCTCAGCGATACCACCGTAAACCTGGTGGAATCAAAAAGCTTTAAGCTCTATCTCAACAGCTTCAACCAGACGCGCTTTGCCGACTGGCAGGCGGTCGAGGCGACGCTGGCGCGCGATCTCAGCGCCTGTGCGCAAGGAGAAGTGAAGGTAGCGCTGTATCGCCTCGATGAGCTCGAAGGCCAGCCGGTCGCTCATCTGCACGGTACCTGCATCGACGATCAGGATATTGAAATCGATAATTACCAGTTCAGCGCCGATTACCTGCAGGACGCCGCGGCCGGCAAAGTGGTCGAAGAGACCCTGGTCAGCCATCTGCTGAAATCCAACTGCCTGATTACCCACCAGCCAGACTGGGGGTCGGTGCAAATCCAGTATCGCGGGGCGAAAATCGATCGCGAAAAGCTGCTGCGCTATCTGGTGTCATTCCGCCACCACAACGAGTTCCACGAGCAGTGCGTAGAGCGCATCTTCAATGACATTCAGCGTTTCTGCCAGCCGGAAGCCCTTTCCGTTTATGCGCGCTACACGCGACGAGGCGGTCTTGATATCAACCCGTGGCGCAGCAATACCGATTTTGTGCCGGCCACCGGTCGCCTCGCCCGTCAATAGTAAACATTTTCACAATTTGCGCGCGTTAACCCGCGCGCAAGGTTGTGAAAACGCCATCAGCAGGGCTATTGTAATCACAGGAAGACGATAATCGTCCTGTAAGGAGTTCACTTGATTACACATGTTAGCCCGCTTGGTTCAATGGATATGCTGTCGCAGCTGGAAGTGGATATGCTTAAACGCACCGCCAGCAGTGACCTGTATCAACTCTTTCGCAACTGCTCGCTTGCTGTGCTCAACTCGGGGAGCCTGACCGATAACAGCAAGGAGCTTCTGTCTCGTTTTGAAAACTTCGATATTAACGTGCTGCGTCGCGAACGCGGCGTGAAGCTGGAACTGATCAACCCGCCGGAAGACGCTTTCGTTGACGGGCGTATTATCCGTTCCCTGCAGGCCAACCTGTTTGCCGTACTGCGCGATATTCTGTTCGTCTACGGCCAAATCCACAATACCGTTCGCTTCCCGAATCTCGATCTTGAAAGCTCGGTGCATATCACCAACCTGGTTTTCTCCATTTTGCGTAACGCCCGCGCCCTGCACGTCGGCGAAGCGCCAAACATGATTGTCTGCTGGGGCGGCCACTCGATTAACGAAAACGAATATCTGTACGCCCGCCGCGTCGGCACCCAGCTGGGCCTGCGCGAACTGAATATCTGTACCGGCTGTGGACCGGGCGCGATGGAAGCGCCGATGAAAGGCGCCGCCGTCGGCCACGCGCAGCAGCGTTACAGAGACAGCCGCTTTATCGGTATGACCGAGCCGTCGATTATCGCCGCCGAGCCGCCGAACCCGCTGGTGAACGAACTGATCATCATGCCGGATATCGAAAAACGCCTGGAGGCGTTCGTGCGCATCGCCCACGGCATCATCATCTTCCCGGGCGGCGTGGGCACGGCGGAAGAGCTGCTCTATCTGCTGGGCATTTTGATGCACCCGTCGAACAAGTCGCAGGTTCTGCCGCTGATTCTCACCGGGCCAAAAGAGAGCGCCGATTATTTCCGCGTGCTGGATGAGTTTATCGTCCATACGCTGGGTGAAGCCGCCCGTCGTCACTATCGCATTATCGTTGACGACGCCGCGGAAGTGGCCCGGCAGATGAAAAAAGCGATGCCGATGGTGAAAGAGAATCGCCGCGAGACCGGCGACGCCTACAGCTTCAACTGGTCGATGCGCATTGCGCCGGACCTGCAGATGCCGTTCGATCCGACCCATGAGAATATGGCCAACCTTAAACTCTATCCGGACCAGCCGGTGGAAGTGCTGGCAGCGGATCTCCGCCGCGCCTTCTCCGGTATCGTCGCCGGTAACGTTAAAGAGGTGGGTATCCAGGCTATCGAGAAATTCGGCCCGTATAAGATTCACGGCGACCCGGCAATGATGCGCCGCATGGACGATCTGCTGCAGGGCTTTGTGGCGCAGCATCGTATGAAGCTGCCGGGCGGCACCGCTTACATCCCCTGCTACGAAATCTGTTCCTGAGTTCTCTTCTGCTCTTCTCCCGGGCGGCGGCTTACGCCCCCGGGCTATTTCTCCCCGCCCGGGCGGCACTCTTTCTCCGCTTTTTCGCTTCTCCATTCGCCCGTATGCTTTCCAGATAAATCATTCCTTTTATGAATTTTTAGCATCGCCTTTACAAAAGCCAATCGTTTGCGTTTCCAAAAACTGCAATAAATATCACCAGGAAAAACGCCTTTTAACGTAAAAACGTCGAGAACTTCGCATTTTTACAGTAAAAACCTCGTTATTACGTCGCGCCACTATTCTCTCATATGCTGAAAATGATAGCCTCCGCGCCACAAATCTCTGGCTGATCACCAGAAACAGGCTGTTGGACTAAAATTGCTTACATTTAAAGTGGATTATTGCATTTGAGATCGCGATCACTGATGCATTCACCATATAAATGTATCTTCCCGCACCAATTGTTACGGAGAAAATGCCTAAAAAACCGTAAACAAACGAATTTCATATTATTTGGTCTTTTTTATTCAATAGATTTTGTTGCTTCCTCCAGGAGATACAGATGGAAACCACTCAAACCAGCACCATCGTTTCGGATGCTACCCGTAGCGGTTGGCGTAAGACGGACACCATGTGGATGCTGGGCCTGTACGGCACGGCTATCGGCGCGGGCGTCCTGTTTCTACCGATCAACGCCGGCGTCGGCGGTATGATCCCGCTGATCATCATGGCGATTCTGGCCTTCCCGATGACCTTCTTCGCCCACCGCGGGATGACCCGTTTCGTGCTGTCCGGTAAGAATCCGGGCGAAGACATCACTGAAGTGGTCGAAGAGCATTTCGGCGTTGGCGCAGGTAAGCTGATTACCCTGCTCTACTTCTTCGCCATCTACCCGATTCTGCTGGTCTACAGCGTGGCGATCACCAACACCGTGGAAAGCTTTATGCTGCACCAGCTGCACATAACGCCGCCGCCTCGCGCCATTCTTTCCCTGATTCTGATTGTCGGCATGATGACCATCGTGCGCTTCGGCGAGCAGATGATTGTGAAAGCGATGAGCGTGCTGGTGTTCCCGTTCGTGGTCGCGCTGATGATTCTGGCCTTTTATCTGATCCCGCAGTGGAACGGCGCGGCGCTGGAAACCCTCTCCCTGAGCAGCGCGACCGCGACCGGCAACGGCCTGTGGATGACCCTGTGGCTGGCGATTCCGGTGATGGTGTTTTCTTTTAACCACTCGCCGATCATCTCCTCCTTCGCCGTCGCGAAACGCGAAGAGTACGGCCAGGGCGCAGAGAAAAAATGCTCCAGCATTCTGGCCCGCGCGCACATCATGATGGTGCTGACCGTCATGTTCTTCGTCTTCAGCTGCGTACTGAGCCTCTCCCCGGCGGATCTGGCGGCGGCGAAAGATCAGAACATCTCGATTCTGTCTTACCTGGCGAACCACTTTAACGCGCCGATCATCGCCTGGATGGCGCCGATCATTGCGATGATCGCCATCACTAAATCCTTCCTTGGCCACTACCTGGGCGCTCGCGAAGGCTTTAACGGCATGGTGATTAAATCCCTGCGCGGTAAAGGCAAGTCCATCGAAATCAATAAACTGAACAAAATCACCGCCCTGTTCATGCTGGTCACCACCTGGATTGTGGCGACGCTGAACCCCAGCATCCTCGGGATGATCGAAACCCTGGGCGGCCCGATTATCGCGATGATTCTGTTCCTGATGCCGATGTACGCGATTCAGAAAGTCCCGGCGATGCGTAAATACAGCGGCCACGTCAGCAACGTTTTCGTGGTGATTATGGGCCTGATTGCTATCTCCGCGATTTTCTACTCTTTGTTTAGTTAATATCCCCCGCGCCGCCTGACGGCGGCGCTCCCGACAGCACTGGATGCATCATGATCAGCGTATTCGATATTTTTAAAATCGGCATTGGCCCTTCCAGCTCCCACACCGTTGGACCGATGAAAGCGGGCAAACAATTCACGGACGATCTTATTGAGCACGGGCTGCTTTCCGAGGTAACCAAAGTCGTCGTCGATGTCTACGGCTCCCTTTCCCTGACGGGAAAAGGCCACCATACCGATATCGCGATTATTATGGGCCTGGCGGGCAACCTGCCGGATACCGTCGACATCGACGCGATTCCCGGCTTTATCCAGGACGTCAACACCCATGGCCGCCTGATGCTGGCAAACGGCCAGCAGGAAGTGGCGTTCCCGGTCGATCAGTGCATGAATTTCCACGCCGACAACCTGTCGCGGCATGAAAACGGCATGCGTATTACCGCCCTCGGCGGCGAGAAGGTTCTCTACAGCCAGACGTATTACTCCATCGGCGGCGGGTTTATCGTCGATGAAGACCATTTCGGCGTGACCCGCGAAGCGCCGGTCGCCGTACCTTATCCGTATAAAAACGCCGCCGATCTGCAGCGCCACTGCCGCGAAAGCGGGCTATCGCTCTCCGGGCTGATGATGCAAAACGAGCTGGCGCTGCACAGTAAAGAAGCGCTGGAGCAGCATTTTGCCGCGGTCTGGGAAGTGATGAGCAGCGGAATTGAGCGCGGCATCACCACCGAGGGGGTTCTGCCGGGCAAGCTGCGGGTGCCGCGTCGCGCCGCCGCGCTGCGCCGGATGCTGGTAAGCCAGGACAACACCAACAGCGACCCGATGGCGGTCGTTGACTGGATTAACATGTTCGCCCTGGCGGTTAACGAAGAGAACGCCGCCGGCGGGCGCGTCGTGACCGCGCCGACCAACGGCGCCTGCGGTATCGTACCTGCGGTGCTGGCCTACTACGACAAGTTCATCCGCAAAGTGAACGCCAACTCGCTGGCGCGCTATATGCTGGTCACCAGCGCCATTGGCTCGCTCTATAAGATGAACGCCTCGATTTCCGGTGCCGAAGTGGGCTGCCAGGGTGAAGTCGGCGTAGCCTGTTCAATGGCGGCGGCCGGTCTGGCTGAACTGCTTGGCGGCAGTCCGGGTCAGGTATGCATCGCGGCGGAAATTGGTATGGAGCACAACCTCGGTCTCACCTGCGATCCGGTTGCCGGCCAGGTGCAGGTGCCGTGCATCGAGCGTAACGCTATCGCAGCGGTCAAAGCGGTCAACGCCGCGCGTATGGCCCTGCGCCGCACCAGCGAGCCGCGGGTGTGCCTCGATAAAGTCATCGAGACCATGTACGAAACGGGCAAAGATATGAACGCCAAATATCGTGAAACCTCGCGCGGCGGCCTGGCCATGAAGATTGTCGCCTGCGATTAACGCCCCCCTCCCGGTATGCTGCGGCATGCCGGGCTTCCTTTCCCTGCCCTCCTCCTTCATTTATGTTATATAAATGATAATTTAGTTATTTATTAGTTATAAAGACGATTTGTTACCTTACGGAAAAACCGCTCAAGGAGAACAAATCATGCTCAGATTATCCCGCCCGGCGCTGCTGCTACTGCTGGCAGGCTTATCCGCTTCCGCGCTGGCGAAAGCGCCGGAGACCGTGAATATCGGTTATCAGAAAGCTAATATCTTCGCGCTGCTTAAATATCGCGGCACCCTCGATGAAAGCTTCAAAAAGCAGGGTATCGCCGTCCGCTGGATTGAATTTCCCGCCGGGCCGCAGATGCTGGAAGGGCTGAACGTCGGCAGCATCGACCTCGCCGCCACCGGCGATGCGCCGCCGGCCTTTGCCCAGGCGGCGCAGGCGGATCTGGTCTATTTAGCCCACTCCCCGGCGAACCCAAAAACCGAGGCCATCGTGGTGGCGGAAAACTCGGCAATTAAGAGCGTGGCCGATCTTAAGGGCAAGCGCGTGGGGCTCAATAAAGGCTCCGACGTAAACTACCTGCTGGTGACCGCGCTGGAGAAAGCCGGGCTGAGCTATAAAGATATCACGCCGGTCTATCTGCCGCCTGCTGACGCCCGCGCCGCCTTCCAGCGCGGCGCTATTGACGCCTGGGTTATCTGGGATCCGTTCCTCGCCGAAGTGGAAACGAACGCCAAAGCACGACAGATTGGCAATGCCGAAGGGCTGGTGCCGCACTACACCTTCTACCTGGCCAGCCGCAAATTTGCCGACACCTATCCGGATACCGCAAAGCAGGTGGTGGATGAGCTGAGTAAACTGAGCGAATGGGCCAACAGTCATCAGGAGGATGCCGCCGGGATCCTCTCCACCTCAACCGGGCTGGATAAGGCTATCTGGCTGAAGACGCTGGCGCGTCTGCCTTATGGTGCCGAGCGTATGACGCCTGCGGTCTATAACGAACAGCAGGCGCTGGCGGATACCTTCACCCGTATCGGCCTGCTGCCGGTGAAAGTCGATGTTCGCAGCGCGACCTGGTCGCTGGATAAGCAGTAAGTCTTCCCTTCCCGGGTCGCGGCGCAGGCGCCTTACCCGGGCTACCGGCCCGCAGACGGCGGTGGATCCGTAGCCCGGACAGGCGCGTCAAGCGCCGCCTCCGGGAAAAACCTCCCGCCCCACAGTTCAGCCCCTCCCCCTTCGGGGAGAGGGGGACCGGCAAAATTAACTCACCTTCTCTTCACTTCCGACCGCGACCTGCGCGCCGTAGCGATAGCCTGCGCCCGGATGCGGCGCAGCCAGCCGCGGGCCGGCGCCAAACAGCTTCTCGCGCAGGGTTCCCTCGCGATACTCCTGCTTAAACACGCCGCGCTTTTGCAGCTCCGGAACCAGCAAATCCACCACGTCGCGGAAGGTTTCGTGGGTCACCGCATAGGCGAGGTTAAACCCATCGACGTCGGTCTCTTCGACCCAGGACTGCAGCTCATCGGCGACCGTCTGCGGGCTGCCGACCACCAGCGGCCCGAAGCCGCCGATCCCCGCCCAGTCCGCCAGCTTCTGCACGGTCCACTGGCTGTTCGGATCGGCGGTGGAAAACGCCTCTACCATCGACTGAATCGCGTTGGTATGCAGATACTCCAGCACCTGATCCGGCTGATACTGACCAAGGTCGATGCCGGTCCAGCCGGAGAGCAGAGCCAGCGCCCCTTCGTAGCTGACGTACGGTTTATACTCCTGCCATTTAGCCTGAGCTTCACGGTCGGTTTCGCCGACGATGACCGTCTGCATATTGAAGATCAGGATGCTGCGCGGATCGCGCCCGGCCTCCTCGGCGCGACGGCGAATATCCGCCACCGTCTTTTTCAGCAGCACTTTCGACGGCGCGCCGACAAATACGCACTCCGCGTGGCCGGCGGCGAACTGCTTGCCGCGGCTGGAGGCGCCCGCCTGATAGAGTACCGGCGTACGCTGCGGCGACGGCTCACAGAGGTGGATCCCCGGCACCGAGAAGAAGTTCCCCTGATGGTTAATCGGGTGAATTTTTCGCGGATCGCTGAAGATCTTACGTTCCCTGTCGCGCAGCACCGCGCCATCCTCCCAGCTCCCCTCCAGCAGCTTATAGACCACCTCCAGATATTCATCGGCGTAGTCGTAGCGGGCGTCGTGGTCGGTCTGCGCTTTCTGGCCAATATTACGCGCCCCGCTCTCAAGGTAGGAGGTCACGATATTCCAGCCCACTCGCCCCTTGGTCAGATGGTCGAGGGTTGAAAGACGGCGGGCGAACGGATAGGGATGCTCAAAAGAGAGCGAAGCGGTCAGGCCGAATCCCAGATGCTCCGTCACCAGCGCCATCGGCGTAATCAGCGCCAGCGGATCGTTGACCGGCACCTGCGCCGCCTGGCGGATCGCCGCATCGCCGTTGCCGTTCAGCACGTCATAGACGCCCAGCACATCGGCGATAAATAGTCCGTCAAACTTGCCCCGCTCCAGCAGACGCGCCAGGTCGACCCAATACTCGAGGTCTTTATACTGCCAGGAGCGGTCGCGCGGATGGGCCCACAGCCCCGGCGACTGATGGCCGACGCAGTTCATATCAAAAGCGTTCAGACGAATTTCACGTTGTGATGACATAGCACTCTCCACGGCGCGCCCCGCTGTCGGGACGCGCGCATAATCATTAAAGGAATCAGGGGATAAAAGGCGTTCAGAACGCCGGACATCGGGCGGATTGTTTGACGCCCAGGGTCCGCAGCGCTTCGTCGGCCACGGCGGCGGCATGGTCGGCCACCTGCGGCAGCCCCATTAATTCTCCGAAATACGCCCGCGCGGCGGGTCCGGAAACCAGCAGATTGGGCGTAATCCGCCCTTCCCGGCCTATCGCCCGCGAGCGGCGATCGACGTCCAGGCCAAGGCCGAACGCATCGGCGCGAATCAGCCCACGCTGGCTCAGCTGACGCAGCAGCGGCTGGCTGTCGGTCAACCCGCCGTGCGCCGGGCCGGTGGTTAAAATAAAGTGGTCAGCGCTCACCCGCAGCGTTTCACCGCGCCGGGGCGTCAGGGTTAGCGCCAGCTTTTGCGCGTCGCCTTCCAGCGCCGTCAGCCTGGCCGCCAGCACCCGCAGGCTGCCGTCGCGCTGGCGCTGCTCAAGGACCCCGGCGACCTGCGGAGCGATACGGTAGCGGTGAACGTCCCAGTAGCTGCGCAAATGACGCAGGAAGCGCTGGCGATCGGCCACCGTCAGCCCCTGCCAGATGCTCTGCCCCTGATTACGCACCGCGTCCAGCACCACCTGCCAGGCCTGTCCCTGCTCCGCCGCGCGCTCGATATCCAGACGGATTTGCCGCAGCCGCTGGCGCAGCGTTCCGAGATCGTATTCGCCAGGCCAGGGTTCACTACTGCCGCTGAGATTGCTGCGGGACAGCAGCCCGCGGCGTGAAAATGCCGCGATCGGCCCCCGATGTCCCAGACGCGTCAGGGTCGCGACGGTGTCCGCCATCGTCAGGCCGGTGCCCATGACCGCGACGCTCGCTTCCGGGGCGATAGTTGCCAGCACGCCCGTTCGCCAGGGGTTAGCGATGAGCGCCGGATGCGTTGCGAACGGCGTCGCCAGCGACGGCAGCGACGGCGGCGGATGGCTGATGGCCAGCACCAGCAGATCGGCCTGCAGCCGACGCCCGCCGTCGGTGACAACTTCACCATGATTAACGCTCAGCGCCTGCTCGCGCAGATGCGTCAGCCGCCCGCCGCTGGCGCGCGCCTCCTCGGCGAAACGCTGGGCGACATAGCGGCCAAACTGACCGCGCTGCGGATAGACCGCGCCGTCTGCCAGCAGGGCATGCGGGTCATCCGCAAAGGCGGGCTGGCTGCGGTACCAGCGATCGAACGCGCCCTCCTCTTCACCGGCAAGCTGCATCCGCGCGGCAGGAACGTTAATCCGATGGCTCGGTTCGGTCGTGGAGTAGGCCACGCCCGCGCCGGGCACCTCGCGCGGCTCCAGCAGCGTGACCCGCACGCCAACCGGCGCCAGGCGCAGGAGATGAATCGCCACCGCCGCACCGCTAAATCCGCCGCCGACAATCACCACGTGCGGTTCAGTTTGCATAGCCCACCGCCTTCACAAATCGGTGTAACATACGCGCCTCCTCAGCTTGCGCTGACCTGTTTCACCGGACGCTTATCGCCGCCGATGGTTTCGCCAAACGGGCCGGTATTGACGCTACGCGCCTTCGGCTGATCGTGGCCTGCCAGCGGCAATAGCGGCATGACCAGGTCAGCGAAACGATGGGCTTCTTCCAGATGCGGGTAGCCGGAGAAGATAAAGTTGGTGATACCGAGCGCCTGATATTCACGAATGCGTTCTGCCACCTGCTGCGGATTGCCGACCAGCGCCGTCCCGGCCCCGCCGCGCACCAGCCCCACGCCCGCCCACAGGTTCGGCGCAATACGCAGATTGTCGCGCGATCCTTTATGCAGCGAACTCATTCGCGCCTGGCCGGTGGAGTCCATACGGGCAAAAATTTTCTGCGCCTGGGCGATAGTTTCGTCATCAAGGTGTGAAATCAGCCGATCGGCGGCGGCCCACGCCTCCTCTTCGGTTTCGCGAACAATCACATGCAGACGAATCCCGTACTGCAACGTGCGGCCCCGCGCGGCGGCGCGCTCGCGCACTATCGCCAGCTTTTCGGCCACCAGCGCCGGCGGCTCCCCCCAGGTCAGGTAGGTATCGATTTGATCGGCGGCGACGTCGATGGCTTCCTCAGAGGAGCCGCCAAAAAACAGCGGCGGGCCGTTTTCCTGTACCGGCGGAAACAGCACTTCCGCGCCTTCCACGTGGATATGCTCGCCGTGATAATCCACCTTTTCGCCTTTCAGCAGGCGCGAGTAGACGTCGAGAAATTCGCGGGTGACCTGATAGCGTTCGCCGTGGCTGAGGAAAATACCGTCGCCTTTGTTCTCCACCGGATCGCCGCCGGTCACCACGTTAATCAGCAGCCGACCGCCCGACAGGCGGTCGAGCGTCGTCGCCATCCTCGCCGCCAGCGTCGGCGGCTGCAGGCCCGGACGAACGGCCACCAGATAGCGCAGGCGGCGGGTCAGCGGTGCCAGCGCCGAGGCCACCAGCCAGGAGTCTTCGCAGCTTTTCCCCGTTGGGATCAGCACGCCGTAGTAGCCGAGGCTGTCGGCCGCCAGCGCCACCTGCTGCAGGTAAGGCAAATCAACCGGGCGTCCGCCCTCCGAGGTGCCCAGGTAGCGGCCATCGCCGTGGGTGGGCAGAAACCAGAACACGTTGATTTTATCGTCGGTTTTTTGCGTCATTATCCATTTCCTATATAACCATATCCGATATTTATCGAAGAGTTGTTTTAATTTGGTTATATGAGTGTTAGCGATAATCGTGCCAATGGTGAATAAAAAATTAACAATATAAATTCAGTGAGTTACAGAAAACCGAACCTTACGCCGCTGTTGCAAATGCCGCAGCCAATGCGTCCGGACTGCGGCATTTGCAACAGACCGGCGAGTTAGCCCTCTGGTTTCCGTCCCCGGCACAGGATAACTTCAGGACATCAAATACCGGAGGTCACCATGCTGAATCCTGAATTTCCATCCTCTACGCCCGCGCTGATCGACCCGGCGTCAAAAGCGTTTCAGAGCCTGCTGGATAAACTGGCCCCCACCGAGGCGACCGTGCTGATTGTCGGCGAAACCGGCACCGGTAAGGAGGTCGTCGCCCGCTACCTGCATCACCATAGCCCGCGCCGCCACCGGCCGTTTCTGGCCGTCAACTGCGGCGCGCTCAGCGAAAGCCTGGCGGAAGCGGAGCTGTTCGGCCATGAAAAAGGGGCGTTTACCGGCGCGGTACAAGGCCATCCCGGCTGGTTCGAGGCGGCGGAGGGCGGCACCCTGCTGCTCGATGAAATCGGCGAGCTTAGCCTGCCGCTTCAGGTCAAACTGCTGCGCGTTCTGCAGGAGCGCGAAATCACCCGCGTCGGCTCGCGCAAGGCCATTAAGGTGGACGTGCGGGTGATCGCCGCCACCCACGTGGACCTGATGCAGGCCATCCGCGAGCGTCGTTTCCGCGAAGACCTCTACTATCGCCTGAATATCGCCCTCGTCCCGCTGCCGCCGCTGCGCCAGCGTCGCCAGGATATTCCCGTACTGGCGGACCATTTTCTCTCGCTCTACGCCCGCCGCCTGGGCCGCCCGGCTCGTCGTCTGGCCCCGGAGACGCTGGCAAGGCTGATGGAGTACCCCTGGCCGGGTAATATTCGCGAGCTGGAAAACACTCTGCATAACGCGGTATTGCTGAGTAAAGAAGAGGAGATCGGCCCCGCCCAGCTGCGGTTGACGACGCTGAACAATGAGCCCTCGGCGGCGGGCGATAATGAGCTCGACGATTTTATTCGTCGTCAGCTTTCCCTGCCGGGCGAGCCGCTGTGGGAGAGGGTCACCGGGGCGTTAATACGCGGCGCGATGGCCCACAGTGACGATAATCAAAGCCAGGCCGCGGCGCTGCTCGGTATTAGCCGCCACACGCTGCGCACGCAGCTGGCCAATTTTGGCATCATTAAAAGCCGCCGCCGTCAGGAGCCTCTCTTCGGCGCGGCGGTCAACAGCGTCTCTCGCGACCGGGAATTGCGCATCGGCTTCCAGCGCTTCGGCAATCTTGGCATCCTGAAAGCGCGGCAAAGTCTCGAGCAAGCCTTTGCCAGCCGCGGCGTCAGCGTGCTGTGGAGCGAATTCCCCGCCGGGCCGCAGCTGCTGCACGCCCTCGCCTGCGATGAGATCGATTTTGGCACCACCGGCGAAGCGCCGCCGGTTTTCGCTCAGGCGAGTAACGGCGAGCTGGTCTACGTCGCCTGGGAACCGCCCGCTCCGCAAAGCGTGGCGATGGTCGTCCCGCAGCACAGCGACATTCGCACCATCGCCGACCTGCGCGGCAAGCGTATCGCGCTGAATAAGGGCTCTAACGTGCACTGGCTGCTGCTGCATATCCTGGAAGAGGCCGGGCTGGCATTAAACGACGTCAAAGTGGTCTATATTCCGCCGAAATATCCGCTGACCGCCAGCGATTACCTGGCGGTGGACGCCTGGATGATGTGGGATCCGCTGCTCAGCGACGCGGAATATAGCGGCGAATTACGGGTTGTTGCCAGCGGCGAGGGACGCGTCAATAACCACCAGTTCTACCTGTCGCGCCGCGACTACGCCAGCCGCAATAGCGATATCATGCAGCGCCTGTTAGCCGAGCTGGCGCAGACCGGCCAGTTTATTGACCAGCACCGGGAGCAAGCCGCCGGACTGCTCTCCGCCGAGCTGGGGCTTAACGCCGCCTCTCTGACGCGCGCCTTATCGCGCCGCAGCCATCGTCCGCGGCCGATGGATCTCAACGTGATTCGCGCCCAACAAAGTATCGCCGATCGCTTTTACGCGCTGGGGCTTATCCACAAACCGGTTTCGGTGCGCGAGGCGGTCTGGTACGGCGAAGCCACCAATAGCGATCTCGGCCTGCTGATGCACGTTGATTAGCCGGAAACTGCGAGTCATCTTCCTGATTTCCCTGGCGCCAATAGCCTCATCCGCGCGGCGATGTTACCCTGAAAGGCACTGCAATAAGAGCCTATTTATGAGGATATTCGTGGCCGTTCATCTGTTAATCGTCGACGCACTTAATCTGATTCGCCGCATCCACGCGGTGCAGGGGTCACCCTGCGTCGACACCTGCCTGCATGCGCTTGAACAGCTGGTGGTCCATAGCCAGCCAACCCACGTGGTGGCGGTATTTGATGATGAAGACCGCGGCCACGGCTGGCGACATCAGCGTCTGCCCGATTATAAAGCCGGGCGCGCGCCGATGCCGGAGACCCTCGAAGCGGAAATGCCGGCGCTGCGGGCGGCGTTTGAGCAGCGCGGGTTTCGCTGCTGGGCGCTCAGCGGCAGCGAAGCCGACGATCTTGCCGCGACCCTGGCGGTCAAAGTGGCGCAGGCCGGCCATCAGGCAACCATCGTTTCAACCGACAAAGGCTACTGCCAGCTGCTGTCGCCAACGATCCGCATCCGCGACTATTTTCAGAAGCGCTGGCTTGATGCGCCGTTTATCGCCAAAGAGTTTGGCGTGACGCCGGAACAGCTGCCTGACTACTGGGGGCTGGCGGGCATCAGCAGCTCAAAGGTTCCCGGCGTGGCGGGCATTGGGCCGAAAAGCGCCGCCCAGCTGTTAACCGATTTTCAGGATCTGGAAGGGATCTACGCGCGGCTGGCGGACGTGCCGGAGAAGTGGCGCAAGAAGCTGGAAGAACAGAAAGAGATGGCCTTCACCTGCCGGGACATCGCGCGCCTGCAAACCGATTTACAGCTGGACGGCAACCTCCAGCAGCTGCGGCTGGCACGATAGCGCCGGGCCGCGGTGCGCGCGGCTTCCCGGAGGCGATGCTGCGCATCTGTCCGGGCTACCGGACCGCAGACGGTGAGCGCATTCCCCGGGTCGCGGCTTACGCCTTACCCGGGCTACCGCAGACGGCTGAATACCCGTAGCCCGGGCAAGGCGCGTCAAGCGCCGCCCCCGGGAGCAGCGCGCAGCGTGGCACCATTTCCCCGGAGGTGATGCTGCGCATCTATCCGGGCTACCGGATCGCAGACGGTGAGCGCATTCCCCGGGTCGCGGCTTACGCCTTACCCGGGCTACCGCAGACGACGGTGAGCCCGTAGCCCGGGCAAGGCGCGTCAAGCGCCGCCCCCGGGAGCAAAGCACAGAGGGACAGCCCGTAGTCCGGCTAAGCGCTGCGCAAGCCGGGGAATAACAGCGCCGGGGTATCAGCCCAGCACATCTCCCGGAAGCAGCCGGCAGAAGCCTTCGCTTACGGCATCACTCTTCGATACGCAATCCGTAGGTTTTGAATTTCTCCAGCACGATAGCAATGGCCTCGTCGCCAAGAACCGGCACCGGATCGGTGATGGCCAGAGTGCTGAGATAAAGCTGCGCCAGCACCTCAACTTCATGCGCCAGCCACAGGGCCTTCTCCAGATTCTCTTCACAAGCGATCAGGCCATGGTGCTGCAGCAGCGTCGCTTTGCGGTTTTTCAGCGCCACGGCCACATGCTCAGACAGCTCGCGGGTACCAAACGTGGCGTAGGGCGCACAGGGGATAGAGTTGCCGCCCGCCGCCGCAATCATATAGTGAATGGCGGGAATGGGACGATTGAGGATCGACACCGCCGTAGAGTGAACCGCATGATTATGTACCACCGCGTGAGCATCAGGCCGCGTCTGATAAGCCGCCATATGAAAACGCCACTCGCTGGACGGCAGTTTGCCCTGTTCATGCTGACCTTCGGCATCGATATACACAATGTGCGCTTCCGTCAGCTTTTCATAAGGAATACCCGTTGGCGTGATCAGCATCCCCCCTTGATAACGCACGCTCACGTTACCGGCGGTTCCCTGATTTAACCCCAGGCGGGTCATTTCCAGGCAGGTATCAATAATCTGCCGGGCCAGTCTATTTCGTTCCATTCTTTACCTCTCTTTATGATGCGCAATGCGACAACAGACGGCTCGCCGGAGATGACGCTCCGACGCTGTTGAATAGCTCAAATAATTACTCACCATCATCATCCCGAATAAGCAGAAAGGAATTTACATCCGCCGGTTCTGTGATTCCTCTCACTTATTTCAGTATAAAAACAACCGTTCATTGATTTTTGCTTTCCGAAAAATGCCCGTTCTTACTAATAGATTTAAAAACGGGCATTTTACTGATAGTTTTAACAACTGCCCGTTTTCCACATAATAAAATAAATCGGTCATCGACCCTGTGGGTTTTACAATTAACTTTCTCAAACGGTCATGTTTTTCTGATTATTAAGGTGATGATAATCACATAAAACCACCGAGTGGATACGAAGTGTGACCGCTATCATATTAAAAGGCTTTTTTAATTTGAAAATGAATTCATGAGTTCACTCCGTGATGTTTATTTCACTGTTGATGTCGTCACAAGAGCTCGCCTGATTTTTGCGGTCTGGTGGGCATAAGCCGGCTGCTGAACACGCTTCTGAACCAATGAGGATGCTATGGGAAACACAACAATACAAACGCAGAGTTTTCGTGCGGTAGAGACAGGGCAAAGCAAGCGCTACATTATTCCCTTCGCCCTACTGTGCTCGCTGTTTTTTCTTTGGGCGGTCGCAAATAATCTCAACGATATTTTATTACCACAATTTCAACAAGCCTTTACCTTAACCAACTTCCAGGCTGGACTGATTCAATCCGCCTTTTATTTCGGCTATTTTGTCATTCCCATTCCGGCCGGAATTTTGATGAAAAAGTTAAGTTATAAAGCCGGCATTATTACCGGACTGTTCTTATATGCTTTTGGCGCCGCGCTATTCTGGCCCGCCGCTGAGGTTATGAATTACACCTTATTCCTGATTGGCCTGTTTATTATTGCTGCAGGCTTAGGGTGTTTAGAAACCGCGGCAAACCCGTTTGTTACCGTCTTAGGACCAGAAAGCGGCGGTCACTTCCGGCTTAATCTTGCCCAAACGTTTAACTCGTTTGGCGCCATTATTGCGGTGGTTTTTGGGCAAAGTCTCATTTTGTCTAATGTGCCGCATCAATCGCAGGATGTGCTCGATAAAATGGCTCCGGAGCAGCTTAGCGCCTATAAACACAGCCTGGTGCTCTCGGTGCAAACCCCGTATATGATCATCGTCGCGGTTGTCTTACTGGTCGCTCTGTTGATTATGTTGACCAAATTTCCGGCCCTGCAGAGCGACGACCATAGTGACGCCAACCAGAGTTCCTTCTCCGCTTCCCTTGCTCGCCTGGTCCGCGTTCGCCACTGGCGCTGGGCGGTGCTGGCGCAGTTCTGCTACGTCGGCGCGCAAACCGCCTGCTGGAGCTATCTGATTCGCTACGCTATCGAAGAGATCCCCGGCATGACGCCCGGTTTCGCCGCCAACTATCTGACCGGCACGATGGTGTGCTTCTTTATCGGCCGCTTCTCCGGTACCTGGCTCATCAGCCGCTTCGCGCCGCATAAAGTGCTGGCAGCCTATGCCCTGCTCTCGATGATCCTGTGCCTGATTTCCGCTTTCACCGGCGGCCACGTGGGTCTGCTGGCCCTGACGCTGTGCAGCGCCTTTATGTCGATTCAGTATCCGACCATCTTCTCACTGGGCATCAAAAACCTCGGGCAGGACACCAAATACGGCTCCTCTTTTATCGTCATGACCATTATTGGCGGCGGGATTGTCACCCCGGTGATGGGCTTTGTCAGCGACGCAGCCGGCAACATCCCCACCGCGGAGCTGGTCCCGGCGCTGTGCTTTGCCGTCATCTTCATCTTTGCCCGTTTCCGTTCGCAAACGGCAGCTAACTAAACATTTATCCGAATAACGTGAGGAATCTGGAATGAAAAAAATCAGCTTACCGAAAATTGGCATCCGCCCGGTGATTGATGGACGCCGCATGGGGGTGCGCGAGTCGCTGGAAGAGCAAACCATGAATATGGCGAAAGCCACCGCCGCGCTGATCGCGGAAAAACTGCGTCACGCCTGCGGCGCGCAGATTGAGTGCGTCATCGCCGACAGCTGCATTGCGGGCATGGCGGAATCCGCCGCCTGCGAGGAGAAATTCAGCAGCCAGAACGTCGGCGTCACCATTACCGTGACTCCGTGCTGGTGCTACGGCAGCGAAACTATCGATATGGACCCGCTGCGGCCAAAAGCCATCTGGGGCTTTAACGGCACCGAGCGCCCCGGCGCGGTTTACCTGGCGGCAGCGCTGGCGGCCCACAGTCAGAAGGGTATTCCGGCGTTCTCCATTTATGGTCACGACGTGCAGGACGCCGACGACACCTCCATTCCGCCGGATGTCGAAGAAAAACTGCTGCGCTTTGCCCGCGCCGGCTTAGCGGTGGCCAGCATGAAGGGCAAAAGCTATCTTTCCGTCGGCGGCGTGTCGATGGGGATCGCCGGTTCTATCGTCGATCACAACTTCTTCGAGTCCTGGCTCGGTATGAAAGTGCAGGCGGTGGACATGACCGAACTGCGCCGCCGCCTCGACCAGAAAATCTATGATGAAAGCGAGCTGGAAATGGCGCTGGCGTGGGCGGATAAAAACTTCCGCTACGGCGAAGACCAGAACGCACAGCAGTATAAGCGCAACGCCGAACAGAGCCGCGCGGTGCTGAAAGAGAGCCTGCTGATGGCGATGTGCATCCGCGATATGATGCAGGGCAACAAGAAGCTGGCGGAAAAAGGGCTGGTCGAAGAGTCGCTGGGCTACAACGCCATCGCTGCGGGCTTCCAGGGCCAGCGCCACTGGACCGATCAATACCCTAACGGCGATACCGCCGAAGCGCTGCTCAATAGCTCGTTCGACTGGAACGGCGTACGCGAACCCTTCGTCGTCGCCACGGAAAACGACAGCCTCAACGGCGTGGCGATGCTGATGGGCCACCAGCTGACCGGCACCGCCCAGGTGTTTGCCGACGTGCGCACCTACTGGTCGCCGGACGCGGTTAAACGCGTCACCGGCCAACCGCTCACCGGACTGGCGGAACACGGCATTATCCACTTGATCAACTCCGGTTCAGCGGCGCTGGACGGCGCCTGCAAACAGCGCGATGCGGAAGGCAAGCCAACCATGAAGCCGCACTGGGAAATCAGCCAGCAGGAGGCCGACGCCTGCCTCGCGGCCACCGAATGGTGCCCGGCGATTCATGAATATTTCCGCGGTGGTGGCTTCTCCTCCCGCTTCCTGACCGAAGGCGGCGTGCCGTTCACCATGACCCGCGTAAATATCATCAAAGGCCTCGGCCCGGTACTGCAGATTGCCGAAGGTTGGAGCGTAGAGCTACCGAAAGCGATGCATGACCAGCTGGATGCCCGCACCAACTCCACCTGGCCCACCACCTGGTTTGCGCCGCGCCTGACCGGTAAAGGCCCGTTCTCCGACGTCTACTCGGTGATGGCGAACTGGGGCGCTAACCACGGCGTGCTGACCATCGGCCACGTTGGCGCCGACTTTATCACCCTGGCGTCGATGCTGCGGATCCCGGTGTGCATGCATAACGTAGAAGAGGCGAAAATCTACCGCCCCTCCAGCTGGTCTGCGCACGGGATGGATAGCGAAGGCCAGGATTACCGCGCCTGCCAGAACTACGGCCCGCTGTATAAACGTTAAAAATGCCTGATGGCGCTGCGCTTATCCGGCCTACGGATGATACCGTTCCCGTAGGCCGGATAAGGCGTTTACGCCGCCATCCGGCAACGTCTCGGGAGAGATTATGAAGAATGAAGTCATCCTGGTCCTCGACTGCGGCGCCACTAACGTACGGGCGATTGCCGTTGACCGCCAGGGGAATATTATCGCCCGCGCCGCAACGGCCAACGCCAGCGATATCGCCGTGGAGAACAGCGCCTGGCACCAGTGGTCGCTGGAGGCGATCCTGCAACGCTTCGCCGAATGCTGTCGGCAAATTGCCGACCCGCTCTCATCCTGCACGGTTCGCGGCATCACGGTCACCACCTTCGGCGTCGACGGCGCGCTGGTGGATAAACAGGGCAAGCTGATCTATCCGGTCATCAGCTGGAAATGTCCGCGTACCGCGGCGGTGATGGACAATATCGGCCGCTTTATGCCCGCGCAGCAGCTCCAGCAGATCTCCGGCGTCGGCGCATTTGGTTTCAACACCCTGTATAAGCTGATATGGCTGAAAGAGAACCACCCGCAGCTGCTGGAGCAGGCCCACGCCTGGCTGTTCATCTCCTCGCTTCTCAACCAGCGTCTGACCGGGGAATTCACGACCGATATCACCATGGCGGGCACCAGCCAGATGCTGGATATCCACCAGCGGGATTTCAGCGCGCAGATTCTGCAGGCCACGGGGCTGCCGCGCCGCCTGTTTCCCCGGCTCGTTGAAGCGGGCCAGCAGATTGGCACGCTGCGGAGCGATGCCGCGAAAATGCTGGGTTTAGCCGTCGGCATTCCGGTTATCTCCGCCGGGCACGACACCCAGTTCGCGCTGTTTGGCGCGGGCGCGGAGCAGGATGAACCGGTGCTGTCGTCCGGCACCTGGGAAATTCTGATGGTGCGAAGCGCCCAGGTAGACACGTCGCTGCTCAGCCACTATGCGGGCTCCACCTGCGAGCTGGATTGTCAGCCGGGACGCTATAACCCCGGCATGCAGTGGCTGGCCTCCGGCGTGCTGGAATGGATACGCCAGCTGCTGTGGACGCCTGAGACGCCGTGGCAAACGTTGATTGAAGAGGCCCGGGCCCTCCCCCGCGGCGCTCAGAAGGTGAAGATGCAGTGCGACCTGCTATCCAGCCCAACCGCAGGCTGGCAGGGCATAACGCTGAATACCACCCGCGGTCATTTCTACCTCGCCGCGCTGGAAGGATTAGCCGAACAGCTGGCGCACAATCTGCAAACGCTGCAGCAAATCGGCCACTTCAAAGCCCGCGAGCTGCTGCTGGTCGGCGGCGGCAGCCGCAACGCGCTGTGGAATCAGATCAAAGCCAACAGGCTGGAGATCCCCATTAAAGTACTCGATGACGCCGAAACCACCGTCGCCGGCGCCGCCATGTTTGGCTGGTATGGCGTCGGTGAATTCAGCAGCCCGGAGCAGGCCAGAGCGCAGGTGAGCTACCGGTATCGTTACTTTTACCCGCAAACCGAACCCGAACTGATTGAGGGAGTATGAGATGCTAAAAACGATTTCCCCGTTGATTTCCCCGGACCTCCTCAAAGTGCTGGCGGAAATGGGGCATGGCGATGAGATTATTTTTTCCGATGCCCACTTCCCGGCCCACAGCATGGGCCCACAGGTCATTCGCGCCGACGGCCTGCGGGTGAGCGACCTGCTGCAGGCGATTATTCCGCTGTTTGAGTTAGACAGCTACGCTCCGCCGCTGGTGATGATGGCCGCCGTGGAAGGCGACGTCCTCGACCCTCAGGTAGAAACGCGCTATCGCGAGGCGCTTTCCGGCCCCGCGCCCTGCCCGGAGATCGCCCGCATCGACCGCTTTGCTTTCTACGAGCGGGCGCAAAAAGCCTTTGCGATCGTTATCACAGGTGAGCGCGCTAAGTACGGGAATATTCTTTTAAAAAAAGGAGTAACGCCGTAATCTCATGCCGGAGCGCCCGTCTGATGCGGGCGCTCAGCGAACGCCAGGGTGAGAAAAATGAAAGCGGCACGACAGCAAGCGATACTAGACCTGCTCATTAACCATAACAGCCTGACCACCGAAGCCTTATCGCTACAGCTTAACGTCAGCAGAGAAACCATTCGCCGCGATCTCAGCGAGCTCCAGTCCCAGGGGAAAGTGCTGCGTAACCACGGTCGGGCAAAAGTCATTCACCGGCAAAGCCGTGACAGCGGCGACCCTTTTCATATCCGTCTGAAAAGCCACTACGCGCACAAAGCGGACATCGCCCGCGAGGCGCTTGCGTGGATAGAAGAGGGGATGGTTATCGCCCTTGATGCCAGTTCCACCTGCTGGTATCTGGCCCGCCAGCTGCCGGATATCAACCTTCACGTCTTTACCAACAGCCAGCCGATTTGCCAGGAGCTCAGCAAGCGAGAGAATATTCAGCTTACCTGCTCCGGGGGTACGCTCCAGCGGAAATACGGCTGCTACGTCAGCGCGTCGCTTATCTCACAGCTCAAAGCGCTGGAGATCGACCTGTTCATTTTTTCCTGCGAGGGCATCGACAGCGACGGCGCGCTCTGGGACTCAAATACGGTGAACGCCGAGTTCAAATCGCTGCTGCTTAAGCGAGCGTCGCAATCGTTATTGTTGATTGATAAGAGCAAATTTAATCGTTCAGGGGAGGCGCGGATCGGCCATCTGGATGATGTGACGCATATTGTTTCGGACGTGTCGCAGTCGTAACGGCTATGGCAGCGCCGGATAGCGGCTTAACACCCTATCCGGCCTACAGATCAAACTAGCGTTCGTCGCGGCGACCGCCGACGGCAGCCCACAGGCGGCGAACGTGAACCGTCACCTCTTCGCGATCGTGATACAGCTGGCGCGCCTGGATTTGCGCGTTGATGCCGTGCTCGTCCAGCTGTTCCTGAATATAGGCCAGGTTGCGCGACAGCTCTTCGTAGCGTTTTTTCATCGGCAGCTTCAGGTTAAAGATGGTTTCCCGGCACCAGCCGTTCACCAGCCACTGGGCCATCAGCGCCGCCACTTTCGCCGGTTTCTCCACCATATCGCACACCATCCACGAAATGTTGTTGCGCGTCGGGCGATACTTGAAGCCATCTTCACGCAGCCAGGTCACCTGGCCGGTATCCATCAGGCTTTGCGCCATCGGACCGTTATCCACCGAGGAGACCCACATATTGCGTTTCACCAACTGATAGGTCCAGCCGCCGGGACAGGCGCCGAGATCCACCGCGTACATACCGTTCGCCAGACGCTCATCCCACTCATCCGCCGGAATAAAGACGTGAAACGCCTCCTCCAGCTTAAGGGTCGAACGGCTCGGCGCATCGGACGGGAACTTGAGGCGCGGAATGCCCATATAGAACGGCGAGTTGTTGTTAGACAACGAGTAACCGGTATAGCAGCAGCCGGGGGCGATAAAGAACACGTGGACCACCGGACGCTTTGGCGTTTCATAGTTGGTCAGCACGCCCGCTTCTCGCAGCGCCGCGCGCAGCGGTACCGTAAACTTGCGGCAGAACTTCATCAGCTCTTTGCTTTCGTTGGTATCGGCGACCTCTACGCGCAGCTCGCCGCCCTTCTCCACCACGCCCTGCAGCATACCGACGATCGGGGAAATCCGGTCTTCCGGCGGCAGGTCGCGCAGCAGTTCGCCAACCACAAACATCTGGCGGGCAAACACCAGCGAGCTGAACGGCAGTTCGCGCACCAGCTTTTCGCCATCTTCGGCCTGGTAGCACTCAAAAATCACATAGCCGGAGTCGTCTTTGACCCGGGCAAAACCAAACACCTCAAGGCGCGAGGCCTTATCGGTAATTTCTGCTGCGCACTCTTTCTCAAACCCAGGGCGACAATAGAGGACAACTTTATTCATGAACAACGCCCTTACGTTTCAGACGAATTGCACCAATTAACATTAATATCCAACCGGCAAGGAAGCAGACGCCCCCAACCGGCGTAACGAACGCCCACAGGCGTAAATGCGAGAGCGCCAGACAGTAGAGGCTGCCGCTAAAAAGAACGGTACCGAGCGCCATAAAGACGCTGCTCCAGTAAAACCAGATGCTGATGCGGCGCTGCATCGCCACCGCCAGGCCAAAAATAGCCAGCGTATGGAATGCCTGATACTGCAGGCCGGTGTGGATCCAGCCCATTTCCGCAACGCCCATCGTTTTACTTAAAACGTGCGCGCCAAACGCGCCCAAAGCCACAAAGATAAAACCGCTTATCGCGGCGAATATCAGCATAAAACGGCTGGTCATGTGTTTACCCTACGATGATTTATTGTTCATAACGAAAGCGAAATTTTTCTTGTTCATTAGCCGCTTTTGCCAGAATCCACTGGCGGAAGGCGGCTATTTTACCCAGTTCTGCCTGACTGTCATGACAAACGAGATAAAACGCATTCTTACTGACCAGAACATCATTAAACGGGCAGACCAAACGGCCCGCCTCAATCTCGGACTGCGCCATCACATTGTTGGCCAGCGCGACCCCCTGTCCATGGATTGCCGCCTGCAGCACCATTGCGCTGTGGCTAAATATCGGTCCCTGTTGAACATTAATATGGTTTAGACCTAACTGGCGGGTATAAGTTTGCCAGTCGCGGCGGGAAGCATCGTGCAACAGGGTATGTTGCGCCAGATCGGCAGGCGTTTTCAACGCTTTATCGCCGGTGAGCAACAGCGGTGAGCACACCGGGAGCAGATATTCGGCGTACAGCTTTTCCACCCGCAGCCCCGGCCAGTTGCCGCGGCCGTAAAAAATCGCCACGTCGACATCGTCGGCCAGCTTATCCTCCTGACGGTCCACGGCCTGGATCCTGACGTCGATTCCCGGATAAGCTGAGTTAAAGCTTGTAAGCCTTGGCACCAGCCACTGAATGGCAAAACTGGGGAGCATACTGACGGTTAAGGCCCCTTTTGCGCTTCGGGCCTGAAGCTTGCGGGTCGCTTCGGTGAGCTGCGAAAAAATCTCTTTGATATCCTGAAAATAGCTCTGCCCCTCCTCCGTCAAAAGAAGAGAACGATTGCGTCGACGGAACAGCTTGAGGCCGAGGAAATCCTCCAGGGACTTGATTTGGTGGCTGACTGCGGCCTGCGTCACAAAAAGCTCATCGGCGGCGCGAGTGAAGCTAAGATGGCGGGCGGCTGCATCAAAAACACGTAATGCATTCAGAGGTGGCAAACGCTTGGACATAGTTATTCTGGCTTAGATGTTAAGGCAATTTAACAAACAGGAAACAATAGTTAACCTATTAGTTTTTTTTATCTGAGCTATTATAATTTGTCCGTTGAGCTTCTACCAGCAAATACCTATAGTGGCGGCACTTCCTGAGCCGGAACGAAGAGCTTTTTTTGGAATGCGTGTTCCAACAAGCTTTTGGCTTACGGTTGTGATGTTGTGTTGTTGTGTTTGCAATTGGTCCGGGTTTGCGGACCATGGTAGCTCAGCTACCCCTTTTCACTTCCTGTACATTTACCCTGTCTGTCCATAGTGATTTAATGTAGCACCGCACTGCGCGGTGCTTTTTTTTGCCTGCTATACCGAAATCACTTATCCAGCTCGCCCAGCTGTTTTACGTCAGAACGGTTAATCTGCTGCTTGTTACCCCAGGCATCTTTGTACGAAATCATGCCAGTATCATTATCCGTTTGCGGTTTGCCGTCGGTCACGATGGTGCGCCCATCGTTGGTATGCATCACGTAGTTGGAGGAGCAGGCGCTCAGGCCAAAGGTCAGCACACAGGCAGAAATAATTGCGGCAGTCTTATTCATTTTCATCTTTCTCTCCTTTCGACTATTTATACTGTTTATGATTCGTTCTGTACCAGGTTAAAACGCAAACCCAACACTATTCAGCATAACTATCTTTTACCCACCCGAAGTCATATTCAGAAAATTCCAGTCGTTAGCAGAAACCTTGTATCACCCGCCGATTTGCGCGACGATCCTGATATCGATACGAGGAATCTCATGAACGCATTCAACCCCGTCCAATTTCGCGCCCAGTTCCCGGCGCTGGCCGACGCCGGCGTCTATCTTGATAGCGCCGCGACAACCCTCAAACCGCTGGCGGTCATTGAGGCCAGCGACCAGTTCTATCGCCTTAGCGCCGGTAACGTCCACCGCAGCCAGTTCGCCACCGCCCGTCAGCTAACCGAACGCTATGAAAACGCGCGCGAACGGGTGGCGACGCTGCTCAACGCCCCTTCCGGCCAGGATATCGTCTGGACGCGCGGCACCACCGAAGCCATTAATATGGTGGCGCAGAGCTACGTGCGCCCGCGCCTGAAACCCGGCGATGAGATTATCGTCAGCGAAGCAGAGCATCACGCCAACCTGGTGCCGTGGTTAATGGTTGCCGGGCAAACCGGCGCGCGGGTGGTGAAGCTGCCGCTGGCGGGCAACCGCCTGCCGGAAGTGGCGGCGCTTGGCGCGCTTATCACGCCGCGCAGCCGGGTGCTGGCGATTGGCCAGATGTCCAACGTCACCGGCGGCTGTCCGGATCTGGCGCTGGCAATACGCCAGGCCCGCGCTGCCGGGATGGTGGTGATGGTCGACGGCGCGCAGGGAGCGGTACATTTCCCGGCGGACGTCCAGGCGCTGGATATCGACTTTTATGCTTTTTCAGGCCATAAGCTCTACGGGCCGACCGGCATCGGCGCGCTGTATGGCAAAAGCGAACGGCTGGCGGAGATGTCGCCGTGGCTCGGCGGCGGAAAAATGATTACCGAAGTCACCTTCGATGGCTTCAAAACCCAGCCCGCCCCCTGGCGCTTCGAGGCGGGAACGCCCAATATCGCCGGGGTGATCGGCCTGAGCGCGGCGCTGGAGTGGCTGGAGGAAACGGACATCGCGCAGGCGGAAAACTGGAGCCGCGGCCTGGCGACGCTGGCGGAAGACGAGCTGGCGAAACGTCCGGGCTTCCGCTCCTTCCGCTGCCAGGACGCCAGCCTGCTGGCGTTTGATTTTGACGGCGTTCACCATAGCGATATGGTGACGCTGCTGGCGGAGTCGGGGATCGCGCTGCGCGCCGGTCAGCACTGCGCCCAGCCGCTGCTGGCGGCGCTTGGCGTCAGCGGCACGCTACGGGCCTCCTTCGCGCCTTATAACACGCAAGACGATGTTTACGCGCTGGTGCACGCCGTGGACCGCGCTCTGGAAATACTGGTGGATTAATGACGACTTCTCACCCTTTTGGTACCCGCATCACCGAGGCATCTCTACGGCAGACCTTTACCCCGCTCAGCCAGTGGGAAGATAAATACCGCCAGCTGATTTTACTGGGTAAGCAGCTTCCCGCGCTGCCGGACGACCTGAAAGCGCGAGCCAAAGAGATTGCCGGGTGTGAGAACCGCGTCTGGCTGGGGCACGTCGTTGACGCCGAGGGCAAGCTGCATTTCTTCGGCGATAGCGAAGGCCGCATCGTGCGCGGCATGCTGGCGGTGCTGTTGACCACTATAGAAGGCAAAAGCGCCGCTGAGCTGCTGGCGCAGGATCCGCTGGCGCTATTTGATGCGCTGGGGCTACGCGGCCAGCTGAGCGCCTCGCGCAGTCAGGGGCTCAGCGCCCTGAGCGAAGCGGTGCTCGCCGCCGCCCGCGAGGTTGAGGTTTAAGCGCATCCCGGGGGCGGCGCTTGACGCGCCTTGCCCGGGCTACGGGTTCGTGCGGTTTTGTCGCCCGGACAGGTGCGCAGTTTTGTAGCCCGAGTAAGGCGCCTGCGCCGCGACCCGGGAATTTACGCCGTCTGCCGCTCCGCCCTCGCCAGCATTTTCTTCAGCGCGTGGGAGACGGCGACAAAACCAAAGGTCGCGGTCACCATCGTCGCGGCGCCAAAGCCGGATGCGCAGTCCATTCTCTTCGGCCCCTCAGCGGTGCTTTTCATCGCACAAACGCTGCCGTCCGCCTGCGGATAAACCAGCGCTTCGGTGGAAAACACGCAATCCACGCCGAGCTTACCTTTGCTGTTCTTCACCACCCCAAACTGGCTCTTCAAACGCTCACGCAGCTTTGCCGCCAGCGGATCCTGGATGGTTTTCGCCAGATCGGCGACCTGAATTTGCGTCGGATCGATTTGCCCGCCCGCGCCGCCGGTGGTCACCAGCGGAACCTTATGGCGACGACAGTAAGCGATTAGCGCCGCTTTCGGGCGCACGCTGTCGATGGCGTCAATCACGTAGCTAAAGCCAACGCCAAGATACTCGGCGACGTTTTCCGGGGTGACAAAATCGTCCACCACCGTGACCCGGCACTCGGGGTTGATCAGGCGAATACGCTCCGCCATCACCTCGGCTTTCGCCAGGCCAACGTTGCCGCCAAGGGCGTGGATCTGGCGATTGGTGTTGGTCACGCAGACATCATCCATATCGATCAGGGTAATCGCGCCAATTCCGGTTCTCGCCAGCGCTTCCGCCGCCCATGAGCCTACGCCGCCGATGCCGACCACGCAGACGTGCGCGTCGGCAAAACATTGCAGCGCCTTTTCACCATATAAACGCGCCGTGCCGCCAAAACGCTGGCGCCAGGCATCGCTGATTACAACAGACATAAAACCTCAGAATTAGTGGACATTCCCGGGTCGCGGCGCAAGCGCCTTACCCGGGTGACAAAATCAGCCGTAGCCCCGGTAAGCGCAGCGCGACCGGGGAAGAGAACCGGCGTACTAGCCGCTAAAGACGTTGCCCGCGCCCGGGGCGTTTTTCAGCACCCATACGCGGCCGTAGTGGTTATACCAGCCGGCACGATGCCCGGCATCCGGGCCAATGCCCTGGTAAATATCGAAGTGCTGGCCTTTAATCGCCCCGCCAACATCGAGAGCCACCATTAAACGCAGCTCGTACTGGCCGTTAAACTTGCCGTTATTATCCAGCAGCGGCACCTCCGCCAGCAGCGTGGTGCCGGCAGGAACAATGGAACGGTCGGAAGCCACCGATGCCCGGCCGATCAGCGGCACCGCGCTGGCGCCTTTCACCGGCGCAAAAGACTGCGGTTTAAAGAAGACGAACGACGGGTTCTGCTCCAGCAGCTCGCGCACTTCCGCCTCGCTGTGTTTTTCGCCCCATTCGCGGATCGCCTGCATCGACATATCTTCGCGCTTCACTTCGCCGCGGTCGATCAGCACTTTACCGATGCTGTAGTACGGCCAGCCGTTTTTCCCGGCATAGCTGAAGAAGTTCAGCGGCGAGCCGTCGCCAAAGTCAATGTAACCGCTGCCCTGCACGTCCATGATGAAGTTATCCATCAGCGAGTTGCTGTAGGCCAGAATGTAGTTGTCGCTCAGAGCCCCGGCGTAGATGCTGGCGCGGGACGGCAGCTTGCCGCGCTTCGGCGGCATCCGGTAAATCGGGTACTGGAACTCGCCCTGGCGAGTATGGCGCGCCTGCACCACCGGCGTGTAGTAGCCGGTAAACTGGACGTTACCGTAGTTATCCGTCCCCTGCATCTGCCAGGCGTCGATACCAAACTGGCTCAGCGTGCGGGTGTCGCCGCCGGAACGCAGCCACTCCTGAATCGCATTGTAGACGTTGCTCTGGCTGGTGTAGAGGCGCGGAGAGGCGCTACGAATCTGTCTCACCTGCTCGGAGAAATCGCCGGCGTTGATCGGCGAGCCGACCGCATCAGGCTGGTTAACCAGTGAAAACGGCTGGGTGAGTTTACCTTCATTATACTGCTGACCGCGATCGGTCGGTTTTGAGGAACAGGCGGCCAGCATTGCCAGCATTGCGCCTGTTACTGCGTATTTTGCCCAACGTCCTTTCATGGTATCTCTTCTTTATGCTGCTAAGCCCGGGTGCGTGATGAAGATAACAAACCCCCAGGGCTAATGAAATGCGCTTAGGCACCGCAAAGGCAGTTTTGCGCAAAAAATAGGCTGGAAGTGATTCTATATGCACCATTTTTTACAAAATTGATGATTTCTGCCAAAAAGGGTTGCATCAAAACGTTAGCGGAGTATAGTGCGCTTCCACGGACGCGGGGTGGAGCAGCCTGGTAGCTCGTCGGGCTCATAACCCGAAGGTCGTCAGTTCAAATCTGGCCCCCGCAACCAATTAAAATCAGAGAAGTAGCGTTACTCGATGGAAGAGTAATGACGGACGCGGGGTGGAGCAGCCTGGTAGCTCGTCGGGCTCATAACCCGAAGGTCGTCGGTTCAAATCCGGCCCCCGCAACCAATTAAAATCTGATGCAAGTTTACTCGATGAAGAGTAAAGACGGACGCGGGGTGGAGCAGCCTGGTAGCTCGTCGGGCTCATAACCCGAAGGTCGTCGGTTCAAATCCGGCCCCCGCAACCAACATCATAAACACCCTCAAGGGTGTTTTTTTGTATCTGCGATTCGCAAAATCTTATACCTGATTCAGGGAACGGCTAAGCGCCGCTCCCCGGCCCTTTTTCAGCCCTTCGGCAACACAATATTGCTCGCCGCCAGCATGCCCATCTCGTGATACATCGCGCAGGCCGCTTCCACGATCGGCATCGCCAGCGCCGCGCCGCTGCCTTCGCCCAGGCGCATCCCCATGTTGAGATACGGCTCCAGCTCCAGGTGCATCAGCGCCGTACGCGCCCCCTTCTCCGCCGAATAGTGGGACGGGATCAGATAGGGCTTCACTTCCGGCGCAATTCGGCACGCCGCCAGCGCCGCCGCGTAGGAGAGGAAGCCATCGAGCACCACCGGAAGGCCGCAGGAGGCCGCGCCCAGCATCACGCCCGTCATCCCCAATAAATCAAAACCGCCCACTTTTGCCAGCACGTCGAGACCATCGTTCGGGTCAGGCCGGTTGACGGCGATAGCCCGGCGCACCACTTCCACTTTATTAGCGACCTTCGCCAACGGCAGATTAGCGCCAATCCCGACCACCTCCTGGGCATCGCTGCCGGTCAGAACGCTGACAATTGCCGCCGCCGGGGTGGTATTGGCCATTCCGAGCTCCCCGACGCCAAACAGCGTGACGCCATCCTTCGCCAGCCCTCGGGTATAGCGCATCACCTCCAGCAGCAGCTCTTCCGCCTGGCCGCGGCGCATTGCCGGACCGACGGCGATATTGCCGCAGCCGCGCGCCACGCGCATGTTGATAACGCCCGGAATCAGTTCAGCATCGATCCCGACATCAATCACGTGCATTTTCGCGCCCGCCTGCGCCGCCAGCACGCAAACGCCGGTTTTACCCAGCGTCATATTCGCCGCCTGAATGGCGGTCACCGCTTTCGGCGAGATGGCGACCCCTTCGTCCCACACGCCGTGGTCGGCGCACATCACCAGCAGCGCCTTCTTTTTCACCTGCGGCACGCCGTCAAGACCGGGCATGCCCGCCAGCTGTACGGCAAGATCTTCAAGGCGTCCAAGGCTTCCGGGCGGCTTCAGCAGGCCGTCGATATGAAGCCGGGCGCGCGCCATCGCGCTTTCATCAGGCGCCGGGATCGCGCCCAGTAGAGAGGTTAAGCTTTGCATAGAGGTTCTCGTCATGTTGGCTGGCTCATGGCAGAGCCAGCAGGAAGAATAACGCCCGGTACGGCGCGCCTGGCCTATTTGATTTTTACGCCAATGCCCGACACCACCAGCCACACCTCGTCCGCCGCCGCCGCAAGGCGCTGGTTAACGCGTCCGGCGATGTCGCGGAAATGGCGGGCCAGACGGTTTTCCGGCACAATCCCCATCCCCACTTCGTTGGTCACCAGCACCACGCGGGCCGGGCAGCGCTGGCAGGCGGCAATCAGTACCGCGATTTCGGCGTCGATCGCCCGCTCCATCGCCGCATAATCCCAGTCGTCCGGCGCGCTGTCGCCCCCCAGCGCAAACAGCAGGTTGGTTACCATGGTGGTGATGCATTCCAGCAAAATCGCCTCCTCCGGGGCGATATCCGGGGTGATCAGTTCATCAAGCTGCTGCCAGCGCTCGGCGGTGCGCCAGTGCGCGGGCCTGCCGTCGCGGTGGTGCTGGATCCTCGCCGCCATCTCGTCATCAAAGATCTGCGAGGTGGCGATATAGAGTACCTGCGGCGCATGGGCGATCAGCGCTTCGGCATGGCGGCTTTTACCGCTGCGCGCCCCGCCGGTGACTAAAGTCAGCATACGGGCTCCTGATGTTGGCGCATGATGGCGTAGATTTTTTCGATATCAATATGCTGACGCATCGCGTCCGCCAGCAGATCGAACTGGCGAGATTTATACTGCGCATACTCGAAATCGTTATCCAGCGCCGCCAGCCCTTTACGCTGGCGCAGGCCGTTAACCAGCGCGCGGGTAAATGCATCGCTATCGAACAGGCCGTGCAGATAGGTGCCAAACGCCAGGCCGTCATCGCTGACCGCGCCGTCCGCCACGCTCAGCCCGCCTTTATGTAATTGCATCAGCGAACGGCAGCCGTCGCGCAGCTCGGTTTCGCCCATATGAATTTCGTAGCCGCTTACCGCCAGCCCCGCCGTTGCCGCCAGCCACGCCGGCAGCGCCGGAGCCAGAGTCGCCGTTACCTGGGTGGTCGTTTTGCTGTGCGCAAAGTGGGTGACGGTATTGAGCAACCCCAGCCCCGGCTGGGTGCCAAGCCCCGACTCCACCTCATCGATTATGGTTTCGCCGAGCATCTGGTAGCCGCCGCAGATCCCCAGCACCGGTACGCCCTGGCGCCGGGCCTGCAGTACCGCGTGCGCCATGCCGCTCTCGCGCAGCCAGCCCAGGTCGCCGAGCGTATTTTTACTGCCCGGCAGGATAATCATATCCACGCCCGCCAGCTCCTGCGGCTGGCGAACATAGCGGACGCGGACGTCCGGCTGCGCCGCCAGCGCGTTGAAATCGGTAAAATTGGCGATGTGCGGCACCTGTATCACGGCAATCTCAATATCACGCCTGTCGGTACGCAGATATTTCCCTTTTTGCAGCGCGACTCCGTCCTCATCTTCAAGATCGACGTCCAGCCACGGCATGACGCCGAGCACCGGGACGCCGGTGAGCGCTTCTATCTGCTCGATCCCGGAATACAGCAGCGCCACGTCGCCGCGAAATTTATTGATAATCACCCCTTTGACCCGCGCGCGCTCGCGGTCATGCAGCAGCGCGAGCGTGCCGTAGATGGAGGCGAATACGCCGCCGCGATCGATATCCGCCACGAGGATCACCGGGCACTGGGCCATCTCGGCCATGCCCATATTGACGATGTCGCGATCGCGCAGGTTGATCTCCGCCGGACTGCCCGCCCCTTCCAGCACCAGCACATCATGTTCGGCGGCCAGGCTGTTATAAACCGCGAGGATCTGTTCGCGCAGGCGCGGCTTGTACTCGTGATAGCTCACCGCGTCCATATCGGTCGCCACTTTGCCCATCAGCACCACCTGCGCTTTGCGGTCGCTGGTTGGCTTAAGCAGCACCGGGTTCATGCGCACATCCGGGGTAATGCCCGCCGCTTCGGCCTGGAAAATCTGCGCGCGGCCCATCTCTTTGCCATCCGGCGTGATACCGGAATTAAGCGCCATATTCTGCGATTTAAACGGCGCGGTGCGCTGCCCGTCCTGATAAAAGATGCGGCACAGCCCCGCGACCAGCACGCTTTTGCCGACGTCGGAAGCGGTGCCCTGTAACATAATTGCCAGCGTCATGACGCCTCCTTCATCGCGTTGCTTCGCATCCGCGTAAAAAATTCTTCTTCGGTTTTACACAGCGGCAGCCCGAGCTGCGCGTGCAGTTTCACCAGCCACGGCTGGGTTAGCCCGGCCTGGGCCATCAGTTCGCTGCGGGCAAACACCTCCCCGGGTTCGCCGTGCGCCAGCACTTCGCCGCGGCGTAACACGTAAACCGCATCGCTGATTTCATAGATCAGATCGATGTCGTGGCTGGAGATCGCCACGTGGTTGCCCCGATCGGCAATGCGCTTAATGATGTCGATCATCTGCGCGCGCCCCGAGGGATCGAGCCCCGCCGTCGGCTCGTCGAGCAGTAAATAGCGCGCCTGCAGCACCAGCGCGCCGGCTATCGCCACGCGCTTTTTCTGCCCGTGGCTCAGGCACTGAATCGGCTGGTGACGAAACCCCTGGGCATCGACGAGAGTCAGGGCATCGTCCACCCGGCGGGCAATTTCCTCTTCCGCAACCCCCAGGTTACGCAGGCTAAAGGCGATATCGCTGTCGATATCGGTATAGAAAATCTGCTGGTCCGGGTCCTGGAAAACGGTCGCCACCTGCTGACGCAGCGCCAGCAGGCCGCGTTTGCTGTAGTCCAGCGGTTTTCCCTGCCACAGCACCGCCCCGCTCTGCGGGCGCAGCAGACCGCTCAGGTTCATAAACAGCGTGGATTTTCCGCAGCCGTTCGCCCCCACCAGTCCGGTCACCGCGTGATGGGAAAAATCCAGCGTCAGCCCCTTCAGCACCGGCTCGTCCTGATAGCGAAACCAGAGATCGGTCGTGGCAAGCATACTTATCCTTAGAGGTGAAAGTCACCCTGATACAGTTTGATATCCAGCGTGGTGCTCATCTGCTGGTAGCGGATCATCACCCGGGTAAACAGCAGCCCTACCAGCATCGCCAGCGAACGATAGCCCTTCGGCACGCTACGGTAGCCAAAACGTAATGTTTGCGCACGATGAATCGCCAGCGCTTCGTCTAACAGAATAAAAATAAAGCGCCAGGTTAGCAGGATTTGCTCGGTCAGCAGCCGCGGCACCCGCCCGCGCTTGAGCAGCACAATAAGCTGCGGGAACGGCAGATTCAGCACCAGCCAGAAGGTGGACGCCAGCGCCGCCAGGCTGCGCCAGAAGGTCTGATTGGCGGTCGTCAGCCCCTCCGACGTAATGCCCAGCCAGACGCTGCCCAGCGGCAGGCTCACCAGCAGATCCTGCGGATTGCGGCTGACGCTAAACAGAATGGTCAGCACGCCGATCAGCAGGAAGCCAAACGGCAGCGCCATCCAGCGGCACCAGCGCCACGGCGAGACCCGCAGCAGCCAGCAGGTTAAGGCGGCAATCAGCGCCATTTCGATACCCTGCCCCAGCGGAGGCAGGGTAAAGGCCAGCACCATCAGCAGCAGCCAGAACAGGAACTTGCGCTCCGGCGCGACGTGAAACCAGCGGCTCTGATAGCTGAGTCGGTCAAACCCGGTCATCACGGCGCTGTCTGCCTTTGCTGTAGCCCAGAATATAGAAAATTACCGCCGCGCCGAGAGAGCCCTGAAGCGTAAACAGCAGGCTCTCAATTTCTCCGCTCGCCGGTTCGTACAGCGGCTGGAACCACGGCTCATAATGCGGCGCAACCACCTGAATCTGGCTCTCCGCCTCGCCGTCTGAACCGCCGAATTCGCCGCCGTGATCGACAAAGAACGGCAGGATCACCAGCGCCACCACCATGGCGAACAATATCAGCGTCTTTTTCATGTTAATGCCCCTGTGCGGTAATCAGCTGACGTTTGGTCAACTGGTCGTAGATCATGACGGTTAACAGTCCTTCAGCAATGGCGATCGGGATCTGGGTCAGGCAGAAGATCCCCATAAACTTGACGATCGATCCGGTCGCGCCGGCGGTCGGATCCGGGAAGGCCACGCCGAGCTGTACGGAGGTGACAAAGTAGGTCACCAGATCCGCCAGCATCGCGCAGAGAAACACCCCGACATCGCGGCGAATGCCCGCGCGGCAGGCCATTTTCCACACCATATAGCCGACCACCGGCCCGATTACCGCCATCGACATCCCGTTCGCGCCGAGCGTCGTCAGCCCGCCATGCGCCAGCAGCAGCGCCTGGAACAGCAGCACGATGGCGCCAAGGATCGCCACCACTCCCGGCCCGAAGAGAATCACCGCCAGGCCGACGCCGGTCGGGTGCGAGCAGCTGCCGGTCACGGAAGGAATTTTCAGCGCCGAGAGGACAAAAATAAACGCCCCGCACAGCGCCAGCAGCACCTTCTGGTTGTTATCTTCCTGCACGATGCGGCGCAGGCGCACCAGCCCGTACCACAGGCAGGGTAAAAACAGCAGCCACCATGCCAGGGCCCACATCGGCGGTAAAAACCCCTCCATAATGTGCATCGCGAAAGCCTTTTCGGGTACCACTATCAGCAATAGCGCCGCAGCTAACCCGCTGAAAGACAGCTGTTTTAGCTGTTGTTCAAGTTTCATTCTGCATACTCCCACTGTTTATTGACCAGAATGGTCGAGAAATAGGGCAGCGGCTGGTCGTCGCTGACGTCACGGAGATGGCGCCAGCACTGCTCGCCCGGCAGCGTGGCTTCGGACATCATCAGCGCGGCATCCAGCAGACCGTTTTTTGCCAGCAGCGCTTTGATGCGGGGAAAGCGCCCGTACACTTTCATCAGCACCAGGCTTTCATGCTGGCGCAGCGCCTGCTCGATTTCCGTTTCCGGCGCGGTGCAGGAGATCACCGCCAGCGACTGCTGCTCCATGGCCAGCGGCGTTTGCGAACGCGCGGCAATGGCGGCGAAAGAGGTGACGCCGGGAACAATCTCCAGCCACTCCGGGCTGCCGATACGCTGGAGTAAGAACACCCAGGTGCTGAACAGCATGGCGTCGCCGAGGGTAATAAACCCGACCTGCTTGCCCGCCTCCACTTCCTGCACCAGCGCCGCGGCGACCTCATCCCATACCGCCTCTTTTTCCGCGCTGTCGGCGCTCATCGGGAAATGGCAGCAGCGCACTTCGGTCCGTTCGCCGATATACTCCCGCACGATGGAGAGCGCGAGGCTGTCGCCGCCTTTACGTCCGGCGGGGGCGTAGAGAATGTCCAGCTTGCCCAGTACCCGCGCCGCGCGCACGGTGATCAGGTCGGCGGCGCCAGGGCCGGTACTTAAGGCATATAGTTTGCCGCTCATGCCGCCTCCTCCATCGCCAGGCTCAGCGCCTGCTGCAGGTGAGTGACGAACATTGCGCGCACCGCCGGATTCTCTCCCAGCCCGTTCAGCCACGGCGTCGCCGTGATACCGGCGGCGTTAAACAGCGTTTTCCAGGAGTCCTCTTCGTCCGAGGCCATATCGTTAATGGCGTGATCGCCGGCCACCAGCATCAGCGGCATCAGGTGCACGCCCTTCACCCCCTGCCGGCGCAGGCTGTCGATAAGAATATCGACTTCCGGATAGCTCTCGACCGCGCCGACCCGCGCCGGAAACCCCTTCGCCGTCATCATATGGTCCAGACAGGCGTAGGCGGCGAAAGCGTGATGGCTGGCGCCGTGGCCCATAAAGACCACCGTTTCATCGGCGGCAAGCGGCGGCATCTGCTGGCGCAGCGCCTGCATCAGCTGGACATAATCATTATGGCTGCTCAGCAGCGGCGCCCCCAGCGTCAGGCGGAGGAACAGCGGGCGCAGGCTTTGCACTTCACGGACGATCTTTTCATATTCATCGCCGTTGATAATGTGCAGCGACTGAATCGCCACATCCTGGTAGCCCTGCTCGGCCAGCTTCTGCAACGCCTGCAGCGGCGTATCAATCTCGATACCGTCGCGCTGCTTGAGCTTGCGGATAATCATCCCGGAGGTGAAGGCGCGAAAGGTGTCGCGGTCCGGGCAGCTGGCCGCCAGCTCGCGCTCGCAGGCGACGATATTCTTTTCACAGGTGTCGGGATAGCTGGTGCCAAAACTGACCACCAGAAGCGCTTTTTTCATTTCGGACTCCTTAAGCAGCGGCCAGCCAGCGCGCTAAGCGCCGGGCAAAGGCAGCCTGACTTTCCAGTAATTCTTCACCGGTCACCAGCGGTGCCGGGCGCGTAATCACGATGCAGGGGATACCGGCATCCAGACAGGGTTGTACTTTTTCCTGATAGCCGCCTTCGGCGCCGGAGGCCTTGGTGATCACCACATCGGCCCGGCACTGGCGGTAGAAAGCAGCGTTGAACTCGGAGCTGAACGGCCCGCACAGGGCGAAGATCTCGCCAACGCCGAACCCCAGCCCGGCGCACTGGGCGATGACATCGGCGACCGGCAACACCCGGGCCAGCAGCGTTTTTTCGCCTAATCCCGCCCGCCAGCGCGCCAGATCTTTGCTTCCGGTGGTGAGCAGCACGCGCTGGCCGAAGCGCCGCGCCACCTCGCAGGCCTGTTCAATGCTCTCCACGGTATAGAGCAGCGGATGCCTCAGGCCGCTCAGCTGTTCAGGGCGCTGATAGCGGCTCAGCAGCACGCCGGCGGTTTCGCAGGCCCGGACGATATTGCGGCTCACCGCTTCGGCGTAGGGGTGCGAAGCATCGATCACCCAGCGGGTCCGGTTAGCCTTCAGCCAGGCGATCATCTCCTCCAGCTCGAGACGCCCGCAGCGCACCTGGCCGCGAATGTCTCCCGCCAGCTGCTGGCCGGTGGGCGTCGCCACCGACAGGGTGTATTTAACCTGCGCCGCGTCAAGCTGCTGGCACAGCGCCCGCGCGTCGCTGGTTCCGCCCATCACCAGCACCTCGCCGTGGCTCACAGCACGTAGCCTCGCGGGGTGATCATCAGGCCATCCTGGATATACGTCGCCTTGTTGCCAACGATCACCAGGCTGGTCATATCGACCGGTGCAAAATCCATCTCCCCCAGGGTGGTCAGCCATTTCTCCTGTTTTTTACGTCCGGCGGACTTCACGACCCCCACCGGAGTCTGCGCGCTTTTACTGGCCGACAGCAGCTCAAAGGCGCGCGCCAGATGGCCCTCGCGGCCGCGGCTGCGCGGGTTGTAAAAACAGATCACGAAGTCGGCTTCCCCGGCGGCGACAATACGCTTTTCAATCACCGGCCACGGTGTCAGCAGGTCGCTGAGGCTGATATGGCAGAAGTCGTGCATCAGCGGCGCGCCCAGCAGCGAAGCGGCGGCGATGCTGGCGGTCATCCCCGGAATCAGGCGGACTTCCACATCCAGCTTCTGCTTGCTGACCAGCTCAAGCACCAGTCCGGCCATGCCGTAAATACCGGCGTCGCCGCTGCTGATCAGCGCCACGTTATGCCCGGCCTGCGCCAGCTCAATCGCCGCCTGGCAGCGCTCAATCTCTTTGCACATCCCGGTTTTGATCACCTGCTTATCGCCGGTAAAGGCTTTCACCAGGTGCGTGTAGGTTTTATAGCCAACGACGATTTCCGCCGCCTGCAGCGCTTCAATGGCCTCCATGGTCATCATGGACTGCGAGCCAGGGCCGATTCCGATTACGCTTAACATCAGTGTGAAACTCCCAAAGTGATAGTGACGCCCTGTTCGCGCAGGGTTTCGCCCAACAGTTGCCCATGGCTCAGCAGCCAGGCCGCCGGGCCGGATACGCTCCCCACGCCGACGGTTTTTCTGACGAACGATGAAGCGGGAAAATGGTGCTCATGCTCGCGCAGCGCATCAGCGGGAAAGGTTTCGAACGGTACGCGACAGCAGGAGGCCAGCTGAATCAGCCCCTGCTCGTGCTTCTTCAGCGTCACGCTGCCGATGGCTTTCAGCGCCAGCGGATCCAGACGCTGCGCCTCAAGCTGGCGCGCCAGCAGCGCTGCTAACAGCGGGAATGGCGTATCGCGACGGCAGCCAATTCCGGCGACCACCCGCTGCGGCACCAGCTTCCAGTGCGGCACGGCGATGGCCGGCAGCTCGTTGCGCAGCGTGACGCAGACCAGCGCGTCCAGCTCGGGAAGCTGGTGCAGATCGGTCACGGTGATAAATCCCCGCCGGTCGCAGCGGCTGACGTCTTCATCCAGCTCGTCGTCCCACCACAGGCCGACGCGCTGCTGGCTGACCAGCATCTGGTTGACGGTTTTCACCGCCGCGCGGAAATCGCTCATCCGGGCATTAAGCTGGAATGCCAGGGTATCCAGCGCCGCCATCTCGTTGACGTCGGTGGCGGTGGTGATCACCGGGTCGGCGCCGAGCATCCCGGCCAGATAGCGGCTGAGGGCATTCGCGCCCCCCGCGTGGCCGGAAAGCAGGCTAATAACGTGCTGGCCGCGCTCGTCAATCACTACCACCGCCGGGTCGCTGAACTTGTCATTCACCAGCGGGGCCAGCACGCGTACCGCGATCCCGGTGGCGCCGATGAAAATCAGCGCCGAATAGCTGCTGAAGGCCTCGCGCGCGGCGCTGGCAAAACCGTTTTCAAAGGGGAGAAACCCCTCCTCCAGCAGCTTCTCGCTGGTAAAGCAGGTTAACGGCAGCATCGCCGCCAGCCGTTTCGCCAGCCGCACGCCGCCAGGGGTCAGGCAGAAAAGCGCGATTGATTCAGGCTTTACGGTATTCATGGCTAAAGTCCGCCGCGTAGAGTTTTGAGTAGTGATACTCAGAGCCCAGGAAATTCCCGACCAGAATGAGCGCCGTTTTGCGGATCCCCGCCTCGCGCACCTTGTCGCCGATATCCGCCAGGGTACCGCGTACGGTCTGGCTTTCCGGCCAGGTCGCTTTGTAGATCACCGCCACCGGCGTGGTTGCCGGGTAGCCGCCTTCCATCAGGCGCTCCGCCACCCGGTGAATGCGCTGTACGGAAAGGTAAATCGCCATCGAGGTCTGGTGGCTGGCAAACGACTCAAGCTGCTCGCGCTCCGGCACCGGCGTGCGCCCTTCGAGGCGGGTAATAATCAGGCTCTGGGAAACTTCCGGGACGGTGTATTCGACGCCCAGCTCCGCCGCGGCGCCCAGAAACGCGCTGACGCCCGGCACCACCTGCCAGTCGATGCCGCGTTTGGTCAGCTCTTCGCCCTGCTCGCGGACCGAGCCGTACAGCGACACGTCCCCGGTCTGTAAACGCACCACCGTTTTCCCGGCTTTAACGCCGGCTTCCATCAGGTCGAGAATTTGCGCCAGATGCAGTTCGGCGCTGTCGTGACACTCGGCGCCGGGCGGACAGTACTCCAGCAGCGCGGTGTTTATCAGCGACCCGGCGTAGATCACCACCTGGGCCTGCTGGAGCAAACGGTACCCCTTGAGGGTAATCAGCTCACGGTCGCCCGGCCCTGCGCCAACGAACCACACACAACGGGGGTCAAATGTCTCAGCCATGGTTTTCTTCCTTCTGACAGGCGATAACAAAAACGGGATTATTCGGTTTGAAATAGTGGCCGCTGCCCAGCGCGGTCAGCGATGAAACGTTCAGCTGCAGGCAATCAATCTGCGTAATCCCCCGCTGCCGCAGATAGTCGAGAGCGGCGTTCAGGTTCTCCTGCAGGATAAAGGTCATCACCAGACGACCGCCGGGGTAGAGCTGCTGCCACGACCAGTCAATCAGTTCGTCGAGGCGGCCGCCGCTGCCGCCCATAAAAATGGCGTCGGCCCGCTCGGTGATCACCATCGGCGCTTCGCCGGGCAGGATCTCAATGTTGCCGCAGGCGAAATGCTGGCGGTTTTCGTCCAGCAGCTGCAGGGCCGCGGGATTGCGTTCGACCGCCGTTACCTGCAGCGAGGGGTACTGCAGCGCCGCCTCAATCGACACGCTGCCGGTACCGGCGCCGATATCAATCAGGTGGCTTGCCCGGTGTAGCTCAAGTTTGGCCAGCGCCAGCGCGCGAACCGCCTCTTTGGTCATCGGCACCTTCTCGCCGCGCAGAAAAAGCTCATCTTTCATCGAGGATCACCACCGCGTTCATCTCATATTCGCCGTCGACCTCACTGACCGGTAGCCAGCGGATCCGCTCGTTATCCATCGCCAGATTTTCGCCAATCACCATCCAGCGATACCCTTTACCCCGCGCCGCCAGCTGGGCGGCGATTTCCCGCGGCCCGCAGCGCCCGTCGGTCACCATCGCCACCTTGCGCTGGCGCGCCAGTTCATCAAAACAGACGTCCCGCCCGTGGCTGCTGGTCAGCCAGATATCGTTCATATCGATACCGGCCTTCGCGCAGAGATACTGCACCGCGCTGATGCCGGGGATAATACGCACGCGCTCGATGCCAAAGTGGGCTATCAGCCGCGTACCGATGCCGTAAAACAGCGGGTCGCCGGAGGCCAGCACCACCACCTTCTGCGCTTCGCGTTCGCCGAGCCATACCAGCAGTTCGGCAATATTGGCGCCCAGCGCAAACCGTTCGCCGACAAACTCAGGGAACTGCTGTAAATGCCGCTTGCCGCCCACCAGCACGTCCGCGCTGGCGACCGCGTCCCGCGCCGCCGGCGTCATCAGATGCAGGCCTGACGGACCCATGCCGACGACCGTTAACATGACATCTCCCGCGCAATGTCGGCGATCGGCCGATTGCTGCCGAGGACCTTGTTATCAAAGGAGAACATGATGGCGTCGCAGACGGGCGGCGTTTTGGTAAAGCGCAGCATCTGCATCACCCGCAGGCAGATGCGTTCGGCAAGATGGTGATAGATATGCTGAAAACCGTACGCGTCGATGTGCTCCATCGCCGCTTCGGTGGTATCGCATTCGCTCACCAGCTGCAGCAGCGTCAGCGGCGCGCCCAGCAGCGCCAGATGCGCGACCAGGGTTTCCATCCGCGCATCGGCGATATGGCTGTGGGTGTGGAAGATCCCGGCGGCGACTTTAATCAGCTTGCCGGGATGGCCAATCAGCACGATCTGGCGGAACCCGAGGCGCACGGCCTCTTCAATCATGTAGCCGACGAAGTTGCTCATGGTGACCACCACCTGCGCATCAATGCCCATCTGCTCGCGTACAAAGCGCTCGCCGTGGTTGCCCGGCACCAGCACCACCCGCTCCAGCCCCGCCGCGCGCTTAATTTCCAGCTCCAGCGACAGCGAACGCTTCCAGCTCTCCTCCGACATCGGCGTCACGATACCTGTGGTGCCGATAATCGAGATGCCGCCCAGAATCCCCAGCCGCGAGTTATAGGTTTTCTGCGCCCGCACCTCGCCTTCCGGGGCGAAAATCTCTACCGTCGCCCCGCGCGACGGGCCAATCGCTTCGCGCACCGCCGACTCGATGGTGTGGCGCGGGGTGCGGTTAATCGCCGGGCTGCCGATGGGCAGGCCGATCCCTTTGCGGGTGACCGTGCCGACGCCTTCGCCGCCGCGCAGGGTAATCTCGCCGGAATCGTCGAGCGTCACGCGGGCGAAAATCAGCATCCCGTGGGTGGCGTCAACATCGTCGCCGCCGTCTTTACGGATGGCGGCGATCGCCTGCTGCCCTTCAACGTGCGGCGACTCGACGTTAAGGCACAGGGTGACGCCGGAAGGGGTGACAATGGAGACCTGATGAATCAGATGCTGACGCATCACCATCAACGCCGCGACCTTTGCTGCCGCCGTCGCGCAGGATCCGGTGGTATAGCCTTTGCGCAGCGCCTTGCCGTTGTGCCATACCGGGGCGTCAAAGGATTGCTCGCTCATCGCGCCCCCTGTAAGTGGTACAAAATGGCGTTGACGATGGCGGCGGCGACGTTGCTGCCGCCTTTACGACCCAGCGCGGCGATGCCCGGCAGGCCGCTCTGCGTCAGGGCCTCTTTCGACTCCGCCGCGCCGACGAAACCGACCGGCACGCCAATCACACCGTTGACCGCGACGTCATGCTCCAGCAGACGAAACAGCGCGGTGGGCGCATTGCCGAAAACAAACACCTTCTCGCCCTCTTCGGCGACCGCGATATCAACCGCCGCCATCGAGCGGGTCATCCCCTGCGCTTTGGCCTCCGCCACCACCCGCGGATCGCTGATATAGCAGCGGCACTCGCCGCCGAATTTCGCCAGCAGGGTTTTATTGATCCCGGACAGGGCCATGGTGGTATCGGTATAAAGCGTGCAGGGCTGGCTCAGGGCGGCGCTCAAGCGCGGAAGCACGTCGGGCGAAAACCACAGGATATCCAGCCAGTCAAAATCAGCGGTGGTGTGGATCACCCGCTTGATAATGGCTTCGTGCAGCGGGCTGGCAAAGCGGTAGTCCGGGCGGGTCTGCGCAATAATATCGCCAATAATGTCGAAGCTTTTCGCCTCAATCGCCTGCGGTTGCTGGATATAGTGCATTCATTTGTCCTCAGGCAGCGCCGACCAGCCAGTACCGGACCGCCATAAACAGCGCCAGCGCCAGGGTCGAAGACACCCACATCAGTCGAATCGTTCGGGAAATATCGTCTACGGAAATATCGCGCGTCGCGTCGCCGATCCACGGTTTCTCCACGCGCTGTCCAAAGTAATCGTTAGGGCCGCCAAGCCGGATGCCGAGCGCCCCGGCGACCGCCGCTTCCGACCAGCCGCAGTTCGGGCTGCTGTGGTTGTAGCGGTCGCGCCAGCCGATGCGCAGCGCGCGGCCGCCCGCTTCACCGCAGAGGAGAGCGGCGAGGCTGATAAGCAGCCAGCTCAGGCGGGCGGGGATAAAGTTGGCGACATCATCAAGGCGGGCGCTGACCATGCCGATGGCCCGATATTTTTCGTGCTTATAGCCGACCATCGAATCCAGGGTGTTGACCGCTTTATAGGCCATCGCCAGCGGCGCGCCGCCCAGCAGCAGAAACAAGAGCGGCGCAATAATGCCGTCGACGGTGTTCTCCGCGACGGTTTCCACCACCGCGCGATTAATCTGCTGCGGCGCAAGCTGCGACGTGTCGCGCCCGACGATCCACGACAGCTTGATACGGCTCTCCGCCAGATCCCCCGCGCGCAGCGGGCGCTCGACGTCCCGCGCCGACTGCGCCAGGCAGCGTCCGGCCAGCACGGTGAAAATCATCCATACCTCAACCAGCCAGCCAAGCCACGGATGAACCGTCCGCGCCAGCGCCAGCACGCCCCAGCAGAGGCTCCACGTTAGCCCGACCACCACCAGCCACATCACGGCGCCGCCGACGCGCAGGGCGACATCGCTGCGGCAATAGCGGCGCACGCCGCGCTGAACGGCGGCGATCAGGTTGCCTATCCAGCGCACCGGATGCGGCCAGCTCTGCGGATCGCCGATGATAAAATCGAGGAGCCAGGCAACGCCCCATGCCAGCAGCGTCATAGCGCGCTCCTTGCCGCAGCCAGCCAGTGGTTAAGCATGATGGGACGCTGCGCAAAGTGCAGGTGCAGATAGCTGGCGAACGTGTTGCCCACCTGCCAGCCGCCCGACCACTGCTGAAGGGTCATACCGTCGCGGACTTTGCGGCAGGCCAGGACCGCCGGGATCTCCGGGGTAAAATCCGAGTAGTGAAACTCATGCCCGCGCAGGGTTTCGCCGGGCGCCGCCAGCAGCGTTTGCCGCATCGCCCGCGCCTCGCAGTAGCCAAAGCGGGTAAGCCGTTTGCCCATCTTGCTGTGGCCGGGAATCAGATTGGCCATCGGATAGATGTCACCGCTGGCGTCTTCAAGGGTGCTGCCGAGATACATCAAACCGCCGCACTCGGCATAAATCGCCACCCCGCGCCGGTGCGCCTCCCGCAGCTGCGCCAGCATCGACGTATTGGCCGCCAGCCCGGCGGCATGAATTTCCGGATAGCCGCCGCCGAGCCAAATCATCTGGCACGGCGGAAGCTCGCTATCGCGCAGCGGGCTGAAGCGCACGATATTCACCCCGCAGCGTTCAAGCAGCGTAAGGTTATCCGGGTAGTAAAAGTTGAAGGCTTCGTCGTCGGCCAGCGCCAGCGTCAGGCCCGTGCCGGCGTCGGGCGACGGCAGCGGGGGCCACTCCCCGGCGGGTAGGGCGGTGAGCTGGCTAAGAGCCAGGAGCCGTTCAATATCCAGCGTTTGCGCCAGCGTTTGGGCAAAATCGCGCCACGGCTGCTGATTGACCAGCGACTCGCGGGCGGTGACCAGCCCCAGATGGCGTTCAGGTAACGCCACCCCTTCCACTCGCGGTACGTAGCCGAGCACCGGCAGCCCGCAATAGCGTTCAATGGCGCCTTTGAGAAGCTGATAATGGGATTCGCTGTTGACGCGATTGACGATAACGCCGGCGATATTCAGGCTGGGGTCGAAATGTTGAAATCCCATCACCGTGGCGGCGATAGAGGTGGAAACCGCTTTGCCATCTACCAGCAAAATGACCGGACAGCCGAGCTGTTTAGCCATCGCGGCGGTGCTGCAGTAGCCAGGGTCGGTACCGAAGCCGTCATACAGTCCCATCACGCCCTCAATGACCGCGATATCCGCCCGCTGCATCCGTTCGCAAAACAGCGCATTGAGCACCGGTTCCGGGAGCATAAAGCTGTCGAGGTTGCGGGAAGCGACGCCGCTGACGGCGGTGTGCCAGCCGGTATCGAGGTAGTCCGGGCCGACTTTGCAGGGCTGAACCCGCATACCGCGCTGCTTCAACAGGCTGAGCAGACCAAGCGTAACGGTGGTTTTACCACAACCGCTGCCGGTACCTGCGAGAATAAATGCGTGCTGCCTGGCTGCCATACCCCGATCCTGTGCCGGGTGGTAGGGCTGCGTGCATTCCCAGTCTTTCGACTGTACGCATCTGAGCAACCCACTTCCCACCGAAGTTGTTGATTGTTACCGACAGGCAGGTCTTCTGGCTTAGCGTCGTCCTCTCCCATCCTTCCCAATCCGGTAAGCAGATCAGTGGTCATACCCGTCATACTTCACGTTGTATGTGCGTTGGCTTTACTTGTTCACCCCAGTCACTTACCTGTGTAAGCTCCTGGGGATTCACTCGCTTGCCGCCTTCCTACAACGCGAATTATTTAGCGTATATATGGGTTCGTCAGCATCACAGCAGCGGGGGCTGCGGGGGATTCACACCCCCTTCCCTGGCGCCTGTCGGTTTAGTCCGTCATGATTCGAGCGGGACTGCCCGGCTCGCATGATTTCCGGAATATCTTACGGAAGCTGGATGGCTCCCGTCGTGTTTAATTTTTAATTACCAAGGCCGTTTCATTACGCCGATGGCGCGCTGAAAGCCATTTCAGATATCACTCTATCCCATCAAATAAATAAAAACTGGTGCAGCTTATCGTTCTCTCATTATTATTTTGTTGCGCTATGACAATTTATTGCTCTGAATGAGATATTTTCATTTTAGAATGAGCCAGATACAAGGGCATATCAAAAATCGGCAATAACAAAATATTGTCATTTAAAATGACTCAGTTTGTGATCTGGCGTTAATTTGCTGGCGATAGGCCTGCGGAGTGACCTGATAAGCCTGGCGAAAAACTTTGCAAAAATAGCTGGTTTGCGAAAATCCTAAATTCCGCGCAATGCTGGCGATGCTCCAGTCGCTGTGGCAAAGCAGCTCTTTGGCGCTCACCATCCGCTGATGGTTCACCCACGCGTTAAAACCGATACCCTGATATTTTTTAAATAGCTTACTGAAGTAATAGGGGCTGAGATAAACGTGGGCGGCGACGTCTTCCAGGCGAAGCTCATCGGATAAATGGGCGTCAATGTAGCGCAGCGCTTTCTTCATTTTGCTGTCGTGAGGGCTGGCGACCCGGCTGGCGCGCGCGGGTTCCGGCTGCTGGGGATTATCTTTAATCACCACAAAGTTGAGCTGCTTTTTCAGGCAGTTCTCGACGATCAGCTTCAGTAAATCCGCGGAGGCAATCACTCTGGAGTAGTCCATCTCCGGCACGTCGCGGAACGCGTTGAGCAGCTCGGGGTCCGCCTGCCAGCCGTCGTCCACGTTGAGGATATCCACCAGTTCTACATCGTTGCTTAAGCGCACCTGCCCGCATAGCACGAAGCCCACAAGGTGCCCGGCGATAACCAGAGGAATGGAAAAATCGGTTAACCCGGCGTGGCAGCGGTAGATACAGAGCTGATCGGTTTTTGACGCCTCGAGGCCGCCGCAGCGGTCGCTCATCCGGCAGCGGGTGCTGTGCTGAGGGTGCTGGCGCATCAGCTGGCAGAAAGGGGTGAAGTTAAACAGTTCAGATATTTCATCACCGTGAATATTGACAACCACAACCGCCAGACTGGTGGCCTGCGCAAAATCCTGTGCGATTTTATTAATGAGTTCTGAGTTCAGTGTGCTCGCAGAAATCATGATAAAACCTCTCAGTTAATTTTTTGTTATAAATAAAACATTTCTTTAATATTCACTTCCTTTCATCATCATTTACCGCCAACGATAAAAGAATATTACGATAGCAAAAGTCTCCCATCCGTGGGAGACGTTTTTGGCCAGTTCGTGATACCGGTTCATGAAAATTTTTCGCTATTTCAGCGGATGCATTAATCCTCTAATTTACAGGTATTACACGGTAAGTTATTTCCTATCAGATAACGATAGATGGCCGCGCCGAGGCAGGCGCCGATCAGCGGCGCAATAATCGGCACAATAAAGTACGGAATATCCCTTCCGCCGGTCATCGCGATATCGCCCCAGCCCGCCATCCACGTAAACAGCTTCGGCCCAAAATCACGCGCCGGATTCATCGCAAAGCCGGTCAGCGGCCCGGTTGACGCGCCAATCACCGCCACCAGCAGGCCAATCAGCAGCGGGGCCAGCGGCCCTTTCGGCACGCCGTTGCCGTCGTCGGTCAGCGCCATAATCATCCCCATCAGCATGGAGGTGATCACCACTTCGACCAGCGCCGCGTGCCAGATGCTCAGCGAGGCCGCCGGGTAGGTGCTGAAAATACTCGCCAGCTGCAGGCTCTCAACGCTGCCGCGAGCGATATGGTGGGCGGATTCAAACTCGGTAAACATAGTGCTGTACAGCACATAGGCCAGCACCGCGCCGCCGAAGGCGCCCGCGACCTGGGAGACAATATAGGGGAAGACTTTGCGCCCAGGAAAACAGGCAAATAGCCATAACGCAACGGTCACCGCCGGGTTGAGATGGCCGCCGGATATTCCCGACGTCAGATAGACGGCAAGCGAGATCCCCAGACCCCAGATAATGCATATCTCCCACAGTCCGAGGCTGGCGCCCGCTACCTTTAACGCGCTCAGGCAGCCGATGCCGAAAAACAAAAACAGCCCGGTGCCCAGAAACTCGGCGGTACATTGCGCTTTTAACGAATCATTCATGGTGACACCTTCTTAGCAGAGTTCGTGTCCTGACCAGCCAACCTCCTGCTGGCAGTAGAGTACAACGGGCCCACTATATGAACTCCGCTCCGCAAATTGTTGGCAACCTGCTGACGGCGGCCCCGGAAAATTCGGGCATCAATAACAAATTATTGTCATTGAATAACTCAGAATAGCATTGCTCACGCGCGGATTTCGCAATTACGCCATCGCCATGACATGCAAAAATATTGCTAAAACCAACTCATCGTTTTCCAACAAACATCACAAATCAGTTTTTCTCGCATAGCAGATAAAATTAAATTCGTCATGAACAAATTTGTAAATATGGAATATACAAAACAAGATAATCACATAACAATAAATAAAAATAACAATTAAAATCAATAGATTAAATTTACATGTAGCAATTTTATATTATTCAATACCCACTATTTTTTCACCATCAAATTCAAGTCAGCCATTCTTTTTCCTCGCATCTTCTTATAGTCCCAACTATCGGAACACTCCATGCGAGGTCTTTATGCAACAAGAAGCACTAGGAATGGTAGAAACCAAAGGCTTAACCGCAGCCATAGAGGCCGCTGATGCAATGGTTAAGTCAGCCAATGTGATGTTAGTGGGCTATGAAAAGATTGGCTCCGGACTGGTGACCGTCATCGTACGCGGCGACGTTGGCGCGGTAAAAGCGGCCACCGATGCGGGGGCCGCCGCCGCACGTAATGTGGGTGAAGTGAAAGCCGTACACGTCATCCCACGCCCCCACACCGATGTAGAAAAAATCTTACCGAAGGGAATTAGCCAATGAGCAGCAATGAGCTGGTGGAACAGATCATGGCTCAGGTGATTGCCCGCGTGGCAACGCCGGAACAGCAGGCCATCCCTACTGAAAACCATCCAATACGAGAGACGGCTATGGCAGAAAAAAGCTGCAGTTTAACGGAATTTGTCGGGACCGCCATTGGCGACACCCTGGGTCTGGTTATCGCCAACGTCGATACCGCCCTGCTGGATGCGATGAAGCTTGAAAAGCGCTATCGCTCCATCGGCATTCTCGGCGCCCGCACCGGCGCTGGCCCGCACATTATGGCGGCGGACGAAGCGGTGAAAGCCACCAATACCGAAGTGGTCAGCATTGAGCTGCCGCGCGATACCAAAGGCGGAGCGGGCCACGGTTCGCTGATTATTTTGGGCGGTAACGACGTTTCCGACGTTAAGCGCGGTATCGAAGTCGCGCTGAAAGAGCTCGACCGCACCTTTGGCGATGTTTACGGCAACGAAGCCGGGCATATCGAGCTGCAGTACACCGCTCGCGCCAGCTACGCGCTGGAAAAAGCCTTCGGCGCGCCGATTGGCCGGGCCTGCGGCATCATCGTCGGCGCACCGGCCTCCGTAGGCGTACTGATGGCCGATACCGCCCTGAAGTCAGCCAACGTGGAAGTCGTGGCCTATAGCTCTCCGGCGCACGGCACCAGCTTCAGTAACGAAGCCATTCTGGTGATTTCCGGCGACTCCGGCGCGGTCCGCCAGGCGGTCACCTCCGCGCGCGAAATCGGCAAAACCGTCCTTGCGACCCTCGGTGCTGAACCGAAAAACGATCGCCCGTCCTACATCTGATACCCACGAGGCTGATTCATGAGATCGAAAAGATTTGAAGCACTGGCGAAACGCCCTGTGAATCAGGACGGCTTCGTTAAGGAGTGGATCGAAGAAGGCTTTATCGCGATGGAAAGCCCGAACGACCCAAAACCGTCGATTAAAATCGTTAACGGCGCGGTGACCGAGTTGGACGGGAAACCGGTAAACGATTTTGACCTGATCGACCACTTTATCGCCCGCTACGGTATCAACCTGAACCGCGCCGAAGAAGTGATGGCGATGGATTCGGTCAAGCTGGCCAACATGCTGTGCGATCCGAACGTTAAACGCAGCGAAATCGTCCCGCTGACCACCGCGATGACGCCGGCGAAAATTGTCGAAGTAGTTTCGCATATGAACGTCGTCGAGATGATGATGGCGATGCAGAAAATGCGCGCCCGCCGCACCCCGTCCCAGCAGGCGCACGTCACCAACGTCAAAGATAACCCGGTACAGATTGCCGCCGATGCCGCCGAAGGGGCATGGCGCGGGTTTGACGAACAGGAAACCACCGTTGCGGTAGCGCGCTATGCGCCGTTCAACGCCATCGCGCTGCTGGTAGGCTCGCAGGTAGGCCGTCCGGGCGTGCTGACGCAGTGCTCGCTGGAAGAAGCCACCGAGCTGAAGCTCGGCATGCTGGGCCACACCTGCTACGCCGAAACCATCTCCGTCTACGGCACCGAGCCGGTCTTTACCGACGGCGACGACACGCCGTGGTCGAAGGGCTTCCTCGCCTCGTCCTACGCCTCTCGCGGGCTGAAAATGCGCTTTACCTCCGGCTCCGGCTCGGAAGTGCAGATGGGCTACGCCGAAGGCAAATCCATGCTTTATCTGGAAGCGCGCTGCATCTACATCACCAAAGCCGCGGGCGTACAGGGTCTGCAAAACGGTTCCGTCAGCTGCATCGGCGTGCCGTCTGCGGTGCCTTCCGGCATTCGCGCGGTGCTGGCGGAAAACCTGATCTGTTCGTCGCTGGATCTGGAGTGCGCCTCCAGTAACGACCAGACCTTCACCCACTCCGATATGCGTCGTACCGCGCGCCTGCTGATGCAGTTCCTGCCGGGCACCGACTTTATCTCCTCCGGTTATTCCGCGGTGCCGAACTACGACAACATGTTCGCCGGCTCCAACGAAGATGCCGAAGACTTTGACGACTACAACGTCATCCAGCGCGACCTGAAGGTGGACGGCGGTTTGCGTCCGGTTCGCGAAGAGGACGTCATCGCCATCCGTAACAAAGCCGCCCGCGCACTGCAGGCCGTGTTTGCCGGAATGGGGCTGCCGCCGATTACCGATGAAGAAGTTGAAGCCGCGACCTACGCCCACGGTTCGAAAGATATGCCGGAGCGCAACATCGTCGAAGACATCAAGTTCGCCCAGGAAATCATCAATAAAAACCGCAACGGTCTGGAAGTGGTGAAAGCGCTGGCGCAGGGCGGATTCACCGACGTGGCCCAGGACATGCTCAACATCCAGAAAGCCAAGCTGACCGGGGACTACCTGCATACCTCCGCGATTATCGTCGGCGACGGGCAGGTACTGTCAGCCGTCAACGACGTCAACGACTATGCCGGTCCGGCAACGGGCTATCGCCTGCAGGGCGAACGCTGGGAAGAGATTAAAAACATCCCTGGCGCTCTTGATCCCAACGAGATTGATTAAGGGGTGAGAAATGGAAATTAATGAAAAATTGCTGCGCCAGATAATAGAAGACGTGCTCAGCGAGATGAAGGGCAGCGATAAACCGGTCTCGTTTAATGCGCCGGCGGCCTCCGCGGCGCCCCAGGCCACGCCGCCCGCCGGCGACGGCTTCCTGACGGAAGTGGGCGAAGCGCGTCAGGGCACCCAGCAGGACGAAGTGATTATCGCCGTCGGCCCGGCTTTCGGCCTGGCGCAGACCGTCAATATCGTCGGCATCCCGCATAAGAGCATTTTGCGCGAAGTCATTGCCGGTATTGAAGAAGAAGGCATTAAGGCGCGCGTGATTCGCTGCTTTAAATCCTCCGACGTGGCCTTCGTCGCCGTTGAAGGCAATCGCCTGAGCGGCTCCGGCATCTCTATCGGCATCCAGTCGAAAGGCACTACGGTGATCCACCAGCAGGGGCTGCCGCCGCTCTCTAACCTGGAGCTGTTCCCGCAGGCGCCGCTGCTGACCCTGGAAACCTATCGCCAGATCGGCAAAAACGCCGCCCGCTATGCGAAACGCGAATCGCCGCAGCCGGTCCCGACGCTGAATGACCAGATGGCGCGGCCGAAGTACCAGGCGAAATCGGCCATTTTGCACATTAAAGAGACCAAGTACGTGGTGACGGGCAAAAACCCGCAGGAACTGCGCGTGGCGCTTTGATAAAGGATAACTCCATGAATACCGACGCAATTGAATCGATGGTACGCGACGTATTGAGCCGCATGAACAGCCTGCAGGGCGAGGCGCCTGCGGCGGCTCCCGCGGCTGGCGGCGCGTCCCGTAGCGCCAGGGTCAGCGACTACCCGCTGGCGAACAAGCACCCGGAATGGGTGAAAACCGCCACCAATAAAACGCTGGACGACTTTACGCTGGAAAACGTGCTGAGCAATAAAGTCACCGCCCAGGATATGCGTATTACCCCGGAAACCCTGCGCTTACAGGCCTCTATTGCCAAAGACGCGGGCCGCGACCGGCTGGCGATGAACTTCGAGCGCGCCGCCGAGCTGACCGCGGTACCGGACGATCGCATTCTTGAAATCTACAACGCCCTCCGCCCCTATCGCTCGACGAAAGAGGAGCTGCTGGCGATCGCCGACGATCTCGAAAGCCGCTATCAGGCGAAGATTTGCGCCGCTTTCGTTCGCGAAGCGGCCACGCTGTACGTCGAGCGTAAGAAACTTAAAGGCGACGATTAACTTTAGGGGTAAACAATGCGATATATAGCTGGCATTGATATCGGCAACTCATCAACGGAAGTCGCCCTGGCGACCCTGGATGAGGCTGGCGCGCTGACGATAACCCACAGCGCGCTGGCGGAAACCACCGGAATCAAAGGCACGTTGCGTAACGTGTTCGGGATTCAGGAGGCGCTCGCCCTCGTCGCCAGAGGCGCCGGGATCGCCGTCAGCGATATTTCGCTCATCCGCATCAACGAAGCGACGCCGGTGATTGGCGATGTGGCGATGGAAACCATTACCGAAACCATCATCACCGAATCGACCATGATCGGCCATAACCCAAAAACGCCCGGCGGCGCGGGGCTTGGCACAGGCATCACCATTACGCCGCAGGAGCTGCTAACCCGCCCGGCGGACGCGCCCTATATCCTGGTGGTGTCGTCGGCGTTCGATTTTGCCGATATCGCCAGCGTGATTAACGCTTCCCTGCGCGCCGGGTATCAGATTACCGGCGTCATTTTGCAGCGCGACGATGGCGTACTGGTCAGCAACCGGCTGGAAAAACCGCTGCCGATCGTTGACGAAGTGCTGTACATCGACCGCATTCCGCTGGGGATGCTGGCGGCGATTGAGGTCGCCGTACCGGGGAAGGTCATCGAAACCCTCTCTAACCCTTACGGCATCGCCACCGTCTTTAACCTCAGCCCCGAGGAGACGAAAAACATCGTCCCGATGGCCCGGGCGCTGATTGGCAACCGTTCCGCCGTGGTGGTCAAAACGCCATCCGGCGACGTCAAAGCGCGCGCGATACCCGCCGGTAATCTTGAGCTGCTGGCTCAGGGACGTAGCGTGCGCGTAGATGTTGCCGCCGGCGCCGAGGCCATCATGAAAGCGGTCGACGGCTGCGGCAGGCTCGATAACGTCACCGGCGAATCCGGCACCAATATCGGTGGCATGCTGGAACACGTGCGCCAGACCATGGCCGAGCTGACCAACAAGCCGAGCAGCGAAATATTTATTCAGGACCTGCTGGCCGTTGATACCTCGGTACCGGTGAGCGTCACCGGCGGTCTGGCCGGGGAGTTCTCGCTGGAGCAGGCCGTCGGCATCGCCTCGATGGTGAAATCGGATCGTCTGCAGATGGCAATGATCGCCCGCGAAATCGAGCAGAAGCTCAATATCGACGTGCAGATCGGCGGCGCCGAGGCCGAAGCCGCCATCCTGGGGGCGCTGACCACGCCGGGCACCACCCGACCGCTGGCGATCCTCGACCTCGGCGCGGGCTCCACCGATGCCTCCATCATCAACCCCAAAGGCGACATCATCGCCACCCACCTCGCCGGCGCAGGCGACATGGTGACGATGATTATTGCCCGCGAGCTGGGGCTGGAAGACCGCTATCTGGCGGAAGAGATCAAGAAGTACCCGCTGGCCAAGGTGGAAAGCCTGTTCCATTTACGCCACGAGGACGGCAGCGTGCAGTTCTTCTCCACGCCGCTGCCGCCCGCCGTGTTCGCCCGCGTCTGCGTGGTGAAAGCGGACGAACTGGTGCCGCTGCCCGGCGATTTAGCGCTGGAAAAAGTGCGCGCCATTCGCCGCAGCGCCAAAGAGCGGGTCTTTGTCACCAACGCCCTGCGCGCGCTGCGTCAGGTCAGCCCCACCGGCAACATTCGCGATATTCCGTTCGTGGTGCTGGTCGGCGGTTCGTCGCTGGATTTCGAAGTCCCGCAGCTGGTCACCGATGCGCTGGCGCACTACCGCCTGGTTGCCGGACGGGGAAATATTCGCGGCAGCGAGGGCCCCCGAAACGCGGTGGCCACCGGCCTGATTCTCTCCTGGCATAAGGAGTTTGCGCATGAACGGTAATCACAGCGCCCCGGCCATCGCGATCGCCGTCATCGACGACTGCGACGGCATGTGGCGCGAAGTGCTGCTGGGTATCGAAGAGGAAGGTATCCCTTTCCGGCTCCAGCATCACCCGGCCGGAGAGGTCGTGGACAGCGCCTGGCAGGCGGCGCGCAGCTCGCCGCTGCTGGTGGGCATCGCCTGCGACCGCCATACGCTGGTCGTGCACTACAAGAATTTACCCGCATCGGCGCCGCTTTTTACGCTGATGCATCATCAGGACAGTCAGGCCCATCGCAACACCGGTAATAACGCGGCACGGCTGGTCAAAGGGATCCCTTTCCGGGATCTGAATAGCGAAGCAACAGGAGAACAGCAGGATGAATAACGCACTGGGACTGGTTGAAACAAAAGGGTTAGTGGGCGCCATTGAGGCCGCCGATGCGATGGTGAAATCCGCCAACGTGCAGCTGGTCGGCTACGAAAAAATTGGCTCGGGCCTCGTCACCGTAATGGTGCGCGGCGACGTCGGCGCGGTCAAAGCGGCGGTAGACGCGGGCAGCGCGGCGGCGAGCGCGGTGGGCGAGGTGAAATCCTGCCACGTGATCCCGCGTCCGCACAGCGACGTTGAGGCCATTTTACCGAAATCAGCCTGATTGATGGCGAATAAGGAGCACCGCGTGAAGCAATCACTGGGATTACTTGAAGTTTGTGGTCTGGCACTGGCTATCAGCTGCGCCGATATCATGGCGAAATCCGCTTCTATCACGCTGGTCGCCCTCGAAAAGACCAATGGTTCAGGCTGGACGGTGATTAAAATTACCGGTGATGTGGCCTCCGTGCAGGCGGCCATCACCACCGGCGCACAGTTTGCCGAGCAGCGAAACGGCCTGGTGGCCCACAAAGTCATCGCCAGGCCCGGAGAAGGGATCCTGCGCGCGGAGGCGCCCCCGCCCTCCGTCATGCAACCTGAACCTGAAGCGTCAGGGACGGCTGATGTCGTTTCGCCAGCGCCAGCAGAAGAGCTTCCCCAGCAACACGGCGTGGTCAGCTGCAACCTGTGCCTCGATCCAAAATGTCCACGCCAGAAGGGTGAGCCGCGCTCGCTTTGCATTCATCCCGGCAAGCGAGGTGAAGCGTAATGGATAAACAGCTTCTGGAATCAACGGTCAGCAAAGTTCTCGACGAGATGCGGCTACGCCCCATCCCGCTGGGGGTTTCAAATCGTCATATTCACCTGTCGGCGGCGGATTACGAACGCCTGTTCCCCGGCCATCCCATCAGCGAGAAAAAGGCGCTGCTGCAGCCGGGACAGTACGCCGCGGAGCAAACCGTCACCCTGGTGGGGCCGAAGGGGCAGCTTAAAAATGTGCGCCTGCTCGGTCCGCTGCGCTCGGTAAGCCAGGTGGAAATCTCGCGTACCGATGCCCGAACCCTGGGGGTTGCGGCGCCGCTGAGGATGTCCGGCGATCTGAAAGGGACACCGGGCATCCGCCTGGTCAGCCCTTTTGGCGAGCTGGAGCTGGCGTCAGGGGTTATCGTAGCGCAGCGGCATATTCATATGTCGCCGCTCGATGCGCTGATCCTGCGGGTCGCCCACGGCGACAGAGTTTCGGTGGCCATTGAAGGCGACGCGCGCGGGCTGATCTTCAACAACGTGGCGGTTCGCGTTTCGCCGGATATGCGCCTCGAAATGCACATCGATACCGATGAAGCCAACGCCGCCGGCGCCGATAACCCGCAGGTCTTTGCCCGGCTGGTAGGCCCGCGATGAACGGCGAAGTTCTGCAGCGCATCGTGGAGGAGATTGTCTCCCGGCTGCAGCGTCGCGCCCATAGCACGGCGACGCTGAGCGTGGCGCAATTGCGCGATGCCGACTGCCGGAGCCTGTTCTGCCAGCACGCGTCGCTGCGCATTCTGCTCGTCGACCTGCCCCTGCTGGGCCAGCTGACGGAGGCGGAAACCGACGATCCCGCGGCCCGCAACATTCACGACGCGCTGGCTTTTGGCCTCCGCGTACAGCTCACCCTGCACCGCCAGCTGCTGCCGGTTATCCCGGTTAAAAAACTGGCCCGCCTGCCGGTGAACTTCACCGACGAGCGCGGAGTGCCGCTGATCCTGCACGCGGGTTCGGTGCTGAGCTATCGCGACGTCGCGCCGCTGGGCCAGGGGCGCCTGGTTTTCCACCGCAAATGCCTCGTGACCGCGCTGGCGCGCGACGCGGCGCAGGCGCGGAATATTGAACTCATTAAGCAGGAGTAAATCATGCATCTGGCACGAGTCACGGGCGCGGTTGTCTCCACGCAAAAATCGCCTTCCCTGGTCGGCAAAAAGCTGCTGCTGGTGCGGCGGGTCAGCGCCGATGGTGAGCTCCCCGCCTCGCCGACCTCCGGCGATGAAGTCGCCGTGGATTCCGTCGGCGCGGGGGTTGGCGAGCTGGTGCTGCTCAGCGGCGGTTCCAGCGCCAGGCACGTTTTTTCCGGGCCAAACGAGGCCATCGACCTCGCCGTTGTCGGCATTGTCGATACGCTTTCACGTTAAGGAGCGACTATGGCGATTTATACCCGAACGGGCGACGCTGGCACCACCTCACTCTTTACCGGCCAGCGGGTGAGCAAAACCCACCCGCGGGTTGAAGCCTACGGCACGCTGGATGAGCTCAACGCCGCGCTGAGCCTGTGCGCCTGCGCCGCCGCGGATAAACACCACCGCGCCCTGCTCGAAGCTATCCAGCAGCAAATTTTCTGGTTTAGCGCAGAACTGGCCAGCGACAGCGAACGGCCGTCGCCGAAACAGCGCTACATCAGCAGCGAAGAGATTTCCGCTCTGGAAGCCGCTATCGATCGGGCCATGGCCCGCGTCGAACCGCTGCACAGCTTTATTTTACCCGGCCGCTGCGAAGCCGCGAGCCGTCTGCATTTTGCCCGCACGCTGGCCCGCCGGGCCGAACGCCGGCTGGTTGAGCTGGCGGCGGAAGTCACCGTGCGCCAGGTGCTGATGCGCTACATCAATCGCTTATCAGACTGCTTGTACGCCCTGGCGCGCGCGGAAGATAGCGATGCTCACCAGAACAACATCATCCGCGAAGTGAGCCGGCGCTATCTGGCCGCCAGCCAGCCGAGCCGCAGCAAGGAGACGACGCCCGTGGCCCTCTCATTCCACGATCTGCACCAGCTTACCCGCGCCGCCGTTGAGCGCGCGCAGCAGCTACAGGTGCCGGTGGTGATCAGCATCGTTGACGCGCACGGCACCGAAACCGTGACCTGGCGGATGCCGGACGCTCTGCTGGTCAGCAGCGAGCTGGCGCCGAAAAAGGCCTGGACCGCGGTGGCGATGAAAACGGCGACCCATGAGCTGAGCGACGCCGTTCAGCCGGGCGCCGCGCTTTATGGCCTCGAAACGCATTTACAGGGAAAAGTGGTCACCTTTGGCGGCGGTTACGCCCTGTGGCGCGACGGCTTATTAATCGGGGGTCTTGGCATCAGCGGCGGCAGCGTTGAGCAGGACATGGACATAGCACTGGCCGCCATCGCGGCCATTAACGTGGGAACTCATCAATGAATACTTCCGAACTCGAAACCCTTATTCGCACCATTCTTAGCGAACAGTTAACCCCGGGGCAAACGCCGGAGCAGCCGCAGGGCAAAGGGATTTTTCAGTCCGTCAGCGAGGCTATCGACGCCGCGCACCAGGCGTTCTTACGTTATCAGCAGTGCCCGCTGAAAACCCGCAGCGCCATCATCAGCGCAATCCGTCAGGAGCTGACGCCGCAGCTGGCCGCGCTGGCGGAAGAGAGCGCCAATGAAACGGGGATGGGCAACAAAGAAGATAAGCTCCTGAAAAACAAGGCTGCGCTGGACAACACGCCGGGCGTGGAAGATCTCACCACCACCGCGCTGACCGGCGACGGCGGCATGGTGCTGTTTGAGTATTCGCCGTTTGGCGTTATCGGGTCGGTCGCACCGAGCACCAACCCGACGGAGACCATCATCAACAACAGCATCAGCATGCTGGCGGCGGGCAACAGCGTCTATTTCAGCCCGCATCCGGGAGCAAAAAAGGTCTCTCTGAAGCTGATTAGCATGATTGAAGAGATTGCCTTCCGCTGCTGCGGCATCCGCAATCTGGTGGTCACCGTGGCGGAACCGACGTTTGAAGCCACCCAGCAGATGATGGCCCATCCGCGCATTGCGGTCCTCGCTATTACCGGCGGCCCCGGCATTGTGGCGATGGGCATGAAGAGTGGTAAGAAAGTGATCGGCGCCGGCGCGGGCAACCCGCCCTGCATCGTCGATGAAACGGCGGATCTGGTCAAAGCGGCGGAAGATATCATCAACGGCGCCTCGTTCGATTACAACCTGCCCTGCATTGCCGAGAAGAGCCTGATTGTGGTGGAGAGCGTCGCCGAACGTCTGGTGCAGCAAATGCAAACCTTCGGCGCGCTGCTGCTGAGCCCTGCCGATACCGACAAACTCCGCGCCGCCTGCCTGCCTGAAGGCCAGGCGAATAAAAAACTGGTCGGCAAAAGCCCATCGGCCATGCTGGAAGCGGCCGGCATCGCCGTTCCGGCGAAAGCGCCGCGTCTGCTGATAGCGCTGGTTAACGCCGACGATCCGTGGGTCACCAGCGAGCAGCTGATGCCGATGCTGCCGGTGGTAAAAGTCAGCGATTTCGATAGCGCGCTGGCGCTGGCGCTGAAGGTTGAAGAGGGGCTGCATCATACCGCCATTATGCACTCGCAAAATGTCTCGCGCCTGAACCTCGCGGCCCGCACTCTGCAAACCTCGATATTCGTTAAGAACGGCCCCTCTTATGCCGGGATTGGCGTCGGCGGCGAAGGCTTTACCACCTTTACTATCGCCACGCCGACCGGTGAAGGGACAACCTCGGCGCGCACGTTTGCCCGCTCCCGTCGCTGCGTGCTGACCAACGGCTTTTCCATTCGCTAACCGAGGTCGCGATGAAGACTTTCTCACTACAAACGCGGTTGTACAGCGGTCAGGGTAGCCTGGCGGTGCTCAGGCGCTTTACCCACAAGCATATCTGGATCATCTGCGATGGCTTTCTTGCGCGCTCGCCGCTGCTGGAAACCCTGCGTCAGGCGTTGCCCGCAGATAACCGCATCAGCGTCTTTAGCGAGATAACCCCGGACCCCACTATCCATACCGTGGTGCAGGGCATTGCGCAAATGCAGGCCCTGCAGCCGCAGGTGGTCATCGGCTTCGGCGGCGGCTCGGCGATGGACGCGGCGAAAGCCATCGTCTGGTTTAGCCAGCAGAGCGGCATCAATATCGAAACCTGCGTGGCGATACCAACCACCAGCGGTACCGGTTCGGAAGTGACCAGCGCCTGCGTGATTAGCGACCCGGATAAAGGCATCAAGTATCCGCTGTTCGACAATGCACTCTATCCCGATATGGCGATCCTTGACCCGGATCTGGTGGTCAGCGTGCCGCCGCAGATTACGGCCAACACCGGCATGGACGTGCTGACCCACGCGCTGGAGGCGTGGGTCTCTCCGCACGCCAGCGACTTTACCGACGCGCTGGCGGAAAAAGCCGCCAGGCTGGTGTTTCAGTATCTGCCCACGGCGGTGGAAAAAGGCGACTGCGTGGCGACGCGCGGGAAAATGCACAATGCCTCAACGCTTGCCGGGATGGCGTTCAGCCAGGCGGGGCTGGGGCTTAATCACGCCATCGCCCACCAGCTTGGCGGGCAGTTTCATCTGCCGCACGGGCTGGCCAACGCGCTGCTGTTAACCGCGGTTATCCGCTTTAACGCCGGTCATCCGCGCGCCGCAAAACGCTACGCCCGGCTGGCCAAAGCCTGCGGCTTTTGTCCGGCAGACGCCAGCGATAGTACGGCGATCAATGCGCTGATCCAGCAAATCGAACGGCTCAAGCAGCGCTGCGCGCTGCCGTCACTGGCGGTCGCGCTGAAAGAGGGACGATCCCAGTACTCAGCGCGTATTTCGGCAATGGTGCAGGCCGCGCTGGCTGACGTGACGCTACGCACCAATCCTCGCCCGGCCAGCGCCGGGGAGATTCAGGAACTGCTGGAGGATCTGCTATGAGTACCGCCGTCAACGCTGCTGAAATGGCCTGGAGCGCCGAGGAGATCCGCGAGCGCGTGCGCGCGGCGGGCGTGGTCGGCGCGGGGGGCGCGGGGTTTCCCGCCCACGTGAAGCTGCAGGCGCAGGTAGAGATTTTTCTGGTGAACGCCGCCGAGTGCGAACCGATGCTCAAGGTCGACCAGCAGCTGATGTGGCAGCAGGCTGCGCGTCTTGTCCGCGGCGTGCAGTACGCGATGACGGCAACCGGCGCGCGCGAAGGGGTGATAGCCCTGAAAGAGAAGTACCGCCGGGCTATCGATGCGCTCACCCCGCTGCTGCCTGCCGGTATTCGCCTGCATATTCTGCCGGATGTCTATCCCGCAGGCGATGAGGTGCTGACTATCTGGCTGGCTACCGGTCGCCGGGTCGCGCCCGCCGCGCTGCCGGCCAGCGTCGGGGTCGTGGTGAATAACGTGCAAACGGTGCTCAATATTGCCCGAGCGGTTGAGCAGCAGTTTGCGGTGACCCGCCGTACGCTGACCGTTAACGGCGCGGTCGCCCGGCCGCTGACCGTCACCGTCCCCATCGGCATGTCGCTGCGCGAAGTGCTGGCGCTGGCGGGCGGCGCGACGGTCGACGACCCCGGGTTTATTAACGGCGGCCCGATGATGGGCGGCCTGATTACCTCCCTCGATAGCCCGGTAACCAAAACCACCGGCGGCCTGCTGGTGCTGCCGAAAAGCCATCCGCTTATCCAGCGGCGGATGCAGGACGAGCGCACGGTGCTTTCCGTGGCCCGTACCGTCTGCGAGCAGTGCCGACTGTGTACCGATCTCTGCCCGCGGCATCTGATCGGCCACGAACTCTCTCCGCACCTGCTGGTGCGGGCGGTGAACTTTCATCAGGCCGCCACGCCCCAGCTGCTGCTGAGCGCCCTCACCTGCTCGGAGTGCAACGTCTGCGAAAGCGTGGCCTGCCCGGTGGGGATCTCGCCGATGCGCATCAACCGCATGCTCAAACGCGAGCTGCGGGCACAAAACCAGCGCTACGAAGGGCCGCTCTATCCGGCCGATGAGATGGCGAAATATCGCCTGGTGCCGGTGAAGCGGCTGATCGCCAAACTGGGGCTGAGCCCCTGGTATCAGGAGGCGCCGCTGGTGGAGGACGAACCGGCAGTAGAAACCGTGACGTTGCCGCTGCGCCAGCATATCGGCGCCAGCGCGGTAGCGAACGTTGCGGTGGGAGAGCGCGTTACGCGCGGGCAATGCGTTGCCGATATCCCGGCAGGCGCATTAGGCGCGCCGATTCACGCCAGCATCGACGGCGTGGTTGCGGCCATCAGCGAACAGGCCATCACGGTGGTAAGAGGTTAACCATGTCTCAGGCTATAGGAATTTTAGAACTCACCAGCATTGCCAAAGGAATGGAACTCGGCGATGCGATGCTGAAAAGCGCCAACGTCAATCTGCTGGTCAGCAAGACTATCTGCCCGGGTAAGTTTTTACTGATGCTCGGCGGGGATATCGGCGCTATCCAGCAGGCTATTGAAACCGGTGCCTCGCAGGCCGGCGAAATGCTCGTCGACAGCCTGGTGCTGGCGAATATTCACCCCAGCGTCCTTCCGGCCATCAGCGGCCTGAACAGCGTGGACAAGCGCCAGGCGGTCGGCATCGTTGAAACCTGGAGCGTTGCGGCCTGCATCAGCGCCGCCGATCGGGCGGTAAAAGGCTCCAACGTCACCCTGGTGCGGGTGCATATGGCCTTCGGCATCGGCGGTAAATGCTACATGGTGGTGGCGGGCGACGTTTCCGACGTCAACAACGCGGTCACGGTAGCCAGTGAAAGCGCGGGCGAAAAAGGGCTGCTGGTCTACCGTTCGGTGATCCCGCGCCCGCATGAAGCCATGTGGCGACAGATGGTGGAGGGATAATGGAAAGACAGCCGACCACGGATCGCATGATTCAGGAATACGTTCCCGGGAAACAGGTGACCCTCGCGCACCTGATTGCCAACCCCGGGAAAGATCTCTTTAAGAAGCTCGGCCTGCAGGATGCGGTTTCCGCCATCGGCATCCTCACCATTACGCCCAGCGAGGCGTCGATTATCGCCTGCGATATCGCCACCAAATCCGGCGCGGTGGAGATCGGTTTTCTTGACCGCTTTACCGGCGCCGTGGTGCTGACCGGCGACGTTTCCGCCGTCGAGTACGCCCTCAAGCAGGTGACGCGCACCCTGGGCGAGATGATGCATTTTACTACCTGCTCAATAACCCGGACGTAGCGCGATGAAACGTCTGATGTTTATCGGCCCCAGCCAGTGCGGCAAAACCTCGCTGACCCAGGGCCTGCGCGGCGAAGCGCTCCATTACAAGAAAACCCAGGCGATTGAATGGTCGCCGATGGCCATCGACACGCCGGGCGAATATCTGGAGAACCGCTGCCTTTATAGCGCTCTGTTGACCAGCGCCTGCGAGGCCGACGTTATCGCTCTGGTGCTGAACGCCGACGCCCAGTGGTCGCCGTTTTCTCCGGGTTTTACCGCCCCGATGAACCGCCCGACGATTGGCCTGGTCACCAAAGCCGACCTGGCCGACCCGCAGCGGTTATCGCTCATCGAGGAGTGGCTCAGGCAGGCTGGGGCGCAGCAGATTTTTGTCACCAGCGCGCTGAATAATCTGGGTCTTGATGCCGTGCTGGATTTTCTGAATTCGAAGGAACCTCTATGTCTTACAAAATAATGGCCATTAATGCCGGCAGCTCATCGTTAAAATTCCAGCTGCTGGAGATGCCTCAGGGCGATATGCTCTGCCAGGGATTGATTGAACGTATCGGCATGGCAAACGCCCAGGTGACCCTCAAAACGCCGGCGCAGAAATGGCAGGAGACGGCGCCGATTGCCGATCACCGTGAAGCGGTCACCCTGCTGCTGGAAAAGCTCCTCGACCACCGGATTATCCAGAGTTTGCAGGATATTGACGGCGTCGGCCACCGCGTGGCGCACGGCGGAGAGCGCTTTAAAGATTCGACGCCGGTCACCGATGATACCTTAGCGGAAATCGAGCGCCTGGCGGAGCTGGCCCCGCTGCACAACCCGGTCAACGCGCTGGGCATTAACGTTTTCCGCCAGCTGCTGCCCGAAACGCCGTCGGTAGCGGTATTTGATACCGCTTTTCACCAGACGCTGGACGAGCGCGCCTTTATCTATCCGCTGCCGTGGCGCTACTACAGCGAGCTGGGCATTCGCCGCTACGGCTTCCACGGCACCAGCCATAAGTACGTCAGCGCGACGCTGGCGGAAAAGCTGGGCGTGCCGCTGAGCGCCCTGCGCGTGGTGAGCTGCCATCTCGGCAACGGCAGTAGCGTATGCGCAATCAAAGGCGGGCGCTCGGTTAATACCTCAATGGGCTTTACGCCGCAGTCCGGCGTGATGATGGGCACCCGCAGCGGCGATATCGATCCGTCGATTCTACCGTGGCTGGCGCTGCATGAGGGGCAAACGCCGGAGCAGCTTAATCAGCTGCTGAATAACGAGTCCGGCCTGCTGGGCGTTTCCGGCGTGTCGCACGATTATCGCGATGTCGAGCAGGCGGCGGACAGCGGCAATCGTCGGGCGGCCCTGGCGCTCTCGCTATTTGCCGAGCGCATCCGCGCCACCATCGGCAGCTATATTATGCAGATGGGCGGCCTGGACGCGCTGATCTTTACCGGCGGCATCGGCGAAAACTCCGCCCGCGCCAGGAGCGCCATCTGCCATAACCTGAATTTCCTCGGGCTGTCGGTCGATGAAGAGAAAAACCAGCACAACGCCACCTTTATCCAGGCCGAGAATGCGATGGTCAAAGTGGCGGTCATTAATACCAATGAAGAGCTGATGATTGCCCGCGATGTGATGCGCCTGGCGCTTCCCGAAGCGCAGACATTAACCGTTTCAGCCTGAGCTCGCAGCCCGGCAAGTTGCGGTGAATCATGGTAATAGCGGGATCGGCATGACACTATGCGCTTAAAATTCTGAAACTTTACCCTAAATAATTCAAGTTACAGGACAAAGCACTTGTGCTTTGAACAGCGCTTGCGCTGGCCCCGTAGGGGCGAGGCCGCAGGCCGAGTAACGCGGCAAACGAGTGAGTCCCCAGGAGCTTACATAAGTAAGTGACTGGGGTGAATGAGAGCAGCCAACGCCCCTGTAGCTTGAAGTATAACGGGTAAAAAGGTGAATACGTGGCCGTAGCACAATGCCCCGCCTCCTGCGGTGAACTCATCCAGGGCTGGATCCTCGGCAGCGAGAAGCTGGTCTCCTGCCCCGTTGACTGGTACAGCACCGTCGAGGTGGACTACGGTTCGCCTCGCGCGGATGAACGTCCGCTGGCGCGGGCGATGGTCGACCGGCTGCTGAGCTACTGGCGCTATCCGGCGGAGCTCGGCAAAGAGATTCGGATCGATATTTGCTCCACGATTCCGGTCGCCAAGGGGATGGCCAGCAGCACCGCGGATATCGCCGCGACGGCGGTGGCCACCGCGCATCATCTCGGCCATCCGCTGGATGAAACCACCCTCGCCCGGCTCTGCGTCTCCCTGGAGCCCACCGACAGCACCCTGTTCCGCCAGCTGACCCTGTTCGACCACAACACCGCCGCCACGCAGATTGCCTGCGGCAGCCAGCCGCAGCTCGATCTGCTGGTGCTGGAAAGCCCCGCCACGCTGCTGACCACCGATTACCACCGCCTTCCCCGGCTTGAAAAGCTGCACGCCCACTCCGCGTCTCTGCAACTAGCCTGGGAGAAAGTTCAGCTAGCCTGCGAGACGGATAATCCGCGGCGGATGGGAGAGGCCGCGACGCTCAGCGCCGTCGCCAGCCAGCATCTGCTGCCGAAGCCGGGGTTTGATACGCTGCGGGGGCTGGTGGAAGAGTGCGATTTATACGGTATTAACGTGGCGCACAGCGGCAGCGTGGTCGGCCTGATGCTCGACCGCCAGCGTCACGATATTGAGTATTTGCAGCGACGGCTGGGAGAGACGCGGCTTAGCGAGCTCTGGCCCCGGCAGCACCTGCTGCGCATGGTGCAGGGCGGCGTCGAGCTGCGCTAACGCTTCCGCAGCCATGCCCCGGGTTGCGGCGCTGCGCGCCTTACCCGGGCTACCGACCCGCAGACGGCTATGAATCCGTAGCCCGGCTAAGCGCAGCGCGAGCCGGGGAGAAGACCGCACCGATGCATTCATCCCGGCACATTCCCCGGGTTGCGGCGCTGCGCGCCTTACCCGGGCTACCGACCCGCAGACGGCTATGAACCCGTAGCCCGGGCTAAGCGCAGCGCGAGCCGGGGAGAAGCCGCACCGATACATTCATCCCGGCGCATTCCCCGGGTTGCGGCGCTACGCGCCTTACCCGGGCTACCGGCCCGCAGACGGCTATGAACCCGTAGCCCGGCTAAGCGCAGCGCGAGCCGGGAAGAAGACCGCAACAAAACCTCATGCTGTGCACCTTCCCCGGAGGCGGGCTACCGGTCCGCAGACGGCTGTAAACCCGTAGCCCGGTCAGCGCAGCGCCACCGGGAAGAACCGCAGACGAACAATGGCGGCAGACATCTACTCGTTAAATACCCGCCTGAAGGCCGTCAGCAGCCGGGTATTTTCCTGCTGGCTGCGGATCGCGACGCGGAAGTAGCGCCCGTCGAGCCCCGGGTAGTTGGCGCAGCTGCGGATCAGGATGTGCTGTTGCAGCATCGCGTATTGCAGATCCAGATCCGCCACGTCGCAGCGCAGAAACAGATAGTTTGCCCGCCCGGGATAGACCGTCAGGCCGGGAATATGGCGCAGCTGATGGTAAAAGCGCTGCCCCTCCTCCGCCAGCCACTGCCAGGTTTGCTGCTGGTAGGCGCTATCCTGGAGAATGATTTCCCCCGCCAGGGCGGCAAACGCGTTTATCGACCACGGCATCTGGCGCTCGCGCATTCTCGCCACCGCCCGCGCATCGCCATTGGCCAGATACCCCAGACGCAGGCCGGGAATAGCATAAAACTTGGTCAGCGAACGCAGCACCCACACGTGCGGGTTGTGGCCCAGCAGCGGAATAAATCCCGGCTCGTCGGGGATAAAATCGATAAACGCTTCATCGAGAATCAGGGCAATGCCCAGCGACCGACAGCGTTCAGCAATCATCTCCAGCAGACGGCGCTCGGGCAGCAGGCCGGTAGGATTGTTCGGCGTGCAGAGAAATAAGCAGTCCAGATCCGGCGTCAGAGCATCAAGAATCGCCCCGGTGAGCTGCCAGCCATCCGCCTCACGCAGCAGAAATTCCCGCACCGCGCAGTCCACCGACTGCAGCGCCCGGCGGTATTCGGCAAAGCCCGGGGTGACGATCATCGCCTGGCGCGGCTTCAGCCCCTGAACCAGCGTAAAGATCGCTTCGGTTTCGCCGTTTCCGGCGAGGATCCACGAGGCGGGGATCTGATGGTGTTCCGCCAGCGCAAGGTGCAGCTGCTGATACTCAACGTCAGGGTAGCGTTCGGCGCAGGCCATATTGTCGAGGATGGCGCGCTTTAAACTTTCCGGCATCCCCAGCGGATTAATATTGGCGCTAAAATCCAGCAGCTGCGCCGCAGAGATGCCCAACAGCGCGGCGGCCTCGCGAATATTGCCGCCGTGCGCGCTCTTTAATAGAGCCATTTCACTTTCCTGTTGCGTTACCCTCGCCTTGCCAGCGTCGCGCCGTCGGCGAAGTAGGCTTTAATCCCTGCCAGAATCGACTCTGCAACTTCCTGCTGGAATTTCGCCGTTTTCAATTTACGCTCTTCTTCGACGTTACTGATAAACGCGGTTTCCACCAGAATCGATGGAATATCCGGCGCCTTCAGCACCGCGAAGCCCGCCTGCTCAACCCGGTTCTTGTGCAGGTTATTAATGTTGCCCATCTTTTCCAGCACCGCCTTGCCGAACTTCAGGCTGTCGGCGATGGTCAGCGACTGCACCATGTCGAACATCGTGTGGTCGACGTAGCGATCGCCGCTTTTGCTGACGCCGCCAATCAGATCCGAGGCGTTCTGGGTCTGCGCCAGATATTTAGCCGCGGTACTGGTGGCCCCTTTGGTTGACAGGGCAAACACCGACGATCCGCTGGGCTGGCGGCTGGTAAACGCGTCGGCATGAATAGAGACAAACAGGTCGGCGCGCTGCTTCTGCGCTTTGGCGACGCGGACCTTCAGCGGGATAAAGACATCCTCGTTGCGGGTCATATAGACCTTCATATTGCCCTCTTTCTCGATCAGCGCGCGCAGCCGCCGGGCAATCTGCAGCACCACGTCTTTCTCGCGGGTGCGGTATTTTCCCACCGCGCCGGAGTCTTCGCCGCCGTGGCCGGGATCGAGCATGATAACAATGGGTCGATCGCGCCCGGCTTTACCCGGTTTAGGCCCGCTCTCCGCAGGCGGAACCTGCCGCTGAAGATCGCCTTTGTTGTAATCTTCGAGCAGCGCCAGCAGCGGATCCTGCACGTCGGTGGCGTTAGCGGGATAGAGGTCCATGACCAGACGCTCTTTAAACCCGGCGACCGGAGCCAGCGCAAACAGCTGCGGTTTCACGTTCTGTTTCAGCTCAAACACCATGCGCACGGTTTGCGGATCGAACTGCCCCACGCGAGCGGATTGAATATAGGGATCGTCACCGCGAATCTGACTCCCCATACCTTTCAGTACGGAGTTGAGATTAACCCCTTCCAGATCCACCACCACACGTTCAGGATTGCTGAGCGCAAACTGCCGATATTTCAGGATATGGTTGGACTCCACGGTGACGCGCGTGTAGGTCGATGATGGCCAGACGCGTACGGCAACCACCTGCGCCGCGGCAGCCAACCCAACCGGACTCACACTCATTAACCACATGGCGCCCGCCCCCTGTAAAAATCGGCGGCGGCTTAATCCTGACTTGTATCCCGACATGCCACTCCCAAGCAGTAAGAAATCATTCGTATTTAAAACAAACAGATTGACCGGAAACTTTAACGAAAGGCGCATAACCTGTCATCTATAAAAGGGTAAACAATCTTTGACACCCTGATTTGGCTCACACTGTTTTCCCGGCTCAGCCAAAAATTGGGGCTTGCGTTTGCCGGCGAAACAGAATAAAAATACAGTAATTACGAATAATCATGCATTGAGGTTGTGTCATGGTGAAGGAACGTCGCACCGAACTGGTAGAGGGATTCCGCCATTCTGTCCCCTATATTAATGCCCATCGGGGTAAAACGTTTGTCATCATGCTGGGCGGGGAAGCCATCGAGCATGATAATTTCTCTAGTATAGTCAATGACATTGGCCTGCTTCACAGCCTGGGGATTCGTCTGGTGGTGGTCTATGGCGCCCGCCCGCAGATCGATGCCAACCTGGCGGAGCATCGTCACGAGCCGGTTTATCATAAACAAACCCGAGTGACTGACGCCAAAACGCTCGAGCTGGTTAAGCAGGCGGCGGGCATGCTGCAGCTGGAAATTACCGCTCGCCTGTCGATGAGCCTCAACAACACGCCGCTGCAGGGCGCCCATATCAACGTGGTCAGCGGCAACTTCATTATCGCGCAGCCGTTAGGCGTGGACGACGGCGTGGATTACTGTCACAGCGGGCGCATCCGGCGCATCGATGAAGAAGCCATTCACCGCCAGCTGGATAACGGCGCAATCGTGCTGATGGGCCCGGTTGCGGTGTCGGTCACCGGCGAAAGCTTTAACCTGACCTCGGAAGAGATTGCGACCCAGCTGGCGATTAAGCTGAAAGCCGAAAAGATGATCGGCTTCTGCTCATCGCAGGGGGTTCACAATCAGGATGGCGAGATCGTCCCCGAGCTGTTCCCCAACGAAGCCCAGGCGCGGGTGGAAGAGATGGAAGCGGACGAAGACTACAGCTCCGGCACCGTGCGCTTTCTGCGCGGCGCGGTAAAAGCCTGCCGCAGCGGCGTGCGCCGCTGCCACCTGATCAGCTATCAGGAAAACGGCACCCTGCTGCAGGAGCTGTTCTCACGCGACGGTATCGGTACCCAGATAGTGATGGAGAGCGCCGAGCAGATCCGCCGCGCCACCATTAACGATATCGGCGGCATCCTCGAGCTGATTAGCCCGCTGGAGCAGCAGGGCATTCTGGTCAGGCGTTCGCGCGAACAGCTGGAGATGGAAATCGATAAATTCACCATTATTCAGCGCGACAACACCACCATCGCCTGCGCCGCGCTCTATCCTTTCCCGGAAGAGAAGATCGGCGAAATGGCCTGCGTGGCGGTGCATCCGGATTACCGCAGCTCATCGCGCGGTGAAGTGCTGCTCGAACGTATTGCCGCGCAGGCGAAGCAAATGGGCCTCAGCAAGCTGTTTGTTCTTACGACCCGCAGCATTCACTGGTTCCAGGAGCGCGGATTTACGCCGGTCGACGTCGACCTGCTGCCGGAGAGCAAAAAAGAGATGTACAACTATCAGCGCCGCTCCAAGGTGCTGATGGCAGACCTGGCCTGATCCCTTCTCCCCGGAAAGCGCGCGGCCGACCGGGGAAAACCTCACTGGGCGGAAAAGATATCCGTCAGGCCGCTGCGTCGTTCGGTACGCGCAGCCACCGCCTGAGTCAGCACCTGCTCATCGGCATAGATCGACAGCTGCCGTTTCGCACGCGTAATAGCGGTATAAACCAGCTCGCGGGTTACCAGCGGCACGCTGCGCGAAGGCAGGATCAGCGCCGCGTGATCGAACTCCGACCCCTGCGATTTATGCACCGTCATCGCCCAGGCGGTATCGTGCTCCGGCAGACGGCTTGGCTGTACCGACTTGATGCTGCCATCGGGCATCGGGAACCAGACGCGCAGGCCATCGCCTCTTTCCAGCGCGATGCCGATATCGCCGTTAAACAGCCCCAGCGCGCTGTCGTTGCGGGAGATCATCACCGGCCGTCCTTCATACCAGCGCGAATGCCGCGGTAACGCGATCGCCCGCTTGCGGTTCAGCATCTGCTCCAGCTGTTCGTTCACGCCGCTGACCCCATACGGCCCCTCGCGCAGCGCGCACAGCAGCTGGAATTCGCCAAAGGCGGCGATCATCTCTTCGGGCTCAGCCCGCTCGCGCAGCAGTTGCAGGAAGCGGCCATAGCCCGCCTGCGCCTGATTCAGCATCGCTTCATACTCTTCGGTGGCGCTCAGCGGATACAGGGCGATATCGTCGAACGACTGACGCAGCGTTGCGCGTACCGCGCTGCGCTCGCCGCTGTTCACCGCCCACGCCAGATGGCCGATACCGGAATGGCGACCAAAACGGTAGCTTTTTTGCAGCAGGCACAGGCTGTCGCGCAGCGCACCGGCAACGTTGCCCTCGCCCGCCGGCACCGGCTGGCCGGTCAACCGGGCGAGCTGTGCCGCCCGCGCCGGGGTATAGCCTGCATTAACCCAGGCGCAAATATCCCCCAGCACCGCTCCGGCCTCTACCGACGCCAGCTGATCGCGGTCGCCAAGGAAAATCACCCTTCCGTGCTCAGGCAGCGCGTCGATCAGGCGCGACATCATCGGCAGGTCAATCATTGAGGCTTCATCCACCACCAGCACGTCAAGATGCAGCGGGTTGCCGGCGTGATAGCGCATCCGCTGGCTGCCGGGCTGCGCGCCCAGCAGGCGATGGAGGGTGCTGGCTTCGGTGGGCACCAGCGCCTTTTGTTGGTCGCTGAGAGGGAGGCGGCGCAGCGCCGCGCCGAGGGACTCGGTCAGGCGCGCCGCGGCTTTACCGGTCGGCGCCGCCAGGCGAATCCGGCAGCGCGGGCTGGAGAACGTCTGGATCAGCGCGGCCAGCAGTTTAGCGACGGTCGTGGTTTTACCGGTGCCCGGACCGCCGGAAATCACCGAAATCCGTCGGGTCAGGGCGACCGCAGCCGCCACTTTTTGCCAGTCCGTTTCCTCAGCGGGCGGAAACAGCGCGTCGAGCGTCGAAGCCAGCCGGGCTTCATCCACCTCCAGCACCTGATTGGCCTCATTGAAAAAGCGCGCGACGGTTAATTCGTTGCGCCACATGCGGTTGAGGTAAAGCCGTTCGCCGCAGAGGATCATCGGCGTCGGGCGCTCACCGCCGCTGACCGCCTCAGCATCGTTAAACAGCGGCAGCCAGCCGTCCGGGGCGCCGGTCAGCTCAAGGATCTGCTCACTCAGGCCTGCCGCTTTTGCGCTCAGCAGCTCATCCTCGGCGAGACGCGAAATCGGCAGGCAGACGTGGCCTTCACCGGCATCGCGGCTGAGAATGGCGGCGGTGAGCTTCACTGCCGGATGCGCCTCCTGCGCCACCATGAGCGCAAACTGGACGTCCAGCGGGCGCAGCAGGCGCTGTTCAACCGCCTGCAGTAACAGTTCATCCATGGTCATAGCACAACCTCCTGGGTTTCCCCGGCAAACAGCGCATCGAGGCCGTTAATCAGCGGCAGCGCCGGCCGGGTGGTGAAGATACCCTGCCCGCCGTCCTGCCCGTCCATGCCGCGTAAAAAGAGATAAATAACGCCGCCGAAGTGGCGTTCGTAATCATAATCGGCAATGCGGTGGCGTAAATATCGGTGCAGCGCCAGGCTATAGAGCTGGTACTGCAAATCGTAACGGTGCGAACGCATTGCCTGCCGCATCGCGTCCTGGGTATAGGCCTCGCGATTTTCCCCCAGCCAGTTGGATTTGTAATCCAGCAGGTAATAGCGGCCGTTGTGGCGAAACACCAGGTCGATAAAGCCTTTCAGCATCCCCCGCACCTGGCGGAAATCGAGCGTTGGGGTATCCACGGAGAGCGGATCGTACTGACGAATCAGCGCATCCAGACGCAGGGGATCCAGCGGCTGTTCGATGGGCAGATAAAACGCCATCTCCACCTGTTTATCGCCTTCGCTCAGCTGATTAAGGGCGATGCCCGCGCCGGGCAGAGGGGTACGCAGCACGCCGTCGAGCCATGCGGTCAGTACCGGGGTCCACTTTTCCTCGAAGCCGCTTAGCTGGAGCCTGGCCGCCATCCAGTCGGCGGGAACCGGCTGGGTAAAATCGAGATCTTCGAACAAACTGTGGAGAAACGTCCCCGGCGACGCGCCGCGGGGGAACTGGTGCGGCGTAAGCTGCGGCTCTTCCGCGACCTCACCGACGCCGGCGGCATCGACATCCAGACGCGGCAGAAGATCCTGCGCCGCGCTGTGTCCATTCGGCTGCAGGCCGGAGTAGCTGGTGACCCGCCAGTCATCGGTCACCGAACGCGCGAGCAAACGGGCTGAAAGCGGCGGTAGCGCCGCCTGCGGAGCCTGCCACGGAGTTGGCGCAGCCGTATCCGGGAGCCGTAGGGCGATCTCCCCGCTGCAGAACGCCTGCAGGCGGGCCATCAGCCCTGCGGCATCCATCGCTTCCCCGCCCTGCAGCAGTCGGCCCAGCGCGCTGTGGTGAAAATCGCTGGCGCCGGGCTTGTCGCTGCGCCGGGTGCTGAGCGGCGCAACGCCAAGGCTGCAGTGCCAGACCGCACGGGTCAGCGCGACGTAAAGCAGGCGCAGATCTTCGGCCAGGCGTTCGGCCTCCGCCAGCTCCATGCTGCCCTCCGCCTGCCCCAGGTCGAGAACGGCGGCAAAGGAGGTTCTGTCGTGATAAAACGCCTGATCCTGTTTACGGAAACGCGCAATAAACGGCAGCCAGACCAGCGGATACTCCAGCCCTTTCGATTTATGGATGGTGACGATCTGCACCAGGTGCTTATCGCTCTCCAGGCGCATCTGCTGGCTGGAGGCGTTGCTATCCGGCTCGGCGATATGCTGCGCCAGCCAGCGCACCAGCGCATGTTCGCTCTCCAGCTGGTTCGCCGCCTCCTGTAGCAGCTCGCTGATATGCAGGATATCGGTCAGGCGCCGCTCGCCGCCGCTGGTCGCCAGCAGGTTTTCGGCAATACGCCGCGCGGTCATCAGCGCGCGCAGCATCGGCATCACGCCGCGCTGCCGCCAGACTTGCCGGTAGCCGCTAAACTCTTCTACCAGCTCATCCCAGGCCCGTTCGCTCTGGTTGAGGTTTTCAATGTCCTGCGCGTTGAGGCCGAACATTGCGGTTGCCAGCGCGCTGCGCAGGGTATTTTCCCGCTCGGGGGCCAGCACCGCCTGCAGCACCCACAGCAGCTCCTGCGCCTCGGGGGTTTCAAACACGCTATCGCGGTTGGAGAGATAGACGGAGGGAATCGACAGCAGCTGAAGGGCATCGCGAATTAACGACGCCTCCTGACGATTGCGCACCAGCACCGTGATGTCCGAAGCCCGCACGGGTTCAGCTTTTTCACCGCGCCACAGCAGCGCCTTGCCCTGCTGGCCCGCGCTGAGCCAGTCGCGAATTTGCGCCGCGCACAGCTGGGCCATAAACGCCTGGTAATCCCCCGCCCCGACGGCCTCGCCCGACATCAGCCAGATATTCATCGCCGGTACCGCAGCATCATCGACGGTAAAGCGCAGCCCCTGGTTTTTATCGGCTGACTTCACCGGCATAAACGGGATTTCGCGGAACATAAAGGGGTTATCGCTGAGGCTAAACAGGCGATTGACGCTATCAACCATCCCCGGCGCGGAGCGCCAGTTGGTGTCGAGCGTATAGTGGGCGGTGACGTCCCCACGCGCTTTCATGTAGGTAAAGATATCCGCGCCGCGGAAGGCGTAAATGGCCTGCTTGGGATCACCAATCAGCAGCAGCGCGGTGTCTGCCTGGCGCCGCCAGATGCGGCGAAAGATTCGGTACTGCTGGGGGTCGGTATCCTGAAATTCGTCGATCATCGCTACCGGAAAGCGCTGGCGAATCGCGCTGGCCAGCGCTTCGCCGCTCTCCCCGCGCAGGGCGTCATCCAGGCGGCTAAGCATATCGTCAAAGCCCAGCTCGCCGCGGCGGCGTTTCTCCCGCGCGACCGCTTCGCGGATTTCAACCATCGCCCTGGCAATCACCAGGTCGGTCAAGGTTAACGGTGTCGCCAGCAGCGCTTCTACCGCGCTGAACAGCGGGTGTACCGGCGGCGCGCCGTCCGCTTTGGTGCGCTCAAGCAAGAAGGCCTGGGAGAACTTCTCCAGCGCATCCGGAAGCTGGTAGCTCAGGGTCTCTTCCTGGGCCCAGGCGGTCACTTTCTCCAGCCATTTCCCCTGATTGCCGCGATTAAACTTGCGCCGGTCGAGGCCCGAGTTTTCCAGCACCGCCTCAACCTCGCCCACCTGTGCCAGCCACTGCTGCTTCAGCGCGTTGATGCGTTCGATAATTTGCTGATGGCGTTCGGCCAGCGTTTCGTCAGCCGGCGGCGGCGATTTGAGCTGCGGCGCCTCTCCCTGTAGCCAGCGGTCGATGGATTTCAGCAGATCGCGCGGCCCTTTCCACGCTTCGTGGATAACCGCCGCGATGTCACGCGGCAGCGGATAGCAGTGGCGACGCCAGAAGTCGGCGCAGGCCTGATAGCGCAGCCGGGATTCATCTTCAATCAGCTGCTGTTCGAACAGCATGCCGGACTCAAAGGCGTTAAGGCTCAGCATCCGCTGGCAGAAGCCGTGAATGGTAAATACCGCCGCTTCGTCCATCTGCCGTTCGGCCAGCAGCAGCGTTTGCGCCGCCTGGGTTTTATCGGCGATTTCCGCCAGCAGCCCGGCGTAGAGAGGATTGTCGGTACTTTCGCGCAGGCAGGCGATACGCAGCTCGTGGATATTGCTGCGAATACGCCCGCGCAGCTCTTCGGTCGCCGCTTCGGTAAAGGTCACTACCAGCAGCTCTTCCACGCTGACCTGGCGGGGAAAGGCGGATTCCCCGCCCAGCCCCAGCAGCAGCCGCAGATAGAGGGCGGCAATGGTAAAGGTTTTTCCTGTGCCCGCAGAGGCTTCTATCAGGCGCTCGCCCGTCAGGGGCAAGCGCAGTGGGTCAAGAGACTCGGCGGTGTCGGTCATTCATTCTCTCGCATCAGGGGTAAGGATTTCTGCAATGCGCTGACGTTCTCCCAGACTTTACCATCCTGCGGATGCGCGTATTCCGCCTTGCCATTCTGGCTACCGGAAACCTGGGAGAGAATTGCCATGCCCTGCGGATCCACCACCGTCTGATGGAAGAAGTCGGCAAGCTTTTGCGGCGTCAGCAGTTTAATCTGAGCCACTACTTTATCACGTGAATCGAAGCGCATATTACCGCGATCGAAATCTTTGCTCAGCTTCGACGCTTCATCGCCCAGCGTTTGCGGCGCTTCCAACATCTGACCGATCACCGCCTGCTGAATCTGCGCAAACTCTTCCGGCTTCATTGCCCGCAGTTTGGCTTCCGCCGTGGGGAAGAAGGCCTGGAAACGCTGCCAGAGGTAAGCCGGCTGCTTATCGCTGCTTTGCAGCAGGAAGCCCATCCCCCACTGGCGGCCAACGTTCATCGAGAAGGCGAAGACCGCGTAGCCCAGCTGCTCTTCCGTACGTAGCTGGTTATAGAACCACGGCTGTACGATTTGCCCGAGGAGCGAGCTGGCGGCAGAGCTGGCGTATTCGTCCACGTTCGGCGGCGCGAAGACGGCGGCTAGCGCGGAATCGGTACTGTTGCCCGCTTTTTCAAAAATCGCCAGCTGTTTACGATCGACCAGAACGTCTTTGTTACGGCACCACTCGTTGCCGTCGGCGCCCAGCTGTTTTTGAATCTGCCGCGCCATGGCGGTGGATTGATCGGCGGTAAGATTACCGATGACCATCAGCTCCGGTCGCCCTTTCGCCTTGAGATTATCGCGGTATTCCAGCACCTCTTTCAGGGTGATCGATGGAAGCAGCGCCCGACGCTCTTCGCGCTGGAAGTACGGCACCTGAGAAACCATCTGAATCGGCATGATCGCCTGATCGTAGGCTTTGCCTTTATCCGCCGAATCCATCATCTGGGCGTACCAGGATTTAGCCTGCTCCAGCTGCTCTTCGGTTGGCGTATAGCTGAAGTAACCGTCGAGCAGGGCGTTAAACAGCTCAGGTAGATGCTGCGTATAGCCGTTGGCGTTAACCATCAGGCCGTTATTCGCGCCGGTAGAGAAGCTTATCCCCCCGACCGCCGCCTGGTTGCTGAGCTGGTCGAGCGCAATGCCCGCCAGATAATCATTGAGCGCAAACATCACCTGCCGGCGGGCGCTGTCCATTGCCTGCGGGTTACGCAGAACCAGCGAAATATCCGCTTTCGGTTCGCTGGCGAAGTACTGGCTCGGCGCGTAAATCACCCGCAGCGTCGGTTCATCTACAATCAGCTGCGGATGCGGGTAAGCCTTGTCGCTTTTGATTAAGCTGAAATCATCCGGAATATAGGGGTTCAGCACCGGCAGCTTGAGGTCGATGGCGCTGGACTTCTGCTGCCAGTCGGCAAAGGTCTGCTCGCTGATCTTATCCACCTGATAGGGCGCATTGACGAAGTAGGCGGTCTTGTTATGCGGCTCTTTCGGGCTGATGTACCAGATGCGGGCGTTTTGCGGCGTCATCATCGCCAGGCGGTCTTCGATTGCCTGCGGATCGTAGCGATCGGCAATGTTGACAACGTCCAGCGTATGCTCGACCGGCACGCGGATCATGGTGTCCGCCAGCCATTCGACGTAATCCATATTGCGGTTGATGGACGGGTAGCGGAAGTCGAGCGCCAGCACGTGGGCCAGCTCATCAAAATAGCGCTTATCGATTCCCTGACTGCGCAGCAGATTGAGGTAGCTGAAGATGGCCGCGGTAACTTCATCGCGGTGCGCCAGACCTTTGTCCGTCAGGGTCGCGGATATAGCCAGCACCCCGCTGTTGCCGTTCACCACCGGGTCGGAGTCCGCGCGAATCCCTTCAACCAGCCCCTGCTTTTGCAGCCAGTCTGAGAGCGTGCCGGGACTGCGATTACCGATCATATAGGTCACCAGCTCGTCGGTTTTGCTGCGGAACTTGTCGCTATTATTATCAATGCGGAACTCCACGCGCAGCACTTTACGCGGCATCGCCGGAACGTAGTGAATGATGATGCCCTTTTGCGCATCGGTCACCACCGGGACGGTAATCTCCGGTTTGCTGATATCGTGGTTCGGCACGCGACCGTAGGTGGCCGCCGCGATGCTCGCCAGCTCCGGCAGAGGCTTGTTGCTGTAGATCACCGCTTTCATCAGGTTGGCGGAATACCAGCTATCGCGAAAGGCGTGCAGGGCATCAAGCACCGGTTTGCCGGGCTTGTCGCTCAGCGTTTCAAGGTTACCGCCGGAAAACTGCGAGCCGGGGTGCGCCGGGTTAATGGTTTCCGCGCTAACCTGCGCCATTCGCATCCCGTCCCGGGTTCGTGCCATCGTGAGCTCGGCGTTAACCGCATTACGCTCACGGTCGGCATATTTTTTATCCAGCAGCGGCGCGGCGATGGCGTCGGCCAGGCGATCGACCGCGCCGTCCAGGGCATCGTTTTCCACTTCAAGATAGAAGGCGGTGCGATACGGCGCGGTGCTGGCGTTGTGGCTGCCGCCGTGCATTTTGAGATACTCGGCGAGGCTGTCAGGCTGGGGATACTTTTTCGAGCCCATCAGCGTCATATGCTCCAGGAAGTGGGCCAGCCCCTGATGCTCGGCGGGATCCTGCAGCGATCCCACGGGAACGACCAGCGCCGACAGCGATTTTACCGCCTGGGGATCGGAAACCAGCAGCACTACCATGCCGTTATCGAGGCGGATCGCCTGATATTGACGGGTATCTTTTTCGCTTTTACGGATGGTTTCCTGGATCGGTTGCCATCCGGTGTCTGCCTGACTTAACGGCGCCCAAAGGGCGGCCAGTAAAACAATAACCTTGAACCATAAACTGCGGGGCATTCACGGACCTCATCATTAACAAACCTGGCGCTGCATAATTGGCAGCCTTTATAAACATCAGTCCGTGATTCGTTGCGCATCATAAATGAACTGCCATCCAGTGCGCAATTTTTATACTATTACAATGTTATTCGGACTGATGGAAACGAAACACCGGTAGCAAATAACGCTGCGTTTGCGTCAGGATCTCTTCATAGTATTCCGCTTCCAGCGTGCGCCACAGGCGCTGATACCAGACGTCGGCACCTTCGCCGCTGACCACCATGTTCCCTTCATAAGCCTGAAGAAATTTACTGCGCGCTTTTTGCTGCGTCTCTTCGTCCATTAACATGACATCCTTTTCGGCGTCATAACAGACTTTTAGCCATGCGCCGCCGCTTTCCGGCAGCAGCAGCAGCGGTTTGGACATTCCCTGCAGGTAACCGTCAACCAGATCGTTGAGGTAGCCCTGGGCCTGCTCCTGCGCCAGCGGTGGAAAACGCCACTCGCCCTCTTTGCGCACAAAGAGCCGACTTTCGCCGGTACCACCGCTAGCACAATAGACAAGATGCTCCAGCCAAAGTTGCATCCCCTGCGCCACGCTTAATAGCGAAGGCCGCCAGCGCAGCAAACCGTCGGATTGTACCTGCTGCAGCCAGCCGGTGATGTTGACTCCGCTGCATTGCAGATCGATTTCCATGCTCTGCCCCGGCTGGCGGCAGGCGATCACCCGTTCGGCCAGATTTTGCATCTCCTGACGCTGGGTCTCCCAGGCCAGTTCGCCGAACGCGCCATAGGGTAGCTCCCCGGCGGCACGGAAGCGGCGATACATTGCCGAGGCGTCCTGCTGCTCAATCAGCGTATTGAGCAGCTGCTGGTTCAGCTGATAGCGGCTCAGCCCTTCGAGGGTAAAAGGTTCATCGTCGGGGATCTCGCTCTCCTCCGAGCGGAAATTCACCCGCAGCCGCTGCTGAAAGAACGCGCGCACAGGATGCTGCCAAAAGCGCAGCAGCTGTTCGAACGGTAAGTGATCGATGTCCGGTACCGGTAGCGGCTGGATGAACGCGCCGTGCGCTTCCCCCTGCTGGCTGGCGGCCGCCAGCCATTCCCGGGCATAGCTTTGATCTTCATTAGCCAGAAAATTGGCGGCATCGAAAGGCATGCGGGTATGCAGATGCGTGATGTGCTCTTTGACCCGCCGTTCGCTGGCATCGCAGTCCAGCTCTTCGTCCCCTTCCAGACAGTGGCTCTGGCCGATGTAGTCCGCCAGCTCCTGAACCAGAACGGAGGGATAGCGCTCGCTATTGTCCTGAATGGAACGGCCGATATAGCTGATATAGAGCTTCTGCTCGGCCGACATCAGGGCTTCAAGGAACAGATAGCGGTCGTCGTCGCGACGGCTACGGTCTCCGCGCTGCGGCTTCTGGCTCATTAAATCGAAGCCCAGCGGCGCCAGGGTGCGCGGATAAACGCCGTCGTTCATCCCCAGCAGGCAGACCACCTTGAAAGGAATCGAACGCATCGGCATCAGGGTACAAATGTTAACCGGGCCGGCGAGAAAGCGCTGGCTGATGCGCTGCTGATCGAGCCTCTGGGACAGCTCATCGCGCAGCAAAGAGAGCGGTACCGTTTCGCCATACTGCGCGTCGACGCCGCCGTCAATCACCGCCTGCCACTGCTGTTCTATCAGCGCCAGGGCGGCTTCCGTTTCGCTGTCCGGAAGGAAGAAGTCGTTCAGCAGGTCGCGGCATACCGGCAGCCACTCGGCTAATGGGCGATCCTGGGCCAGCCCGCGGCGCCAGAGATTAAGCTGCATCAGCAGCGATGCCAGGTTGCCCACCAGCTCGGCGATAAGCCCGCTCGACTCATCATAAGGCAGCACCGAGCGCCACTCCCCTTCGCTGCTGTCCATGGCGTAGCCCAACAGCATACGCGTCAGGCCAAAGCGCCAGGTATGCTGGCCGGTAGCCGGGAGATCGAGTTCACGCACGTTGTCGTCATCCATTCCCCAGCGTACGCCGGATTCGTTAACCCACTGGCGCAGGTAGCGTAGCCCCTCTTCGTTAATGTTAAAGCGCGCGGCCAGCACCGGCACATCCAGCAGCGCCAGCACGTCTTCGCTGGCAAAGCGGCTGTCGGGCAGCGAAAGCAGGGTGATAAACGCCTGCAGCGCCGGATGCGATTCGCGGGCCCGCCGGTCGGATATCGCCCACGGCAGCCAGCGCTCGCCGCTGGCACTGCCGAAGACCGCCTGAATATAGGGGCTGTAGCTATCGATATCCGCCACCATGACGATAATATCGCGCGGCGTGAGCTCGGGATTCTCTTCGAGCATCGCCAGCAGCCGGTCGTGCAGCACCTCAACCTCGCGCTGCGGGCTATGGCAGACATGAATCGTCAGGCTGCGGTCGTCCGCCGCCAGCAGCCGCTTGCTGCGGCTGTTGGCAAACTCCTCGGCGCTGCGCCCGGCCACCGCCGCATTACGCAGTTCGAGAATATCCGCCTGAAGATTATGCAGCAGGTTATCCGGCGCGATATCGACAAAGGCGTCCAGCTCTTCATAGCGCTCAAGACCCGCCAGCAGGTAAATATAGTCGCGCCCCAGCTTGCCCCAGGAGGCCAGCAGCGGATTGCCGACATCCTGTTCCCCGGCATCGTTGAATAACCCCGGAGCCTGTTGCGTATCGCGAAACAGGGGCAGCTCTCGCGTCGTTTCGCGGTGGTGGCGGCGCTGGCGGGAGAGCAGCTTTGCCAGAAATGCCGGATCTTTAATGTCGCCCCAGTAGTAGCGGCACGGGTTAGTGAAGAGAACATATACATCGACATGCTTACCCAGCGCCTGGAGCGCCTGCAGGTATACCGGCGGCAGCGCCGAAATCCCGCAGATAAACACCCGCGACGGTAGCCCGGCGGGCGGCTGTTCGGCGGCCTCAAGCGCGCTGATAAAGCGTTGGTATAAATTGGCGCGATGCCACAGCGGCTGGCCCAGCTCAGCGGTATATTCCACCAGCGCTTTCCACAGCGGCGCCTGCCACTCCTGCGCGTCTCCAAGCCCGTCAACGCGCTGGTCGGCCTCCCAGCGCATCAGCCACTCGGGGCGATAAACCAGATACTGGTCATAGAGATCCGCCACTCTGGCGGCCAGCTGAAACAGCTTGCGCTTGTCGCTATCGTCGTGCAGATAGTGGCGCAGTAGCGTAAAGGATTCATCGTTCAGCCGCTGCGGTAGCAGGGTCATGAGTTTCCAGCTCATACTTTGCTTGCTGAACGCGCTTTCTCCGGGAATATCTTTTAACACCCGCACGAACATGTCCCAGATAAAACTGGCGGGTAGCGGGAACTCAATGTTGGCCGCAATCCCGAAGCGCTGCGCCAGCGTCATCTGCAGCCACTGCGCCATCCCGGTACTCTGTACCAGCACCATTTCCGGCATAAAAGGGTCATCCAGCCGCTGGCGCTCGACGATAAACTCCATCAAGGCTTCAAGCACATCCAGACGGTTTGAGTGGTACACCCTTAACATATTCGCTCCTGGCTACTGACTGACCGGGCAGTGCAGCCGGGTCATCTGCGCCCGCCTGGCTGCGGGCATCGTGATCGTTACCGTGATGCTGACACATCTTTGCACCGATGTCTGCATGCGGGATACCTGGCGATTCGCGGGAATCACCGGTGGGCTAAGCTGACTGAATCGCCACGCATCGCGCCACAGCTGACGGTACTGGTTGAGCTGCATAAAGCCGTTGGCCAGCCCACGCTGATAGCCCGCCAGCGCAGTCACGGTTGCGATAAGCAAGACTAAAGCCAGCAGCGTTTCGGGCAGGCTAAACCCTCTCTGCCACCTCAGGGCATCTGGCATAGGCTTGCCTCCTTTAACGGGCAAAAATCGCTCCAGCCGTGAGGCGAAAAGCGGACGCGGTTTTGTTCGATTACGCCTGACTGCCACAGCAGTATGCCGCCGCCATCGCTGCCGCCAATCAGCAATACCGAGGCGTCGCTAAAGACTCGCAGGCAGGCGCGCCAGCCGAGCGCCGCGTTCTGCTGGCAGCTAACCGTTTCCTGAAGCGGCCAGACGAGCCCCTTTCCCCACTGCAGCGCGGAATGCGCATCAGCGGCATCGCCAAGCGCCCGCGTTTCGCTGGCCGTCTGCGCTAACAGCGAACGCTGCTGCTGGTGCAGCCCCTGGAGTAATAGCGTGCCGAGCGCTAACAGCAGCAGCACCATCAGCAGCGAAGAGAGCCCGCGCTGGCGATTCACAGGTTATATCCCGTTACGCCGTATTCCGCCCGCGCGCGGATTTGCGGGTCGGCGACCGAGTGCGCCGCAAGGGTAATCGATAATTCAGGTGCGAAGCCCGCCCTCTCCAGGCGCGTAACCTGAAACGCGGTGACCTGAATCGCCGCCGGGTTGGTCATTTTCTCCCAGCCTTTGCCGCTGCAGGCGCTTGCGCCGCGCAGGGTTTCCAGCGCGCCATCGCGCAGGCGAAACCCGGTGGTATCCGATTCCGATGACGGCGCGCTATTCCAGACGCCATCGCTGTTGCTATCCCAGCTCACCAGCAGGCAATCACCGCCCTCTGCGATATACAGCGCCTGCCCGTAACAGCGGCCGCGGCAGTATCCGGCGCGCTGCAGATGCTTCGCGACGGTGTAGATTCGCTGCCAGAGCTCATTTTCCAGCGACTGCTGCCGGGTCTGGCGAAGCGCGGCCCACTGCAGCGCCGGAAGAAAACGCGCGCTGCCGAGCAGCAGCACGGAGCTGATGGCCATCGCGATCAGCGTTTCCGGCAGGGAAAAGCCGCGCTGTTTTACAGACACGATGCCGTCTCCTCGCCGCGACACAGGCGGATGCGCCCCCAGTGAGAAACGATAATGTTCCAGCCGCCCGCCGCGCTTTGCAGGCGGATATGCCCGGCCCAGGCGGTATTACGCAGGCCATAAAACCCCAGCCCCGGCGTCATCGCGCTGAGCGAAACCTCCGGCCATAGCGGTTGCAGCGTGAAAGCGTCCCTGCGGAGACAGTCGGCCATCGCCCCGCTGGCGCTCAGGCACCAGCCCTCCGCGCTTTGGCCGACGCTTAATACCCTGTCGCGGTTGTGCCAGTTGGCGTCATCGCGTAGCAGCACCAGGTAGTCGCGGACCTGGCAGGCGGTTTGCCACAGGCGCTGCTGCCGTTGCCAGCTCTGCCAGCCGTACAGCCCGCTGGCGCCGAGAATGACGACCACGACCATGGTGAGCAGGGTTTCAATCAGGGTATAGCCATGTTCTCTGTTCATGGGCCAAGTATGCGGAGCATTGAGGCTTTATTCGAACGGTAAAATGCGGGTTTGCGGCGCGCGCCGGAGAGTATTAAAGGCGTTGCAGCGGGTTTCAACAGTGCCGGAAATCTGCTCGCAAAAAAGCGTTCCGTCGGCGGAATAAAGCTGGCCGTCGGCTCGGCTGAGGCATAAAAAAACCGGCGCGCAGGCGCCGGTTTTTCGTCGTCACTTCCGGGTTAAATCGCCACTGGCGCTTTAATCCCCGGATGCGGGTCGTAGCCTTCGATTTCGAAGTCTTCAAAACGGTAGTCGAAAATCGATGCCGGCTTACGTTTGATCACCAGCTTCGGCAGCGCCCGCGGTTCGCGGCTCAGCTGCAGATGCGTCTGCTCCATGTGGTTGCTGTACAGGTGCGTATCGCCGCCGGTCCAGACAAAATCGCCCACTTCGAGGTCGCACTGCTGCGCCACCATATGCACCAGCAGCGCGTAGCTGGCGATATTGAACGGCAGGCCGAGGAATACGTCGCACGAGCGCTGATAGAGCTGGCAGGAGAGCTTGCCGTCGGCGACGTAGAACTGGAAGAACGCGTGGCACGGGGCCAGCGCCATTTTGTTCAGCTCGCCGACGTTCCATGCCGAGACGATAATCCGGCGAGAATCCGGGTCGTTTTTCAGCTGTTCCATCACCGTGCTGATCTGGTCGATATGACGGCCGTCTGGCGCGGGCCAGGAGCGCCACTGCTTGCCGTAAACCGGCCCCAGATCGCCGTTTTCATCCGCCCATTCGTCCCAGATAGTGACGTTGTTTTCGTGCAGATACGCCACGTTGGTGTCACCCTGCAGGAACCACAGCAGTTCATGGATGATGGAGCGTAAATGACAGCGCTTGGTCGTCACCAACGGGAATCCTTCCTGCAGGTTAAAACGCATCTGGTGACCGAAGATGGAGACGGTGCCGGTACCGGTGCGGTCATTTTTTTGCGTGCCCTCATCGAGCACTTTCTGCATCAAATCAAGATACTGTTTCATGGTTCCTCAAGAATTTTGTTGCTGCGGACGACAACGGTACGCCCAGACCATCATGATGATACCCGCAAGCACCATCGGAATCGAAAGAATCTGCCCCATGCTGATGTACTGTACCCAGCCGCCGGTAAACTGGGCATCGGGCTGACGGAAGAACTCCACGATGATGCGGAACAGACCGTAGCCAATGAGGAACAGGCCGGAAACCGAACCGGCCGGACGCGGCTTGCGGATAAACAGGTTCAGTATCAGGAACAGCACGACGCCTTCCAGCGCCAGCTCATAGAGCTGCGAAGCATGACGCGGCAGCGCGCCGTAGGTATCAAACAGCGATTGCCACTCAGGATGCGACGGCAGCAGCGCCAGATCTTCCGCCCGAGAGCCGGGGAAAATCATGGTGTAGTGGAAGTTCGGATCGACGCGGCCCCACAGTTCACCGTTGATAAAGTTGCCCAGACGCCCGGCGCCGAGGCCAAACGGAATCAGCGGCGCAATGAAGTCGGAAACCTGGAAGAAGGTGCGCTTCGTGCGTTTGGCGAAAATGATCATCACCAGAATCACGCCGATCAGACCGCCGTGGAAGGACATACCGCCGTCCCAGACGCGGAACAGATAGAGCGGATCGTCGAGGAACACCGGCAGGTTGTAGAAGAAGACATAGCCAAGACGCCCGCCGAGGAAAACCCCGAGGAAGCCGGCGTACAGCAGGTTTTCAACTTCGTTTTTTGTCCAACCGCTGCCCGGACGATTGGCCCGACGGGTGGCCAACCACATCGCAAAAACAAACCCAACCAGGTACATCAGACCGTACCAGTGGAGGGAGACCGGTCCAATGGAAAAAATTACCGGATCAAACTCCGGAAAATGCAGGTAGCCACTATTCATCTGTCACCATAAACACTTGTTATTCCGCCGAAAGTGGACAGCGGGGATCGTTCGCGCGCGTCAGAAACGGGCGCTCCAAAGGCTGCGAATGATAGCATAAGCGCGAAGGGCGATCCGCGCCGGACATGTAAAAGATATGTATACGAATGCGAATTCGCGGCTGAGCATTCCCGGAGGCGGCGCGCTGCGCCTGTCCGGGCTACCCAACCCTCAGGCCGCCCGAACCTCGTCAGCGTTGTCCCGGATCACGGCTAACGCCTTACCCGGGCAACAAATTCATGAACCGTAGCCCGTGCTAGCGGCCGCCGCGAATCAGGCCGCCGAGTCCGCGTCGCTCCATAAAAGCCGCGACCTGATGGCGCACTTCGGCGGTCATCTGCGCTTCCAGGCTACGCTGGGAAAGCTCCTGGGCTTCATTGATATCGATGCGCCGCAGCAAATACTTCACTCTCGCCACCGAACGACCGTTCATCGACAGATGACGATAGCCCATACCAATCAGGATCGTCACGCACATCGGATCGCCCGCCATTTCGCCACACAGGCGCAGGTCGATACCAAAACGCTCGGCGTCGCGGGCAATCATCGCCAGCGCCCGCAGTACCCCCGGATGCAGGCTGTCATACATACTCGCGACCCGGGTGTTGTTGCGATCCACCGCCAGAATGTACTGGGTCAGATCGTTGGTGCCAACGGAGATAAAATCAACGCGGTTCGCCAGCTGCGGCAGCATAAAGACCATCGACGGCACTTCCAGCATCACGCCAAGACGCGGGCGGGGAATGGCGTAGCCGATCATCTCTTCCACTTCGCGGCTGGCGCGATCGATCAGGCGACGAGCCTCATCCACTTCATCCAGGCTGGTGACCATCGGTAGCAGGATGCTGAGGTTTCCGGTTGCCGCGTTGGCCCGCAGCATCGCGCGGACCTGTACCAGAAAGATCTCCGGCTGATCGAGCGTGATCCGAATACCGCGCCAGCCAAGGCACGGATTCTCTTCGCTGATCGGCATATACGGCAGCTGTTTATCCGCGCCGATGTCCAGCGTGCGCAGCGTCACCGATTTCTCGTTGAACATCTGCAGCATGCCCTGATACTGGGCAACCTGCTCCTCTTCGGAAGGGAAGCCGCTTTGCAGCATAAAGGGGATTTCGGTACGGTAAAGGCCAATACCGTCGACGAAATTGCCGAGTTTTTCTTCATGCTCGGGGCTCAGGCCCGCGTTGAGCATGACTTTTACCCGCTCGCCGCTTTTCAGTTCGGAAGCGCGTTCAAGATCGTCCTCGGCCAGGCGGCTAAGCTCGTTCTCTTCGCTGATCAGGCGCTGATACTCTTGCAGCAGCACCGGCTCGGGATCGACCAGCAGCTCGCCGCGATAGCCGTCGACAATCAGCGTATGGCCGTGCAGCAGCGAAGGCTGAATATCCGCCCCCATCACCGTCGGAATGCCCAGCGCGCGCACCATAATCGCGGCGTGGGAGTTCGCCGCGCCATCGCGCACCACCACGCCGGCTAAACGATCCTGAGGAACCTCCGCTAAGGTGGTGGCCGACAGTTCATCCGCCACCAGCACGATGCGCTCCGGCCAGGTATTGGGCCCCTGGATACTGTCATCGAGATGGAAAAGCAGCCGCTGGCCCAGCGTGCGCAGATCGCCCGCGCGCTCTTTCAGGTAGCCGTCGCTGAGCGCGGCAAACTGTTCGGCGAATTTCTCGATGATCTTCTTCACCGCCCATTCGGCCACCGCGCCTTTATCCACTTCAGCGAACAGCTCGCGGCGCAGGCGCGCGTCGGAAAGCAGGTGCGAATAGAGGTCAAAGATGGCCGCCGTCTCTTTCTGCGCGCCGGCAGCGTAGCGTTTGCTGTAGCGGCGAAACTCATTCGCCGCCTCTTCCAGCGCGCCGGTCAGCCGCTCGCGCTCGGAAGCGGTATCGAGCGTCGAGGCTTCATAAACCTGCTCCATCAGCGGCAGGCTGACGTCCATCCAGCCTTCGGCAATCGCCACGCCTGACGAGGCGGGCAGCGCGCGGATGCGGGTCTGACGATATTGACCAAACAGCGCGTTCAGCTGGGATTGAGAGAGAATGCCGGCGATTTGCGTGGCCAGGGTGACCAGGAAGGACTCTTCGCTTTCGTCAAACTGGCGCAGTTCGCGCTGCTGCACAACCAGCACGCCGAGCAGCTGACGCCGCTGGATAATCGGCACGCCGAGGAAGGCGCGAAAGCGGCCCTCTTTGACCGCGGGAATATATTTAAAGCTGGGGTGCTTTTGCGCGTCGGCGAGGTTAATGGGTTCGGCCAGGCGGCCAACCAGGCCCACGAGGCCTTCGTCAAAAGCGAGCGCAACGATGCGCCCGCGCGGCTTTTTCAACCCGCGCGTCGCCATCAGGTAATAACAGCGTCGGTCATTGTCAGCCAGATAAACCGAACAGACTTCCGTCTCCATCGCGGCGCAGATATCGGTGACCAGGATATCCAGCGCCTCGTTTAAACGCGGCGCACTCGCGACCTTCTCGACTATTTCTCGCAACCGAGTGAGCATAATGTGCGTGGCTTAACCTCTTTTACGTCGATATGCAGGCGCGCTTTGCGGCTTAGGCGTGCTTTCCGCCAGCGCCATGGTGACGCTGGCAAACTCTTTCATCACCCTGCGGTATACGTCGCGCTTAAACGACACCACCTGACGCACCGGGTACCAGTAGCTTACCCATCGCCAGCCATCAAACTCAGGTGTACTGCTGGTTTGCATATTGACATCCGCATCGCTGCCGATCAATTGCAGGAGAAACCACTTCTGTTTCTGGCCGATACATACCGGCTTTGTGTCCCAACGCACCAAACGTTTAGGCAATTTGTAACGCAACCAGTTACGGGTTGAAGCAAGGATCCGCACATCTTTACGGCTTAGCCCAACTTCTTCGAACAATTCCCGATACATCGCCTGCTCTGCTGATTCCCCTGGATTTATGCCCCCTTGCGGGAACTGCCACGAGTGCTGACCATAGCGCCTGGCCCACATAACCTGGCCCTGGCGATTACAGATTACAATACCGACATTTGGGCGGTAGCCATCGTCATCAATCACCGGACTACCTCAAAATAAGCTTCAATGTGAATGATTGTTTCACACTCGTTGGAAACGGTAAACCACTCTGTGAGGGGGATGAGATCGAATAACATTTGAATAACTCACAGTAATACCCGGAGTTATAAACAGCGAAAGCCATACCCGGACGATTTTATTCACTTTTTCTGTGGATAGAGTTGTGAAGAAGTACGGAATTAACTAGGGAAAACCCGGAATCATCCGAACAGCGTAGCGATAGCACCTGATTATAATGACCTAATTTTCATAAAGTTAGCATGTTAAAATTTCATAATTCACAGTATAACGTGACGATCATCACATAAGAGATCCTGGAACTGATGAAAGATCGAGCAATGTTGGTTTTATCCACAGATTACGCATGTGCTCTGGGCATATTTTGTCTAAAAACTCGATTTTCATCTCACGTCAAGGCTGTAAATGGAAACAGTAGTGGGGCTTTTCCCCAGTTATCCCATTTTTCTGTGGATAACAGGGTGTAAGATCCTGTTCATTGTCGGTGACCAGTTCTGGAAAACCCGGTTTCACCATTTTCACCGTGGCAAAAAATCGCAAAAAAAACCATATGAATCATCAAATTGTCATACTTACTCAAGAAAAGGTAAACTCTATCCACAACGGATGAAATTACTGCTCACTTTTTAGCCAGAGGTTTTACGCTATGCCGACCATCGCGCCGCTCTTATCCCCCCCGCAAAGCCAGGAGCAGCTTCTGGCCCAGGCGCAGCAGCTGGCAGGCTATTCGCTGGGGGAGCTGGCCCAGCTTGCCGGGATTGCGATTCCGCGCGATTTAAAACGTGATAAAGGCTGGATCGGCATCCTGCTGGAGATATGGCTTGGCGCCAGCGCAGGCAGCAAGCCGGAGCAGGATTTCGCCGCCCTCGGCGTCGAGCTGAAAACCATCCCCATCGATTCATCAGGTCGCCCGCTGGAAACCACCTTCGTCTGCGTCGCGCCGCTGACCGGCAACAGCGGCGTCACCTGGGAGAGCAGCCACGTGCGTCATAAGCTCAAGCGGGTACTGTGGGTACCGGTAGAGGGCGATCGCGCGATTCCTTTGGCCGAACGCCGCGTCGGCGCACCGCTGCTGTGGAGCCCCAGCGAAGAAGAAGATCGCCAGCTGCGTATGGATTGGGAAGAGCTGATGGATTTGATCGTCCTCGGCCAGGTCGAGCGCATCACCGCCCGCCACGGCGAAGTGCTGCAGCTGCGCCCGAAAGCGGCAAACAGCAAAGCGCTGACCGAGGCGGTGGGCGCCCGCGGCGAACCGATCCTCACCCTACCGCGCGGTTTCTATCTGAAGAAAAACTTTACCGCCGCCCTGCTCGCCCGCCATTTCCTTCTCTCCTCGAAATAACGGCCTGGAGATGATTAATTTTTTGTTCTGCCGTGGCGGTTGCATATAATCGCATCTTTCTATTTTGCAGGACTTTGAACGATGTTATTTGCATGGGTAACCGATCCTAACGCCTGGCTGGCGCTTGGTACGCTGACGCTGCTGGAGATAGTGCTCGGGATCGATAATATTATTTTCCTCTCTCTGGTGGTGGCAAAACTGCCCACTGCGCAACGGGCACACGCCCGCCGTATTGGGCTGATGGGGGCGATGATCATGCGTCTGGCGCTGCTGGCGTCAATCGCGTGGGTCGTCAAGCTCACTAATCCTCTCTTTACCGTGCTAGGCCAGGAGATCTCGTTTCGCGATCTGATCCTCCTGCTGGGCGGGCTGTTCCTGATCTGGAAGGCGAGTAAAGAAATTCACGAATCCATTGAAGGCGAAGAAGAAGGGCTGAAAACCAACGTCCATTCATTTATGGGCGCCATCGTGCAGATTATGCTGCTGGATATTATTTTCAGCCTCGATTCGGTGATCACCGCCGTCGGGCTGTCGGATCATCTGTTTATTATGATGGCGGCAGTGGTTATCGCGGTGCTGGTGATGATGGTTGCCGCCCGTTCGATAGGCGATTTTGTTGACCGCCATCCTTCGGTGAAAATGCTGGCGCTGTCGTTTTTGATCCTCGTCGGCTTTACGCTGATGCTCGAAAGTTTCGACGTGCACGTGCCGAAAGGCTACATCTATTTCGCGATGTTCTTTTCGATTGCGGTTGAAAGTCTCAACCTGCTGCGCAATAAAAAAAATCCGCTGTAGCCCGCTAAAATGCAGCCCTGAAACGGGCTGCAATTCTTTTTTAAGACTTAACTGCTTTTTATGTCTCACAAATCAGGCTATTAATATACTGGTACGAGGTGCGGCTATAATAGGGGTGATAGCGATGAAAAAATGGGCAGTATTGATTTCCGCCGTAGGACTGGCGTTCTCGGTTTCCGGTTGCAGCAGCGATTACGTCATGGCAACCAAAGATGGTCGCATGATTCTGACCGACGGCAAACCCGCCATAGACGACGACACCGGCCTTATCAGCTACGAAGATCAGCAGGGTAATAAAATGCAGATCAATCGTGACGACGTTTCGCAGATTATTAAACGTTAAGTCCCGCCGTCAGGTCGCGATTTAGCGTTTTATCGCACCGTTGAGCAGCGTTCTTTATTCTTCAGCATTCAGAGAAAAGTCGGGATACACCTGATCTGTCCGCGAGGATTCATCAGGCCGGATTCCGTCAGCCCGGCTTTTTTGATTTTTTTACTTCCCCTTTTTCTCCCCCTCTGCCATTTTTATATTCCTTTGTCGGGGAACGCCTGACCTTGTTGATAAAAAAGGAAGCCGGCTATGCAGTATCACCGTATCCCACACAGTTCTCTTGAAATCAGCACGCTGGGGCTGGGCACAATGACGTTTGGTGAGCAGAATAGCGAGGCAGACGCGCACGAGCAGCTCGATTACGCGGTGAGTCAGGGCATTAACCTGATTGACGTCGCGGAAATGTATCCCGTCCCGCCGCGCCCGGAAACCCAGGGCCTGACGGAAACCTACATCGGTAACTGGCTGGCGAAGCGCGGCAATCGCGAAAAGCTGATTATCGCCTCTAAAGTGAGCGGCCCTGCCCGCAATAACGACAGCAGCATTCGTCCTGACCACAAGCTGGATCGTAAAAATATCCGCGAGGCGCTGCACGACAGCCTGAAGCGCCTGCAGACCGATTATCTCGACCTCTATCAGGTACACTGGCCGCAGCGCCCGACCAACTGTTTCGGCAAGCTGGGCTACACCTGGGCCGATTCCGCCCCGGTCGTCACCCTGCTGGATACGCTGGACGCGCTGGCCGAATTCCAGCGCGCCGGCAAGATTCGCTATATCGGGGTCTCTAACGAAACGGCGTTTGGCGTGATGCGCTATCTTCATCTGGCGGACAAGCACGACCTGCCGCGCATCGTGACGATCCAGAACCCGTACAGCCTGGTGAACCGCAGCTTTGAAGTGGGCCTGGCGGAAGTCAGCCAGTATGAAGGCGTGGAGCTGCTGGCCTATTCCTGCCTGGCGTTCGGCACGCTGACCGGGAAATACCTCAACGGCGCAAAACCGGCAGGCGCACGCAATACGCTGTTCAGCCGTTTTACGCGCTACAGCGGCGAGCAGACGCAAAAAGCGGTGGCAGCCTATGTCGATATCGCGAAGCGGCACAACCTTGACCCGGCGCAGATGGCGCTGGCCTTCGTACGTCGTCAGCCGTTTGTCGCCAGCACCCTGCTGGGCGCGACCACCATGGAGCAGCTGAAAACCAACGTCGAAAGCCTGCATCTGGAGCTGAGCGCAGAGGTTTTAGCCGAGATTGAAGCGGTGCATCAGGTTTATACCTACCCGGCACCGTAAGGCCGTAAAAGCTCCCGGAGGCGATGCTACGCATCTGTCCGGGCTACAAGTTCGTGCGGTTTGTAGCCCGGACAGGCGCTACGCGCCGCCTCCGGGAGATTATTTACGCCGTCCCCAAATCCACAGGGCAGTAATCGCCAGGGCGAACACCACGCCAAAGCCAATCCCTACGCCGACGACAGGAATACCGATGCTCACCGCCAGCGAATAGAGGCCCAGCATCAGCAGCATCGCCACGTTTTCGCCGAGGTTCTGCACCGCGATAGCGTTGCCCGCGCCGACCGTATGTTTCCCTCGCTCCTGCAGCAGGGCGTTAAGCGGCACGATAAAGAAGCCGCCGAACGCGCCGAGCAGCAGCAGCAGGGCAAACGCCGGCAGCAGCGCCTGCTGGATGGCGAAAAAGATGACCGCCACGCCAATCAATATCCCGGCGGGCATGCAGCGCGACACCGTTTCCAGCGTCACCAGCTTCGCCGCCGCGCCGGCTCCCAGCACAATCCCCACCGCCACCATCGCGTTAAGGTAGGTCGGCATGGCGTTGCTGGTAATGCCCAGCGCCGCCGGCACCCACAGCACCAGCAGGAAGCGCAGCGTCACGCCCGCTCCCCAGAACAGGCTGGTGCCGACTAACGAAAAGCGGGTCTCACCGTTGCGCCATAGCGTCGTACAGGCGCTAAAGAAGCTGTGGGTCATCGGCCTGAAACGCCATGATTGCCCGGGACGCGCCGCCGGCAGCTTCGGGATCCACAGGTTGGCAACCACCGCGCCGGCGTACACCACCGCGCAGACGCCGAGCGCCGCCATGATATGCCAGTCCGCCAGGATACCGCCCGCCATCGAGCCGAGCAGGATCGCTGCAATGGTCGAGGACTCCATCAGGCCGTTCGCTTTCACTAACTTATCGCCGGTGGTCAGCTCGCCGAGAATGCCGTATTTAGCCGGAGAATAGGCGGCAGCGCCGATGCCCACCAGCGTATAGCCAATAAACGGATTCACGCCAAAGCAGATGCACCCCGCGCCGATCAGCTTCAGGCCGTTCGCCACCATCATCACCCGTCCTTTGGCAAAGCTATCGGCAAACTGTCCGACAAACGGCGCGAAGAGAATGTAAGCGCCCACAAACAACATCTGTAATACCGGTTGACTCCACTCCGGGTAGAACAGCTGCTTCATCAGCGCCAGGGTGGCGAACAACAGCGCGTTATCGCCAAACGCCGAAAGAAACTGGGCGCAGATAACCGCCATCATCCCTTTCGAATACAGCGACGTGTTAGTGTGTACTGACTCACTCATTCGAATCTTCCGCCTGTTCAACCATGCCTTTAAGGGTGACAAAGTCCGGCTTGCCGCTGCCCAGTACCGGGAGCTGCTTCAGCCAGCGAATGTCGCGCGGTACCGCCAGCTCCGGTACGCCGTGTTCACGGGCATAGCGCAGCAGTTTTTCACGATTCAGTTCATTATCGGTGGTAAACAGCACCAGCGCCTCGCCTTTGCTGGCATCCTGTTTAATCGCCGTGGCGTGCATTTTGTCCGGCGAAACCGCCAGCGCCACCTGCTCGACCATCTCCAGCGACACCATCTCACCGGCGATTTTGGCAAAGCGCTTCGCGCGTCCCTGAATCCGCACATAGCCCTGTTCGTCAAAGCTGACGATATCCCCGGTGTCATACCAGCCGGCTTCGACTACGCCGTGCTGATTTTCCGCCGCGGGCGCTTCCAGCACGCCGGGATTCTCCACCCGCAGATAGCCGTTCATGATGTTCGGCCCTTTAAGCTGTAAACGGCCCCCCTCTTCAATACCGGGCATGGCCAGCAGACGCGCGTCCATCCCCGGCAGAATGCGGCCAACGGTGCCCACTTTCGCCGCCATCGGCACATTGATCGATACCACCGGCGCGCATTCGGTGACGCCGTAGCCTTCAAGAATGCGCAGGCCAAACTTGTCCTGCCAGATCTGCTTTGTGCTTTCCTGCAGCTTCTCCGCCCCGGCGACAACGTAACGCAGGCGATAAAAATCATACGGATTCGCAAAACGGGCGTAGTTGCCAAGGAAGGTGGAGGTGCCGAACAGCACGGTACAGTTGCGGTCATATACCAGCTCCGGCACCACGCGGTAGTGCAGCGGGCTGGGATAGAGAAAGACCTCCGCGCCGGTAAACAGCGGGGTCAGCAGGCCGACCGTCAGGCCAAAGGAGTGAAACAGCGGCAGCGCCGACATAAAGCGGTCGTTGGCGGTAAAGTCGGCAATGGTTTTAATCTGCTCGACGTTGGCCAGCAGGCTCTTGTGGCTATGCACGACCCCTTTCGGATTGCCTTCCGAGCCGGAGGTAAACAGAATCATCGCCGCGTCTTCCGGCTGCTGCGTAACCTGAGCCAGCTTCGGCATCAGCAGATGGCCAAAAATCCACAGCTTATCGGCGGCGGTAACCTCACCTTTTAAATCTTCGAGAAATACCCAGCGTACCTGCGTCAACTGCTCCGGCAGGTGCCAGAGCTTGCCTTTATCGAGGAAGGTGCGGGAGGTAAAGATGGTTTTGATTTCCGCCGCGGTAATGGCGCTGCTCAGGCCTTTGACCCCGGCGGTATAGTTCATCATCGCCGGGATTCGTCCGCGGGCGATCGCGCCAAAAATCACCGCCGCGCTTATTCCGGCGTTCGGCAGCATCAGGCCGATTTTTTCGCCCTGGGTGCTGTATTTTTCCAGAATGCGCGCCACGAAGAGGGTTTTGGTCAGCAGCTTACGGTAGGTGTCCGGCTGAAAATTGATATCTTCCACGCAGTGTTTGCGCGCGCCGAAGCGGTCCTGGGCCGCCAGCAGCGACTCATACAGCGTTTCGCGCGGGCGCACCGCCATCCGCGCCTCCATCATGATCTGATGCAGCATTTCACCGGCAATTTTACGCCGGTCGCGGGCGCGCGGCGCATCGGGCATCGGCAGATGCGTCGGCGGCAGCAGATGCAGCTGAATGCGTGGGAACAGGCGGCGCTTGACCAGCCCCTTCAGGCGGCTAAAGGGGGTTAATTCAGCGCCTTCGATTCTCAGCGGCACGATGGTCGCCTGCGACTTCGCCGCCACAAAGGCGGCGCCGTCGTAAATTTTCATCAGCGAACCGCTCACCGAGATCCGCCCTTCCGGGAAAATCACCACCGGGCGCCCCTGCTCAATCAGGCGGACCAGATGTTTTATCGACATCGGTTTGGTCGGGTCCAGCGGCACAAAATCAATAATCGGCTTTAGCGCGCGCATAAACCAGCGATCGCTGATTGAGGAATAGACCGCAAACACCGGGCGCACCGGCAGGAAAAGCGCCAGCAGTACGCCGTCAATAAAGGAGACATGGTTTGGCGTAATCAGCACCTTTTGCTGGTGCAGCGCCTGGGGGTCACCGGTTAACTTGACCCGGTACAATCCTTTGAAAAGTAGTCTGAAAAATCCCAAAAGCATAACAACTCCGTTTGACCGGTTAATCAGTCAAAGCAGGTTACATGAGAAGGGACGGAAAATGCACCAGGAGGAGCGGAATTCAGGACAAAAAAAACCTGCGCATCCGCGCAGGTCGGTGCAAGATAATCAGTACGAAAAGCGTACTTAAAAAACTCACCAATCAATACCTCTGGGATCCTGATTGTCTCGTTTTTCCCGCCGCCGGCGCCAGCCATAAAACGCAAGGGAATGAGCCTAAGTGCAACCAGTTATTACTTTTTTCGTGAACTGTAACAACGGCTAACGGCGGGCAAAAAAAAACCTGCGCATCTGCGCAGGCTGGTGTAATTAAGTGGTCAACCTGAAGTTGACTCCACCTATCAATACCTCTGGGATAGCCAGAGTATCAATGCAATGAATGGGTAAACCAGCGAACATTCGCAACAGCCAATCGCAAAGTGTAAGCAAAGGTGTGAATTGTCCGTTCCCGGAATCATTCTCCGCACCCCTGTGGGTAACTATTTCACCCGCAACGCTAATCTGCGTCACAATTGCATTAACCCAAAAGTACCAACCCTTGAATCTGCCGCGCTTTCCCGTAACATAAATGCCATGTAAACGCTTACCCTAAAAAAGGCCTGGTATGGCGACTATTAAGGATGTAGCCCGGCTCGCAGGAGTCTCCGTCGCTACCGTCTCCCGCGTTATTAACAATTCACCGAAAGCCAGCGAAGCCTCGCGCCAGTCGGTAGGCGCCGCGATGGAAACGCTAAATTATCACCCCAACGCCAACGCCCGCGCGCTGGCGCAGCAGTCAACGGAAACCGTCGGCCTGGTGGTGGGCGATGTCTCCGACCCCTTCTTCGGCGCGATGGTGAAAGCCGTCGAGCAGGTCGCCTACAATACCGGCAATTTTTTGCTGATCGGTAACGGCTATCACAACCTCCATAAAGAGCGCCAGGCGATTGAACAGCTGATTCGCCACCGCTGCGCGGCGCTGGTGGTCCACGCCAAAATGATCCCCGATGACGAACTGGCCTCGCTGATGCAGCAAATCCCCGGCATGGTACTGATTAACCGCATCCTGCCCGGTTTCGAGCAGCGCTGCGTGGCGCTGGATGACCGCTACGGCGCATGGCTCGCGACCCGCCACCTGATTCAGCAGGGGCACACCCGCATCGGCTATCTCTGCTCTAATCACGCTATTTCCGATGCTGAAGACCGGCTGCAGGGCTACTGGGCAGCGTTAAAAGAGAGCGATCTGCCGTGCAACGATCGCCTGGTGACCTTTGCCGAGCCCGATGAGAGCGGCGGAGAACAGGCGATAACCGAGCTGCTGGGCCGCGGCAGGAACTTCAGCGCCGTCGCCTGCTATAACGACTCGATGGCCGCCGGCGCGATGGGCGTATTAAACGATAACGGGATTGATGTGCCGCGTGAGATTTCGCTGATTGGCTTTGATGACGTGCTGATTTCGCGCTACGTGCGCCCGCGTCTGACCACCGTACGCTATCCGATTGTCACCATGGCGACGCAGGCCGCGGAGCTGGCGTTAGCGCTGGCGGAGCATCGCCCGCCGCCGGAGATTACCCACCTTTTCAGCCCCACGCTGGTCCGCCGTCACTCGGTGATTGCGCCCCTCGACAGCGATAAATCGTAGCGGTATAAACTGACGGCGCTGGCCGGATAATCCAGGCCTTCGCCGATATACTGCCAGCCAAAACGCTCATAAAAATCGCGGCAGGCGGAGTAGAGAAATAGCTCGGTATAGCCCTGCGCTCTGGCATATCCGATGACGTGCTGCTGTAGTTTTCCCGCCAGTCCCTGCCCGCGCGCCTCAGGCGCCACGTAGAGCGCCGCCATCCACGGATAGAGATCCTGACGGCTGATTAAATCGCAGCGCCACAGGCCGACGGTGCCCAGCAGCCTCTCGCCCTCCACGGCCACAAAGGTAATGGGCAGCGCTCCCGGCGTCTGACTATGTTCGACAATGCTGGCGAAGAACGCCCGCGGCAGCGCGTCAGCGCCAAACGCTCGCCAGAGCCACTCCGTTACGCATGAAGCGTGCTGCGGCGCAGCGTAGAGGGGGTGAATAATCATATCAGCTTTCCCTGAAAAATCGGTACCGATTCAAAGAGATAGCCGTCAAAGTCCGGCGCGTCTTCATCGGAGAGCTCCAGCAGGCTGTTTTTGACATTTTCAAGATGCTGCCACATTGCCTGCCAGGCCCCCATCACATCGCGTCGGCGCAGGGCGGCGAGCAGCGTTTGCCGGTCCCCGAGCCACTTCAGCCGGTACGCCCGGCTGGCGATATGCACGTTGAACTGCTGCCACAGCGGGCTGCTGTCCATCTGCAGCCAGATGCGCTCAACCGTCGCCAACAGCATCTGATTTTGCGTCGCGCCGGCCAGCACCAGGTGAAACAGCCGGGCGTTATCCTGGCTGGTATCGTTGGCGGCAATCGCCCGCTGTTCCTGCTCGATAATCCGCTTCAGGTTATCGATATCGGCGCGGGTGGCCATTTTGGCGGCAAAAGCGGCGATATTGCTCTCCAGCAGTTGGCGGGCCTGCAGGATTTCGAACGGCCCGACGTCGCTGCTTAGCATCTGTTCTTCCTCGCTATCGTCCTCGTGCGGGATGCGCATGACGTACACCCCGGAGCCCTGGCGAATGTCGACCGTCCCCTGCAGCTCCAGCATCAGCAGCGCTTCGCGGACGATGGTCCGGCTCACGCCGTAGGTCTCGGCGATATTGCGTTCCGGCGGCAGGCGCGACCCGATGGGATAGCGCCCCTGCGCAATCTGTGCGCGTAAATCATCACCTATTTCCTGGTAGGGTTTCTTTTCCGGCGGAATGATAGCCTTCTCCACAATATCACCTGTGCGTTATGAGCCTGCGAGTCAATATCGGCCGCTATCTTAGCAAAATTTCAGCCCGGCTAGCGCCACTCATCGTCAATATCCAGCGTCAATTCCCGGCTCTCGCCTAGCTTACGGAACCAGCTGGCGGACGTCTTGGGCCGCCGCGCACGATTATTTTGCAGATCGATTTCAATCAGCCCGTAGCGATTTTTAAACGCGTTCATCGGCGAAACGTTGTCGGTAAACGCCCACAGCATGTAGCCGTGACAGTTGGCCCCCGCTTCCCGCGCGCGCAGCGTTTGCCACAGATGCTCGCTGATAAAGCGGATCCGGTAGTCGTCGGCGATGGTGCCTTCGCCATTGCGAAACTGCCCTTCGTTTTCCACGCCCATGCCGCTTTCCGCCACGAACCACGCAATATTGCGGTAGTCCTGCTTGATCCGCATCGCCATATCAAAAACGATTTGCGGATAAATTTCCCAGCCGCGGGAGTGGTTCATCCGCCGCCCCGGTAGCTCAAAGGGCTCATAGTAGTAAGCCGGATGGAACGGCGTCTGCGGATGCCAGGCGCGCGATGGAGCCTTAACCCGATGCGGGTAGTAGAGATTAATCCCCAGCTCATCAACGGTGTTGTCGCGGATTATCGCCAGCTCCTCCGCGTCATAATCCCAGGAGACCCCGTGCTGTTCGAGCAGGGCCAGTAGCTCAGGCGGGTAGAGGCCGTGGACCAGCGGATCGAGGAAAACCCGGTTATAAAACAGATCGTAGCGTTCGGCGGCGCGTACATCGTGCGACGCTTTTGAGCGCGGGTAGGTGACCTCCGGGTTAAGAATGCAGCCTACCGTGCCGCGATAGCCTTTCTCGCGAAACAGCCGAACCACTTTTGCCGTCGCCAGCACCTTGTGGTGATTCCACTGCATCCAGGTGCCGGTGTTCTGCTCGTAAGGCCAGCGCAGCGCATCCAGATAAACGCGGGTCTGCACCACGATCGGTTCATTGAAGGTAAACCAGCGCGTGACTTTGTGGTGATAGCGGGCGAACACTTTCTCCGCGTACTGCACAAACAGCTCAACCACCTTTTTTGACGCCCAGCCGCCGTACTGCTCCAGCAGATAGCCGGGGAGTTCATAGTGTTCAAGACAGATCATCGGCTCGATACCGTTGGCCAGCAGTTCATCGAACAACTGATCGTAGTACGCCGCATAGTCTTCATCGACCGTGACGTTTTCATAATCGGTGAGAAAGCGCGACCAGTTAATCGACGTGCGGTAGTGGGTCAGCCCCGCCAGCTTCATCAACTGCACGTCTTCGCGGAAGCGGTTGATAAAATCGGTCGCCACCGCCGGGCCGTAGCCGTTATGCCAGACGCGGCGGTCGTTCTTGTACCAGAGATCCGGCCAGGAATCCTGGCCCGCTTTCTTACCGCTCCAGCCCTCGGTTTGCCACGCGGAAGCGGCGGCGCCGAGGATAAAGTCGCGGGGGATCGCCATCTTTACTGTCGTCATTGTGTCCTCATATCTGTTGGCTGGCCTGCTCGTTCTCCGCCTGGCGCTGAGCGTTTTCCGCGCGGCGGGAGGCTATTTTGACGAACGGCAGATAGATCAGCACCGCGGTCAGGATGCAGATAAGCTGCGTCACCACCGCCCCCATCGAACCCGCCGTAGAGAGCCAGGCGTTGATCAGCGGCGGGGTGGTCCACGGCACCATCACCACCGCTTTACCGGCAAAGCCGGCGGCGGTCGCGAAGTAGCCGATGCTGCCGGTCACCAGCGGCGTAATGATAAAAGGGATCGCGAGGATCGGATTGAGCATGATCGGCATGCCGAAAATCACCGGTTCGTTAATATTGAACAGACCCGGCCCAATCGACAGCTTGGCGATCTCTTTCATCTCTTTGCGTTTGGTGGCGATCATGACCGCGATCAGCAGGCCAATCGTCAGCCCCGATCCGCCGATGCTCATATAAACGTCCCAGAACGGCATGGTGATGATATTAGGCACCTCTTTGCCCTGCTCAAAGGCGCTCATATTGACGGTGATGGCTCCCAGCAGCAGCGGTTCGCGGATCGGTTTGATCATCTGGTTGCCGTGGATACCGATAACCCAGAACAGCTGCGCGACAAACATCAGCAGCAGGATCCCCGGCAGGCTTTGCACCACCCGCTCCAGCGGCTGCTGCACCACCTGATAGACCGCGTCATACAGGTACATGCCGGTGGCCTGATGGAAAATAAAGCCAAAGGTGGCAATCACCGTGGTGGTGATAATGGCCGGGATCAGGGCGGAGAACGACGCCGATACGTTGGGCGGTACGGTATCCGGCATCTTGATCTTCAGCCCCTTGCGGCCCTCCAGCCAGCAGTAGATCTCCACCGACAGAATGGCGATAAACATACCGAGGAACAGGCTACGGGTATCGGAAAACTGGCGCAGCAGCACATCTTTCACTTCATGCATTTGCCCGTCGACCATCATTTCGACGGTGGTCGGCGTCACGCAGATAAAGCAGATCACCGCCAGCAGACCGGGGAACAGGCTCTTGATGCCGTTAATCCGCCCCAGCTCGATGCCGATAAGAAAGACCGCGCCAATATTGAGAAAGTTAAGGGTGGCGTAGTTGATCGCGCTGGTAATGGGTTTCAGCGCCGCCAGAAAAGAGAGCGCCTGAAAGCTGGCGAGTCCGTTTTTCGGATCCAGCACCATATTGGAGATCAGCACCGAAAAGGCGCCGACGATGATCACCGGCATCAGGGTAATAAAAGCGGATTTTATCGCCATGATGTAGCGGTAGCTGTTGAATTTCGTGGCGAAACTCCCCAGTGAGTCGATCAGTTTGTCCTGCAATGCCATAGAGGATACCTCAGGTTTAAGGGCTTTTAGCGCACCAGGTGTACAGCCAAACACCTATTGGCATACCAAAAAATAGCCACTGGGGAGAATAAGTTCTGTGATTAAGCTCCCAACCCGTTCATTGGTATTCCAGAAAGGCGATAATTGGCATACCGCATTTGCGGTTTTCTTTTCCCTGCGATCAATTCCTGTAAAAGCGTGATCGCGATGGTTTTTTACCGCGCCATGAAGCCATATCCCCCTGAATGTCTGTGATAAACTGCGGTTCACCACGTGATATCAGGAATCGGATGAATGGCTACAATGCTGGATGTCTCAATTCGCGCAGGCGTCTCTAAAGCGACGGTTTCCCGCGTGTTGAACGGCACAGGTCAGGTGAAAGAGAGCACCCGCCAACAGGTTTTTAAGGCGATGGAAGAGCTGGGCTATCGGCCTAACTTTCTCGCCCGCTCGCTGGCGAACCGCACGAGCAACAGCATCGGTCTGGTGGTTTCCACCTTTGACGGCTTCTATTTTGGCCGCCTGCTGCAGCAGGCTTCTCGCCAGACGGAAGCCTGGGGCAAACAGCTGATCGTCACCGACGGCCACGATGCGCCGGAGCGTGAAGAAGAGGCAGTGCAGATGCTGGCCGATCGCCAGTGCGATGCCATCGTGCTCTACACGCGCCATATGAGCGAAAAGAAGATTATGTCGCTTATTGAGTCTATCGCCATGCCGCTGGTGGTGATCAACCGCGACGTTAGCCAGGCCCGGGAGCGCTGCGTGTTCTTCGAACAGCAGGACGCGGCGTTTCAGGCGGTTGAGTACCTCATTGCCCAGGGCCATCGCGATATTGCCTGTTTGACCGTGCCGATGCACACGCCGACGGGTAAAGCTCGCCTGGAAGGCTATCGCAACGCGCTGAAGAAGCACGGCATCAAGTGGGATCCGGCGAAGGTGAAATACGGCGACTCCACCATGAGCCGCGGCTATGAACTCTGCTGCGAGCTGCTGGAAGAGAAAACGCCGTTTAGCGCGCTGTTTTCCTGTAACGATGATATGGCGCTGGGCGCGTCGAAAGCGCTGCATCAGGCAGGGCTGCGGATCCCGCAGGATATTTCGCTATTTGGTTTTGATGACGCGCCGAGCGCGAAATGGCTGGAGCCGGGGCTATCGACGGTCTATCTGCCGATCGATAACATGATCACCACCGCTATCGATCAGGCCATCAAGCTGGCCAACGGCCAGCCGATCGAGACCATACCGCCGTTTACCGGCAAGCTGGTGCTGCGCGAGTCGGTCACCACCGGGCCGTATTACGCATAATTAGCGGGCCCGATAAGCGAAGCGCCATCGGGCACCACCTTACAGCTGCTCGAGCGACAACAGCTCTTCAATGGTCTGGCGACGACGGATCAGCCGCGCTTTGCCGTTGTCGAACAGCACTTCCGGCAGCAGCGGACGGCTGTTGTAGTTAGAAGACATCGACGCGCCGTAAGCGCCGGTATCGTGCAGCACCAGATAATCCCCCGGCGCCACCGCAGGCAGCAGGCGGGTTTCCACTTTCCCCCCCTCCTGCTGGGTAAATACATCGCCCGATTCGCACAGCGGCCCGGCCACTACGGTTTCAACCTCCGCCGCGGCGCGCAGATCGCGGCCGTCCGCGGCGAGAGCGGTAATATGGTGATAGCTGCCGTACATCGCCGGGCGCATCAAATCATTAAAACCGGCGTCAATCAGCACGAAGTGGCGGCTGCCCATCTCCTTCACGCTGCGAACCTGAGAAACCAGCACGCCGGACTCCGCCACCAGGAAGCGACCCGGTTCGATCTCAAGCGCGACCGGATGGCCCAGATGTTTAGCGATCTGCTCGCGCGCCGCGTTCCACAGGCCGAAGTAGTGATCGGTATCGATCGCCTCTTCATCTTCGTGATACGGGATCGACAGTCCGCCGCCGGCGGAGATCGCCTGCAGATCCTGCCCGAATTCAACAACCTGACGCACCATCGCGCCGCAGACCTGTTCCAGGTGACCATAGTCGACCCCAGAACCGATATGCATGTGAATCCCCACCAGCTGGAGCTGATAGCGACGCATCACTTCCAGCGCCGCCGTTAAATGGCTGTGCCAGATCCCGTGCTTGCTGTTCTCGCCGCCGGTATTGGTTTTTTGGCTGTGGCCGTGGCCGAAGCCCGGGTTAACGCGCAGCCAGACGCGGTGGCCCGGAGAGACTTCGCCCAGCTGGCTCAGCATATCAATTGAGCCGGCGTTGACCGGGATCTGCAGCTCTTTAACCCGCGCCAGGGTTGCATCGTCGATCAGATCGGCGGTAAAGACGATATCTTCCGGATGCTGATGCGGATCGTACCCGGCCGCCAGCGCGCGCTCGATCTCGCCCAGCGACACCGAATCCACCTTCACGCCCTGCTCGCGCATCAGGCGCAGAATGTGGATATTGGAGCAGGCCTTCTGCGCAAAACGCACCACGTCGAACTGGCTCAATTGGGCAATCTGGCGGCGGATAATCTGCGCGTCGTAAACCCAAACCGGGCAGCCGAATTCGGCGGGCAGACGCAGCAGGTTTTCTGCGCTCAGGTCGGTATCGGTAGCGTAAAGCGAGTGTGGCATAAGGAACTCCGGTGCTGTGTGTGCGTTATTTCTGTTTTTTACGATTACGCCACAGCGCGTACGCAATAAAAAATATCGTTTTATTGCCACTCTATGCAAAAATGATATGGCTTGCGCCACTTAAGGAACCCCCATGCCCGCCGTCAACCTGCGTCATATTGAAATCTTTCATGCGGTGATGACCACCGGCAATCTGACCGAGGCCGCACGCATGCTGCATACCTCGCAGCCCACCGTCAGCCGCGAGCTGGCGCGTTTTGAAAAGGTGCTGGGGTTGACGCTGTTCTCCCGCACGCGCGGGCGCCTGCAGCCTACGGTTCAGGGATTACGTCTGTTTGAAGAGGTGCAGCGATCCTGGTACGGTCTGGACAGAATCGTCAGCGCCGCAGAAAGCCTGCGCGAGTTCCGCCAGGGCGAGCTGTCGATAGCCTGTCTGCCGGTCTTCTCCCAATCGCTATTGCCGCTGCTGCTGGCGCCGTTTTTAGCGCGCTACCCGGACGTCAGCCTGCAAATTGTCCCCCAGGAATCACCGCTGCTGGAGGAGTGGTTGTCGGCCCAGCGCCACGATCTGGGATTGACGGAAACCCTGCATACCCCCGCCGGAACCGAGCGTACGCCGCTGCTGACCTTGAATGAAGTGTGCGTACTGCCGCAGGGCCATCCGTTAGCGGCTAAGCCGATGCTGACGCCTGCGGATTTTCACGGCGAAAACTACATTAGCCTGTCGCGCACCGATAGCTATCGCCAGCTGCTCGATGCCCTGTTTGTCGAACATCAGGTCAAACGGCGGATGGTGGTGGAGACGCACAGCGCCGCCTCCATCTGCGCGATGGTAAGAGCCGGGGTCGGCATTTCGGTGGTTAACCCGCTCACCGCCCTCGATTATGCCGGGAACGGCGTGGTGGTACGCCGCTTTAGCGTTGAAGTGCCTTTTACCGTTAGCCTGGTGCGCCCGCTGCACCGCCCCGGCTCCGCGCTGGTCGATGCCTTCGCCCTGCATTTGCAAAACAGCATGTCGCGTATCCTGACGCCGCTCGAAGCGGTACTCACGACAGCATAAACTCCACCGCGTCCGCCGCGTGAATCGCGGCCGTATCAAACACCGGCAGCGGGCTGCTCTCTTCCGGCACCAGCAGGCCGATTTCGGTACAGCCGAAAATCACCCCTTCCGCCCCCTGCTCCGCCAGGAGCTCGATGACCTGAAGATAGTAGTAGCGTGAATGCTCGCTAAAGACGCCGAGGCACAGTTCATCAAAAATGATCTGGTTAATCCGCTCACGATCTTCAGCCTCCGGGATCAGCGTGTCGATAGCGAACTGCTGCTGCAGGCGGCCGCGATAAAAATCCTGCTCCATGGTATAGCGGGTCCCTAATAGCGCAACGCGGTTCTGCCCTTTCGCGGTAATCGCCCGTCCGGTCGCGTCGGCAATATGCAAAAACGGCACATCGCAGCGCGTTTCAATCGCCTGCGCGACTTTATGCATAGTGTTGGTACACAGGACAATCCCCTCTGCGCCCGCCTGCTGCAGGCCGGCCGCCGCCTGGGCGAGGATCTCGCCCGCGCGCTGCCAGTCGCCGCTTGACTGGCAGGCTTCAATTTCGTGGAAATCCACGCTGTGCAGCAGCAGGCTGGCGGAGTGCAGGCCGCCGAGGCGCGCTTTAATACCTTCGTTAATCAGCCGGTAGTAAGGAATCGTCGATTCCCAGCTCATGCCGCCTAACAGACCAATCGTTTTCATCATCCCTCCTTGTGTGAGGTTTTCAGTAAAACAAAGTTGTGATCGACTTTCCACTTCTCCCGACGATCGTTTCCTTTTAGAAGATTATGCGATAGATTAAATGAAACATTGTTTCATTTAATTACAGGACCAGCGGATGTTTATTTTTCATAAAGAGACCACCCTTGAAGATCTGGGCAATGGCGTCACCCGCCGCATCCTTGCGCACGATGGCAAGATGATGGCGGTTGAAGTGAACTTCGAAGCGGGCGCTATCGGGCCGATGCATAATCACCCGCACGAGCAGCTCACCTATGTGCTCTCCGGCGAGTTTGAGTTCACCATCGGTGATGAAAAGCACGTGGTCAGCGCCGGCGATACGCTCTATAAGAAGCCGGAAATTATGCACGGCTGCGTCTGCCTGAAGCCGGGCACGCTTCTTGATACCTTTACTCCCGTTCGTCAGGATTTTCTGCAAAAGTAATTTCTCCTGCCCCAGGGCATGCCAGGCGTGCCCACCATTTTCTGAACTTTTCCGCTAATAATAATTGTCATAAAGTATGTCGTAGCATAATGATTAGCAGAGCAATTAATCCCGCCTGAATAGCCTCACTGCGCCTGCCGCTCATCCTTTTCTATGACCTGGCTTCCTGCAAAATGCGCGCGCCAGCACCTTTTTGAAACATCGTTTCGACTTTGATCACATTTCCGCGATCAACCGAATGACTCCGTAATAAATAGCAATAAAATAAAATTAAAACGGCGTTTTACAAAATCAGGACGCCGGGTAAGACAAAATCAAAAAACAGATGTTCTCCAGGGACGACAAGCGCGCAAAAGCGCTCAACACACGCACCGTTAACAAGGAATGATTTACCGCTGACATACCAGGAACGCATTAACTTTCCGGCGGCACGGGCCGCGGGAAAGGCAGTAACCCCGAATCCGTATTACAAACTCGTAAGCCAGGTAGGTATGTATGAATGAAAACAGAATGCTGGGATTGGCATGGATATCCCCCTATATCATAGGGTTGATAGTCTTTACCGCCTTTCCCTTTGTTTCATCTTTCTTCCTCAGTTTCACTGAGTACGATTTGATGAGTCCACCGGTGTTTAACGGCATCGAAAACTATCGCTACATGCTGACCGAAGATGGCCTCTTCTGGAAATCAATGGGCGTGACGTTTGCGTATGTCTTTTTAACCATCCCGTTAAAGCTGGCTTTCGCGCTGGGGATCGCTTTTGTCCTCAACTTTAAGCTGCGCGGCATCGGTTTTTTCCGTACCGCCTACTATATCCCGTCCATTCTCGGTAGCTCGGTGGCGATCGCCGTTCTGTGGCGCGCGCTGTTTGCTATCGACGGCCTGCTGAACAGCTTTATCGGCGTACTTGGCTTTGACCCGGTCAACTGGCTCGGCGAGCCCTCGCTGGCCCTGATGTCCGTCACCCTGCTGCGCGTCTGGCAGTTCGGTTCGGCGATGGTCATCTTCCTTGCGGCGCTGCAGAACGTTCCGCAATCACAATATGAAGCGGCGATGATCGATGGCGCGTCAAAATGGCAGATGTTTATGAAGGTCACGGTGCCGCTGATCACGCCGGTGATTTTCTTCAACTTCATCATGCAGACCACTCAGGCGTTCCAGGAGTTTACCGGCCCGTACGTCATCACCGGCGGTGGCCCAACCTACTCCACCTATCTGTTCTCGCTCTATATCTACGACACCGCCTTTAAGTACTTCGATATGGGCTACGGCGCGGCGCTGGCGTGGGTACTGTTCCTGGTGGTCGCGGTCTTTGCCGCCATTGCGTTTAAGTCTTCAAAATATTGGGTGTTCTACTCCGCCGATAAGGGAGGCAAAAATGGCTGATATCCAACAAATCTCTGAAGCAAGGGACATCGCCGAACGTGAAGTCGCGCGGACGCTGCGTCGTGAAAAAGTCAGCCGCTCGATTCGCTACGTGATCCTGCTGTTCGTCGGCCTGCTGATGCTCTACCCGCTGGTATGGATGTTCTCGGCGTCGTTCAAACCGAACCACGAGATCTTCACCACCCTGAGCCTGTGGCCTGCCCACGCGACATGGGATGGCTTTATCAACGGCTGGAAAACCGGCACCGAGTACAACTTCGGCCACTACATGCTGAACACCTTCAAGTATGTGATCCCGAAAGTGCTGCTGACCATTATCTCCTCCACCATCGTGGCCTACGGCTTTGCCCGCTTCGAGATCCCGTGGAAGAAATTCTGGTTCGCCACGCTGATCACCACCATGCTCCTGCCGAGCACCGTACTGCTGATCCCGCAGTACCTGATGTTCCGTGAAATGGGCATGCTGAACAGCTATCTGCCGCTGTACCTGCCGCTGGCCTTCGCCACTCAGGGGTTCTTCGTCTTCATGCTGATTCAGTTCCTGCGCGGCGTTCCGCGCGACATGGAAGAAGCGGCGCAGATTGACGGCTGCAACTCCATTCAGGTGCTGTGGTACGTGGTGGTGCCGATTCTGAAACCGGCGATTATCTCGGTGGCGCTGTTCCAGTTCATGTGGTCCATGAACGACTTTATCGGTCCGCTGATTTACGTCTACAGCGTGGATAAATACCCCATCGCGCTGGCGCTGAAAATGTCCATCGACGTCACGGAAGGCGCTCCGTGGAACGAAATTCTGGCAATGGCGAGCATCTCCATTCTGCCGTCCATCATCGTGTTCTTCCTGGCACAACGCTACTTCGTACAGGGCGTTACCAGCAGCGGAATTAAAGGTTAAGAGGGAAATATCATGGCTGAAGTTATTTTCAACAAACTGGAAAAAGTCTACTCCAACGGCTTCAAAGCGGTACATGGTATCGATCTGAAAATCGCGGACGGCGAGTTTATGGTTATCGTTGGGCCGTCCGGCTGCGCCAAATCCACTACCCTGCGCATGCTGGCCGGTCTGGAAACCATCAGCGGCGGCGAAGTGCGGATTGGCGAAAAAATCGTGAATAACCTCGCGCCAAAAGCGCGCGGTATCGCGATGGTCTTCCAGAACTACGCGCTCTATCCGCATATGACGGTGCGCGAAAACCTTGCCTTCGGCCTGAAGCTGAGCAAGCTGCCGAAAGATCAGATTGAGGCCCAGGTAAACGAAGCGGCGAAAATCCTTGAGCTGGAAGAGCTGCTGGACCGCCTGCCGCGTCAGCTCTCCGGCGGCCAGGCACAGCGCGTGGCGGTTGGCCGCGCGATTGTGAAGAAACCGGATGTATTCCTGTTCGATGAACCGCTCTCTAACCTTGACGCCAAGCTGCGCGCCTCGATGCGCATCCGTATTTCCGACCTGCATAAGCAGCTGAAGAAATCCGGTAAACCGGCGACCACCGTGTACGTTACCCACGATCAGACCGAGGCGATGACCATGGGCGACCGCATCTGCGTGATGAAGCTGGGCCATATCATGCAGGTGGATACCCCGGACAACCTCTATCACAAGCCGAAAAACATGTTTGTGGCCGGGTTTATCGGCGCGCCGGAGATGAATATTCGTCCCAGCAAGCTGGTTGAGCAAGCGGGTCGCCTGCATCTGACCGTTGGCGACGGGCTGCTGCCGCTAAACGACAGATTGCAGAGTAAGGTCGAGACCCATAAGAACCAGCAGGTGTTCTTTGGCGTCCGCCCGGAGTTCGTCTCCATCTCCGATGAACCGTTTGCTGAAGGCTCCTGCGCCGGTGAAATGGTGCGGGTGGAAAACATGGGCCATGAATTCTTCGTCTACCTGAAGGTTGCCGATTATGAACTGACCGCCCGCGTGCCGTCCGATGAAGCGAAGCCAATGATTGAGAAAGGGCTTCATCGCACGGTGCATTTCAAGTTCGATCTCAACAAGTGTCATATCTTTGACGCCAAAACTGAACAGAACATCTCTCTGTGAACCCTGGAGTATTAAAATGAAAAAAGTGCTTTTAAGCGCCGCAATCTCCGCAACTTTGGGCCTTACCGCGTTACCTTCCATGGCGAAGGATGTCGACCTGCGTATGTCATGGTGGGGCGGCAACGGCCGCCACCAGGTAACCCTGAAGGCGCTGGAAGAGTTTCATAAACAAAACCCGGATATTAATGTTAAAGCGGAATATACCGGCTGGGACGGCCATCTTTCGCGCCTGACCACGCAAATCGCCGGCGGCACGGAGCCGGACGTGATGCAAACTAACTGGAACTGGCTGCCGATCTTCTCGAAAAACGGCGAAGGCTTCTACGATCTGAATAAGATGAAGGACGTAATCGACCTGAGCCAGTTTGATGCCAAAGAGCTGCAAACCACCACGGTGGACGGCAAGCTTAACGGTATCCCTATTTCCGTCACCGCGCGCGTGTTCTACTTCAACGACGAGACCTGGAAAAAAGCCGGCGTCGAGTACCCGAAAACCTGGGACGAGCTGATGGCGGCGGGTAAAACCTTTGAGAGCAAGCTGGGTAAACAGTATTACCCGGTGGTGCTGGAGCACCAGGACACCCTGGCGCTGCTCAATTCATATATGATTCAGAAGTACAACCAGCCGGCTATCGACGAAAAAACCAAGAAATTCTCCTACAGCAAAGAGCAGTGGGTCGAATTCTTCCAGATGTATAAAAAGCTTATCGACAGCCACGTCATGCCGGACACCAAGTACTATGCCTCGTTCGGTAAGAGCAATATGTATGAAATGAAGCCGTGGATTCAGGGCGAGTGGGCGGGGACCTATATGTGGAACTCCACCATAAACAAATACTCCGACAACCTGAAGCCGCCGGCGAAGCTGGAGCTGGGCAGCTATCCGATGCTGCCGGGCGCTACCGACGCGGGTCTGTTCTTTAAACCTGCGCAGATGCTCTCCATTGGTAAATCCACCAAAAATCCGGAAGCGGCGGCGAAGGTGATCAACTTCCTGCTGAACAGCAAAGAAGGCGTTGAGACGCTGGGACTTGAGCGCGGCGTGCCGCTGAGCAAAGTCGCGGTGCAATACCTGACCGAAAACGGCGCGATCAAAGAGGACGATCCGGCGGTATCAGGTCTGCGCCTGGCGCAGTCCCTACCGGCCAAACTCTCGGTGTCGCCATACTTTGATGACCCGCAGATCGTCGCCCAGTTTGGCACCTCTCTGCAGTACATCGACTACGGGCAGAAAACCGTAGAAGAGACGGCAATTGACTTCCAGCGTCAGTCTGACCGCATCCTGCGCCGCGCGATGCGCTAACAACCCGTTATCGGTCCCTACCCCGCAGCTCCGGCTGCGGGGTATTTTTTTAGCAAGGAGTGAATGAATCATGAAAGGCAAAATCATCCCGCTGAGCTTTCTGCATACGCAGGACAGCGAAACCGGTCACCAGGTGATCCGGATGACGCCACCGCATGTTATCTGCCACCGCAACTACTTCTATCAAAAATGCTTTACCCGGGACGGCAGCAAGCTGATTTTCGGCGGCGCGTTTGAAGGCCACTGGAACTACTATTTACTCGATATCGCTGGCCAACAGGCCACCCAGCTCACCGACGGGCCGGGCGATAACACCTTTGGCGGTTTCCTTTCCGCCGACGACCGGTCGCTGTGGTACGTGAAAAACAACCAGCAGCTGCGCCGCGTGGATCTGGCCTCGCTGGAGGAGCAGGTGGTGTATCAGGTGGATGACCAATGGGTGGCCTACGGGACCTGGGTCGCCAATAGCGATTGCAGCCAGATGGTGGGTATCGAAATCAAAAAAAGCGACTGGCAGCCGCTGACCGACTGGGGCAAGTTCCGCGCATTCTACTTCACCGAGCCAGAGTGCCGGCTGATTAATATCGACCTGCGCAGCGGCGAGCAGCGCGTGGTATTGCAGGAAAAACGCTGGCTCGGCCACCCGATTTACCGCCCGTTTGATGACGGCACCATCGCCTTCTGCCACGAAGGCCCGCGCGATGCTATCGATGCCCGAATGTGGCTTATCAACGCTGACGGCAGCCATATGCGCAAGGTTCGCCAGCACCGGTCGGGAGAGAGCTTTACCCACGAATTCTGGGTGCCGGATGGATCCGCGCTTTACTATGTCGCGCATCAGGAAAACGATCCGCACCGCTATCTGTATCGCGCCGACCCGGCAACGCTGGAAAATCGCCAGCTGATGGCCATTCCTCCCTGCTCACATCTGATGAGCAATCACGATGGCACCCTGGTAGTCGGCGACGGCGCGCCGCACAGCACCGGCGATATACAGCTTAACGATCCGTTTATCTGGGTGTTTGATATTGCCGCCGATAAGCAGACTGCGGTGTGCCGCCACGACTCCACCTGGAAAGTGATTGAAGGCGAGCGCCAGGCGACGCATCCGCATCCGTCATTTTCACCGGATAACCGCTGGGTGCTGTTTACCTCCGATAAAGAGGGTATGCCGGCGCTGTATCTGGCGGAGGTGTAGTGATTCGGCAACGTCCCGGCTCGCGCGGTGCTTAGCCGGGCTACATGTTCACAGCCGTCTGCGATCCAGTAGCCCGGGTAAGGCGTTTACGCCGCGACCCGGGAAGACCGTCAGAAGAAATATTTAAACCGCACCCGCGCGCCGTAGCGTTCATCGGTATTGCCGCTTTTCGCTGCCGATGAATCGAGCCATGACGCATAGGCTCCGAGATAAATATTAAAGTTCGGCATATCCATAATATTCGGCAGATGCCATGAGGTATGAATGGTGTGAATGTCGTAGCGCCCCGGCGCCAGAATCGCGCAGTCGCTATCGCACTCCGCGTTGACGCCGGACATATTAAACTGGTCGATTTTGTTATGCGCATAGATATAGCCCAGCTCCACGCGATGCCATAACGCATTGATACCGGCGCTGAAATCCTTTTCGTCCGCCGCGTCCAGATACGCGGTGCTTAAGTTCACCACCGCCCCGTCCTCGGCATCGGTTTTCAGCGTGTTCCAGCTCATCGTCATGCCGTAGCCGGTGCGGCTGGACTGATCGACCCAACGTCCATTCTGATTCTCATAACCGTAAGCATTATTAACGAGGTTACTCTCCATCGCCGCCGCCACCGACCAGGCGCCGGATTGCCAGGCCGCGACCGGACGCACGTAAACCACATTTTTACGGTTATCCAGCGCGTTGCCGTGATAATTCTGGTCCACGAACAGCGAGCTGCCGTCCTCCACCAGCGTATTCACCTCAAAATACCAGTTATCGAGATTTTTACTCAGCAGGAAGTTGCCGCCGCTGCTGCTGCGTCCGCGCCCCTCTTTCATCATATAAATATAGCCGTAGCCGTCGCTATACAGATCGTTCGCCGTGTTGCCGGAATATTCAACAAACGTATCCTGATTAAGCGGGAACATATCGTAGGCTTCGAAGCGACCGATTTTAATTTTCCAGTCGTCCTGCTGACCGAAGAAAAAGGCTGCATCATCAAGATTCATTTTACCGTTCATATCCGCCAGCGGCTGCACGCTGAATCCGGCATATTTACCGTTAGCCCCTTTGCGTAATCCATCAAAGCCCAGAAGAATACGGCCGTTAATATCCCAGCGCTCTTTATCTCCCGGCGCCCAGTTTTTATTGGCGCTGGTTTTCACCGACGTCAGGCTACCGGTGCGGCTGGCGCCGTCCATATTAAACTCAACGTCGCCATAGAATTTTAATTCACCATAATCATTAAGTTGTAAAGCGGGTTTAGCCGGTGCGGCGCTGGCCACCGTCGTCGCTTGTGCCTCCTGTTTTTTTAGCGCGCGGATTTCCGCCTCCGCGCTGGCCGCCCGCTGCTCTGTCGCCTTTAGCCGTTGTTCCATTTGCGCCAGCCGCTCCTCAAGGGATAACGGCGCCTGAGCATTAGCCAGAGGGGTAAATAAAGACGTCAGAACACACCCGACCCAGATTTTATTCATCGGAATAACCCTTTATTATTTAGTTAAATAGTATTTTTTATTTATGGGTAAAGCTCGACGACAGTGACAATAATAACCCGCCCATCCTCGAAGACGGGTTATTAACAACTATTCAGTAAAACTTATTCCAGCTGCCAGGCGCCGGCTTCGGTTAAATAAGCCGAACCGCTCCAGGCAAATAAAGCCAATTCGCGACGATCGGCATCCGGATATATACGACTGCTAAGACAGGCCTCGCCATCATTAACAAACACTTCGACGGAAGAGCTATCGAAGAATATCCTTAGCTGCAGATCGGCGCTTTCGTTCAACGGGACGCTGCGGGTGCCGCACAGGCCATACTGCGGATAGTGCCGCTCGAGCACCAGGCGCTGCATCTGCGCATCCACGTAAACGCGCAGACCTTCGCCGAAGCTGAGGCCATACTGCTCGGCGCTGCTGTTCAGGCCATCCCAGTGCAGGATCACCTCCATCGCTTCGCAGTTCTCCACCATCGTGGTCTGCTGGTTTTTCAGGGTCGTCACCGGCCACGGGAAGCTGGCGCCGCGCATGCTCTCGACCTCTTTCGCCGGACGCATCTGCAGTCGATTATCCGCGCTCAGGCTCAGTTCACGCGGCAGCGACAGCATGCCTGCCCAGCCGTCCTGCTGCTCCGGCAGCGGCGACTCCCACATATCCAGCCAGCCGATGACAATGCGGCGGCCATCGGGAGTGAGGAAGCTTTGCGGGGCATAAAAGTCGTGGCCGTGATCCATTTCCACAAACTCGCCCTCACGCACAAACGCCTGCCCCGGCCGCCATTCACCGAGCAGATAGCCGCTCTGGAACAGATTGCGGTTTTGATAGCCTTTAGCCGCCAGCCCCTGCGGAGAGAACATCAGAATATGCTTGCCGTTGAGGGCGAAGAAGTCCGGGCATTCCCACATGTAGCCCATCTCTTTTTCCGCCTCATCAAGGACGCCGGCATCCTGCCACTGGCGCAGATCGGCTGAACGATACAGCCGCACCTGGCCGGTGTCGCCATCGCGAGCGCCAACGATCATGTACCAGCTGTCCCCTTCTCGCCACACTTTCGGGTCGCGGAAATGGTGCATGCCCGGCGGAGTGTCGACCACGATCCCCTGGCGCTCGAAGTGAATGCCGTCGCGGCTGGTAGCCAGACATTGCACCTGATAAAGGTTGGCTTCATCGCTGGGATCGCCATGAAATTTATGCCCGGTATAAATCAATGCCAGCGTATCGCCATCCACCACCGCGGAGCCGGAGAAGCAGCCGTCTTTATCCTCGGGGCCTTCCGGGGCCAGCGCCACCGGCAGATGCTCCCAGTGCACCAGATCTTTACTGCGCGCGTGACCCCAGTGCATCGGCCCCCATTTGGTGGAGTACGGATGGTGCTGGTAAAACGCGTGGTACCAGCCGTCAAACCAGACCAGGCCATTGGGATCGTTGATCCAGCCCGCACGGGCGGCCAGGTGATAGCGCGGATACCAGCGCAGGTTCAGCTGTTCATGTTTAGCCTGCAGTTCTTGCTCAGCCCGGGAAATTGAATACGTCATATTCATTACTCTTTTGATTCAGATAGCGGAAGTTTGCGGCATTAGCGGGTCCGAAGAGGACTTACTGGAGCGCAACAAGAAGATGGAGATAAAGGTGGTGCAGAACACCAGCAGTCCCATAATCAGATAGGACTGGGCGAAGCCGTATTTCTCATAGCTATAGCCAGCGAGCGGCGACAGAACCGTCGCGATAACCGAGCTGGTGCAGGCAAAGCCGACCAGATACAGCGTGGATGAAAGACGCTTGTCGAAGTTTAAGCTGTTGTATTTAAAGATAGATACCAGCAGTACCGGCAGTTCGACGGCGTGGAGCAGCTTGGTGATGGAGATCAGCAGCGGCCCCTCCACCAGCCCGGAAGCCACCATACGCATGGCCATCACCATTCCGGCGAAGATCAGGCCGTTTTTCGCGCCGACGCGGTTAACCAGCCACGGTGCGCAGAACATACCGGCGGCTTCCAGGAACACCTGGAACGAGTTCAGGTAGCCGTACATCGCGTTGCCTTCCTGCAGGGTCGGGAACTGGGAAGAGAAGTAGACCGGGAACTGCTGGTCATAAACGCCGTAGATACAGGTGCCGATGACGAAGAAGACCAGCGCCCAAAAGCGCGGCAGGGTCAGCAGACGCAGGGCGTCTTCCAGCGTGACTTTACCGCCGGATACCGCCTCCTGCATGGCATGCGGCGCGGAAGAGACCCGCAGTCGCGCCAGTAGGAAAAAAAAGACCAGTCCGGAGCAGCTGGCCACCGCGAAGTTTAAGTGCGGGTTAATGTTGAACAACAAACCGGCGAAGAAGGTCGCCACCGCCCAGCCCAGCGAGCCCCACATCCGCGCCTTGCCGAATTCAAACTGGCTCTGGCGCGCGACGCGCTCGGTGTAGGATTCCAGCACGCCGATACCGCCGTTAAAGGTCAGTCCGATATAAATCCCGCCGAAGATGCTGCCGAGTAAGACGTTAATTTTGAGGAGGTAGCCAAACGCCATATAGGCCGGGCCGGAGAGGATCAGCAGTACGGTGATGTACCAGAGCAAATTTTTACGCAGGCCGAGTTTGTCCTGAATAAAGCCGTAGCACACCTGCGCGAAAAGCGCGGAGACGGAAAGCACTGAGAAGATAATTCCCGTATCCCCCGGCTTAAGTCCCACTTCCTGATGTAGCCAGATAGAGAGCAGCGAACCTGAAGAGGACCAGGTCACGAAAAAGAAAAAGAGTAACGCACTGAGTAACGGATAGCTGTGAGAGTGATGCGCTTTCATCATGACATTCTCATGTTGGAGTAATGCTATTATGGTAACGTTAACAAAAAGCGAAACTCACTTCGTTTTGTTGCGATTCATGATGTTAATCACAAAAGTTAACGTTAACATAAAGGAGATGAGATCTCGATCAAATATTCATCTTCTTCGCTCGCGCTACGTGTACGATAGAATATTGTATGATCCTTTTACATCAGTAACTTAGTTGACCCCGCTGCTGGCGGCAAGGGTGGAGCACTTAATATGGCATCTCTGAAGGATGTAGCAAAGCTGGCGAATGTCTCGCTAATGACGGTCTCCCGGGCGCTTAATAGCCCGGAAAGGCTCAAGCCGGAGACCCTGGCTCGGGTCCAGGCGGCTATCGAAGAGACCAACTACGTCCCCGACCTGTCGGCGAAGAAAATCCGCGGCGCTCACGCGACGCCAAACACCATCGGTGTACTGGCGCTGGATACCGTCACCACGCCGTTTTCGGTGGAGATTACGCTCTCCATCGAAGAGACCGCGCGAGCGCACGGCTGGAACAGCTTCGTGGTCAACATGTTCTCTGACGATAGCCCGGACGCTATCGTCGACCTGCTGCTCTCCCATCGTCCGGACGGCATTATCTACACCACTATGGGTCTGCGTCAGGTACCGCTACCGGCCAAGCTGTTAACCCTCCCCTGCGTGCTGGCCAACTGCGAAAGCCTGCACGACCCGGTGGCCAGCTATATCCCGGACGACGAACAGGGTCAGTATACGGCGGTGCAGGCTCTACTGGCCGCGGGCTATCGCCGGCCGCTGTGCCTGCATCTGCCGGCGAATCATCTGGCGACCGTCCGCCGCCGTCAGGGGCTGGAACGCGCCTGCCGGGAAGCGGGTGTTGACCCGGATACGCTCGCTCACTGCTATATGGCCTACGGCGATGAGCACTATCGCGATATTCCCGCTGTCGTGCTGGCCCATATTCAACAGCACAAGCCGCAGTTCGACTCGGTGATTTGCGGCAACGACCGCATCGCGTTTATGGTCTATCAGACGCTGCTGGCGCGCGGGCTGCGCATTCCGCAGGATGTGGCGGTGGTGGGTTATGACAATATGGTGGGGATTGGCGATCTGTTTTTCCCGTCGCTCTCAACGGTGCAGCTACCGCACTATGATATCGGGCGCCTGAGCGCCCAGCACATTATTAACGGCGACAGCCATCGGGAGACGGTAAAAGTAGCCAGCCCGTGGCTGCCGCGCGAGTCGTTGTAATTAATTGCCGATATTGCGCAGCTTCTCGCCGGACATCAGCCTGCGTTCAATATGCTCCAGGGTGACGTTTTTGGTTTCCGGGATCAGCCAGAACGTCACGCCGATAAAGGCGACGTTCAGCGCGGTGTAAAGCCAGAAGGTTCCTGCCGCGCCGATCGCGTCCAGCAGCGTCAGGAAGGTCGCGCCGATAATCATGTTCGACACCCAGTTGGTGGTGGTTGAGCAGGTGATACCGAAATCGCGGCACTTCAGCGGCTGAATTTCCGAACACAGGATCCACACCACCGGCGCGGCGCTCATCGCATAGCCGGCAATACACATCATGGTCATCCCCACCGACAGCCAGGAGAGACCGCTGGAGGCGGTGCCGTTATCAAACTGCATCAGACAGTAGCCCAGCACCAGCGTGCCGATGGCCATCACGCTAAAACCGATTTTCAGCGCCGGCTTACGTCCGGCCTTATCGACGGTAAAGACGGCGATAAAGGTAGCGAACATAAAGGTCAGGCCAACCACCAGGGTCGCGACCATCTGCTGTTCGGTGGTGGTGAAGCCCGCCATTTTAAAGATGCGCGGCGCGTAGTACATGATGATATTCATACCGGTAAACTGCTGCATCGCCTGCAACAGCATGCCGAGGAATACCGCCCGCCGCACGTTGCGGTTGACCTTAAACAGCGCCCAGCCGCCCTGCTTCAGCTTCAGGCTTTCGCGGATCTCGTTGAGCTCGTCACGGGCTTTTTCTGACGTGTCGCGCAGCATCCGCAGCACCTCTTCCGCTTCCACGTGACGCCCTTTTTCCGCCAGCCAGCGCGGGCTGTTCGGCAGGAAGATCACCAGAATAATCAGCACCACCGCCGGCAGCGCCAGTACGCCAAGCATCGCCCGCCAGTTGCCGCTATAGCTGAACGCGGTGTCGGAGAGAAACGCCATCACGATACCCAGCGTCACCATCAGCTGATACATGCTGATCATCTTGCCGCGCACGTTTTCGCTCGCCATTTCCGACAGGTACAGCGGCGCGGTATAAGAGGCGATCCCCACGGCGACCCCGAGAACGATCCTTGCCACCAGCAGCATTTCGACGCTGGTCGCAAATGCGGAGCCCACGGAACCGGCAACGAACAGCACCGCCCCCACCATCAGGCTGTATTTGCGCCCGAGGCGGAAAGAGAGCCAGCCGTTAAATAACGCGCCGATGGCGGCTCCCAGCATCATGCTGCTCACCACCCACTCCTGCAGGCGGCTGGATAAAACAAAATGATCGGTAATAAAGGGCAGCGCCCCGGCAATCACCCCGATATCGAGGCCAAACAGCAACCCTGCCACCGCGGCGGCAATGGAGACAAACTGATTCATGCGCCGGGTATCGCGCTGCGTACGCGGCATGGTTGTAGAGTCGTGACTGAGAGTGGTCATTTTTTTCCTGCCAGACGAAGTAAGACATACGATGAAACTACGGGATCGGCGGCGTAAGGTGTCAGGCAGGACACGCCAAAGATATGGATTAAGTTGCTACAGGCAATGGTTTTGTGATGGACATTCAACTTTCATAAGAGCAGAAAATAAACATTTCATCTTCAACAACCCCTGTTACATATAGATACTTACCTCAAAAACAAATAAACCATATGGACTATTTCAGTTTCATCATATGGACAATTGTTATTCAGACATAAAAAAACCCTGCCGAAGCAGGGTTCCATTTTGCGCTGATAACGCGGCAAATATTAGCGCGCCAGCCAGCCGCCATCCACCGCGACGGTGTAGCCATTGATGTAGTCAGAAGCGCTGGAGGCCAGGAAGACCACCGGCCCCATCAGGTCGCTCGGCAGACCCCAGCGTCCCGCCGGGATACGGTCGAGGATCTCGCTGCTGCGCTGTTCGTCGGCGCGCAGCTGCTGGGTATTGTTGGTCGCCATATAGCCCGGCGCCAGCGCGTTGACGTTGATGCCGTGCTTCGCCCACTCGTTCGCCAGCAGACGAGTCACGCCCATCACCGCGCTTTTTGACGCCGTGTAGGAAGGTACGCGGATCCCGCCCTGGAAAGAGAGCATCGAGGCAATATTGATAATCTTGCCGCCGGTCCCCTGGGCAATAAAGTGCTTCGCCGCCGCCTGAGACATAAAGAACACGCTCTTAATGTTCAGGTTCATCACGTCGTCCCAGTTTTTCTCGCTGAATTCGATCGCGTCTTCGCGACGGATCAGGCCGGCGTTGTTAACCAGGATGTCGATATGGCCGAACTCCGCCACCGCGCGCTCCAGCAGCTGCGGTATACCGTCAATCTGGCGCAGATCGGCGGTCAGGCTGAGAAAACGACGGCCCAGCGCCGTGACGCGCTCAATGGTTTCCGTCGGTTCAACAATATTGATACCCACGATATCGCAACCGGCTTCCGCCAGGCCCACCGCCATGCCCTGGCCCAGACCCGTATCACAACCGCTCACCACGGCTACTTTGCCCTGCAGGGAGAATGCGTCGAGAATCATACTTGGTTCCTTAATCTTTCAGAGCCTGTGTAGGTACAGGCAAGGTTCTGATAGTCCAGCCTGCGGCTTGTGCAGACCCTTATGGTTTGAAGAACTCGCAGGGATTGCCCCTTCTAAAAATAAAACAGAGTTCCGTTTTACAGTGAGCACATCTTAGCCCCGGCTAAAGTCATTTTCAATTATTATTAAAACATCGTTTCAATTTTAAGACTGTTAAATGTTAAAAATGCAAAACAGATCACGAAGCGGTGATTGATAAACCGTGAAACTCCTATTTAATTCAATAAAATACAATGAGTTACTCAAACTTTAAAAAAAGACGGCGGATCGAAAAAAAACGGCAGGAAAACAAAGAGCGCGGGGATGCCGGCCGTACTGTCAGCAAAAAAGCGCGATCTATAGCAAGAAGTTGTTGCGAATTGCGTCCGTCATCACAAATAATGAAACGATGTTTTGATAAATTAACACCCATCTTTTAAATCTACTTCCACTGGCCGGTCAACGCAGGCGGGCGACATCTCAGGAAGGAAAAGGAGTACATCATGGCTAAAGGCATGCGGGTTAAACTGAATTATGACGTCAGCCGCGATCCGGACACCGGCGCGGAGATCACCCGCTTAACCCCACCGGAAGTAACCTGTCATCGTAACTATTTCTATCAGAAGTGTTTTTTTAACGATGGCAGCCACCTGCTGTTTGCCGGCGAATTCGACGGCAACTGGAACTACTATCTGCTGGACCTCGCAAAGGCCGAGGCGGTGCAGCTAACGGAAGGCGCCGGTGATAACACGTTTGGTGGTTTCCTTTCTCCGGATGATAAATCCCTTTATTACGTGAAGAACGACCGTACGCTGCTGGAGGTTAACCTCACCACGCTGCAAGAGCGTGAAGTGTATCGCGTCGCCGATGACTGGGTGGGCTACGGTACCTGGGTGGCCAACAGCGATTGCACCAAACTGGTTGGCATCGAGATTGCCAAAAGCGACTGGACGCCGCTCAACGACTGGCAGATCTTCCATGATTTCTTCCACAAAGGCCCCCACTGCCGCCTGCTGCGCGTCGACCTGCAAACCGGCGAAAGCAGCGTGATCCACGAAGAGAAGAAATGGCTGGGCCATCCAATTTACCGTCCGTTCGATGACCATACCGTCGCCTTCTGCCATGAAGGGCCGCATGACCTGGTCGATGCGCGGATGTGGATGGTAAATGAAGACGGTAGCAACGTGCGTAAAGTCAAAGAGCACGCGGAAGGCGAAAGCTGCACCCACGAATTCTGGGTACCGAACGGCTCCGCGCTGGTGTACGTCTCTTATCTGAAGGGCCAGCAGGGCCGGACGATCTACAGCTTCAACCCGGATACCGGCGTTAATGAAGCGGTGATGCAGATGCCGGCCTGTTCGCATCTGATGAGTAACTTTGACGGCACGATGCTGGTTGGCGATGGTTCCGGTACCCCGGTGGACGTCAAAGACACCAGCGGCTACACCATTGATAACGACCCGTATCTGTACGCTTTCGATGTCGCGAAGCAGGCCTATTTCCGCGTTGCGCGTCACGATACCTCCTGGGCAACCGTGGCCAATAGTCGCCAGGTTACCCACCCGCACCCGTCCTTTACGCCGGACGATAGCGCCATTTTGTTCAGCTCCGATAAAGACGGCAAACCTGCCGTGTATATCGCGAAGCTGCCGCCCCAGCCTGAGATGCTGAAGGCATAGCGTTAGCCACTGTTTGAGTTAGTGTTTCTGTAACTGGCCTTGCCCTCCTTTCGGAGGGCTTTTTTATGCCCGGCGTTTTCCCCGGATCGCGCTGCGCTTATCCGGGCTACATTCCGTGCCGATGGGGCGCATTGCGCCGCTCCGGGAAGAGGGATTCATACCAACGGAAAACCCCGGCTGACCGCTCCGGGGTAAACGATGAGGACATTTTTTAAGTTAGAACGAGTAGGCAACACCTACGCGGAAACGGGTCTGGCGGTCGCTGCGATCGTTGACGCCAACGTTGCCGAGCTCGCCGTACGGCGCCCAGTTTTTATCCAGCTTGTAGGCAACCTTGAGGTTGTACTCCTGCGAGTACGGTTTGTTGTCGTTGCGCTTAACCCCTTCGGTACTGCGCGCATAAACGTAGTTCAGCTCCGTACGCCAGTCGCCGAAGACGTAACCGGCCCATGCATCGCCGCGGTTAACTTTGTCATCATCTTTCCCTGCATTCGCCGGGTAGCGGGTATAGTCGTAACGATAGCGGGCGGCGACGTAGAAGCCATTATCGAAGCTGTACTGCACGCGCAGGTTTGGCTTGTAGATCGAGCGGCTATCGTTACTTTCAATATTGAACCCCGGCGTGACCGAGAAGTTTTTATTCGCCTTCCACTGCCAGGTAATGCTCTCTTCATGACCATTACCGACGAAATCTGAATAAGGCTGGCTGGTGTTATCGCCGCCCGACTTCCACTTCGCCTCAACGGAGAAGCCAAAGCCGTTAGCGAAACGATGGGAGACGGAGACGCGGTCGGCGTTGCTCTTATCCGATTTGCCGCCGTCAATGAATTCGTGACGTAAATCTACCGTGACGGCTGAAGCCGCGAAAGACATGCCACAGAGTGCAGCAAGGGCCAGAGATCTTGCGAACATAAATTACCCCTCATAATTAAAATATCGTTTCGTTTTTATAAAACCGTATTTTATTTTTTAGGCAATAATGTTTTAGTGATCGCGATCGTAAATATTTGTTTCAAAAAAGGTGGCACAGAAAGACGTGACAACGCTCAACAAAATAGCGCGTCAGAAAGGAATTTTTGGCAGGGTAACGCCTGGCGGGAAGCAAAAAAAAAGCCTCCACAGGGAGGCTCAGTTAACGCATATATCAGAAGGGGCTTATTCGCGTTCAACTGCCAGCGCCACGCCCTGGCCGCCGCCGATGCATAGCGTGGCCAGCCCTTTGCGGGCATCGCGTTTAATCATCTCGTGCACCAGGGAAACCAGAATGCGGCAGCCGGAAGCGCCAATCGGGTGGCCCAGCGCAATGGCGCCGCCGTTCACGTTCACCCGCCGCTCGTCCCATTCCAGTACCCTGCCCACCGAAATGGCCTGAGCGGCAAAGGCTTCGTTGGCTTCGATAAGATCGACTTCATCCAGCTTCCAGCCCGCGCGTTCAAGGCAGCGACGGGTGGCATGGACCGGCGCGATCCCCATCAGCGCCGGATCGACCCCCACGCTGGCAAAAGCGCGGATCCGCGCCAGAATCGGCAGCCCCAGCTCCTCGGCTTTAGCTTCGCTCATCATCATCACCGCCGCCGCGCCATCGTTAATGCTTGAGGCATTGCCGGCGGTGACCGAGCCCTGCTGGTCAAAGGTCGGCAGCAGGCTGGCCAGCGCTTCTGCGCTGGGGTCGACGCGCGGCTGCTCATCGGTATCCACCAGGCGCGGAGTACCGTTGAGTTCGCTGGTCACCGGCACGATTTCATCGCGAAAGCGTCCGGAATCAATCGCCCGCCGCGCTTTGTGCTGCGAGCTAAGCGCCCACGCATCCTGCAGTTCACGGCTGATGCCATACTCGCGCGCCAGGTTCTCCGCCGTCACGCCCATATGGTAGTCGTTAAACGCATCCCACAGGCCATCGTGGACAAGGCTGTCGATAAGCTGGCTATTGCCCAACTGGGCGCCGGTACGGCTGTCGGTCAGCACGTGCGGGGCGCGGCTCATATTCTCCTGCCCGCCGGCGATCACCACGTCCGCTTCGCCGCACTGAATCGCCTGGGTCGCCAGGTGCAGCGCCTTCAGTCCGGAACCGCAGACGTCGTTGATGGTAATAGCAGAAACGGTATTAGGCAGCCCGCCGCGGATCGCCGACTGACGCGCCGGATTCTGTCCGGTTCCTGCCGTCAGCACCTGGCCGAGGATCACCTCATCAATACTTTGCGGATCGACGCCGCTGCGCTCAACAAGCGCCTTCACCACCACGCTGCCCAGCTCCACCGCCGAATGACGCGACAGCGCGCCCTGAAAACAGCCGATTGGCGTTCGCAACGCGCCGACGATTACGACATCTTTCATCCTCTACCTCTGCTCCGCCTCTGCGCAAAGAAACAGCATCATAGTAGTGAATTGTTATCAAAAATTTTCGCAATTGTTTAAAAAAAGTGAGGGGAATCACAAAGATCGTCGGCGATAGCAAAAATGGCCCCTATTCGCGCCCGTGCCCCTGCAGATGCTGACGCAGCCAGCTTCCCGCTTCTCCCGGCGGCGCCTTTTTATTCCACAGCAAATCGGTGGAGATCATCCGCGGCCAGCCGGCAATATCCAGCGCCACCAGGCTTCCGCTCCCGGCGAACTCCTCCACCAGCGCGCTGGGCAAAATACACCATCCCAACCCCTGCGCCGCCATGCTGAACAGCAGCAGATAGTTAGGCGCCGACCATACCAGACCGCGCGCCGGTTCCGCCGTATTTTCCAGATAGGTGCTCAGGCGCAGCTCGCGCCAGCTGAACAGCTCGTCGCGGGTGACGCTGCCCTGGGCCGCCAGCGGGTGCCGGGGCGCCACGAAGATAGCCATTTCGGTTTGCATCGGCAGCCGGATACTGCCTATTTCTGTCGGATAGCTGTCCCTGGCCTCAATCAGCCCCACCTGCGCCCGCTCCTTTTGCAGCAGATCGATAACGTCGTCGTCTTCGCCAATCAGGCACTCAAATTCGGTGTGCGGAAAACGACGATCGAACTGCCCCAGCAGATCTTCCAGCACATCGGGATGCAGCGTATCGGAGAGCACAAAGGTCAGACGCGCTTCGGTGTTGCCAGACAGCGAAATGGCCAGCTCATCCAGCCTGTCGCTGGCCGCCAGAATCGCCTTCACGTAGCTCAACACCTGTTCGCCCTGCGGCGTGAGCGTCGGCTGTCTGGAGGTGCGATCGAACAACGTCACGCCAAGATCGGCTTCCAGGTTGGCGATTGCGGTGCTGATGGTGGACTGGCTTTTGCGCAGCCGCCGCGCCGCGGCAGAGAATGAACCGCAGGCCACGGATTCGACAAACGCGGTTAAAGCTTCGGGAGAATAGCGCATGAACTATCTACTTTATCGATGGATACTATCTTTTGTTTATCATATTTATCCATAAAATGCCGGGTAATTTCATATAAAGACCGGAGGCAACAAGCCATGCAACAAGTCAACGCCCAGCGCAAAACGCTGACGGAACGGGTAATCCACGCGATAAGCTTTGAAGGTCTGGCGACGCTGATCCTCGCCCCAACCGCCGCATGGCTCATGCAGCGTTCGGTCGTTGAAATGGGCGGGCTCAGTATCCTGCTCGCGACGCTGGCGATGGTCTGGAACATTATCTATAACGCCCTCTTCGACCGGCTGTGGCCGGTAACCCGGGTCGTCCGTACCCTGCGGGTCCGCGCGCTGCACGCGATCGGCTTCGAGTCAGGCTTTATTATTATCGGCGTCACGATGGTCGCGCTGGTGCTGGGCGTTTCGCTGATGCAGGCGTTTATGCTGGAAATCGGCTTTATGCTGTTCTTCCTGCCCTACACCATGGCCTTTAACTGGGTCTGGGATATGCTGCGCGAGCGGGTCATCAAGGTTCGCCAGCAGCGGATCGCCGCCCGCGAGTAATCTTTAGCAAAGCGCCCGGCCGGCAACGGGCGCTCCGCCGCTTCATTTCTGCGCCAGAAACTATCGCCACAGCTCATCCATAAATGTGATAAATTGCACTCCTTTTTGTTCGTTTTCTGGTTGATAAAGTCGCATAATGTCTAAAATTTGGTCTAAAGAAGAAACTCTCTGGAGTTTCGCCTTATATGGCACTGCTGTAGGCGCTGGCACGTTATTCTTGCCGATCCAACTGGGATCCGCGGGCGCTATCGTTCTGTTCATCACCGCGCTGGTCGCCTGGCCGTTAACCTACTGGCCGCATAAAGCGCTGAGCCAGTTTATTCTCTCCGCCAACATCGCCCCGGGCGCGGGGATCACCGGCGCCGTTAATCACTATTACGGTAAAAAGATCGGTAGCCTGATTACCGGCCTCTATTTCCTCGCCTTTTTCGTGGTGGTGCTGATCTACGCCGTCGCCATTACGAACTCGCTCGCGGAGCAGCTCTCCAGGCATGTGCCCATCACTTCTCAGGTCAGGGCGCTGCTCAGCCTGGGCGTGGTGCTGGTGCTGAATCTGATCTTTTTAATGGGCCGCCACGTCACGATTAAAGTCATGGGCTTTTTAGTCTTCCCGCTGATCGCCTGTTTCCTGTTCCTCTCCATCTATTTAATGGGGAGCTGGCAGCCGGCTTATCTGACCAGCCAGATGCAGCTGACCCCGCACACGTTCCACCAAATCTGGATCTCGATTCCCGTGATGGTTTTCGCTTTTAGCCATACGCCGATCATATCGACTTTTGCTATCGATCAGCAGGAGAAATACGGCGAGCAGGCCATGGGTAAATGCAAAAAAATCATGAAGGTGGCCTACACCCTCATCTGCGCCAGCGTGCTGTTTTTCGTCTTCAGCTGCCTGCTGTCGATACCGGCGAGCTATATTGAAACCGCCCGCCATCAAGGGGTCACGATTCTTTCCGCCCTGTCGATGATGCCGGGGTCGCCGGCGTGGCTGGCGATCACCGGGATTATTGTGGCGGTGGTGGCGATGTCGAAATCGTTCCTTGGCACCTATTTTGGCGTGATTGAAGGGGCCAGTGAAATCGTCAAAACGTCCCTCGCCCAGGCGGGGATTCGTAAAAGCCGCGCGTTTAACCGGGCGATGTCGATCCTGCTGGTTTCGACGCTGACCTTCGTGGTGTGCTTTATCAATCCCAACGCTATCTCAATGATTTACGCCGTCAGCGGCCCGCTTATCGCGATGATCCTGTTCATCATGCCAACCCTCTCCACGTATCTTATTCCGGCGCTGAAGCCCTACCGCTCGGTAGGTAGCTTTATTACCCTGGTTGTCGGTTTGCTCTGCGTGTCGGTGATGTTTTTTAGCTAATCCTCTTCGTGCGGCGAGTCTTTTCCTCGCCGCACGTTCTGCCAACATTCTCCCCCCACCAATCTCCCTGACGGACATACACTTATCCCTTGCACACCTAGAAAGCAGGGGTTTATATGTCCAGCGTAAAATTATCCGGTACTGCGACGTTAGGCGATCGTCAGGTTTATCGTCTGGGATACGGGGCGATGCAGCTTGCGGGGCCCGGCGTCTTCGGCCCGCCAAAAGATCCGCAAACCGCTATCCGCGTACTGCAGGAAGCGGTCGAGTCGGGCGTCAATCATATTGATACCTCCGATTTTTACGGTCCACACGTGACTAATCAGCTCATTCGCCAGGCGCTGCATCCCTATTCCGCCGATCTGTGCATCGTCACCAAAGTCAGCGCTCGCCGCGACGATAAAGGCAACTGGCTGCCCGCGATGTCGCCCGCGGAGCTCACTGCGGCGGTGGAGGACAATCTGCGCAATCTGGGCCTCGACGTGCTTGAGGTGGTGAACCTGCGCAGTATGCTCGGCACGCATGGCCCGGTTGAAGGTTCGCTGGAGGGGCCCTTAACCACCCTTCTGGAGCTGAAAGAACGCGGGTTGATTCGCCATATCGGGCTGAGTAACGTCACCGCCAGACAGGTGAGCGATGCGCAAAAACTGACGCCAATCGTCTGCGTTCAGAACCAATATAACGTGGCAAACCGTCAGGATGATCCGCTGATCGACGAGCTGGCGGCGCAAAATATCGCCTGGGTGCCCTTTTTCCCCCTCGGCGGTTTTACCCCGCTTCAGGCCCGGGAGCTTAACGAAGTCGCCGCTTCGCTTGACGCCACGCCGATGCAGGTGGCGCTGGCCTGGCTGCTCCAGCGCTCGCCGAATATCCTGCTCATTCCGGGCACCTCCTCGCTACAGCATCTGCACGAGAATCTTGCCGCCGCGCAATTAACGCTCCCACCAGAAGCGTTAGCCATTCTGGATAATCTCCAGCCCCACTCCTGATTTCAGGCTTCTGCGGATCGATATTCGCAGAAGCCTTCTCCTCAATATTTGCCTGGAATTACCTTAACGCCACTGGCACTATACATCCTACAAATTAGGCGTTATCCGCTTTATTCTCTTACGGATAACCCTATGCAAAGCATAGATTTAAACTTTCTCGACTGGCCTCCTAATTGGAGGCTTCTGTCGTTTTTGTCTCGCCAAAATTTTCGAACTCTTGATTACAGGAAAAACAATATCTCATTCAAAGTTTATACAAATCAATTTAGCTGCAAAGATAGCTAACAACATCAAATGCTCATAAAAACATCTGGTTAACACAATCAGAATGTTTGTATTGCTATATAAAAAATCGACCACACACAATAACAATTTACAAGGATTTCACATGACAGAGGGAACGATAAAGACGAGTAAGTATGAAATTATTGCTATTTTCAGGGAAGAGCTCCGAAAGCAGGCGGAGATAGAAGTTTTTGTTAATAACAAAAGCACTATTACCCAGCTAACGCGGGTAGATTTTGCCGAGTTTCATATCTCCACCACCAGCAAAATCCCCGCGGGGCATAAAGTTAAATTTATTCTGCATAGCGATTCAGGGAAAATCGAGTTTTGCTCTACGCTAAAGAAAAGCTATGCCGGCGGTGAAGGGAAATGCAGGAAGGTCGCATTTACCTTACCGGAGTGTATCCAGGTGGTACAACGCCGGCGCGATCCCCGATTCCGTCTGCGCCACGAGCACGAATTCTTCTGTCACGGCCGACACAAAAACGGAGAAAACTATCTATTCGAAATCAAAGACATTTCGGACGGCGGTTGCGCGCTGATGACCAGGAGCCCCAATCTGAAATTCCTCAGCCATAACGCCATCCTCAAGAACGCTATCCTCGCCCTCGCTGAATATGGCGAAATCACCGTAGATTTAGTTATAAAAAATGTTGTTATGGTGACTTTAGATGATAACGAGAAGTCAGATAGCTACTACCAGATCTCCTGTCAGTTTAAATTTCGCCATCTTGATAACAAGAAGCGAATAGAGAAAGTGCTGCTCGACTTGATTATGGAAGCCAAGAGAAAAAAGAGAGTCTGAACCATTGGACAGTATATTACTTTACACTGATGACAATATCATCGGGCAATCAATCCATGATTATATGATTGATCGCGCCAGGGATATCACCACCCTGAAATTTCAGGATATTGTGAAAGGGGTCGGCGCCTCACCGGCAGCCACCGTTATTATCAATATCATCCACAAAGATATCTCTGCGGCCACAACGGTCGCATTACTGAACACTTTGCGCAAGCGCCTGACGCATTGCGCGCTGCTGGTGCTGATCGTCAAAAGCGAGCTGTCCAGCCTGTTCCGGGAGCTGCTTGATCTAGAAAACCTGTTGATTCTGACCGAAAAATCCTCGCTGGCAGATTACTCAGCCATCATCAGCAGGCCCTCAACCGCCGAAGGCTGCCAGGGGCTATGCACCCGCCGCAAGCTGACCGCCAGGGAACTTCAGGTGCTGGAGTTAATTATTGCCTGCAATAACAGTAAAAGGATTGCGGTGCTTCTCGACATTGATCATAAAACGGTCCACAGCCATAAGGTACATATTATGAAGAAACTCGGGATGAATAACTCGCGAATAATGAACAAAAGCATAGTCAATATGTATCAGTGCTAAAACCAAAAATATGTGGGTGACCAATCAAAACCCGATAATTTATTGGCGATAAGCCATTAATAATCATTCCCATCGGTAGAAAGGTCACCTATAATATTCTCCTCTCTTTACCTCTGACCTGATTTTTGACGAGAGATAATGAACGCAACTCTTTTTTCCAGGCATAATTTATCACGTAGCGATATATCCGTTCGTTATGTCTTTCAAAAAATGTTTTCCCCAAAAGGTACGCTCGTCGCCGTTGAGTGCCTGAGCCGCTTTGACCACCTCTCTATATCGCCGGAAAACTTCTTTCGCTACGCCAATACGGGACTACGCGAAAGCATTTTTATGGAACAGCTGGCGCTTATTGAAAAACATAAACAGTGGTTTAAGCAAAATGCTATCTCGGCGACGATTAATGTTGATGACCATATACTTAACGTATTGCAACGCCCGGAGATTAAAGCGCTCGTCGACCAAATCGGCTGCGTCCATTTTGAAGTGACCGAGAATTCCCATAACCTTTTGAATAATGCTCTCGCAACCTGGAATAACCCGCAAAGCACTACGCTCTGGCTCGATGATTTTGGCTCTGGCAACGCCGGTATTCACGCTATTCGCGACTATCATTTCGATTATGTCAAAATCGATAAAGACTTCTTCTGGCTTTTAATGCAAAAAGATTCCGGTCGTCCGTTAATGGATGCCCTCGTCACTTTCCTTTCCCGCAACCACCATAATGTGATTATTGAAGGTGTAGAAAGCGAAGCGCATAAGGCCTGGTTGCAGGGCATGGAATGGTTTGCTATTCAGGGACACTACTGGAAGGAAGTGAGCATTGAACAATTGGTCCAGGAAGATATCACCGCATAAATAAATGCCGGATAACTCCGGCATCAAAAGTCATACTCGCGCAATACCCTCTCCCCTTCAATTATAAACGAGCTCCCATGTTGCCCAGCTGGTCAACGGGCCGCTGGTTGCTTTTTCCGGCGCGGGGGTCACGTAGCCGATGTAATAGGTAAATACGCCGCCATCGACCGCTTTTTCGACCAGCGGCACCCGGTTTTGCAAGGGGTCGGCCGGGACGATTTTATTACTTTTATCGAGGGTATTATTATCATTGGTCGACAGCGCGAGGAAAATATGGCTGGCGCCGTCCGCCCGCGTATTCCTCAGGTAGCCGGCATTTTCATTGCCCACCGCATTGACCGTAAAGCCGTCAACCCAGCGGACGTTAACCAGGCGGATCTCGTCTTTATCCGCCGCGCCGCCGTCGTGACGCAGCTGGCAGTTCGAGAGTTCCAGCGTAAAAGGCTGCGGCTTCATAAATGCCCCGGCGCCGCGATCGTGTACTTCGGCCAGGCTGACCGGCGCCAGCCAGACGCTGCCGCTCCCCGCGTTGTTGCCGCCGTTCAGCGCCACGCTACAGGAGATATCCGTCACCCGTCCGGCAAAATCCACCCGCCCTCGATCGTAGTTGGTCTCAAAACCCGACGCCGGGGAGGCCATCAGCATCCCGCCGATCAGCGCCAGTTGAATGAGTCGTTTGCTATTTTTATATTGTGCTGAATCACGCATACCCGCCTCCCGAATTAATCGTACGTCAGGTTAAAGATCATGTGCGACTCTACCTCACCGGTACTGGTGGTCGGCGCATATTGATAGAAACGCGCATGCAGAGGCAGGGTGATGTATCGGGTTTCTTGCGTGCGCAGCGTACCGACGCTGTATTTCTTGTTGAATTCCAGCGGTACGCCCTCTTTCAGAACCTGGATACCAATTCCTTTCGCCAACGAGGAGCCGGATTTTTCGTTCAGCAGCGCGCCTCGGCTCACCGTGGTGCCGGTGGCCAGCGTGCCGGAGAAAGAGGTCTGGATATTGGCGTATCCCGACTCGCTTAACCCGCCGCTGCACTGCAGCTCAATATTAAAATCCTTCCCGCCCGCGGTGGTGCCGACGCCGTTGAGATCGCTGCGCTTGATGGTACCGACATCGACGTTCATATTTTTGCCGCTCAGGATGGTACATGAGGGCGATACCACGGTGATGGCGTTGGCGCTCAGGCGGGTTTCGAGGATCGGGTTGTTGCCGTTCTCCCAGTCGTAAGAGGTGTACTTACCTGCCGCCAGGGTTCCGCTGCCGGTCACGCTCGCGGTTTTAATCACCTCCAGCGTAAAGCGGGAGCCTTCCAGCGAGTAATTCGTGGTCCGGCTGACGTAGCTGGAGAACGTGTCAGGGTAGATAATATTGACCGTCGCCCCGCCGCGGCTGAACCGCAGGCCGATTCCGGGCACGTTGGTGGAATAAATTTTATTTCCCAGATCGGTCGCCCCGGGGGCGACGATTTTGGCCACAAAGCGGTTAGTGCCGCTGCTGCAGCTATAGCTGGCCCCGCCCGGCGCCGACATGGTCCAATCCCGGGACACGATCACCGAGCCTACCGGCAGATCCGGCGGAACCACCACCCGGCCCACAACCATGTCGAGGCTAACCGTCGGCTGCGACAGGCGCGTACAGTACGCCCATGCCGACGTGGTCCCCATCGCCATTAAGCCAATAAAAAGCGTCAGTTTTTTCATTAGCGACATAGCGTTTCCTTTGTTTTTTCCTGACTTAATTCCACCGAGCACTGTCCGCCGCTCCACTTAACCGTGGCCTTCGGCGCGCTGGCGTCGCTGATAAACATCATGCTGCCCTGGCCCACCACGCCGATCTCTTTCCCGGAGGGGTTGTAAATCGTGGCGGCGAACGGTAGCGGCAGACCGTTTGCCTGACGCGCCCGCAGAGTGACGTTGTTCTGCAGCGTGGTATCGAAGGAGACCTTGACCACGCTCCCTTCCCACGGCACCACCTGCGCCACGGTACTGCCGAAGGCGACATCGTCGTTGCTGCCTTTCGGGTCAATTTCAACGGAATTTATCCGGTAAGGCCGCAGATACGGCAGAATGGCGTAGCCGTTGCTGTCGATGCGGGTACCCGGCGAGCCGGGCAACATCGCGCCCGCGGCGTCTTTCGCTTCGATCAGCGCCATGGTGGTGCCGCTTTCCGGCGAGAATACGACGCCGTGCTGATGCGCGATCAGCGTCCCGCTGGCGCCTACGCCGCTCTGGCGATAGCCTTCGCCCTGGCTATAGCTGCCGTTCAGCGTGGTCCACGGGGTACGGTAGCTGCCGTTCAGCGCCACATCGTGCTGGCCGCCGGTCGAGGTCGTGGTCGACACGCCGTAGTTGAGGTTGTTTTCACTATCCAGCGAACCGTTGACGCCAATCTGCGAACTGGCGAAGCGTGAGTTATTAAACGCGGTATTCGACGTCAGGTTAGCCGTACGGTTTTCACCGAACCACAGCGGGTAGCTAAAGTTGAGTGACACGCGATCGTCGCGACGGTGGCCGGAGCTATCCGGGGTATAGACGCGCTGGGCGCTGACCGACCACGAGAGCCGACCGTACATGTTGTTGTAACTAAACTGGTACTGCTTCTCCGTTCCCGAACGGTTCCAGTAATCCGCCACCCGGCCGCTCAGGTAAAAACCGCCCCAGCCGTCCGGCAGGTTCTGGTTGACGGTAAAGGTCATCCCGTTTTTCTGGCGCCACACGGTGTAGTTGCTGTTGTAGTTCTTCTCCTGATCGACGGCGTAGAGGGCGTCGTTCAGGTTGTAGTAGCCTTTGGTGGAGTAGCGATACGCCGCCAGCACGATGCTGGTCTGGGTTTCGGTAAACATGCGGTTAAAGGTGGCGCGATAGCTTTGACCGTGCTCGTCAAGGGTATCGCTCTTCAGCCGCGAGTGAGTCACGTCGAAGGAGAGCGCGCCGATGCCGGTATTCATCCCGGTCCCCAGCAGGAACGCCTGATAGTCATCAAATCCGGTGACGCCGGTATAGCCGGTAAACAGGTTATTTAAACCATGCTGCCAGGTTCCCTGGTAGAGCATCGGTTTATTACGCAGCGAACTATCGTCGACTTTACCGGCGGAGAGCGCGTAGCGGGTCATCCCCGGACGCAGCAGCTGCGCTACCGAGGCGTAAGGTACGCTGAATACTTCGACCGAACCATCGGCCTCTTTAACCGACACTTCAAGGTCGCTACCGTAGCCGGAAGGATAGACATCCTGCAGGGTAAACGGCCCCGGCGGCACCGTGGTCTGATAGATAATATTGCTGCCCTGGCGCACCGTCACCAGGGCGTTGCTTTGCGCCACGCCGCGAATTTCAGGGGCGTAGGAGCGCATGCCGTCGGGGAACATATTGTCATCGGTCGCCAGGTTAACCCCGCGCAGGCCGATGGTGTCAAAGAACTCGCCGTTGGTAAAAATCTGCCCGCCGCTGACTATCGAGTTAATCTGCGGAATCGGCCGCTGCAGGTAGGTCTGGTTGCTGTTCCAGTGCGCTTTCCCCTGCTGCTGCTGCCAGTTCAGGTTACCGATATGCTTGAGCAGCCAGCCGTCCCACGACAGGCCCGCGTTAACGCCAAGATACGCGCTGCTGTTATCGGAACCGTTGGCCGAGGAGATATGGCTGTTCCAGGCGTTGGCCATCCAGCCTAAATTCAGCGCCGCAACGCCTTTATCCCAGAATTGCGGGCTGACAAAGTTTTTCAGGCGCTGATCTTCGTAGATTTGCGGTACGGCAATATCCAGTCTCAGGGAGGACTGAATCAGCGTGTCTTTGACGTTATCTTCGTGACGCCACTCCTGCAGGCGTCCGCAGAAGCCCTCTTTTTCGCTGAGCTGCGGATTTAATTTTTCCGGCGAAATCCCATACTGCATCAGCATCGCTTTGGTATAGCAGACGCCCATTTTGCCGTCTTTACCGGCGGTGATTTTCAGGTCGTAGCGCCCTTTCCATTCGCCGTTAGTATAGACATCAAGGGAGTAGACGCCCTCGCTGATAGCGCTGGTCGAGAAGCGCGACAGGTCGACCTTTTCGCGACTGCCGACGATAAAACCATCGTTAAATTGATAGATCGTTCCCGGGTTTTCCTGTCCGCTGGAAAATGGCGGAAAGCAGCACAGCGCAACCGCAATAGCCGTGCTTAATCTTCCCGGGCAGATTGACCTCTGCTTCATGATCGTTTCCCTTATTTGACGGTAACTTTCACTGCGACATCTGCACCATAATCATTAATGTTGTTAACGGTCAGGGTCTCGCCTTTGCTCACCGCTGAAGAGAGGGCGATGGTCTGGCTGGACTGCGGGGCAAACATGACCGTTTTGCTGTTGAGCGCTTTGCCGCCGTTACGGGAGATACGGCTTACGGTGATATAAAAGGGCGTTGGGTTACTGACGGACAGGCTGCTGCCGTTAGCGGAGAGCGCCAGTTTTTCTGCCGCAGCGTCGCGATTGCCTAGCCCGGCAGGGCGATAAATAAACTTAAAGCGCGAACGAATCGCCAGCTGCAGAATATTTTGCCCTTCGTTTTTCTGGCTGGCCTCAACCGGCGGTATTTCCAGAAGGTTCAGCCACCACAGCGTCTCTTTATCTTTAGCCAGCCCTGCATTACTGCCGAGCTTAATACGCAGGGTTTGACCGCTTTTCGCATCAACGCGGGAAATAGGCGGCGTGATAATAAAGGGGGTCGTAATGGTATCCGGCGTCGCGTCGGCATTACCGTTATCCAGCCAGGCTTGCGCCAGCGCCGGACGGTCGGCGGTGTTAGAGAGCTGCACCGTTATTTCTTTTTCATTTCCTGGATAAATAAAGCGGGTACCGTTAACAATAATATTATTGGCATGGGCCGCAAAACTAAAAATGAAACAGAAAAAAAGGGCAATACGCTTCATGCTGACCTCAGAATAAAAAAATAAGCGGCAGCAGTGGCCGCTTTATTATTGTTGTATACCCTGAATAATTCGAATTGCAGAAAGGCGGCCAGAGAGTGACTGGGGTGAGCAAACGTCGCCAACGCCTGTGCCATTCGAAGTATGACGGGTATAAACCGCCCCGGCGCGAGGCGGCTTTATCTCTCAGTCGATATTACTGATAAGTAATTTCGTAAGTCGCGTAGCTGTTAACCACACCGGTGGTAACCGTGGTCGGGGTGCTGGTCGCGTAGCCGACGTAGTAAGTGAAGCGCGCGCCATCCTGAACGGCAGAGGCATCACCGGCCGCTTTAGGCTGGGTGCTGTCGCCCGGGATGATTTTGTTGGTCAGCGCGGTGGCGTTGTCGGTGGAGAGAACCAGCTGGATATTCTGCGCGCCGGCGGCTTCGGTGTTAGCCAGGTAGCCCTGCTGTTTAGCGGTTGCGCCCGCCAGCAGGTTACCGCCGGTCCAGTTCACGCCCAGTTTGCTCACATCATCCTGTTTGGTGCCATCAGCCGCCTGGCAGTCAGAAACATCGATGGTGAAAGATTTCGGTTTCAGATAGGTATCCGCCGCGGCAGCTTTAACTTCCGTTAAAGTCACTGGTGACAGATAAACGTTCGCATCGCTGCCCTGGCCGTTTACGGAAACAGTACAAGATACGTCGGTAACTTTACCGAAGAAATTAACCTGACCGCCGCCTACATTGGTATCAGCAGCATTTGCCGCAGCCATACCAAAAAACGCAGTTGCCATTGCAGCAGAGAGAAGAACCTTTTTCATTGCCATTTCCTTGTCAGAGTGAATTAAGTATCAATGAGCAAACAGTTAATACGCACAAAAGTCAGAAGCGATTTGCGATGCTCACTTTTGCAACTGTTAATAGAAACTTCGACTGACCGGAAGCCGCAATATTTAAGGCGTCAGGAACGAACTCGATAAAAGAATTCGTCAAGGCTGTCGGCGTCAAAGAATGCTATTTTTCGCTGACAAATATACATATGTTCACGAGCTGTTAATCAATGTAACAGATAGCTCACAACTATTAATTACTGGAGATTGATAGCAAGAAACAAAGCTATTGTTATTTACACTGAAGGGGAAAAGACGATATGGAATATAACAATATATACCCTAAATAATTCGAGTTGCTTAAAGGCGGCAAGGGAGTGACAAATTCGTCGGGAACGAATTTGACCAGCCGAAGGCTGGCCTCTGGTGAGAGGCAGGAGCCTCTCATTAGTCCCCGGGAGCATAGATAACTATGTGACTGGGGTGAGCGACAAATCTGCCAGGAGCAGATTTGAACGTCGCTTGCGACGGCCCGTGAGGGCGAGGCCCATGGATGGGCCGAGTAATCCGCAGCCAACACATAAGCAACTCGAAGTATGAAGGGTATAGTGGCATAAAAGGTTATTTCTCTACAGAAAGAACAATCCTAATCCGTCAGCAGTCTCCCTTTTTCGTCAGTTGAAAATGCAGATACAACGCGCGCCACCCTGCCGGCGTAATCGTCACTTCGCGAAATCCCGCGGTAGTGCTAAACCAGCCGTTCTCCAGACCGTGCTGCAGCAGCGCCGCGCCCGCCGCGCCCCCAAGATGAAAGCGTCGTTCGCTCCAGTCCAGACAGCCGCAGCTGGCTTTGCGCCGGGAGCCGCGCTTCACCACCACTCCCAGCCGGGCAAAGTGCGCTTCCCCGGCGGGCGTCAGCGCCGTTCCGTCAGGCGTTATCCACGCTTCACGCTGCAGAAAATCATACAGCGATACCGCCACTTCTCCGGCCAGATGATCGTAACAGGTGCGCGCCAGGCGCAAATTGACCGGCGTGCTGGTTGCGAGCGCTACCGCGCGCTTGCCGGCCATGGTCATCATATTCTCCAGCAAACCGGCGACATCGCTACCGGCGAGGCGGTAGTAGCGATGTCGGCCCTGGGCAAGGCAGATTAATAAACCGCTGTTGACCAGGCGGCTAAGATGCGCGCTGGCGGTCGAAGGGGAAATATCGGCGACAGCGGAAAGCTCGGTCGCCGTCCACGCCCGGCCGTCCATTAAGGCGCACAGTATCTTCAGGCGCGAGGCATCCGCCATCGCCGACGCCACTGCCGCCATCGCTTCGGCCAGGGACTCATCGTCTTCAATTAGCTCAACAGGTTTTAACATAGGGCCTCGCTTATTTTCCCTAACCACAAACAGCAGCCAGAGTACCGGGGATGGGCAGGTTAAGCACGGTATTCGCGCAGCACCTGAGCCACCCGAATGTGATAACAGGCGAAAATGCTCTCCCGCCCCTCTTTCTGCGCAGCCTGATGGCAAAGGTTGCGTTTCCACGCCTGCACCGCTTCCTCATCCCGCCACCAGGAGAGCGACAAAATTTTCCCCGGTGTGGTCAGGCTTTGGAAACGCTCAATGGCAATAAAACCGTCAATATTGTTCAGCAGCGGCTTCAGCTCCGCCGCCAGCGCTAAGTAACGTTCCTGACTCGCCGGAGTGACCTCGGCTTCAAAGAGTACGGCAATCATCCCATTGTCCTCACGCAATCTGTGTGAGGGTCACTGTATCTTTTCACCCTGGCTCAATGCTTCGTTGACGGGCGAAATATCGCCGCTTTACTTGCTCAAAAAACAGCCAATGCATTCACATTAAAAATGATTAATCACGCGAGGCGAGAAAACTGCGCGGCTGTTGAGATCGTTTTCCACGGCGAAAGAGACGCTGCAGAATAAATTATCTGTTTGTTTTTCTTGGAAATAAAAAATTAAAATTTAGGTATTCGTCATCATACCGTCACAAAAGTGTGATCTAAATCGCACTTTTTGCAACGCGCGTTATAGTTAGCAGACTTATTATAAGTCCATCGAAAGCAACAACGCTTTCCACCATAAAAGTTAAAAGGACAAACACCATGAAAAACGTAAAATTACTTGCCGCTGCCGGTATGCTGTCTCTGGTCTCTTTCGCTAGCTTCGCTCAGCCTGTTAGCGTAACCGCTGATACGCTGGACAACGCCGAAGCCAAAATCGCCGCCATTGCTAAAGACCAGGGCCAGTCTTATCACATTACCGAAGCGTATACCGGTAACCAGGTTCATATGACCGCCGAGCTGTCTAAATAACCGAATGGTTGCAGAGGGAGCTGCCGGACAGGTCGCCTGACGGCGGCTGGTCTGGCTCCCGCCACATAATAAGCACACAGCAATGTCGAGCCCCTTGATGGGGCTTTTTTTGTTGCTGGCGAACAGTGCCCCCACAGCCTGGTTTGTGGGTTCACTGCCGTCTGCGGTGCCGTAGCCCGGACAGATGCGCAGCATCGCCTCCGGGAAATTCAGCCACTCTGCGCGCTGCTCCCGGGGGCGGCGCCTGACGCGCCTTGCCCGGGCTACAGGTTCATTGCCGTCTGCGGGCCGGTAGCCCGGACAGATGTGCAGCATCGCCTCCGGGAAATTCAGCCACTCTGCGCGCTGCTCCCGGGGGCGGCGCCTGACGCGCCTTGCCCGGGCTACAGGTTCACCGCCGTCTGCGGTCCGGTAGCCCGGACAGATGCGCAGCATCGCCTCCGGGATTTACCGACCTGCTACAGCTCTCTTATTCGATAACGCACGCTGAATCGACAGCACGCTGAACAGCACAATCACCAGCCCCACCAGCGCCAGCCCCTCGATCTTTTGCCCGAGGAAAACCCAGCCTAATAGCACCGCCGTCACCGGACTCAGCAGGCTCATCGCCGACACCGCCACCGGGGAAAGTCGGCTGATACCGCGAAACCACAGGCCGTATGCCAGCATAGCCCCGGCAACGCACAGCCACAGATAGCCCGCCGCCTGAGTCAGCGTCACCTGATGCAGCGGCGGATCGACCAGTAACGCAATTGGTGCCAGTACGATACCGCCAATCAGCAGCTGCCAGCCGGTCAGTGCGATAACCGGCAAAGCGATCGCCCAGCGACGCGACAGCCAGGTTCCCAGCGCCATGCTCATCGCCCCCAGAAACGCCGCGGCGATCCCCAGCGGTTCGAGCGTGGTTTGCGGCGACAGCAGCAGCATCGCCATTCCCGCGATCCCCATAAATGCCGAGAGCACCGCCAGCCAGGGCGATCGCTGACGATCGACGCACCAGGCCAACAGCATCACCAGCAGCGGCTGGATCGCCCCTATCACCGCCGCCAGGCCGCCCGGCAGCCGATAGGCGGCAATAAACAGCAGCGCCTGAAACGCGCCGATATTCAGGATCCCGGTAACGATCAGCTTCCACCACTCGGCGCGCAGCGGGAAACGGCGGCTCCAGATCAGCAGAGCGATCCCGGCCGGCAGCACCCGCAGCAGCGCGGCGATAAACGGCCGATCCGGCGGCAGAAACTGCGAGGTCACAATATAGGTGCTGCCCCAGATGGCGGGGGCCAGCGCGGTTAAAAACAGATCAACCATCAAATTGCGCGAAACAAAGGCCATGATTTTATCTTCACATCAAGGTAAATTGTGGCCTAAGTATGTATCGATATTTATCTTGATATCAAGACAAGTGAGCATTAATGGACAAATCACCGCAGACCGACGCCGTGGATCGCATTCTTGAACAGTGGAAACGGGAACGTCCCGATCTCGATTGCAGTCCGATGGGGCCGTTTGGCCGCCTGAAACGCTGCGCGCTGCTGCTGGAGCCGCGCATTGAAGCGGCTTTTCTTCGTCATGATTTAGTGCGCTGGGAGTTTGATATGCTGGCGACGTTGCGGCGGGCGGGCGAACCGTTCGTGCTGTCGCCCACCCAGCTCTTTTCAACGTTAATGATCACCTCCGGCACCATGACCCATCGTCTGAAAGCGCTGGAAAAACGGGGGTTTATTCGCCGTCTGCCAAACCCGGACGATGCGCGCAGCATGCTGGTCGCGCTGACGCCAGAGGGGCGAGAGTTAATCGACAGGGCGGTGGAAAGTCACGTGGAGAATGAGCGGGAGCTGCTAAGTGGACTCTCAGCGGCGCAGCGCCATCAGCTTGATGAAGCGCTGACGATTTTTATGCGCCTGCTGGAAAAAGAGTAATACCCACCCGCTTTGAATAAGGCGCTTACCTTGTTGCCGGATGGCGGTTGATGAAGCACCACCGTTATTTCCCGGAGGCGATGCTGCGCATCTGTCCGGGCTACCGGCCCGCAGACGGCGGTGAACCCGTAGCCCCGGTAAGGCGTTAGCCGCGACCGGGGAGCAGAGCGCAGAGTAGCTGAATTTCCCGGAGGCGATGCTGCGCATCTGTCCGGGCTACCGGCCCGCGGACGGCGGTGAACCCGTAGCCCCGGTAAGGCGTTAGCCGCGACCGGGGAGCAGAGCGCAGAGTAGCTGAATTTCCCGGAGGCGATGCTGCGCATCTGTCCGGGCTACCGGATCGCAGACGGTGGTGAACCCGTAGCCCCGGTAAGGCGTTAGCCGCGACCGGGGAGCAGCGCGCAGAGTGGCATAATCACCCCTTACCGAGCGGAAACGGGCGATCCTGCACAACCGTTTTCATCACCAGCGTCGACCGCAGGTGCTGCACGCCGGGCATTGCCGAGAGTTTGTCATCATACAGTTTCTGGAACGCCGGGAGATCGCGGGTTACCACGTGCATCAGGTAGTCCGGATCGCCAAACAGGCGCTGCGCCAGCACGATTTGCGGTATCTCTTCCACCGCCTCCTCAAACGCGCTTACCGCTTTCTTATCGCCCTCTTTTAGCGTCGCGAAGACGATCGCCAAAAAGTTAAAGCCCATTTTGGCCGGATCCAGATTAGCCCGATAGCCGGTAATCACGCCTTCTTGCTCCAGCGTCCGCAGCCGTCGATGACAGGGCGAAAGGCTGAGATTCACCCGCTCGGCCAGCTCGGTTATCGACAGCCGTCCGTCAGCCTGTAGCTCAGCAAGAATTTTTCGATCGATGCTATCCATTTGGAAGATTTTCCCTCAGAAGAACGCCTTAAAGCATAACATTGAAAGCTCATTGCGCAATAAACTCGATATTCTTTCCCTCAAATAACCGCCGCTTAACGAGGGAAAATGATGAGAAATTGCCGTCAGCACGCAGAGGTGAGCCGTCCATGGAAATGAGCTTTATCGCCAGCTTTTGGCTGGTCTCCTTTCTGCTGATCATTACGCCGGGCGCTGACTGGGCCTATACCATCAGCGCGGGGATCAACGGACGGCGCGTGATACCCGCCGTCGCCGGACTCATGTCTGGCCACCTGCTGGCCACGCTGATCGTCATCGCCGGAATCGGCGTGTTAATCGCCAATCATCCGCTGGCGCTATCGACGCTCACGCTGCTGGGCGCAGGCTATCTGATGTGGTTGGGGATCGCTATTTTACGCCATCCGCCGATGCCTGATACCCAGCAGCACAGCGCGGGCAGCTGGAATCGCTGGGCGATTAAGGGATTATGCATTAGCGGCCTGAATCCAAAAGTCTTTCTTCTGTTTCTGGCCCTCCTGCCGCAGTTTACCGACCCCCAGGGAAGCTGGTCGGTCACGCAGCAAATGCTGATACTCAGCAGTTTACATCTGTTAACCTGCACACTGGTTTACCTGGTCGTTGGATACTGTTCACGCGCTATTTTAACAACCCGCCCTCATGTGGCGTATTTAATTAGTATGCTATCCGGCTCTATTATGATTCTGACCGCCTCCATCCTGATTTACGGAGAGTTGACTTAACCAAATAGCCAGAGTGTGAGATCAGATCTCACACTCAGTGTTATTCGTTGTTGTGCCGAAGCTAAAGCTTATATGTGAATATGCATATGCCAATCTTTGATTATGTACAGCTATTTGATACATGTAACATCTCTACTATCCTTCTCATCCATTACGTAGTTATACGTAATTCCCCCTCTCTCTTAAATGTTGAAATTGGTTTACTTCAGTCAGCTTTTTTAGTTTTGTTTAACATGTGTTGTAGTTTCTCTTTAGTAAAAAAGATATATTATCTTCGCACTGAGTTGGTTCCAGGAAAACCCTCACATCAAACAATTTAACTTATTGATTTTTCAACAATTAATAAATCAAAAAGCAAGCCAACGGCATTTTTGGGATTGAGACTCAAATACATGCCAGCATCATAAAAATGGATATAAACAAACAGCACACCATAACAAATGATACAATTCACCTCGCAAATTGAATACAACAAATAAATCATGAGAAGCATGTGAAGTAGCATAATAAAAGAATATCTATTGTACGTAACTCAAGCGGCTACAACTCTTTTATGCCACCAACTCTTACGCTTACTGGCTGGACTTCAATTTCCGCTCCGAGACATAAATCAGGCCCATTATATACTTATCCGAAATAGTATTGATTTCACACGCAGAAAAAATCAATCTAAACATTCATGTTCAAGAAATAAAATGGAGTAATAATATATACCCTAAATAATTCGAATTACTGAACAAAGCGAATAAACGTTTTGAAAAGCGCTTAGGCTGGCCCAACGGGGTGAAGCTGAAAGGCGAGTCCCCGGGAGTTACTGGAGTCAGTAACGGGGGTGAGCGAAAGCCCGTAAGGGCAAGGTCATCATGGATGATGACGAGTCACTCAGAAGCCAATGCGCAAGCAAGTGGAAGTATGACCGGTATCCATTAGTTAAATGGCTGTTAGCTGGATGCTAGCCCCATATCGCGTAATAAAAGGGACATTATGAAGAGCAATACAGGCAATACGAAAAGGAATTTCTTAACGCAAAACGAAATTGAGGCACTGTTAGCCGCAGCGAACACAGGAGCTCACGCCACACGTAACTACTGTTTGACGTTGTTGTGCTTTATTCACGGGCTACGCGCCAGTGAGATCTGCCGTCTGCGGGTCTCAGATATCGATCTTCAGTCAAAATGTATCTACGTCCACCGGCTGAAAAGAGGATTCTCGACCTCCCACCCATTAATTAATAAAGAAATTCAGGCATTAAAAAGCTGGCTGACTGTTCGGGAAACCTATCCGCAGGCAGACAGCGAATGGTTATTTTTGTCACGTAAAGGAAATCCTTTATCGCGGCAGCAGTTTTATCATGTTATCTCAGTCGCAGGTGGCAATGCCGGCCTGCCAATTGAAATCCATCCGCATATGCTTCGCCACTCATGTGGTTTTGCTCTGGCCAACATGGGCATTGATACCCGTCTGATTCAGGACTATCTCGGACATCGAAATATTCGCCATACCGTCTGGTATACCGCCAGCAATGCCGGTCGTTTCTATGGTATCTGGGATAGCGCCCGCGATAAAAAAAGGCGAGTTATTTTATAACCCTTCTCTTCGACGCCGATTACGGCGTCGAAATCCTTCCGTACGCAGCGAATACATCTTTAGCGCCAACACATACCCACTCGTTACTATTAAAATCAAAACAGTCACACACATAACTACATTGCAAAATAATTATGACTTTCCGCACTGATTTGCTGTAATGCAAAATATTTAAGTAAGATATTTCTCAAACCCATCAGATTTAATTATTTTTCCTTTAATTTTAATAACCTGATAGCAGGGGGACTGCGCGTCTCTTGTGATATCAAATAAAAATCGATAAACATTATGGGTGACAAATTTGTCAGCTTGAACTTATCACAGCTTCAGTAACCCGTATTTATATACCCTAAATAAATCGCGTTGCAGGACAACACGGTTAACCGTTTTGCACAGCGCTTGCGCTGGCCGCGTAAGGAGGAGGCCGAGTATTGCCAACGCACAAGCAACTGGAAGTATGACGGGTATATGCGCAGATAATTTTCGGCTTTATTGCGGTGCGTCTGACGCATGCTGATGATTTGTCCCGCGACATCCGCCCACATGCATATATCAGGAGTGATACATTATGAATCGACGTCGTTTTCTTACAGCTAAAGAAGTTCAGGCAATGATGTTAGCTGTACGTCATGGCCCTACCGGCGAACGCGATTATTGCCTTATCTTGCTAGCGTTTCGCCATGGTATGCGCATCAGTGAACTTCTTGATTTGCATTATCGGGATTTTGATCTCAATGAAGGACGCATCAATATCCGTCGGCTGAAGAACGGCTTCTCCACGGTGCATCCCTTGCGTTTTGATGAACGTGACGCGCTTGAATGCTGGAGCCAGATTCGCGCCAGTTGGTATAGGGCAGATAAAAGCGATGCGGTGTTCATCTCGCGCCGCGGCACCCGACTTTCCCGTCAACAGGCTTACCGCATCATTAAAAGCGCAGGTATCGCTGCCGGCACCGCTACGCCTACCCATCCGCATATGTTACGCCATGCCTGTGGTTACGAACTGGCAGAGAGAGGAGCGGATACCCGCCTGATACAGGATTATCTCGGTCATCGTAACATTCGCCACACAGTACGATATACCGCCAGTAACGCTGCTCGATTCGCTGGATTATGGGAGAGAAAAAACTTATTAGCTGAAAATTTATACAATCAATAATTTATGGCTAATTTATTGATTTTTTTCTTTTTTTTGAAAAACGAATGGGTCAATTAGGACCAAACTGTCCGTATGATAAAAAAGTTTTGAAACATTCTGCAACTCAAATATGATCTTTTTTGGCAAAATAAATATAACCACCTGATTTATAAATAAATTACCCTCCACCATTTATGGTATTCCTCCTCCTGTTTCAGCATATTCACTTTTCCATCGACTCTCATCATCAGCTTGTTTGTTTTCCTTTCCCACCTCACCACATACGATAAAGAACCAAGAAAACAACAAAAAACAGATTAAAAACCCGCTTAAAAAAATGAAAAGCGATAAAACAAGACATTTATTTCAATGAGTCAAAATGGTCCTAACTGTTACATCAGTCAGGTAAAAACTTTGAAGAACCGGCAGTCGGACCATCGGCTAAAAATGGAGTGCCTGGAAGGCATAACGACTGCCAACAACGGTTCGTAATATCGATAATGTTTAAAGGAAAACAACATGAAAATCAAAACACTGGCTATCGTTGCTCTGTCAGCTCTTTCCCTGAGTTCTACCGTTGCTCTGGCCGCAACCACCACCGTAAACGGCGGCACCGTGCATTTTAAAGGGGAAGTGGTCAACGCAGCCTGTGCGGTAGATGCCGGTTCTCTCGATCAAACCGTTATGTTAGGTCAGGTGCGTTCAGCAAAACTGGCTACCGCTGGCAGCACCAGCTCTTCCGTTGGTTTCAATATCCAGTTGGATGAATGTGACACCACCGTTGCAACTAAAGCGTCTGTTGCGTTCTCTGGTACTGCGGTTAATAACACCAATACAAACGTACTGGCACTGCAGAACTCCGCTGCGGGCAGCGCAACCAACGTTGGCGTACAGATCCTCGACAGCACCGGTACCCCGCTGGCACTGGATGGCGCAACCTTCAGCAAGGCGTCTACCCTGAACGACGGCACTAACGTCATTCCGTTCCAGGCTCGCTACTACGCAACCGGTGCAGCCACTGCCGGTATCGCTAACGCTGACGCGACCTTTAAAGTCCAGTACGAATAATCCATTTGTTGGCAAGGAAGCAATTCGGGCCAGGATGGCCCGTTTTTCACTAAACAACTGGAGCGATCACGATGCATAAAATGAGATTAGGTTTGTTCATTTTTCTGCTACCGCCACTCGCCCTGGCGGGTAATCGGTGGAACGTCACTTTACCCGGTGGAAATATGCGTTTTCAGGGAGAAATTATCGCTGAATCCTGCCGGGTAGAAGCCGGGGATAGGCAGATGATCGTCAATATGGGACAGATCTCCAGTAACCGATTTCACTCAGCCGGCGAGGATACCGCCCCTGTGTCTTTCGATATTCATCTGCAGGACTGTAATACCACCGTTAGCCGGCATGTTGGCGTAGCGTTCAGAGGGGTCGCAGACGGTAAGAATCCAGACGTACTTTCGATTGGTGAAGGACCGGGGATTGCTACAGGTATAGGTATCGCGCTATTCGACAAAGATAACAGCCTCATACCGCTCAATCACCCTCCCAGAAGGTGGATGCAAATTTATTCCGGGCCTACCACTCTCCATTTCGTTGCAAAGTATCGGGCCACAGGAAAACAGGTGACTGGAGGCGTCGCAAATGCGCAGGCCTCATTTTCTTTAACCTATCAATAACTGGCCTGCCAACCTACCGAAAAGGGAAATAACGGTGAATACACAAGGAATATATGTGAAAAATAAGCTGAAAATGACACGTGGCCTGCTGGCAGGCATGATGATGACTGTCCTGGCAAGTTTTACTTCCTCCGCTGAAGCGGGCGTGGCTTTAGGGGCAACCCGAGTTATTTATCCAGCTGAACTCAAACAGGTCCAGCTAGCCGTCACTAATAATGACGAGAAAAGCACCTATTTGATTCAGTCATGGATCGAGAATAATGACGGGAGTAAAGATGGTCATTTTGTCATCACCCCACCGTTATTTTCTATGCAGGGGAAAAAAGAAAATACTCTGCGAATTATCGATGCCACTAACAATCAATTACCGCAGGATCGGGAAACGCTTTTCTGGATCAATGTTAAAGCTATTCCTTCAATGGATAAATCAAAGCTTAATGATAATACCCTGCAGTTGGCAATTATCAGCCGTATCAAGCTCTATTATCGCCCGGCAAACCTGGCGCTCTCGCCAGATCAGGCTGCAGAAAAACTAACATTTCGTCGTAATGGAAATGTTCTCACGCTTAGCAATCCAACGCCGTACTACCAGACGGTCACCGAGCTTAATGCTGGAAAACGGGTACTGGAAAATGCGCTGGTGCCGCCTTTAGGAGAGACCTCCGTCAAATTACCGTCCGATTCAGGTAGCGAAATTACCTACCGGACAATTAATGATTATGGCGCGCTGACCCCGAAAATGACGGGTAAAACACAATAACTTAAGGCAATAGTTAACGCTATCGCTTGAAATAAAAAGAACTGACAGCCGGCGATTTTAGACCGGAGGGACTATGTCATATTTGAAATATGGACTTTACCATTTGGGCTCACAATGCATTCGACGCAATAACCTGCGCTCAACACGCATCCTGGCCAGGATTCCCCTTTTTATTTTACTCACCTCACAGGCTTTTTCTGCGCAGGCAGAGTTTTATTTCAATCCACGGTTCCTGTCAGACGATCCTACCGCCGTAGCGGATCTGTCCGGTTTTGAAAATGGACAAGAGATACCGCCGGGAACCTACCGTGTGGATATATATCTCAATGACGGTTATATGACCACCCGCGACGTCACGTTTGATGCCGGAGATAAAGGTAAAGGATTGCTGCCCTGCCTTACCCGCGGGCAGTTGGCCAGCATGGGCCTCAGCACCTCTTCAATCGCAGGGCTGGGGGAACTGCCCGCCGATAGCTGCGTCCCCTTACTTGAGATGATCGAGGATATGACGATCCGTTTCGATGTGGCTCAACAACGTCTTTACCTCACCATTCCTCAGGCATTTATGGGCAACCGCGCCCGCGGTAGCATTCCTCCGGAGCTGTGGGATGATGGTATCAATGCGCTACTGCTGAACTACAACTTCACCGGCAACACCGTGCATAACGATATCGGCGGCAGCAGCAACTACGCGTACCTGAACCTGCAGAGCGGGCTGAATCTGGGCGCCTGGCGCCTGCGCGACAACACCACCTGGAGCTACAGCAGCGGTTCCGCAAACAACGAAAATCAATGGCAGCACATTAACACCTGGCTGGAGCGAGACGTTACGCCATTACGCTCGCGCCTGACCCTTGGCGACAGCTACACCAACGGCGATATCTTTGACGGCATCAACTTCCGCGGCGTGCAGTTAGCTTCCGACGATAATATGCTGCCGGACAGCCAGAAGGGTTTCGCCCCGGTCATTCACGGGATTGCCCGCGGCACGGCCCAGGTCTCGGTCAAACAGAACGGCTATGAGATCTACCAGAGCACGGTACCGCCCGGCCCGTTTACCATCAACGATCTCTATGCGGCCGGTAATAGCGGCGATCTACAGGTCACCATCAAAGAGGCCGACGGCAGCAGTCAGGTGTTCACCGTCCCTTACTCTTCCGTTCCGGTGCTCCAGCGCGAAGGCTACTCCCGCTATACGGTCACCGCCGGCGAGTACCGCAGCGGCAACAATCAGCAGGAGAAACCTAAATTCTTCCAGGGCACGTTGCTGCAAGGACTCCCGGCGGGCTGGACGCTGTACGGCGGCACCCAGCTGGCGGACCGCTACCACGCCTTTAACCTCGGCGTGGGGAAAAACATGGGGGAGCTGGGGGCGCTGTCGCTGGATGTCACCCAGGCCAATGCCACCCTGCCCGATGACAGCGATCACCAGGGTCAGTCGGTCCGCTTCCTCTATAACAAGTCGCTGACGGATACCGGCACCAATATTCAGCTGGTGGGTTACCGCTACTCCACGCACGGCTACTTCAGCTTCGCCGATACCACCTACAGCCGGATGAGCGGCTACAACGTCGCGACCCAGGACGGGGTGATTGAAGTGAAGCCGACGTTCACCGACTACTACAACCTCGCTTACAACAAGCGCGGCAAAATACAGGCCAGCATCACCCAGCAGCTGGGGCGTACTGCGACTCTTTACCTGAACGGCAGTCATCAGACCTACTGGGGCACCGGCAAGGCCGATCAGCAGCTCCAGGCGGGGCTGAACACCGCCGTCAATGATATCAACTGGACGCTCAGCTACAGCCTGACCAAAAACGCCTGGCAGCAGGGGCGCGACCAGATGCTGGCAGTCAACGTCAATATTCCGTTCAGCCACTGGCTGCGTTCCGACAGCAAATCGGCCTGGCGGCACGCCAGCGCCAGTAGCAGCATGTCAAACGATCTGCATGGTCGGATGAGCACTCTGGCGGGCCTGCACGGCACGCTGCTGGAGGACAACAACCTGAGCTACAGCATGCAGACCGGCTACGCCGGCGGCGGTGAGGGCAACAGCGGCGGCACCGGCTACGCGGCGCTGAACTACCGCGGCGGCTACGGCAACGCCAACGTCGGCTACAGCCGCAGCGACGGTATCAAACAGCTGTACTACGGCCTGAGCGGCGGCGTGCTGGCTCACGCCGACGGCGTCACCCTGAGCCAGCCGATGAACGACACGGTGGTGCTGATCAAAGCCCCCGGCGCAGACAACGTCAAAGTGGAAAACCAGACCGGGGTTCAGACCGACTGGCGCGGCTACGCCGTGCTGCCCTACGCCACCGAATACCGGGAAAACCGGGTGGCGCTGGACACCAACAGCCTGGCCGATAACGTCGACCTGGACGATGCGGTTGTCAGCGTCGTCCCGACCCACGGCGCGATTGCCCGTGCGGAGTTTAAAGCCCACGTCGGGCTCAAGCTGCTGATGTCGCTCATCTATAACGGAAAGCCGGTTCCCTTCGGCGCGCTGGTCACCCCGGCCGGTAGCCAGGGCAGCAGCATCGTCGCCGATAACGGCCAGGTCTATCTAAGCGGGATGCCGCTGGCTGGCAAAGTCCTGGCGAAATGGGGCGAAGGTCCGAACGCCAGCTGCGAGGCTGACTACAGCCTGCCGCCCGAAAGTAAGAACCAGGCATTGAGCCAGCTGTCGGCAGTCTGCCGTTAAGGAAGTCATGATGATGAGAATACCTTTTTATCTGCTGAGCGCCGTCCTGTCGCTGGTGATTACCAACGCCAGCGCGGCGGACAGCACCATCACCATCAGCGGCTACGTTCGCGATAACGCCTGCGCCGTGGCGGGTGAGTCGAAAGATTTTACCGTCGATCTGATGGATAACGCCACGAAGCAGCTGCATAGGGTTGGAGCCACAACGCCTTTGGTGCCGTTTCGCATTGTGCTGTCGCCCTGCGGCAGCGCGGTCACCTCGGTGAAGGTCGGCTTTGTTGGCGTTGCCGACAGCATCAATACCGACCTGTTACAGCTCGATCGCGGCACTTCAGCGGCGGCGGGGATGGGCGTGCAGATCCTTGACGCGCAGCAGACGGCGCTGCCGCTTAATGCCGCGTCGTCTGCAATCCCGTGGACTATTCTGGCCCCCAGCCGGACCAACACGCTGAACTTTTACGCCCGGCTGATGACCACCCGGGTGCCGGTCACCGCCGGGCACGTTAGTGCTACCGCGACATTCACGCTCGAATTCCAGTAAACGGAGGCTCTGATGAAATGGATTCATGCCGGGTGGCTTCTGGCAATCACGCTGACCGCATTTTCCCCGGTGCTGCAGGCCACCGACATTACTATTACCGTTAACGGCAAAGTGGTGGCCAAACCCTGTACCGTTTCCACCACTAACGCCAGCGTCGATCTGGGGGAACTCTATACCTTCAGCCTGGTATCAGCAGGTTCCGCGTCGGCCTGGCACAGTACCGAGCTCGATTTAAGCAACTGCCCGGTCGGCACCTCGCGGGTCACCGCCAGCTTCAGCGGCTCGGCGGACGCCACGGGTTACTACAGAAACCAGGGTACCGCCCGCAATATCCAGCTTGAGCTACAGGATGAAGGCGGAAACACGCTGAACACCGGTGCGAGAAAAGAGGTGCAGGTGGATGATTCAACGCAATCAACCCGGTTTCCTCTCAAGGTCAGGGCGCTGACGGTCAACGGAGGCGCGACTCAAGGAACGATCCAGGCGGTGATTTACGTCACCTATACCTACGCCTGAATCAGGAGAAATAAATGAATTATCAAAATCAGACCACGTCAAAGATTGGGAAGCTGATATACAAGATTTTTTGTATTTTATCATTAGTAGCAGGTTACTCTACGGCTGCTCACGCCTTTACCTGCTATGACGCTACGGGCGTGACCCTGGACAGCTTATACGGCGATCAGTCCACAAACGTCTATGTTAATTTACAGCCGTCCCTGGGGGTTGGCCAAAACCTCGTCGTGGACTTATCTCAATCCATATTTTGTAAGAATGACACTCCAGAAGACCGTAACGATTTTACAAGCATACTGCTGGGCTCATCCTACAGCGGCCTGCTTGCTAACTTTACCGGATCGCTGAAGTACTATGGCTCAAGCTATAACTTCCCGCTGACTTCGAGTACGGCAAGCTACAATTTGCGCTCAGGTAATTTTGTTCCCTGGAATGCGATGCTTTATCTTACTCCAGTCTCTGCCGCTTCCGGAGTTGTCATCAAGTCGGGCTCATTAATCGCCAGGTTGGTTATGCTTCATGTCGGTACCAACGTTCATAATGATACCCGCGAGTATCAGGCACGTTTTACATGGAATATCTATGCGAATAATGACGTCATTGTGCCTACCGGCGGCTGTGATGTCTCATCCCGCAGCGTCACGGTTAATCTTCCCAACTACCCCGCCTCAACGGCGATTCCATTGACGGTACACTGCGCGAAAAATCAGGCGCTGGGTTATTACCTCTCTGGCACCACCGCGGACGCAGCCAATTCCGTTTTTACCAATACCGCGTCATCTTCGGCGGCTCAAGGTATCGGCATTCAGCTAACCCGAAATAGCAGCGTTATTTCAGCCAATAAAGAGGTTTCTTTAGGAACGGTAGGCACCTCACCGGTCAATCTCGGGCTGATCGCTAATTATGCCCGAACCAGCGGCCAGGTTACCGCCGGCAACGTTCAATCGATTATTGGGGTGACATTTGTTTATCAGTAATTTCTTGCTGCAACAGCCCCGGCTGCCGATGGCTTATAACCTTTCCCCGGCCATATGGCTGGTAACGATTTAGCTTACAGAAGACGCTACAATACGCGGCCGCCAGCTCTCGACTCAAATTGTTGCGCCAGCATGCTGGCGCATTTATTCAGGCGCGAATATCGTCGTACTCGCGAGTATTATCAAATTCATGTTTAGCAAACGGGCATAGCGGTATAATTTTACGCTGCTCGCCGCGCATTTTTTCCACCACTTTCGCCACCAGCTTTTTCCCCACCCCCTGACCTTTCAGGCTGGGGTCGACGTCGGTGTGTTCAATAATGCTGAGGTGCTCGCCCGTGGGTACAAAAACAATTTCCGCCACCTGCTTCCCGTCGGCGTCATTGACGTAAAACTTGTTATGACCTTCCAGTATTTCCATCATTTGCTCGCTTATTTTTGGCGATACTTTAGTGCGCCGCTCGGGCAGGTATCAATAACCTTAACCACCGTGGCCACGTCCACTTCATCCGGGACGATCCACGGTTTGCGTTTCAGGTTGAAAAGCTTCGCGCTACCGCGCACGCAGTTACCCGAGTGCTGACAGATATCGGTGTTAAAGTAGACATCGATTTTCTCGCCGGTATAGGCGCGATAGCCCGCTTCCAGTAGTTCTTTATCCATGACATTGCCTCAGTTCTGACTATTTTTTTAGCTTTGGCTCTAAGCATAGCCCTGCCAACAACCGCTGACTATCGGCGACGGGCGAAATTTATATTCCAGCGGCCTCACGCCATTAATGCAGAATGAATGATTTTCTATGCACTCGTTATCCAAAGAAAATGTTCTGTTTATCGATGAAATACAGACGCTTCGGTTATATCTATCTTTTATTTCCCCGGTAGGGAGATTACACTCATTTCACCTTAACCCGAGCACTCAGGTATTCAGTCTTGAATCGCATTGTAAAGCTGCCGCGCCCTACGCTCTTATTCTTGCTATTTACGCTCTCCGGCTGCTCATTATCCCCGGCGATTCCGGTATTAGGCGCCGCATTCCCGGGCTGGTTTTTCTGCTTAACAGGCGCCGCGCTGTTACTTATTCCCTGCCATATCCTGATTGTGCGTAAAGGATGGCAGTCGCGATTTTCTCCGCTGGTCTTCAGCTATCTGGCGCTGATGTTCCTGTTCGCCACGATTCTGTGGTTCCTGCTCTTCGTAAACTAGATACCTATGACCTCATCCCGCTCAAGCGTTATCCGCAAAAAATGGCCCCTGCTGGCGCTCGTTCTCGCCGCTATCGTGGCGCTGATTCTGGTTATCTGGCAGCTGCAAACCTCGCCGGAAACCAACGATGCCTATGTCTATGCCGACACCATCGACGTGGTGCCGGAAGTGAGCGGGCGGATCGTCGAGATGCCGATTCGCGACAATCAGCGGGTAAAAAAAGGCGACCTGCTGTTCCGCATCGACCCGCGCCCCTACCAGGCGATGCTTGATGATGCCAAAGCGCGGCTGACCACGCTTGATGCGCAGATTATGCTGACTCAGCGCACGATCAAAGCGCAGGAGTACAACGCGCAATCGGTCAGCGCCGCCGTTGAACGCGCTAAAGCGCTGGTTAAGCAAACCACCTCTTCACGCATTCGCCTTGAGCCGCTGGTACCGCAGGGGTTTGCCTCCCAGGAGGATCTTGATCAGGCGCGAACGGCAGAAAAAGCGGCGCGCGCCGAGCTGGAAGCCACCCTGCTGCAGGCCAAACAGGCTTCCGCCGCCGTGACCGGCGTCGATGCCATGGTGGCGCAGCGGGCGGGCATCCTCGCGCAAATTGCGCTGGCCGAGCTGCACCTCGAATTTACCGAAGTCCGCGCGCCGTTTAACGGCGTGGTGGTGGCGCTGAAAACCACGATCGGCCAGTACGCCTCGGCCCTGAAGCCGGTCTTTACCCTGCTTGATGACGACCACTGGTACGTGGTGGCGAACTTCCGCGAAACCGATTTAAAAAACGTGCGGCCCGGCGTTCCGGCCAGAATCACCGTGATGACCAACCACAGTCGCGCCTTCGAGGGCGTAGTCGACTCGGTCGGCACCGGCGTTCTGCCCGACGGCGGCAGCGTGATTGAAGGCCTGCCGGTGATCCAGAAGAGTATCAACTGGGTCCACGTCTCCCAGCGCTTCCCGGTCAAAATCGCCGTTAAAGACCCCGACCCGAACCTGTTTCGTATGGGCGCCTCCGCCAGCGCCGTTCTGCAGCCGCAATAAGGAGACGGCATGCAGAGCTTGTGGCCCTTTCTGACCCGGGAACTCCGCGATGCGCCGGGGCGGGCGAACTACACCCTGCGCCTGACGCTCAGCTGCGCGGTGCTGATTGTGCTGTTTATGACGCTGCATATTCCCTTCCTCGCCGTCGCGCTGATCGTGGTGTTTTACGTCAGCCAGCCGAACGTCCTGATGATCAAACTGGTAAGCGTGGTTTTCGTGGTGACCGTCAGCGTCGCGCTGGGCGGCGTGCTGCTGATTATCAAGTGGACCTATGACTATCCGCTGATCCGCCTGGTCGCCTCGGTGATCCTGTTCTTCTGCGCCATTTACCTGATGCGGGTGCTCGGCAAGCTCGGGCTGGCGTTTTTCGTGGTGGCGCTGGCGGTCATCTACGCCCAGACCTTCCCGTCGATGACCAGCCAGAGCGAAATTCTGGTGCGCCTGCTGCTGTGGCTATGGGTGGCGATCAACACCGCGATTCTGGTGACCCTGCTGGTCAACGCCTGTTTCCAGCAGGCCTTTCCCGGCTATCAGTTCAAAGCCCGGCTGGTGGTGATGCTCCGCCAGACGGCGCGGCGCCTGAGCCAGCCGGACGATGGCACGCCGCCGCCCACCGTTACCGAGATTGCCGGGCAGTTTAACCAACTGCGGTCCCTGTATCAGCAGGCCGCGCGCGCCACGCCGGAGATTGCCGCCAGCCCGCAGGCCTGGCAGTCGCTGATGGCCGCCGCGCTGAGCTGCTCTCATTTGACGGCGCTGCTCCAGCCGGGCGACGACCATCCCGATGCGCGTCGGCGGATAGCCAGCCAGCTTAACGCGCTGGCGGATAATCTGCCCGCGGCGGCGGAGGTCCAGCCGCTGATTGTCCCGCGCGACGGCGCCAACAGCGCCATTTTGCAGGAGATCGCCGAGGTTCTGGCGCGGCTGGCGCGCGGCGAAACCATCCCGCTGCCGCAGGGCGAAGTGGAAAAAGCGCCGCTGCTTTTGCCGGACGCGTGGTCCAATCCGGCCTATCTGCACTTTGCCCTGAAAACGCTGCTGGCGACGCTGCTGTGCTACGTTTTTTACACCGCCGCCGACTGGCAGGGCATCCACACCATCATGCTGAGCTGCGTGATCGTCGCCCAGCCGGGCCTGGGCGCCACCATGCAGAAAACGTGGCTACGCATTGGCGGCGCGCTGCTGGCCACGCTGATTGCGCTGCTTCTGATCGTCTTTGTGCAGCCCTGGACCGATTCGCTGAGCGGCCTGCTGGCGATGACCCTACCGGTCTTCGCGCTGGCGGCGTGGATTGCGGCGGGGTCGGAGCGCATCGCCTACGCCGGCATTCAGATAGGCTTTACCTTCGCGCTGGCATTCCTGAGCTGGTTTGGCCCGCTCAGCAACCTTACCGAGCTGCGCGACCGGGTTATCGGCATCCTGCTCGGCGTACTGGTTTCCTCCATTGTTCATCTCTATTTATGGCCCGATAGCGAAGCGCCGCAGCTGAAAGCGCGTCTGGCCCAGCTTTATCGCCAGCTGGCGAAAACCCTCGCCGCCCGCGACGATGAGGTTCAGCAGGTACCGCTGTTTGCCGCGCTGACCGAGAGCGAAACCTTAATCAACCGGGTGGCCGCCGAGCCGCTGGGAACCTATGCGCACCCGTGGCCGGAAGCCAAAAGCTGGCCGGCGCGGGCAACCTTTCGTCAGGCAGAGGAGATCCTGCGCCTCAGCGAAGGCTATCGCCTCTACGCCGCGCCGGAAGATACCTTTTTAGCCCGCTGCGCCCGGCGGCTTGAAGCCTACGCCAGCGATATCGATGCGCAGCAAAATACCGTTGAGCGCGTTCAGGCGCAGCAGCCGGATCCGGCGAATCCGTTCGGCGCGCCGCTGGTCAATGCGCTGGCCGCGCTGCCCACGTGGCCGCTTGCGTCTTCCGTTATTCCGCGACAGGCAACCCGATCATGACGAAAACCACTCCTCTTCCGCGCGTCTGGCGCTCCCTGGCGCTTGCCTTCGCCCTCACGCAATTAGCCGGCTGCGCGTTAATTCAGGACGATCCCGGCCAGGTACCGCTGGTCAACCCGCAGCAGGCCGAGCTGGCGCAGGTGATCCACCTGGCGAACAGCGGCTGGCCGACGGCGCGGTGGTGGGAAGGCTATCAGGATCCCCAGCTCAATATGCTGGTTAATCGCGCGCTGCAGAACTCCCCCACCATGCAGGCGGCGCGGCTGCGTATTTCGCAATCGCAGTCCACGGTTGAGCTGGCGCAGTCGGCAATGGGCGTACAGGCCACCGCCGTGGCGGCGCAAAACCGCCTGCGGGTGACCAATAAACAGTTTACCTGGCCCTACTCCTTCTCCCTGCCGGTGGATAAAAACGGCCCCTGGTACACGCTGAACACGGTCGGCGTCGGAGCGACGCTGAATATCGATTTATGGGGCGCCGACCGCGCCCGCGTCGCCGCCGCGATTGGCGAAAAGAACGCCCGCCAGGCGGAGACCGCCGGTATCGAGCTGGATCTCGCCAGCAGCGTGGCTCAGCTCTATTTCGCGATGCAGGCAACTTTTCAGAAAATCGAATTACTCAACCAGCTGGAGGCTATCGCCCGCCTCTCGGTGCAGGCGCACGAGCATCGTACCGCGCGCGGCGTCGAGGATAGCGTCGATGTCGCCAATGCCCAGGCGGAGCTGCTGGCGGCGCAGCAGCAGGTGATTACGGCGCAGGGGACGCTGACGCAGTACCGGGAAACCCTGCGGGCGCTGATCGGCGCCGATGCGCATAGCATGCCGGAGATTCACCCCGTGGCGCTGCCGACGCTGCAGGAAACGCTCCCGGACTCGCTCTCGTTTGAGCTGCTGGCCCGCCGCCCGGACCTGCAGGCGCTGCGCGGCTACGTTAGCGCTTCCATGAGCCAGGTGGACGCGGCAAAAGCGGCCTTTTACCCGCACTTTGATATCAAGGCCTTCTGGGGCTACAACGCGCTGAGCGTCGGCGATCTGTTTAAGTCCTCATTCCAGCAGATCAATATACTGCCGGGGCTCTATTTACCGCTGTTTGACGGCGGGCGCTTAAACGCCAACCTGAAATCGACGCGTACGGCGAGCAATATTTTGATTAAGCAGTACAACCAGGCGGTGCTGGACGCGGTGCGCGACGTGGCGATTAGCTCGAGCCAGCTGAACGATTTGAACCAGCAGGCCGCCCTGCAGCAGCAGAAAGTGACGGCGGCGATGGTGACCACCCGCAGCGCCAGCGCGCACCATCAGCGCGGGCTGGTCAGCTACTATGCGGCGCAGGAGGCGCGTCGCCCGGCCATCGCGCAGCAGCTTTTGCTGCTGGATATCCAGGCCCAGCGGCTCAGTACCGATATCACCTTGATTAAAGCGCTGGGCGGCGATTATCGCGGCCCGGCGCTGAGCGAGAACGCCCCATCGCGCTAGCTTAACAGGCGCCATTCGCGCGCCTGGTTTACCGCCTGGATGCGCCCCTTCACCTGCAGCTTTTCATACAGCTGCTTAAGGTGCCATTTGACGGTTTCCGCCGAAATGCCCAGCTCGCGCGCCACGCCCTTGTTGGAATGGCCGCTGGCAATTAAACGCAGGGTCTGCTGCTCCCGTTCAGTCAGCCGCAGCGCGGGCGGCTGCGGACGCGCCGTATCAATCACGATACCGGCGGCGGCGAAGCGGGACAGCAAAGCGACGATATCGGCGATCAGCGCATCATCCGCCGCGCCGCGCTTGTGCATCTCCGCCAGCAGCGCAGCCATCTCTTCCCTCCCCTCCAGCAGGCTGCGCCACAGCCCCTGACGCAGCGCGCGCGCAAGCGCCGGTCGGCAGACAGCCATCGCCTGCTCCCGCTCGCCGGCACGCCAGAGGGCAAGCGCCTGTTTGAGCCGCAAACGCACGGCGAATAGCCACTCGCCGCTGGTTTCCCGCACGCCGGCCAGCGTATCCAACAGCCTGGCGGCGGCCTGCGGTTCGCCGGCGGCGATAAGGAGACGGCTCTGGCTGAGCGCGATATATCCGCCGGCAGCCTCCGTCTGGCTAAGGGTCTGCAGGCGAAGCAGCAGCGCGTCGGCGGCCAGTTTGTCGCCCGCGTGAAGGGCAACGGCAATCCGCTCCGCCAGCAGCGGAGCCTGCGCCCGCAGCCAGCCGCGCTGGGCCGCCAGCCCTTCGGCATGCAGTAATAGTGATTCGGCTTCCGCCAGTCTCCCCATTTCACGGGCCTGACGGGCCAGGATGATATAGCCGCGGCTAAGGCCGTCGGGCGGACAGAAGTTGTCGATGGTCTCCAGACGCGGAACCAGCAGGCTTTGCGCCTGCTCGCCCTTCCCTTGCTCCCAGGCTATCTCGGCGAGAATGGGCGCCAGGGTAGCGCCGCTGCTGGCGTTCTCGCCGGTATGCTGCTCCGCATAGCGCAGCGCCCCCGCGGCCTGACGTTCCGCTTCGGCGAGATTCCCCTGGCGCAAATAGCTCTGCGCCATGACAAAGGCCCGGTAGACCGTCACGAACAGGTTGCGGTTAGCAACGCTGACGCCGGATACCCGCTGCTGCACCTCCAGCGCCTGCTGCGGCCGGGAGTCCGCCAGATGGCAGTAGCTGAGGATGTTGCACACCAGGCCATCAACCCAGATATCGCCGCAGGGCACCTCGCGCAGCAGCGGTTCGACAATAGCGATACTGCGGGCAATATTGTCGGCAAAGGCTTCGCAGATCGCGCGAACGACCCGCAGCTTCACCCACGAGCTGTGGGCCAGCGCCCCGCCATGCGCCGCCGATTGCGTCTCAATGGCGTCGAGCAGCTGGCGAGCGTCGCTAAACCGGAAGCGGTGGGCTAACGCCCAGGCCAGATTAAGCTGAAGCTCGATGCGCGACGGGTCGAGATTGGCTGGCAGGTAGCGTATCCACTGCACCAGGGTATCGATATCCCCCTCCTCCGCCAGAGACTGCGCGCCCGCTTCCGCATCCCTGGCCGCCGATTTTCCGGCGGCCAGCGCATGGCGTATCGCCTCGGCCCACAGCTGCTGCGCGGCGAACCAGGCGCTGGCGCGATCGTGCAGCTGGCGAATATCAATATCCCCGCCGTGGCGCAGGCGATGCAGCAGCGCGTCGCGCATCAGCGGGTGATAGCGAAACCAGCGGCCGCTGTCGTCCAGAGCGGAAAGAAACAGATTGTGCTGCGCTATCCACCTCAGCATCTCGCCGCCGTTATGGCGGCCGCAGACGGCATCGCACAGATCCGGATGCAGGCGATTAAGCACGGAGGTATGCAGCAGGAAGTCGAATACTTCGGGCGGCAGCGGCGCGAAAATCACTTCATCCAGATAGCGGGAGATTGACCGCGAGCCGGCGCCGAAGCCCATCGCCGTAGACGCGTCCGGGGAGAGCGCGGCCATTTTCATTCCCGCGACCCACCCTTGTGTGAGCGCGATAAGCCGGGGGATCGCCTGCGGATCCAGCCCCGACGCGCCAGCGAAATAAGCGCGGGCTTCGCTGGGGTTAAAGCGCAGCTCCGGATCATCGACCTCCAGCAGTTGGTCCTGCATATGCAGACGGCTCAGGGCTAAAGGCGGCTGACTACGGCTACCGATGAGCAGATGCAGCGCCGGCGGCGCATGGTGCAGCAGCCAGCTCATTCCCTGATGAATCACCGGGTCGCTGATGCACTGATAGTCGTCGAGGATCAGGTACAGCGGGTGCGGGCACTGATTAAGCTGATTAACGAGCTCAGCAAAGAACAGGGGGAGCTCGGCCGGAAGCTCACCTTGTAACAGATGCAGAAACGACGGGCTCCACCCCTGCCACAGCGGCCGCAGCGCCTCCTGTAGATAGCGCATAAACAGCAGCGGCGCGTTGTCGTCCTCTTCAAGGCTCAGCCAGGCCAGCGCATCCCCTTGTCGAAGGCGGTGCCGGTACCACTGCGCCAGTAGGGTGGTTTTGCCAAACCCGGCGGGCGCGCGCAGCAGGGTTAAACGGCGGGAAACGGCGCCGTCGAGGCGCTGCAGCAGGCGCTCCCGCGACAGCAGGCTTTCCGGCGTACGGGGCGGCGTAAAGCGCGTGGAAATAAGCGGCAGCGTCCCGGTGAAACGTAAAGGTTCCTGATGAACAAACGCTGTCAGTGAATCATCCGCCGAGGGTAAAAAAGCCATACTGCGATTACTCCTTAAATCCAGTCCGTACGCTCATTATCCCCCCCATCAGGGGGGTAGGCCACGCTTATTGCGCCCGATAGAGTAGTGCCATTCGCCGCAGCGGCTACGACGACATCGGCCGCGGGCCTCCCTGGTTTATTAATCAGTACAAGGTGAGTACAGACATGGCTATCGAAAATAAAGTTGCGCTGGTGACCGGCGCCGGTCAGGGCATTGGTCGCGGTATCGCGTTGCGTCTGGCTAAAGACGGCGCGTCGGTGATGCTGGTCGACGTGAACCCGGAAGGGATTGCCGCCGTCGCCGCCGAAGTGGAAGCGCTGGGGCGTAAAGCGGCCACCTTCGTCGCTAACATCGCCGACCGCGCGCAGGTATACGCCGCCATTGATGAAGCGGAAAAACAGCTGGGCGGCTTTGATATTATCGTGAACAACGCCGGGATCGCCCAGGTTCAGGCGCTGGCCGATGTGACGCCTGAAGAAGTGGACCGCATCATGCGCATCAACGTTCAGGGTACCCTGTGGGGCATTCAGGCGGCGGCGAAAAAATTCATCGATCGTCAGCAGAAAGGGAAAATCATCAACGCCTGCTCTATCGCCGGTCATGATGGTTTCGCGCTGCTGGGCGTCTATTCCGCCACGAAATTTGCCGTACGCGCCCTGACGCAGGCAGCGGCGAAAGAGTACGCCAGCCGCGGCATCACGGTAAACGCCTACTGTCCGGGGATTGTGGGAACCGGAATGTGGACCGAGATCGATAAGCGCTTCGCCGACATTACCGGTGCGCCGGTGGGCGAAACCTATAAAAAATACGTGGAAGGCATCGCCCTTGGCCGCGCCGAAACGCCGGACGATGTGGCAAGCCTGGTCTCTTATCTGGCAGGCCCGGACTCCGATTATGTTACCGGTCAGTCGATTCTGATCGATGGCGGTATTGTTTACCGTTAAGGGATAAACCCGGCGCAGAACGCGCCGGGTTTTTGCGGGATTACGCGTTAGCCGCGGGCTCCTGCGGCTTGTCGCTGCGGGTGTTTTCCAGCATCCGGCGAACCGGAACAATCAGCAGGCACAGCACCGCGGCGCAGATCAGCAGCGCAATGGAGCAGCGTGCGAACAGGTCAGGCAGCATATCCAGCTGATCGGCCTTCACGTGCCCGCCAATCAGGCCCGCCGCCAGGTTACCCAGGGCGCTGGCGCAGAACCACAGCCCCATCATCTGGCCGCGCATTCTTTCCGGCGCCAGCAGGGTCATGGTCGCCAGGCCAATCGGGCTAAGGCACAGCTCCCCCAGCGTCAGCATCAGAATACTGCCCACCAGCCACATCGGCGAAACGCCCGCGCCGTTGTTGCTCAGGACGTTTTGCGCCGCCAGCATCATCAGACCAAAGCCCGCCGCCGCGCATAAAATACCGATAACAAACTTAGTGATGCTGCTCGGACGGACGTTTTTGCGCGCCAGCGCAGGCCATGCCCAGCTGAATACCGGCGCCAGCAAAATAATAAACAGGGCGTTGATCGACTGGAACCACACCGCCGGGATCTCGAAGGAGCCGAGCATACGGTTGGTATAGTCGTTAGCGAACAGGTTAAACGAGGTCGGTTTCTGCTCAAACGCCGACCAGAAAAAGGCGGCGGAGATGAGCAGGATAAAGCATACCAGCAGGCGGGCGCGCTCTTTGCGGCTCAGTCCGGCGAAGACGAACAGGTAGATAAAATAGAGCACCACCGACGCCGCAATCACGTAGACCAGCACGCTGGCGACCGCCACCGGGTTAATCACGATAACGCCCTGGGCAATCAACGCGATGATAACCGCCACGCCGACCGTCAGCGCCAGCAGCCATGCGCCGACGCCGTTTCGTTTCACTACCGGGCTGTTCCAGGTGGAGTCGAGGCCGACTTCGCTGTCGTAGCGTTTCATCGCCGGAACGGCAAAGACGCGGAAGATAATCAGCGCGACCAGCATCCCGATGCCGCCGATGCCGAAGCCCCAGTGCCAGCCGTGAGATTTAATCAGCCAGCCGGAGATCAGCGGGGCGATAAACGACCCCATGTTGATGCCCATATAGAACAGCGAGAAGCCGCCGTCGCGGCGCGCATCGCCTTTCTTGTACAGCGTACCGACCATCACCGAAATACAGGTTTTGAACAGGCCGGAACCGAGCACGATAAACATCAGGCCGATAAAGAACAGGCTATCCCCCATCACCGCCGACAGCGCGATGGAGAGATGGCCGAGGGCGATCAGAATCGAGCCGTACCAGACCGCCTTTTGTTGCCCGAGCCAGTTATCCGCCAGCCAGCCGCCGGGCAGTGCGGCAAGATACATGGTCCCGGCAAAGATCCCGACAATGGCCGACGCGTTCTCGCGCGCCAGCCCCATCCCGCCGTCATAGACGGTGGCCGCCATAAACAGGATCAGTAATGGTCGAATACCGTAAAACGAGAACCGTTCCCACATTTCGGTGAAAAACAGCGAACCGAGGGGGTAAGGATGACCAAAAAAGGTCCGAGTTTCATTTTTATTAACAGAGGAATGCATAACTTCTCCCAAAGATGTCCGCAGCGCTTTAACGCAGCGGAAAGCGTGTTGGCCTTTTATACACAAGGCCAATCATTCACATTTAATGTGACGTAATTTAACCATTTGATAACCTAATAATGGTCCTGTCTAGTCCCTTCCCCCAACTTTTTAGATGAAAAGTCGACAAACGTCTACTTTTACAGATTTAAAGTTGGCGACAGAGGAAATGTGATTGACAGAGGCATTCATGACAAAAATGATACTTTTTCATTTATTTACAAGGAGTTAAGAAATCACCCTGGCAACTTCATCCCACCAGAAAACCCGGGCGATAAAAGGGGTAAAAGCGGGAAAAAACAGCATTAATGGGGGCTTTATTGAGTAATGCCGTTTAATGACATTCTCATCGACTCAAACCAGGAGGAACTCGCGGCAGGAAATATTCCAACCTGCAGCCGGAAGAACGATCGAAGCGAGCATCCCGGCTCATTGGCCCATTGACGGAGAGGAGATATCTACAGATAGCGGATCAAAAAGACGATAAGCTCCTCAATCAGCTGTGGCTTCATGACTCTAAAAATATACTTAAACTTTTTATGGGATATTTTTACAATGCGCCATTTCGCTTTTGATGCCGTCAGCCGCAGGGTGAGCCTGACTTTCAGCGACAGGCTTTCTTCAGATACAATAATCCGCACTTTATTTCTTGCGTAGTCATATTTGAAACTAATATCAAAAAAGAAACCATCGTTTGCCACGGTGATTTTTTTGGCATCGCCAAAAGAACCCTTGGTAACTTTATTATCAGGATTTGCTTTTAGATGTGACAATATTGAGACATATAAGCACACGAATTTTATTTTAAACTCACGCCGCTGTCGCTTTATCTCCTCCTTTTCCTTCCTTAATCTTTCCAGGCTATTTGTCATCGAACTCATTTATTCTTCCTGCCATATGATTTATATCCTATATAATCACCAGCGAGGTTTTTAAGACAGGATAGCATCACGATAATTCTCCATGCGAATAATCAGACAACGCCTCAGAATGTTATTTCTGTAGCGTTCGTTAGTATCCGCTCATTATGGCTTGCATAATGAAAATATATAAAATATGGTTTTTACTGCCATAACGCGATTCTGACATAAAGATTGAAATAAAATCCACTTTTTATTTCATTGGACATGTTTTTCAGAAGTTTCGCGTTACATTTTAAATGTCCGCGCGCTAAGAATTATATTAGCTACGCGCATAATGTATTGAAAACTTTTAAAAAGGGAGAGAACCAGTAACCGTTTGTCGTTGACGGATAAGCCGATGCTCCCGATGGCATACAGGAACGTTTGAGGGACTATACCCTTCAGGGGGTATCTTTCCTGTACGCCACTATCAACGACGCTTTAATCCAGCGCGCTTTAATTGCGCTATATTCGGGAGAAGCCGTCACTTTCTCCAGCGCCGGGTTGATACGCGGCGCAATACCGAGCCCTTTACTGTAGTACTCCGGATCGGTACGCCGCTGCCGGAACAGAACGCTAGAGGTGCGCCTCTTCATCCAGGGAGATCACCTGAATGCCGGCATTACGATACGCCTGAACGTCATCGGGCAGACGATCGACCACCACGGTATCAATCCGATCCGCGGCGGTAAACTGGGCAAGCGAGGTATTATTCAGCTTGCTATAGTCGCAGACGATAATCACCTGGCTGGCGTGTTCAACCATGCCGCGTTTCGTTTCTGCCAGCATGATATCGGCCACGCAGGCGCCGTGTTTCAGCGACAGCGAATTGGCGCCCATAAACGCTTTATCGACGTTCAGGGTATCAAGAATGGAGCGTCCGTTGATCGCCACCACGCAGTGGTACCCCTTCTTCACGATCCCGCCCAGCAGAATGGTTTGAATCGAGGGGCTGGCTTCCAGCTCGCGGGCGATTTGGTAATCGTTGGTGACCACCGTGACGTTTTGTCGGTCGCGAATATTGCGCGCGATATGCAGGGTCGTCGTGCCGGTATCCAGCACGATAATGTCGCCATCCTCAACCAGCGCCGCTGCGCGCTGGCCGATCCGCTCTTTCGCGCTGAGGTTGACAATTTCACGCGCGTCCGACGCCTGTTCAAAGCTCGCCCGCGTGCGAAGGACGGCGCCGCCGTGTGTACGGGTCAGCAGTCCCTCCTCTTCCAGCTGGCGGAGATCGGCACGAATGGTGGCGCCAGATACATTAAAGACGTCACACATCTCAGAAACAGCCACTTTGCGTTTTTCCCTGAGAATACTAAGCAACTTCTCCTGTCTTTCTTCTGCAAACATTCTGCCTCTCTCTTATTTACGGCACGTTACGCGCGACGCGGCGCTGGCTTACCGTTGCTTATCAGTCGGGTCCTGCGCTCAGGGCATCCAGCCTGTCGTATAAGGCGGCGGATTGCCGGTAGAGCGTATCAAAAAGCTCGCTGCAGGCGTGGTAATAATCCCGCAGACGGGGATCCGGCGAAATCAGCTTATCGAACTGCACCGTCTGCCTCACGCCGCTGGCAAAATCCGCGTACAGCCCCGCGCCAACCCCGGCGATAATACCGCATCCGGTGACGCCATTCTCCTGGTTGCGCGTAGATAATATCGGAAGATTGTACGCCGCGGCTTTGATTTCAAGCCACAGCGGGCTGCGCGCGCCGCCGCCGGAAGCGATCATTTGTTGCGGATATTGCCCGCACGCCTGCAGCTGGCGCAGATTGCGCCAGGACGCAAAGGCCACCCCTTCCAGGACCGCGCGGAATAAATGACCGCGGCGATGCTTGCGCTGCAGGCCGAAGAACTGCGCCCGCGAGTTCGTGTGTTCGGCCAGGCGCTCTCCCGTCAGATAGGGAAGAAAGAGCAGCCCTTCCGCACCGGCCGGCACCGCCGCCGCTTCCTGCAAAAGCTGCGGGTGGGTAATCTGGTTATCGGCAAGCGCCAGCCGCGCCCAGCGGACGGCATCGCCGCCGGCGTCGAGAATCGTAAATCCGCCCCAGGCCGCGTTAGCCAGATGAAGGTTATTGACCAGTTGGTGGCGTAACGGCCGCGGCGACACCACGGTGATCAGCGTCGACGTGCCGGTGGAGTCGGACGCCATCCCCGGCTCATATACTCCCGAGCCCAGCAGAGAGGCCGCCATGTCCGACGTACCGGCAACCACCGGGATCCCTGGCGGCAGGCCCGTCAGGCCGGCGGCGCGCGGGGTTACCTGGCCGATAATGTCGCTGGAAAGTTTGAGGTCCGGTAGCTGATCGACCCGCAGGCCAAACGTTTCGCAGGCTTGCGAAGACCAGGCGCGGGTTTCGCTGTCCATCAGGAAATAGCAGGACGCCTCGCTATAGTCGGTCGCCAGGGCGCCGGTCAGCATGAAATTAATATAGTCCTTCGGCATTAACACTTTGGCGAGCTGCGGCCAGCGCTCCGGATGATGTTCACGCCACCAGGCTAATTTGAAAGCGGGCCACGCCGCCGCGGGTGGATTATTTAAATGCGCCAGCCACTTTTCCCGCCCTTCGCGCGCGGTAAAAGCTTCCACCTGCGGCTGGCTGCGCTTGTCATTCCACAGCAGCGCCCTGTCCTCCACCAGCTCGCCGCGATCGTCCAGCAGGACGGTGCCGTGCATCTGCCCGCAGGCGCCAATAACCGCAATCTGCGCAGCCGTTTCAGGATAGCGGTAAAGCACCTCGCGTATACAGTCGCAGGCGGCCTGCCACCATAAAGACGGGGCCTGTTCTGACCAACCCGCACGCGGCGTGGTCTGTTCATACTCTCTTTGCGCAAAGCCGACCATCGTGCCGTCAACGCGCAAAAGAGCGGCGCGGGTACTGCCAGTGCCAACATCAATCGTGAGTATTTTATCTTTCATCACTGACTCCGGTGACGTCTTAAGGCGGGCCATCAGGCCCGCGGTCTCTCAGTTTAATCGGCGTTCAGCTCGGGAAAGCGTTCCGGGTGCTGCTCCAGTTCAGCCAGCACCTTTGTGACCGCGCCATGGCTCATGCCAAAGCGGCGGACGCCAAGCTGGTACAGGGCGCGCACCGTTGCCAGATCGCGAATCCCCCCGGCGCCTTTGATATCGATTCGGCCTTTAAGCTGGTCGGCAATAATGCTGACTTTTTCCACCGTCGCGCCGGTCGGCGCCCAGCCGGTGGAGGTTTTGACCCACTTCATCCCCACCTCTACGGCGATATCGCACACGCGGCGAATCTGCTCCTCATTGAGATAGTGCGTTTCGAGGATCACCTTCGCCGGTACCGGCGCGGCGGCCTCCACCACGCGGCGCAAATCTTCGCGCACATAGTCATAATCGCCGGATAACACTTTGCCGATATTCACCACCATATCCACTTCGCGGGCGCCATCGGCAATCAGCTGCCGCACTTCCTGAACCTTGGTGTCAGTCGCATGCCCGCCGCCGGGAAAGCCGACCGGCCCGCCAATCATCACCTCTCCCGTCCCCTGCTGCGGCAGCAACGTACTGAGAAAACGCGTCCAGCAGGGCAGAACGTGGACGGAAATAATGTTGTATCGGGTTGCCAGCTCGGCGCAGGCGCGAACGTCCGCTTCGGTACTGGTGGCCTGGACTGCGCTCAGGTCGACTAAACGTGCAAAACGACGGGTTGTTTCATTCATGGTTTTATCCTGCTCTTTGTTTTTAGTTGCTTTCATTTAATGCTCTTAATCGGCTTAAATCCATTTAAAAACGCATCAAATGAAAATAACGTGATCAAATTAGCATTTTTTTATTTTCATTTGCTTTTAATTAGCAGACGGGAAATGAGCGATGCCCTTGATGAACGGGCGTAAACGGGCATAAACGGGCGCAAAGGCAATATTGCATTTATTTTTGTTTGTTTTTGTTTATGCCTGAATAACGGGCGAGAGAGCGAAACCGCTGCCGGATATGACGCCAAAATGCGTACGCTGTCACATTGACCGGCGACAAAACGGTCGCCTTCGCCGGATATTCCGGAGGTCTCAACGCCCTGCGCAAGGGAAAGGTAATCTGATTATGTACTTCAGGAGAGAGCTATGTTGCCGCTGGAACGTCATCGTTTGATTGTTGAACTGCTGGGCCAACGCGGCGTGATGCGAGTGAATGAGATTGCGCAAGCGACTCGGGTCTCCAGGGAAACGATTCGCCGCGATCTGAGCGAGCTGGAACGGAAAGGGATCTTAAATCGGAGCCATGGCGGAGCGCTGGCGGCGGAGAACCCGCTGCCGGCGATCCGAGCGGCGTCGCCCGCCCTGCCGGTCGAAGATAGCCAGGGAAGCTTTCAGCAGAGAACGCTGCTGCACAGCGAAGGAAAAATGCGCGTTGCCCGCAAAGCGCTGCAGTGTCTCCAGCCGGGACAGACCATCGTTCTGGACGGCAGCAGCACCAGCTGGTTTTTGGCCCGGCAGATGCCGGAGATGGCGCTAACGGTTATCACGCCCTCTATCCGCATCTTGCAAACGCTGATGAGCAGACGCTCGTTGCATCTCGTGGGACTGGGGGGCGATTTTTCCCCGACCGAGGAGGCGTTCTTCGGTGAAACCGCCTCACGAACGCTGCGCGAGTACGCCGTCGATACGCTCTTTTTCTCCTGCCAGGGGCTGGAGCGCGATAGCGGTTTATATGCGGGTACGGAAGCCCACGCCGCCCTGTTGAAACAGATGATGCTGGCCGCCCGTCAGACCGTGGCATTGGTCGACGGCAGCAAGCTGGGGCGAACAGGCGTCGCGCGGATCGGCGGATTGGGCGAGCTGGACTGTTTAATCACCGAAAAGTTTGTCGATCCGCTGCTGGAAAAAGAGATGACCTGGCATAACGTCGGGCTACAGATCGCCTGAGTACGCCGTCATGACGTGACGGTGACTACGCGCATTGTCGAAACGCTGCTTCCCGCGGCAGGGCCAGACTTTGCCTGAAATCAGCCACTACCGGAATAAAAGAGGCCTTATGCGTTATTACCTTTCTCCCTCGCTCATGTGTATGGACATGATGAAGCTGGCGGAACAGCTGCACTTTTTAAACGGCAAAGCCGACAGGCTGCACGTCGACGTGATGGACGGGCACTATGTGAAAAACCTGGCGCTATCGGCCAGCTTTGTGGCGCAGATTCGGCCCTATACGTCGCTTCCCATCGATGTCCACCTGATGGTCGAAGAGCCCGCCCCGTTTATCCCGGCGCTGATAGAAGCCGGAGCAGACGCCATTTCCCTGCATCCGGAAACCATCTGCCGCGAAGCTTTTCGGGTCATCAATATGCTTCGCCAGGCGGGGAAAGAGGTGGGGATGGTGCTCAATCCCGCCACGCCGGTTGAGAGCATCCAGCACTATCTGCATCTGCTCGATAAGGTCACGGTGATGACCGTCGATCCGGGCTATGCCGGTCAGCCGTTTATTCCCGAAATGACCGCCAAAATCGCGCAGCTTCATCAGTTAAAAGAGAGCCGCAGCCTCAACTTCTTGCTGGAAGTCGACGGCTCATGTAACCGCAACACCTACCGTGAGCTGCTGGGAGCCGGGGCGCAGGTATTGGTGATGGGCAGCAGCGGTTTATTCCGCCCGGATATGCCGCTCGAGCAGGCCTGGGAAAAAATGTCCCGGGATCTGTCCGCCGCGCTGCACTCCCCCGAGCATGTATAAAGGAGCGAATGATGTCAGGAAAAGTCTGTGTTTTTGGTTCATTCAATTTCGACATGGTGGCCAGAGTGGAGCGCTTTCCGGTGCCGGGCGAGTCGTTAGTGGCCTGCGGGAGCATGACCAGCGCCGGCGGAAAAGGGGCGAACCAGGCCACCGCCGCGCTAAAAGCGGGGGCGAATGTTCACTATATCGGCAAGATTGGCAATGATACCTTCGGCCATTTTGCCCGCCGTCATCTGAAGGGCGTGGGGTTTAACGCCGTGACGCTGCTGGTCGCCGAAGACGTCCCCACCGGCAATGCGCTGATTTATGTGGCCGGCAACGATGCCGAAAACATGATTGCCGTCGACCCCGGCGCGAATATGACGGTGACCGATGATGAAATCGCCGGCTGCATTCCCGCTATCGGCTGCGCGGATGTGGTGCTGGTTCAGCTGGAGAACAATCTTTCCGCCATTGAACAGGTCGTTGACGCCGCGAAAGCAGCCGGGGCCTTCGTGGTGCTCAATCCCGCCCCCTGGCAGCCCGTTGAGCACGCCTTTCTAAGCAAAGTGGATTTGCTCACGCCGAACGCCACAGAGGCCGGGTTAATGACCGGGCGCCGGGTTGACTCTCTGGCGGCCGCGGCCGAGGCCGCCGATGCGCTGCATGCTCAGGGCGCGCGCAACGTCATTATCACCCTCGGCGCAAAGGGCGCCCTGCTGAGCGAGCAGGGCGTGAAATCCCCTATTCCGTGCTTTCCTTCTCATCCCCGCGATACCACCGGCGCGGGCGATGCCTTTAACGGCGCGCTGGCGGCGCGTCTGGCCTGCGGCGAGCCGCTGCATAGCGCGGCCCGATTTGCGGCGGCGTACGCCGCCGTCAGCGTCGAAAAGCAGGGCGCATCATCTTTACCGGATTACCAGGAGGCACGAGAACGGCTTTTACGTGCCGCCTCTGATTATGAAATGGCTTAAACCCTACTGTATAAAAACCATTAAGAGGATAGCTCAATGAGTACGCTAATCACGGATAAGGTCGATAAAGCGGCGGTCCACAATGAAAAACTGGACACCAGCGCGTATTTACCGCACACCCCCTGGCTGCAATTTTTACTGGTCTGTTGCCTGTTTGCGCTGTGGGGGATGGCGGGCAACCTGAATGATATCTTGATCGCCCAGTTTAAAAAGGGCTTCGATTTAACGGATACCCAGACGGCGCTGGTGCAGTCGATTTTTTTCCTCGGCTACTTCTTTGTCGCCCTGCCTGCGGCGGCGCTGATTAAGCGTTATTCCTATAAAGCGGCGATTATTATTGGGCTGTGCCTGTACGCCCTCGGCTGTTTCCTGTTCGTCCCGGCCGCGCAGATCATGACCTACGGCGCGTTCCTCGCCTGCCTGGGGGTGATCGCCTGCGGACTCTCTTTTCTGGAAACCTCGGCAAACACCTACTCCAGCCTGCTGGGCCCGATCCACTCCTCCACCCAGCGCATTAACTTTTCGCAGATCTTCAACTCGCTGGGCGTGATTTCCGGCGTGCTGATTGGCCAGGTGATGGTCTTCGGCGAAAACGATCCGAGCCATGAACAGCTGCTGGCGATGCCCGCCGCCGCCGCGGACGCCGCGCGCCATCAGATGGTCGGCCAGGTGGTCGGGCCTTATCTGATTATCGGCTCCGTGCTGGTGGTGCTGGCGCTGGTGTTCGTGTTTATCAAATTCCCGTCGTGCAAGGGCACGCCCTCTCAGCAGCAGCAGCTCCCGACGGAAAGCATGGGGCCTACGCTGAAACGCCTGTTTGCCATCCCGCGCTTTCGCCTCGGGATCCTGTCGCAGTTTTTGTACGTCGGCGCCCAGGTTGGCGTATGGAGCTTCACGATTCGCTTTGTGCAGCTCGTGCAGCAGGGCACCAGCGAGCACTCCGCGACTTACTGGCTGCTGGCTTCTCTGGTGATTTACGCCGTGGGTAAAACCGTGGCCACCTGGTTGATGAACCGCCTGAACCCGGCGCTGCTGCTCGGTACCTTTGCCCTGGCCGCCACCGCCCTTTTACTGGTTGCCGTATTCAGCAGTTCAATGCTGGCGGTCTATGCGCTCATTCTGGTCAGCTTCTGTATGGCGCCATGCTGGCCGACAAACTTTGGTCTGGTCATCAAAGGGATGGGGAAAGATACCCAGACCGCAGGCTCGATCGTGGTGATGTCGATTATCGGCGGGGCCGTTATTCCGCTGGTGATGGGCATTATCTCGGATATGAACGGCGGCAATATGCAAATCGCCTTTATCGCCCCACTTGTGTGCTTTGTGTATGTCGCTTTCTACGGTTTCTGGTGCGTGCGTAAGGGGGTATAACATGCGCGAACTGATCAACACGATTGCTCATATTGGCTATCAGGTCAGCGACTTAACGCGTTCGCTAGCCTTCTATGAACCGCTGGGCTTTCAGCGCCAGCAGCGGTTTAGCAAACCGTCGCCGCAGGGCGCTATTGAAGTCGCGTTTCTTGAAATGGCGGGCGCCGTCCTCGAGCTGTACCAGCTTCCCGAAGGAACGCCTTTTGACTCCCCTCGCTGCGGTATCGATCATCTGGCGCTGGAAGTCAGCGACCTGGATGCGGTGCAGCAGCGGCTGGCGGCGCTCGGTTATCCGCTCGATGAAGGGCCGATTGAGGAAGAAAATGTGCGCTTCCTGCTTATTCGCGGCCCCGATGGCGAACGGCTCGAGTTTGATGCCTTTAAACGCTAAGCGGCCGGGCTGATCCCCTTCTCCCTTTTAGGCCCGGTTAACACGGGTCTAAAAGTGGGCTTCCTCAGGCTTTACAAAAGCCTGCCTGCTTCCAGATTTTCGCCCCCCGCCTGACCTCTCCTGCCTATTGTGCAATGTTACAAAATTGCTTCTGTTTTGTTGATTTTCTATTGTGAGCCATTCGGCAATTTCCTCTCCTGAATTTCCCCAGACTACTTCCAGTCAATACGCAATATCAGGAGAGACAAATGAGCAGCACCTCCGCCGACTTCCAGAATCTGTACCAGGCCCTGAGACACAGCGCCGCCCGCAGCCCGGATGCCCTGGCGCTGGCGTTTGAGGATCGGCGCTATCTGTACCGCGATTTTCACCTGCGGGTACAGCGAGCGATGGCGCAGCTTGACCAGGTCTGGTCGCTGCGCAAAGGCGATCGAATCCTGCTGGCCTGGGGGAATCATCCCGCTTTTTGCGAAGTCCTTTTTGCCGCGCTTGGTCTGGGCATCGAAGTGGTGCCTTTCAGCACTAAGCTTAAGCAGGCCGAAAGCGAGGAGCTGGTGGGCCATATCGCCCCGCGGGTCGTGCTGTTCGATGCGACCGTACAGGACTGGCTGAAAAACACCCCCGACGCGCGCGCGGTTTCGCTCAGCGAATGGCAGGCGATCTCACTTCCCGAACCGCTGACCCGCCAGCCGGTCCCGGTTAACCGCGACGATACGGCGGTGATGATGTTCACCTCCGGTACCACCGGAGAGCCGAAAGGGGCGATTATCACGCACAATAACCTGCTCTGCGCGATTGACGCCTATACGCAAAAACTGAATCTCACCGCCGCGGATAGCACCATTCTGGCGGTACCTATCTATCACATCACCGGCCTGTCGGCGCTGCTGGCGCTGTTTATTAGCCTCGGCGCGAGCATCTGGCTGCAGCACCGGTTCAACGCCCCGCAGGTGATCGGCACCCTGCGCGAACAGAACATTACCTTTCTGCACGGCTCGCCAACCATCTTTATCCTTCTCTGCCAGGCGGCACGCGAGCAGAGCGCCAGTCATCCAGGCGATTTCCCCGCGTTACGCACGATTGCCTGCGGCGCGGGCCATCTGAGCGATGGACTGATCAACGAGTTAAAAACCCTGTTTCCGCATACGGCGATTCAGCCGATCTACGGTCTCACCGAAACGACCTCACCCGCGACGATTTTTCCGGGCGACGTCTGGGGCAGCGATAAATGCGGCAGTTCGGGCCAGGCGATCCCCGGCCTCGCCATTACGATCCGCAACGATCGCCAGCAGCTCCTCCCCGCCGGGCAAATCGGGCATATCTGGCTAAAAGGCGACGTGGTGATCCGCGAGTACTGGCAGCACAGCGAACGACGCCCGAGCTGCGATGCACAGGGCTGGTTTTGTACCGGCGACCTGGGCTATCTCGACGATGAAGGCTGGTTGTACATAAAAGACCGCAGCAAGGACATGATCAATCGCGGCGGAGAGAAGATTTACTCGCTGGAGCTGGAAAACATTCTCTCTACCTATCGGGGAGTGCGGGAAGTTGCCGTCATCCCGACCCCCAGCCCGATCTATGGCGAAGAGCCGGTGGCGTTTATCGTGCCGGACGGCCAGCACCACCTGACCAGCGAAGAGATCCTCGGCTGGCTGAAGGTCAAAATCGCCCGCTTTAAGCTGCCGGCGCGCATTATTTTCACCCGCGTTTTACCGCGCACCCATAACGGAAAAGTGAGCAAACAACAGCTCAAAACGCGCCTCGCGGAATCCATCATCACGCTATCAACGGAGGATAAAAAGTGAGCAGCAAATTTATCGACGCCCATCAAGCGGCCCAGCGGGTCGCCAGCGGCGACACCGTCTGCACCGTCGGGATGACGCTTATCGGCGCGGCGGAGTCCATTTTAAGCGCTATCGAAGCGCGCTTTCTGACCGCGGGCGAACCGCGCGACCTGACGCTGCTGCATGCCGCTGGGCAAAGCGATCGCCAGCGCGGCATCCAGCACTTCGCCCACCCGGGTATGGTAACGCGGCTTATCGGCTCGCACTGGGGCCTGGCGCCGCGCTGGATGGCGATGATCAACAACAACGAAGTGGAAGCCTGGTGTCTGCCGCAGGGGCAGATCGTCCATCTCTATAGCGCGATGGCCGCCGGGCTTACCGGGCGGCTTTCCCCCGTCGGGCTCGGTACCTTTGTCGATCCGCGCATGGAAGGCGGGCGGATGAACGCCCGCACCCGCGAACGGCCCGATCTGATCGAGCACGTGACGTTTCGCGGCGACGAATATCTGTTCTACCCGGCCATTCCTCTGGACGTGGTCATTGTGCGCGGCACCCATGCTGATGAAGAGGGCAACCTCACGACCGATGAAGAGGTGATGAAGCTGGAAGTTCTGCACGCGGTTCTCGCCGCCAGACGCTATGGGGCGAAGGTGCTGGCGCAGGTGAAATATCGCGTGGCGAAAGGCTCGCTGCATCCGAAAAGCATCACCGTTCCCGGCAACCTGATCGACGCCATTGTGGTATGCGAAGAGCCGCAGATGGATCACCGCCAGACCTCCAGCTGGGACTTCGATCCGGCGCTGTGCGGCGATATCCAGCTGCCTGCCGCGCAGAACGCACCGCTGCCGCTCGACCTGCGCAAGCTTATCGGGCGGATTGCCTGCCGCTATCTGACGCCCGGCTGCGTCATCAATCTCGGCACCGGCATTCCTAACGATGTTATTGGCGCCATCATTCACGAAGAACGGCTCGGCGAGCAGGTCACCATCACCGTGGAGTCAGGGATCTACGGCGGGCAGCAGGCGGGCGGCGTTGATTTCGGCATCGGTCGTAACCTGAGCGCGATGATAAGCCACCAGGATCAAATGCTCTATTACAACGGCGCGGGGGTCGATATCACCTTTATGGGCGCCGGCGAGATGGACCCGCACGGCCACGTCAACGCCACGCGGCTCGGCGCATCCTGCCCCGGCGCGGGCGGTTTTATCGATATCACCCAGAATGCCCGCCACGTCGTGTTCTGCTCCTCTTTTACCGCCAAAGGGCTGGAGATCGCCTGTGAACAAGGGGCCCTGCATATCCGCCGCGAAGGCGAGGTACGCAAATTCGTCGCCGGGGTGAATCAGGTTTCCTACAACGGCGAGCTGGCCCGCGCCAAAGGACAAACCATGCATTACGTCACCGAACGGGCGGTTTTCGAACTGCGCCCGGAGGGGCCGGTGCTGACGGAAATCGCCCCCGGTATCGATCTTGAGCGCGACATCCTGGCGCATATGGATTTTCGTCCGGCGATCGCCGCGGATCTTCAGGTTATGGACAGCCGCTTGTTCACCCCGCAGCCTTGCGGCCTCGCGGAACATCTGTCCCGGAATTCATCCTCTGACTCACAAGGAAATTAGCTATGAAACTTGCCAGTAAAACCGCCATTGTTACCGGCGCCGCGCGCGGTATCGGCTTTGGCATTGCCCAAGTGCTTGCGCGGGAAGGCGCGCGCGTGATCATCGCCGATCGCGACACGCACGGCGAAGCCGCCGCCGCGTCCCTGCGCGAATCGGGCGCACAGGCGCTGTTTATCAGCTGCAATATCGGTGAAAAAGCGCAGGTCGAAGCGCTGTTTTCCCAGGCCGAAGAGGCGTTTGGCCCGGTGGATATTGTGGTGAATAACGCCGGAATCAACCGCGACGCCATGCTGCACAAACTCTCCGAAGCGGACTGGGACACGGTGATCGATGTCAATCTGAAGGGCACTTTTCTCTGTATGCAGCAGGCCGCCATCCGCATGCGCGAGCGCGGCGCGGGCCGCATTATCAATATCGCTTCCGCCAGCTGGCTTGGCAACGTCGGGCAAACCAACTATTCGGCGTCAAAAGCCGGCGTGGTGGGGATGACCAAAACCGCCTGCCGCGAACTGGCGAAAAAAGGCGTCACGGTTAATGCCATCTGCCCGGGCTTTATCGATACCGATATGACGCGCGGCGTCCCGGAAAACGTCTGGCAAATCATGATCAACAAGATCCCTGCGGGCTACGCGGGGGAGGCGAAAGACGTTGGCGAGTGCGTGGCGTTTCTGGCGTCCGACGCCGCGCGCTATATCAACGGGGAAGTCATTAACGTCGGCGGCGGCATGGTGCTGTAAGGAGAAAAACGATGACACAGGCTAATGATATTGTGGTTGTCAGCGGCGTCCGTACCGCTATTGGCACGTTTAACGGCAGTCTTAAGCATACCCACCAGCACGATCTCGGGGCAGCGGTTATTCGCGAAGCGATCGCCCGCGCCGGGCTTGCGCCACAGGATATCGATGAAACGATCGTCGGCAACGTCGGGCAAATCGCCGAAAGCGGTTTTATCGCCCGCATCTGCCAGCTGCGGGCGGGGATCCCGCAGGAGAGCACCGCGTATTCGGTTAACCGCCAGTGCGGCTCCGGGCTTCAGGCCCTGGCGGACGGCATGATGCAGCTGCAAAGCGGCCAGGCCGAGGTGGTCGTCGCCTGCGGAACGGAAAATATGACCCAGTTGCCCTACTACCTGCGCAAAGCGCGCGATGGCTATCGCATGGGCCACGGCGAGCTGGAAGATGGACTGATCTCCATCCTTACCTGGCCAGAAGGGCCTTATCACAACGGCATCACGGCGGAAAACGTCGCGCAACGCTTCGGTATTACTCGCGAAGCGATGGACGATTTCGCCTGGTCGAGCCAGCAGAAGGCGCTGAAGGCGATCGCTGAGGATCGCTTCCGCGAGCAGATTCTGGCCCTTGAGGTGCCGGACGGCAAAAAAGCGACCCGCCTGTTCGCGACCGATGAACACCCGCGCGACACCCCGCGCGAAAAGCTCGCCGCGCTGCGTCCGGCATTTAAAGCCGACGGCGTAGTGACGGCGGCCAACTCCTCCGGCATTAACGACGGCGCGGCCGCGCTGGTGATGATGACCCGCCAGCAGGCGGAACAGCGCGGCTTAACCCCGCGCATGCGGATTCGCGGCTGGGCGGTCGCCGGCTGCGGCGCGGAGATTATGGGGTTTGGCCCCTCTCCCGCTACCCGACGCCTGATGGACCGTCTCAATATGGATGTTCACGCCATCGATTTAATTGAACTCAATGAGGCCTTCGCCGCCCAGGCGCTGGCGGTGATGAACGATCTGCGTCTCGATCCAGCCCGCGTTAACGTCAACGGCGGCGCGATCGCCCTCGGCCACCCGGTGGGCGCCAGCGGTGCGATCCTGCCGGTCAAACTGATGTATGAAATGGCGCGCAGCGGCGCGCGCACCGGTCTGGTCACCATGTGCATCGGCGGCGGCCAGGGGATTTCTATGCTGTTCGAGCGCGAAGGCGCTTAGGAAAAGACGGCCCGAAGTGGGGCTTCGGGCCGGGCGTCGTTCGGGTCAGCACCCGGCGACAACCTGTGAGCTGACTAACGGGATCGACGCGATCCCGGCAAGGCTTCTGACCACGAATACGGGGAAATAATAACCATGTCCGCAATAAATGAAAAGGCGGTAAACGGGACGCAGCTACAGCGCACCCATAAAAAGATCTACCGCCATTTGATGCCGCTGCTTATCGTGGCGTACATCATCAGCTTTATTGATCGTACCAATATTGGCATGGCGAAAGCGACCATGTCGGTGGATATCGGCCTTTCCGCAACCGCATTCGGCCTCGGGGCCGGGTTGTTTTTTCTCACCTACGCGGTGCTGGAGATCCCCAGCAACCTGTTTTTAACCCGGATTGGCGCGCGGCGCTGGATCGCCCGCATCATGATAACCTGGGGGATCATCTCCTGCGGCATGGCGTTTGTCACCGGGCCTACGTCCTTTTACGTGATGCGCCTTTTGCTCGGCGCCGCCGAAGCGGGGCTCTATCCGGGCATTATTTACTACCTGACCCTCTGGTTTGGCCGCGAAGAGCGCGCTAAAGCCACCGGTCTGTTCCTGCTGGGAGTCTGCCTGGCCAATATTATCGGCGCGCCGCTGGGCGGATTGTTATTAAGCCTTGATGGAATGTCCGGCTGGCACGGCTGGCAGTGGATGTTCTTTATCGAAGGGCTGCCCGCGATAGCGCTGGCGTTCGTCGTCTGGCGCAGACTGCCGGATAAACCGGCTGACGCCCGCTGGCTGGACAGCAACGACGTGCAGGCAATCAACGCGGTACTGGAGAAAGAAGCCGAGGAGACGCGCCATACGCCGAGCCGTTTTTCCCTGAAAACCGCGCTCACCACCCGGGTATTTTTGTTACTGGTGCTGATTTACTTTACCCATCAGTTTTCGGTTTACGGCCTGAGTTATTTCCTGCCGGGGATCATCGGTAGCTGGGGCCAGCTTACCCCGCTGCAGATCGGTCTGCTGACCGCCATCCCGTGGATCGCAGCCGCCGCTGGCGGGATCCTGCTGCCGCGCTTCGCCCGGACGGAGCAGCGTTCGCGCAGCATGCTGATGGCCGGATATCTGGTCATGGCGACCGGCATGGCCATTGGCGCAATTGCCGGCCACGGCGTGGCGCTGCTTGGCTTCTCGCTGGCCGCCTTCATGTTCTTCGCCATGCAATCCATCATCTTTAACTGGCTCCCCTCGATCATGAGCGGGCATATGCTGGCGGGCAGCTTCGGCCTGCTTAACTGCCTCGGGCTGTGCGGCGGCTTTCTCGGGCCGTTTATTCTCGGCGCGTTTGAGGACCGCACCGGCGCGGCAACGTCCGGCTTATGGTTCGCCGTCGCGCTACTGATCGTCGGCGCGCTGGTGTCTGTGTTCATCAAAAGTTCGTCATCCCCCGGCAGTGCATCGGCAAAACAGGCCGACGGCGAAAAAGCGTAATCAGGAGGTTCTTATGCGCATCGAAGTCTTACTGGATTTAAAAACTCGACTCGGCGAAAGCCCGGTCTGGGATGTCGAACAGCAGCGTCTTTGGTGGGTGGACAGCCTCGACGGGCGCCTGTTCGCCTGTAACGCGCAGGGCGGCGCGATTAAGAGCTGGGACGTGCGGCAGAAAATTGGCTCTTTCGCCCTGCGCCAGAACGGCGAAGGCGCGGTGGTGGCGCTACAGAATGGCGTGCATCTGCTCGACTTCGCCAGCGGCGAGCTGACGCTACTGCACATCCGGAAGCGGACCGGCCCTTTAACCGGCTCAACGACGGCAAAGTCGATCGTCAGGGACGTTTTCTGTTCGGATCGATGGATATGCGTGAAGAGGAGCCGAGCGGCGCGCTATATCGCCTGGACGCCGATCTGTCACTGCACGTGCTGAAGAAAAATATCATCGTCTCTAACGCCCCCTGCTGGAGCCCCTCCGGCGAGACGTTCTATTTTGCCGATACCTGGACGGGCGAAGTCTGCGCCTGGGACTACAACACCGCGACCGGCGATCTCTCCGGAGAACGAGTCTTTTGCCGTGTCGATCGCAGCGAAGGCGGCGCGGCGGATGGCGCCACCGTGGACAGCGAAGGCTATCTGTGGAACGCGCTGGTCTACGCGGGCAAGCTGGTACGCTACACGCCGGAGGGCAAGGTCGATCGCATCATTGAGATGCCGGTGAAAAAAGTGACCAGCGTAATGTTCGGCGGCGAAAACCTCGACGTGCTGTACGTCACCTCAATGGCACAGCCGCCCCTCCCGCGCTTCCCGGAAGATAATCAGCTGCGCGGCAGCCTGTTCGCCCTATACGACCTGGGCGTGACCGGCGTAGCGGAACGGCGTTTTGCCGGCTAAGCCAACCTCCGGCTCGCCGCGATAACAATAATACCCGGCGAACTGACTCTGACCCTGACACCAGGCGGCGCGCATCATGCTGTCGCGACGCCGCGGAGTAAACACGACTATGACAACAATCAATCACACACCTGCCGGCGAACAAGGTGGAAAAAAGCGGCTGATACATCGTTTCTCCTGGGTTTCGCTGCTGGTTTGCTGGCTAATCTGGGTGCTTAACGCCTACGATCGCGAGATGATCCTGCGCCTTGGCCCGGTCATCTCTAAAGAGTTTTCGCTCTCGCCGGAACAGTGGGGCAACGTCGTCGCCCTGATTATGGTTGCCCTTGCGGTGCTGGATATCCCCGGCTCCATCTGGAGCGATCGCTACGGTTCAGGCTGGAAGCGAGCGCGCTTTCAGGTACCGCTGGTGCTGGGCTATACCGCCCTCTCTTTTCTTTCCGGAATTAAAGCGATCAGCCACGGGCTGACGGCTTTTGTGCTGCTGCGCGTTGGCGTCAACCTCGGGGCCGGCTGGGGCGAGCCCGTCGGCGTCAGCAACACCGCAGAGTGGTGGCCGAAAGAGAAACGCGGCTTCGCGCTGGGGGTGCATCATACCGGCTATCCGATTGGCGCGCTGCTGAGCGGCGTGGTGGCAAGTCTGGTGCTTTCCGCATTTGGCGAAGGCAGCTGGCGCTACTGCTTCCTGCTGGCGCTGATCGTCGCCATCCCGCTGATGATTTTCTGGGCGAAATATTCCACCGCCGATCGCATCAACACGCTTTATCTGCATATCGATAGCCAGGGGATGACGCGCCCGGCGACCCAGGAAAGCAGCCATGTTGCCAAAGGCGAAGGGATGAAGACCTTTTTACGCACCCTGCGCAACCGCAATATTTCGCTAACGGCGGGCAATACCCTGCTGACGCAAATTGTCTATATGGGCATTAACGTTGTGCTGCCGCCGTATCTTTATCACGTCTCCGGCCTGTCGCTGGCGGCATCCGCCGGGCTAAGTATTATCTTCACGCTTACCGGTACCCTGGGCCAGATAATTTGGCCCTGGCTGTCCGATAGCTTTGGCCGTAAACGTACTCTGATCGTCTGCGGTCTGTGGATGAGTATCGGCATTGCGCTGTTCTATTTCGCCACCAATATGCCGCGCCTTATCGCCATTCAGCTATTTTTTGGCCTGGTGGCCAACGCCGTGTGGCCTATCTACTACGCCATGGCTTCGGACTCCGCCGAAGAACGCGCCACCTCTACCGCCAACGGCATTATCACCACGGCGATGTTTATCGGCGGCGGCATTTCGCCATTGCTTATGGGCTGGCTCATCCAGTTCGGTGGGGGGTGGGAAAATCCGGCGGGTTATATCTACGCCTTCTTTACCATGGCGGGATGCGCGCTGCTGGGGATGTTATTGCAGCTTATGACCACCGATAAAACGCCGCGCAAAGCGCATTAACGCAGGAGAACGCATGAAGATTGTTATCGCGCTGGATTCGTTTAAGGGTAGCTGTAGCGCGCAGGCCGCTTGCGCAGCGGTAGCACAGGGGTTGCGCCGGGTTGACGAGGAGCTGGAGCTGGTCGAAATGCCCGTGTCGGACGGCGGAGAGGGGCTGCTCTCGGCCCTTGCGGAAAGTCCGCAGCTGAAGGGCTTGAGGTGGCAGCAGCAGCGTTGCGCCTCGCCTTACGGTCTCTCCGTACAGGCCGCGTTTCTGATCCTGCCCGGCGAACGGGCCATTATCGAGATGGCGCAAAGCTGTGGGCTGGAGCTCACGCCGAAAGCGCAGCGGGATGTGCGCCTGGCCAGCAGCTTTGGGCTGGGTGAGCAGGTAAAAGCGGCGCTGGATGCCGGGTGTCGGCGTTTGATTATCGGGCTGGGCGGCAGCGCGACCAACGATGGCGGCATCGGTTTTGCCCAGGCGCTTGGCGCCCGCTTCTGGCGCGAGGACGGCACGCTGCTGCCGGTTCCCGCGGCGGGCAAGGACCTAGCGCATATTCAGCGCATCGATTTAAGCGCCATGGACCCGCGCTTACGACAGGCCGAAATACAGGCCTCCTGCGACGTCACAAATCCTCTACTCGGGGAAGATGGCGCCACCCGGGTGTATGGCGCGCAGAAAGGCGCGGACGAGGCGGCGCTCAGGGAGCTGGAGGCGGGTATGGCGCACTACAGTCGGCAGCTTAAGCAAACGCTCGGCTACGACGTCAGCGAACGGCCCGGCGCCGGGGCCGCGGGCGGTATGGGGGCCGCGCTAATCGCCTATGCGGGTGCCACGCTGCGCCCGGGCATTGACCTGGTGCTCGAACTGCTTAACGCCGACCGTCATCTTAGCGATGCCGCGCTGACCATCGTCGGGGAAGGCTGGCTCGATCGTCAGAGCGCCTTTGGTAAAGCCCCGGTGGGCGTGGCGGGCAAAGCGGCGCGCCACGGCGTACCGGTTGTGGCCCTTTGCGGCGGACGCGATGAGAGCAGTCGGCAATTGTATCAACACCATATTGACGCGATGTGGTCTATCTGCCAGCGCCCTATGCCGCTGGCGGAGTCGATGAACACATGCGAACAGCTCCTCGCCGACGCAGCGGAGAATGTTCTACGAACCTTTCTGAGCGGGCGGCGCGGAGAGGCACATAAGCGGATAACTGTATGATTATTACGACGGCGCTGGCTAATGAAATTGTCGCCCGAGCAATGGCGATAATTCATCATAACGTGAACGTGATTGACCATCATGGACAGATCATTGCCTCAGGTGAACGGCATCGTATCGGCGAGCAGCATGAGATCGCCCGTGAGGTGATACGCACCGGTAAACGCATTTGTATTAACAACACCGCGGAAGCCGCGCGTTTCCAGAATGTGCATCCCGGTATTAATCATCCCATTATCTATGACGATCGCGTGGTGATGGTGGTGGGCATCAGCGGCGATCCCGCAGCGATCAGCCGCTATGCTGAACTGGCGGTACTCACCGCCGAGCTGCTGGTCCGCCAGGCCATAGAGATGCGGGAAACCAACTGGCGACAGCGTCTGCGCGATACCCTGTTTGGTCAATATCTTGATCAAGGCGCTTCGCCCGCCGGACAGGAAGCGCTGCATCGCCTGGTGGAGCTTGGCTTCGCTTTTGATGCGCCGCTGGTGCCGGTCGTGGTAACCGTCCAGGTCGAACAGCACCAGCTAAGCGAAATACTGAGTACGCTGCTGCGGGAATTCTCGCAGCTGTCCGGGGTAAGAGACGTGATTTTGCTGGGCAGCAATGAAATATTGCTCCTCAATACGCTGAGCGAATCCCAGGAAACGCTGCTGCGGGGCATCGAGTTTGTCCTCAGCAATCAGATCAGCCATTACCATATCGGTATTGGCGTGCAGGCGGACAGCGCTCCGGATATTCGCGAGGCCATCCGATTCGCCCGTTCGGTGATTGAGGTGGGGAGCAAAGTGCAGCCGCAGCGGCAGATCTACTACTTTCGCGAAATGGCGATGCTCTGCCTGTTCCGGGTGCTGGAAGACAGCTATATGGTCAATTTTTTCATCAATAACGTACGCCAGCTGCTTGAGCATGATTCCGGCGAAGTGCTGCTGGATACCCTCAGCAGCTTTATTGCCAATAACGCCGAGCCGGGCAAAACGTCGCTGCTGTTGGGGATTCATCGCAATACGCTCACCTACCGGCTACAGCAGATTAAAAAGCATATTCAGCTCGATCCGATGGTCTTCACCGACCTGACGCAGCTGGCGGTGTCGGTACACTGCTATCGTCGGCAGAACCCGCGCCAGAGCGAATGGATTGATACCTTAAGCTAACGAGCGGCGGGCGAGCAGGCCGGTACGCGCCCTCGCCACCTGGTACCGCGTATCACTCTGAGATCGCCGTTTATCAAAATAATAGCGCGCCCGGCGATTTTATCGCGGGCGGTGCCTCCTTCGCCGATGGAGGGCTTTTCGCCTCAGCCGTTCGGCGAAGCTTGCTCGCTTCAGTCGCCATTTTTGTACACAATTTAATCAAATGGCACCGTTCTTGCCTTTTATCTACGTTCCCCGACCGCAGCATTCGTCGGCTAATATCGATAAAAAGGACAGGAAAATGGCGCAAATGAATGAAAACATCGCGACCGCACCGGTCTCTCCCCTCCGCGATTTTTTCGCGAAACCCCGTATCATCGCCAGGCCCGGCTTTAACCGCTGGCTGGTGCCACCGGCCGCGCTGGCGGTTCATCTCTGCATAGGTATGGCCTATGGATTTTCCGTTTACTGGCTGCCTATGTCGCAGCTCATAGGAGGAAGCGCGTCCTTGCAATGCCCCGTCACGATGTCGTTCTGGCAGCAGCTGTTTACCCGCGATTGCGACTGGAAAATCTCCATGCTGGGCTGGACCTACACGCTGTTTTTTGTTTTTCTCGGCTGTTCGGCGGCGCTGTGGGGCAGCTGGCTTGAGAAGGTTGGACCGCGGCTGGTGAGCTTTATTGCCACCTTGTGCTGGTGCGGCGGCCTGCTGCTATCCAGCGTCGCTATCTATTTCCATCAGCTATGGCTGCTGTGGCTGGGGGCCGGGGTCATCGGCGGAATCGGTCTCGGACTGGGCTATATTTCACCGGTTTCGACGCTGTTGCGCTGGTTTCCTGACAAGCGCGGAATGGCGGCCGGGATGGCGATTATGGGTTTTGGCGGGGGAGCGCTGGTGGGCGCGCCGCTGGCAAACGGTCTGATGAATTACTTCGCCGGGCCGGCCGGCAACGGGGTATGGCAAAGCATTCTGGCGCTGGCGGCGATTTATGCGCTGTTTATGCTCGCCGGTACCTTTGGCTATCGCCTGCCGCCCATGGGCTGGCATCCTTCGGGTGAGAAGGCGCAAAAAACGATCCGCAATAATCCCACGATCCAGGTGCACGTCCGCGTTGCCTGCCGCACTCCGCAGTTCTGGCTGCTGTGGATGGTGCTGTGGCTCAACGTCACCGCGGGGATCGGCATTCTCGGTATGGCTTCGCCGATGCTGCAGGAGATCTTTGCCGGCAAACTGCTGTCGCTCGATCTCAGTTGGCATGAGCTGAACGGCGAGCAGCTGAAACGCATTGCAACCATGGCCGCAGGATTTACCGGTCTGCTCAGCCTGTTTAACATCCTGGGACGTTTTTTCTGGGCATCGGTATCCGACCTGTGCGGGCGCAAAATGACCTTTGCGATCATTTTCTGCCTGGGCGCCGTGCTGTACGGCACGTTGCCGCTGGTGAATCACGGCGGCTATATCGCGCTGTATGTCTGCGCAATGTGCATTATCATTTCGATGTACGGCGGAGGCTTTGCCAGTATTCCCGCCTATCTGGCCGACGTCTTTGGCTCACAAATGGTGGGCGCGATTCACGGGCGCCTGTTAACCGCCTGGTCGGCGGCGGGGATCAGCGGCCCGGTTCTGGTGAACTATCTGCGCGAGTATCAGCTAACGCACGGGGTTTCGCCCGAGCGCGTCTACGATATTACGCTGATGGTCCTGACCGGCCTGCTGGTGTTGGGTTTTATCTGTAATCAGCTGGTGCGTCCGCTGACGGAAGAGCATGCGATGACCGCGGAACAGCAGCAGCAGGCGAAAGGACTGTATACCATCAACAAGGATGCCCAGCTCACGTGGGAGCCCCGCCCGTCCACGCTGCTGTTAACCATAAGCTGGTTAGCGGTGAGCGTGCCGCTGTTATGGGGCGTCGGTACCACCCTCCAGCAGGCCGTGAAATTCTTTATGTAGGTTTTTGCCGCCGATGCCCGGCGGCTTCTATGAACCTACCGGCGCGTGGCGGCCGCGTAACGCAATATGCTCAACGATCCGCTCTACCGCCTCTTCGGCGGTCAGCACCGAGGTATCCAGAGTCAGGCTGGCGGTGCGCCAGGGTTCGTACTCACGGGCGATAACCTTTTGCCAGTCCGGCAGAATATGGCCGCGAATATCCGCCACTCGGTTTTCCACGCGATACCGATGCTGCATTTGGTCGGAGCAGGTCAGTTCTATCTCCAGATAAGGCGCGGCATTCTCGGTCGCGACCGCTCTCCATGCCTGGCGGGTAATGGCTATAGGGTTAACTGAGTCGGCAATCACCACGTTGCCCTGCCTGAGGTTATCCGCAGCAATGGCATACGCCACCAGATATCCGGCCGGCCCTATATCGTGCCGGGTGACGGTTTCGGCGCGAATCAGCGCCTGTTCAATTGAATCAATCCGTAACCAGACGGCCCCCAGCCTGGCGGCCAGCAGGCGAGCAATGGTTGATTTCCCGGTACCGGGCAGGCCGCCAAAGATCAGTAACATCGATATCCCATTACGGCAGCGTCATGTTATTGCCGCTGGCGATGATTATTGGTGATTTTCCAGCTTACCTGACCAGGGTTCTTATTCAGCCAGGCATTATTAATATTCAATACTGGCTGAAACTGCATAAGCGGCATCAGGAAGCGTCTGCAGATAATAGTCATAGTCACCCTCCAGAATATCGTTCAGCGATAATGATACCGTCCCGCAGGCCAGATTGTGATAAATGGTGACGTTGCTCATAGATAGCAGTATCTCATGACAAAGTGAAAGAGAGACGTAGCGCCAGGATAAAGAAGTACAGTTGTTCAAGCGCCTGGGATTCAGTGATTATTGTAGCCTGGCGACGTCAGATAGAGAGGCGTGCCTGCCATCTCATGCCGGGTAAGCCCTTGTAGTATAATAATTTTCGCTATCCAATCATGACCCCATATAAACTCTTCAGCCGGAAAAATTTTTCCCACATAAGACGTTCTGAGCATCCAGTACAGCCTCCCGCGTCTCATTGACCCTGATTGCCGAGTAGATATCAATATTCAGTTTCTGAGATTCATCGTCTGTCAGTTCGCGGTAGCACAGCCCTTCCTGATTAAACGTGCATTTCGACTGGGGCATCAGTGCAAACCCTTTGCCTCTTGCGATGCGGGTGAGCATAACGAGTGAATCATCCGGCTCTTTAACCCTTTTGAGCGGGACATTGAGCTGTTCAAAAAAACTTTCACATTTGTCATAAAATGAAGGGTTTGCGCTTCTTGAAAACCAGAAAAGTGGTAAATCACTGACGTCTTTGAGTGATACTTTTTCTTTCAGGCTGGCGGGATGTATGGCCGGCATTGCTATCAGCAGCGGTTCGCAGCAAACCCAGCGATACTGAACCATATCTTCATGGCCAGTGCCCTTTTCCCCCGTAAGCACGAGATCAAGCGTGTTTTTTGACAGGCATTGAAGGAGCTGGGCAGAAGTCAGATTAGGTGTTTCAACGTCGTCTCCGGCATCCAGTTCGATAAGCTGTCTGCTGACGGGTTCGATAAATTCAAAATTAAGCGTCCGGGTAAGGCCGATCCGTACCTTCCCCCCGGATGCCAGTGAACCGGTTTTCAGTTCATTAAGCTCCAGCAGAATCTTCTCTGCTCTTATTACCAGGGCCTGGCCAGCCTCCGTCAGGCTGACGTCATGCGTACTGCGGCTGAATAACTGCTGATTCAGCACGCCTTCGAGGCACTTTATATGTCGGGTTAACGGAGGCTGAGTCATTCTGAGCCGTTCAGCAGCTCTGCGAAAATTCAGTTCATGAGCAACAGCAAGGAAGCACTGGAGCTGTTTAACGCTGGGGAGGTGGTTACTTATCAGGTGTCCTGCGATCGCCATAGATTCGAGCCTGCCAGTCAAAAATTTTATTCTAAACTCTTTTGTATTCTGAGTGTTAACACGAATGATCATATCAGGGATCAGTCTGTTTACAGTAATACGAAAATTGAATTACACATTAAACAATTCCATCCTCGTCACAGATTGATAAATTTCTCCCGAACTCAATCAGAAATCTATTTGGAGATGAAAATGTCAGCTAACTATGTACTGGTCTCACGCTTTCCGTTAAAAAATAATGTTTCCGCTGCTGATTTCTCGTTCTTAAAAAACAGCGGCAGCACACGATACTATTATTCAGAAGAGCAGGGAGTGAATGAACTTCTGGAGCTGCGTGCATTTAACGACATCAAGGAAATTTCGTGGGTAGAAGAAGAGATGGTATCCATGTTCCACAGGCTGGCTGATGTTCTTTCTGCAGATATTCGCAGAGAATTGCTTAAGTTTGTAGAATCTCCGATTGACAACAAGAAAGATCTCCCTGAAAGCCAGTACATTCAACTTCGCCATGTTGAAGTTCCGGCTCATAATTATCAGCAGTATCGTCAGTGGCGCGATGAGACCATTTTTAATGTTGTCAGGGACAATAAAGATAAAATTGAAAGCTTTGAAGCATTCCACTCTCTTATTAGCGGTGTTCCGGGTGTAATGTTTATCTCCTCCTTCAATGGCGATAAGCAATCCTATAAGGAAGCCTTCACCAATGCGCGTTACCAGGAAATTATCCAGCAAGCTGGAGACAATTACATCACCGGAGGCAATGAAGGACTTTACACCCGCATCTACCATGCCTGTTGCAGCTGAGGAATGATAAATGAACTATAAAAAACTGGTTATTGTAGGCGATAAGTTTAATGAATTCGCAAATGGTAAAGATGTTCTGACAATTTCTCAGCTTGAATTACTTTCGCAAATTCCAGCCAACATTATTGATAAAGAACATGAGATTATTATCGGCCAGGGTGTACGTAAAGATTTCGCAGGAAAAGTCATTTCGAATCAGGCAAGAAATGTTGTTCATGGCAATAAACTTAAAATGTGCTCTCTGGAAAAATTGGTCAGAGATAAAAAAAATGCACATTGTCATAAAAGGCTGGAGCAGAATGTTCTTATCGGCTCAGCAGAGCAGACCGAACATAACAGTGATCTTTTTGCAATGCCGCTGCTGATTGACGAACGCTGTGAGCTCATGGCCGATCATCAGACCGGCCAGCATATTCAGGGGATGCTTCTGGTCGAGGCAAGTCGTCAGGCTTTTATCGCCGTTACCGAAGAGTTTATTTATAAGCAGGAAGCAGGACGCTACTACGTCATTAACAGCATGGCGACGACCTTTTCCAGCTTTCTGTTTCCTTTACCAGCGCTGGTCCATTTTGAATTCCTTGAGAAGGACATTAATGAGCGAAGGGGGCGTTTCAGAGCGCAGGTTCGCGTGACTCAGCATCAGACGCTTTGCGCGACGATGGATGTATCGTTCACCGTATATCCTTCAGCTCTGATTGCTGAAAAGGAAAAACTGCTGGCTGAAGCCGCCATGCAGGCGGCAATTGCTGAACAGAACATCGCGACACACGGGGTGACGCATGTCCAAATCAGCTAGCCGAACATACCGCCTGGCTGTGACCACGCAGGGGCCGCTTTACCCCCCTGCGGAGGTCATGGACGGTAACGGCAACTTTGTGGTGGTTGGCATGGTGCCGGGTGATAACGGGCTGGAATGGCGAAGCGTGCTTGTGGCAGCAGACAGCCCCGTGCCCGAATTCGGCGCGACGAAGCCTTACAGAATACTGCGAGATATTGAAGGTATGTCGCAGGATGAAGTTAAGGATATCATCCTGCATACCCTTCCTTTACCCATCCCATCAAATAATTACGGGATGCTTTTTGCACCGGAGCAGCGGCCGCAGGCGAACACCGAAAGCCGCCCCAGTCTGCCTCTGCATGAAGGCTATATTGCTGATTACCGCAGCAGTGATGGCAAACGTCAGGTTCAGCCTGTCACTCTGGAAAACTGGATGCATGCGGAGGGTACGCTGGATGTCTGTCTGTCTGAAGACAGCAGGCGCGCAAGGTTTACGTTTTCTTTCCGTAATCTTGTTCCCGACAGTGTTTATACCGTGATGAGCCTTCGGGAAAAAGATTTAGCGACTGAGAATCCAAGCCGACCGGGACCTCTGGGCATACCTAACGTATTTATTACCGATCATAACGGTAATGCAGATTACTGGGCGGAATTGCCCGATCCCTTCCCGGCACATGAACGGAATGAAAACCGGATTATTAACGTTGTTGTCCTGTATATGAGTTCCCGCCAGAGCTACGGCGGCGCAATCGGACTTTATGGTCTGGGTGGTGACATTCATGCTCATTTAAAACTAAAGGTCCGTTCCTTTGATGAATTTACTACCGTAGAGTGAGGTAAAATATGCCATTTGTTCACATCACCACCTGGCCTGTAAAAGATGAAGGTAAAATTATCCGGCTCCAGGAAGATATTACGTTTGCTGTGCATAAACATACCGGAGCGCCGCTGGATAAAATCTCGGTTGTCATTTCTGAAATACATCCTTCTCGCTGGGCAGACGCAGGGGTTCCCGGAAACCATAAAGATTTTCAGGAAAAAAGCCGAAGGAAAAATTACGAGGAGTGAGTTTTGCAACAAGCAGCCGCTTTTTTTGACGTCGATGAGACGCTGATCAATATTAAAAGTATGTTTGATTTTTTTAACTTCTGGTGCAAGGAGAATAATGAACACATTAAACTCCATAATTATATGGCGAATTTCCAGTCTGAAGTTAAAAAAGGAACTCCCCGTGAGCATCTCAACAGGGAATACTACCGGCAATTTGCAGGTATCAGTTATAAGGCACTTGAAGAGGCTGGTGAAAGATGGTTCAGATTTAAGCTGAATTCAGAATTATTTATAGGAAGCGCGGTTTCGGCTCTTAAAAAACATCAGGCTGAAAATATGGATATTGTTTTTATATCCGGCTCAATGCTTCCCGTTCTTTCTCCTGTCGCAAGATACCTTGGCGTGCAAGATATTCTTTGCGCACCACTGAAGTTCACTGCTGCAGGGGAAATGACGGGTGAAATAGGTTATCCACAGACGATTGGTGACGGAAAGAAAGATGCGCTCCTTCAGTTTTGCGAACAGAGAAATATTAATCCTTCTGACTGTTATGCCTATGGTGACGATCTCTCTGACATTCCGATGCTTGCATCAACCGGCCACCCTGTCTGTGTAGGAAAACATTCAGCGCTGGCCAGACACGCGATAACACATCGCTGGCAGGTCATTTAAACCAACCTTGAGGTAAGAATATATGCATTCAGAAAAATCCCCGCAGGATATGACCTTCAGGTCTTGGCTTGCCTTGTTTATTCTGGCCCTTTCAACGTTTACTATCGTTACCACCGAACTGGCTCCGGTAGGCCTGCTGACGCCCATTGCAGAGGGACTTGGCGCCTCTGAGTCAGCGGTTGGTATGACGGTTTCACTTTACGCCTGGGTGGGCGCACTGAGCGCACTCTTTGCATCAGTATTTCTTGGTAACGTGGCCAAGAAGCGGCTTCTGCTCACACTCACGGTCATACTTTTTCTTTCTAACGTTCTTGCCGCCACGGTAAACACATACGCCATACTGCTAGTCGCACGCGTACTGGGCGCGCTGGCACATGGCTCATTCTGGGCGATGATCGGCGCCACCGCAGTGGCTATCGTGCCAGCCCGATTCCTTGGCGCGGCAACGTCTATCGTTTTTGGTGGCGTCTCGGCTGCCAGCGTATTTGGCGTGCCGATATCAAATTATATTGGTATACACTTCGGCTGGAGACAGGCGTTCTGGCTGATGGCTTTACTCAGCGTGGTTGCCTTTGCCGGCATTACCATACTGGTGCCACAGATAACCAGTAAAAGTGCGATCGGCCTGGGGGCGCTCAAAAGCGTATTTAAATCCTCCGCGCTGTGGAAAATTTATTCCGCCACGTTACTGGCCGTAACCGCACACTTTGCCGCTTTTACATACATTGAACCCTGGCTGCACACGCAGCATTCCCTTGCCACATCCGTCATCCCGGCGGTTCTGTTTGTTTACGGTATCGCTGGTCTTGCCGGCAATTTTCTCACCGGAATGGTGATTGATAAACATCTCAAAGCAACGGTATCGGTATCGGTCGTGCTTATCTGTGCTGTGCTGGTATTTCTGGGTTTATCCGGTACATCCCTTTCAGGCACTGCGGTCTTTACCGCAATGGTCATCTGGGGCGTGGCTGTATCCGGGATTTTTGTGGGCTTCCAGACGTGGGTCCTGCGCCTGGCGGAAGATAAAGCCTTCCCGGCGTCCGCGGTTTACGTTTCATTCTTCAATACCGCTATTGGTGTCGGGGCATCTGCAGGTGCCTGGATGGTATCCGCTTTTTCCGTCCCACTGCTTTATATCGCAGCCGGCGCAGCTATCGGACTTTCTGTCCTGCTCGTTGCCGCTATTCCGACGCGCCTGAGGTCTGAACAAACCACTCCGGAGAAATATTATGAGCCCAACTGATGAGCTGACACGTTATGGCAGAGATATTATGGATCGTCTTGAGTCCGGACTCGCCGATAAAGTCACCACCCGACTGAGCGAACTTGATTCCACCTTACCGGCCCTGATTACCGATTACGCTTTTGGTGCTGTGGTTGGCCGTCCCGGACTAGATCTCAGAACGAGAGAAATGCTGACGGTTGCTTCGCTTGTGACGCTGGGTAACGCAATGCCACAGCTTGAATTACACATGAGAGCGGCACTCAATACCGGCGTCACCCCGGAAGAGCTGCTTGAAATCGTGATACAGATGGCTATCTATGCCGGCGTTCCGGCATGCATGAACGGCCTGACGGCCTACCGCGCCGCTATGGCGGCGACCGGCCATACTCTGCCTGGCCTGAAAGAGGAAATGTCATGAACGAAGTTGTGATTGTTTCTGCAAAACGTACTGCAACCGGTGCATTCATGGGTTCCCTTTCGGGCCATTCCGCAGCAGAACTCGGGAGTCACGTCATTCGTGCGCTTCTTGAAGACTCAGGAGTGGAGGCCAGTGAGATTTCTCAGGTTATTATGGGACAGGTACTGACGGCAGGATGTGGCCAGAATCCCGCACGTCAGTCCGCGCTGAACGCCGGGCTACCCGTTGAAACGCAATGTCTGACGATTAACAAGGTCTGCGGTTCAGGTCTCAAATCAGTTCATCTGGCCATGCTGGCGCTGCAGACGGGTGAGGCAGAATTCGTCATTGCCGGCGGTCAGGAGAGCATGTCTAACGCCCCTCATATTCTGATGGCTTCACGCTCAGGGACAAGGCTGGGGGATTGTAATATGAGGGATAGCGTGGTGTCCGATGGACTCTGGGATGCTTTCGATAATAACCATATGGGCGTCACCGCCGAAAATGTTGCAGCTGAGTTCAGCATCAGTCGCGAAATGCAAGATGAATACGCGCTACTGTCCCACATAAAGGCAATGGATGCTCAGGAAAAGGGAATATTTGCTCGTGAAATAGTTCCCGTTGAATGGCAGGACAGGAAAGGTAAAACCCTGAGAGTTGACACGGATGAAGGCCCCCGCAAAACCAGCATTGAAAAACTAATGCAGCTGAAACCCGTTTTCAGAAAGGGAGGAACTGTGACGGCAGGTAATGCATCCTCTCTTAATGATGGCGCGGCCGCTGTCCTTCTTTGTACCAGAAAAACTGCCGAGGCACGTGGGCTGCTGGTTTTAGCGTCTCTTGCCGCGTTTGCGAATTCGGGGATTAAGCCGGCATTAATGGGTGCCGCTCCGGTACAGGCTATCGCAGACTGTCTTTCCCGCTCTGGCTGGAAACCAGAAGATGTTGATCACCTGGAGTCCAATGAAGCGTTTGCAGCCCAGGCGCTGGCAGTGGTTGACCAGACGGGTATTTCACCCGATCGTATTAATCCCTATGGCGGAGGAATCGCACTCGGGCATGCTATCGGTGCCTCGGGATGCCGCATTCTGGTCACCCTCGTGCATGGACTCCTGCGTAATGATAATAAACGCGGTGTTGCAGCGCTGTGTGTTGGCGGCGGTGAAGGGGTGGCGCTGAGCGTTTACCGCTGAAGAAAAATTATCGGCTGTACAGCGGCTGGGCTGTTAATAAAAACAAAATAACCGGGCAATGCCCGGTTTCATATTATGTAAACGGATTTCAGGCGTTAACGCCTTTCATACCTTCTTCAGAATACCGGCCGCCTTTAATCTCAACGCGCTGGTGAATATCGTTCAGTAGCGCAACATCTGATTTGTCCAGAGCGATGTCAGCCGCCTGCGCATTTTCGGCCAGATAACTGATGTGCTTGGTACCGGGGATCGGTACCAGCTTATCGTACTGCGCGAGCAGCCAGGCCAGCGCCACCTGACCCGAGGAACAACCGTACTTTTCAGTAAGCGGGAGAACAGCATCGAGAAGCTGTACGTTGTGATCAAGGCTGGACTGAATGAAACGCTCATTATTTTTACGGAAGTCACCTTCAGAAAAATCACTGTTTTTACGGTATTTTCCTGTCAGGAACCCCCTTCCCAGCGGAGAATAGGGTACCAGGCCAATCCCCAGCTCTTTCACTGTCGGCAGGATTTCATCTTCAATGTCACGTGTCCATAGTGAATATTCTGTCTGCAGGGCTGTGATTGGGTGTACAGCATGGGCCCGGCGAAGGGTCGATGCAGAGACTTCACAAAGTCCGATATGATTGATCTTTCCATCTTTGATGAGACGGCTCAGACATTCCATGCTCTCCTCGACAGGCGTCGCCGGGCTGACCCTGTGAAGATAGAACAGATCGATCCGTTCAACGCCGAGCCTTTTGAGGGATTCATTACAGCAGTGGGTAATGTAGTCCGGTTGATTGTTAATGGTGCGGGCATAAGCCTCATCAGGCGCCCGATCGATTCCGCACTTTGTGGCAATTCTGAACTGCTCACGCGTAGCCTTATCGAGTCCGGCAAGAAAGTGGCCAATCAGCCGTTCATTGTGACCCCGCCCGTACAGGTTAGCGGTATCAATGAACGTAATATCCAGGTCAATGAGTTTATGTAATAGCTGCCGGGAAGCCTTGTCATCTGTCTGGCCATAAAATTCGCTCAGTCCCATCGCACCATAGCCGACTGAACTGACAATAAGGTTTTGAGATAAATTTCGGGTATGCATAATGACTCCTTTTTTTACACCATGATTGTTTCACCCCGATTACGGTTAATGAATTGTCATTTTCGTTATGCAAAAAAAGTATCAAGGCGGGCTGCATAAGGTGTAGCTCGTAACGCGCTGGCGTGTCGGTATGCATGCACCGGCAGGAAGAAATCAGGGACCGAATGACCGCCAAAGGCTGGAGAGATCCAGCCTTCCCTTTTTCCCTGATTTTGGACAATCCCATCCATAAAGCCCGTTGGTGGTAAGACACCTCGCGGAGCCGTCAGGCGACAACATCAGGGTATGTCAGACATCTGGATGACCATGTATCCGAAGGAGCGAGGCCGAACCGCTGGCAGCGCCTGCATGTGGTGTGCAAGTACCGTGACCACTAACAGTGTACCTTGTGTTGGTAAACTATCGTTCAATGGTAGGACGATCACAGACAATTTAGCTAAGGCAAGCTGTTGATAGAAATGAGAATTTTAATGAAGTTTTGCCACAGCGGGAGATATTCTGGAGCGGGCGAAGGGAATCGAACAAAGAACTTAACTCACTGTAATTAAATTATTTTCATTCCATTACATCAATAGCTATACACATTCGTATACAGTAATTCTTCCGCTTGGATTTTCACAGAACTGCACATAGTTTGGTTGCCAAACAGGGAACCCAACTACCACAACATAATCAAGCTAGCATCCCCGGATAGTGTCTGGCAATAATATCGTTGAGCTGCTCAATCAGCTCGGGACGCTTGAACGCAATGTGCGCACTCCCCTTCTGAAAATAATTAATCCTGAATAGCTCATCGTCATACACTTCAGAAGTCCGCTGCTGGCCGATATGGTCACTCAGCCGACAGGCAATGTCAGCCCGATTGTCCGGAAGCAGCTTACCATCAAATAGTGTCAGCATACGTTCCAGATCAACAATCTGGTCGCGTCGATAGCCATGTGTGAAGCTAAACCCCCAGCGGTTGTAAGAAACCAGACCATCCATGATGATCTTTTTTCCAAACCTACAGGGTGAGTTCGTTTTATAATCCCACGATAACGCTTTAAAAACGTTGATAACAACACGCTCAAAAACGGCCTGTTTGTCGTGATTCAGTTGCTCAAAGGTACTAAGGATATTGTTTTCAGAGATCGCGGGGATATCGTTTTTCTCCAGGCTTTTGTGCCACTCGTCACGCGCCTGAGCATCCATCAGGGTCAGCATGCCTGATTTATTCATCATATCGCGCCAGATACGGCGATCAATATTGCGAGTAATCGCTTTCATCGCTTTATCGGGTTTTTCCGTAAACCAGCAATCATATCGATGTCCCTCCCGCATTCCCCACTCTTGTGCTGTACCACCGCCGATATCGCGGGTCAGAATGGAGATATCATCAAGTTCACGGATAAGGCTTTCAATCCGTGTCAGTGCAGCATTCCGGCCTGTGACAATACGTTCAATGCTGGTGGAGCAAATCACACCGGTGTGCCCGGTTGATACTTCGGGTTCATTAATATTATTTCCGGACATTATTTCTCTCCTTTATAGTCAGAAAAAAACCAGCCGGTCAGGGCTGGTGTTGATGTACTTGCAGGACGCGGTTTGTTTCGTCCAGCTCATCGCTTGCCTGGAGCGCTGACCTGCGGATGTTGCCCTCTGGTAATAGCCGTCACCTCTTTATACGTGTCACGGTTCATCAGCCCCGTTGCTTTCCTGGCCCGGAGGATATCTATGGGTGTGATAAACGGAGACTGCGTCAGGATGCTGAAGCCTGGGCGGTCAGTGCGGACCAGTTCATACTTCTCAACGATAAAATTCAGGGCATCAACCAGCGAGATACCGGCATCAATATGTTGCTGAATGACCTGTTCATCACTGAACGGCGTATCGCTAAGCGTGAGGCCATAGTGGTGTGCCAGCAGGCTGGTCAGCAGGGTCTGCCAGATATACACGGGAGACGGACGTGACGATGCCGCCCGCATGAGGGGGGATGATTTGGTTTGCATAAGCGTTATCTCTTTAGTGGGAAGATATGTGCGTTGAAGGGCGAAGTATTAAAGTGTTATGCCGTGGCGACGGGAGTGGGATAAATCGCGATATAAACATAGCCATGCGAACCGAGCGTATCGGCCTCGCAGGTCAGACCTTTTGCATACAACGTGACGCAGTGCTGATGACGGGGATTCAGTTCACCGCTGGTGAGCATTAACTCCAGCTGTTTCATCACTACCGGGAAGGCCTGGTCAAGATGGCGCAAATCCGCATCGCAGAACTGACCATCAAAGTTTGCCCGGTCAGCCAGGTAATGCAGGCGGTTTCCCTCCAGGACCAGACGGGCTCCAAAACACGGGGAAACACTGCGTCTGAGCCCCCACCAGGGTTGGCTGATATCATGCGTTGTTACCGGGGTTTTCTTCGACAAAATGTAGCTCTCCTTAATCATGAATTAATTCAGACTTACGCTGCGTAATACAACATACGGGCCGTTGCAGTCCTGGCGGCGCTCTGCGAATACGGCCAGTACACCGCTGATATCTTCCACCTCGCGACCGGCATAGTGGCAGATGCTGCCGGACCACGCGTATTTGCCGGTACAGAAGCGGAACAACCGGGACTGTGGATGCTGGCGGTATATCGCCATCGCCTGACGCTTACTGATAATTTTCATTAATACTCCTCCCTTACAACCAGCCCCGTTCAGCAAACGAGACGATATCCATTCCGCCGATAACGAGGTGGTCCAGGAGACGTACATCCACGAGGTCCAGAGCGTTCTTCAGTCGCTCTGTCACTCGCCTGTCAGACTGGCTGGGTTCGGCATGGCCTGAGGGATGGCAGTGCGCGACAATGACCGCTGCCGCATTGTATTTCAGGGAGGCTTTCACCACTTCCCGTGGATGGACTTCGGTATGGCTGATGGTGCCTTTGAACAGCGTTTCGTGCGTAATCAGCCGGTGCTGGTTATCCAGCAGCATCAGAACAAATGCCTCTCTTTCCTCCATGGTCAGCTGAAGCCGTAACCAGTCACGTACTGAGCTGCTGGAGGTAAACGATGCGCCGGGCTCACGTAACTGGCGCTCCAACAGAGCCAGCGCCTCGCGAATGGTCTGTTGTGCTGATGACGTCAGTTCATATGCAAACAACGGTAACTGTTTTTCCATGGTGCAGTACCTCAGTCGATGATGTGCATAATGGCGTTGCACTCAGGGTGGTTCAGCGCATAGTCGCGCAGACGGTAATAGTGTTCCGTCATGGCATCGCACTCCGTGCGGCAGGCATGGTGGCTGTAAGCCATCAGACAGGCCGCAATACCCGCAGCTTCAGCGCTCATTTCAGCCCCGTTACCATTCAGGATATTGAACAGCGACCAGGGACCGTCACTCTCTTCCGGAGCCATGAAAGCGCCACCGTTGCTGAGAGTGTAAAAAGCCCAGACGCCACCTTTGTAATCCGCACACAACCGGTCCATCCAGGCAAAGATGCGGGGTTCGAGGGTTATCCACTGCGGGATACGGCCAAAATGCTGAGGCCAGAAACGAAGGCGCTGTTCATCTTTAACGGGTGTGGCGCAAAGAGTGTCTGTCGGAATGGTGTTATCCGTTAATGCGTTGTTCATGATTAATGACTCCGGAAATAAAAAAGCCAGCCGGTCAGGACCTGCGGATGCCATAACGAGCAATGTAGCTGTTCAGCATCACTCCGGCTTCAGGTTCAAAGTTCCATGCCCGCCAGACCATCACACCTTCACAACGGATAACCAGGCGAAAATGCGTCCCCTGGTCGTCTTCAATGGCGATATTGTCATATTGCGCTGCGATGGTTGATGCCTGCTCACGCGTAAACGGGCCGGAGGGAAGGTGTGGGTGAGTTTCTGTGTTCACGGGTATGTTTCTCCGCATCGAAGTCATGCCTGCCCCAGCAGTTCGAGCATATCCTCTGCCATCACCCACAGCGCACGGTTAAGCTTCACATCGCCGTCGATACCGTTCACAGCACGGGTACGGTTGCTTCGCCCTTGTGCAGTGCGCCCCGCCAGTCCTCCCTTCATCAGGTTCTCCTGCACCCGCTGGTACACCGTCCAGAGGTCGTTGTTACGGTCTTCGTAACGACGTGGCGTCAGTATCTGAGCAGTCGTGACGGGCTGGTGGTCTTCACCAAAACGATAGTGCAGAGCAGCCCTCGCCATCGCCTGCTGCGCTGGTGGTGGTAACAGAGCCGACTGCATGGCATCACGTTTCTCTTCAACCCGGTCAAATATCCCCAGTACCACATAAGCCCCTTCAATAACTTTCTCCACCACATCCCCTTTATGTGGCACCCGCACTTCACCGAATGACTGCCCACAGACCAGCCCGTTGGTACAGACACCACGAAACAATCCCGGCAGCATCTGATAGCTGGATGAGCCATCATGTGAATTGAGGAGGATAATTTCAGGAACCTGCTGGCCGGTGAGTTGTCCGGCACGACGCAGGCGCAACATGTGTTTGGTGTGTTCCCGTCTGCTCTGGTCACGTACGCGGGTCTGGCAGGCAAAAAAAGGTTCAAAACCTTCCCGCTGCAGATTTTCAAGAATAGTGATGGTCGGTATCCAGGTGTATCGGTCACTGCGGGATTCGTGTTTATTCTCACTAAAAACACTGGGGACGTAATGCATTAATTCTTCACGGGTTAACGGGCGGTCACGCCGTACCTGATTTACCCGTCCAAAACGACTGGCTAGTTTCATGATGAGCTCCTTAATTTATCTGTTTGCACCAAACCGCTTAACCGCCAAAGAATAGATATATGCTTCGAGGAATAACGGATTTTCACCAATGTAATATAGTTTCAAATTCATCCATAACTTAATAAAAAAAGCCCAAACATTATATGTGATAACTCCAGAGCAATTTGATGGCTAAAAAGGTATAAAAATCATAAATATCTTTAATCCCTTCCTTTATTGCAATTTCAACCCCAGACTAAAGAATAGTGGCGTTTGTCTATGTATGTATATAGATGTGTATATAGGTTATATGATACATATCGACACATATAAACCAATGCCTGTAGATTAACAAACATGAGAACATATGTAATTCAATACATTGAAACCAACAAACATTCCATCACTAATACAACAATGCTCATGCATATAACTCGGCAAGTATACATATACCGTATGCATAATGCATATGAACAATACAAGCACAGAGCAAGTGATTTAATTAAATAATCAGTTCTACTACGACTAACATTTTCGAAATATAAAAAGGAAACAAATAGCATGTACAAATATATCACCTCTCACGGAAAATTGAATCAATATCATTTAAAGAAAATAGAACAAACTATTGATAAAGCATTAAGCGAGCACCCAAGGGTATTGGCTGTAAGAGTAGATTTACATACTCCGGTTCTCCAGCCATTAAATGACATGCCTGATGAGGCTAATTTCGCAAGGACAGATTCATCAGTAATATCCCGTTTTACGGATTCTCTGAAAGCAAAAATTTCACATCATCTTAACAAGCGGGAGAAAGAGGGTAAGCGAGTTCGTAAGACATCATTACGTGTTGTCTGGGCCAGAGAGTTTGTACCTGATTCACATAAGAAACATTATCACGTTTTACTGTTACTCAACGGGGACACTTTCAATACACTGGGAGCGTACGATAGTAACAAAGGTACACTACGCCGCCTTATACGTGAGTCATGGATGAGTGCTGTCAGTTTTATATATCCCCCCGATAAAGAGTTAGTCCACACACCCAGGAATCCTTGTTATTACCTGAATGCAAAAGACGGTAAGCAAAGTGAGTCATATTGCTCGCTGATTTACCGGGCAAGTTACTTTGCAAAAAAGAAAAGCAAATATTTTACAGATGGTGAACGTAATTTTGGATGTAGCTTTAAATAAAAAACATCACAAATTATCTATTTACCCATGAGCAAAACAGCCCCAGACAGGGCTGTTCATGACTCATATCTGTACAGTATCAAGTAGCTAACAAATCTGACTGAAAATAATATCAATCCAAATAAAGCTAATTTGGTCTGATGGTTTTCTGGTGTATTCCAAATAGCAGCCAGGTAGCATATTCTCATTACCGGAAGGAGATATCCTTTAAATAATACTGACATGAGAGATAAGATATGAGTGTTGGACGTTCGCTTAATGATATAAATTACAATCCTGTAAATTATTTTCCTCCCATTTTGAGAGATGCCGTGGAGGAGATAGGAAGAGAACTACAGGCTCCGACAGAGCTCATTGAAACAGTTGTTCTGGCTTCTGCATCACTGGCATGCCAGGGGGTAATAAAAATACAACATCCAGACGGGAGAGTGAGCCCTTGCTCAATGTACTATACTGTGGTTGCTGACTCTGGAGAGAGAAAAAGTGCCGTATTTAAATTAGTCACACAACCATTTTTTGATTTCGAAAAGGAATCACGTCAAAAACATGCGCTATTAATGCTGGATTACAATGCAGAACTTCAGTCATGGAAAAGTCAGGAGAAAGCACTATTGAAAGTGATTAGTAAAAAAACCGAGAAAGGAATTGATGTTGAATACGATACTCAGAGCATGAAAGAGCTTTACCGAAAAAAACCGCAACCACCCACATTGCATAAGTTGATCTACAGTGATACGACACCAGAAGCGCTACAGCAGGGACTCTGCAGCCATGTGCCTTCATCGAGTCTTATGTCGGATGAAGCCGGTATTTTCTTCAAAGGACGTGCAAAGAATAATCTGGGATTTTTAAACCTGTTATGGGATGGAGCTCCGTTTGATATAGAACGAAAAAGTGGCAGATGTAGTATGGATGAATGTATGTTTACAATGTTATTGATGATTCAGTCCAGTGAGTTTAAAAAATATATCAAACTTCAGGGGGATTATGCAGTAGGTTCAGGGTTTCTGTCCCGTTTTATGATAACCGGAGTAACCTCAAAAAGAGGTCACCGCAGCCCTGTTAAGAATAACAGTAAAAATAGCATCATCAGGTTTCATGACAGAATAAAGGAACTACTCCTGCTTTCTGAAGAGAGGTACGAAAATAATAAAAAGCATAAATATCTATACTTATCCGAAGAGGCTCAGTTAGCACTCGCTGTGGTATATGAAAATATTGAATCACGTATACTTAAAGACAATGAGAAGCATCCTGTTGTAGAAGGCATGTTGTCTAAGATGCCTGAAAATATTGTCAGACTGGCAGGGGTGTTTCATCTTTTTAGTGATGAGCACGGAACTGAAATATCTGAAAGAACTATTCAGGCAGGTGCGAAAACAGCTTATTTTTATTATCAACAGGCTCTTGACGCTATCTCATCATGCTCAGATTCAACAGAGCATAACGCTGATGTATTGTATAAATGGTTATTGAACTACAAGGATCCTGATGTTAATTACCCTCAAATATTAAACACTCCCAACATTCTAAATAAAATGATAGTAAGGAGAAAAGGCCCATATGCTCTGAGAAACTCAAGAAAACTTAACGATGCGCTATCTTATCTGGAAGAAGATGAGAAAATAAGAATAAAAAAAATCAAAAATAATAATGGCAGCATCAGCGAAATAATACACATCCATCGTCATTGATGTCAACTGCACTGCTATCAGTTGCTACCAGTAGCAGCTGATAGCAGTGATTAAGATATGTTGAATACTTCAAATGGAGTGGCAACAAATTGATATATACGATATTTTTTAAAACACATAAAAACATTTGTTTTATAAAGATATTATTTTCGGGGATAGTATCCCAGGCGGAAAAACCATCAGTTATCACTGTCACCTCCGGACATTATCTTATTAAATTGACACTATTCTAAGTTTGCAAAAAAATGCCCTTCCCTGGTTAAGGGTTAAACATGCTTATGAACACATGAGATATGGAAGGGCATTGGATATGCAAAAAGTTATTTTCAACTCAATTAATTAACGCTTATTCTTATTCCGAATAAATTTATCATAATTGTCCCGCAGTTCGTCCAATAACCATTTGTCGATTCTGTTACGTAATGTGTTTTCCCTTTTTATTGGATCTCCCTTCCACTTTTCGGAATTGTGTTCTCCATCAAGTTTTACAACGAGTGGGATAATGGTATCAATGAATTGCCTCTTGCTTTCCCAACCACCTTCAGGGGAATGATCGGACAGCGCTGAAGATATATATGGCTTTAGATAATCGAGATCTTTTAATTTTTTCTTTCCGCCAAGGCTTGATGCTGATTTTCTTTTAATTCTATCAAACCTTTCATTTAATCTAAGCCAATCACCAGTCTTTTCTTTATCATTTCTGTCTGCGGCGTAGGTGATATAAAGCAGTGCATAAAGTAAAAACTCGCAACTATCTTTTTTATTATTATTTGATAAAATATATTCACTCCAGTAAAAATCCTTAAACCCCATAAAAAGATAATGTAACCAGAAGTTTTCATCCACTAATTTGATAACTCCAGAAATTCGACCGTCAAACATTTCTTTCTGTATACTGGCCCGAGCCTCAGCGTAAGTTTTTTTATAGATATACGGTTTTGGCACAACAATTCCATTAACATCATTAAATTCCTGTAGTAAACGGAAATTATCTGGATGGGATTCATCAATAATTCTCTCGGGCAGTTCCTCCTCGATGATCTTAAATTCCTCAATAACCTCATAAGCTTTTTCACGCATTGTTATCAGTTCATCGTATTGGACTGAACCTTTCAGCTTTGTTACTAACGCTTCAAGCTTCTCTTCAAAAGCCTTGCGTACGTCTTGATATATTTCATCCAAAGAATCGCAACTCACATTATCCATAAAAAGTAAAGCCCCGTGAAGTGATTTAACTGCTCATTTACTTAAGGCCTATTGTAGCCTGGCATTTGTTGGCAACATAGTCCCTGTCTAAAACGCAAAAAAGGTATTGATTATGTCTCAGGGTAACTCAACACAGCAGACAGTAAAGTATGTAAATCCAGCTAAAATGCTCAGGATCAAAGATGTCATGGAAAAGCTAGGCATCGCTCGTGCGACCATTTATGACTGGTTAAACACTAAATCACCACGATATGATCCAACTTTTCCCATCCAACGTCGCCTGGGCACAAAATCAGTTGGCTGGCTGGAGTCAGAACTGGACGACTGGCTAAATAATCGCCCGATATCAATCTGATATTGTAGGTGTAATGCTTACACAATATATTAAATTTTTATTGATGTTGTCAGAACAACTCACGTCAGCATATAGGTAAATTAACGATAGATACAAAAAATCGCTATTAATTCATGAACTATCCTGAATGATTATATTTATAACATCCGAAGGTGATTTTATTTGCACAGTTATATTTTAAAAGGTAAATTTTAGGAAAACAAATAAATCTAAGCTTCAAGTAAATCCAGACATTATATCTTTATCAAAAGAGAATTAATAATGAAAGAACATGCATCAACATTTAACCAGAAAAATAATAATCACATATCAGACACAGACTTCACCAAAGATCGCCTTGTAGATATGGCTTTTATTACTGCTTACACCGGATTAACAGATAAATGGTTTTATAAGCTTATCAAGGACGGTGAATTTCCGAAGCCGATTAAATTGGGCCGCAGCTCTCGCTGGACTGAAAGCGAAGTAAAAACATGGTTAAAACTACGTATTGAAGCCTCCAGAGGACATTAAACATGCATGCACATCGTATTTCCACCACTAACCAAAGGCCTCAATCACTGAAGGTTGCTACAACCAAAAGACGCACCCGCTGGATCTGTAACCAATGTAAACGTCAGTTTTGTGGTGTTAAGCCCTGCCCCTATTGTTATAGAACCAGAAAAAAATAATCTGAGTCACTCCAACTGTTGTGGATCGAGCATTCAGGACTCCTCAGGCTGTAAGCGTACCACCAAGGACGTCTGGATAAGTTGACTCATGCGGGTAACAATAATGCCCACTATTTTTCCGGATAATAGACACAGAACATTGAATAATCGGGAATGGATTAACGAAGCTCTGCATCTTCGCTTTGATAAAAAAGTTCATGGGAAACAGATAAGGAAACGAATAAAAAATCCCAGAACTACTCTGAAGCGCCTGTTCCGGCGCTTTGCCCGCTCAGGTCTGAGCTGGCCCGTTCCTCCTCACATATCACCTGAGCAACTTTAATGGCCTCTTTACATCTTAAAAATAAAATAATATTAATAAGTTAGCGTTGTTTTGGTATCCGAAAACCCCCGGCGGTCCGGAGTTCAAACTTGACCTTGTGGATGGACTAACCCCGCCCCGGTAGACAAATTCTGTCCTCACGACGAGGCCTGTTCAAAGGCCCCCGGACTGACGCCGCAGAGATGACTGTGGCGGCGGGAGGGTTATAGAAGACTTCAATGTAATCGAAGATATCGGCCCGGGCCAGATCCCGGGTTTTAAAGATGCGTTTTCTGATCCTTTCTTTTTTCAGTGAACTGAAGAACGATTCTGCCACCGCATCCTAGCAGTTGCCACACCGGCTCATGCTCAGGGCCAGGTTATTGGTCCGACAGAAGCGATGCCAGTCGTCACTGCCATACTGGCTGCCCTGGACGCCCTTCTAAGAGTCAAGTTGTTATTTGAGTACTGTTGATTAGCCGGTTTTGATTACGTAGAAGCGTATACTTCACGTGAGATATAACGTTTAAGGCAACGCAGTGCTTCCATTTTCGAGTGTCCTTCAGCTACCCGTTTTGCCACATACTCCTGTGTTCTCGTGTCCGTGCGTAATCGGCCAATGGCAATAATGTGCAGGGCACTATTGGCCGCACGAGCACCACCACGGTTACCGGGGTGGGGTCAGTCCAGAGTATGGTAGGTAGGCATAAAAAGTGGTTCTGATATATTTATCTTCTGACATTACTGAGGTTGGAATCATGGGTATAGGAAGTTGGTTTGGTTTGAATAAAAATGAGTTTGTGATTGGTGGCGTTAAAACAAAATTGCCTGAAACAGATGATCAGACAATGGATTTGGCGGCACAACTGGCCCGACAGTTGGGTAGTAAGCTCCCTACTGAGCAAGATGTTTACTGGTTTGTCATTGAATTTTACGATCGAGCGTCTGCGTTTAATCATTCGGCCAGAGGGGTGTTGAGTAACCTTCCTTTCCGTCTGTTTGAGATGGAGTATGAAGGTCGTAGGTCGGAAAACTCGTATGTAGGCAGGAAGAACCCTGGCGTCACTTACCTTCTTGAAGATGTAGCGCCTTCGTTCAAAAAAGCGGTATCTCATCTTGGTGCTGGCCCAGAACAGGTTATAGTTGCTATTGTCTATCTTGTTTTTTGCACAGCACAGGCTGAGATGATTAAAAATTTGCGCGTTAAATATGCGGTCCACTATCACAACAATTGTATATCGAGCGGGAGTTTCAATAACGCAGAAAAATGGGAGGAAGTGATCGACAGCCTGGAATGACACCACTGTACCCAACACATTTTTCCTTGCAGCAAGGCTTTGCCTCATTAAAACCATCGATTTTTTGGCGATTCTCAATGAGAAACAATCAATAAGAGATTTGAAAGGGTAGTGTTAATGGAAAATGAACTAGAAAAATTCAATAAAAACATAATAAATATTAATGATATTGACACTCCTGTTTATAGGATATTTAGTTTAGAACGATTTTTAGAATTATTTACTGAAAAGCAGTTGGTACTGGTTCAACCTTCTATGTGGGATGACCCATACGAACACTTCCTCCTTAAAACTGAAGTTGCTTCTGATGATGGCGAAGTTGGGTCTCTGGAAAACCTTTATAATTCATGGTATGGTCAATGCTGGACTGAAAACGAAGACACTGATGCAATGTGGAGAATATACAGCCCCAAAAAAAAAGGTGTGAGAGTAAAAACAACCATTCGAAAACTATTCTCTGCCTTATATGACACTTCTGACACAAATTATAGTCTAAAATATTTTATTGGGAAAGTTAACTATAAGGATAAAGAAGAGATTATTGAATTCATTAATTCAACCACATTTTCTGAATTCATCCTCGGTGGGCAAAACACACAGTTCGCAGAGGTGTTATGTACAAAAATAACTGCATTTTCCCATGAAAATGAAGTCAGACTGATAGTCGATGACATAGGTGATAAAAATGGGAGTGGTGGTCTATATAAAATAAACATAACTCCTGAGGAACTTTTTGAGGAAATCTGCCTTGACCCACGTTTATCAAGTACAGATTTTGTAAAACTTCGGGCGAAAATTCAGGGCATGGGTGTCAGCACAAACATAATACAATCAGATCTTTATAAATTAGACCTTCCGCGATTTAAAATGTGTTAACAATAAATAAACAGGACAGTCACATGGCAGACAAACTTAGTGAAGGAAAAATCATGCAGGCACTCAGCTGGGCCTACGATAAAGCACTGGATGGAACCATTCCGGGAACAAACTCATCTTATGAGATGGCTGAAAACTACCTGAAAGGTGAAGGGGACTTAGCAAAAAAGGTCAACTCCCTTATTAGATGGCAAAACACAAAATCTGCCACTACCGGATTTGTGTCTGGACTTGGAGGTATTATTACTCTACCTGTATCAATTCCAGCAAGTATCGCGACTGTGATGTATGTCCAGATTAGTATGATAACAACAATTGCTATCATGGGCGGTTATGACGTAAAGGATGATCGTGTAAAAGCACTTGTTTATTCGTGCCTGGCTGGTAATGCTGCAAAAGACCTTCTTAAGGGGACAGGGATTGTCATTGGTTCAAAACTATCCACGCAGTTAATTAAGAACATTTCAAGAGAAACAATAACAGCTATCAATAAGCGTGTAGGTTTCAGACTCCTCACTAAGTTTGGTGAAAAAGGTGCTATTAACTTAGGTAAAATGATCCCACTTGTAGGAGGAGTTATTGGTGGAACTTTTGATGGGGTTTCAACCAATCTTGTAGGTAATATAGCAAGAAAGACTTTCATTGAAGGAAATATCATTAATGATATCTAATTTTCTGTCTGAATATGACAAAGACTAACTTTAAAAAACAGTATAGCCGCAATTTTTTCCTTTTCCGCTGATATATATATGGCCCACCTAAAGGTGGGCTCATATTGACGTTATGATATCACTGGTCAGGATTAAACCGAGAAACCGTATCTAATTATCCAGAAGCAGAACCACCACCAATCGCCCGCCTGATCTTGACCCGCTATTTCCGGACAGCTTGTGTATCTTAAGTTAACGATCCCCGCTGCCGCCGATATTCCCTCGGAGAGTGATATCCCAGCGCGCTGTGCGGGTGGTTTTCATTGTAATGCGTGAACGCTACTGCAAGGTTTTGCAGCGCTGTTCTCACATCCGGTTTTGGCATGAACGCGATATAGTCTTCCTTCATCGTTTTCACGAACCGTTCGGCCATGCCATTGCTATGCGGACTGCTCACCGCTGTTGTACATGGCTCCAGATTCAGCTCTGTGGCGAACTTCCGCGTTTCATGTGCGGTATACGCTGAACCGTTACCCGTCAGCCATTGTACTGGTGTGCCCGGCAACCTGTCGCCGAAGCGCTTTTCTACCGACCTCAGCATCACATCCTGCACGGTCGAACTGTCGTAGCCACCCGTGCTCGCAGCCCAGTCTATGGCCTCCCTGTCGCAGCAGTCCAGCGCGAACGTGACCCGCAGTTTTTCACCGTTGTCGCAGTCGAACTCGAAGCCATCTGAACACCAGCGCATATCGCTTTCTGCTACCGCGATTTTGCCCTTATGCTCACGCTTCGGTCGCTCTGGTTTGTCATGCAATAACAGCAGGTTATGCTCGCTCATTATCCGGTAAAACCGTTTGGCATTCACCGGTGGCATTCCTTCTGTGTTACGTTGCTTACGGAGGATGCCCCACACACGGCGGTATCCATAACTCGGCATATAGCTAATGATGTCGAGGATATCCGACAGTATTTCAGCGTCTGCTTCGTCATTACGCCGGTAACAGCGTCTGTCCTGCCAGTCGGCAGAACGCTTAATCCGCAGTGACAACTGCGCACGCGACACGCTCATGGCGCGGCTGACCTGTGCTATTCCCCGTCCTTTGGCAACAAGGGCGCGTGCGCTATCCATTTTCGCGACTGACCGTACTCCACGGCTTCTTTCAGGATCTCAACTTCCATCGTCTTCTTGCCCAGAAGGCGCTGAAGCTCCCGAACCTGCTTCAGCGCTGCGGTGAGTTCAGAGGCTGGCACAACTTCTTCTCCTGCAGCAACGGCGGTGAGGCTGCCTTCCTGATATTGCTTAGCAGGCTGGGCTGAATACCGTGCAGGCGGGCGATATGGGAAACATTCATGCCCGGCTCCATCGTCTGCTGGATAATGGCGATCTTCTCCTGAGGAGTCTTACGTTTACGGGCTTCTTGCCCTAAAAGGATCCCGGTCATCTCAAAATTGGCGTTAGTGTTAGACATATATTAAAGCCTATCTCTTATATGGAGATACAGCTACTGTCTGGTGTTTCAGGGGGCTACATCACCACCAATCGCCCGCCATCCTCAGGAGAGAGAATAAACTGAGCGTTGTCATGCAGATGGAGCTTATCACCAATGGCTACCACTCTGCGGCCGGGTAGAGACAGCAACCCGTGTATTCCCTCGTTTAGCCGTGGTGGGATAGGCTCTAAGTGAGGGGGGTATTCTCCTGGTTACGGCTTTCCGCAATTTGAGTTATTTATACCCGTCATACTGTTACAGATGACGCACCCCATCCATACGCCTCGCTCGCAAGCGACGTTCAAATATGCTCCCGGCAGAGTTGTCGCTCACCCCAGTCACCGAGTTTTATGCTGCTGGGAACGCATACATGTCACCATATGTTACTTTTCATGAAATACATAATTAGCTTGTAATATTGTTTTAACGATCGATAGCTACATATTAATAGGTATTATCATTGGTATTACCGATCGATTTGTGTTTACTGATAGAAAATACTGATCAATAATGTTGTGAGTTGAATGGTTATTCTTTGTCCATAACACGGTGTGATTTGTGAAGGAGCCAGGGGTGGCCGAGTATCAAAGTAACATGGATTTCGACTTCATCTGTGAACCTATCTACAGTGTTAACGGTGAATCCCTGATGGCAGTGGAAGTGCTAACACATTTCTATGATGATGTGGGTCAACGTAAAAAAAATACCGCTGATATCATTGATTCAATGTCTTTAGAACAAAAGGCACAGTTTTTTTATTATCAGATAGAACAAATAAAACAACAGCATAAATATTTTAAGAAAAGCCAGGTGTTATGTAGCGTTAATATCGATAATGATATTGCTGAGAGTCTTAAATCTAATAAGAAAATGTGTGATTTATTGTTAACGCTACCGTTTGTCAGGTTGGAAGTTAATGAAAACTATCGTGGTCTCGATAGCTGTGATAGTGAAGAGTTATTGCTACCCTTGCTCCGGTATGTAAAGGGAATCTGGCTTGATGATTTTGGTACGGGAAAATCGACTTTATCTACAATCAGTAAGAAAAACTTTGAAGTGGTGAAAATAGATAAAGAATTTTTCTGGCAGGAGTATCAAAAGGATAGTTTTCCGGTACTAATAAAACGCATCAATCACTCATGTGGGCGTATTGTTATTGAAGGTGTCGAGGAGCTGACAATGCTACTCACTTTAGCCGAGTTGAATATTTGGGGGGTACAGGGGTACGCCTTTCCCTCTGTGCCGTTAAAAAATATTATGACACTCCTGGAGTGATTTTCCAGGATGGTAATATAAAATTTTATTTTTGAAAAATAATGAATCCATGGCACCGTAATATGTGGGTAAGACTATCTCATACCATTGAGATATAATATTATTGTATTTAAACTGGGATTGAAAAATGAAAAAATTATTTCTTGCGAGTTGTGTCTCTGGCATGTTACTTATGTCCGTTACGGCACAGGCGGCCGATCAAACTGCGGCCGGCGGTAAAATTACGTTCAACGGTGCATTAACTGATAACACCTGCAAAGTGAATGTTGATGGCCAGGGCAACGATGCCACGGTGACACTGCCGACTATCAGTGTTAATCAACTTTCCGGTGCTGCAGGAAATGTAGCCGGTCGTACTGGCTTTAATATTCAGTTGACAGAGTGCACTGGCACGGCGTTGAAAGGAGCGCAGGCTTATTTTGAAGAGAACAGCGCAACGGTGGATTTAACAACCGGGCGCTTGAAAAATACCGCAGTGAGTGGTGCTAAGAATACTACATTGCAATTGTTAGATACATCTAACGTTGATGAAGTAATTAATGTCGGCAATACTAATCAGCTTACCAAAACTGCTCATGTCGATATTACTGCTGGCAGTGCGACCCTGCCGTACGCGGTACAGTATTATGCTGAAACAGCTACACCTGAACAGGGTACTGTCAGTAGCTACGTTTTTTATAGTATTGCTTATAATTAATCCGCTGTACCGTATGATTTAAACTCTGTGGGGCAGAATAATGACCGGTTGCTCATTGTTATGGCGTGCTTTATTGTCGCCAGTTATTGGTTTTATTTTTGTGTTATCTTTTCAGGCCAGTGCCAGTTTAGTAATAACGGGAACCCGGATTATCTATCCGTCCGTTCAAAAAGAAGTGACGGTCAAAATAGATAATGCCGGGAAAAATCCCGTTTTATATCAGTCATGGATAGATGCGGGTAATTCGGAGATTTCTCCGGATAAAATTGATGTGCCGTTTGTTATTACGCCCCCTATTGGTCGAATTAATCCAGGCAAGGGCCAGTCTTTGCGCCTGGTATATGTTGGTAAAGGATTACCGACCGATCGTGAGTCAGTGTTCTGGTTTAATATTCTGGAAATCCCGGCAGAAGTTGAAAAATCGGCCGCGGACCTGAATGTCCTGAAGATGGCTTTCCGTAGCCGAATTAAATTATTCTACCGACCGGCCGTTTTAGATAAAAATGTCTCTTTCAAAAATTATCTATCGATTGCGACGATGGGTGATAAGCTAACGGTGGAAAACCGATCCCCCTATTATTTTAGCCTTGTACGCATTGAATCTACGACGGTGCATAAGTTACAAAATTTTAAAGGTGTGATGGTCGCTCCTTTTAGTAAACAATCAATCAGTGTTGACCATAATAATAAATTTAGTGCCGGCAGTCAGGCAACGGCTTATTACATTGATGATTACGGTGCTGAGGTTGGTATTCAGACGGTGATACATTAATCCGGTTATTTTCGCTGGGTCGGGGGGGGGATATGTCAAATCGTCATTATAAGACGATGTTTATTTTAATAGTTTTGCTTTTGGGTATCGATTCACCACTACTGGCTACTGTAATGCCGCCAGTTGATGACCCGGTAACCGGCAAACAAATGCCTGGTGATTCATTGCGATTTGATCCCGTATTTCTCAATATGGGGATGGCAAAAGGCATTGATATCAGCCAGTATGAAAAAAACACCGTACCTCCGGGAACCTATCGGGTTGATATTTATATTAATCAGCAATATATTCTTCGTGAAAATATCGAATTCAGAAAGGACAGTGTCGGTGTCGTAAGTGCTTGTCTGACGGATAAAACGCTGGCCCTGTTACCACTCAAAAATACATTAGCGGAGTCTGATGGCGAAAATGAAATAAACAGCTGTAGATTTCTATCCTCGGTGCTTGAGGATGTCCGCGAAGACTTCGATATCGGCAATTTAGTGTTGACCTTCACGGTGGCTCAGGCTGATTTACTACGAGATCCCAGAGGTTATGTCAATCCATCGCTATGGGACTACGGCGCCACGGCTGGCTACCTTAATTATACCGGTAATGCCTATCATTCGACCGCCAGTGGCGTCGATAATGATTCTTTCTACAGTAGCCTTAATGGCGGCCTGAATCTCGGCTCCTGGTACCTGCGTCACAATGGTTCTTATTCATGGCAAAAGGATGGCGAAAAACGTTACGAGAGCCTGAATACTTATGTGCAGAAAGATATTGTTGCATTAAAAGGACGTCTAATTGTCGGGGATAGCTACAGCGATGGACAGATGTTTGACAGCGTTGGTTTTCGCGGCGTGAAATTGAGTTCGGACGAGCGTATGCTGCCACCTTCGATGCGTGGCTATGCGCCGAACATCCGCGGTATTGCACGTACTAACGCCAAAGTCTCAATTCAGCAAAATGGCTCAGTGATTTATCAGACGACGGTTGCGCCGGGTCCGTTTGTTATCGACGATCTCTATCCTACGGGTTACGGTGGAGACCTGCAGGTCAAAGTGGAAGAAGCTGACGGAAGCGTGCAGAGTTTTGCTGTTCCTTACGGCTCTGTGGCACAACTGCTGCGTCCTGGAAACTCACGCTACGAGCTACTGGGCGGGAATTATCGTTCTAATAATAGTGATAATAACCCACGTTTATATCAATTGAGTTATCAGTATGGTCTGTTCAATGACCTGACATTGAATGCCGGTATGCAACAGGGCGAGGAGTATTCCGCCTATCTGTTGGGGAGTGCAATCAGCACGCCCATCGGGGCTATTTCTGCAGATATCACTCAGGCTCAGACCCGTGATGTACCGGGTTATGGCACGCTCAATGGACAAAGCTATCGCATTACCTATAACAAATTTATTGCCGCCAGCCAGAGCAATATCGCGCTGGCGGCCTATCGCTTCTCTACCCGAAATTACTACAATTTTAGCGAGGCGACACTTATTCAGCAGCGAATGGACAGCGATCCGTTGATGATAATGACCCAGCGTAAAAATCGCCTGAGTCTCAGCCTGAATCAGACTCTGGGAGATAACGGCGGTCAGCTTTATGTCTCCGGGTTTACGCAGAACTACTGGAATCGTCGTGGTTCAGATCAACAATATCAGGTGGGTTATAGCAATAATTTCAAGTCCTTGACCTATTCGCTGAGTATTTCGCGGACGAATAATATCACTGGCGCAATGGAGAATAGCTACGATCTGATGTTCTCCATGCCGTTGGGGGGCAACAGTTCGGGAGCAAGCGCCTATTTTACGTTGAATCGTGATGGCGAGGGAAAATATAACCAACAGGTGAGCATTTCGGGTGTGGCTGGGCAGGATAATCAATACAGTTATGGCACAACAGCATCGCATAACTCTGGCAATCATACGACTAGCGGTTCCGTCAATGGGCAGTATCGTAGCCCGTATAGCACCTTAAGCAGCAGCTATAGTAGTGGCCACCATTATCAATCATATAGTGCCGGGATGAGTGGCACGATAGTGGCTCACCCGGCAGGACTCAGCTTCAGCCCGGATACTGGAGAAACCATTGCTATTGTTTCGGCAAAAGGAGCAAGTGGCGCCAGTGTGGAGGGATACCCATGGCTGAAGCTCGATCGTTGGGGTAATGCGATCATGACCGGATTGACCCCTTACCAGTTAAATGATGTAGGTCTGGTCCCTACGGGGGCTGATTATGGTGTTGAACTGGAAAGTACCAGTATGCGTATCGCTCCGCATTCCGGTGCGATAGTGATGGCCCGTTTTAATACTGAACGGGGTTATCCGGTACTCTTTAAGTTGACATCGACCGCAGTATCGATTCCAGCGTTCGGCAGTGCGGTAGTGGACGCTGAAGGTAATAATGTCGGTTTTATTGGTCAGAATCAAATGGCCTTTGTGCGACTAAAAACGGTTGCTGGTCGTTTAACAGTCCAGGGCGATAACCAGCGCTGTTATATCGATTACCAGCTTTCGGAAGAAAAAATTAACATTGGGCAGCAGAGCTTTATTCAAATGCCGGGCCAGTGTCACGATTAATTTAAATATTGTTTTCCGGGCTGGAGAGTTACTGTGAAAAAAATCAGCATTCAGCTGGCGGCAGCGATAGGTTGTAGCTTGTTATGCTATTCAGCGACCAGCGTAGCGGCGACCTGCACTTTTGCCAATAATAGTGGTGTTAAAGTGCCATTCCATGAGGATATGCCGCTGGCTATTGCTAATCTGACGGCTGGACCGAACCTACCGGATGGTACAGTCCTATACCGACAGACGCACCGTCAGGATGGCAAGAATATTGTAGTTAACTGCGGTGGTACGGGTAAAACTTTTCTTGATTTTAAGGTCGAAACACCAGGTAGCAACGGAATTTCAAGCGTGACAGCTCTTGGGCTGAATAATGGTGCTTCGGGTAAAGTATATAATACCAATATTCCGGGCATTGGTATTGCTTTCTGGTTTGCTTTTAACAATTTTGATTATCGTTTCTATCAAGATAGTTTGACAGCGGCATCGTATCAATACGATATTAGTTTTATTAAAACCGGGCCGATCGCGGCTGGCGCTATCAATACTTCAACGCTGCCAACGATTTCAATTTCTGCCGGGCAAAATGGCGCAACGTCACTCAAAGTAATGACCGCGAAGTTAACTGGTACAATTAATATTGTTTCCCGAACCTGTATCACTCCTGACGTTTTGGTGGAATTAGGAACTTATAAAAGTAGTGATTTTCCTGCCATAGGCGCAACCAGTCCATGGAAGGATGCATCAATTAAATTGACCAACTGCCCGGCTTTCTATGGTTACTATAACCTGAATGGAGGTGACCGCTACGTCTCCTACAGTGCAAATAATCTGGGGACTTTCACTCGCGGCGCAGCCAACGTCAATAATAGCCTAGGCTACACACTTAGACCCACCGGAGCGATCATTGATCCGGCGCAAGGTATTATTGGCCTCGACAATACCGCAGGGTTAACCAGTGCTAAGGGGCTGGGGATCCAAATATCGACCGGCAACATGGCGGTGCCATTCAGTGCCGCGGAATTTAATACCCGGTTACCGTCAGGGCTCACTCTGACTGCAACAGAAGGTGCCAGTTACACTATTCCTTTAAAAGCACGTTATTTTCGAACTGGAAATTTAAGTCCCGGCAAAGCCGACGGTTCAATAATATTTACGATTGACTACCAGTAGCTATTTTATATCCATTATCTTGAAATTGATTCTTTATTGGCTACGGGTAACTTGCCCCATCCATGGGGCTCGCCCTAGCGGGCCGTCGCCGGCGATGTTCAAATCTGCTCCTGACAGATTTGTTACTCCCTTGCCGCCTTGAAGCAACTTGATATGCATTGGTTATAATAGCAGAAACCATGTCGTTTTTATGATTTCTGCGTTCGTGATATGATGGGTAATTATGAATTTTAGTAATGATGTCCTTTTTTGTGGTGTAGATTTTATTATGTACTCTGCTGTGCAATCTTTGCTTGCAGATAACCACTGCGAAAATATAGGTCCGGTCTCGTCGTTAAATGCTATGTATATTACGGGTGGCAGTCTTTTAGTCATTAAAATAGAAAGCAACAGGGATTTTATTGAAGCACTGGTTACGATTTTTGACGTCAATATTTGCATGCCTGTATTAATCATAGATTTTTCTTTGGAGTGTTTTTTGATTGGTGTTGCCAGACGTTTAAATAATGTCAGTATCATATCTGGAAAATCTGAAGTCATTGAATTAAATAGAGCCATAAAAAAAACCATAGAGGGGGTTAAATATACTTGTGAATTAACCAAAAAAAAACAGGAGGGCGCAAAACCATCGTTAAGCACCCGAGAATTAAGGATTCTCTTGCAGTTTTACCGCGGTGAACTCATGTCAACGATCGCGATGAAAAATAACTGTGCAATAAAAACAGTTTATGCACATATTGCAAATATCAAGAAAAAAATGAATGTCAGTAGACGTGCTGAACTCTATAAAATATTTAAGTGATTTTTTCATTAATTCATATTTTTTAGTAACCCTTTCGACTTTCCAGTCTCCGTAAATAGCATGCGGCGACCCTGAAACCACATTTTTCAGCAAACGATAAAAATATTATATTGTTTGCTACAGCCGCCTTCCTCCCTAAGATAAATCCGTGCCTGAATACCAGGTTAAGGGAGAAAAAAGAGATGGGTAAACGTCTCGCCGGTCGTGTTGTGAGTTCTTCACTTATTTCCGCCGTCTTATTGGCAGGCGTCTCTTTTTCCAGTCACGCCAAACCGCAACAAGACGGGGTACTGCATGTAGTGCTGGGCAGCGATACACCGATTATCGATCCATCGATCACCGCCCACTATGTCATGGCGTCAATCACGCATAATGTTGTGGATTCACTGGTCGGTCAGGCAGAGGACACATTGAACGGCACTGGTGATTGCGGGTTATCGTATCGTGTAACGCCTGCAATAACCGCTCAACATGATTCACCCATGGTGAGTAAACAGGCTGATAAATAACGTTAAATTTGGGATTCGCTTTCAACCAATTTCGTATTTTCTCACTCTTGTGAATAATGTAGTTATCCACGATAAGCGTGATCGTTTTTGCCCTGCGGTACGTCGCTTTCAGGTGTTGAAGCAGGCTGATAAACAAAGATGAAGCTTGGCTGCTACCGCCCACGTAGCTGACTTTTCCTGTACCGCTGTGCAACGCACCTGCCAGATAATATTTTTCATTCTGTACGGGGGTGACCACAAGTTTTGCTGGCCGCGTACCTGCCAGTCAGCACCGATTTTGGGATTGAGATGAATATCCACCTCATTCTCGTAAAACACCGGATGCTCAATGCTGCATTTATCCAGAGCCTTGCGGATGGCAGCCATTTTTTCATTCTTGTACGGATCGCGTATATGCAGAGGGGGCCGCCCTGCACCGGGATGAAGTTTACAGCCCGTTATTTCGTTGATTTTTATTGCCAGAAGTTCAGTACTCCATCGGGAGCGTTGATAGCCAAAATCAGCGGGAGAACGGCTGACAAGCTGTACCAGAAGTGCACAAATTTGCTCAAATGGCCACTGGCGTTCACGGCCCGTACGCAGTGATATCAGGCGTTCAGTGCCATACAGGGTAAACCAGTTGAGCCAGCGTCCCACGGACGAACGGGCACAGCAAAGTGTTCTGGCGACGTCGGAAACACGACTTCCTCGGTGCAGCATCAGTATAGTGGTCAGCCTGCGGGCATGATTTTTATCGCGAGTTTTATGGATAGTTTTTTGCATCAGGCGTCGTTCGGTACGGGGTATTGGTGCTATGATCGACATCGCTTAGTCCGGTTGGTGATTATGGTTGGTTTGGCGATTGATCAGATCGCATAATCCGGGCTGAGTTCCTTTAAAAGGATCTACTATTTGGCGCAGCTATTTAGTATTTCGTGAGGGTGAAATGGATATACATCTTCACTCTAAATAGACGCAGACGATCAGGTCCGCGTACAGCAAAAATATGTAGTCACATCAGCCTAGGTTGAAAATTTGTAAGAGTATTAGTCAAAAATAATTATGGCCGGAGTACGGATAGTGGACCATCGATTGGAACGCTGGTCCACTAAATTTTAATTAAAACGAGCCGTTCGTTGTTTGTGTGTCATTGCTATTGAACTGGTTATTTGCACCAGACTGCCACTCAACATTAGCCGTCGGATTGGTTTCATTACGTTTCACACACTTCCATTCAACATTTAAGTCAGGGGGAAGCTCTAAGCTCGCACTCCATTGTGGATATTGTGTCGGTGATATTTTTACCGCTTTAGTTAAGTCCCAACCACCTAACTGAGGTATATTACCAACAATATAAACACTTTGACCTGAAATCGTATAACCGTTATTACATGTGAAGTTTATGCTTTGTACTGTAGGGTTCTCCGCATCATCTGATTGTGAGCGAATGACAACAGCTTCATTTTGCATAAGTGTTAGTGTTGCCTGTTTATTTTCTACTGAAACACCATTATTCCCAATCAAACTCGGATATACCCCATTAGGAACCGCTATATTTTTAACATTAATTGTGTTAGCCTCACCACGATTAAGTGCAACAATAACAATATCGTTCCCAGAACGCCGCTCAAATACTAATATGTCATCATTAACCCATAGTTCAGTATAAGTTCCATTTTGAATTGCCGGGCTACTTTTCCTTAGGTCACCCAGTGTTTTAATAATGGAGAAAGCCTCACTTTCCGTATCAAATCCTGGCATTTTCTCTCGGTTGTAAGGATCACTGCCAACTTGACCAAAACTGTTAGAGGTAAAGTTAGCGGCATAATGTTCAGTACCATAATAAATGGCAGGAATACCACGTACAGTCATTGTCGCAACCAGACCGAGGTCTATACGTTTCTGAGCAAAAGCTTCACTCTGACTTCCACCGGTTTCATTATTTCCAGGACCAAAAGTAGTGGCGTTTGAACGCAGAGCGGTACCAATGCGTGCCATATCATGGTTATCCATAAAAACAACCTGCCAGTCATCACTGGTAAAGACTGTTTGTCTTTTTATCAGATAACTATTTAACGTTTTCATTGTATTTCCGCTACGTCCTACCAAAACTCTTTCTAAAGTATCGCGGAATCCAAAATCCAGCAACGCTGACCCGGAAGTATTGGCGTAATCGATAGCATTACCATCAACACCTGTTGTAGTATTCGCACTGGCACCAAACCATTCACCGAAGAAAAAAAATCCTTCCCGGCCGATAGACTTACTGTAATCATAAATATCGCTGGTCCATTTCTGTATAAAAGACTTGTCCATATGCTTGATGGCATCAATCCTGATAGCATCCACACCAGCATCGATCCAAAATTTAGAACCATCCAACAAGTACTGGTAGACATCAGTATTGGATTGATTGAGGTCTGATAGATTGAATAGATTATGATTCTTCACTTGGAAGAAATCATTCCAGTTCGTTACTCCACCATTGTGATGATACCAGCCCGTATTGGCGGCAACATCTGTAGGATAATCAGTAATAAACACACCATCACGATATAGTGCACCAAATTCATTTTCATCATTAGCATTCGAATGATTAGGGGCATAATCAAGAACCAGTTTCATATTATAATCAGGACTATGCATCAAACTAGTCAGTTCTTTGAAATCATCGAGATTGCCAAAATGTTCATCTATACGAAAATAATCTCTTCCCCAATAGCCATGATATCCAGTATTGCCAGCAGCATCAGTATTATTCACATTATCGATTGGGGGAGTAATCCAGATTGAAGTAACACCAAGTGATTTTAAATAGGGTAGTTTATTAATCAACCCCCGGAGATCTCCTCCAGTATATTTTTTTAAATTATTAGGATCGTAGGTTGCGGAATTAAACCCTGCATTATTACTTGGATCTCCATCGCTGAAACGATCAAGGAATAGAAAATATATCGTCTCCTTACGAAAATCAAGATAAGTTTCTTCTGGTTCAGCAGCAATCGTCTGCATGCTACAAAAAAAAGTATTTAATGCAATCGAAATGGCAATAGCAACCGAGGTATTAAAAAAACGGTTTCTTTTCATTATCTAGTCCTAATAAAGTTAGTGAAAATATTAGTTTTACTTTATATTAACTCCACTTAAATTGAAAAATAACTACAACTACAACTACAACTACAACTACAACTACAACTACAACGCGAGATGAAAATAATCGAAGCGTCAATAAAACCGACTTCATAAGGATCGTGAATTCAGGAACCACTACACACGTAAATTTTGCAGTGCAGTGGTGATATATTGTGATGAGGTGAGCCAAGAAAAAATCACACTCTTACATTTGTCAGATTGTTCTCATTATAGAAATCAAAAACATGACAAAAGGCAGTATTAAGATTAAATCTTAAAGTTTTCCCTATATGAAATGGATTAATATCTTGTGTATTAACTCTGGCAATAAGTTCCTTCCCACCAACGATAAAATATAAAAATTTTTCACTCCCCATATTTTCAACCACCGTTAAAACTCCCTCAAAGGTATTAAGGTCATCATCATCGCTAGCAAGAGAGATATGCTCTGGTCTAATACCAAAACACACTGGCTTATTAATATAACCTTCAAGCAACATTTGCTTACTATGTGGAATTAATATTTCAACGCCAGGAGCAATTTCAACATACAACCTTTCATTATTCTTACGGATAGCAGTATCTATCAAATTAATTGATGGTGAACCGATAAAACTGGCAACGAACTTATTATTAGGATAATTATAAAGATCAGTGGGTGTATCAACCTGCATGATATTCCCATGGTTAAGAACACAAATGCGATCTCCTAGAGTTAACGCTTCAGTCTGATCGTGAGTAACATAAATCATTGTAGCAGGATACCCCTCCTCTTTCAGAGAACGATGTAGTTGGGCAATTTTCATCCGCATCGATACCCTGAGCTTGGCATCAAGGTTTGATAAAGGCTCATCGAATAAAAAAACATCAGGTTTACGTACAATCGCCCGGCCAACAGCGACACGCTGGCGCTGTCCGCCTGACATTTCTTTCGGCTTACGATAAAGCAGTTCGGTAATTTCAAGTTTTTCGGCCGCGTCTTCAACCCGGCGTTTAATCTCATCCTTAGGTCGTTTCTGCATTTTGAGACCAAAAGCCATGTTGTCGAAAACGGTTTTATGCGGATAAAGTGCATAGTTTTGGAAAACCATGGCAATACCACGGTCTTTGGGCGGAAGGTCATTAACCTTTTTATTTCCGATATAAATTTCGCCTCCGCTAATATCTTCAAGACCGGCAATCATTCTCAAAGTTGTTGATTTCGCACAACCGGAAGGCCCGACAAAAACCATAAATTCACCGTCATGGATTTCGAGATCGATACCATGGACAGCCTTAAAGCCATTTTCATATCTTTTTTCAATTTTCCGCAAACTAACCGTTGCCATGATTTACCCCATAAGAAGAAAGACATCTGTGGCTAACAAGACTATACTTACCATCGTCCAAATATTAGCCACGACGTATGTTTACTATTCTGCTGGAAGCAGCTCAATTATTTACATTGTGCAACGGCAACCTGAAGTGGCTTTTTATCTTCAGCAATTTTGACCGTCCAGACGTAGCGGCCAGCAACTGGTAACGTTACTGCTGTATTTTTTGCAAAACCTGCGCGTTTCAGATCCTTAACTTGTCCAACTGTTAACTCCAGACCCGCTGCAGTGAATTGCGGATTCCAGCTCATCGTAGCGAACTGAACGCTAAGATTACCGGCTTTTTCATCTATAACTAACTGATATATACCATTGCCTTTATAGAGCATTTTACGGTTTTCTTGCTGAATCCATTGCCCTTCCGGAAAGGTACCAACAACATATAAAGAAGGCCGAATCGGTCCACGCTCGTCAACGGAAGGCAGAGCACAATTATAGAAAGGATTATCAGCGGAACCCTGTGCGTTAACTGAGGTACTAAAAACAGCAGAGGCATAAAGCATAGTGAATACGGCAGCAATAATTAAATTTAAACGTTTCATAACAAATACCATCCTTCAAAAATTTAGTGGACAATGACGAAAAACGTCAGTGACTAAGTACTGGCACGATAAAATTCTATTCTCTTCAAAATTTAGGAGTTTAAAAAATTAAAAAAACGGTCCCTCCATGTGTCCGATATAGATCGATTTTTTTTAAATTGATGATTTTTTGTTAAAATGTTAAGAACGGCAATGTTTTTGTAATAAGCCCGGGTATCTTTTGCCGGGTAACCAAATAAGTCGCTATTCTCAGGGAAGGAGTGACTTACACCTGATTTTGCCTTGATAATAGAATGGCTACCAATCGTTATATGGCCGGAGGTCCCAACCTGTCCCTGTACGATAACATGGTCACCAAGAGTTGTATGACCGGCAAACCCAGCCTGTGATACTATTAAGCAGTTTTCACCAATATGACAGTCATGTCCAATCTGAATCTGATTATCTATTTTAGTTCCCCGACCAATCGTCGTGTTACCTAATGTTCCACGATCTATTGTATTGTTGCTCCCGATCTCTACATCATCGTAAATAATGACTCGCCCCACACTTTCTACTCGTTGATACTTACCATTTCTTGAAGCCATATACTCAAAACTGTAGCTACCAATCGAATTGTTTGAGTCGATAGTTACATTATTTCCGATGATAGTTCCTTCTTTAATAACAGTGTTGCAGTGGATAGCAACATTATCCCCAATAATAACCCCATTCATGATCTTCACACCAGGCATAAAAATGCAGCCATCACCAATTTGACAATGTTTTCCAATATAAACATCTGAGAGTGCCGACGTATTCCCTTGATCATTGAGATGAAACCTTTTTACTTTATAAGAACGAAGAAAAAGATTAAGGCGCTCAACATCCAAATGTGAGATAACAATATGTGCCTTCGCTGGGCTATCCAGTATTTCATCAGGTCCTATCAGAACGTCAGCATGTGAGCTAGATAAGAATTGCAAGTCTTGTTTGGCGAAAACAATAGCCAGGCCGCCGACATCAGGACTGCGAATTGGTCGTATAAAGTTAACCCGAATTGCTCCATCACCGGTATAGCTCCCGGATAACAGAGTGGCGATTTCCATAACACTGAACATAAACGCCCCTTACGTTAAGACTAAAAGCGATATAGTGCCTGAGCATAGAAGGTATGTTGTGTTAACTCGCTCTTATTTCTAGCTTCCCATCCTGATAATCGACTTTTTTTCTCAACTTCATTAGCATACTCGTACTCAGCTTTGGCTACCCAACTTTCACCTATTGATTGTTCATAACCAACGGTAGCTTTTCTAATGTCTTTGAAGTAGTTAATGCCAGCATTACCGCCACCACTACGATCAGTATTTTTAGTTTCATTTTTCCCGACACGTACCCGCGTGTACAGCGTGCCGGCATCATCAAAGCTATATTGAACAATAGGCTCTATATATCTTTCATTAAAATCACTTTTCTCATTAATGGTTCCATTTGGTTGCTTCTCATCATTAGTTTTAATTTGGTAATAGAATTCAACACCGACCTCCCAGTTACCAAAACGCTTGTAGGGTTTAAACAATGCACTATATCCCTGCTCTTGCCTTTTCCCCCATGCATTGCGATCTTCTTTACTCAAAAGGTATTCAAGATTAGAATAGAACCCCATATTATAATCATTATTCCAGTAGGTTAAATATGGTCTAATGCTGTGCTCGGCAAGGTTTTTACGTAGACCACTAACATACGGAGAATAAACTTTACTTCTTGTATATTCTAGCTCATAAATTAAACCAGTAGCCCAACCGTTACCAAGATCATGACCTTTATTCAATGAAAAAAGCTGCTTAATACCATCTTCATTCTCATAATAACCAGGCTCCTTTTGCTCTCTATTTTCTATTTTAAAAGAGTAAAAACCCATAAAATTCCATTGTGGATTGTTATAAAAAAAGTTGAAAACCTCATTGGTAATCGTCTTCTCCTTTTTATCCGTGTTATTGAAACCACGAGTAACCTTATCTTCATATTCAACAGAAGTCCCTACATGGCCACCAAACGAAAAAAAACTTTCATCAAAAGCGACGTCTTCAGGTTTGTACCCACGCTGATCGCTGGCTGCAAATGAATGTACGGGCGCTGTGAGAGCAAGAGCAATAGAGGCAGAGAGTAATTTTTTTTTCATAGTACTTCCTTATTCAGCTATCACAACATCGGAAGAGAATGCTGAGGGATAGCGTTAAATTTTATCATGATTAGTAGTTCCTCATGGACGCCTATTAAATTTCTCTCATTTAATTTTTTTTTCCTCATGGCAATAACGTAAACGAGATTCAAGTCACTAATCTTTCGATAAAATTGTGACTCAAAGCACGTTTTATGTTTTTTTTAAATTCAGGATATCATTTTTAGCCTATTTTTTGCTGCCAATAAGGGACTGGATTCATACCTAAAAAATGGAGAATAGAATCACAAAAATTGTTCAAACATCTGATGTTTTTTGACAAACATCACAAATAAACCTGTCTGGGTAGACCGCATGTTGACATAAAAAAGGACGCATGCATCATAGTGGTACACTCCGTACTACTAAAATGGGTAACTATGAAAATAAAATTGCTGGACGCTGTTCTGCTCTTCGGTCTGACGGCCCTTGTTCCCGCAGCTTGGGGAGAGAGTATTGCACCTGAAAAACAAGCAAATCTTCTAATATGGACGGATATTTCTACGCTAGATTATATGAAATATGCTGCTGAAAACTTTAATAAAACATATAACAGCCAGGTAAGATTTACGTTTAGGGGATTGGCGCCAATAGATACCGCCTCGCGAATGATACAGGATGGTGGATCCACGCGCGTTGCTGACGTTGCCGAAATCGAGCACGATCTTTTAGGCCGACTGGTTGTTGCCGGTGGCGTAATGGAAAATCTGATCTCGGCAGAACGTATAAATAAAAAATTTATGTCTAATGCAATAAATGCTTCACGCTATGAAGGAAATAATTATGGTTTTCCAGTAAGTTATGCAACCGTCGCATTATTTTATAACAAGGATATCCTTCGGTTGCCGCCAGATAAATTTGAAGAGTTGATCCAGCTAAGTGCTGAATTTAATAATGTTAAGGAAAATAAATATACCTTGTTATGGGATGTACAAAACTATTATGAGTCAAGAATGTTTCTAACCCTGTATGGTGCTTACGAATTTGGTCAGGAAGGGACAAACGTCAAGGACCTAGGAATCAACTCCGAATTAGCCCAAAAAGGGCTTGCAGCGATGAAACGACTTAAAACTGCAAACCCATCTAATCCGGTAGATATGCGTAATCCACAGGTACGTCGAGGCTTATTTTCTGAAGGCAAAGTAGCTGCCATCATCGACGGTCCATGGGCAATCCAGGGATATAACAACAGTAAAATTAATTTTGGCGTTGTTCCTATACCTACTCTTGAAGGAAAACAGCCACGTTCATTTTCTACGGTTCGCCTGGCGGTCGTCTCTTCTTATAGTAAATCGCCTAAGGCGGCACAACTTTTCGCTGACTATCTCTCATCTGATGAAATGTTAATGAAACGCTATGAGATGACAGAATCTATACCTCCGGTACCGAATCTGATGAACAAAATCCTACCAACTGCAAATGAAGCGACGAGCGCAATTATTAAACAAGGGCTTCACTCTGATGCCATGCCATCTATTCCGGAAATGGGTTATTTATGGTCCCCACTGGCAAATGCGATTACCGATATGTGGATCAATGACCAAACGCCAAAAGCAGCACTTGACCGTGCTCGTAATATCATTGATGAGCAAATTAAATTTCAGGAGTAACTATGTTATTGTCTGAGGGAAAAAGCATGCGTATATTTCCGGCATCTTTTCTTATTATGGGCGCTACGCAGCTCATTTCTGGTCATTGGATAAAAGGCTCCGTTTTTTTATTATTCCAGATTGTAGTTATTAGCAACATCAATTTATTACTCAACGCAACACAGGGACTCATCACTTTAGGCACTGTGGCCCAAACACGTAGTGGGTTTGATATTGTAGCTGGTGACAATTCAATTTTTATGTTGGTTGAAGGTGTTGTTGCATTCATTTTTTTATTTTTTTCAACTTTTATTTATTGGTTAAATATTAAGGATGCGCAGGTATGTGAAAAGTGCCACCAGAGCTTTACGGAACAGTTACGAACGATTTACGATAATCGCTTTGCTACTATCATGTTGGCTCCGGCATTTATTGCCTGCATTGCCTTTATTATTATGCCGATGATCATCACCGTTTTGGTATCACTAACAAACTACTCGGCTCCTCATCATATCCCACCTAAAAATCTTGTTGATTGGGTCGGATTGAAGAATTTCATTACCCTCTTTGAACTTCGGATCTGGTCTAAAACGTTCGTTGGTATTGGTGTGTGGACTGCGCTATGGGCTTTTTTTGCAACTCTATGCACTTGTAGCTTTGGATTTCTGTTAGCCCTCGCGTTAGAAAATAAAAAAATTATAGCGAAGAAAGCCTGGCGAGTCGTATTCATCTTACCCTATGCGATCCCGGCGTTCGTTACCCTGCTTATTTTCCGTCTGCTTCTGAATGGTATTGGTCCAGTAAATAGTACATTAAATAGCTGGGGTATTGATTCAATTGGTTTTCTTTCCGATCCATTAATAGCTAAAATGACTGTAATTGCGGTAAGTGTATGGGTTGGCGCTCCCTACTTTATGCTGCTAATCACCGGAGCAATGACCAATATTCCCCGTGACCTATACGAAGCAAGTGAGGTGGATGGTGCTGGTAAATTCCAACAGTTCCGTGAAATCACGTTACCGATGGTTCTGCACCAGGTCGCCCCTTCATTGGTTATGACCTTTGCACACAATTTCAATAACTTTGGTGCAATATACCTGCTAACAGAAGGTGGGCCGATAAACCCGGAATATCGCTTTGCCGGACATACTGATATTTTGATTACGTGGATCTATAAGTTAACCCTTGATTTTCAGCAATATCAAATTGCTTCTGTCATCTCAATCATTATTTTCCTGTTCTTATCGATATTTGCGATCTGGCAATTTAGGCGAATGAAATCATTCAAAGAAGATGTGGGGATGTAAATGAGAAACATTATTAGCAAGATAATGACGATTATAGTCTATCTTTTCTTATTGTTAAATGCACTTGTTGTCCTTGGGCCAGTAATATGGACAGTTATGTCATCGCTAAAGCCTGGGAACAATCTTTTTAGTTCTGGTTTTACTGAAATATCATTTACATTAGAACATTACCATAATCTACTTACTGGAACGCCTTATTTAAAATGGTACAAAAACACCTTTATACTCGCAACCTGTAACATGCTTATTTCTTTGGTAGTAGTAACAATAACGGCATTTATTTTTTCAAGATATCGTTTCAAAGCCAAAAAAAACATACTCATGAGCATTTTAGTGTTACAGATGTTCCCGGCATTTCTTTCCATGACCGCAATTTATATCTTATTGTCAAAGATGAATCTAATTGATACATACATTGGTTTGCTATTAGTCTACGTTACTGGTTCCCTACCTTTTATGACATGGCTGGTTAAAGGTTATTTTGATGCAATCCCTACGTCATTGGATGAAGCAGCAAAAATTGATGGTGCAGGGCATCTAACTATATTTTTTGAAATTATATTACCGCTTGCTAAACCTATTCTCGTATTTGTGGCATTGGTTTCATTCACCGGCCCATGGATGGATTTTATTTTACCAACTCTAATTTTACGCAGTGAAGATAAAATGACTCTGGCAATTGGTATCTTTAGCTGGATATCCTCCAACTCAGCTGAAAACTTTACGCTATTTGCTGCTGGTGCATTATTAGTTGCTGTACCAATAACGTTACTTTTCATTGTTACACAGAAACATATTACTACCGGACTGGTTAGCGGTGCGGTAAAAGAATAAGATCAGGATAAGATATGATTACAATTAGTTCATTAAGCCACTCCGCAAAGAGTGCCGATAGCTACGCTTATAATAAAGAAACCCTACATATTAGATTTCGCACAGTCAAAGGCGAGGTCGCGAAAGTCTCTCTGTGGATCGGTGATCCCTATCAATGGGAGGAAGGTGGCCTAGATGGTGGAAACCTTGGCGGCAGCGACGCGCATGGATGGAGCGGCGGCAACGAAGTTCACATGGAAAAAGAGGGACAAAGCGAGAGCTATGACCATTGGTTTGCCGCATTTACTCCGTGCAAACGACGTAGCCGCTATGGTTTTATATTATACGGAAATAGCGGGGAAAAATTATTATTTGGTGAACGACGCTGTGTTGATATAAGTAAACCACCTGTAGCCGAGACAGAACTGAGTAACTTGTCCAACTTTTTTTGCTTCCCTTATATCAATCCAGGTGATGTACTTTCTACGCCAGGATGGGTTAAAAAAACAATATGGTATCAGATCTTTCCTGAACGATTTTGCAATGGCGATCCATCGATATCGCCAGAAAACGTACAACCGTGGGGAACGCCTCCAGATTCAAAAAACTTTATGGGCGGTGATTTGCAGGGCATTATTAACAAACTTGATTATTTGCAAGATCTTGGCGTTAACGGTTTATACCTTTGTCCCATATTTACGGCTAACGCTAGCCATAAATATGATACCGTAGATTATTTTAACGTTGATCCCCATTTCGGTGGCAACGATCGGTTTAAAGAATTGGTGAATAAAGCTCACCAACGAGGAATGACGGTCATGCTGGATGCAGTGTTTAATCATATTGGTAATCAATCACCATTATGGTTAGATGTTGTAAAAAATGGTGATAAATCACCTTACGCAGACTGGTTCTGGATTAAAAAATTCCCGGTATACCCATCTGGTGATAAAAATGAGTGGGATTTCCGTAATTTCAATTACGAAACCTTTGGTAATGTTATTGAAATGCCTAAACTTAATACTGAAAACCCCGCTTGTCGTGATTATCTGCTTCAGGTGGCGAGATATTGGATTGAAGAATTTGATATTGATGGCTGGCGCCTTGATGTTGCCAATGAAGTCGACCACGAATTTTGGCGAGCTTTCCGTAGAACGGTAAAAAGCATAAAACCTGATTGTTATATTCTCGGTGAAATTTGGCATGAAGGCATGCCATGGCTGCGCGGAGACCAGTTTGACTCCTTGATGAACTATCCTCTAATGCAAGCAACTACTGACTATTTCGCTTTACAAGCATATGACAAAAAAACATTTATAGATATTGTTACCAATGCCTATCTTTGCTATCCACGTAACGTTAACGAAGTTATGTTTAATCTTCTTGAAAGCCATGATACTTCACGTTTATTAAGTCTGTGTGGTAATGATAAACGTAAAGCCCGGTTAGCCTATCTCTTTATGTTTAGTCAGGTGGGTTCTCCTTGTATTTATTACGGAAGCGAAGTTGGTATGAATGGCAGCAGAGCAATGGGATCGGAAGATAATCGTAAATGTATGATATGGGATGAACAAAAGCAGGATTTAGAGTTTAAGTCATTTATTAAAGATCTTATTCTATGGAGGAAAAAACATCCCGAATGGAATGATCCTAAGATACACTGGAATAATGTCGACCATCCGGCAGTTGTCGCTTTTAGCAGAGGAGAAGTACATTTCCTCCTTAATAATAGTGATGAATCTTTAGCTATTAATTATCAGGGAAGAACACTATCTCTGACACCTTTTGGGTTTTATATTATCGGCCTGGACCATAAGGACATCATATCATGAAACTCGGTATCTCACTTGCGATTGACTGGATACGTGGCGTGTTAATAGACGATGGTGAAGTTTGTTATCGTACTCAGGTATTAACACCAATAGACTGCCAGCAAAGTGTAGATACCGTATTACATATGATTTTTAGTATCCAGCGGACCTATGGAAATATTGACTTTGTCGGTATCAGCATTATGCAAAGCAACGTGTCCCGCTGGGGGCCGTTGGATAGAATAACCAATTTTTTCGAAATGGCTATAGATAAGAAGACTGGTATTCATTGCCAGTCTTTCGGCCCAGCTCTCGTTGTCTTACAAAACCTAGATACGTCCTTATTATCAGGGCTACAAGGTAATATTATGAGTATTGTCGTTGATTTTGGCTGTGAACTTTGTGTAGTCGATAAATACAACGATGATAGCGTATTTGACCATGCAATAAGTGTTTCCTGGGCTCATCTCCCATTGAAAAATTATCAGCCACTCATTGATGGTATATCTCCGGTTTGCGAATGCTGCGGGATAGGATGCGTTCATCAATTCATTTCGACATCCGGGATCGAAAGACAGTATTTTCAGTTCTCTCTTCAGCGGAAGAGTGCCTTAGAAATAATTCAGGGAGTTGATGGCAGTGATGCATGGGCGCAAAAAGTCTACCGAATGTGGATGGATCAACTAGCCAGAGCCTTACTTGAACCAATAACGGTTTTTAAACCTAGATTGTTAGTGCTCAGTGGATTAGCAACAATACACTCAGACTTTCCGTTAAGTCTAAAAAGTGTATTAAGCCGACACTGTCCAAATAATTATCTACCAGAAATAATTCGCTTAAATTATGAAGAATATCGTTTTGCCTATGATGCGGCGATGGCTAATAAGGAAAAGACGCAATACACCTCTACCCTTGCGTTGTAAGTAATGATAAACTAACAGACGGGCTATGTTGCATGTGAGGTTATGTTAATGAACGAACTGGTAAAAACACTTATGGGTTTTGGCTTTACAAAGACAGATGCCAATGTATACATCAACTTGCTAAAAAACGGTCGTTCTAGCGGCTATAAGATAGCAAAAGAAATATCATTATCACGTTCTAGCGTCTACTCATCAATTGATAGTCTATATAAAAATGGCTTCATTTTTATGGCCGATGGCAATACTAAAGAGTATCAAGCAAAATCTCCCGAGCTTATTTTCAGCAAAATAGAAAAGCAAACCATTGAAAACATCAATGTATTAAAAAAAGAACTCTCACGTATGATGCTACAGGAAGAGAAAGAGTTCATATATAACGTCTCTGGTTTTGATAATTCACTACAAAAAGCCAGGGAAATGCTCGAACTGGCTCAAATCGAGGTTTACCTGAACACTGACTTCCATCTTGAACTCATTGCTCAAGAACTCATTAATGCCGTTGAGCGCGGGGTTCGGATTATCGTGTTCTCATTTAACCGACTCGCGCTACCACATGAATCTATCGAATTGTACTCTCGATTTGAAATAGATGAAAAGATTTATCCATCACATCGCTTCATGCTAGTGATTGATATGAAAAATGCTCTAATGCTTTCCCATCGGGAAGAAACACATGGCTTATATACCAATAACAAATTACTAGTTAAAATCATGGCTGAACATATTCATAGTGATATTTATCTAACTGAATACGAAAAAATGGCACCGGAAAAAAAATGCCGGATATTAACCGTTCATGAGCTTGAAAATGATATGGTCAATGATGAACTATCGATATCATCAAAAAAGATGTAAGAATATGATACAGTATATTTATATCCTGCGAGTATTGATTACAACTGGTTTATTGGCTACGTTATGGCGACAGGCCTGCCAACTAAGTTGATGAACTCCTGCAGTGGACGTTGGCTTTTCCGATAAATAACTAGCAATATGGCACCCACTAAAGGCTTACAATTGCCTTCAAGTTAAGCAATACTGTATAAGCCAGGGGACTATGTAGCTTAATTATCCGGCGAAGATAGGCACTCATGAGATTGAATTATGAATACCGTTGAAGACTTCAACCAGATTTATACTGATGCAGGGCGTAACCTTGAGCAAACATTAGCTGATATTACAAGGCTTGATGTCGAGAATTAAGATAGCAAAAATCAGCTTAATGCGATGGCTGCGCAACTCCAGATTCTGCAGATGTAGTGGCGAAGACCTTATCACTCGTGAAAAAAGCAATCTCGAGCGTATCGTCGCCACGCTCGAGATGAAGGAAATGACTCAGGGAACGCTGATCCGTAAATTGTGCACATATACAACGGCGTATCCGACAAGACAGGCGGTATTTGAATATGACCGGCTGGTACGCAACATCTATACGCTAAGATATTTGCGCGATCCGCAGCTGGAACGCAACATCCGGCGTTCCCTGAACTGGATTGAATCTTATCACCAGCTACGTGCCGCCATCGCTAAAGTCGGTGGAAAGAAAGAGTTAACAGGGAAAATGACATTGAAGCAGACATCAGTAATCGGTGCGGGCGGCTGATTTCCAACGAGATCGCTTATTACATCTCAGCGATCCTGTCACGATTGCAGGATTGTCTGGAAGCCGAAAACAGTGACAAGGGTATTGAGGCACTAACCCGGATATTACCGGTGGCTTGGGCGCACATTTTGTTGAACTGACATTATACCTTCAGAGCAGTCGTGAAATTATTGGCTTGGATGCATTGCTCGCCAGTTCAAAATAGCAGTATTCTAAATCGATTTTGACAGGAGCCAGTCTCAAAATGACTAGAGCACTAAGCAGAAGCAGGGGCGCGAGCGTAGCTAACCTGCCGTGGAAGCGTTCAGCAGGTACCGCTGAGCCTGTTGCCGCTTCTGCGCATAGTTGCTGAGCAGCACTTGCTTTGATTTCCCTTCGTTGTCGTAAAACAGGCCGCCTTTATCGGCGATAAAGCGATAATGGTGTTCAATCTGGTTTATAACCCAGTCAATGCGTTGCAGGGTGAGCAAGGTACATGACTGGCCATGCAGATCGTCTTCGATATCCAGTACGTGGGAGCGGAAGGCATCCAGGGCAAATAACTGGCTCAGCGCGGCAGGGTCCGCCAGCGCTGATTCCCAGCGCGCCGTTATCTGCTGAAAATGAGCCTGCACCTGCGGGGCAGCCCACCGGGCGCGTAGCCAGGCGAGCTTACGCCGGTAGCTTTCAACCGCTAGTCGCTTCAAATCGCGATAGTGCGCCAGCTGCTGCTCCGCGCCGGGGACCTGGGTCATCAGCCAGTTAAAAAAGAAGCGGGTCTCAAAGCGCTCGACAAAGTGAAAAAGGGGATCGGCCAGACCGTTGCTGTTGAATTCCCTGAGCGGATCGAAGGGATACATATAGCCAAAATCGAATAGCCACAGATGCTCCTCCCGGTCCACCAACAGATTTCCATTACAAAGATCCCACTCCATCAACCCCTGTTCTTCGCAAGCTTCCAGGGTAGTAAATAGCTGGGCGATCAGCGACGGGGTCAGTTGGTGAATCAGCTCGCCATCGATCCACGGAGAGAGAAGAATGCCGAGACGATAATCAGCATACAGCGTTGGGACGATGTGGGCGAAGTTCGGGGCGGTGACAGGGTTATCCTTCAGCCGCTGCAATGCCTGCCGACTCTGCACTTCATTTAAAAACGACAGCTGGCCGTTAAGGTTGGCAACGCCAGCGACAGCGCGTCGTTTTTTTAAATTATACTCCTCGCAGTCGATGCGCAACCGGTAAACCTCACCGGTCAGGCCAGAACCGTATACCTGCACCACATACGGTGAATCGGGGCCTAGCGCGGCGAGGGTCTCCGGTGGCAGCGGGCAGTGGCTGACGTCGCCTACAATAAGGGCTTCTCCGCTGCGGTCAAACGCCTGCTGTTGCTGTTGTCTGAGGTTCATGGTGTCTCCGGGAATCTTTCGGCATCGAGAACGTACCGCGCTATAACACCTGAAAGCGGTAGTAAAAACATCCTACCTCCGACTGCCTTTTCAGGCTGAGCGGTGGCGCTCCAGCGGAGGAAGCCAGGGGCGTAGGGAAGTATTACCGGCGGCAAGCAGGTTTGCTGAGCATATCAAAGTGCGGCAACCAGTATGTCAGATCCATGCTGGTACATGGAGCGAGATCTGTCCTATTCAGGGCTGCTGAGAAAACTGATCCACTAAGCGTGTGGGTTAATCGCATCAGGGAAAAACGCGGATTTAATCGGGCCGTTATTGCTCTGGCGAATAAACTGCTGCGGATTTCCTGGGTGATCATCGCCGCAATGAATTATATTTACCAGTAGCAATGAAAAATCAGTAAGTTATTGTTTGATATAGTGCGATGAAAGCTATCCTGAAATTGCGAAGAATGCAGAAATGATGAAAAACAGGTCAAACCTGCATATCGAAAACCTGTCGGCTGTACGGGGCTATCAAAGCCGTGTAAGCGTGAAGGACGGTACGTGCGGATAATTTATCGAGGCCAGAAGTTATTCACTTCAAAAACAGGCCGGATATACGAAAGCAAACCTGTCACTATCATTATGACTGCCGTCTTGCAATACGGGGGAAGACCATATACATACAGCGAGAGCCGTATTGACGGGGATGTGTTATTCAGTCGGCAGTGCTACGCGCCAGGGTAGCAGTACACTCACCCGATTGACCGGCCAGTCAGCTATGACGTCAAGGACATGACGAAGGTAGCTTTCTGGCTCCACGCCATTCAGTTTGCATGTCCCGATCAGGCTGTACGGCAGCGCTCCCCGTTCACCACCGTGGTCTGAGCCGAAGAACAACCAGTTTTTACGACCCAGACTGACCGTCCGCAGGGCATTTTCAGCGATGTTGTTATCCGCTTCCGCCCAGGTATTTCTCAGTGTTTTTGCCACCTGCCATCTTTTTTGACATGTACACGTGCCAGTAGTCGCCGCCCGCGGTCAGTATCAGGCTGCACCATTGAGCCTCGGTGGTGATATGTGACAACGAGGGAGGGATAGCGACGCCTTCGGACCTGACGCTCAGTAGCAGCTGGCGGATATTCCACATCCAGCGGGCGCGCATGGCGTCCTTGCGGAAGCTGATTTACTTCCACTTACCGTAACGGTACGTCCGGCTTCGACGGATTTCAGAACTGCAATTATCTGGTGTTTGGTGAATAGGGCTTTAGTATGGCGATCTCCTCCGAGGACATAATTAGTATGTCGGAAGTTCTCTAAAAATGAATTATTCGTTCTGCAGGGATATTTACAATATAGCTGGCAGGATTCCATTACGCTGAATCGAGAAGCGAGTCTGATTCTTGAGAAGTTATATATTATTATTTACCGACAAGGTCAGTCTTTCTATATTTTGCGCCAGTTCACATTCATGTGAGCTGGTACAAACCAGATATATCAATCTGACTCATTAGGGATATCATGCATCATATTGCTGTCACCCAGATTCTGTTCCCAGATATCATCGCATTTTAGCGTACTGATTTCTTTCCCTTGTTTTAAAACGGTTATTTCCCCATCAATTTCTTTACCATCATCGATATAGGAAACAGAGTAAGTATACTCGTTTTCTGGTATGTTCAATGTATGTACCGACACACCCTCAGCCCTACTGTAATTCCAGGTCTGACTTAGCTGGCTCACATTTTTTACCAAAGTGATTTCAGGAATAACCCCACCACCTCCGTTAATATCCGATTTACCGAATAAATAGGTGACCTCATTGTTATTCCTCAACACAGCCACCTCTTTAGTGGTTTTACCTTTTATGACACACCCGAACAGAACATCTGAATCTCCATAAGATGATGCCATTACTGAACAGGATATAGTAATTACCCCCAGAGCAGCCACATATTTAATTCCATTTAAAAACTTCATAAAAACCGCCCCAAAAAAAAAATAAATAACATATAAAAAGCACTTACCCCAAAGGTAAGTGCTTTGCCTCAAAAATTCCTATTCAATATATACAACAATCTTACCATCTGATTGTTCTGTCACGGTAATATTTTTAGTTGTCCCATCACTAAGTTGAGCAAATCCATAGTGCTGTTTCCCTTCACTTTCAGTTAACGTTACGTTCTCACATTGCTGTGAGTATTGACGTAACTGTTTATGATAGATATCTGTAACCACCTCGCATGCTGTACGTTCCAGCATTGCTTTGCTACTGTTGAATGCAAAGTTCCCAATGCCATATACAACCCATATCCCAAGCCAGACCAGCAACAGCATTTTTCCCTGACCAACGGCTTTACAACGTTTAGCAATATAGACTGGCGAAAAGAGAATCCACCATTTTGAAAAGCTTGCTTTACCATGTTTATCCAGTAGCTTCCAGTCCATATAGAACAAAATAACTAGGGCAATCATAACGAACAGATTAACCGTATAGTTGACAGCCAAACTAAACAAACATGCAGATAAAACGCCGACAACAAACAATCCCGTTGCAATCCAGATATATTTTTCATGTAACGACGAGTTGTCTATATTTAATAATTTACGGATATTCTCAGAGCTTACCAAATCAGACTTGTTACGAGCGCCAACAATAAAAGAAATCAATTTATTATTATACAGAACCCTGGCTTCATCGTTTAACAAAATAGATTTCATTTCACGGATTAATTTTAAATCTGCACCATCACGCTCACTTACTTTTTGTATCGCATGGTTTAATTCATCAACGCTGGCATTCATATCCAGCTCAAGATATTCATAATAGTTTATCATGATAATTCCTTATCTTTACATAATAGCCAAGATATTACATAGAACGTTAAACTGATATACTTCAAGAGTGTTGAACAGGAAGTGAGTATGGCGGTAGATATAAAAGAATTATTAAAATACGCAATCATTTCCCTTATAAACATAACAAAACAACAATCCCTATAAAAACAAGTAACATGAATAAAAAGCCAATACCAAGATAGGCTTTAAGAAGCCTCTTAATTCTGCATGGTTTCATTTTGACCTCACGACTACAGCAAAAAGAATCGCACCAAATATGGGGTCTATAAGCATACTGATAACAAACCATGTGAAGAACGAACGGCCACTGGCCTGTGCCAATTTACCAATAACTATCGATGCTCCGATCCACAAAAGTAAAAGAATAAATGCCATCGTTGGCTCCTTGAAAAATAACAATAAATCATTGAAGTGGTGGTTTAATGCCGTCACTTTATCCGGTAAACATGTTGAATGGATGGGCAGACTTATACCTGCCGCATTGAAACATCCTTGCTATAGGCGCATGTGCATCTCCTTATTGTCACCCGGTAAGAATCCTAGCCTGATTCTAATTAAATCCTTTCTAAGATAGGGAGGTTATGAGTGCAGGTAAAATTGTTATTACCGATCGAATTTCAATAATTGATCTGCAATATCTATTGATAAAAACGATCAATTTTAAATATTTAATAGCTTTCAACTATCATTATAATGATATCGATCGTTTTTGTAGATCAGTTTATGCGGGGGATGTGGTGTATTAAAATTGATGAGGCAAGTAGTGGATATTTTTTATTTATTAAAATCATAAAGATATGACATTTAGTATAACTTTCTAGTCAAAGGTATGACCACAATCGTCGCACTCATATCTGTCAAACACGAGTCCATCAAGGGCTGAGCCGGTAACTGCTCCAGCAGTTGCACCAGCCACAAATCTCCCAAGCACAGCACCAATAACGGCCCCGGCCGCAGTCCCCAGAACTGGCACAACAGAGCCAATTGCAGCCCCCGTACCTGCGCTGCTAAGTGCTCCAGCCACACCTCCAGCGATACTTCCTGCCTTCCTGCCGATATTACGTTCGCTGACGCGCTCAGAACCACATATAGGACATGTTGTAGTCATTGATAAAATCTCCTGATTTACGTTTGTTAAAAGCAAAAAGGCACCCGAACATTAATGGACGGATGCCTTTACTATTTGATGAACAGCGTTACTTACGAAGCTTTCAGTGAGTCTAGATAATCCGCATACCACTGCATCATCTCTCTCCTGCCATCCAAATACTGCGCATGGTTGTAAGTGCCGCGAATGCTGTTCTTATCCACATGGGCAAGCTGTAGCTCAATCCATGCTGAATTAAAGCCCTGCTCATGCAAAATGGTACTCATCGTGTGGCGGAAACCATGCCCGGTAGCCCTACCACCGTAACCGACACGACGAATTAGCACGTTAAGAGACATATCGCTGATTGGCTTAACCTTCTCAAGCCTACCGGGAAAAACGTATTGATAACCACTCGTCATCGTTTTCAGTTCTTCCAGAATAGCCAGCGCCTGTCGGGATAGCGGAACGAGGTGTGGTCGTCGCATTTTCATTCGCTCTTCAGGAATGCTCCAAAGGTTATTTTCAAAGTCGAACTCTGACCATTCCGCTTTACGTAGCTCACCGGGACGAGTCCCCGTCAGTATCAGAAGCCTCATAGCCAGCTTAACGAGTATATTTCCCGTGTACGCCTGCAACACGGTAAAGAAGTCTAATAACTCAGAAACTTCCAGGTGCGCATAATGTTCTTTCTTGTGGGGCATCATCACGCTGGCAAGATCTGGCGCAGGGTTAGATAGAGCACGCCCTGTCGCGATTGCATATTTCCATACCTCACCGCAGCGCTGACGTACTTTGCGCATTTTCTCCGTTGCACCTCGTTTCTCAAGGCGGGTCAAAACTGCCATCAGTTCCATAGGCGTAATCGAATCTATTGGACGATGACCGATATGAGGAAAGACATCCTTCTCAAAAGTAGCGATCATTTCAGTGCGGTACGACTCGGCCCAAAGATCGTAACGCCGCTGATACCACTCACGGGCAATCGCCTCAAAGGTATTCCCCAACCTGTCCTGCTGAGCCAGTTTCTTCTCTTTACGCGAATCACTGGGATTGATACCCGTAGCCAGCAGATCCTGAGCCTCATCTCGCCGTCTACGCGCTTCGGATAAGGAAACCTTCGGGTATGTCCCTAAAGAAAGCATTTTAGCTTTTCCTTCGAAGCGGTAACGGAATCGCCATCCCTTTGAACCGTTGGGCTCAATTTGTAGAGACAGACCGTTACCATCGGCTTTGGTATACGTTTTTTCCGCAGGCTTCGCGCGGCGGATCTCAAGGTCAGTAAGAGGCATATGTATAGTTTTCTCCTCTGAAATTTCGCTATGTGTATAGTTCCAGAGTGTATAGGAGAGTCTATACACATTTCTATGCAACACAGGCTATTGATTTGGGGTAAGCTAGGTAGAGTTTAGTTGACAAGAAAATGCAAAAAAACCAGCTAAATCATGAAGTAGTTGAATTCTGTGGAGTTCTGGAGAGTTGAAAATGGAGCGGGCGAAGGGAATCGAACCCTCGTATAGAGCTTGGGAAGCTCTCGTTCTACCATTGAACTACGCCCGCGAAGAGGTGCGAGGGCCATTATAGACCTTACGCACCCGCTGACAAGCCCAAACCAGGCTAAATGCCGATAAAATAACCTTTTAGCACTTAGGCTTACTGCCCTGCGGCGGCAAATAGCGCAGCGGGTCGATCGCCGTCGCCCGGTAGCGAATCTGGAAATGCAGGCGCACGGAATCCGCGTCCGAGCTGCCCATGGTGGCAATCTGCTGGCCAATCTTCACGCTCTGGCCGTTATTCACCATTAGCTTGTCGTTGTGCGCGTAGGCGCTGATATAGTCCTCATTATGTTTAATCATAATCAGGTTGCCGTAGCCGCGCAGCTGGTTACCCACGTACACCACTTTGCCCGCCCCTGCCGCATACACCGGCTGGCCGCGCTTACCGGCAATATCGATACCTTTATTGCCGCCATCGCTGGTGGAGTATGGCAGCACTACTTTACCGCTGGTTGGCCAGCGCCAGCAGCGTTGCCCGACCGGCGGCCAGGAGGATTGCGGCACCGCCGAAGATGGCGTCACGGCGGCGGTACGTTTCGCTGACGATTTCTTGCCGGATGCCCCCGCCTTCGCCGTGGTCCCGGAACCGCTGTTTAGCTTCAGCTTTTGCCCGACTTCGATGGTATAGGGAGGTGAAATATTATTGAGACGGGCGAGATCCCTGACGCTGGTGCCAGTGGAACGTGAGATAGCGTACAGCGTGTCGCCGCGCTTCACGGTGTAGGTAGAACCGGAATCGGATGAGCTGGAACACCCCGCGACGATCAGGCTGCTCAGCAACATTATTGCAATAACAAAGCGTTTTCTCATCAGGCATCCTGCGCTTAACACGAACATTCACCTCAAAACCAGGGCGATTATCATACCAGTCCCTAAGGCATTCCCCAATCGCTACCCGTCATACAGAAGTATTAAAGGCCTGCTAAACGGCTGAACATCTTCGCTCTCCCGGGAGAGTCCGGGAGCGTCGCGGTGCGTCCGGGTTAAACCGCTCGTGATTCAATTAGCCCCCTGCCGGCACCTCTGCAATATCACGCTCTCCCCGGAGGCCAACATGTTTTGGTAATGCCTTTGTCCCATTTATGGGCTACCCTAGTGGCCTGAGTACATGACCCGGCGGGTTTGTGCCGGGTCATTTTTTATTTCAGGAGTTGTCATGGCCGGGGAACATGTCATTTTGCTGGACGAGCAAGATAAGCCTACAGGTATGCTGGAGAAGTATGCCGCCCACACCTTCAATACCCCTCTGCATCTCGCGTTTTCCAGCTGGCTGTTCAATGAACAAGGCCAACTGCTGGTCACGCGCCGCTCGCTGGGCAAAAAAGCCTGGCCAGGCGTATGGACGAACTCAGTCTGCGGGCATCCGCAAACCGGCGAAACCTTTGAACAGGCCGTTGAGCGCCGCTGCCGCTTTGAGCTCGGCGTTGAGATTACCCGCATCGCCCCGGTCTTCCCGGGATTCCGCTATCGGGCCGTTGCGCCGAATGGCATTGTCGAAAACGAGGTCTGCCCGGTCTATGCGGCGCGAGTCGCCAGCGCGTTACGGATAAATCCTGACGAAGTGATGGATTTTCAGTGGAGCAATCTTGCGGATGTGTTAAGCGGGATTCGCGCGACGCCCTGGGCTTTTAGCCCGTGGATGGTGCTGCAGGCGGCGGACGATAATGCGCGTAACGCATTAATCAGCTTTAGCAACCAGGCATAAAAAAACCCAGCTCTGCTGGGTTTTTTTATTCGCGTAATGCTTATTTTACCGGACGCATCGCCGGGAACAGGATCACGTCGCGGATGGTGTGGCTGTTGGTAAACAGCATCACCATACGGTCGATACCGATACCGAGGCCCGCAGTCGGCGGCAGGCCGTGCTCCAGCGCGGTAACGTAGTCTTCGTCATAGAACATCGCTTCGTCGTCACCGGCGGCTTTCGCGTTAACCTGATCGAGGAAACGCTGCGCCTGGTCTTCCGCATCGTTCAGCTCGCTAAAGCCGTTACCGATTTCACGCCCGCCGATGAAGAATTCAAAGCGGTCGGTGATTTCCGGGTTCTCGTCGTTACGACGCGCCAGCGGAGAGACTTCTGCCGGATATTCGGTAATGAAGGTCGGCTGAATCAGGTGCGCTTCCGCCACTTCTTCGAAGATCTCGGTCACGATGCGGCCCAGACCCCAGCTCTTCTCAACGTGGATACCGATGCTTTCCGCAATGGCTTTTGCGGAATCGAAGTTATCCAGATCGGCCATCTCGGTTTCCGGACGATATTTCTTGATCGCTTCGCGCATGGTCAGCTTTTCAAACGGCTTGCCGAAATCAAAGGTCTGATCGCCGTAAGGCACTTCAGTATGGCCCAGAACGTCCTGCGCCAGGGTGCGGAACAGGGATTCGGTCAGCTCAATCAGATCTTTGTAATCCGCATACGCCATGTAGAGTTCCATCATGGTGAACTCTGGGTTATGGCGAACGGAGATACCTTCGTTACGGAAGTTACGGTTGATTTCGAACACGCGCTCGAAGCCGCCAACCACCAGACGCTTCAGGTACAGTTCCGGCGCGATACGCAGGTACATGTCCAGATCCAGCGCGTTGTGATGGGTGATGAACGGACGCGCGGACGCGCCGCCGGGGATCACCTGCATCATCGGGGTTTCAACTTCCATAAAGCCGCGGCCGACCATGAACTGGCGGATGCCCGCCAGGATCTGCGAACGCACTTTAAAGGTGTTGCGCGATTCATCGTTGGAGATCAGGTCCAGGTAGCGCTGACGATAGCGCGCTTCCTGATCCTGCAGGCCGTGGAATTTGTCCGGCAGCGGGCGCAGGGCTTTGGTCAGCAGACGCAGCTCGGTGCAGTGAATAGAGAGCTCGCCGGTCTTGGTTTTGAACAGCTTACCGCGCGCCGCGATGATATCGCCGAGGTCCCACTTTTTGAACTGCTCGTTATAGACGCCTTCCGCCAGATCGTCGCGGGCGACGTACAGCTGAATGCGGCCGCCAACGTCCTGCAGCGTAACGAAGGAAGCTTTACCCATGATACGACGGGTCATCATGCGGCCAGCGACGGCGACTTCAACGTTCAGCGCTTCCAGCTCTTCGTTTTCTTTGCCATCGAAGTCAGCGTGCAGAAGGTCTGAGGTGTGGTCACGACGGAAATCATTCGGGAACGGGATACCCTGCTCACGCAGCGCGGCCAGCTTCTCACGACGGGCTTTCAGTTCATTATTAAGGTCAATTGCCGCGTCAGCGCCCTGTGCTTGTTGTTCAGACATGTTGGTTCCTCATAACCCTGCTTTCAAACTTGCTTCGATAAATTGATCCAGGCTGCCGTCCAGCACCGCCTGAGTGTTGCGGGTTTCCACCCCGGTGCGCAGATCTTTAATGCGGGAGTCATCCAGCACGTAAGAACGGATCTGGCTGCCCCAGCCGATGTCGGATTTGGTATCTTCCATCGCCTGCTTCTCGGCATTTTTCTTCTGCATTTCCAGCTCATAAAGCTTCGCTTTCATCTGCTTCATGGCCTGGTCTTTGTTCTTGTGCTGTGAACGGTCGTTCTGGCACTGGGTCACTAAGCCGGTCGGAATGTGGGTAATACGCACCGCGGATTCCGTACGGTTAACGTGCTGACCGCCCGCGCCGGATGCGCGATAAACGTCAATGCGCAGATCCGCCGGGTTGATGTCGATATCAATATCGTCATCCACTTCCGGATAAACGAAGGCGGAGCTGAAAGAGGTGTGGCGGCGGCCGCCGGAATCGAACGGGCTCTTACGCACCAGGCGATGAACGCCGGTTTCGGTACGCAGCCAGCCGTAGGCGTAGTCGCCGATAATCTTGATGGTCACGGACTTAATGCCCGCCACTTCGCCTTCAGACTCTTCGATGATCTCGGTCTTGAAGCCGCGCGCTTCGGCCCAGCGCAGATACATGCGCATCAGCATGCTGGCCCAGTCCTGCGCTTCCGTTCCGCCGGAACCGGCCTGGATATCGAGGTAGCAATCGGCGCTGTCGTATTCACCGGAGAACATGCGGCGGAATTCCAGCTGCGCCAGCTTCTCTTCCAGCACATCGAGCTCGGCGACAGCTTCGTTGAAGGTCTCTTCGTCTTCGGCTTCAACGGCCAGCTCCAGCAGGCCGGAAACGTCCTCCAGCCCCTGAGACATCTGATCCAGCGTATCAACGATGGCTTCCAGCGAGGAACGCTCTTTACCCAGCGCCTGCGCACGCTCTGGTTCGTTCCAGACGTCAGGCTGCTCCAGCTCGGCGTTTACTTCTTCGAGACGCTCTTTCTTAGCATCGTAGTCAAAGATACCCCCTAAGAACGTCCGAGCGCTCCGTGAGGTCCTGAATACGGTTTTTTACCGGATTTATTTCAAACATGGTCGGTTTCTTTTAATGGATTCGTCAAAATGCGGTGATAAGAGCGGAATTCTACCGGATTCGCGCCCTCATTAATATACTGTTCTCAATTTGGCCAGAGGTGGTCAATGATCAGCTGCAGGCTGCGGTTGCCGCGGAACTCATTGATATCAAGCTTATAGGCAAGCTGAACTTCGCGAACGCCGTTATCCGGCCAAAGGGAAGTATCAACATTGAACGCGATACCGTCCAGCAGCGGGCCGCCGCCGACCGGCTCAACCATCACCTTCAGATGACGCTCGCCGACCAGGCGCTGCTGTAGCAGACGGAAACGGCCGTCAAACAGCGGCTCCGGGAACATCTGCCCCCACGGTCCGGCGTCGCGCAGCATCTGCGCGACCTCCATGCTCATCTCTGCCGCCGCCAGCGGACCGTCGGAGACCACTTCCCCCTGCAGCAGCGCAGGATCGAGCCACTCGGTCACCAGCTCGCCGAAGCGCTGCTGGAACTCTTCAAAGCGCGCCTCTTCCAGCGATAGCCCCGCCGCCATGGCATGGCCGCCAAACTTCAGAATCAGCCCGGGATAGAGCGTATCCAGACGCTCCAGCGCATCGCGCATATGCAGCCCCTGAATCGACCGACCAGAGCCTTTGAGCGTACCGTCGCCGGTGGGCGCAAAGGCGATAACCGGACGATGGAAACGCTCTTTGATACGCGAGGCCAGAATGCCGACGACGCCCTGATGCCACTGCGGATGGTACATCGCCAGGCCGCCGGGCAGCGTCTCACCGCTGCGCTCCAGCTTCTCACACAGGGTCAGGGCTTCCGCCTGCATCCCCTGCTCTATCTCTTTGCGCGTCTGGTTCAACGCGTCCAGCTCATTGGCCAGCACCCGCGCTTCGCCGGTGTTGTCGCACAGCAGAAGCGCCACGCCGACGGACATATCGTCCAGCCGGCCCGCGGCGTTCAGGCGCGGACCGAGCGCGAAGCCGAGATCGCTTGCCGCCAGCTTTTGCGGGTCGCGGTTGGCGATCTCCAGCAGCGCCTTAATGCCCGGACGGCATTTCCCCGCCCGGATGCGGCTCAGCCCCTGCCAGGTCAGAATACGGTTGTTGGCATCCAGCGGTACGACGTCCGCCACGGTGCCGAGCGCCACCAGATCGAGGAGATCAGCCAGATTAGGCGGCGCAATGCCGCGCTCCTCAAACCAGCCTTTATCGCGCAGAAAAGTGCGCAGCGCCAGCATCAGATAAAAAGCCACGCCCACCCCGGCCAGCGATTTCGACGGAAACTCACAGTCGCGCAGGTTCGGGTTAATAATCGCTTCCGCCGCGGGCAGCGAATCCCCCGGCAGGTGGTGATCGGTCACCAGCACCGGAATACCCAGCGCATGGGCGCGATCGACGCCAGCGTGCGAAGAAATACCGTTATCCACGGTCATAATCATCTGCGCGCCGCGGGCGTGAGCCTGATCGACCACTTCCGGGCTCAGGCCGTAGCCATCTTCAAAACGGTTTGGCACCAGGTACGAGACGTTGCCGTAGCCCAGCGCCCGCAGGGCCAGAACGCTCAGCGCGGTGCTGGTGGCGCCGTCGGCGTCAAAATCGCCGACCACCACAATATGCAGCCCCTGCTTAAATGCGCCGTAGAGCATCTCTACCGCTTTTTCGACGCCGGTCAGCTGCGACCACGGCAGCATGCCTTTCACGCCGCGCTCCAGCTCCTGCGCGCTACGCACGCCGCGGCTGGCGTACAGCCGCTGCAGCAGCGGTTGGAGATCGGCAGGTAAATCGACGCCGTCAGCCGCCTCGCGGCGGCGTAGTTGTATCTGTTGTTTCACGCGAATCAGTTACCGCTTGTCTGTTTTTGATGCTCATCAAGGAGCGCTTTCAGGTCTTTAGGATCGCGATAGCCGGGCATCAGCGTGCCGTCGCTCAACACCATCGCCGGCGTACCGTTAACGCCAAGCTGCACGCCCAGCATGTAGTGTTTAGCGATATCAACATCGCAGTTGGCCGGCTGCACGCCCTTGCCGCTCATCGCGTCATCCAGCGCTTTGTTACGATCTTTAGCGCACCAGATAGCCTTCATATTCTGCTCGGCTTCGCTTTGCAGCCCCTGGCGCGGGAAGGCCAGATAGCGCACGGTAATACCCAGCGCGTTATAGTCGCTCATCTGCTCATGCAATTTATGGCAATAACCACAGGTAATATCGGTGAAGACGGTGATGACGTGTTTTTCCTGCGGCGCTTTATAGACGATCATCTCTTTTTCCAGCGCGTTCAGCTTACCGGCCAGCAGCGTATTGGTGACGTTTACCGGCTGCGCGCCGCTGACGTCGTACATCGGCCCCTGGATAATGTGCTTACCGTCATCGGTAACGTATATCACGCCGCTGTCCGTCAATACGGTGCTGATGCCTTTGATCGGCGAAGGTTGCACGTCCGAACTCTGCACGCCCAGCTTCGCCAGCAGTTGCTTGATCGCCGCGCTATCGGCATGCGCCGCACCGGATAAGGTGGTCGCCAGCAGAGTGAACATCAGTAAACCTTTTTTCATACTCAGTCCTTTTTTTCAGCACTCACGCACGCGGGTGATGCTGTTGATGGAGTTGTCGCAGACGCTCGGTCGCCACGTGGGTGTAGATCTGCGTCGTGGAGAGATCGCTGTGTCCTAACAGCATCTGCACCACGCGTAAGTCGGCGCCATGGTTAAGTAAATGCGTCGCGAACGCATGGCGTAACACGTGCGGGGAGAGCTTTTCGCTGTCAATCCCCGCCAGTACGGCATAGTGCTTAATTCGATGCCAGAACGTCTGGCGCGTCATCTGCTGCGCGCGCTGGCTGGGAAAAAGCACATCGGACGCCACGCCGTTCAGCAGCCAGGGGCGCCCGTATTCAAGGTAATTCTCAACCCACAACACCGCCTCTTCACCCAGCGGTACCAGACGTTCTTTATTTCCTTTACCAATCACGCGCAGCACGCCCTGTCGCAGGCTAATGTCGCTCATGGTCAGGCCCACCAGCTCGGAAACGCGCAGACCGGTGGCGTACAGCACTTCCAGCATCGCTTTATCGCGCAGCTCCAGCGGTTGTTCAACCAGCGGCGCCTGGAGCAGGCGTTCCACCTGCGCCTCGCTCAGATCCTTCGGCAGCCTCTGCGGCAGCTTTGGCGAGGCCAGCAGCGCGCTGGGATCGTCCGGGCGAATTTTCTCCCGGTAAAGATGCTGGAAGAAACGGCGCACGGCGCTTAGCAGGCGCGCGGTGCTGGTGGCTTTATAGCCGCCGGTTTGCCGCTCCGCCAGCAGCGACTGGAGATCTTCGCCGCTGACGCTGGCAAGCGACAGGCCACGATGATGCAGCCATTCGACCACCATCGTCAGGTCCCGGCGGTAGGCGCTTAGCGTGTTCTCCGCCAGATTCCGCTCCAGCCATAAGGCATCAAGAAACTGCTCGATTTGTGCGAGATCCTGTTCCACTCTGGCCTCTTTGCTTATTAAAACGGCGCCATTATACCCTAAATAATTCGAGTTGCAGGCGGGCGCGGCCTTTCTGGTACACTAAGCGCAAAGTCACAGCAAGAATTGAGACGTTTCCGCGATGAACATAGGTCTTTTTTACGGTTCCAGCACCTGCTACACCGAAATGGCGGCGGAAAAAATCCGCGATATTATCGGCCCTGAACTGGTCACGCTGCACAACCTGAAAGATGATTCCCCTGCCCTGATGACGCAATACGATGTGCTGATCCTCGGCATTCCAACCTGGGATTTCGGCGAGATCCAGGAGGACTGGGAGGCGGTCTGGCAGCAGCTCGATACGCTGGATCTGCAGGGTAAAATCGTCGCGCTGTACGGCATGGGCGACCAGCTAGGCTACGGCGAATGGTTCCTTGATGCGCTCGGCATGCTGCACGATAAGCTGGCGACCAAAGGGGTTAAGTTTATCGGCTACTGGCCTACTGAAGGCTATGAATTCACCAGCCCGAAACCGGTCATTGCCGATGGGCAGCTGTTCGTTGGCCTGGCGCTTGATGAAACGAACCAGTACGACCTGAGCGATGAGCGCATTCAGAACTGGTGCGAGCAAATCCTCGGTGAAATGGCTGAGCAGTTCTCCTGAGTCCTTGCCTACTCTTGCGTCGGTTTTAGCAACACCAGCCGACGCAGGTCTCGCCATTCTCCCGCGTCCATGCTATCCGCCGCGACCCACAAATGCTGGGTTCGTTGGTTTTCCGTATTCCGCAGGCGCAGCAGCATTCCGCTGTTAATCACCCACGGGGTGCCGATGATATCCCACTCCGCCTTTTGCCAGCGCAGACGGGAGTCGATCAGCAGCTTGATTTCTCCCTGACGGGCATGGATCCGCCGCTGGCTGCGCACGCAGTCGAACACCACCAGCGACAGCAGTATCAGCCACAGCGGGGTATAGCTCAGCGGCCAGGGCATCAGCAGCACCAGCGCCGCCACCACGCCGTGCATCAGCAGCGAAAACCACTGCGCTCGCCACGAGATGCGTAAATCAGATTGCCACAGGACCACGTTCCCGATTCCGTGTCTGAATTAATTTTACCATCCGCTGCAGTTCTGCATCAGCCGGCTCGCCATGATTCATCAACCAGTTGAACAGATCCGGATCGTCGTTTTCCAGCAGGCGGATGAATAACGCTTTGTCGCCATCGCTGAGCGTGTCGTACTCATGCTCGAAAAACGGCATGATGGAGATATCGAGTTCACGCATACCTCGACGGCATGCCCAGTGGATGCGGGCTTTATTGTTAATGTCCATGTTTTACTTCCTGCTTATAAATATCTCTTAGTTTAACCCGTTTTCGGCGCTGACTTCACTGGAATATCAAGTTTCGCGAGCGCTATTCCATGAAAACCCTAAAATAATCAGGCCATTTATTATTTCGCTGGTTTCAGCGCCCCGTTTTTGAGGGCACGAATGGCCTGTCAAAAGCGCTTGCATTGCACCATAGCTCTTTTACCATTAGTCACACACTCTGCGTTAAGCTATTCAGGATATGACTATGGCTTTTACACCTTTTCCTCCGCGTCAGCCTTCCTCTTCCGCTCGTCTGCCGTTAACGCTGATGACGCTGGACGACTGGGCGCTGGCGACGATTACCGGTCCGGATGGCGAAAAATATCTGCAGGGGCAGATTACCGCCGACGTCAGCCACCTGACCGACGAGCAGCATCTGCTTGCCGCGCATTGTGACGCCAAGGGCAAGATGTGGAGCAACCTGCGCGTTTTCCGCCGCAACGAGGGTTTTGCGTGGATTGAGCGCCGCAGTCTGCGCGATGCGCAGCTGACCGAACTGAAAAAATACGCGGTGTTCTCTAAAGTGACCATCGCCGCCGATGATGAATCCGTACTGCTGGGCGTTGCCGGGTTTCAGGCGCGCGCTGCGCTGTCGCCGCTGTTTAGTGAGCTGCCGAACGCCGAGAAACAGGTTGTCAGCGAAGGTGCCACCAGCGTGCTGTGGTTTGCGCATCCGGCCGAGCGTTTCCTGCTGGTGACCGATGTGGCAACCGCCACCCGCATCACCGATGCGCTACGCGGTGAAGCGCAGCTCAACAACAGCCAGCAGTGGCTGGCGCTGAATATTGAAGCCGGGCTGCCGGTTATCGACAGCGCCAACAGCGCGCAGTTTATTCCGCAGGCCACCAACCTACAGGCGCTGGGCGGCATCAGCTTTAAGAAAGGCTGCTATACCGGCCAGGAGATGGTTGCCCGCGCTAAATTCCGCGGCGCCAACAAGCACGCCCTGTGGTATCTGGCGGGAACAGCCAGCCGCGTACCTGAGGCCGGGGAAGACCTGGAGCTGAAGATGGGTGAAAACTGGCGCCGAACCGGCACCGTTTTAGCGGCCGTGCAGCTGGACGACGGTCGCCTGCTGGTACAGGTGGTGATGAATAACGATATGGAGCCGGACAGCGTGTTTCGCGTCCGCGATGATGCCGGTAGCCTGAGCATCGAGCCGCTGCCGTATTCGCTGGAAGAGAGTTAAAGCGATATTCCCTGCCGCCTTCTCCCCGGAGGCGGCAATCACGCCTGTCTGGGCTACCCCACCCGCAAACCACGAAACACCCGCGGCCGCGCGCTTTGCGCAAATGCGCCATCTCTGGCCCAGGCCACTTTCTTGCGTAGAAGAATAGTGTATGTTCTGAACAATCATTTATTTCTTAAGCGGTAAAAGAGATGAGACGGATTGAGGTCATACTGGGGGAACTGGAGCGATTAACTCGCGGGCTGAATCTTGCGGATCTGGAACAGGAAACGGCATTTACGGCGGAAGCCATCGGCTTTAACCTCGGGCTTGCGCGCAACTCGGTCAGCAAAGACCTCAATCAGTTATGGAACGACGGCCTGGCGATTAAGAGCAGAGGACGCCCCGTGTTCTTTTGGCACCGCCAGGCAATGGAAACGCTGCTGGGGCGCAGACTGAATGATGCCGAATGTGAAGTGCGCACGGTTGCCGACCTTCTGCCGCATCAGGAAGGTTGCTCAACGGATGACCCCTTCAGCGGCCTGATTGGCTACGATCGCAGCCTCCGTGATGCGGTGGAAAAAGGCCGCGCAGCGGTGCTTTATCCTCACGGGCTCCACGTATTGCTGACCGGCCCCTCCGGAGTAGGTAAAACTTTCTTTGCCGAGCTGATGCACCGTTTTGCCTGCGAGCATGCGGCGGGTTCTCCCCCGCCGCTGGTCTACTTTAACTGCGCCGAGTATGCGCATAACCCGGAGCTGCTCTCTTCGCATTTGTTCGGCCATCGGCAGGGCGCATTTACCGGCGCCAGTGAGAATAAAGCCGGTCTGGTGGAGCAGGCGGACGGCGGATATCTGCTGCTTGATGAGGTGCACCGCCTGCCGTATGAAGGACAGGAAAAACTCTTCTCCATTCTCGACAAAGGCCAATATCGCCCGCTCGGTTCAAGCGCCACGGCGCGGTCCATCACGGTGCGCTTGATTTGCGCCACCACCGAACCGGTCAGCTCAGCCCTGCTGCGAACCTTCCAGAGGCGCACCCAGGTCTGTATCGATCTCCCCGGGATCCGTCAGCGCTCGGTGGAAGAACAGGTGGAACTTATTGTCGGTTTTCTCCAGCGCGAGAGCCGCAAAATTGAGCGTACGGTCAGTATCGACAAAACGCTGTTGCTCTGGCTGCTGAATAAACCGCTGGAAGGCAATATCGGCCAGCTCAAAAGCGATATCCAGTTTCTTTGCGCCCAGGCGTGGGCCGCGGGAATGACCGAGCATAACGACACGCTCCAGCTGGATAAACGGCTGGTAGAAGTGCCGTTCAACGCCACCCCGGAACAGCGTCTGCTGGTCGATACCTTGTTTGACGGCCAGGATCGGCTAAGCGTCGATGCGCGCACGTTGCCCGCATTGAAAACCTCTCTGGCGACAGGAGCAGAGATCGAAGAAAGCGATCTGTTTTACAGCTTCCTGACCCGCGAATACTTCAACCTGCGCAATAGCAACGTCCCACCGGCTGAGACGCTGGCGATCCTCAAAAACAAACTCAGTTCTATCTTTGAATATGGCCTCTACAGCCGCGACAGCGTGGCCCATCCGCCGCGCTATGGCGATCGGATTGAAGAGCGGGTGACCCTGCTGATTGGCTGTGTGGAACAGGTGCTGGGCTTTACGCTGCCAGAAAACCTGATGAATCCGCTGCGTAAACACTTTCTGGCGCTGATTGGCTACGTGCAGCGCGGGCTGATCCCGCAGCTCTACTCCTCCAGCCTGATCCTCGACCGCTGCAAAGACGAGTATGAAAACGCGACTCTGCTGTGCCGGAAAATCAACGAGCTGCTGCATATTCAGTGCCCGGCGACGGAGGTCGTCTGGCTATGTCTGTTCCTGAAAGAGTGCCGCCATTATCGCCAGCGGATCGACGCCAGTCCCGACTGCGGCGTCATTTTAATCGCCCACGGCACAACGACGGCGACCAGTCAGGCGCAGTACGTCAACCGGGTGCTGGAGCGCGAGCTGTTCAGCGCCATCGATATGCCCTTTGAGCAGTCGGTGCATGACACGCTGGAAACGCTAACCCAGCGGATCCAGAGCCAACGCTACCGGCGGCTGATTCTGATGGTGGATATCGGCTCGCTGGTGCATTTTGGCAGCACCATCAGCAAGCTATTCCAGATTGACGTCCTGTTAATGCCCAATATTACGCTGACCAGTCTGCTGGAGCTGGGTCTGGATTTAAGCTATGAAACCAGCGAGCTACCGCAGCTGGCGGAATTACTGCAGAGTAAAAATATCCCCTGTCAGCTCTGTACTCCGCAGCAGGAGAACGGCGGTAAGGTGCTGGTGATCTCCTGCATTACCGGCATGGGAACCGCAGAGAAAATCAAAAAAGTGCTGGAGGAAAGTTTTGGCGAGCTGATGTCGCAGGATACGCGAATGGTGATCCTCGATTACAACGAGGTTCGCAGCCTGGAGCGCGTTCAGCAGTCGCTGCTGGCCGGTGAGCGACTGGCGGGGATTGTCGGCACCTTCCAGCCGGGACTGCCGGATATTCCGTTTATCTCGCTTGAAGAGCTGTTCTCCGAGCAGGGGCCGGAACTGGTGCTCAGCCTGCTCACGCCGGACCTCTCAAGCAGTGAGCGCCGTCTGGAGATGGAGCGCAGCGCGATGCGCTTCATCAGCGCGCTGACCATGGAAAGCATCATCAACCATATTTCGGTACTCAATCCCCAGCGCATTCTCAAAGAGATGGAGGGGGTGTTTAACCATTTAACCACCTCGCTTTCGCTGAAACCCAGCCGCCAGGTGACACTGCGCTTCCTGATCCACTGCTGTTGCATGGTCGAGCGTATCGTAATTAACCGGAAACCGTTACAGATGTCGCTGGAGAGCCAGCCCGCGCTGGACGTCCGCGCGTTTAGTGTCATTAAATCCGCCTTCCAGCCGATCGAAGAGGCTTATGCCATTCGTTTATCCGACGCGGAATATTTTTATATCTACCAACTGTTGTATCGCTGATTCCTTAACTGGCGTGGCTTTACGCCGCGCCTGCCCCTCTTCGCCCCCCATGTGACACAAATTCTGGCACAGCCTTTGCTCTTATTACGTATATCAACGTAATAGCGCCAGGAGGCCATTTTGATTACCACTGAACCTTTGTCCCAGATCCTGCTGCTGACCCATGGCGGCTGGGGACAACAGCTCTGCAACAGCCTGTGCATGGTGACGGGCGAAATTAAAGGCGTAACGGAAATCGCCCTGATGCCCGTCGATACCTTGGGCGAGTTTTATCAGCGCGTAGAAGCCGTCGTGAAAACCCTGCCCGAAGGCTCGCTTATTCTGACCGATTTTATTGGCGGGACCACCTCTAACGTGGCCGCGCGGCTAAGCGCCGATTATCCGGTGGCGGTGATTTCCGGACTGAATGCCTCGCTGCTGCTGGAGGCCCTGGACAAGCGGGAACAGGGGCCGCTATCCGCCTGCGTAGCTGAATTAGTGGAAGCCGCGCGCAGCAGCTGTCTGGACGTTGTCGCCCACGTTCGGCAATTACAACAATCACAATAAGGAAAAAATATCATGGCTAACATCGTGTTATGTCGCATCGACAGCCGCCTCATTCATGGACAAGTGGTGACGAAGTGGGTCGGACAATCCCAGGCCAACCGGATTGCGGTAGTGAGTGATGAGCTGGACGCCGATCCGTTTATGAAAAATATCTATCTGATGGCGGCACCGCCAAACATCAAAGTGGATTGCTACAGCAATCAGAGCTTTGCCGCATCATGGAAAGAAAACCAGCTTGGCGACGGCAGCGTGCTGGTGCTGTTCCCCTCTCTCGCGGCGATTCAGGAAGCCGTACAGCTCGGGTTTGATGTTTCCGCCATTCAGGTTGGTGGCTTAGGCGGCGGGCCGAACCGCAAGGTCGTTTTCCAGAACATCACGTTGGATGAAAAAGACGTTGGCATTCTTCACGACCTGAAAAGTCGAGGGATTAAGGCGGTCTTCCAGACTATCCCGGAAGATAAGCCGCAGTCGCTGGACGATATCCTGAAAAAATTCTAACCATTTAACATACACAAAATCATTCTGGATGCATCGAGGCGGCAACTGAGTGAATCCCCTGGAGCTTACTTAAGTAAGTGACTGGGGTGAGCGAAGGCAGCCAACAAAGAGGCAGCCTGAAAGATGAAGTGTACAGGAAAAAACTATGGATACTTTAGTCTTCGCAAGCCTGATGGGGTTGTATTACTGGTTTGCCCGCTTACGCCTTGGCTACACCTTCTCCGCCATGCTGTTACAACCTGTTGTAATCGCCGTTTTTGTCGGCCTGCTGTTGGGCAATATGGAAACGGCGATGATTATTGGCGCTGGCATGCAGCTGGTTTACCTCGGCGTGACCTCAACGCCTGGCGGTAACGTGCCGTCAGATCCGGCGCTGGCGGCCTGCATCTCGATTCCTATTGCCGTAAAAGCCGGAATGGATCCGAACCTGGCCATCGCGCTGGCCATCCCGTTTGGCGTGATCGGCGTATTCCTTGACCAGCTCAGACGCACGCTGAACGCCGCGTGGGTGCATATGGCGGATAAACACGCGGAAACGGCCAACATGGGCGGTATTATGCGCTGCGCGTTCCTCTACCCGGCGTTGCTCGGCCTGGTGCTGCGTTTCCCGGTGGTGTTTGCTGCCAACTATTTTGGCCAGGACGTGGTAGAGAGCTTCCTCAAGCTGATGCCGCACTGGTTGACCCACTCCTTTGAAATTATGGGCGGCATTCTGCCGGCGCTGGGCTTTGCCATCACCATCATGGTGATCGGTAAGAAGAGCCTGCTGCCGTGGTTTATCGGCGGATTCTTTGCGGTGCTGTACCTGAAGGTGGACATTATGGCGATGGCAATCTTTGGTACCTGCGTGGCCTTCCTGATTAAGGGCCTGGCGAAAAATGAAGGAGCAGCATGATGAGCAGCGATGTAATGCAGCATGAACTGGTGGAGCGCGCGCGGGAGAACGGCACGCTGACCAAAGCGGACATCACCAAAGCCTGGTTTATTTACTGGCTGGGTGCAGAAGTTTCCAGCTCCTATGAGCGTTTACAAAGCCTGATTTTCTGCGCCTCAATGACGCCGATTATCAAAAAACTCTACCCGCAAAAAGAAGAGCAGGTGGAGGCGCTAAAACGCCATCTGAACTTCTTCAACTCTGAGCAGACCTTTGGCGCGGTGATTCAGGGGATCTCGATTGCGATGGAGGAGCAGAAAACCCGCGGTGAACCGATTAGCGACGCTTCTATCACCGGGATTAAAACCGGGCTGATGGGGCCGCTGGCCGGAATGGGGGACTCCATCATCTGGGCGGCCGTCATGCCGTTGCTGATTGCGATTTTCATCCCGTTCGCCGCCAGCGGCAGCGCGATGGGCGGCATTGTGCCCTTAATTCTCTATCCGGCCATTACGCTGGCGATCAGCTACGGCATGGTGCACAAAGGCTACACGCTGGGACGCGACTCAATCATCGGTCTGCTCCAGGGAGGGCGAATTAAGGAGCTTATCTACGGCGCGAACGTGCTGGGCCTGATAATGATGGGCGCGCTCTCCGCAAGCTACGTCAAAATAACGACCCCCTTAAAGCTCAGCGCGCTGAAGGGCTCGGAGGTGGTGGTCCAGCAAATCCTCGACTCTATCGCGCCCGGCCTGTTGCCGCTGGCGGCGGTATTTGCCATCTACTTCTATCTGGTGAAGAAAGGGCCGCGCTACACCACCATTCTGCTGTCAATTGTCGCGCTCAGCGTGGTCTGTTCGCTGCTGGGAGTGCTGTAAACCATGACGCAGAATATCTATCAACAGCTGGGGTTAAAACAGGTGATTAACGCCTGCGGCAAAATGACGATTCTGGGCGTTTCCAGCGTGGCACCGGAGGTGATGCAGGCAACGGCGCGGGCGGCATCGGCCTTTGTGGAAATCGACAGGCTGGTAGACCGAACCGGCGAGCGGGTCTCCCGCTTTACCGGCGCGGAGGACAGCTATATCACCTCCTGCGCCTCGGCGGGAATCGCCATCGCCGTGGCCGCCGCGATTACCCATGGCGACCAGGCGCGAGTGATGCAGATGCCGGACAGTCGCGGTATGGCCAACGAAGTCGTCATGCTCCGCGGGCATAACGTCGATTACGGCGCGCCCATCACCAGCGCGATTCGCTTAGGCGGTGGGCGCGTTGTGGAGGTCGGTTCAAGCAATCTGGCGGCGCGCTGGCAGCTGGAGAGCGCGATCTCTACCAGCACCGCCGCCCTGCTGTATGTGAAATCACACCACTGCGTGCAAAAAGGGATGTTGAGTATCGAGGATTTCGTGCAGGTCGCACAGACTCACAACCTGCCGCTGATTGTCGATGCCGCCGCCGAGGAGGATTTACGCGTCTGGGCGGCGAGCGGAGCGGACATGGTTATCTATAGCGGGGCAAAAGCGTTTAACGCGCCCACCTCCGGATTCATTACCGGGAAAAAACAGTGGATAGCGGCGTGTAAGGCGCAGCATCACGGTATTGCCCGGGCGATGAAAATCGGCAAGGAGAATATGGTCGGTCTGGTTTATGCGCTGGAACACTATCATCAGGGGCTGAAGGGGGTCACAGCCGAGGAACTCCTGCCCGTCGCGAAAGCGATCTCAGCGATAAACGGCTTACAAGCCGATATTGAGCAGGATGAAGCCGGACGCGCTATCTGGCGTATCCGCATTCAGGTGAATGCCCAGGCGCTGGGCCTGGATGCCCGCGAAGTCGAAGCACAGCTGCGCAACGGCGATATCGCCATTTACGCCCGGCGCTATAACCTCCATCAGGGGGTTTTTAGCCTGGACCCACGAACGGTAGCCGAGGGTGAAATGAGCCTGATCGTGGCGCGCCTAAAGGAGATTGCAGACCATGCAGCAAATTAATTTTTACCGTCAACGCGTCGCGATTAACGTGCTGGCGAAAGATATCGCCAACGCCCGGGACATTTATGATGCCGCCGAAGGCCATGCGGCGATTGGCGTCCTCTCGGCACAGTTTGCCTCCGTGGAAGAAGGTGTTCAGGAGGTAAAACGCTGGATGGCGGAGATACCCTCCATCTCCGTAGGCCTGGGCGCCGGCGATCCTGCGCAGTATTACAAAGCGGCGATGATCGCGTCAGCGCTTCACCCGGCGCACGTTAATCAGACCTTTACCGGCAGCGGGTTTGCCGCAGGGGCGCTGGCGGCTACGGGCGGGCAGCAGACCTGCATTAACGCGCTGGTCAGCCCGACGGGAACCCCTGGCGAGGTTCTGATCTCCACCGGCGTCAGCAGCTGTCAGGGCACGCCGGCCCGCGTCTCCTGCGATGCGGCGGTACGCATGATGCAGGACATGGGGGCCCATGCGGCGAAGTTTTTCCCCATGGGCGGCGAAAAGTCGTTACCGGAGCTGTATATGCTGGCGACCACGGCAGCCCGTAACGGGATGACGTTAATCGAACCAACCGGCGGAATCGATCTCGATAACTTTGGCATTATTTTGCAAAGCTGTCTGGAAGCAGGCGTACCTCGCGTGATGCCCCATGTTTACAGCTCGATAATCGACCCGCAAACCGGCAATACCCGGCCAGAAGATATCCGCAGATTAATGGATATCGTGAAAGCCGTGGTCTGAATAAAAGCACCGGGCCGTAGCCCAGGCAGGCAAGCCATCACCAACGGAGAATGTCCCGGAGGCGGCGCTGGCGCGCCATGTCCGGGCTACCAGCCCTCAGACGACGGTGAACCTGTAGCCCGGCTAAGCGTAGCGCGAGCCGGGAGATTTCGCGAAATTTAAACCTGCCCGACGTACAAATAAATGGCCAGGAAGTGGCACACGCTGCCGCCCAGGACAAAACCGTGCCAGATAGCGTGGTTGTACGGAATACGTTTGCAGACGTAGAAAATAACCCCCAGCGAATAGACCACGCCACCCACGGCAAGCAGCGTCACGCCGCCCACCGCCAGCTTAATCGCCAGCTGATAAACGACGATCAGCGACAGCCAGCCCATGGTCAGGTAGGTCACTAAAGAGAGGATCTTAAAACGATGCGCAATGGTCAGCTTAAACAGGATCCCCAGTAGCGCCAGGCTCCAGATGACGATCATCAGCCCACGCGATAGCGGCGAATTTAGCCCCACCAGCAGAAACGGCGTGTAGGTCCCGGCAATCAGCAAATAGATGGCGCAGTGGTCGAATTTTTTCAGCCACAGCTTAGCCCGCTGATGCGGAATCGCGTGATAGAGGGTCGAGGCGAGGAACAGCAAAATCATGCTGCCGCCGTACAGGCTGTAGCTGGTAATGGCCGTGGCGCCGGCGTTGCTGTCCACCGCCTGCACCAGCAGCAGCACCAGACCGACGATACCGAACACCAGCCCAATCCCGTGACTGACGCTGTTGGCAATTTCCTCTGCCAGAGAATATCCCTGTGTGATTAACGATTTGCGAACCATATTTGACTCCGAAAACAAGTACGCTTTCAATGCACACTTAGGTTAACTGAGAATGATTCCAGTGAACACCTGTTCGCTAAAATAAAAAGATGAATATTTATGAACAGTATAAAATCAATAGGTTACATAAAAATTTCAACTAACAGACGTTCACTATTTAATTAAAGCTTTTCGAATTCAATAACATAAAACTGCTTTTCTTCAGGATAGATCTCCGCAATCACCTCACGCAGCTGCGCCAGGGTCATATTCTCCTGCTGCGCGTGCAGTTCACTCAGCGTATCCAGCGTCACCGTTGAGGTGGCCACCACGCGAATGGTGCAAAAATAGCCGTCATCTTCATAGCGGCCAACGCGCAGCACATCACCCGTTTTAAAGTGTGATTCAGCCGCATCGCGGAGGGTAATGGTTTTGCGTCCGGCGAGGATGTCGTCCTGAAAACGCTGAAAAAAGGTTATGTCATTTGGCTGCATGATATCATTCCGTCCTGGTCATTATGAATTGTGAGTTTGCCACTGTGAGTATCTTCTCCCACGCCGCTATCGCCAGTCTCAATAATCTTGAGATGATGGTCTATCACTACGTCATTAAAAATCGCGACAAAGTGATGTACATGACCATCCGCGAGCTGGCGGAAGCGGCCGGAGTCTCCACGACTACCGTTTTGCGCTTCTGTCGCAAGCTGCAGTGCGAAGGCTACTCGGAGTTTCGCGTACGCTTTAAATTATATCTGGAGCAGAATGAGCCTCAACAGGCAAATATCGGCGCCAGCGAAATAATGAGCTTTTTTAAAAGCGTTAATAACGATGAATTTGACCAGCTGCTTGAGCAGGCGGTCGATATTATTCTGTCTTCAGAACGTATTATTTTTGTTGGCGCCGGCACCTCCGGCGCGCTGGCAAAATATGGCGCGCGTTTCTTTTCTAACGTCGGGAAATTCAGTAACCATATCGACGACCCTTATTTCCCGGTGACCAATGATATGGCGCGTAATGCGCTGGCCATCGTGCTGTCGGTCTCCGGCGAAACCGAAGAGATCCTGCGCTTCGCCAGCCAGTTCAGCCTGCACCGCTGTAAAGTGATGTCCATCACCAGCCACGAGCACTCGCGGCTGGCAAAGCTTGCCGACTTTAATCTCTCCTGGCACGTTCCGCAAACGCGCATCGGCGGCGTCTATGACATTACCACCCAGATCCCGGTCATTTATATTCTGGAAACGCTTGGGCGTAAATTAGCGCGCAAACTCGCCTGAAAATAACAGGGTGTTTTTTCGATGTAACAAATTCCATTCCGGGCAAATTGTTATATCGTGACATTTATATTCCCTTTGTTAGACTCGCAGCCAACAAGTCATTAAGACGAGATGAGCAAAGATGAAGAAAATTCCTTTACCAAAAGACTTTTTATGGGGTGGCGCCGTCGCCGCGCACCAGGTTGAAGGCGGCTGGAATAAAGACGGCAAAGGCCCGAGCATCTGCGACGTGCTTACCGGCGGCGCGCACGGCGTGCCGCGCGAGATAACCCAGCAGGTAGAGCCGGGCAAGTACTATCCGAACCACGAAGCCATCGATTTCCACGGCCGCTACAAAGAAGACATCAAGCTGTTCGCCGAGATGGGCTTCAAGTGCTTCCGCACCTCTATCGCCTGGACGCGCATCTTCCCGCTGGGCGACGAAAGCCAGCCGAATGAAGAAGGGCTGAAATTCTACGATGACATGTTCGATGAACTGCTGAAGTACAACATCGAACCGGTTATTACCCTCTCCCACTTTGAGATGCCGCTGCATCTGGTTCAGCAGTACGGCGGCTGGACCAACCGCAAAGTGGTCGATTTCTTTGTGCGCTTCGCCGAAGTGGTCTTCGAGCGCTATAAGCACAAAGTGAAATACTGGATGACCTTTAACGAGATCAACAACCAGCGTAACTGGCGCGCGCCGCTGTTTGGCTACTGCTGCTCCGGCGTGGTCTATACCGAGCATGAAAACCCGGAAGAGACCATGTACCAGGTGCTGCACCATCAGTTTGTCGCCAGCGCGCTGGCGGTGAAGGCAGCGCGTCAAATCAATCCGGAGATGCAGGTGGGCTGCATGCTGGCAATGGTCGCCCTCTATCCGTTCTCCTGCAAGCCGGAAGACGTGATGTTTGCCCAGGAATCAATGCGTGAACGCTACGTCTTTACCGACGTCCAGCTGCGCGGCTACTACCCGAGCTACGTCCTGAACGAATGGGAACGCCGCGGCTTCAATATCAACATGGAGGACGGCGATGCGCAAATCCTGCGCGAAGGCACCTGCGCGTATCTCGGCTTCAGCTACTACATGACCAACGCGGTGAAAGCGGAAGGCGGCACCGGCGACGCGATCTCCGGCTTTGAAGGCAGCGTGCCCAACCCGCACGTCAAAGCCTCCGACTGGGGCTGGCAGATTGACCCGGTCGGCCTGCGCTATGCGCTGTGTGAACTGTATGAGCGCTACCAGAAGCCGCTGTTTATCGTCGAAAACGGCTTCGGCGCGTACGATAAAGTCGAGGAAGACGGCAGCATCAACGACGACTATCGCATCGACTATCTGCGCGCTCACGTCGAAGAGATGATCAAAGCGGTGACTTACGACGGCGTTGAGCTAATGGGCTATACCCCGTGGGGCTGCATCGACTGCGTCTCCTTCACGACCGGTCAGTACAGCAAGCGCTACGGCTTTATCTACGTCAACAAACATGACGATGGTACCGGCGATATGTCCCGCTCGCGCAAGAAGAGCTTTAACTGGTACAAAGAGGTTATCGCCAGCAACGGCGAGAAACTGTAATCATCTTGCCCCTTTCCAGCCTGAAGGGGGCAAAACTTCCCACAAAACAGACACTTCTTTACAGCTTTAGCATTGCTAACCCACGCTCAGCCGATAAGATAAACCACATCAATCGTTGAGTCGCTGACGCTGACTTCGTGAATCAACGCCGCACGCTGCCGGCCTTTCCGGCGCATCACAATGTAGAAAAATGATGCTAAACGTCTTCAGACAGATCCTGATATGGCTGCTGATTGTCGCCGCCGTCAGCCTGGCGGTGGATTACCTGCGCAGGCCCGCGCTGCCGCAGAATTTCTCCAGCATGCCGCTGCAAACGCTTGATGGCCGAACGGTCGATCTGGCGGCAATGAGCCACGAGCGCCCTTTGCTGCTGTACGTCTGGGCCACCTGGTGCGGCGTTTGCCGCTATACCACCCCGTCGGTGGCCGCTTTAGCCAACGATGGCGGCAATGTGATGACGGTAGCGCTACGCTCCGGCGACAACGCCGCTCTGGCACGATGGCTGGCGCATAAAAAAATGGCGCTGCCGACGATCAATGACGCCAGCGGTCAGCTATCCCAACGGTGGGAGGTGCAGGTCACGCCGACCCTTATCGTTATCTCGCGCGGCGAGGTGAAGTCAGTCACCACCGGCTGGACCAGCGGCTGGGGGATGCGCCTGCGGCTGTGGCTGGCGTCGTAGCGCATTTCCCTGCTTGCGCTGCGCTTAGCAGGGCCAGGGATGGGGTGAGGTAAACAGATTTTGTATCCCGGGCAAGGCGTTAGCCCCCCCGGAAACGAGTTGCCGATTATCTCCCGCCCGCCAGCTCCAGAAAGCTGCCGGTCACGTAGGAAGCCTTCTCACTCAGCAGCCAGACGATGGCCTGAGCCACCTCCTCCGGCTGCCCGCCGCGCCGCATGGGCAACATCGACTTCACGCGATCCACGCGCCCCGGTTCACCGCCGCTGGCGTGCATGTCGGTATAAATTAAGCCGGGGCGCACGCCGTTAACCCGAATCCCCTGCGCCGCCACCTCCAGCGACAGGCCGGTGGTCAGAGTATCAACCGCGCCCTTTGACGCGGCATAATCCACATACTCCCCCGGCGCCCCGAGGCGCGATGCCGCGGACGACACATTCACAATCGCCCCGCCCTTACCGCCGTGCTTGTGCGACATCCGCTTTACCGCCTCCCGGCAGCAGAGGAAGTAGCCGGTCACGTTGGTGGCCAGCACCCGGTTAATCCGCTCCGCGCAAAGGCTTTCAATCGTCCCCTGGGTAAATAAAATGCCGGCGTTATTGACCAGCGCGGCGAGCGGTTCGCCGAGGCGATCGATAGCGGTAAACATCGCCATCACCTGCGCTTCATCGCTGACGTCCGCCCGTAGCGCAACGGCTTTGCCACCGCTGGCGATAATTTCGTTCACCACGCCGGTCGCGGCAGCGCTATTTTGATGGTAATTCACCGCCACGGTATAGCCTTCCTGCGCCAGCAGCAGCGCCGTCGCTTTACCTATTCCCCGGCTGCCGCCCGTCACCAGTGCTATCGTCATGCCATTCTCCCAAAAAATAAAGGCGCCGCAGCGCCTTTAAAAGATAGTCTAATCAGCAGATTACTGGTATTCGCTCATCGGCACGCAGGAGCAGAACAGATTACGGTCGCCGTAAACATCGTCCAGACGCTTAACGGTCGGCCAGTACTTATTGTTCAGCCCCGCCGGGAAGACCGCCAGTTCACGGGTGTACGGATGGTTCCACTCGCTCACCAGTTCACCCTGAGTATGCGGCGCGTTCACCAGCGGGTTATCCTCCAGCGGCCATTCACCGCCTTTCACGCGGTCGATCTCGCCGCGAATCGCCAGCATCGCATCGATAAAGCGGTCCAGCTCCACTTTGCTTTCCGATTCGGTCGGTTCCACCATCAGCGTGCCGGCAACCGGGAAGGACATGGTCGGAGCGTGGAAACCAAAATCAATCAGTCGCTTGGCAATATCCAGCTCGCTGATGCCGGTCTCTTCTTTCAGCGGACGAATATCCAGAATACATTCGTGCGCCACGCGACCGTCGCGGCCGGTATACAGCACCGGGAACGCGTCTTTCAGCCGGGTAGCGATGTAGTTGGCGTTCAGAATCGCCATCTGGCTCGCCTGTTTCAGCCCCTCTGCGCCCATCATACGGATATACATCCAGCTGATCGGCAGAATGGAGGCGCTGCCGAACGGCGCGGCGGAAACCGCGCCCTGACGGGTCAGCATGCCTTCAATTTGCACCACGCTGTGGCCCGGCACAAACGGTGCCAGATGCGATTTCACGCCAATCGGCCCCATACCCGGGCCGCCGCCGCCGTGCGGAATGCAGAAGGTTTTATGCAGGTTGAGGTGCGAGACGTCCGCGCCGATAAAGCCCGGAGAGGTAATGCCGACCTGGGCGTTCATGTTCGCGCCGTCAAGGTAAACCTGGCCGCCAAACTGATGCACCACTTCGCACACTTCGCGAATAGTCTCTTCATAAACGCCGTGGGTGGACGGATAGGTCACCATGATGCAGGAGAGGTTCGCCGCATGCTGCTCGGCTTTCGCCCGCAGATCCGCCAGGTCGATGTTGCCATTTTTATCGCAGGCGACCACCACTACCTGCATTCCCGCCATCTGCGCGGAAGCCGGGTTGGTGCCGTGCGCAGAGCTTGGGATCAGGCAGATATCGCGATGCCCTTCGTTGCGGCTCTCGTGGTAATGGCGAATCGCCAGCAGGCCCGCGTATTCGCCCTGCGCGCCGGAGTTCGGCTGCATGCAGACCGCATCATAGCCGGTCAGCTTAACCAGCCAGTCGGAGAGCTGGGCAATCATCTGATGATAGCCTTCGGCCTGATCAACCGGGCAGAACGGATGCAGTTCGGCGAATTCCGGCCAGGTGATCGGGATCATCTCCGCGGCGGCATTCAGCTTCATGGTGCAGGAGCCCAGCGGGATCATCGCCTGGTTCAGCGCCAGATCCTTACGCTCCAGCGCGTGCATATAGCGCATCATCTCGGTTTCGCTGTGGTAGCGGTTGAACACCGGATGAGTGAGGATCGCATCGTCACGCAGCATGCTGGCCGGGATCGAACGGCTGTCCAGGGCCACGTCTTTATCCAGCGTGTCGATATCCAGGCCGTGATCGTCGCCCACGATGGCGCGGAACAGGTTCAGGACGTCTTCGCGCGTGGTGGCTTCATCGAGCGTGATCCCGACGGCGTGATGAATATCGCTGCGCAGGTTGATCTGCAGCGCTTCCGCCCGCGCCAGCACAGCGGCTTTATCGGCGACGTCCACGCACAGGGTATCGAAGTAGTGCGCATGGCGGAGCTTAAGGCCTTTTTTCTGCAGGCCATCGGCGAGAATATCGGTCAGGCGATGAATACGGCTGGCGATACGCTTCAGCCCAGCCGGGCCGTGGAACACGGCGTACAGGCTGGCAATATTGGCCAGCAGCACCTGGGAGGTACAGATATTAGAGTTCGCTTTCTCGCGGCGAATATGCTGCTCGCGCGTCTGCATCGCCATGCGCAGCGCGGTATTACCCGCCGCATCTTTCGATACGCCGATAATACGGCCCGGCATGGAGCGTTTGAATTCATCTTTTGCGGCAAAAAACGCCGCGTGCGGGCCGCCGTAGCCCATCGGTACGCCGAAGCGCTGGGCGGAGCCAAACACAATGTCCGCGCCCTGCTTGCCCGGGGCAGTCAGCAAAACCAGGGCCATAAAATCGGCCGCGACGCTGACAATCACTTTGCGCGCTTTCAGGTCAGCTATCAGTTTGCTGTAATCGTGAACCTCGCCGGTGGTGCCTACCTGCTGCAGCAGTACGCCAAAGACGTCCTGATGGTCGAGCGCTTTTTCCGCATCATCGACAATCACATCGAAACCAAAGGTTTCCGCGCGGGTGCGCACCACGTCCAGCGTCTGCGGATGAACGTCGGCGGCGACGAAGAAGCGGTTGGCGTTTTTCAGTTTGCTTACGCGTTTGGCCATGGCCATCGCTTCCGCGGCGGCGGTGGCTTCGTCCAGCAGCGAGGCCGAGGCGATATCGAGCCCGGTCAGGTCGAGGGTCACCTGCTGGAAATTCAGCAGTGATTCCAGGCGCCCCTGGGAAACCTCCGGCTGATAAGGCGTATAGGCGGTATACCAGCCCGGATTTTCCAGCATGTTGCGCTGAATCACCGGCGGCAGCTGCACGGCGGTGTAGCCCATGCCAATGTACGACTTGAAGCGCTTGTTACGACCGGCGATCGCCTTCAGTTCCGCCAGCGCGGCGAATTCCGTGGTTGCTTCGCCCACCTGCGGCGGCGTTGCCAGCTGGATATCCTGCGGCACAATCTGGCCAATCAGGGCGTTAAGCGAATCGGCGCCAACGGTTTTCAGCATCTCCTGCTGCTGCCGGGCATCCGGGCCGATGTGACGTTCAATAAAGGCGTCACGGTTTTCAAGCTGGCCTAAAGTCTGGGTCATGAGCGATGGTTCCTGAACGTGCGGTGAATCGTGATTGTCTGACGGGTTTGCCCGGCGAGCACTGACGCTAACCGGGCCAGAAGACGCAAATCATTCGCGTTGCAGGAAGCCAACGCCCCTGCCACGTGAAGGATGAAGCGTATTTATTCGTCTTCTAACAGAGCTTCATATGCGGTCGCATCCAGCAGCGCGGCAACCTGAGCTTCATCGCTGGCTTTGATTTTAAAGATCCAGCCGCCGGCGTACGGCTCGCTGTTGACCAGCTCAGGGGAGTCGTTCAGCTCTTCATTGACGGCAACAATTTCGCCGCTAATCGGCGCGTAGATATCGGAAGCGGCTTTGACGGATTCGGCAACCGCGCAGTCGGCGCCCGCTTCTACGGCGGCGCCCACTTCCGGCAGGTCAACGAAAACCATATCGCCAAGCAGCTCCTGCGCGTGCTCGGTGATACCGACGGTATAGGTGCCGTCCGCTTCTTTACGCAGCCATTCGTGTTCTTTGCTGTATTTCAGTTCTGCTGGTACGTTGCTCATCAATTCATCTCCAAATGGGAAATCACGCCACGGCTTTGCCGTTGCGTACAAAAACGGGTTTCGTCACTTTGACCGGCATTTCGCGATTGCGAATCTGTACCACGGCGGTTTCACCGATGCCTTCCGGTACGCGCGCTAAGGCAATACTGTAGCCCAGCGTCGGGGAGAAGGTGCCGCTGGTGATAATGCCTTCTTTCTGATTGCCATCGGCATCGCTGAAGCGCACCGGCAGGCCGCCGCGCAGGACGCCTTTCTCGGTCATCACCAGGCCGACCAGCTGTTCGGTGCCTTTTTCACGCTGGAGTTCCAGCGCTTCACGCCCGATAAAATCACGGTCAGCCGGTTCCCAGGCAATGGTCCAGCCCATGTTAGCCGCCAGCGGAGAGACGCCTTCGTCCATCTCCTGGCCATAAAGATTCATGCCCGCTTCCAGGCGCAGCGTATCGCGCGCGCCAAGGCCGCACGGCTTAACGCCCGCGTCCAGCAGGCCGCGCCAGAAATCCACCGCCTGCTCGTTCGGCAGCGCGATTTCATAACCCGCTTCACCGGTATAGCCGGTAGTCGCAATAAACAGATCGCCCGCCTGCACGCCAAAGAACGGCTTCATGCCTTCCACGGCCTGGCGCTGCGCGTCGGTAAACAGCGTCGCCGCTTTCTCTTTCGCCTTTGGACCCTGTACGGCGATCAGGGATAGATCGTCACGCACGGTTATCTCAAGACCATAGGATTCAGACTGCTGGGTGATCCAGGCGAGGTCTTTTTCACGGGTGGCGGAGTTAACAACGAGGCGGAAATAGTCTTCAGAAAGGAAATAAACAATCAGGTCATCAATGACGCCGCCGGAGGCGGTCAGCATGCCGCTATAGAGCGCTTTGCCCGGCACGGTGAGCTTCGCCACGTCGTTAGCCAGCAGATAGCGCAGGAACTCGCGGATTCGGCTGCCGTGAAAATCGACGATGGTCATGTGCGACACGTCGAACATTCCGGCATCACCGCGCACCGCATGATGCTCATCGATCTGGGATCCGTAATGCAGCGGCATCATCCAGCCATGGAAATCCACCATGCGCGCGCCGCATAGCGTGTGTTGTTCAAACAACGGAGTCTGTTGAGCCATCTTTTCCTCATCGAATAAAACGGAACCAGCCACGATTTTTGGCGTTTTTTGCGCCGCGAAAAACGCCGCCAGCATCGCTAAAGGACGCCGACGCAAACGTTCTCTTTGGCCTGAACTTACCACCGATATCCGCACTAAACCATAAGCCTGGTCAGGACATCACATTAGCTTATGACCAAAATCAGCCGCAGAGCCTACAGAGTTTTTATCTACAATAAAGCGATTCAATCCGCACAAAACCAAACTAATTAGTTAAAAAAGCAGCGCATGATGATATTTTCTGCGAAATGACGGGCCTAATTTCTATAACAAAAAAAAGGTAACATTAATAAAACTAATGCGAAAAACGAGGTGAAATTAGATTATTTCAAATGAGAGGGGATAACCCGGCGCGGCGGCCGGGTGAGAGAAGTGTGACGTACTTAACGTAACCAGGCGGGCAGGTCGTTGAGCCCCATCGCTTGACGGATAAGCTGCGGCTTCACGCCGGGCAATGTATCCGCCAGCTTAAGACCGATATCGCGCAGCAGCTTCTTCGCCGGATTGTGGCCGGAGAACATGTCACGAAAGCCCTGCATCCCCGCCAGCATCAGCGCAGCGCTATGTTTACGGCTGCGTTCATAGCGACGCAGATACAGATGCTGGCCGATATCCTTGCCCTGCGCGTGCAGGCGCTTCAGTTCGTCGATCAGCTCGGCGGCATCCATAAAGCCAAGATTAACGCCCTGCCCCGCCAGCGGATGAATGGTATGGGCGGCATCGCCGACCAGCGCCAGACGATGGGCGGCAAACTGACGCGCATAGCGGCCGGTGAGCGGGAAGACCTGGCGCTCGCTCTCCACGGCGCATAAGCCGAGGCGGTTATCGAAGGCAATATTCAGCGCCTGGTTAAAAGCGGCATCGTCCGCCTGCCGCATCCGCTCAGCCTCTTCGGGAGAGAGCGACCAGACAATCGAGCAGAGGTGCGGATCGCTCAGCGGCAGAAACGCCAGAATCCCTTCGCCGTGGAACGCCTGACGTGCCACCGCTTCGTGCGGTTCTTCGGTGCGAATAGTGGCAACCAGCGCATGATGGTGATAATCCCAGTAGGTGAGCGGGATATCGGCTTTATTGCGCAACCATGAATTGGCCCCATCGGCGCCAACCACCAGCCGGGCGGTTAACATCGTGCCGTCCTGCAGGCTAAGAAAGGCCTCGTTCTCCCCCCACGCAACCTGCTGCAGCTCCGCCGGAGCCAGCAGAGTGACGTCCGCGCAGCGCTGCGCTTTTTGCCACAGGGCGTGGTGAATCACGGCGTTTTCAATAATATGCCCAAGGTGGCTAAAGCCCATGCTCTGGTCATCAAAGCTGATGCGGCCAAAACTGTCTTTATCCCACACTTCCATACCGTGGTAGCAGCTGGCGCGCTGGGCGATAATATCCTGCCAGACGCCCAGTTTGCTCAGCAGCTTCTCGCTGGCGGCGTTAACCGCCGACACCCGCAGCGCCGGCGGCGCATCCGCGCTTAACGGCTGAGGCGCGGCCTGTTCCAGCACCGCAACGCGCAGCCCGCTGCCCTGCAAACCGCAGGCAACCGCCAGCCCCACCATTCCACCGCCAACAATAGCGACATCAACACTTTGCACGTTTAACTCCTTAACGGGGAACCCAACCGAGGGTACGCTGCGCCAGCGCATCGCGCGCCGGGGTAAATAATTCCATCGCCATCAGGCCGACGTTGCGCCCCACCACCAGCGGCGCCCAGCGATTGGCGAACAGATGCACCAGCCCATCGGTCACGCCGACGGTGGCGGCTTTATCTGCGGCGCGTCGGGTCTGATAGCGGCTCAGAAGCGGATAGCCGCCCGGATCCTCTCCTTCTGCCTGCGCCTGCGCCAGCATTTCCGCCAGGCTCATGACGTCGCGCAGACCGAGGTTAAATCCCTGCCCGGCAATAGGATGCAGCGTTTGCGCCGCGTTGCCGACCAGCGCCAGCCGATGCGCAACCGTGCGGCTGGCTCGGGTGAGCGAGAGCGGATACACGCTGCGCTTTCCGGCATGGACGATCCGCCCAAGACGCCAGCCGAATGCCTGCTGAAGCTCATGGCGGAAGCGTTCGTCCGACCAGCTCAGCACCTCTTCACGCCGCGACTGCGGATGACACCACACCAGCGAGCAGCGGCCCTGCGACATGGGCAGCATCGCCAGCGGGCCGTGTGGGGTAAAGCGTTCAAACGCGCGCCCGCTATGCGGCTGCGCGGTACTGACGTTGGCGATAATCGCCAGCTGTTCATAGGGTTCCTGCTGCCAGCTGATACCACAGCGGGCCCCCAGCGTCGAGCGCGAGCCGTCGGCGGCGACCAGCAGTTTACCGCTGAGGGTTTCGCCGTTGTCCAGAACCAGGCTTACGCTCTCTTCGCTGCGGCTGACATTTTCCACCTTTGCCGGGCAGTGCAGCGTCACGCCCGGCGCCTTGCGCAGCTGCGCAAACAGGCGCTGGCCGACATCGTGCAGCTCAACCACCTGGCCCAGCGCCGCCAGCCCATACTCCTCAGCCTCGAGCGTCACAAACCCCGCGTGGCCGCGATCGCTGACGTGAACGCGCTGAATGGCCGTGGCGCAGTCGGCTATCTCTTGCCAGATATCAACGCGAGCCAGCTGCTGGCAGGTGCCGGCAGCCAGAGCGATGGCGCGGGCGTCAAAGCCCGGATGCTGCGCGGAATCCGGCGCAGATGCTTCAACCAGATGCACCGGCAGCGTACCGCCGGTCAGGCGAGATATCGCTAGCGCCAGCGTCGCGCCAGTCATTCCTCCGCCGACGATCAGGACGCTCATAGCTGGCGCGCCGCCGCCATCAGCGCCTCGATATCGTCCGCTTTTTTCACTACGCCGGCGGTGAGGTTCTCATTACCGTCTTCGGTAATGACGATGTCGTCTTCAATACGAATGCCGATGCCGCGGTACTGGGCCGGCACGTCGGCATCCGTCGCAATATACAGCCCCGGTTCAACGGTCAGCACCATTCCCGGCTCAAGAATACGCGAGCGGTCGACGTCATAGCTGCCGACATCATGCACGTCGAGCCCCAGCCAGTGGCTCAGGCCATGCATAAAGAAAGGACGATGGGCGTTATTGGCAATCAGCTCATCAATTTCACCTTTCAGGATCCCCAGACGCACGAGGCCGGTAATCATAATCCGCACCACCTGCTGGTTAACCTCTTTAATTGAGGTACCCGGGCGATAGAGCTTCAGCGAGGTTTCCAGAGATTCAAGGACGATATCGTAAATCTCGCGCTGGGCCGGGCTAAATTTGCCGTTAACCGGGAAGGTGCGGGTGATATCGCCCGCGTAGCCGCGGTATTCGCAGCCTGCGTCAATCAGCACCAGATCGCCGTCGCGCAGCTCGCACTCATTTTCGGTGTAGTGCAGGATGCAGCCATTTTCGCCGCCGCCCACGATGGTGTTATAAGAAGGAAAGCGCGCGCCGTGACGGTTGAATTCGTGAAGGATCTCGCCTTCCAGATGATATTCGAACATCCCGGGACGGCATTTTTCCATAGCGCGGGTGTGGGCCAGCGCGGAGATCTCCCCTGCGCGGCGCATGACCTCCAGCTCTTCTGCCGATTTAAACAGGCGCATCTCATGCACCATCGGCCGCCAGTCAATGACCGAGCCTGGCGCCTGCAGATTCTGCCGTACGCCTTTGCGCAGTTTTTCCAGCGCGTTAAACACGATGTCGTCGGCGTAGGCATATTCGCCCTGCGCAAAGTAGATAGCGTCGAGGCCGTTAAGGAGCTGGAACAGCTGCTGATTGATTTCACTAAATGCCAGCGCGCGATCGACGCCCAGCTTCGCGGGGGCAGCTTCCTGCCCGAGGCGGCGGCCAAACCAGATTTCAGCGGTCAGATCGCGCACGCGGTTAAACAACACGCTGTGGTTGTGCGTCTCATCGCTTTTAATCAATACCAACAGCGCTTCTGGCTCATTAAAGCCGGTGAAGTACCAAAAATCGCTGCTCTGCCGGTAGGGATATTCTGAATCTGCGCTGCGTACCGCTTCCGGCGCGGCGAAAATGAGCGCTGCGCTGCCCGGCTGCATCTGCGCCAGTAGAGCCTGGCGACGAGAGAGAAATTCCTGCTGAGTCATGACGCCCCCTGAACGATTTAATGAATGATTAGTGTAGCGTCGGCTTTTGAACTTCCGGCGCAGTGGGTTTCTGAAGAGAGAAGGTGTCGTGGCACAGCAGCGCAGCAACGCGTACGTATTCGATAATCTCCTCCAGAGACATTTCGAGCTCTTCCTGATCCTCGTCTTCGTCATACCCGAGCTGAGCAATATTGCGCAGATCGTCGATGGCTTCACCCGTTTCGTCTTTGACTTTATCCAGCTTAGGCTGCGTCACGCCCAGCCCAAGCAGAAAATGGTTCACCCAACCCGCGAGCGCATCGGCGCGATCGAACACGCTCACCTCGTCGCCATCCGGCAGGTAGAGCTGGAATAAGAAACCGTCATCCTCCAGCGAATCGCTGGTGGCGGAATGCATGTTACGCAGCGCCTGCGCCAGCTCGTGACCAAAAGCCAGGCCTTCGTTAGTCAGATCGTGCACCAACGGCTGCCAGCTGCTGTCTTTGTTGCCGCCGCACAGGATCCCGCTAATCAAACCGTGCATTTCGGCAGGGGTTAATCCTACCCCTTGTTGGTTCAGTAACTGGTCTACAGCGTTGTAGCCAGGCATTTCGTTCTGTATAGACATGCGCATTCGTCATCGTTGGGAGGAATATTCATGATATGCTACCACTTTGGACCCTGGTGAACCAGAATAGGGCTTGTATCTTAAAACCAGGGTAGCTATAGTGTCGCCCCTTCGCAGACCCTCCCAGGGCGTGAAGGCCGCGCAGTCAATCAGCAGGAAGGTGGCATGTCTGCACAACCCGTAGATCTCCAAATTTTTGGCCGTTCACTACGAGTGAATTGCCCGCCTGAACAAAGGGATGCCTTAAACCAGGCAGCTGACGACCTGAATCAGCGGTTGCAAGATTTAAAAGAACGCACTAGAGTCACAAATACTGAGCAGCTGGTCTTCATCGCCGCGTTGAACATCAGCTATGAGTTGACTCAGGAAAAAGCGAAAACCCGCGACTACGCCGCCAGCATGGAGCAGCGTATTCGGATGCTTCAGCAGACCATCGAACAAGCATTGCTTGAGCAAGGTCGCATAAGCGAAAGACCCGGGCAGAAGTTTGAATAACACTTTGCATTTAACTGTGTTAGAGTAATCGCAAGAACAAAATTTCTCTGAGATGTTTGCAAGCGGGCCAGTCCCCTGAGCCGATATTTCATACCACAAGAATGTGGCGCTCCACGGTTGGTGAGCATGCTCGGCCCGTCCGAGAAGCCTTAAAACTGTGACGACACATTCACCTTGAACCAAGGGTTCAAGGGTTACAGCCTGCGGCGGCATCTCGGAGATTCCCTTCTTTTTCGTTTCATCCCCCCTAAGTTAATTTTCGGCTTTTGCCGTCGTGTATTAGACTACGCCTGTTGGTATCGTTTGCTCACCGATGAGACTCAGGTATGACCCTATTGTCAGATATCCCCTTTACCAGGCAGCAAATTCGTCAGCAGATCCGCCAGCGCCGACGCGCGTTAACGCCGGAGCAGCAAACCCAGTTCGCCCTCCAGGCGGCGGACAGAATGATGGCGTATCCGCCGGTTCTGCTCGCGCAGACGGTCGCGGTATTTCTTTCGTTTGATGGCGAGCTGGATACGCGGCCGCTGATTGATCAGCTCTGGCGGGCGGGCAAACGGGTCTATCTCCCCGTGCTTCATCCGTTCAGCCCCGGCAATCTTCTGTTTCTGCACTACCACCCAAGCAGCGATCTGGTGGTGAATCGTCTGAACATCCGCGAACCGAAGCTCGACGTGCGCGATGTCCTCCCGCTTAGCCAGCTGGATGTACTGGTAACGCCGCTGGTCGCGTTTGATGCCGCCGGACAGCGCCTGGGTATGGGCGGCGGATTTTACGACCGGACGCTGCAAAACTGGCGGCAGCATCGCCTGCAGCCGGTCGGCTACGCGCATGATTGCCAGCAGGTTGACGCGCTGCCGACGGAGCAGTGGGATATCCCGCTGCCAGCGGTCATCACGCCGTCAAAAACCTGGCTCTGGTAAAACGCCCGAACAATTGACATTGCTGTTTTTTTCACCTAAATTCCTGGGTGAAGGGTGAGGGAGGCGAACCTCCCTCCTGCATTCTCTCTGTTAATATGCTGGCCAGGCGATGATTAACAGGATAAGCAGCATGATGAAGAGTCTCATCATCGTCCCTTTCCTTTTAGAGCCCCTGCCTCGGTAGGGGCTTTCCCGCTTCAGCCCCACGCTGAGTCTTTATCGTAAATCCCTTTCTTTCAGGCACAACGACATCCGACGGTTTTAATCGCCGTTTGCGGCAAGCTTCGCAAAGCGTTTGGGTGGCGACGGGAAATTGCAGAAGGGTCTATCAGGAGAAAAGGGGCAGGTGATGACCTGCCCGCTGGCATAAAAGGAGTTAGAACAGCAGACGGGCGCGGATGGTGCCAGGAATAGCCTTCATCGCCTGCAGCGCGCTCTGCGCGACATCTTCTTCGGCTTCAATATCAATGACCACGTAGCCCATTTGCGGAGTGGTCTGCAGATACTGCGCCGCAATGTTAATGCCCTGCGCGGCGAAAATCTGGTTAATCGCGGTCAGAACGCCCGGACGGTTTTCATGGATATGCAGCAGACGGCGCCCGCCGTGCAGCGGCAGCGACACTTCCGGGAAGTTAACCGCCGAGAGCGTAGAACCGTTATCGGAGTATTTCGCCAGCTTGCCCGCCACTTCCAGACCGATGTTTTCCTGCGCTTCCTGAGTTGAGCCGCCAATGTGCGGGGTCAGGATAACGTTGTCGAACTCACAGAGCGGAGAGTTGAACGGATCGCTGTTGGTCGCCGGCTCGGTCGGGAAGACGTCGATCGCCGCGCCCGCCAGGTGCTTGCTCGCCAGCGCATCGCACAGCGCCGGGATATCCACCACGGTGCCGCGAGAGGCGTTGATCAGCAGCGCGCCGGGTTTCATCAGCGCCAGCTCTTCCGCGCCAATCATGTTCTTCGTGGAGGCGTTTTCCGGCACGTGCAGGCTCACCACATCGCTCATGTTCAACAAATCAGAAAGATGCTGGACCTGAGTCGCGTTACCTAACGGCAGCTTGCTTTCAATATCGTAGAAATAGACATGCATCCCCAGCGATTCGGCCAGAATACCCAGCTGCGTGCCGATATGACCATAGCCGATAATACCCAGCTTTTTGCCGCGCGCTTCAAAGCTGCCGACCGCCAGCTTGTTCCATACGCCGCGGTGCGCTTTGGCATTTGCCGCCGGTACGCCGCGGAGCATAAGCAGCAGTTCGCCGATCACCAGTTCAGCAACGGAACGGGTATTGGAGAACGGGGCGTTAAACACCGGGATACCGCGTTTCGCCGCCGCGTTTAAATCAACCTGATTGGTACCGATACAGAAGCAGCCAACCGCGACCAGCTTCTCCGCCGCCGCGAAGATCTCTTCAGTCAGATGAGTACGGGAACGCAGGCCGATGAAATGGGCATCACGGATGGACGCTTTCAGCTCTTCGCTATCCAGCGCGCCTTTATGAAATTCGATATTGGTGTAGCCCGCTGCGCGAAGGCTGTCCACCGCTTTTTGGTGCACACCTTCAACCAGCAGAAATTTAATCTTGTCTTTTTCCAGTGATACCTTAGCCATTTCCCCGTCCTGTTTTTGTCTTAACTGATGTCGTGCGGAACGAAAGTTCTTCTCAGCAACATATCAAAAAAAACTATTGCGGCAATATGAACGTTTGCGTCGGCAACCTGAAGAAATATCAATCAGCGGGAAATAGCAGGACAAAACACCAGAAAGTAAAAGAAAGGTAGATTGTTACTAAGACAAGGCGCGTAAATGTGACAGAAGTCACCAAAATAGGCCTGGAGAAAAAATATTTGCGAGGAAGCGATTCGCTCCCTCGGATCAGACTATTTAGTGATAGTTTTTACACCATCAGCGGTGCCAATCAGCGCGACGTCCGCACCGCGATTCGCAAACAGGCCGACGGTCACGACGCCCGGAATACCGTTAATGGTATTTTCCAGCGCAATAGCGTCCAGAATTTCCAGACCAAACACATCGAGGATCACGTTGCCGTTATCGGTCACGACGCCCTGACGATACTCCGGACGGCCGCCCAGCTTAACCAGCTGACGCGCCACGGCGCTGCGCGCCATCGGGATCACCTCCACCGGCAGCGGGAATTTACCCAGAATATCCACCTGCTTGGAAGCATCGGCGATACAGATAAATTTGTCGGCGACCGAAGCGATAATTTTCTCACGCGTCAGGGCTGCGCCACCGCCCTTGATCATCTGCATATGGCCGTTGATTTCATCTGCGCCGTCCACGTAAATACCAAGACGATCAACGCTGTTCAGATCAAAAACCGTAATACCGAGGCTTTTCAGTTTTTCAGTAGAGGCATCAGAGCTGGAAACCGCCCCTTCAATCTGCCCTTTCATGGTACCCAGCGCATCGATAAAGTGCGCCGCCGTCGAGCCCGTACCGACCCCAACGATGGTGCCCGGTTGTACATACTGCAGTGCCGCCCAGCCTACCGCTTTTTTCAGTTCATCTTGCGTCATGATTATGGTCCGAGATGTGAATTCCTGAGGCGCATTATAGAACATCAGGGGGGTCATTGTCCCTGCGACGGCGATCACACAACGCGGTCGCCAATTTTTCATCTTCATCAAAAACAAATTTATGTCATAGTGCGAGTTAACGAAAAGTATTAGGGGGCACGCCAGAGCAATGAAACGACCGGACTACAGAACACTACAGGCGCTGGACGCGGTAATCAGGGAACGAGGGTTTGAGCGCGCCGCGCAGAAGCTTTGTATTACGCAGTCCGCCGTCTCTCAGCGCATCAAACAGCTGGAAAACATGTTTGGACAACCGCTGCTGGTGCGAACCGTACCGCCGCGTCCCACCGAACAGGGGCAAAAGCTGCTGGCCCTGCTGCGTCAGGTCGAACTGCTGGAAGAGGAGTGGCTGGGCGATGAACAAACCGGCTCCACGCCGCTGCTGCTATCGCTGGCGGTCAACGCCGACAGCCTGGCCACCTGGCTGCTGCCCGCGCTCTCCAGCGTGCTTTCCGACTCCCCTATTCGGCTGAACCTACAGGTGGAAGACGAGACCCGGACCCAGGAACGTCTGCGCCGCGGCGAAGTGGTCGGCGCGGTCAGTATTCAGCCGCAGGCGCTGCCCAGCTGCCTGGTCGATCAGCTCGGCGCCCTCGACTACCTGTTCGTCGCCTCGAAGGAGTTTGCCCAGCGCTATTTCCCCAACGGGGTGACCCGCTCGGCGCTGCTGAAAGCGCCGGTGGTGGCATTCGATCATCTCGATGATATGCACCAGGCCTTTTTGCAGCAGAACTTCGATTTGCCACCGGGCAGCGTGCCCTGCCATATCGTGAACTCCTCGGAAGCCTTTGTGCAGCTGGCCCGTCAGGGAACAACCTGCTGTATGATCCCGCATCTGCAAATTGAGAGAGAGCTGAACAGCGGCGAACTGATTAACCTCACGCCGGGCCTGTTCCAGCGCCGGATGCTCTACTGGCACCGTTTTGCCCCGGAAAGCCGCATGATGCGCCGGGTGACCGATGCGCTGATCGATTACGGCCACAAGGTGTTGAGACAAGATTAACCCCCGCAAGCAGGCCGGCGCCGTCCGGCCTGTATGACCCACCTTCTCCTGCTCATATCTTTGAAATACATCACAAAATAAAACATTTCATGCGGCAAAAAACGACGCACCGATGGCTATTTTTTGCTGGCGACAGGGGCGATAAAAAAGCTCACCGTATTCGCAATATCCCATTTCATTGCGCATACGGAGCACAACATGTCAGAGTTACGGGAGTGGCAAACGCTCGCCAACAAAGAGCTCAGCCGGCGGGAAACAACCGTCGATGCCCTGGTAAAACAGACGGCAGAGGGCATTGACGTTAAGCCGCTGTATACCGAAGCCGATCTTGATAATCTGGAAGTGACCGGCACCCTGCCCGGCCTGCCGCCTTTCGTTCGCGGCCCGCGCGCCACCATGTACACCGCACAGCCGTGGACCATCCGCCAGTACGCCGGTTTCTCTACCGCCAAAGAGTCCAACGCTTTCTATCGCCGCAACCTCGCCGCCGGGCAGAAAGGGCTTTCCGTCGCCTTCGACCTCGCGACCCATCGGGGCTATGACTCCGATAACCCGCGCGTGGCGGGCGACGTGGGGAAAGCCGGCGTGGCGATCGATACCGTCGAAGACATGAAGATTTTATTCGATCGGATCCCGCTGGATAAGATGTCCGTATCGATGACCATGAACGGCGCGGTGCTGCCGATAATGGCGTTTTATATCGTCGCGGCGGAAGAACAAGGGGTGGAGCCTGAACAGCTCACCGGCACGATCCAGAACGATATTCTGAAAGAGTACCTGTGCCGGAATACCTATATTTACCCGCCAAAGCCCTCAATGCGCATTATCGCCGACATCATCGCCTGGTGTTCGGGCAACATGCCGCGCTTTAACACCATCAGCATCAGCGGCTACCACATGGGCGAAGCCGGAGCCAACTGCGTGCAGCAGGTGGCCTTTACCCTGGCCGACGGTATCGAATACATCAAGGCCGCGCTCTCGGCCGGGCTGAAAATCGATGACTTCGCCCCGCGCCTGTCGTTTTTCTTCGGCATCGGTATGGATCTGTTTATGAACGTCGCCATGCTGCGCGCCGCACGCTACCTGTGGAGCGAAGCGGTAAGCGGCTTCGGCGCCACCAATCCGAAATCCTTAGCCCTGCGCACCCACTGCCAGACCTCCGGCTGGAGCCTCACCGAGCAGGATCCGTATAACAACGTAATCCGCACCACTATCGAAGCGCTCGGCGCCACGCTCGGCGGCACCCAGTCGCTGCACACCAACGCTTTCGACGAGGCGCTTGGCCTGCCCACCGACTTTTCCGCCCGTATTGCGCGTAATACGCAGATCATCATCCAGGAGGAGTCAGAGATCTGCCGCACCGTGGATCCGCTGGGTGGTTCGTATTACGTCGAGTCGCTGACCGATCGGATCGTTAAGCAGGCGCGGGCCATTATGCAGCAGATCGACGACGCGGGCGGAATGGCAAAGGCGATCGAGGCCGGACTGCCGAAACGGATGATCGAAGAGGCCTCCGCCCGCGAACAATCGCTGATCGACCAGGGCAAGCGCGTCATCGTCGGCGTCAATAAGTACAAGCTGGAAAAAGAAGATGAAACGGCGGTACTGGAGATCGACAACGTTAAGGTGCGCAACGAACAGATCGCCTCGCTGGAAAAAATTCGCGCCAGTCGGGACGACGTGACGGTAAAAGCCGCGCTGAACGCCCTCACCCACGCCGCGCAGCATGGTGAAAACCTACTGGCCGCCGCCATCAACGCCGCCCGCGTCCGCGCCACGCTGGGCGAAATTTCCGACGCGCTGGAGGCGGCGTTTGACCGCTACCTGGTGCCCAGCCAGTGCGTCACCGGCGTAATTGCGCAAAGCTACCACCAGTCAGACAAAGCCGCCGGCGAGTTCGACGCTATTGTTGCGCAAACCGAAAAATTCCTCGCGGAACGCGGCCGCCGTCCGCGCATTCTGATCGCCAAAATGGGTCAGGACGGTCACGATCGCGGGGCCAAAGTGATCGCCAGCGCCTATTCCGATCTCGGCTTCGACGTTGACCTGAGCCCGATGTTTTCCACGCCAGAAGAGATCGCCCGCCTGGCGGTGGAAAACGACGTGCACGTGGTGGGCGCCTCCTCGCTGGCGGCAGGCCACAAAACGCTGATCCCCGAGCTGATCGATGCCCTGAAAAAATGGGGACGGGAAGATATCTGCGTCATCGCCGGCGGCGTCATTCCGCCGCAGGATTACGCGTTTCTGCAGGCGCGCGGCGTGGCCGCTATTTATGGCCCCGGCACGCCGATGCTGGAGAGCGTACGCGACGTCCTGATGAGGATTAGCCAATATCATGATTAACCACGCCACGCTGACGGACGCCGTGCGGCGACTACGCCTGGGCGAGCGGGCCACGCTCGCCCAGGCCATGACGCTGGTGGAGAGCCAGCATCCCCGCCACCAGGCGCTAAGCGCACAGCTGCTGGATGCCATTATGCCCTTCACCGGCGACGCCCTGCGCCTGGGCGTCACCGGCACGCCGGGGGCCGGAAAAAGCACTTTTCTGGAAGCTTTCGGCATGCTGCTGATTCGCCACGGCCTGCGGGTCGCGGTGATAGCGGTCGATCCGAGCAGCCCGGTCAGCGGCGGCAGCATTCTTGGCGACAAGACGCGCATGATCGAACTGGCGCGATCGGACTCTGCCTTTATTCGCCCGGTGCCCTCCAGCGGCCATCTGGGCGGCGCCAGCCTGCGCGCGCGGGAGCTGATACTGCTGTGCGAAGCGGCGGGCTATGACGCGGTGATTGTCGAAACCGTCGGCGTCGGCCAGTCGGAAACGGAACTCTCCCGGCTGGTGGACTGCTTTATCTCGCTGCAGATCGCCGGCGGCGGTGACGATCTGCAGGGCATTAAGAAGGGGATTATGGAGATGGCGGATATCGTGGTTATCAATAAAGATGATGGCGAGAACCGCGCCAGGGTGGCAATCACCCGTCATATGTATGAATCCGCCCTGCATATTCTGCGCCGCAAGCACGCCGCGTGGCAGCCGCGCGTTTTGAGCTGTAGCGCGCTGGAGCAGCGCGGCATCGAAGCCGTCTGGCTCGCAATTCTTGACTTTAAAACCACCCTCACCGACAGCGGCGATCTGGAAAAACTGCGCCAGCGCCAGGCGCTGGAGTGGCTGCAAAAACAGGCCGAAACCGAGGCGCTGCACCTGCTGTTTGCCCGAACCGACTTTGCGCGCTACTTCCAGCAAACGCTACAGGCGGTAAAAAACAACGGTCTCTCGCCGCGCACAGGCCTGCGGCAGATTAGCGAATTCCTCCAGAATCATTACTTTGCGTAAAAGGATATTTATGTCTTATCAATATGTTAATGTCGAAATTATCCGTAAGGTTGCGGTGATTGAGTTCAACTATAGCCGCAAGCTCAACGCCTTAAGCAAGGTGTTTATCGACGATCTGATGCAGGCGCTGAGCGACCTCAACCGGCCGGAAATTCGCTGCGTCATTTTACGCGCGCCCGGGGGAGCAAAGGTTTTCTCCGCCGGCCATGACATCCACGAATTGCCCGGCGGGCGCCGCGATCCGCTCTCGTATGACGATCCGCTGCGTCAGATCACCCGTATGATCCAAAAGTATCCGAAACCGGTGATCTCCATGGTCGAAGGCAGCGTCTGGGGCGGCGCGTTTGAGATGATCATGAGCTCCGATCTGATCATCGCCGCCAGCACGTCAACGTTCTCTATGACGCCGGTGAATCTCGGCGTGCCCTACAACCTGGTCGGCATCCACAATCTGACCCGCGACGCCGGCTTTCATATCGTGAAAGAGCTGATTTTTACCGCCCTGCCGATTACCGCCCAGCGCGCGCTGGCGGTCGGTATTCTCAATCACGTGGTGGACGCCGACGAACTGGAAGATTTTACCTTGCAGATGGCGCACCACATCTCCGAGAAAGCGCCGCTGGCGATCGCGGTCATTAAGGAAGAGCTGCGCGTGCTTGGCGAAGCCCACACCATGAATTCCGATGAGTTCGAACGTATTCAGGGAATGCGTCGCGCCGTCTACGACAGCGTGGATTATCAGGAAGGCATGAGCGCGTTTATGGAAAAGCGTAAACCTGAGTTCGTCGGCCATTAATCACGCCGGATTAAGGAGTATAAAATGAAACGGATGAGCGCCGATGAAGCGGCGGAGATTATCCAGCACGACCAGATGGTGGCGTTCAGCGGATTCACGCCCGCCGGTTCGCCTAAAGCGCTGCCCGCGGCCATCGCTCGCCGCGCTGATGAATTACATCGGGCGCAGAAGCCTTTTCAGATCCGCTTGCTGACCGGCGCCTCCATCAGCGCCGCCGCCGATGATGCGCTATCGGCAGCCGATGCCGTCTCGTGGCGCGCGCCGTATCAGACCGCCTCCGGACTGCGGCAAAAAATCAACCAGGGGCAGGTGAAGTTTGTCGATCTGCACCTGAGCGAAGTGGCGCAAATGGTCAACTATGGGTTCTTTGGCGAGATTGATATCGCGGTGATCGAAGCTTCGGCTATCGCGCCGGACGGACGGGTCTGGCTCACCAGCGGTATCGGCAACGCGCCAACCTGGCTGCTGCGGGCGAAGAAAGTGATCATTGAGCTGAATCACTACCACAGCCCGCGGGTTGCCGAGCTGGCCGATATCGTGATCCCCGGTGCCCCGCCGCGGCGCAACAGCATCGCCATCTTTCATGCGATGGATCGCGTGGGCAGCCGGTACGTGCAAATCGATCCGAAAAAGATTGTCGCTGTGGTGGAGACCGAGCTGCCCGACGCCGGAAACGTTCTGGATAACAATAATCCGGTTTGTCAGAAAATTGCCGATAACGTGGTCACCTTTCTGCTGGAAGAGATGGCTCGCGGACGCATCCCGCCTGAATTTCTGCCGCTGCAAAGCGGCGTGGGCAATATCAACAACGCGGTCATGGCGCGGCTGGGCGAAAATCCGGATATCCCCGCTTTTATGATGTACTCGGAAGTTTTACAGGAGTCGGTGGTTCATCTGCTGGAAACGGGGAAAATCACCGGCGTCAGCGCCTCCAGCCTGACGATATCCGCCGGTTCGTTGCGCAAGATTTACGACAATATGGATTTCTTCGCCAGCCGCATTGTCCTGCGCCCGCAGGAGATCTCCAATCATCCGGAAATTATCCGCCGTCTGGGGGTTATCGCCCTCAACGTGGGGCTGGAGTTTGATATCTACGGTCACGCCAACTCGACGCACGTAGCCGGGGTGAATCTGATGAACGGCATCGGCGGTAGCGGCGATTTTGAACGCAACGCCTGGCTCTCTATCTTTATGGCGCCGTCCATCGCCAAGGAAGGGAAGATCTCCACCATCGTGCCGATGTGCAGCCATGTCGATCACAGCGAGCACAGCGTGAAGGCGATCGTTACCGAGCAGGGTATCGCCGATCTGCGCGGGCTATCGCCGCTGCAGCGCGCCCGCGCCATCATTGATAACTGCGCGCATCCGCTCTACCGGGACTATTTACATCGCTATCTGGAGAGCGCTCCCGGCGGACATATTCACCACGACCTCGCCCACGCCTTCGACCTGCATCGTAATCTGCTTGAGCACGGTTCAATGCTCAGCTAGCCCTCCGCGCCGTCGCGATCTTCAGTAATATGCTGAAGCATCGTGGCGGTATAGCGATGATTTTTCAGCGAATAGAGATACTCCTGCATATACATCGCGCTGCCGGGCGCGTCGAAGTACTTCAGCTTCGCCGGATTCACCAGACGCCAGGCGAAGTAAGGAATAACCGTCAAAAACTGCCCGCGCTCTACGGCGCTAATTTTGGCCATAAAGCTGTAGGGGCGATAGATAATCGTCGGGTTGATCCCGCTGGGGCGCATATACGCGTCCAGCATCGCCTCAAAATTGGCCCGGTTCTGGAAACGCATCTGCAGCCAGGGCAGCTCACGTAACAGATCCTGCGGCGGCTTATCTTCATAACGGCGGGAAACAAGAAACCCCAGACGCAGCGGCGCCAGTTCGCTAATGGTCAAATTTTCCAGCTCCTGCACGCGGGGCGAAACATGCTGCGGCGAGATAATAAAATCCAGCTGGCGATCGAACAGGTTATCAATCACGCCATTCTCGCTGAACTCCACGGCCTGGGTGGTTACGCCATCGTATTTATCGCCCAGGCTGATGAGCTGATCGAAAATAATCGTTGGATAGGTATTGTCGATGCCGATAACGATGTTGCGCGAGCGGTGCGCGGAATAGTGAATTTCGTTATCGATGGCCGATAAGCGCTGATAAATGGGAAACAGTTTCTGATAGAGCTCCTGCCCCGCTTTATTGAGGCTGATGCTGTTATCTTTACGGGTAAAAAGCGTATAGCCGATCTGATCCTCCAGCGCAGCGATGCTTTTGCCGAAGGGAGACGCGGTCATATGAATTTTTTCCGCCGCTCTGGCAATATTATTGGTCTGCGCCAACAGAATGAAATTGCGCATCTTTTTCGAAATAAAGATATCCATGCTCACCTCATCGTAGAACAGGGATATATCCTTACCTTATTCAGGGAAAAGACTTTTGTCGCGCTCTCAATTTTACAGATAGTCACAGAAAAAGCCCGGCGCAAAGGCCGGGCGACAGGATTACTGCGCGGCTTTGGGTTCTTCAGCGGGTTTCGCCGGTTCCGCAGGTGCTGGCGCAGGCTGAGTCGGCTGCAGCTCAAACACCACGTCCACCTGGTCATCAAACTGAATGGTCGCCTGCTCGTAGGTTTCTTGGGCAGAAACCGGCGCCGCATCGGCTTTCATCATCCGCACCATCGGGCTCGGCTGGTAGTTAGAGACATGATAGCGAACGCTGTAGACGGGCCCCAGTTTGCCGTGGAACCCGGTAGCCAGCTCCTGAGCCTGGTGAATGGCATCATCAATCGCCGCTTTACGCGCTTTATCTTTATAAGCGTCCGGCTGCGCCACGCCCAATGAAACCGAACGGATCTCATTCAGACCGGCTTTAAGCGCCCCATCTAACAGACCGTTGAGCTTATCCAGCTGGCGCAGCGTCACTTCAACGCTACGCACCGCGCGGTAGCCCTTAAGAATGCTTTTACCGTTCTGATAGTCGTAATCAGGCTGGGTACGCAGGTTAGCTGAGTTAATGTCTTTCTTCGCAATGCCGCTCTTCTCCAGGAAGGAGAGATACTGGGCCACGCGCTCATCGGCCTGTTTTTTAGCGGATGCCGCGTCTTTCGCGGAGACGTTTACTTCAATCGCCAGCGTAGCGATATCAGGAACCGCAGCGACGCTGGCGGTACCTGAAGTGACGATATGTGGGCCGTTTGGCAACTCATTTGCCTGAACCGCCATTGCGCTAAATCCGAGTGCCGCCGCCAGGGCCATGACTTTTAACTTCACTGTCGTTTCTCCATCTTACATTGGTCGTCTATACGCAGACGCATGCCTGCAAGCTTAGCGCGTACGCGGAGAAAGTCCATCGGACAAGGCTTAGTTAAGCAGCGCCTGCACATGAGCGAAGCCATCCTTCGCCAGCTGGAAGGCAATGACCCACATCACCAAACCGACCAGCACGTTGATAATGCGCTGCGCCTTCGCCGTACGCAGGCGCGGGGCGAGCCAGGCGGCCAGCAGGGCCAGCCCAAAGAACCATAAGAATGAGGCGCTGATGGTACCTAAGGCAAACCAGCGCTTCGGCTCCATCGCCAGCTGCCCGCCAAGGCTGCCGAGAACCACAAACGTATCCAGATACACGTGCGGATTCAGCCAGGTGACCGCCAGCATAGTGACGATAATTTTCCAGCGCCCCTGCTTCATCACTTCCGCGCTGGCCAGCGCCAGATTGCTGCTCAAGGCCGTTTTCAGCGCGCCAAAGCCGTACCACAATAAAAAAGCGACGCCGCCCCAGGTCACCAGCGCCAGCAGCCACGGCGACTGCATCAGCAGCGCGCTGCCGCCAAAAATCCCGGCGCAGATCAGCAGCAGATCGCTGATGGCGCACAGCAGAGCAATCATCAGGTGGTACTGACGACGAATGCCCTGATTCATCACAAAGGCGTTTTGCGGACCGAGCGGCAAAATCATGGCCGCTCCCAGGGCAAGGCCCTGAAAGTAATACGATAACATCGCAAGTGATTTCCACTGAAAGAGTCAATGCCGGGGAATATAGCGCGCGGGAATCATTAGAGGAAATTGAAAATTTTAATCGTTAATAAGAACTACTAATAGGGCGCATAAAAAAGGCCGGACAAACCGGCCTGTATAAAAGAGGAGAATTACTCTGCTTTTTCCTGCGGACGAATGACGTGAACGTCCATCTGCGGATACGGGAAGCCGATGCCGTTGGCGTCAAAGTCGCGCTTAATACGCTCCAGAACGTCCCAGTATACGCTTTGCAGATCGCTGCTCTTACTCCATACGCGCACCACGTAGTTCACCGAAGAAGCGCCAAGTTCATTCAGACGCACGGTCATTTCACGATCTTTGAGGATACGTTCATCCGATTCGATGATATTGGTGAGCAGCTGCTTCACTTTATCGATATCAGCGTCGTAGGCCACGCCGATGATAAACTCGTTGCGGCGCACCGGCTCGCGGGAGAAGTTGATGATATTTCCGGCAATGATTTTACCGTTCGGCACCACCACGATTTTGCCATCCGCGCTGCGCAGGGTCGTGGAGAAAATCTGCACGTTCAGCACGGTTCCCGCTATACCGCCAAGGTCAACGTATTCACCGGCGCGGAACGGGCGGAAGACCACCAGCAGGACGCCAGCGGCAAGGTTAGACAGCGAGCCCTGCAGCGCCAGACCAACGGCTAAGCCCGCGGCGCCGAGCACCGCGATCACCGAGGCGGTTTGCACGCCCACGCGGCCGAGAGCGGCGATCAGGGTAAAAGCAATAACGGCGTAGCGTACCAGCGCTGAGAGAAAATCGGCAACGGTGGCATCAATATGCCGCGCCCGCATCAGGCGATTGACGGTGTTGGAAACAATCCGCGCCACGATCAAACCGACAATAATAATCGCGATAGCCGCGACAATGTTGACGGCATAGCTCAGCAGTAACGCCTGATTGCGCACCAGCCATGAACCGGCGTTATTGATGCTATCGACAACGTTCAAATCTTCCATTCAACTTTCCTTATGGATACCCGGACGGGGAAAAAATAACCAAACCTGATAATTACAAACAGGTTAAGGGTAAACAATAAGAGTGCGTTTTGCCAAATTGATCACATTTATTTAGCAACATTTCATGTTGTTCAGATAATAAAAAAGCCCGCATTTCTGCGGGCTTCCGGGTAAGCAACAAACCTTTCTTACAGAACGTCGATCGCGTTCAGCTCTTTAAATGCCTGCTCCAGACGGGTCACCATGGACGTCTGTGCAGCGCGCAGCCATACGCGCGGATCGTAGTATTTCTTGTTCGGCTGGTCTTCGCCTTTCGGGTTGCCCAGCTGGCCCTGCAGGTAAGCTTCGTTAGTTTTGTAGTACTGCAGGATACCGTCCCAGGTTGCCCATTGGGTATCGGTATCGATGTTCATTTTGATCACGCCGTAGCTTACGGAGTCTTTGATTTCCTGAGCGGAAGAACCGGAACCACCGTGGAATACGAAGTTCAGGCTGTTGTGCGGCAGGTTGTGTTTCTTAGAAACGTATTCCTGAGAGTCGCGCAGGATAGTCGGGGTCAGTACCACGTTGCCCGGCTTGTAAACGCCGTGTACGTTACCGAAGGAAGCGGCGATGGTGAAACGCGGGCTGATTTTGCTCAGCTCGGTGTACGCGTAATCAACGTCTTCCGGCTGGGTGTACAGAGCAGAAGCGTCCATGTGGCTGTTGTCCACGCCGTCTTCTTCGCCGCCGGTGCAGCCCAGTTCGATTTCCAGAGTCATGTCCATTTTGGCCATACGCGCCAGGTACTTAGAACAGATCTCGATGTTTTCGTGCAGGGACTCTTCAGACAGGTCGATCATGTGAGAAGAGAACAGCGGTTTGCCGGTTGCGGCGAAGTGTTTTTCACCCGCGTCGAGCAGACCGTCGATCCACGGCAGCAGTTTCTTAGCGCAGTGGTCAGTGTGCAGGATAACCGGAACACCGTAGTGCTCAGCCATCTGATGCACGTGATGCGCGCCAGAGATAGCGCCCAGGATGGCTGCGCCCTGAGGAACGTCAGTTTTCACGCCTTTGCCCGCGATGAACGCAGCGCCGCCGTTAGAGAACTGAACGATAACCGGAGAACGAACTTTTGCAGCTGCTTCCAGAACGGCGTTGATGGAATCAGTACCCACGCAGTTTACCGCTGGCAGAGCAAAGTTGTTTTCTTTAGCTACCTGGAACACTTTCTGAACGTCGTCGCCAGTGATGACGCCCGGTTTTACGAAATCAAAAATTTTAGACATGTTACGTAGTCCTGTATCTGTATCTTCGACCGTTGAAGAAGGTTCGCGAGCTTTTACGCGCGCTGAAAAACAGGCGGGTCTCCCCGCCTGAACTGAATTACTGCTTAGCGCGCTCTTCGAGCATGGCTACTGCCGGCAGAACTTTACCTTCCACGAATTCGAGGAATGCGCCGCCGCCGGTGGAGATGTAGGAGATTTTGTCAGCAATACCGAACAGGTCGATTGCTGCCAGGGTGTCGCCGCCGCCTGCGATGGAGAACGCTTCGCTGTCTGCGATGGCGTTAGCCACGATTTCAGTACCTTTGCGGAAGTTCGGGAATTCGAACACGCCGACCGGGCCGTTCCACAGGATGGTTTTCGCGTTTTTCAGGATTTCAGCCAGTTTCTCTGCGGAAGCATCGCCCAGGTCCAGAATCTGCTCTTCATCTTTGATGTCGTTAACAGATTTCAGGGTAGCGGTTGCGGTTTCAGAGAACTCGGTTGCCACGCGAACGTCAGTCGGAACCGGGATATCGCAGGTAGTCAGCAGGCGTTTCGCTTCGTCAACCAGATCGGCTTCGTACAGGGACTTACCGACGTTGTGGCCCTGAGCGGCAACGAAGGTGTTGGCGATGCCGCCGCCGACGATCAGCTGGTCAGCGATTTTAGACAGGGAGTCCAGAACGGTCAGTTTGGTAGAAACTTTAGAACCACCCACGATAGCGACCATCGGACGAGCCGGTTCTTTCAGCGCTTTACCCAGGGCGTCCAGCTCAGCGGCCAGCAGCGGGCCTGCGCAAGCGACGTCAGCGAATTTGCCGATACCGTGAGTAGAAGCCTGCGCGCGGTGAGCGGTACCGAACGCGTCCATGACGAATACATCGCACAGCGCAGCGTATTTTTTCGACAGCGCTTCGTCGTCTTTCTTCTCGCCTTTGTTAAAGCGAACGTTTTCCAGAACCACCAGCTCACCGGCAGCGACTTCAACGCCGTCCAGGTAATCTTTAACCAGACGTACCGGGTTAGACAGTTTGTCTTTCAGATAGTTAACAACCGGCAGCAGAGAGAATTCTTCGTTGTACTCGCCTTCGGTAGGACGACCCAAGTGGGAAGTGACCATCACTTTCGCACCCTGTTTCAGGGCCAGTTCGATGGTCGGCAGAGAAGCACGGATACGCGCGTCGCTGGTTACTTTCCCTTCTTTAACCGGTACGTTCAGATCCGCACGGATAAAAACGCGTTTACCAGCCAGATCCAGATCGGTCATCTTAATTACAGACATGGTGAATCCTCTCGTTGATTCTTGATAAAGTTTTGCAGGCGCCTGAGCGCCTTACCTGAAACCTTGTGCGGCCATCGCTAACGTGGTGTCGAGCATCCGGTTAGCAAAGCCCCATTCGTTATCGCACCAGACCAGCGTTTTGATCAAATGCGCGCCACTTACCCGCGTTTGTGTGCCATCGACAATGGCGCTATGGGGATCGTGGTTGAAATCTATCGAGACTAACGGCAATTCCGTATAGTCAACTATACCATGAAATGCACCCAGTGCTGCTTTTTGCAGCAACTGGTTGACTTCACTTGCTTTTACCGGTTTTTTCACCGTTACGCTAAGGTCGATCGCCGTCACATTAATCGTCGGTACACGAACCGCGATCGCTTCAAAGCGATCGTTAAACTGAGGGAAAAAACGCGTGATCCCCGCAGCAAGCTTAGTATCAACCGGGATGATTGATTGGCTGGCCGCTCGCGTCCTGCGTAAATCCGGATGCCAGGAATCAATGACCTGCTGATCGTTCATTGATGAGTGGATCGTGGTTACCGTTCCTGACTCTATGCCGTAGGCATCATCTAACAGCTTAATGACCGGAATAATGCAGTTGGTGGTGCAGGAGGCGTTGGAGACGATACGGTGCTCGGTTCTGAGCTCAGCATGGTTTACGCCAAAAACGATCGTCGCGTCGAGGTCGTTGCCGCCAGGGTGTGAAAAAAGCACTTTTCTGGCGCCGGCTTGAAGATGGGCTTCGCCATGCTCGCGGCTGCCGTAAACGCCGGTACAGTCAAGCACCACATCAACCGCCAGTTCCCGCCAGGGCAACGCCTCAAGGGAAGATTCATGCAGAAGACGAATGGCATCGTCGCCAACAAACAGCTGCTCTCTCTCCTGACGTACATCCCAGGCAAAGCGCCCATGGCTGGTGTCATATTTCAATAAATGCGCGATGCCGGCAGCATCCGCCAGTTCATTGATTGCCACCACGGTAATTTCCGCACGACGCCCGGATTCATACAAAGCACGAACCACGTTACGCCCGATGCGACCGAAGCCATTAATCGCAATGCGTATGGTCATAGGTCTCCTGCAAGGCTATCCATGATATGAGGTGGCTGACAGAGTAATGCAGCAACGCTCTAAGGGAAACCTTACCTGTCGCAAACTGCGACTGATTGATTAATTGTCGAACATTTAGACGACTGAAACGCTTCAGCTAGAATAAGCCAAACAAGGAATAAAAGGAATGATTGTCCAGCCGGAGAAACCATTTATCTGACTTACATCACACTTTTACCCTCTCTGCCGCGGAATTTATTCCCTATTCCACAATGACGAATAAGCGTAGCAAAATCTTTTCGTTGCCGGGCGGCAAACACTGATTTATATCAGAAACTATACCGTACAGCGGCGATATGATGACCGTTACGTCCGAGTCTCGGAGTCCCTCGAAAAAATGACAATCCCCCACTTGCAGCCCTCTGCGGCTCGTTACTATGCGCTTCGCTTACTTCCGGGCGATGAAGTTTTTTCACGCCTGCGCGCCTTCATACAAGAGCAACAGATTCAGGCCGCCTGGATAGCCGGCTGTACCGGCAGCTTAAGCGATGCGGCATTACGTTTTGCCGGCCAGGATGAGACCACTTTATTGACCGGAACCTATGAGGTTATCTCCCTGAACGGCACGCTGGAATGGCAAGGTGAACATCTCCATTTAGCGATATCCGATCCGCAAGGCGCCATGCTCGGCGGCCATATGATGCCCGGCTGTACCGTCCGCACCACCCTTGAGCTGGTGATAGGCGAACTGACCTCCCTGGCGTTTAGCCGTCAGCCGTGCGCGGTTTCCGGCTATGACGAACTGGTCATTTCATCCCGATAACTTTTCCCCTTAAAGAGGTTTCTATGGTTCGTCGCCAATTTACCAGCCAGTCCCTGGTGCTGATTGCGATCGCCGTCGCCATCAATATGATCGGCGGACAGCTCATCAGTCTGTTAAAGCTTCCCATCTTTCTCGATTCGATCGGCACCTTAATCAGCGCGGTTTTACTCGGCCCGGTCATTGGCATGTTGACCGGGTTACTGACCAACCTCCTGTGGGGGCTGCTGACCGATCCGATTGCCGCCGCCTTTGCGCCGGTGGCGATGGTGATTGGTCTGGTCGCCGGATGGCTGGCGCGCGCGGGATGGTTCCGCACCTTACCGAAGGTGGTCATTAGCGGCGTTGTCATTACCCTCGCCGTGACCGCGGTCGCCGTACCGCTGCGTACGGCGCTGTTCGGCGGCGTGACGGGCAGCGGCGCGGATCTGTTCGTCGCCTGGATCCATTCGGCAGGTCAGAATCTGCTGGAATCGGTGGCGATTACCGTCTTAGGCGCTAATCTGGTGGATAAAATCCTTACCGCGATTATCGTCTGGATCCTGCTGCGCCAGCTGCCGCTGCGCACGCTGCGTCAGTTTCCTGCGATGTCTGCCGTACGCTAATGCACCCTTTTACGTCATTAACCCTCTGGGCGCTGGCGGCGGCGACTACGCTGCTGCTGCCCGCAGAGACGGCGCTGCCGGTTTATAGCGCAGCGGCGTTTCTCAGCTTGCTGCTGTTCAGGGCGACGCGGCGGCGGGCAAAATACGTTGCCTGGCTCCTCTTCTCGCTGGGCATTGGCCTGTGGCTGGTGCACGGCGGCTGGTTTACCCAGTGGCTGAGCGGCCAACCCCGCGACCCGCAGCGCTGGGCCAGCGCCATCACGCTGTGGCTGAAAATTCTGGCGATTGTTTCAACGTCACAGCTGTGGATGGAGTACGTACCGGTACAGCGCTTTATTCGCGCCCTGTTTGCTTCACGCCTGCCGCCGGGCGTCGCTTATCTGTTCGCTGGCCCGCTGCTGGTTGTCGAACAGCTAAAGCGCCAGCTGACGATTATCCACGAAGCCCAACGCGCCCGCGGCGTACCGCTGGACGAGAACGGCTATCAGCGGCTGCGCGCTATGCCTGCGCTCATTATCCCTCTGACCCACAACGCGCTTAACGATCTGGCGATACGCGGAGCGGCTCTGGATATGCGGGCATTTCGTTTACATCGTCGGCGCACCACGCTTTGGGCGCCGAAAGACAGCGCCTTACAACGTCTGGCGCGTTACGGCATGCTGCTGGCGATGGTCGCTGAAGCTGGAGCCTGGCTATGGTTACGTTAGAACAATTCCGCTATCACCCGACCCAGGCGGTGCGATCTGCGGCATGCTTTGATTTTCATTATTCGCAGCCCGGCATTGTGGCGATTTTTGGCGATAGCGGCAGCGGGAAAAGCACTCTGGCGCAGATTATGGCGGGCTGGTATCCGGATTTTCTGCCCGGCGATATCGAAGGTAAAGGCACCCTGCTTGGTATCCCCATCGGGCAGCAATCGCTGGTCGAACGGGCGCAGACCATCCAGCTGGTCCAGCAATCACCCTATCTCCAGCTTTCCGGCTGTACCTTCAGCGTCGAAGAAGAGGTCGCTTTTGGCCCTGAAAATCTCTGCCTCAGCGAAGAGGAGATTATGCGCCGTATTGACGAAGCGCTGACGCTGACGGCGTGCCAGGCGTTACGACATCGCCACCCCTCCACCCTATCCGGGGGAGAAACCCAGCGCGTGGCGATCGCCTGCGCGCTGGCTATGCGGCCAACGCTACTGATCCTTGACGAAGCCTTTAGCCGCCTGACGGCGCAGGCAAGCGCTATGCTTCTGGAGCGCCTGGGGCACTGGGCGCTGGCGCAGCGTTCATTGATTATCCTTTTTGAACGCCCCCCTTCGCCTTTTCTTGCCTGGTGTCAGCAGGGATGGCGACTGCACGATGGAGCGCTTTCCCCGCTATGCTAACATTGAATCAGGTGACCTGGCGCTGGCCCGGCGCGACGGCTGACTGTTTGCAAAATATCTCGCTGGCGCTCGGCCAGGGGGAATGGCTGGCGCTCACCGGCGATAACGGCGCGGGGAAATCCACCCTGCTGCGGGTGATGGCCGGACTGCTACCCGCCACGTCCGGTAGCGTCAATTTGCTGGATAAGCCGATTGCGCAATACAAAAATCGTCAACGCGCCAATATCATCGGCGTGCTGTTTCAGGAGGCCGAAAACCAGCTCTTCCACAGCAAAGTCGCGGAAGAGGTCGCCTTTGGGCTGCGGCTCCAGAAATTGCCTTCTGCGGAGGTTGCGCAACGCACCGCGGCGGCGCTGAAATTATGCCGGCTGGAGAGCGTAGCCGACGCGCATCCGCTGGATTTACATACCGCCCAACGCAGGATGGTCGCCGTCGCCTCTCTGGAAGCCATGGCGCCAGAAATACTGCTGCTTGACGAACCCAGCCGCGATTTTGACCAGCACTGGCTGGCAATATTTGAAGCGTGGCTGGCGGTTTGCCGCAAAAGAGGGACCAGCGTAGTGGCCATCAGCCACGATGAGGCGTTTACACGGCGGCACTTTTCCCGCCGGGTGCTTCTGGAAAAAGGCAGAGTGCTGAGGATGGTCTGAAAAAGAAACGGGCCGCCAGAGCGACCCGTTTTTTACGGTGGCAGCCAGAGTTTTTACCCGGAGGCGGTGCTGCGCACCTTCCCGGGCTACCCGACCGCGCTGGCCCGTAGCCCGGAGGCGGTAAAAGAACTACAGCAGCGCTTTCGCTTTCGCGACCACGTTATCCACGGTGAAGCCAAACTCTTCAAACAGCTGCTCCGCCGGCGCAGACTCACCGAAGGTGGTCATGCCAACGATCGCGCCGTTCAGGCCCACGTATTTGAACCAGTAGTCGGCGATACCCGCTTCGATGGCCACGCGCGCAGAGACGGCTTTCGGCAGCACGGCTTCACGGTAAGCGGCATCCTGCTTGTCGAACGCGTCGGTGGACGGCATGGAAACCACGCGCGCCTTCACGCCTTCGGCAGTCAGTTTTTCGTAAGCGGCAACCGCCAGCTCCACTTCAGAACCGGTGGCGATGAAGATCAGCTCCGGCTGTCCCGCGCAGTCTTTCAGCACGTAGCCGCCGCGGGCGACGTTCGCCAGCTGCTCTTCGGTACGCTCCTGCTGCGCCAGGTTCTGACGGGAGAGGATCAGCGCGGTCGGGCCGTCCTGACGCTCTACGCCGTATTTCCACGCGATGGCGGATTCCACCTGGTCGCACGGACGCCATGTGGACATGTTCGGCGTGACGCGCAGGGAAGCCACCTGCTCAACCGGCTGGTGCGTCGGGCCGTCTTCGCCCAGACCGATGGAGTCGTGGGTGTAGACCATCACCTGACGCTGTTTCATCAGCGCCGCCATACGTACCGCGTTACGCGCGTACTCGACGAACATCAGGAAGGTGGAGGTGTACGGCAGGAAACCACCGTGCAGGGCGATGCCGTTGGCAATCGCGGTCATACCGAATTCACGCACGCCGTAGTGGATATAGTTACCGGCAGTGTCTTCGTTGATGGCCTTAGAGCCGGACCACAGGGTCAGGTTACTTGGCGCCAGGTCAGCAGAGCCGCCGAGGAACTCAGGCAGCAGCGGGCCGAAAGCTTCAATGGCGTTCTGGGATGCTTTACGGCTGGCGATTTTCGCCGGGTTAGCCTGCAGCTTCGCGATGAATTCGTTCGCTTTCGCGTCGAAATCAGCCGGCATCTCGCCTTTCATACGGCGGGTAAACTCGGCAGCTTCCTGCGGGAAGGCTTTGGCGTAGGCGGCGAATTTCTCGTTCCACGCGGACTCTTTCGCCTGGCCTGCTTCTTTGGCATCCCACTGGGCATAGATTTCAGACGGGATTTCAAACGCCGGGTGTTTCCAGCCGAGCGCTTCGCGGGTCAGCGCGATTTCCGCGTCGCCCAGCGGCGCGCCGTGGGAGTCGTGGGTACCGGCTTTGTTCGGCGAACCGAAACCGATGATGGTTTTGCACATCAGCAGGGACGGTTTGTCGGTGACCGCACGCGCTTCTTCTACCGCGCGTTTAATCGAGTCAGCATCGTGACCGTCAACGCCGCGCACCACGTGCCAGCCGTAGGCTTCAAAACGCTTCGCGGTGTCATCGGTGAACCAGCCTTCCACGTGACCGTCGATAGAGATGCCGTTGTCGTCATAGAACGCCACCAGCTTGCCCAGTTTCAGGGTACCGGCCAGGGAGCATACCTCGTGAGAGATACCTTCCATCATGCAGCCGTCGCCCATGAACGCGTAGGTGAAGTGGTCAACAATGTCGTGGCCCGGGCGGTTGAACTGCGCCGCCAGAGTTTTCTCCGCGATGGCCATACCAACCGCATTCGCAATACCCTGCCCCAGCGGACCGGTGGTGGTTTCCACGCCCGCGGTGTAGCCGACTTCCGGGTGACCCGGGGTTTTAGAGTGCAGCTGACGGAAGTTCTTCAGCTCTTCAATCGGCAGATCATAACCGGTGAGGTGCAGCAGGCTGTAAATCAGCATGGAACCGTGGCCGTTGGACAGGACAAAACGGTCGCGGTCGGCCCAGGACGGGTTCTGCGGGTTATGATTCAGGAAATCACGCCACAGGACTTCGGCAATGTCAGCCATACCCATCGGGGCACCCGGGTGACCGGATTTGGCTTTCTGTACTGCGTCCATGCTCAGCGCACGAATAGCGTTAGCAAGCTCTTTACGTGAGGACATTTTGACTCCAGATCGGATAATGAAGGCCATGCCCGCAACGACTTGACGACAGCGCGTTTTGGGCTACGCCGGAAAAAAGTGTGAACAATGTAACCTAAGCGGCAAAGCATGTACATGGAGCATCCTTTTGCCGTTTAAGAAATCTCTGGAACACGTTGTGCTACGGCGTAATCCTCTCGCCCGCATTCTCATATAGTATTTATAATTTGCACAGGATACGGCAGGCAGCCATCGCCGTTTTTTCGGATAAATAACCATAAGATTGTGGAAGATAAAAAAATGAAAATTCGCTCAGCTCTTCTTGCCCTTGGGATCGCAGCCACGCTTACCGGATGCCAGAACATGGATTCCAACGGCCTGCTTAGCTCCGGCGCAGAGGCTTTCCAGGCTTATTCGCTTAGCGACGAGCAGGTGAAAACCTTAAGCGACAAAGCCTGTCAGGAGATGGATGCGAAAGCGACTATCGCGCCTGCCAGCAGTGAATACAGCAAACGCCTGAGTAAAATCGCCGCCGCGCTGGGGGACAACATCAACGGCCAGCCGGTGAACTACAAGGTGTATCAAACTAAAGACGTTAACGCCTTCGCCATGGCTAACGGCTGCATCCGCGTTTACAGCGGACTGATGGATTTGATGAATGATAATGAAGTCGAAGCGGTTATCGGCCACGAAATGGGTCACGTCGCGCTGGGCCACGTGAAGAAAGGGATGCAGGTAGCGCTGGGCACCAACGCGGTACGCGCGGCGGCGGCCTCCGCGGGCGGCATCGTCGGCAGCCTGTCGCAGTCGCAGCTGGGCGATCTGGGCGAGAAGCTGGTGAACTCGCAGTTCTCCCAGCGTCAGGAATCGGAAGCGGACGACTACTCGTACGATCTGCTGCGCAAGCGCGGCATTAATCCGGCAGGACTTGCCACCAGCTTCGAGAAACTGGCGAAGCTGGAAGCCGGACGCCAAAGCTCCATGTTTGATGACCACCCGGCATCGGAAGCCCGCGCTCAGCATATCCGCGATCGCATGAAGGCCGACGGGATTAAGTAAGCCCCGGCTCCCCAAGTGGCATAACAAACAGAATTGGGGGAGCTTATCGGTATGCCGGGTAGCGGCTCACACCTTACCCGGCAACACAATCTGCACTTATTCTTAGGCCGGTGCAAGCACTGCGCCTCCAGGTCGTTCGAGGAAAACGCACGCTGTGAGCGACCTAATTACTCGCCTTTTTTCGCCGCCTGAATGTAGAGCATTTCCAGCGCCAGCGTCGCCGCCGCCAGGGCGGTGATTTCGGACTGGTCGTAGGCCGGCGCGACTTCCACCACGTCCATGCCGACGATGTTCAGATCCTTCAGGCCGCGCACCAGCTTGATCGCCCGATCGGAAGTCAGCCCGCCGATCACCGGCGTACCGGTACCCGGGGCAAACGCCGGATCCAGGCAGTCGATATCAAAGGTCAGGTACACCGGCATATCGCCGACGATCTGTTTCACCTGAGCGATCACGTCGTCAACGCTGCGATCGTTGACCTGGCCCGCATCCAGCACCGTGAAGCCGTTGTCTTTATCAAACTCGGTACGGATACCGATCTGCACCGAATGATGCGGATCGATCAGGCCTTCGTTCGGCGCGGTGTAGAACATGGTGCCGTGGTCAAATTCGCAGCCATTGGCGTAGGTATCGGTATGGGCGTCGAAATGCACCAGCGCCATTTTGCCAAAGTGCTTCGCATGAGCGCGCAGCAGCGGCAGCGTCACAAAGTGGTCGCCGCCAAAAGAGAGCATGCGTTTCCCTGCCGCCAGCAGTTTTTCCGCATGGGCCTGCAGCTTTTCACTCATTTCACGCGCGTCGCCGAAGGCGTAAACCAGATCGCCGCAGTCCACGACGTTCAGGCGCTCGCGCATGTCAAAATTCCACGGGAAGCGATTGTGCTCCCACGCAAGGTTCGTCGACACCTGGCGGATCGCCGCCGGGCCATGACGGCCGCCCGCGCGTCCGGAGGTCGCCATATCAAACGGTACGCCGGTGATGACCCAGTCCGCATCGCTGTCGTACGGCATGAAATTCATCGGTAGACGCAGAAAACCAAATGCGTTGGATACCAGGGAGTTATCGTATTGATGACCTAAGGTGCTCATGGGTATGACCTCTTTTACAGTCGTTGTATTGAAATACAAATATAAAAAAACCCTTCCGCGTCGTTAGGCCCGACGAGGAAGGGTTTGAATGAGTTTACTGCTTAGTTGGCCGAATTATCGCCGTAAATGTCTACGCGTTCAAGTGAGTCTGGCAAGTGGCGAACCAGGCCTCTCTCTCCCTCTTTCCTCTCCGCTACGGAGAGGGCATAGATCACTCGTCTTCCAGATAAGTGTAGCCGTATAAACCGGCCTCGAACTCTTCAAGGAACTGCTGCTGCAGGTCAGCGTCGAGATCGGTCTTTTTCACCTGATCGCGGAACTGGGTCAACAGCGTGTTCGGATCGAGCTGCACGTACTGCAGCATATCCGCGACGGTATCCCCTTCATCAGACAGCTCCACTTCGACGCTGCCGTCAGGGAAGACAAACACGTCGACGGCTTCCGTATCGCCGAACAGGTTGTGCATATTGCCGAGGATCTCCTGGTAGGCGCCTACCATAAAGAAGCCCAGCATCGGCGGGTTCTCCGGATCGTATTCCGGCATCGGCATGGTGGTCGCAATACCGTCGCCATCCACATAGTGGTCAATCGCGCCGTCGGAGTCGCAGGTGATATCCAGCAGCACCGCGCGGCGTTCCGGCACCATATTCAGCCCTTCCAGCGGCATCACCGGGAATAGCTGATCGATACCCCAGGCGTCCGGCATCGACTGGAACAGGGAGAAGTTGACGTAGATCTTATCCGCCATACGCTCCTGCAGTTCGTCGATAATTGGGCGATGCGCGCGGTTGCTGGGATCGAGCTGTTTCTGCACTTCATGGCACATATTGAGATACAGCTGCTCGGCCCAGGCGCGCTCCTGAAGATTAAAGGTGCCGGAGGAGTAGCCGATATGAATATCGTGCAGATCCATCTGGCTGTCGTGCAGCCATTCGCGCAGCGAGCGGCGATTGCCGGTTTCCTGCATCTCCTGCCAGGTTTCCCACATGCTTTGCAGCGGACGCGCGGCGTCTTCCGCGGGCGGGGTCGCCTCGGTATATTCGTTACGCTCAACGCCGATAATATTCGATACCAGCACGGTGTGGTGCGCCGTGACCGCGCGGCCGGATTCGGTGATCACCGTCGGGTGCGGCAGGCCGTTCTCTTCACAGGCATCGCCAATCGCCCAGATGATGTTGTTGGCGTATTCGTTCAGGCCATAGTTCACCGAGCAGTCGGACTGCGAACGGGTCCCTTCATAGTCGACGCCGAGACCGCCGCCAACGTCGAAGCACTGAATATTCACGCCCAGCTTGTGCAGCTCAACGTAGAAACGCGACGATTCACGCACGCCGGTGGCGATATCGCGAATATTGGCCATCTGCGAGCCAAGGTGGAAGTGCAGCAGCTGCAGGCTGTCCAGATGCCCGGCTGAGCGCAGAATTTCAACCAGCTGCAGAACCTGGGTCGCCGCGAGGCCAAATTTGGATTTTTCGCCGCCGGAGGACTGCCACTTACCGGAGCCCTGCGAAGCCAGACGCGCGCGCACGCCGAGACGCGGCACCACGTTCAGCCGCTCGGCCTCTTCCAGCACGATGGCGATTTCGGACATTTTCTCGATGACCAGATAGACCTTGTGGCCCATCTTTTCGCCCACCAGCGCCAGGCGGATATATTCACGGTCTTTATAACCGTTACAGACAATCACGCTGCGGGTCATACCGGCGTGCGCCAGTACCGCCATCAGCTCGGCCTTGGAGCCAGCTTCCAGGCCCAGCGGCTCGCCGGAGTGGATCAGCGATTCAATCACGCGGCGATGCTGGTTAACCTTGATCGGATAAACCAGAAAGTAGTCACCGTTATAGCCATAAGATTCGCGCGCGCGTTTAAAGGCGGCGTTAATCGAACGCAGGCGGTGCTGCAAAATCTGCGGGAAGCAGAACAGCGCAGGCAGGCGCTGCCCCTGAGCTTCACGCGCTTTCACCAGCTCGGCAAGGTCAACGCGCGCTTCCGGGACGTCAGGATCCGGGCAGACGCTAATATGGCCCAGTTCGTTAACGTCGTAGTAGTTATTACCCCACCAGGCAATATTGTAAGTACGTAGCATCTTGCTGGCTTCCTGGGAGCTCATCGCAACCTCCTGCATGGAACGTAGTACACCGTGATCGCCTGCTGACGAAGGCGAAGATAAAGACATGTCGTCAGACATAGCGAACCTCAAATTTTAGTAACAAGTGTAAAACAGTTGACTACTATCGCAATCCGAAGAAGCGATAACAACCCATAAACAGTCCGAAATCCCAGTAGATAGTGCTGGTCTTGCGGCTGAGCGACCGGTTTCTTATTCATATCATCGTAAAACACGTACCCGAACGGAGTATGACAGTCCGGAGAAACCACGAGAAAACCCTTGCTATCGCAAGAGCGCCCTTGTTCAGTTTTCCAGCAGCCTGCCGGCCCGGGAATCCTGAGAAGCGCCGAGATGGGTAGAACATCGGCTGGTTTGCATGAGAGAGATGCGGATTGAGGAGTAGTGACGCGCGACGGAACGACGCGACGAATCAGGCGAAAAACGTGGGTTCATTATCTGGTATCACCTCCACACTGCCCCGAGTCGGGCCAGCGACAAGCCAAAGCTATAGGTTCCGGACAGACAGCGAAAACGCCGCTGCGGGACTCTGTCAATAGAGACTGCTTAACCCGGCTGGAAGTGGCGTCACGAGGTGAGTGCTCGTGCGCTGTTTTAATGAGCCGCGCGCGGCGTTTTATACCGAGAAGCGGGGTAAAAAGCAAAATAAAAATATGCGCGTTGCCGGGTATTGTCAGGAAAAATTGCCACTGCCCTTTTTCTATAAATGCGACGAATATCAAAAAAGGCTGGAAATGGGGTCAAGAACTGCCCTAAAATAGCCGTCCAGAAGTTAATCCATCTATACTGATTAACACTCAGACTGCTCGTGTCACTACCTGCAAGCTTTGGTAGAGTCATCCGTCAAAGCCATTCTACACAACAGTATGAGCTACCCGAATCGTCCACAGGTGAAATAAAACATGGCAAAACACCTCTTTACGTCAGAGTCCGTATCAGAAGGGCATCCCGACAAAATTGCTGACCAAATCTCCGACGCCGTGCTGGATGCGATCCTCGAACAGGATCCGAAAGCGCGCGTAGCATGTGAAACCTACGTCAAAACCGGTATGGTTCTGGTCGGTGGCGAAATCACCACCAGCGCATGGGTTGATATCGAAGAGATCACCCGCAACACGGTCCGCGAAATTGGCTACGTGCATTCCGATATGGGCTTTGACGCCAACTCCTGCGCGGTGCTGAGCGCCATCGGTAAACAGTCTCCGGACATCAACCAGGGCGTTGACCGTGCCGATCCGCTGGAACAGGGCGCGGGCGACCAGGGCCTGATGTTTGGCTACGCCACTAACGAAACAGACGTGCTGATGCCGGCGCCGATCACCTATGCGCACCGTCTGGTGCAGCGTCAGGCTGAAGTGCGTAAAAACGGCACCCTGCCGTGGCTGCGCCCGGATGCGAAAAGCCAGGTCACCTTCCAGTACGACGACGGCAAAGTTGTTGGTATTGATGCGGTCGTTCTCTCCACACAGCACGCCGAAAGCATCGATCAGAAATCGCTGCAGGAAGCGGTGATGGAAGAGATCATCAAACCGGTTCTGCCGACCGAGTGGCTGAACAGCGCAACCAAATTCTTTATCAACCCAACCGGCCGTTTTGTTATCGGCGGCCCCATGGGCGACTGCGGCCTGACCGGGCGTAAAATCATCGTTGATACCTACGGCGGCATGGCTCGTCACGGCGGCGGCGCGTTCTCCGGTAAAGATCCGTCTAAAGTGGACCGTTCTGCGGCCTACGCGGCGCGCTATGTGGCGAAAAACATCGTTGCCGCCGGCCTGGCCGATCGTTGCGAAATCCAGGTTTCCTACGCCATCGGCGTGGCGGAGCCAACTTCAATCATGGTTGAAACCTTCGGTACCGAAAAAGTGCCTTCTGAGCAGCTGACCCTGCTGGTGCGCGAGTTCTTTGACCTGCGTCCGTATGGCCTGATTCAGATGCTGGATCTGCTGCACCCGATCTACAAAGAGACGGCGGCATACGGCCACTTTGGCCGCGAGCATTTCCCGTGGGAAAAAACCGACAAAGCGGCCCAGCTGCGCGAAGCGTCCGGTCTGAAATAAGACGCCGCTCTCCCCGCTTTCAAGGCCAGCCTCGCGCTGGCCTTTTTATTTTACGCCCCTCAGCCGCCCGGCATACCGCCTGCAACATGCCTATTATGGAAGCGATTACATCATATGCAGAGCAAACCTTTTCCGTTATTGCATGCAAAATGTAATAAGACCTCACTTTGTTACACAATATTTCAGTAAAGTCCGATTAGCGCTTTTAATTTCTTGAGCTAAACTTAATTAATATACTGATTTAAATGTGTTTATAGTCATTACGTTTCTTTACTCTAGTGTAACCGATTACACAGCCGTGATTACTATCACATTTTTTTACGACGTATTTACCTACCCTACGCATCGACAAGATCAATAACTCAACCGGAGGGCGTTATGCCTGACAACAAAAAACAAGGGCGTTCCAACAAGACGATGACGTTCTTTGTCTGTTTCCTCGCCGCACTGGCTGGCCTGCTGTTCGGCCTTGATATCGGTGTTATTGCGGGTGCCTTACCCTTTATTGCCAACGAGTTCCAGATAAGCGCCCACACTCAGGAGTGGGTAGTCAGCTCTATGATGTTCGGCGCCGCCGTCGGCGCGGTGGGCAGCGGCTGGCTCTCCTTCAAACTCGGGCGTAAAAAAAGCCTGATGATTGGCGCCATCCTGTTCGTTGCCGGCTCGCTGTTCTCCGCCGCCGCACCGAACGTGGAAGTGCTGCTGCTCTCCCGCGTGCTGCTCGGCCTTGCCGTGGGCGTCGCCTCCTACACCGCCCCGCTGTATCTGTCTGAAATCGCCCCGGAAAAAATCCGCGGCAGCATGATTTCGATGTATCAGCTGATGATTACCATTGGTATTCTCGGCGCCTATCTTTCCGATACGGCATTCAGCTACAGCGGCGCCTGGCGCTGGATGCTCGGAGTGATTATTATCCCGGCGGTGCTGTTGCTGATTGGCGTGGTTTTCCTGCCTGACAGCCCGCGCTGGTTTGCCGCTAAGCGCCGCTTTGTCGACGCCGAACGCGTCCTGCTGCGCCTGCGCGACACCAGCGCTGAAGCGAAACGCGAGCTGGATGAGATCCGCGAAAGCCTGAAGGTAAAACAGTCCGGCTGGTCGCTGTTTAAAGAAAACAGCAACTTCCGCCGTGCGGTATTCCTCGGCGTCCTGCTGCAGGTGATGCAACAGTTCACCGGTATGAACGTCATCATGTACTACGCGCCGAAGATTTTTGAACTGGCGGGCTATACCAACACCACCGAACAGATGTGGGGAACCGTCATCGTGGGGCTGACCAACGTTCTGGCGACCTTTATCGCCATCGGACTGGTTGACCGCTGGGGCCGTAAGCCGACGCTGATCCTCGGCTTTATCGTTATGGCGCTCGGCATGGGCGTACTGGGCAGCATGATGCATATCGGCATTCACTCCGCCACGGCGCAGTACTTTGCCGTCCTGATGCTGCTGATGTTTATCGTTGGCTTTGCGATGAGCGCCGGCCCGCTGATTTGGGTGCTGTGCTCCGAAATCCAGCCGCTGAAAGGGCGTGATTTCGGTATCACCTGCTCAACGGCCACCAACTGGATTGCCAACATGATCGTCGGCGCGACCTTCCTGACCATGCTGAACTCGCTGGGCAGCGCCAACACCTTCTGGGTCTATGGCGGCCTGAACATCCTGTTCATCTTCCTGACCCTGTGGCTGATCCCGGAAACCAAAAACGTTTCGCTGGAACATATCGAACGTAACCTGATGAAAGGCCGTAAGCTGCGCGAAATCGGCGCGCGCGACTAGACTAACCCGCTTCCTCCCTCCCGGGAGGAAGCTTCTTCTTGCTCTCCTCATCCCGCCGCACTATCCTCTGGCGCTATGAAAACACCCCGAATTCCCATTGCCCTCCAACAGGCCGTTATGCGCAGCCTGCGGGAAAATCTTGCCAAAGCGAACCTCAAGCTGGGACGACATTACCCTGAACCGGTGCTGGTTTATCAGCAGCGGGGAACCTCCGCCGGTACCGCCTGGCTGGAGAAAAATGAAATCCGCCTTAACCCGGTGCTGCTGCTGGAAAACCAGCAGGCGTTTATTGATGAAGTCGTGCCGCACGAGCTGGCCCACCTGCTGGTGTGGAAGCACTTTGGCCGCGTGGCGCCGCACGGCAAAGAGTGGAAATGGATGATGGAAAGCGTGCTGGGCGTTCCGGCTCTGCGCACCCATCGTTTCGAACTCGATTCAGTGCGTAAAAATACCTTCCCCTACCGCTGCCAGTGCCAGCAGCACCAGCTTACCGTCCGCCGCCATAATCGCGTGATGCGCGGGGAGGCCACCTATCGCTGCGTGCGCTGCGGAGATGTTCTGGTGGCGGAAAAGTAATCTCCGGAAATAACTGGAAATTTTCTGATCTGACTGATTGCGTCTGGCAATCACATTCGATACGTTGCGGGCTCGTTTTGACACGGAGTTAACGATGTCCCGTATTCATATTTTTGCTGCCGCGTTTCTCAGCGCGGCGGTATGCGCCCCGCTTGCAGCGGAAGGAATCAACAGTTTTTCTCAGGCCAAGACCGCTGGGGTCAAGGTCAATGCCGACGCCCCCGGCGATTTCTACTGCGGCTGTAAAATCAACTGGCAGGGAAAAAAGGGGGTTATCGACCTGGAATCTTGTGGCTATAAAGTGCGTAAAAATGAAAATCGCGCCAGCCGGGTCGAGTGGGAGCATGTGGTTCCCGCGTGGCAGTTTGGCCATCAGCGTCAGTGCTGGCAGGACGGCGGGCGCAAAAACTGCGCTAAAGATCCGGAATACCGCAAGATGGAAAGCGACATGCATAACCTGCAGCCGGCGGTCGGCGAGGTCAACGGCGACCGCGCCAACTTTATGTACAGCCAGTGGAACGGCGGCGAAGGCCAGTACGGCCAGTGCGCGATGAAGGTTGATTTTAAAGATAAAGTTGCCGAGCCGCCGGCTCGTGCCCGGGGCGCTATCGCCAGAACCTACTTCTATATGCGCGACCGCTACCAGCTCAATCTTTCCCGCCAGCAAACCCAGCTGTTTACCGCCTGGGATAAGCTGTACCCGGTAACAACCTGGGAGTGCGAACGCGACGCGCGTATTGCAAAAGTTCAGGGCAACCATAATCCTTACGTCCTGCAGGCTTGCCAGGCGCAAAAGAGCTAACCTACACTAGCGGCAATTGTTAATTTGCAGCTTCACTCCTTCCCCTGCCATGGGGGAGGAGAATATCTGCGCAAAGAACGGAATATCAAGCATGCGCATTCCTCGCATCCATCACCCGGAACCGATTACCACGGGTAGCCAGATAGCCCTTTCCGACGACGCGGCCAACCACGTCGGTCGCGTTTTACGCATGGGTAAAGGCCAGACAATTGAGCTTTTTGACGGCAGCAATCAGGTCTTCGAGGCGGTCATTGTCGAGGCAGGTAAGAAAAACATTCTGGTTGACGTTCAGAGCAGCAAAATGGATAACCGTGAATCCCCGCTGCATATCCATTTAGGCCAGGTGATGTCCCGCGGCGAAAAAATGGAATTCACCATCCAGAAATCGATCGAACTTGGCGTAAGCCTCATAACGCCACTGTTTTCCGAGCGCTGTGGCGTTAAACTGGACGCCGAACGTTTGCAGAAGAAGATCCAGCAGTGGCAAAAAATCGCCATTGCCGCCTGCGAGCAAAGCGGCCGCAACGTGGTGCCGGAGATCCGCCCCGCCATGCAGCTTGAAGCCTGGTGCGCGGAGCAGGACGAGGGCCTGAAGCTTAATTTGCACCCTCGCGCCAGCGCCAGCATTAATACGCTGCCGCTGCCGGTCGAACGTATCCGGCTGCTGATTGGCCCGGAAGGCGGGCTTTCGGCAGAAGAGATAGCGATGACCGCTCGCTACCGGTTTACTGATATCCTGTTGGGACCGCGCGTTCTGCGTACAGAGACAACTGCGCTCACTGCCATTACCGCCCTGCAGGTGCGTTTTGGCGACTTAGGTTGAAGCGTTAACGGAGAAGAACAATGATTAAGCTCGGCATCGTGATGGACCCCATCGCAACCATCAACATCAAGAAAGACACCAGCTTCGCCATGTTGCTGGAGGCGCAGCGTCGCGGCTATGAACTCCATTATATGGAGATGAACGATCTGTACTTAATCAACGGCGAAGCCCGCGCCCGTACGCGTAAGCTGAGCGTCGAGCAGAACTACGATAAATGGTACGCGTTCAACGGCGAACAGGATCTGCCTCTGGCGGACCTTGACGTCATTCTGATGCGTAAAGATCCGCCGTTCGATACCGAGTTTATCTACGCGACCTACATCCTCGAACGCGCCGAAGAGCAAGGCACGCTGATCGTCAATAAGCCGCAGAGCCTGCGCGACTGTAACGAAAAGCTGTTTACCGCCTGGTTCTCCGAGCTGACTCCGGAAACGCTGGTCACCCGTAATAAAGCCCAGTTGAAAGCCTTCTGGGAAAAACATGGCGATGTCATTCTCAAACCGCTGGACGGTATGGGCGGCACCTCCATTTTCCGCGTTAAAGAGGGTGACCCCAACCTCGGCGTGATTACCGAGACGCTAACCGAGCTGGGCAGCCGCTACTGCATGGCGCAGAACTATCTGCCGGCCATTAAAGATGGCGATAAGCGCGTGCTGGTGGTTGACGGCGAGCCGGTTCCTTACTGCCTGGCCCGTATCCCGCAGGGCGGCGAAACCCGCGGTAACCTTGCGGCCGGTGGTCGTGGCGAAGCGCGCCCGCTGACCGAAAGCGACTGGGCTATCGCCCGCCGCGTGGGCCCGACGCTGAAGGCCAAAGGCTTAATCTTCGTCGGTCTGGATATCATTGGCGATCGCCTGACGGAGATTAACGTCACCAGCCCCACCTGCGTACGTGAAATCGAAGCCGCCTTCCCGATTTCCATTACCGGGATGCTGATGGATGCCATCGAGAAGCGCCTCAATAAATAAAGCGCTTATTCAGGCTACAGGCCAGCGCCTGTAGCCTGGAGCCAGCTCAGGAGATTCACGCTCAGGTTCATACCGACAACGCGCCTTGAGCCTGCAAGATAAAGTGAATCGACACTCCCTTGCTTTACCCGCATACTGGGTGCTGCTTTTTTGAACCAGGAACAGAACCTCTGACAATGAATTTACAGCATCACTTTCTAATTGCCATGCCTGCTCTCCAGGACCCGATGTTCCGTCGCTCCGTAGTCTATATCTGCGAGTATAACGATGACGGTGCCATGGGCATCATCATCAATAAGCCGATGGAAAATCTGCAGGTTGAAGGGATCCTGGAGAAGTTAAAAATCACGCCTGAACCGCGCAATCCCGAGATTCGCCTGGATAAACCGGTGATGGTTGGCGGCCCGCTGGCCGAGGATCGGGGTTTTATACTGCATTCGCCGCCTTCCGACTTTTCTTCCAGCATTCGTATTTCCGATAACACGGTGATCACCACCTCCCGCGACGTGCTCGAAACGCTGGGTACGGATAAACAGCCGGACAACGTGCTGGTTGCGCTGGGCTATGCCTCCTGGGAGAAAGGCCAGCTGGAGCAAGAGATTCTGGATAACGCCTGGCTCACCGCGCCGGCCGATCGGAATATTTTGTTCAGCACGCCGATAGCTGACCGCTGGCGCGATGCTGCGAAGCTCATTGGCATCGATATCGTGACGATGCCAGCCGAAGCGGGGCATGCGTAATGAGCGGCACTTTTTTAGGCTTTGATTTTGGCACCAAAAGCATTGGCGTCGCCGTAGGGCAGCGCATCACAGGCACTGCCCGCCCCCTTCCCGCGTTGAAAGCGCAGGACGGTAAGCCTGACTGGAATATTATCGAAAAGCTGCTGAAAGAGTGGCAGCCCGAAGCCGTGATTGTCGGCCTGCCGCTGAATATGGACGGTACGGAACAGCCCCTCACCGCGCGCGCACGCAACTTCGCGAATAAAATCCACGGCCGCTTCGGCGTGCAAATAACCCTGCATGATGAACGTCTGAGCACGGTTGAAGCCAGAGCCGGGCTATTCGAACACGGTGGATTCCGGGCGCTCAATAAAGGCAGCGTGGATTCCGCTTCTGCAGTCATTATTCTGGAAAGCTACTTCGAGCAAAGTTTCTGAACATCAATGATGGCGCCCTACCGCAGCGGCAGGCGCCATCATCCTGATTTCATTTTTAGTGGCGCAAATGCTCATTCGCCCAGCTGACCGCCTGAGTCCGGTTCTTCACGCTTAGCTTACGGAACACGTTGTACAGATGGGTACGCACCGTGTTTTCACTGATAAACAGCGCGCGGGCAATATCCAGATTGGTCGCCCCGCAGCGAAGTTCATTCAGGATTTCACATTCACGCTCGGTCAGCGGTGAATTTTCCGCAGGCGCCGATACATGATCCGCAGCATACATCGCCGGGTGCATCACGCTCAATTCAGCCGTCTGTTCGCCGTTCAGCACAGCCTTAACGCCCTCAATTAAGCGCGATTCATCATCGTCATGACGGAAAACGCCGTACAGCGCTGGCCACTGCGCCATTTCGTAGAGCTCATACTTTTGCGCGCTATTGATAATCAATAAACGGGGGTTATCCGCCTGCAGACGAATAATATCACGCCATACGCTATTCAACTTTTTATTTGAAACTGCAATATCAAATAATATTACAGAATCTTTCAAAAGACGCTGCGCGAGGGGTTTGTTAATATTTTGCAGAACGACTGATGCAGATAACTTCTCAGCCAGCCAGGTTGCGAATGCTTTGCTTTGAATAGAGGGGTGAGTAATAAAAGTAACCTGGTGAGAAAAAGCCGAATTCTCAGATAAATTAATCACTTAAAACTCTCCTTAGTTGATTCCCGCCTTCATAGCGGTTAAATGAATTAACAAGAATACGATCGCTGGTGTATTTATAAATTCAAACCAAACTTACACCTTGAAACATTATTCCATGGGAATTTTCCTATCCCTGTAAACAGCATAAATCGAATGCCTTAAGAGAGTCAAAAGATTATCAAACTTTTTTCCTGGTTATGGGAGGTTTATGTCAATTCGTTTTTCATAGCGTGCATTATTCGGCTTAATTTTAGGTACTTATTTGTAATATAAAATAATGATACCAAACATTAATAAAACATTATCATAACAAGCCATTGGTATGATGTCTGAATATAAAAGATGCAGCTATAAAAGACCCGCAGCCGTACGTTGCTGAAAGCTTTGCGTAAAAGTTTGCATCCCGAATTGCTGCCCGGTTTGCATCACGCCGGGCAGCTGATGCGTTTTCCCCTCGCGGATCAAATTCGCCACCGCCGGGGTATTAACCAAAAGCTCGTATAGCGCAACTCTTCCGCCAGCAGTATCCGGAAACAATTTTTGTGCCAGCACCGCGCATAAACTTCCCGCCAGCTGGCTACGAACCTGCTCTTTCTCATGGGCAGGAAAAACATCCACCAGCCTTTCAACCGCCTGTGCCGCGCCGCGCGTATGCAGCGTCGCCATAACCAGATGTCCGGTCTCCGCCGCGGTCAATGCCAGGCGGATCGTTTCGCTGTCACGCAGTTCCCCTAGCAGAATGACATCCGGATCCTGACGCAGCGCAGCGCGCAGGGCCGCGGCAAATGAGGGGCAGTGGCGACCGATTTCCCGCTGCTGGATCAGGCAGCGCTCGCTGCGGTGAATAAACTCAACCGGATCTTCCAGCGTCAGGATATGGCCATTGAGGCGCTGATTAAGATAGCCCACCATCGCCGCCAGGGTGGTGGATTTCCCGCTACCGGTGGCGCCCGTGACCAGGATAAGCCCGCTCTCCTCATTGAGCAGCTCCGTTAAGGCGGCCGGCGCGCCGAGATCCGCCAGCTGCGGACAGGTTTCCGCCAGCAGACGCAGGGCCAGCGACAGACCGCGGTTGTGGACAAATGCGCTGGCGCGCAGGCGCGGTCCGCCGGCCGGAGCCAGCGCGAAATCGACCTGTCCGCAGGCCTGCCACTGGGCGAGCTGCTCGGCGTTGAGCCAATCAGCGAGTATCTTGCCAATATCCGGAGAGGTAAACGGCGCGGGCTCAAGCTTGCCCTGGCGACGCCAGCGCGGTGTTGAAGCATTGCACAGGTGTAGATCGGAGACGTTATGCTTTACACTAAGGGCCACTATTTCTTCCAGTTCCATAACTCATCCTCGGTATATGAACGATATTGCGCATAACCTGGCACAGGTCCGGGACAAAATCTCAGCCGCTGCCGCACGCTGCGGCCGTGCTCCAGAAGAAGTTACATTGCTTGCAGTCAGTAAAACGAAACCTGCGGGCGCTATCGAAGAAGCGATGGCCGCAGGCCAGGTCGCGTTTGGCGAAAATTATGTTCAGGAAGGGGTGGAGAAAATCCGCTACTTTCAGGAAAAGGGCGCAACCGGGCTACAGTGGCACTTTATAGGGCCGCTGCAGTCCAATAAAAGCCGTCTGGTGGCCGAGCATTTTGACTGGTGCCATACCGTCGATCGCCTGAAGATCGCCATGCGCCTTAGCGAACAGCGACCTGCGCAAATGACGCCGCTTAACGTACTGATTCAAATAAATATTAGCGATGAGCAGAGCAAGTCGGGCATTCCCGTTGACGAGCTGGACGCGCTGGCGGCAGAGATCGCGAAACTGCCGAATCTGCAGCTGCGCGGTTTAATGGCCATTCCCGCGCCAGAGTCAGAATATGTAAGGCAGTTTGCCGTCGCCCAACAAATGGCGGTAGCATTTGCGCGGCTAAAAACGCACTACCCTACCGTCGATACGTTGTCGCTGGGAATGTCGGATGATATGGAAGCCGCCATCGCGGCGGGAAGCACTATGGTGCGCATCGGAACCGCAATTTTCGGCGCGCGCGACTACAGCAAAAAATAAGGAATCTGAGGAACGCCATGAAGACGTTGACTTTCCTGCTCTCAACGGTCATTGAGCTTTACACAATGGTCGTGTTGTTACGCGTCTGGATGCAGTGGGCGCGCTGCGACTTTTATAACCCGTTTTCGCAGTTCGTGGTCAAGGCTACGCAGCCTGTCGTTGGGCCGCTGCGCCGCATTATCCCGGCGATGGGGCCGCTCGACAGCGCCTCCCTGCTGGTCGCCTTTATTCTCTGCGTCGTGAAAGCTATCGTGCTGTTTATGGTCGTCACCTTCCAGCCGATTATCTGGATCTCCGCGCTGCTGATCCTCATTAAAACCGTCGGCTCGCTGATTTTCTGGGTTCTCCTGCTCATGGCAATCATGAGCTGGGTAAGCCAGGGACGCAGCCCGGTGGAATATGTCCTGATGCAGTTGGCCGATCCGCTGCTGCGTCCGATCCGCAGACTGCTGCCATCGATGGGCGGCATTGATTTCTCGCCGATGGTGCTGGTTCTGCTGCTGTACGTGATCAACATGGGTATCGCCGAACTGTTGCAGGCTACCGGCAACGTTCTGCTTCCGGGGCTGTGGATGGCGCTATGAGTGCCGTCGAAGCCTGCGCTGATGGGTTGGTCTTACGGCTGTATATTCAGCCTAAGGCCAGCCGCGACAGCATCGTTGGTTTACATGGCGACGAGCTTAAAGTCGCCATTACCGCGCCTCCCGTTGACGGCCAGGCCAACGCCCATCTGGTAAAATTCCTCGCCAAACAGTTTCGCGTAGCGAAAAGCCAGGTGCTTATTGAGAAAGGCGAACTGGGCCGCCACAAACAGATAAAAATCATTCATCCGCAGCAGATCCCCGATGGGGTCGCCGCCCTGAAAGAATAAACAGGATCTCATATGCAAAAAGTTGTTCTCGCCACCGGCAATCCCGGGAAAGTGCGCGAGCTGGCCTCGCTGCTGGCAGATTTTGGCCTCGATATCGTGGCGCAAACCGAACTGGGCGTGGATTCCGCAGAGGAAACCGGCCTGACCTTTATCGAAAACGCCATTCTGAAAGCGCGTCATGCCGCGCAGATTACCGGCCTCCCGGCCATCGCCGATGACTCAGGTCTGGCCGTCGATGCGTTAGGCGGCGCGCCCGGCATCTATTCCGCCCGCTATTCCGGCGAAGACGCGACCGACCAGCGCAATCTCGAAAAGCTGCTCGATGCGCTGCGCGACGTGCCTGACGATCGGCGCCAGGCGCAATTCCACTGCGTGCTGGTCTATCTGCGCCATGCGGAAGATCCCACCCCGCTGGTTTGCCACGGCAGCTGGCCGGGCATCATCGCTCGCGAAGCCGCAGGCAGCGGCGGCTTTGGTTACGACCCGATATTCTTTGTTCCGACGGAAGGTAAAACCGCAGCGGAGCTGAGCCGTGAAGAAAAGAGCGCCATTTCCCACCGCGGACGCGCGCTCAAACTGTTACTGGAAGCCTTACGTAATGGCTAATTTGCCGCCCCTGAGCCTCTATATTCACATCCCGTGGTGCGTGCAAAAATGCCCGTACTGCGATTTCAACTCGCATGCGTTGAAGGGCGAGGTACCGCACGACGACTACGTTCAGCATCTGCTGAACGATCTGCGGGCCGACGCCCACTATGCGCAGGGACGTGAAATCGGCACTATTTTCATCGGCGGCGGTACGCCGAGCCTGCTCTCAGGCCCGGCGATGCAAACCCTGCTCGACGGCGTGCGGGAAGCTCTTCCCCTGGCGGACAACGCGGAAATCACGATGGAAGCCAACCCCGGCACCGTAGAAGCGGATCGTTTTGTCGAGTATCAGCGCGCGGGTATTAATCGCATCTCCATCGGCGTACAGAGCTTTAGCGAACAGAAGCTCCAGCGTCTCGGGCGCATCCACGGGCCACAGGAAGCCAAACGCGCGGCAAACCTGGCAAGCGGTCTGGGACAGCGCAGCTTTAACCTCGATTTAATGCACGGTCTGCCGGATCAGTCTCTGGAAGAGGCGCTGGACGACCTGCGTCAGGCGATTGCGCTCAATCCGCCGCATCTCTCCTGGTATCAGCTGACCATTGAGCCAAACACCCTGTTTGGCTCGCGTCCGCCGCCCCTGCCGGACGACGACGCGCTGTGGGATATTTATGAGCAGGGGCACAGCCTGCTCAGCGCGGCGGGCTATCAACAATATGAAACCTCCGCCTACGCTAAGCCGGGGTATCAGTGCCAGCATAACCTGAACTACTGGCGCTTTGGCGACTACCTGGGCATTGGCTGCGGCGCGCACGGCAAAGTGACCTTCCCGGACGGGCGCATTCTGCGGACGGCGAAAACCCGCCACCCGCGCGGCTATATGGAAGGCCGTTATCTGGAGCGCCAGCATGATGTGGAAGATGCGGATAAGCCGTTCGAGTTCTTTATGAACCGTTTCCGCCTGCTGGAAGCGGCGCCGCGAGATGAATTTAGCCGCTACACCGGGCTTGATGAGCGTACAATCCGTCCGCAAATCGATGCCGCCATTGCTGAGGGCTATCTGACGGAAGATGAGCGCTGCTGGCAGATTACCGAGCACGGTAAGCTCTTTTTGAACTCCCTTCTCGAATTATTCCTCAGCGAATAAACCTCGCTATGCTTATCCCGTTATAAAAATAACGGGATAATTAATTATTCGCTTTTCCCGAAATATTAATATCGTTATTTCCGAATCATCTCAGTTCAACATTTCCAATAAAAATAAATTCACATTCATTTATTAAAAATAAATATAACCTACCGCACAAAAATACGTATTTGATCGCCTGATTGCGAAAAAGTGTGAGTCAGACAGCTTAAAGATGTACGACAACAAAGATAATATGTCATACAGAAACAAAGAATACCCCTTAAGATATTGACCAATTACCCTAAGTGCATGGAGCCGACTCATGAAAAAACTCTCTTTTTCTCGTTCTCTGGCGTGTGTATCTCTGCTTGCCCTGCTCGCTTCCGGCGCCAGCGCAGCTGAAAAAGTCACGTTAAAACTGGCACATAACCTCGAACGTAGCCACGTTGTCCATCAGGCCTTTGAGGCGATGTCCAAAGAGGTTAACCAACTTTCCAACGGTGATATGAAGATTCGTATATATCCCAGTAGCCAGATGGGCAGCGCGCGCGAAACGATGGAGCTATTACAAAACGGCGCGCTGGATATGACCAAAGGTTCCGCCAGCGATCTGGAATCATTCGATAACGTCTACGCGATATATAATTTACCGTTCCTGTTTAAAGATCAGAATCACTTCAATAAAGTCGTCTTTGGTGACGTGGGCAAGGAAATTATGGAGTCCACGAAAGATAAAGGATTCTTTGCGCTTTCCGCCTATGTTGCCGGGACCCGCAGTTTTTACGCCAAAAAGCCCATCACTAAACCGGAAGATTTAAAAGGATTGAAGATCCGCGTCCAGGCCAGCCCGACAACCTTAAAAATGGTCGAATTAATGGGCGGTTCGCCAACCCCTATTTCCTTTGGTGAAGTTTATACCGCCATGCAGCAGGGCGTGGTGGACGGCGCGGAGAACAACGTGCCTTCCTGGGTGCAAACGCGCCATATCGAAATCGCGAAAGTGTTCTCAGAAGATGAACATGCCTCCATCCCGGATTTCCTCGTTATTTCCAGTAAAACCTGGGACAAATTGACGCCGGATCAGCAGCAAATCCTGATCAAGGCGGCGAAAGCTTCCGAAGCGTATCAGCAAAAACTGTGGGACAAGATCGACGCCGACACCCGCGCGCAGGCCAAAGCCATGGGCGGCGAAATTATCAAAGTGGATAAAGCGCCGTTCCGCGCCGCCGTGCAGCCGCTGTTTGATGAGTTCAAAAAAGATCCGAAGCAGGCCGCCCTGCTGGCCAAATTTGAAGCTGCCGCCGAATAACACTTAGCGGGCCAGCCGCTGGCCCGCTTTCATCGGGAAAACAATGATGATACTTAACCGCATAAAGCTGGCGGTGGACCGCACGATCGCCGCATTCTCCGTCGCCGTTATGATTGCGCTGGTTGTTTGCGTCGTCTGGCAGGTGTTCAGCCGCTACGTACTCAACCAGCCCAGCACCCTGACCGACGAGCTGGCGCGCTTTTTGATGATCTGGGTCGGGCTACTGGGTGCGGCATATACCGTCGGCGCCCAGCGTCATCTGGCTATCGACTTACTGGCGATGACGCTCCCTCCCCGCAGGCAGGCGCTGCTCAGCGTCATCATTAATCTGCTGATCTTTATTTTTGCCGGATCGGTGATTGTGACCGGCGGCGTGAAGCTGATCGAAAAAACGCTGTCGACCTCCCAGGTCTCAGCGGCAATGCAGATCCCCATGGGCTACGTCTATCTGATCCTGCCGTTAACCGGCCTCATTATGATGTTTTACGCAGTATGTTTTGTCAGCAACGGGCTAAAAAACATGAAGCACGCTGAAGCGGGGGCAAATTGATGGACAGCTATATCGCACTGATGCTATTTGGCTCTTTCTTTATTCTGGTTTTTATTGGCGTACCTATCTCCTTCTCTATCGGCATCGCCACCGTCGGTTCAATGCTGCTGATGTTCCCGTGGGATATCGCGGTGATTACCGTTTCTCAGCGCCTGGCGAACGGCCTCGATAACTTCGCCCTGCTGGCGATTCCATTCTTTATCTTTGCCGGTACGCTGATGAACAGCGGCGGGATTGCCATACGCTTAATCAATCTGGCTCAGGTGATGGTCGGACGCGTACCGGGCTCTCTGGGCCACGTCAACGTGCTGGCAAACATGATGTTCGGCTCGATTTCAGGCTCGGCGGTCGCCGCCGCCGCCGCGGTAGGGGGCACGCTGAACCCCATTCAGACGCAGAAAGGCTACGATCCGGCTTTCTCCACGGCGGTGAACGTCTCGTCGTGCATCACGGGCCTGCTTATTCCGCCGTCAAACGTGCTGATCGTCTTTTCCCTGACGGCGGGCGGCGTGTCGGTCGCGTCGCTGTTTATGGCCGGCTATCTGCCGGGCATTCTGATGGGCCTGGCTATTATGGTGGTCTGTGCCGTCATTGCTAAACGTCGCGGCTATCCGGTTTCTGAACGCCCCACCTGCGCCCAGGCGGCAAAAGCGTTTTTCGACGCCCTGCCCAGCCTGCTGCTGGTGATTATTGTGATGGGCGGGATCCTCGGCGGCATTTTTACCGCTACCGAAGCGTCGGCTATCGCCGTGGTCTACACCTTTATCCTGTCGGTGCTCATTTATCGGGAAGTGAAATGGCGCGATCTGCCGAAGCTGATCCTTGAATCGGTGGTGATGACCTCTATCGTGCTGCTGCTGATCGGCTTTTCCGTCGGCATGTCGTGGGCGATGACCAACGCCGACATTCCCTACATGATAAGCGATGCGCTAATGGGGGTGTCAGAAAACCCGGTGGTGATACTGCTGCTGATTAATATCGTGCTGTTAATCGTTGGGATTTTTATGGACATGACCCCGGCGGTGCTGATTTTCACGCCGATATTCCTGCCCATCGCGCAGGATTTAGGGATGGACCCGGTGCATTTCGGCATCATGATGGTCGCCAACCTGTGCATCGGTCTGCTGACGCCGCCGGTAGGCAGCGCGCTGTTCGTTGGCTGCTCCATTTCCGGCGTTAAAATTCAGCAGCTCATCAAACCGCTGCTACCGTTCTACGCCGCCCTGCTGATCGCGCTGATGATGATTGTCTATATCCCGCAGATCTCGCTGTTTATTCCGCAGCTGCTGGGGCTGATGTGATCGACTGACCATAATCGCTACCTGCGGGCGCAGGTAGCGAAATAAAACTTACTTTAACGACCCCACCAGCGCTTTGCGGCTCTCCTCAAGGGAGACCACGCGGCTGCAGACATCCTTACCAAACTGCTGGAAATCGGCTTCCTGGTTTTTCCATTCATCCTGAATGGCCGTTTGCAGGCCGCCAAGGCTGCCGAGGATCCCCTGCAGCGGGTTACCGCCGCCTTTAAGAACCGCCTTCGCCCCCATCTCGTTGATGCTATCCTGCAGAATGCCGCCCATCGCCTGATTTACCAGCTGCTGGCCGTCGGCGCGCACCTGATCGATGGCTTTATAGTGGAAGGTCAGGCCATCGTTACGATGTTCAATTATGCGGCTCATTTGCGCTTTCAGCTGCGCATCAAGCTTGGTCAGGCGGCTATGCATGCTGCTGCTGGCCCCCACCTGTTCGGTAATAATTTTATCCAGCGCGGCGCGGCCTTTTTCTACCCGCGTGCGGGCGCCTTCATCAATCCACGGCAGGCTGCTGCGCAGGCCAGCCTGATAGTCCTGAGCCTGCTCGCGCTGAGCGGCGTTCAGGGAATACGCTTTACCGTTAAAGGTCAGGTTGCCGTCCGGCTTAATCACCAGATCGCCGTTTTCGCCTTTTACCTGCACCTGCTGCGGGCTGAGGATGACATCGTCACGCGGCGTGACGCTACACTGGTAGTCCGCATGCGCGGACAAAGCGGTGACGGAAAGCGCCAATGCCAACAGCGTTTTGCGCATCATTTAACTCCCTTCAGACAAAACGGGCCGGCAGTTGCCGACCCTTGTCAAACTTAGTCCCACCAGATATCAAAAAGTTCGCTGGTGCGTACATCGGCAAGCCCGCGGTCTTCCAGCCATTTACGTACGATGGCCTGGTGTTCCTCGGTGCATTTGCCGATTTCCTGCAGGCAGATCAGGCCTTCCCAGGAAAGATAACCGCTGCCGTCAAAGGCCAGCTTATTAGGCTCAATCACTTCATCAATCAGATCGTTAACGGTCTGGTCGATCTGCTCTTCGCTGGTTCCATCCGCGAAACGCCACGCGACGGAAAAACCCACTTCCTGAAACTCGTCGATATGCATTTTTTTACGCAGACGACGGCTACGATTCGTTGCCATTATTTCACCCTCTCGAACATTAAGTCCCATACGCCGTGGCCAAGACGATGGCCACGCTGTTCAAATTTGGTTACCGGGCGCGATTCCGGGCGCGGCACATAGTCGTTGCTTTCAGACCGGTTACGATACCCTTCAAGCGAGGACATCACTTCCAGCATATGCTCGGCATATTGCTCCCAGTCGGTCGCCATATGGAAGACGCCGCCCAGCTTCAGTTTACTTTTCACCAGTTCGGCAAAAGGCGGCTGAACGATACGGCGCTTATTATGACGCGCTTTGTGCCACGGGTCAGGGAAAAACAGCTGCACCATGCTCAGGGAGTTATCCGGAATCATCGTATGCAGCACTTCCACCGCATCGTGGCACATGACGCGCAGGTTCTGCACGCCCTCTTCTTCGGCGGACGCCAGGCAGGCGCCGACGCCCGGCGAGTGCACTTCAATGCCGAGGAAATTCTGCTGCGGCTTCTCTTTCGCCATCGCCACCAGCGAAGCGCCCATACCGAAACCGATCTCCAGCGTGACCGGCGCCTCACGGCCAAACAGCGCGGCGAAATCGAGTGGCGCATCGTTAAATTCAACGCCCATCACCGGCCAAATATTGTCCAGCGCGTGCTGCTGACCTTTGGTCAGGCGGCCCTGACGACGGACGAAGCTGCGAATACGGCGCAGCGGACGGCCGTTTTCATCGAATTCCGGAGATATGACGTCGTTTTTCATAAAAGTTAAGTCTGCTTGTGAGAGTGTTCGGAAAACGGGCATTATCCAAAGTTACCCGGCGGATGCAAGGGTTTACAGCCTCTCGCCCTTGTGCTGCAATCTGCCACCTTATAATCGCTATCCCGGAGCCGTAGCTTTGACTTTTCTCGCCGCGCAATTTTCAGCCCAGATGCTGGACTGGTACGACAAATACGGGCGTAAAACCCTGCCCTGGCAAATCGGCAAGACGCCCTACAAAGTATGGCTCTCCGAGGTGATGTTGCAACAAACACAAGTGGCGACAGTCATCCCCTATTTTGAACGCTTTATGGCGCGTTTCCCAACGATTACCGACCTGGCGAACGCGCCCCTCGATGAAGTCCTGCATCTGTGGACCGGCCTGGGCTATTACGCCCGCGCGCGCAATTTACATAAAGCGGCGCAGCAGGTGGCCACGCTGCACGACGGCAAATTCCCACAGACCTTCGATGAAGTCGCCGCGCTGCCGGGCGTGGGCCGCTCTACCGCCGGCGCGATTTTATCCCTTTCTCTCGGTCAGCATTATCCGATTCTCGACGGTAACGTGAAGCGCGTGCTCGCGCGCTGCTATGCTGTCAGCGGTTGGCCGGGGAAAAAAGAGGTTGAGAAACGCCTGTGGGAGATCGCCGAGGACGTCACGCCGGCCAAAGGCGTCGAGCGTTTTAACCAGGCCATGATGGACCTCGGGGCGATGGTGTGTACCCGCTCTAAGCCAAAATGCGAGCTCTGTCCGCTGAATAACGGCTGCGTGGCTTACGCAAATCATTCATGGGCTCAATACCCAGGCAAAAAACCGAAACAGACGATCCCCGAGCGTACCGGCTATTTCCTGCTGATGCAGCACGGCGACGAGGTGTTCCTCTCCCAGCGTCCGCCGGTGGGCTTATGGGGCGGTTTGTTCTGCTTCCCGCAGTTTGAGGATGAAGATGCGCTGCGGGCGTGGCTGGCCCAGCGTCAGATTAAGACCGATAATCTGACGCAATTAACCGCGTTCCGCCACACTTTCAGCCATTTCCATCTGGATATTGTGCCGATGTGGCTTACAGTGCACTCATCCGGCGCATGCATGGATGAAGGGGGCGCACTCTGGTATAACTTAGCGCAGCCGCCGTCCGTCGGTCTGGCGGCTCCCGTGGAGCGCTTGTTGCAACAGTTAAAAGCCGGAGCACCGGTTTAGCTTTCTGGCGATTAAAGAGGATTAAGAATGAGCAGAACGATTTTTTGTACTTTCCTACAGCGTGAAGCCGAGGGCCAGGATTTTCAGCTGTACCCGGGCGAGCTGGGCAAACGCATCTATAACGAAATCTCCAAAGAAGCCTGGGCCCAGTGGCAGCATAAGCAGACGATGCTGATCAACGAGAAAAAACTCAGCATGATGAACCCGGAGCATCGCAAACTGCTGGAGCAGGAGATGGTTCAGTTCCTGTTTGAAGGTAAAGACGTGCACATCGAAGGCTACACGCCGCCAGAAAAACAGTAAGGGCCTGACGGCCCTTTACAACAATAAACACAACACGCACTCCCGGAATGATGAAAAAATACTTAGCGCTAGCGCTGATTGCGCCTTTGCTCGTTTCGTGTTCCAGCTCAACCAAAAAAGGCGCCGAGTACAACGAGGCGTGGGTAAAGGACACCAACGGCTTTGACATTCTGATGGGCCAGTTCGCCCATAACATCGAGAATATTTGGGGTTATAACGAAGTTCTGCTCGCCGGGCCGAAGGACTACGTCAAATACACCGACCAGTATCAGACCCGTAGCCATATCAACTTTGATGCGGGGACGATTACCGTCGAAACCATCGCCGGCACCGACCCGGCCGGGCGCCTGCGCCAGGCGATTATTAAAACCCTGCTGATGGGCGACGACCCAAACTCCATCGACCTCTATTCCGACGTCGATGATATTCAGATTTCAAAAGAGCCGTTCCTGTACGGTCAGGTGGTGGATAACACCGGCGAGTCGATTCGCTGGGAGTGGCGCGCCTCGCGCTTCGCCGACTATCTGCTGCAAACGCGCCTGAAAAGCCGCAGTAACGGCCCGCGCATGATCTACAGCATCACCATCAACCTGGTGCCGAACCACCTCGACAAACGCGCGCATAAATACATTGGCATGGTCCGTCAGGCATCGCGCAAATACGGCGTTGATGAATCGCTGATCCTGGCAATTATGCAAACCGAATCTTCCTTTAACCCCTATGCGGTCAGCCACGCCGACGCGCTGGGGCTGATGCAGGTGGTGCAGCACAGCGCCGGGAAGGACGTATTCCGTTCGCAGGGCAAATCAGGCCTGCCGAGCCGCAGCTATCTGTTCGATCCGGTCAATAACATCGACACCGGCACCGCCTATCTGGCGATGCTGAACAACGTCTATTTGTCCGGCATCACCAACCCGACCTCGCGTCGCTATGCGGTCATCACCGCCTATAACGGCGGCGCGGGCAGCGTACTGCGGGTCTTCTCCAGCGATAAGGTTCAGGCGGCGAATATCATCAACAACATGACGCCGGGAGATGTTTATCAGACCATCACCAGCCGTCACCCCTCCGCCGAGTCGCGTCGTTATCTGTATAAGGTTAACTCGGCGCAGAAAGGCTACCGCCGCAGGTAATCTCCCTCCAGCGCCCTTGTTTCCTCAAGGGCGCCTTCCTTCTGCTATACACAATAGAGTTGCGCAACTGTTTTGCGATTTTCTGCGGCAGTTAACAAAAGCATCCATAGCATAAATGATAGAATCCAACCAAAATAACGCCATAAATGTTATTTAAAACACAAAACAATTCTATATCCGTGAGGATCAAAACATGAATCTTAAGCTGCAGCTCAAAGTACTGTCGTTCCTGCAGTTCTGCCTCTGGGGAAGCTGGCTGACCACGCTCGGCTCGTATATGTTCGTCACCCTCAAGTTCGACGGTGCGGCCATCGGAGCGGTCTATAGCTCACTCGGTATCGCCGCAGTGTTTATGCCGACGCTGCTCGGTATCGTTGCCGATAAATGGATCAGCGCCAAGTGGGTTTATGCCATTTGCCATCTGGTCGGCGCGCTGACGCTGTGGCTCGCCGCCCAGGTCACCACGCCGGGGGAAATGTTCCTCGTCATCCTGCTCAACTCGCTGGCCTATATGCCAACGCTGGGGCTGATTAACACCATTTCGTACTACCGCCTACAGTCTGCGGATATGGATATCGTGACCGATTTCCCGCCGATTCGTATCTGGGGCACCATTGGTTTTATCCTCGCCATGTGGGGCGTCAGCTTCTCCGGCTTTGAACTGAGCCATATGCAGCTCTATATCGGCGCGGCGCTCTCCTTGCTGCTGGTGCTCTTCACCCTGACGCTGCCGCATATTCCGGTGGCTAATCAGCAGAAAAACCAGAGCTGGACCGCCATGCTGGGCCTTGATGCCTTCGCGCTGTTTAAAAACAAACGTATGGCGATCTTCTTTATTTTCTCGATGATGCTGGGCGCCGAACTGCAAATCACCAATATGTTCGGCAACACCTTCCTGCACAGCTTTGATAAAGATCCGCTGTTCGCCAGCAGCTTTATCGTGCAGCACGCCTCGGTGATGATGTCGATTTCGCAGATCTCGGAAACCCTGTTCATCCTGACCATCCCGTTCTTCCTCAGCCGCTACGGCATCAAAAACGTGATGCTGATTAGTATCGTGGCGTGGATGCTGCGCTTCGGCCTGTTCGCTTACGGCGACCCGACCCCGTTCGGCACCGTGCTGCTGGTGCTGTCGATGATCGTTTATGGCTGCGCCTTCGACTTCTTCAACATCTCGGGTTCGGTGTTTGTGGAAAAAGAGGTTCGTCCGGAAATCCGCGCCAGCGCCCAGGGTATGTTCCTGATGATGACTAACGGCTTCGGCTGCATACTTGGCGGGATGGTGAGCGGCAAAGTGGTGGAGCACTTTACCGTCGAAGGGATTACCGACTGGCAAACCGTATGGCTGATTTTCGCCGGCTATTCGCTGGTTCTGGCTTTTGCCTTTGTGGCGCTGTTTAAGTACAAGCACGTCCGCGTACCAACCGGGGCGCAGACCGTCGCACATTAAATAAACGGCTTACCCCAGATTTACGAATAAAAAAACGCGCCCCGGTGTTATCAACGGGGCGCGTTTTTTATGCTTTCAGCACATAGCCATATAGCCGCTTAATGCCGTCAGGGTCCGTTTCGCTGTAGACCCCCTGGAGCTCCGGCGAGAAGCCCGGCAGCATATTGACGCCTTCCTCCAGCGCCAGAAAATAGCGCAGCACCGCCCCGCCCCAGATTTCGCCAGGCACGACGCACAGCACGCCCGGTGGATACGGCAGCGCGCCCTCCGCCGCAATGCGCCCTTCGGCTTCGCTTAAGCGCACCAGTTCAACGTTACCGCGAATAAACTCGCGGTTGGCGTCCTGCGGGTTCATCACCGCGCGCGGGAAGCTCCTCTTGCGGAACATCTCTTTTTGCAAATCCTTCACGTCAAAGCTGACGTACAGGTTATGCATTTCCTGGCACAGCTCGCGGATGGTGTAATCCCGATAGCGCACCGGATATTTATTAAAGATGGTCGGCAGAACGTCGGCCAGCGGGGTGTCGGATTCAATATGCTGCTCAAACTGGGCGAGCATCGCCACCAGCTGCGCCAGCTTCTCGGCGCTCTCTGCGGGCGTCAGCAGGAACAGAATGGAGTTCAGATCGCACTTCTCCGGCACGATGCCGTTTTCGCGCAGGTAGTGGGCCAGAATGGTCGCCGGGATACCAAAATCGGTATATTTTCCGCTCTCCGCATCGATCCCCGGCGTCGTCAGCAGCAGTTTACAGGGGTCAACGAAATACTGATCGCTGGCATAGCCTTCGAAGCCGTGCCAGCGCGCGCCCGGCTCAAAGCTAAAGAAGCGCCGTTCGCGGGCGATGGCTTCAGTGGGATGATCCTGCCACGGACGCCCCGCCACCACCGGTGGAATAAACGGCTGGATCATTTTGCAGTTGGCGATAATCGCCTTGCGCGCTTCGATACCCAGCGCCACGCACTCCGCCCACAGGCGGCGCCCGCTCTCTCCTTCGTGAATTTTGGCATTCACGTCCAGAGCGGCGAACAGCGGATAAAACGGGCTGGTCGAGGCGTGCAGCATAAAGGCGTTGTTGAGCCGCTTATGCGGGCAAAAACGTTCCTGTCCGCGCAGGTGGTTATCTTTTTTATGGATCTGCGACGTTTGCGAAAAACCGGCCTGCTGTTTGTGCACCGACTGAGTGACAAAAATGCCCGGGTCGTCCGGCGTCAGGTCCAGCAGCAGCGGCGAACAGTCGGCCATCATCGGGATAAACTGCTCGTAGCCGACCCAGGCCGAGTCAAACAGGATGTAGTCGCACAGACCGCCGATTTTATCGACCACCTGGCGGGCGTTGTACACCGTCCCATCATAAGTACCGAGCTGAATCACCGCCAGGCGGAACGGGCGCGGCGCATCGGCTTTTTCCGGCGCCGTCTCGCGTATCAGTTCGCGCAGGTATTTCTCATCGAAGCAGCGATCGTCGATACCGCCAATAAAACCGAACGGATTGCGCGACGCTTCGAGATAAACCGGCGTTGCGCCGGCCTGAATCAGCGCGCCATGATGATTGGATTTATGGTTGTTACGGTCAAACAGTACCAGATCGCCGCGCGTCAGCAGCGCGTTGGTCACCACTTTGTTCGCCGCAGAGGTGCCGTTAAGGACGAAGTAGGTTTTATCGGCGTTGAAGACCTTCGCCGCAAACTTCTGCGCGTGTTTGGCAGACCCTTCATGAATCAGCAGATCGCCAAGCTTAACGTCGGCGTTGCACATGTCGGCGCGAAAGACGTTTTCACCAAAGAAGTCGAAAAACTGCCGTCCCGCCGGATGCTTCTTAAAGAAGGCGCCGTGCTGATGGCCCGGGCACGCGAAGGTGCTGTTATCCATCTCAACGTATTGGGTCAGCGTATCGAAGAACGGCGGCAGCAGGTTCTCTTCATAGCCGCAGGCGGCGGCTTCCAGTTCGAGCCACTCCTGCTCTTTGCCGCTAACGATGGCCGTCACGCCTTCTGGTTTTTCGTGGTCAGCGTCACTGAACAGATAAACCGGCAGGTTGAACCCGGTGCGTTTCAGTAACGCAAGGATGCCGCTGCGGCTGTCCGCTACGGTAATGACGACTGCCGCCACATCGGTAAAATCTGTACTGTCCAGGGCCACCACGCGACGGTGGGTGGACAGGCGGGATACCAGCTCGCGGCTGGCGGCAATGTGCATTGATTTCATGAGCGCGAATACCCGTTTCCGGAGAGTAAAAGGCTTCGGCCAGGGCGTCTGGGCTCTGGCCAACGAAATGTCAGGGTCTGGCTGGATCCCAGCTCCGACCGCCAGACATCAGTAAAAGCAGACCGCGTCCGATCTTACTGTTGTCCTGCAGTGAGCCTGCGTTACGCTCACCGCATGGTGGGCAGAAGTTGCAGTGTAAGGGTAGCAAGACGAGGCTGCCTGCGCATCTGTACGCAGCGGCAACGGCGATGTAGCGGCGATGTCGTCATCACGGCGGCCTCATTCAGGAGAGGAGAAAATTCGCGCAATCATGTCACCTTTAAATCTACCGCGCAAGATGAATTACGTATGCAGCCATACCACGGATGCGCAAGCCTTTTGGCCCGTTTAGCGTCATAATAATGCAGTCATTAGGGATAATTAACAGGAGTCATGCTGTGGTTACAGGGCCATTTATTAACGCCGGCGCGGTCCTTTTGGGCGGCGTACTCGGCGCACTCTTAAGTCAAAGATTGCCGGAACGGATTCGTACATCAATGACCTCTATTTTTGGCCTCGCGTCGCTGGGCATCGGCATTCTGCTGGTGATCAAATGCGCCAACCTGCCGGTGATGGTGCTTTCAACGCTGGTGGGCGCGCTGCTCGGCGAAGTGTGCAACATGGAGAAAGGCATTAATACGCTGGTCAGTAAGCTCCAGCAGCTGCTTTCGCCCAAAAAGGGGCAGAAAAAGGTCTCAGCGCATGAGTCCTATATTCAAAGCTACGTCGCGATAATCGTGCTGTTCTGCGCCAGCGGAACCGGGATTTTCGGCGCGATGCGCGAAGGAATGACCGGCGACGCCAGCATTCTCATTGCCAAAGCGTTTCTCGACTTCTTTACCGCCACTATCTTCGCCTGCACCCTGGGGCTGGCCGTCTCGGCCATTTGCGTACCGATGCTGGCCATCCAGCTGGCGCTGGCGGCCTGCGCGTCGCTGATTATGCCGTTAACCACGCCGATGATGATGGCGGATTTCACCGCCGTCGGCGGTATGCTGCTGGTCGCGACCGGTCTGCGCATCTGCGGAATTAAAATGTTCGCCGTGGTGAATATGCTGCCGGCCCTGGTGCTGGCGATGCCGATTTCAGTGGCCTGGACGGCGTTTTTCGCCTGAAGATGCGTGCTTTTGACGCAATGTGGTGATAGATTGTTCAGTCTGCTGCGAAACAGATAAATTTCGTTGACGAGGTGCGGCGAATCAGGTTTAATGCGCCCCGTTGCCCGGATAGCTCAGTCGGTAGAGCAGGGGATTGAAAATCCCCGTGTCCTTGGTTCGATTCCGAGTCCGGGCACCACTATTTAAAGAACCCGCCCAAAAGGCGGGTTTTTGCTTTTGGGGAACTAGCACTAGCTTCCCGTCAAAGTCCCCTCACCCTCTCCGCCAGAAAAAAATCATTGCCAGGGATTTTGCCTGCCCCACGCTCTCTCGCATCACTTGCCTGAGCGCAGGTCTGCTTGTTTTGCGGGAAAACCCTTATCACCAGCGTCGTTGAAAAAGTAAGCTATTTGTCAGTTAGTAGAGAAAGATAAAAAAAAACTGAACAATTTTAATAAACTTATAATGTGGCGTATTTCTCAGATTGTGTATGAATGAGTAAATAAATTAATGCCTATTAAAATGTAAAAAAAAGCACTACCGACAATTATTATTTCTGGCGTAAGCAGCTAAAGGAATGAACATGCTGAGTAACGGAGCAAAAGATTATAAAGCGAAACTGTTTGAAAATCATGATGAGAATATTCATTTTCTTTTGCATACTCCACTCTCCATTCAGCGCCAGGTCTGGGAGTCTGCAGCCACAAAGGCAACGCTACCTGCGGGTGTATGTATCGATACTGTTAACGACACAGAGGTGACCGCGGAGTGGATTTCATATCCAGATTCGATAAATACCAGGATTATTCTCTATTTCCACGGAGGTGGAAATTCTCAGGGTTCGTGTCTGACTCACAGAAAACTCGCTGCCTATCTCGCACAATATTCTGGTTGCCGAACTCTGGTACTGGAATATCCTCTGGCGCCAGAAAATCGATTTCCTGCGGCCTTATTAAATTGTCATCAGGCCTATTTATGGCTGCTTGCTAATGGTTATTCAGCAGAGGACATTATCCTCGCGGGAGACTCCAGTGGTGGTGGTCTGGTCATGTCGCTTTTACTCTTGTTAAAACAGCATCAAGATCCTTTGCCGGACTCGTCTGTTCTGCTATCACCCATGTTGGATTTCACACTTTCAGGTAAGAGCATAACGCTGTGTAAGGATCTTGATCCGCTGCTTTGCATAGAAGACCTGATAATGACCGTGAAATACTACTGTTCGGACAGTGAACGAAGCGATCCTCTTGTCTCTCCCCTGTTTGGTGATTTGTCTGGACTTCCTCCCGTATTTATTCAGGTGGGAAGCGAGGAGTTATTGCGCGATGATGCATTACGCCTCTCCCGATATGCTAAAAAGGCTGGGATGCAAGTTGAGCTTGAGATATGGGACGGGCTCTGGCATGTATTTCAGTCATCGGTGGGAAAGATACCTGAAGCGGATGAGGCGTTACAAGCCGTTGCTAAATTTATCCGAAGCAGAAGAGCCTGTCTGTAATTCTGTGTAACTGCCACTATAAAAGGTGATCGCTCAGGCGGTCACCGAACTCGATAATAAAACGACTCATCGCCAGCCGCCAGTTCTGGATCGGCATACTCCATTTTTTGACGCATCTTTGATCGCCAGATAAACCACTTTCCGTACCGAGTCGTCTGTCGGGAACACTTTGCGTTTCTTAATCGCAGCACGGACACGCTGTCCGACGAGATCGAACGCAAGATTATTCGCCTGTTCGCACTGGGGATGAGTTACCAGGATATCAGCCGGGAAATTGAAGAGCTCTATGCTTTCAGCGTGTCCACCGCCACCATCAGTACAGTAACCGATAAAATCATCCCTGAACTAAAACAGTAGCAACAGCGCACGCTGGAGAAGGTTTACCACTTCGTCTGGCTGGATGCTATTCACTATAAAATCCGTGAGGATGGCCGTTACCAGAGCAAAGCGGTTTATACCGTTCTGGCGCTGAATCTGGAAGGCAAAAAAGAAGTTCTGGGCCTGTATCTGTCAGAAAGTGAAGGCGCTAACTTCTGGCTATCCGTATTGAGTAACCTGCAAAACCGTGGCGTTGAAGACATCCTGATTGCCTGCGTGGACGGGCTGACTGGCCTCCCGGAGGCAATAAACAGCATTTATCCGCAGACAGAGGTGCAGTTGTGCGTCATTCACCAGATCCGTAACACGATTAAATACGTGGCCTCAAAGCACCATAAAGACTTCATGACCGACATGAAACCGGTATAGCATTTGTTGCTCATATACCATACAAATCCATAAAGATAAAATTTAAACAAAGAAAACAAAAAGTTATAGAAATACTTTGGATATCACTATTTAAAATGATTCCAAAATCACCTGTACCAGCGAGAGTACGAGAACCATAATGGTTTAATAATTATCGAAATTGTCTATCAAGAGACGACATTTGCCAAACTATCTAAACTGGCTGATGCAAAACACCCTACCTGGTCAGGTGTTGCTCCAGTCATGGCTCACTCGTAACGGCATAGATCGTAAGCTCTCTTACCTCTATGTGCAGAATGGCTGGCTCAGGCGGATCGCGCACGGCGTATACTGCCGGGCGGGCCGTGAGCCGGACTGGGTGGACGCGGTTTATTGCCTGCAAACGCAGTGGGAAAAACCGGTTCGCGTGGCGGGACTGACCAGCGTTGCGCTACAGGGCTATGCTCACTATACCGAGCCGGGCAGGCAGCAAATCTGGCTCACGCTTCCGGCTTACGTCAAGCTGCCGGGATGGTTTGTCGTCTTTGAACCATCCGCGATGTTTGTCACGCTGTATACCTCTGGCCTCACCGTTGATATACCGTCATTCACGACACAACTTAAAATCGGCGACCGACAGTTAGTGGGCAGCGTACCGGAACTGGCCGCGTATGAGATCGCCTGCGGCGTTCCTTCCTTGATCTCGTTCGAACATGCCGATGCTCTGTTTCAGGGGATGAATCTTCTTAGCCCGCGTAAATTACAGGCGCTGCTCTTCGCCAGTCATTCGGTTAAAACCAACCGCGTGATGCTCTACCTTGCCCGACGCAATGAGCATCCTTACTTTCAGTACCTCGATCAAAGCGGTATAGAAACAGGCTCGGGAAAACGGCAAATCGTTCCCGGCGGTTGGCTGGAGCCGGATTATCAAATCACCGTTCCCCGCGCATTTAAACCGGAAGGAGTCGAAGATGGATCTGCGTGATAGTTATGCCCGACAGGTCAGGCTATTAATGACTGCCCTGCCGCATGTGGCGAAGGAGTCCTGTTTCGCCCTGAAAGGCGGCACGGCAATCAACTTATTTGTACAAGATTTCCCTCGCCTGTCGGTGGATATCGATCTGGCGTATAAGACCTTTACTGATCGCGATACCGATCTGGCGGTCATCAATGACGCCTTGATGCGTATTACTGAATCGCTGAACGGCAGACCGGGGATCACGGCTATCCGACAGGAGAATAAAGCGGATGAAAAGCGCATCATAGTTAACACCGCTGATGCGAAGATAAAGATTGAAGTTTGTCACGCGGTTAAATGCGGACCTCGAATCATTATGTGTGGAGTTCCATCCGCTATATGTGAACCTCAGACCGTTATGTGTGGACCTGACTCCACACATAACGAAGCCTCTCTCCTTAAACACCGATTTTTCGTGATACCTCTCACCAAACCAAAGCGATTTATGTAGTGGCCTTCGTGGGGGTGCTGTTTTCGAGAAATACCAACAAAACCAATAACAAACAGCACGTTAATCGTAGGTATGATTCCGAGTCCGGGCACCACTATTTAAAGAACCCGCCCAAAAGGCGGGTTTTTGCTTTTCTGCGACCGGACTCTCCATCGAACTGCGTTCGATTATTCGCCGCACGGCAGTCTTAATTTGCAAGATATTGGGTGGAAACTCGCTTATCAGAAGTTATACCCAAAACAACATGCTAAATCCGGTCAAAACGACGATACAAGCGACATTCAAAAACAGGCCGGCACGCATCATCTCCTGCTGCTTGATATGGCCGGTGGCGAAAACTATAGCGTTTGGCGGCGTCGCCACGGGCAGCATAAAAGCGCATGAAGCCGCAATGGCAATCAATACCGACAGAATCACAGGAGACATGCCGAACGCTTCGGCCACTGAGGCAAATACGGGAATGAGCAAAGCGGCGCTGGCCGTATTACTGGCAAACTCGGTCAGAAACACCACGAATGTTGCAATCACCAGGATAATAATAAATATCCCCATATGAGCCACCATCCCGCTAATCTGGTTTGCCAGGAACAGGCTGGTGCCCGTCTCTTTCAACACATTACTTAAGCAGATACCGCCGCCGAATAATAACAGCACGCCCCAGTCAGCCGTTTTCTCTATATCCTTCCAGTGAACCACCCGGGCGAAATTGACTAATATAATGGCGCCTAAAGCCACGATGGTATCGAAGGATTTAAAACCGCCCAGCAGATCGTTAATGGGTCCGCTGAAAATCCAGAAGAATACGGTAAGGCCAAAAATAGCCAGGGTGACTATTTTGCCTTTATCCCAATCGACCTGTTCACTATTCGTTTCGAAGGTCCCCTTAAGTTCCGGCCTGAACACGAGGTAAAGAATCGCAATAGCGACAGGCAGTAAGACGATCATTGCCGGGAAACCGAACTTCATCCAGTCAAAGAAGGAGAGCCCCACCTCGGCGGCGGCAATCGCATTCGGTGGACTGCCGACGATGGTCGCCATTCCGCCAATGCTGGCGCTATAGGCAATACCGAGGAGCACAAACACATAGGTCGAATGGCGGTTTTTGCCATCGACTTTACTCAGGATCCCCAATACCAGCGGCATCATCATTGCGGCCGTCGCCGTATTACTGATCCACATTGACAGCAGCGCCGTCACGCCAAATAGCATAAAGACCGCGAGGCGCATTTTACCCCTCGCCATCGCTAATACCTTATCGGCAATGACTTTATCCAGCCCCTGCACATGCATCGCCGCCGCCAGAGCAAAACCGCCGAGGAAAAGGAATATCGTTGAGTTGGCGAAACTGTTTAGCGCCGCCTGGGTATTAAATACCCCCAGCAGCACGGCCATGACGGGAACCATGATTGCCGTAACGGTCACGTGCAGCGCTTCCGTTAACCATAATACGGCGATAAAAGCGAGCATACTCAGCCCCATGACCACCTTCGGCTCATAGGGTAGCGTGTTGTAGAGAACGATAAACAGAACAATATCGAGCAAAATGATGATGCTGTTACGATTAAAAAACCACTCGTGGGTATTGGTGGGTAAAGGACTCATGTCGTTTTTATTCATAGTAGCTTCCTTGTAACTGGTTACGACTGAATCATTACATGTATATGTCTTTCAGGTATAAATTATGTTCCTGTTCTGTTAACTGGATCGTACCAGACAATTTCCCGCCTGAATGACACCCAGGTCAGGATATTTCCGGAAAGAGGTTCCTGATATAGACGATTTATTGAAGCGAGCAGGCCGACTTTATTAGCTTTAATTTCCTTCGTCTGAATTTCTGTCTTTGGCTGCCGCGCCGGTATACGCGGCGTTGATAGTTTCACCAACATCTAAAATAGCCCCAGAGATCCATCGATTATTTTCGGCAATCCATTTCTGAAATAGAGATAAAGCAGCGCGTAAAAACGGATAATTCGGTGAAAAACCGGGCAAAAGCGCGCTATTCTGGAAATCAACACGCCCAGGCGGCTAACTACCTTTCCCTCCGGACGGCTAAAAAGAATCTTATATTCCTTTTTGCTCTTAGCGGCAGACAAAAGTTCTTTAAAATGCCAATTTTGCAGCCCTACCATTCAAATCATCTCGATACGAATGGGCAAAATGTTATGTCAGTTTTTCATTCCGTTAGCGACCTGATTGGTCATACTCCCCTGCTGCAGCTCCATAAGCTTGATACCGGCCCCTGCAGCCTGTTTCTAAAACTGGAAAATCAAAATCCCGGCGGCTCGATAAAAGACCGCGTCGCGCTATCCATGATTACGCAGGCAGAGCGCGAAGGGAAATTAAAACCCGGCGGCACGATTATCGAAGCCACCGCCGGCAATACCGGCCTCGGTCTGGCGCTGATCGCCGCGCAGAAAAATTATCGCCTGATTCTGGTGGTGCCGGACAAAATGAGCCGCGAGAAGATTTTCCATCTGCGCGCGCTGGGAGCGCAGGTGCAGCTTACCCGATCGGACGTTAACAAAGGCCATCCCGCCTACTATCAGGACTACGCCCGGCGCCTTGCCGACGAAACGCCAGGCGCCTTTTATATCGACCAGTTTAATAACGAGGCTAACCCGCTGGCGCATGCCACCACCACTGCCCCGGAGATCTTCCAGCAGCTGGATGGCGATATCGACGCGATCGTCGTCGGCGTCGGCTCCGGCGGAACGCTCGGCGGGCTACAGGCCTGGTTTGCTGAGCACTCCCCTGAAACGGAATTTATCCTCGCCGATCCGGCGGGCTCCATTCTGGCGGACCAGGTCGAAACCGGGCGCTACGGCGAAACCGGCTCCTGGCTGGTGGAAGGGATCGGCGAAGACTTTATTCCGCCGCTGGCCCATCTTGAAGGCGTCCGCAGCGCATACCGCGTCACCGATAGCGAAGCTTTCGCCACCGCCCGCCAACTGCTGCAGGTTGAAGGCATTCTGGCAGGCTCCTCTACCGGAACGCTGCTCACCGCCGCCCTGCGCTACTGCCGGGCGCAGACATCCCCTAAACGCGTGGTGACCTTCGCCTGCGACAGCGGCAATAAATATCTATCAAAGATGTTTAACGATGACTGGATGCGCCAGCAGGGCTTTTTAAGCCGTCCATCGCGCGGCGACCTCAGCGATTTTATCGCTCTGCGCCACGACGAAGGGGCAACCGTCACCGCCGCGCCGGACGATACCCTGGCGGCCATCCTCGCGCGTATGCGCCTCTACGACATCTCGCAGCTGCCGGTGCTGGAAAACGGCCGCGTCGTCGGCATCGTCGACGAATGGGATCTGATTAGCCACGTCCAGGGCGACAGTCAGCGCTTTTCTCTGCCGGTCAGGGAAGCGATGACCCGTAACGTGGAGACCCTGGATAAGCACGCGCCGGAAAGCGCGCTGAAGGCCATTTTCGATCGCGGCCTGGTGGCCGTTATCGCCGACAACGATCGTTTTCTTGGCCTCATTACCCGCAGCGATGTGCTGACCACCTGGCGTAACCGACTCGAACAGTAAGGACTTCTCAATGACAAATTTGCATACCCTGAGCGTACATAGCGGCACATTTACCGATGAACACGGCGCGGTGATGCCGCCTATTTATGCCACCTCCACCTTTGCTCAGCCCGCGCCGGGCCAGCATACCGGGTACGAATATTCGCGCAGCGGCAACCCGACCCGTCACGCGCTGGAGACGGCGATTGCCGACCTGGAAAGCGGCACGCGCGGCTACGCCTTTGCTTCCGGCCTTGCGGCCATCTCAACCGTGCTGGAGCTGCTGGATAAAGACAGCCACCTGGTCGCCGTCGACGACGTCTACGGCGGCACATACCGGCTTATTGAAAACGTTCGCCGCCGCAGCGCCGGCCTGCGGGTGAGCTGGGTGAAGCCCGACGATCTGGCGGCCATCGAAGCGGCTATTCGGCCCGATACGCGCATGATCTGGGTTGAAACGCCGACCAACCCGCTGCTTAAGCTGGCCGACCTCAGCGCCATCGCCGCCATTGCGCGGCGGCACAATATTATCAGCGTCACCGACAACACCTTCGCCTCGCCGGCTATCCATCGTCCGCTGGAGCTGGGCTTTGATATCGTGGTGCATTCGGCGACCAAATACCTTAACGGCCACTCCGATGTGGTCGCCGGGCTGGCGGTGGTCGGCGACAACGCCGCGCTGGCGGAAAAGCTGGGCTACCTGCAAAACGCGGTCGGCGGCGTCCTCGACCCGTTCAGCAGCTTCCTGACGCTGCGCGGTATTCGTACCCTGGCGCTGCGTATGGAGCGCCACAGCAGCAATGCGCTGCTGCTCGCCGAGTGGCTGGAGCAGCAGCCGCAGGTCGAAAGGGTCTGGTTCCCGTGGCTGGCCTCGCATCCGCATCATCAGCTGGCGCGCAGGCAGATGGCGCTTCCCGGCGGAATGATCTCCGTGGTGGTCAAAGGCGACGATGGCTACGCCGAGCGGATTATTCGTAAGCTGAAGCTGTTTACCCTCGCGGAGAGCCTCGGCGGCGTGGAAAGCCTGGTGAGCCAGCCGTTTAGCATGACTCACGCGTCGATCCCGCTGGAGCAGCGTTTAGCCAACGGCATTACTCCACAGCTGATTCGGCTGTCGGTAGGCATTGAAGATCCGCAGGATCTGATCGCCGACTGGCGCCACGCGCTGCGCGACTAAGCAGATTGCCCGGCGGCGGCTAACGCCTTGCCGGGCGACAAGATCCCCCATCACATCAGGCCCGCCGCCCGGCAGAGAATTAAGCTGTCTGCCCGTTCTGGCCCTGCCCCTGCAGAAGATGCTCAACAAAGCGCGTCAGCTTCGGCAGCGGCCGCAGATCCTGCCGCCAGAGCAGGTGAATCGGCCTCGGCTGCGGGGTATACGCCTCGAGCACGCGCACCAGTTTGCCGCACTCGAGCGCATCCGCCAGCAGCACCTCCGGCTGCAGCAGCAGCCCGGCGCCGGCGATCGCCGCCGTTCGCAGCGCGTAGCCATCATTACAGCGCAGAACAGCGTCGCGCTTCCAGCGTACGCCCTCCTCCGCGCCCGGCAGCTTCCACTCATTGCGCGCGGTCCACACCGTATGCGACAAACAGAGATGATCGGCCAGGTCCGCAGGCGTTGTCGGCGTACCGTGGCGGGCTAAATACCCGGGCGCGGCGCAGATCGTCATCCGGTAGGGCGCGAGATACTTTGCCACCAGATCGTTATTGCGGATCTCGCCGATGCGGATCGCCAGATCGATGCCCTCATCCACCAGATCGACCATCCGGTTGGTCAGATCCAGCTCCACGCGCACGTCGGGCCAGGCCTGCAGAAACGTGGCGGTCAGCGGGGCAATCACGCAGGCGCCAAACGACGTCGGCGCGCTTATCCGCAGCGTGCCCGCGGGCGCGACCCGTAGTCTCTCCACTGAACTTTCGGCGATGGAGACCTGCTCCAGGACGCGTTTCGCCTCGTCAAAATAGACCCGCCCGGCGTCGGTCAGGCTCTGGCGGCGGGTATTGCGCTCAAGAAGACGGGTATTAAGCTGCCGCTCGATCAGCGCGATATATTTCCCGACCATCACCGCCGACATCTCGAGCCGCGCTGCGGCGCCGGTAAAGCTTCCGCACTCCACGACCGCAATAAAGGTCTCCATCGCCCGCAGCTTATCCATATTACAAACCCCTGGTTAGCAATCATTTAATTTTTAGCCAGTTTATCCGATATTTGTTTTATTAAAGAATAGCCTCTCACCCGAGAGAGGAACCTGCTATGAAAATCATCATTATTGGCGCCAGCGGTACCGTTGGCCGCGCGGTTGCGCAAGAATTAAACCAGCGTCATGAAGTCATTCGCGTCGGCCGCACTCAGGGCGACTATCAGGTCGATATCACCTCACAGCAGAGCGTGCAGAACCTGTTTGCGAAAACCGGTCGGGTAGACGCGATTGTTTCCGCCACTGGCAATCTCTTCTTTGGCCCGCTGGCGACCATGACCGACGGCGATTTCAACCAGGGCCTACAGGATAAACTCCTGGGGCAGATTCGCCTGGCGCTGACCGGCCAGCATTATCTGAACGACGGCGGTTCTATTACGCTGATTAGCGGGATCGTCGCCCATGAGCCCATCGCTCAGGGCGTCAATGCCACCACCGTCAACGCCGGGCTGGAAGGATTCGTTCGCGCCGCCGCCTGCGAACTGCCGCGCGGAATACGTATTAACCTGATTAGCCCCACCGTATTAACGGAATCGGCGGCAGCCTACGACGGTTTCTTCCCCGGTTTTACCAGCGTCCCCGCCGCCAGCGTGGCTCAGGCCTACCGCCGCAGCGTAGAAGGCGTTCAGAGCGGACGGATCTATAAGGTCGGCTACTGACCGGCGCCGCTGCGGGCCGGAATGACGCTGCCGGCCCGCGACGGCGCTTACATCCTGTTTCATCAACGGCTACACTGATCCTTCAATTTGCCTTTTTGAATGACTCATGTTGAAGAAACTCGTTTTTATTGCCCCGCTTTTGGCGCTTATCGCTCTACTTATCTGGTGGTTCACGCCCCGCTACGCCGAAGAGGACGTCGCGTACTACCGCTCCGTCTTCTGCGTTATTGACCATCAGGACAGCCGTGCGTTTCTCCGCGATATGGAAAATATGATTGAAGGCGGCAATTCGGATTATGCGCTGCATAAGACCCACTACGTGCCCGCTCTGGGCCAACGGATGCTGGACACCTGGCAGCAGTTGACGCCGGAAGAGCAGAAAAGTATCAGCCAGGACCAGCAGCGCTGTCGCCAGCTGATGAGCGAAAAGCAGCGCCCGGATTAAGGCGTATTACTGCGCAAAATGACTCGCTGATAATAATAGAAAATAACATTCTGCTGCGACGAGCGGAATGTTAAACATAAACATGGCGAATGAATAACAGTATTTAGCGCGCGCAAAAGTTATATTTAATCGATATCCTGACGTTATTATCACCCTATTTATTTAAAAAAATCGTTCTGGAAATAATTCCGTCACAATCTCCTCTTATATTTCCAAGCCTTAATAAACAGTAAATTATAACCAATAATTATCGAGGCTTATTTTGATTCGCTATATTCCCGTTTCGCTCTCTCTGGTCGCCGCCGCCGTTTCCGGCGTGCTCTACGCTGCGCCGATAAATACGCCCGTACTCGCTACGATGGATAATTTCCGCGATATCGCTGGCACGACGTCTGTTTATACCACCAGCCACGACGGCACCCTGCGCACCGGCGTTTTTTATCGTTCTAATGCTCTGGCATTATCCTCCGCGGACCAGGCGACGCTGAGCACGCTCGGTATCAGCGATGTTTATGATTTGCGCACGGCCAGCGAAATCGCCAGCAGCCCGGACGTGATGCCCGACGGGGCGAGGTATACCCATATTGATATCATCGGCAACACCGCTTCGGGCAGCAACATCACCTCAATAACGTTCAGTAGCGCCGCTGAAGCCAAAGCGATGATGCAGCAGACCAACGTCTCCTTCGTCAGCGATGCCGGGATGCGCGCCCGGTTCACCACGCTATTTAACGATCTGGCCAGCGCCGACGGCGCAGCGCTGTTCCATTGTACCGCGGGCAAGGACCGCACCGGCTGGACCGCCGCGATGCTGCTGAGCATTGCCGGCGTCGATGAGGGGACCATTATGGAAAACTACCTCGCCACCAACGACTATACCCGCCAGCGCGTCGAAGCGACCCTGGCGATGATGCCCCCCGCCATGGCGGCGATTTACGAGCCGCTGCTGGGCGTCGATGCCAGCTATCTTCAGGCCGGGCTGGATGAAATCAGCCGCGAGTACGGATCGGTGGATAACTATCTGAAGCAGGGCCTGGGGCTGTCGCAGGAGACGCTCTACGTCCTGCGCGGCAAAATGGTGCAGTACGGCCAGCTGCCGGGACAAAGCGAACTGCAGGGGAATGCGGCGCAGGGCGCTGCGCTGCTTAACGCCCTGCAAAACAGCGAGCTATCGGGCCGCTACACCGACTATAACTATTATCTGCAATCGGCCATTGATGCCGGAACCCTCGGCGGCGTGGAGACTCAGGTCGGCGGGCAGATTTACGCGGACGCCGCCAGCTACCTGCTGCGCAGCGGCTCGCGATTAGACAGGGCGTTAACGCCGAATATTGATAGCCGTCAGCTGCGGGATGGGGAAGGAAAACTGTGGCTGACCGGGCTTAGCGGCTATCTTGGCACCGATGGTTCCGCCCGCGCCGCCAGCAGTAATGAGCATACCACCGGCTCGCTGCTGGGCTATACCTGGCGGTTTAACGCGCAGCTTAGCGGCTACGGCACTCTGGGATATAGCTGGGGCTCGCTGGGCAGCGCCAGCGCCGATGCGGATGCCAACACCACTCTGCTGGGGTTCGGCGGTCGCTATGCTTTTGAGGATTTAAATCATGGCCTCTTTGCCGCCGCCGATCTCAACGCAGGCTGGATCGATTATAGCAGTACGCGCCGGCTGAATGGCGGGCTGGGTACGGCCACCGGCGATACCCATGGCCAGCTGGTTGGCGGCACGCTGCGCCTCGGCTACGTCAGTCCGCTCGATTTTGCCAGCGTTGAGTACGCCGTCGGGACCCGCCTGACCCACCTGCGGATGGACGCTTTCCGCGAAAGCGGCAGCGAGCTGGCGCTCAACGTCGACCGCGTCAGTGAAAATAACGCCAGCGGTATTGCCAATGTGAGTATCGCATTTCATTCGCAAAACGGCGGCGGCTGGCGCTTCACGCCGGCGATAAATATCGGCTATGAACACAGTTTCAGCGGCCCTTCGGTACGCACTCAGGGACAGGTTTATCACTATGAGGTCGTACAGAACGCGGCCTTCGATAGCCGTGACATGGTCAACGCTGGCGCCAGTTTGAGCATCACGCGCGGTGCGCTGAGCCTGAACCTTGGCGGCCAGGCTGACGTCGCCAGCGGCGGCGACAGCCACGGCTACAGCGGCAGCCTTAGCGTGGGCTACGCCTTTTAAACATCCCCAGCAGGCCGCCGCCGCGGGCGGCTTGCTCTTAGCCACGAAAATGCAAAGCGGTTAAACATACACCGCCGAGGATCGGCGCATTTTTCGCCGCCATGGGCAAAACGAAACGCTGGCAGGAAAGGTAAAACAGAAATTATGTTTCAATCCGCTACTGGCAGCGGCAATCATCAATCTGATGCATGATTGTCCTTACCATAAAAAGTAGTTGATCTGGTATCGACAAGCTCTTATTTTGCTTCTCAGTTTTTAAACGAGATGAAACTGATGCCTACTATTACAGCCAGTAGTATGAAAGAAGCAAAAGAGTTAATGAATTGTGGGAAGTACAAAGAAATCGTTCTCAATTTCGATATTGATGCTGACGATTTTTTCACCCTCGCAACATCCCAGTCAGGAACAAAAGTCACCATCACAGACAGAAATAATCGCTCATCGGTCAAAGCAGAAAAATAATAAAAACCCCTGAGGCTCTTCTTATGCTGTTAGCTATTGGTACCGTCGCTGTTGCTTTTCTTTCCACGTTGATGCTGATCTGGCTTGACGATCGCATTACCGACCAGGATTAACGACCGGGGCCGGCGATAAGCCGCAAAACCGCCCGCCTCTGTGTTTCTCTCGCCCGTAGCCATCGGCTGCGGGCGATTCAAAAAACCCGCCAATCCCGTTTTCACATTACGCACTGATGATTTTCGCCCGCCGGCAGATCATGCATTCGCATAAAAACAGGGGCTTAAAGAAGAAAACGAGAAGGGAGCCCCGCGCCGCCGACGGCGCGGAGCACGGCGATTACAGCGACTTCGCCAGGCGCTCGACGGCGGTCATCAGACCCTCTGTCGACACCGTCGAGTAGGACAGGCGCAGCGTGCGGGTATCCGGGTTATCGTTATAGAACGCTTCTCCTGGTACGTAGACCACGCCATTTTCCAGCGTTTTCTTCATCCATTCCATGGTATCGAACGGATAACGGAAGCGAGCCCACAGGAACATACCGCCTTTAGGACGGCTGAACGCCAGATGCTCGCCAAGCTGCGATTCCAGCGCGTCGGCCAGCGCCACGCACTTCTTGCGGTAATCTTCGCGGATCAGGGCAATCTGGCTTTCCAGACGGTTCATGCTCAGGTATTCCGCGGTGATGACCTGCGAGAGCATATTAGTGTGCAGATCCGCCGCCTGTTTAACGATCACCGTCTGCTGCGCCAGCCAGTCCGGCATCACGATCCAGCCAATACGCATCCCCGGCGCGAGGATTTTGGAGAAGGTGGAGGTATAAACCACCTGATCTTCACAGCCCAGCTCAACCGCATACTGATACAGCGGGCGGCGTACTTCATCAGTGAAGCTGATTTCACCGTACGGATCGTCTTCGATAATGACGAAGTCGTGCTTTTTCGCCAGCTCAACCAGGCGGCGACGACGAGCTTCGCTCAGGGTTTTCCCGCCAGGGTTGCCAAACGTCGGCACCAGGTAAACGGCTTTCACACGCGTGGTTTCCAGCAGATCGGCCAGCTGTTCCACCAGCATGCCGTCATCGTCGGTATCCACGCTGAGAATATTGGCCTGCGCCAGCTGGAAGACCTGCAGCGCCGCCAGATAGGTCGGACGCTCAACGACAATCGCATCACCCGGATCGAGCAGGGTGCGGGCGACGATATCCAGCGACTGCTGCGAACCGGAAGTGATATAGACATGACTTGCCGAACAGGCCACGCCGCGCGCCTGACACAGTTCGCTAACGGCCTGACGCAGCGGCGGATAACCTTCGGTCAAACCGTACTGGAACGCATCGTTAAAGCGCCCGTTCATCACCTGTTGCACCGCCAGGTTCAGGCCTTCGGTATCAAAAAGCTCCGGGGCCGGAATACCGCCGCCCAGAGAGATAACGCCGGGCAGCTTACTGTGCTTGAGGAGTTCGCGGACGGCGGAGGGCTTAAGTTCACCCGCGCGGGCGGCGAGTCGCCGATCGTGCATACTATTTTCCTTTTCTGTCTTGTTGTTGTGATGTTTTATCTATTTTTACCGTTCATTCCCCCGGCCGAACTATGCTCACTGGGGCTACGGGTTCGTATGTTCGGTAGCCCGGACAGATGCGCAGCATCGCCTCCGGGTTATTCTTCAGCAACCTGCGGCCTTCCCCCGGGGGCGGCGCGATGCGCCTTGCCCGGGCTACAAATGCCGCAGGTGACGAGAACCGCAGCCCGGATAAGGCGCTCACCGCCGCAATCCGGGGCCAAACTTAACGGCTATCTGTGTCTTTTAGCACGATTAACGGCTCAATATCGCTCTCTTTTTTAACTACCAGAGAATCATCTCCGCGCAGGCAGGTCCCGCCGTAGTTACCGCCGACGGTGAAGGTGCAAACCTGGATGTATTTGCCATCCACTTTTGGCAGGCACCACAGCTGCTGGTAGATATTTTTGCGGTCGAAAAACTGGCCGCTGGTTTTATCCAGCACTTCGTCCTGCGGGCCTATCAGGTCGATATTGTTGCCGCAGCGGCCCGAGATAGGCTTAACCGCATAGCCGCTTTCCGCCAGCTGCTCGTTGACCACAAAATCGGTATCCAGAAGATAGCGATGATTGGGGAACAGCGACCAAAGCACCGGCAAAATCGCCTTGTTGCCGGGGATAACCGTCCACAGCGGCTCGAAGACTAACACTTCCGGGCGCAGCAGGACGTCAATCAGGCGCACTTCATTATTCGGGTGTCCGGTACGTATCGGCACCGCCGCGTACTCATCGGCGCTGACTTCCCGCACCTGCTCAATGGCGGTCTCCCATGCCCAGGTTTTCCAGACGCAGTTGACCAGACGACCGTCGGCATCAATCAGCTGCCCGGCGGCATCCCAGCGCAGTTCATCCAGGCCAAACAGAATTTTGCTCTCGAAGCCGGCCTGGGTCAGCGAACGCTGGATAAACTGCGCGTGGTAGTTCTCCTCCAGATCCTTATCCTGCATGATGTGCACGAAAGGACGCGCCCGGCTGTGCTTCCACGCTCCGGCCAGCTCATCCAGCAGATTTTCCGCCGGGTTGTGACCGGTGCCGTAGTAGCCCTGCTTCAGCCACTGCTCGAGGATCAGCCCGCCTTCGGTATGGCAGGACGCGGAATCGGCGTTGTACTCATACACCTTGAGCCCGCGCTCATCCATACAGAAATCCATGCGGCCGGTAATCATATGATGGCGACGGCGCTGCCACGAGAGGCGCAGACGCGGCCAGAGAATTTTCGGAATATCGAACAGCGCCAGCAGGCTGTCATCCTTCATCACCTTGTCGGTGGCGTGCAGGTACATCAGATGCAGCTCATTGGTGGCTTTGATAAGCTCCTGCTCGGCGCTTTCGGTGATGGTGAAATACTGGTAAGGGTCTTTATTGATGACGTGGCCGTTGGCTTCCACGTAGGCTTTTTGCAGTGAATCTTTCTCGTTGAGCCAGTTGCCGCGGTATTGGCCTTTATTCGGCAGACGCGCGCCTTTGATGGCCATCGCCTCACCCGGCAGCACCGGCTGCGGCAGGCTGTGCTCGGTATCGGCGGTTTGGATCATCCAGCCGAGGATTTCGGTATCGGCAAAGGTGTCTTTAATCGTGTAGAGGCCGTTTTTCACTTCCAGCGTCAGCTCGCGGGTCCACTGCTGGCCCTGCGGCAGCGGCGAGTGAATGACGTTCTGTTCGGCGATCCTGACCTTATTCCCTATCAGTTGCGTAATCACCGCCACGTGGCCCGTGTGCTTAAACTCGCCGCCTTTCTGCCAGATCAGCAGTGAGCCGGCGAGAGGCGGACGGCGGGAGCCGTTGGCGAACGCCTGCAGCGGCAGAATATTGTCGTTGACCACCTCGCGGAGAAAACGCAGGGAGAAGATTTCGTAGGCCATGCCGACATCGGTGAAAACAAAACCGTAGGTGAGGAACAGAAAGCGGCGCGCGAACTCCACGCACTGCCATTTGTGCCCCATATACTCATTACCGATATAGCTGCGGAACGTGGCGTCATCCGGATAATCTTGCGGATTTAAGCTACTGTAATTAGAAGAATAAATCGCCACGCCGCCCGGTGCGTAGCCTAATAGTGTACCAAACGGGGCGTCACTGCTTGTGGAACCTTTGCTCATTTAGCCTGACCTCAAATTAATGCAGCCCGGGCAGTTGGCGAAACAAAACTCCCTCTTCTTATCCTGCCGCAGGCACTTACCAGACAGAGGTGGAATGATGATACCACTCATTCGATTCGCTAATCGTGCCCTTAAGGAAAATAAGCCTGCGCCCCCGGGCAAAAGTGATATCGTTATTTGAGATAAAAAAACAATCAGGAGTCGACAATGAGCACACCATCGCATCTGACCGCCCAACCGCTGGTCTGGGGGCATGGCCCCCGCACCTTTGAGGTGTTCCTCGAACCCACCTGTCCTTTCTCCGTGCGGGCATTTAATAAGCTTGATGACCTGCTGGATGAAGTTGGCGCGGATAACGTGACGATCAAAATTCGTCTGCAGTCTCAACCGTGGCATCTGTTTTCCGGCGTCATCGTCCGCTGCGTTCTCGCAGCATCCACCCTGCCGCACGGCCGCGAGCAGGCGCATAAGGTGCTTAAAGCCGTCGCCGACCACCGCGAAGAGTTTGAGTTTACCGACCACTGCAGCGGGCCGAACATGAACGCCACGCCGCAGCAGATTATCGAGCGTATCGAACGCTATAGCCACGTCTCGCTGGCCGCGGCGTTTGCCCGCCCGGAGCTGCAAAACGAGATCAAATGGCATAGCAAGTACGCGCGCCAGAACGGCATCCACGTGTCGCCGACCTTTATGGTTAACGGCCTGGTGCAGGCGGATCTCGGCAGCGGCGACGACGTCAGCGTATGGGCCGCGCGGATTCTGGCTTAGTACGACTCTCCCGCGCCGGCGCGGTAACGCCAGCGACACGACATCAACACCTCACTAAAAAGGCAGATCAGCATGTCAGAGAATAACTACCAGCCACCTAAAGTGTGGGAATGGAAGCAAAACAACGGCGGCGCATTCGCCAATATCAACCGTCCCGTCTCCGGCGCAACGCACGATCGGGAGCTGCCGGTGGGCGCGCATCCGCTTCAGCTCTATTCGCTGGGGACGCCCAACGGCCAGAAAGTGACCATTATGCTGGAAGAGCTGCTGGCGTTAGGCGTCAGCGGCGCGGAGTACGACGCCTGGCTGATTCGCATCGGCGAAGGCGATCAGTTCTCCAGCGGCTTTGTCGAGGTTAATCCGAACTCAAAAATCCCCGCGCTCCGCGACCACTCCACCACTCCGCCGACCCGCGTTTTTGAATCCGGCAGCATCCTGCTCTATCTGGCGGAAAAGTTCGGCTTCTTCCTGCCCAAAGATCCGGCAGGCCGCGCCGAAACCCTCAACTGGCTGTTCTGGCTGCAGGGCTCGGCTCCGTTCCTCGGCGGCGGCTTTGGCCACTTCTTCAGCTATGCGCCGGTGAAAATCGAATACGCGATCGACCGCTTTACGATGGAAGCCAAGCGCCAGCTTGACGTGCTGGACAAGCAGCTTGCCCGCGGCCGTTTTGTGGCAGGAGAGGAGTACACCATCGCCGACATGGCCATCTGGCCGTGGTACGGCAACGTGGTGCTGGGGAATGTTTACAACGCCGCCGAGTTCCTGGATGCCGGTAGCTATAAAAACGTGCTGCGCTGGGCGCAGGATGTGGGTAAGCGCCCCGCCGTTCAGCGCGGGCGGATGGTTAACCGCACCTCAGGCCCGCTCAACGAGCAGCTTCACGAGCGCCATGACGCCAGCGACTTCGACACGCAAACCGAAGATAAACGCCAGGCGTAGCGCCCATGCCCGCCGGAGGCTTCCGCCTCCGGTTTTTAGCGCAAATACTTCTCAAACCACGCCAGCGTGCGTTGCCAGGCCAGGTCAGCCGCGGCCCGGTCGTAGCGCGGCGTGGAGTCATTATGAAAGCCGTGGTTAACACCCTGATAAATATAGGCCTCGTAGACTTTATTATGCGCCTTCAGCGCCTGTTCATAGGCGGGCCAGCCCTCATTAATGCCGCTATCGAGTCCGGCATAATGCAGCAGCAGCGGCGCTTTAATTTTATCGACCTCATTCAGCGGCGGCTGGCGGCCGTAAAACGGCACCGAGCAGGCCAGCTCAGGGATCGCCACCGCCGCCGCGTTGCTGACGCCGCCGCCGTAGCAGAACCCGGTGATACCGACCTTCCCCGTCGCCTGCGGATGCTTCGCCATAAACGCGACCGCCGCAAAGAAATCATTCATCAGCTTCACGGGATCGACTTTCTGCTGTAGCGCGCGGCCTTCATCATCATTACCGGGATAGCCGCCGACGGAACTCAGGCCATCCGGCGCCAGCGCGATATAGCCCGCTTTCGCCACCCGCCGGGCAACGTCTTCAATATAGGGATTCAGGCCGCGATTCTCATGAACCACCACCACGGCGGGCGCTTTGTCGGCTATTTTCGCCGGCGTCACCTGATAAGCCCGCACTTCGCCGTGGCCGTCAGGAGAAGGGTAATGAATATACTCCGGACGGATATCCGGGTCGGTAAACGCCACCTGCTCCGCCAGAGCATAGTCGGGCTTCAGCAGGTTAAACAGCGCCAGCGCGGTCATCCCGCCGACGGTATACTTCCCCGCCAGCTGGAGAAACTCGCGTTTGCTGATTTTGCCGTGGGCGTAGTAGTCATAGTATTCGAGCAGCTGCTGCGGAAAATCTTTGGCCGTTAGTCGCGTCATCACCCTGCCTCCGTTATTAAGCGCCCTTTAAGCAAAGCAGAAGCCCGGACATACGCCAGTGGAGAAAAGCAGAAACGGGGAGTAAAAAGCCCAGCGGCCAACACCGCCGGGGGAGGAGGGATCAGTGTTTCACTTTGGTCAGACGATCGAGGTAGCCCATCACAAAGGCCGACAGCACAAAGGTCAGGTGGATGATGACGTACCACATCAGCTTATTGTCCGGGACGTTTTTCGCATCCATAAACACCCGCAGCAGATGAATGGAAGAGATCGCCACGATGGAGGCGGCAACCTTATTTTTCAGCGAAGTGGCGTCCATTTTGCCCAGCCAGCTGAGCTTCTCCTTGCCCTCGTTGATATCCAGCTGGGAAACAAAATTTTCATAGCCGGAGAACATCACCATCACCAGCAGACCGCCCACCAGGGTCATATCCACCAGCGACAGCAGGGTCAAAATCATATCCGACTCACTGACGCTGAAAATATGCGGCAGTATGTGGAAGATCTCCTGAAAAAATTTGATCGTCAGCGCAATCAAACCGAGCGAAAGGCCAAAATAAACCGGCGCCAGCAGCCAGCGCGAGGCGTACATAGCATTTTCCAGAAAGCGTTCCATAAGATCCTGTCAGTTAACATAAACGGCCGCCATTATACCGCAACAGGGCAACGTTATAGCAACAGGCGTCCAACAAGAGAGCGATTCGAGGAGATAAAAAAAGCTGGCGCAAGGCCAGCCTGAGAAGATGCGTGGAGAGAGATTACTTCGCTTTGACGGTTTCTTCGCCCACCAGGCCAATCTTCAGATAGCCCGCCTGATGCAGGGTATCCATGACCTTCATCATCGTCTCGTAGTCCACGGTTTTATCCGCGCGGAAGAAGACGGTGGTGTCTTTCTTGCCTTCGGTCAGCGCATCCAGCGAGGCGATCATGCTCTCGTCGGTAATGGGGTCATTGCCGAGGAACATGGTTTTATCCGCCTTCACCGACAGATAGATCGGCTTTTCCGGACGCGGCTGCGGCTGGCTGGAGGAAGCAGGCAGATTCACCTTCACGTCGACGGTAGCCAGCGGCGCCGCCACCATAAAGATGATTAACAGCACCAGCATGACGTCGATGAACGGCGTCACGTTGATGTCGTGCATTTCGCCGTTATCATCGAGGTTTTCGTTAAAATGCATCGCCATAAAGCATTAACCTACGCGTAGTTTCTGGGCGGTACGTACCGGCTTAACGCCGCTGGCGCTCAGGTCCAGGTCGCGGCTTTGCAGCAGCAGAACCTGGGCGGCGACATCGCCAAGGGACGCTTTATAGCTGGCGATCATGCGGGCAAAAATGTTGTAGATGACCACCGCCGGAATCGCAGCGAACAGGCCAATTGCCGTGGCCAGCAGCGCTTCCGCGATACCCGGAGCAACCACCGCCAGGTTAGTGGTCTGGGTCTGGGCAATCCCGATAAAGCTGTTCATGATGCCCCAGACGGTACCAAACAGGCCGACGAACGGGGAAATCGCGCCGATGGTCGCCAGATAACCGTTGCCGCGTCCCATGTAACGACCTACCGCCGCCACACGACGCTCCAGTCGGAAACCGGTACGCTCTTTAATGCCTTCGTTATCTTCAGAACCCGCGGAAAGCTCAAGCTCATTTTGCGCTTCGTTGATCAGCTGCGAGGTCAGGCTTTTCGCATCGAAACCGTTAGCGATATCGCTGGCCTGGTCGAGAGAGCGTGCTTCAGCAACCAGCTGCTGTTCGCGCTTGAGGCGGCGCTTGCTGGCCAGGATCTCTGCGCCTTTGCCGAAAAAGATAGCCCATGTGACTACCGACGCCAGAATCAGGCCGATCATCACTACCTTAACGACAATATCGGCATGATGATACATACCCCAAACGGAGAGATCCGCCTGCATCAAATTATTACCCACACTGTATCTCCAGGACGTAAATCACAAAATCTGCGCACAATAATATCAAAACGACATCGAATTGATAGTGGTTCTCATTAGTATTTACACTGTGCAGCAAATCACGTTTATTTTCCTTGCGCTTACGCAGTAAAAAAGTTGCTGACCCCGCCGTTGATAAAATTTTTACCTGTATCCGCCGCGACCCGGTACATCAACGGGCATTCATGTTAGTTTAGACGTCCAGACGTATAAAAACAGGTTATCTGAACATGGCTGATAAACATCTTGATACTGCGCTGGTTCACGCCGGGCGCAGCAAAAAATACACCCTGGGCTCGGTAAACAGCGTCATTCAGCGCGCCTCATCGCTGGTTTTCGACACCGTCGAAGCGAAAAAGCACGCGACGCGCAACCGCGCCAAAGGCGAGCTGTTCTACGGGCGTCGCGGGACGCTGACCCATTTCTCCCTGCAGGAAGCGATGTGCGAGCTGGAAGGCGGCGCCGGCTGCGCCCTCTTCCCCTGCGGCGCGGCGGCGGTCGCGAATACCATTCTGGCGTTCGTCGAGCAGGGCGACCATATTCTGGTGACCAACACCGCCTATGAGCCTACCCAGGATTTCTGTACGAAAATTCTCGCCAAACTCGGCGTCACCACCGGCTGGTTCGACCCGCTCATCGGCGGCGATATCGCTCGTCTGGTGCAGCCGAACACCCGCGTGGTGTTCCTCGAATCCCCCGGCTCCATCACCATGGAAGTCCATGATGTTCCGGCGATCGTCGCGGCGGTACGTCGCGTCGCTCCCGAAGCCATCATTATGATCGACAACACATGGGCGGCGGGCGTGCTGTTTAAAGCGCTGGAGTTTGGTATCGATATCTCCATTCAGGCCGGCACCAAATATCTGATCGGCCATTCCGACGCGATGGTGGGTACCGCCGTGTCCAATGAGCGCTGCTGGGCGCAGCTGCGCGAAAACGCCTATCTGATGGGGCAAATGGTGGATGCCGATACCGCCTATATGACCAGCCGCGGCCTGCGCACCCTGGCCGTCCGCCTGCGTCAGCACCATGAAAGCAGCCTGCAGATTGCCGAATGGCTGGCGCAGCATCCGCAGGTGGCGCGCGTGAATCATCCCGCCCTGCCCGGCAGCAAAGGCCATGAGTACTGGAAGCGCGACTTCACCGGCAGCAGCGGTCTGTTCTCTTTCGTGCTCAATAAACGCCTGACCGACGCCGAACTCTCCGCTTATCTGGACCACTTCAGCTTGTTCAGCATGGCCTACTCCTGGGGCGGCTTTGAATCGCTGATTTTAGCCAACCAGCCGGAACACATTGCCGCAATCCGTCCTGATGCTGAAGTTGATTTCAGCGGCACGCTGATCCGCCTTCATGTCGGGTTAGAAAATGTTACCGATCTGCTGGATGATTTAGCGGCGGGCTTCGCGCGTATCGTGTAAAGTGACAGTCAGTGGCAACAATAGCGGACGTTTTTTAGAAAAACGGCCGCTTTAGTTGCGCCCGGGATCAAGGTGCCCGAGCCTCTTCAGGAGTACACTAGACAAAAAACACGGTACCACTTAGGAAAGTCCATGGTTGTCATTCAAGAAATTGTCGCCGCGCTGTGGCAGCATGATTTTGCCGCGTTGGCAAACCCCCACGTTGTGGGCGTTGTATATCTGGTCATGTTCGCAACCCTGTTTCTGGAAAACGGTCTGCTGCCCGCCTCATTTTTACCGGGCGATAGCCTGCTGCTGCTCGCCGGGGCGCTCATCGCCAAAGGCGTAATGGACTTTGTACCTACGGTCGCCATTTTAACCGCCGCGGCCAGCCTCGGCTGCTGGCTGAGCTATATCCAGGGGCGCTGGCTGGGTAACACCGTTACGGTTAAGCGCTGGCTTGGGCATCTGCCGCATAAGTACCATCAGCGGGCAACCTGCATGTTTGACAAACACGGCCTGCTGGCGTTGCTGGCCGGGCGTTTCCTGGCGTTTGTTCGCACCCTTCTGCCTACCATGGCGGGCATTTCCGGGCTGCCAAACCGCCGCTTCCAGTTCTTCAACTGGCTGAGCGCGCTGCTGTGGGTTGGCGTAGTCACCGGTCTGGGCTATGCGCTGAGCATGATTCCCTTCGTTAAGCGCCATGAAGATCAGGTTATGACCTGCCTGATGATTCTGCCTATCGCGCTGCTGATCGCCGGGCTGCTCGGTACGGTTATCGTGGTGATTAAAAAGAAATACTGTAACGCCTGATCGTTTACCGGGGCGGCGCGAATTCGCCGCCCTTACATCGTTCGTCACATCCCCTGAATCGTTCTGATACGCGCCGCATCCTCCCCCGGCGTCATGCCGAAATAACGCTTAAACTCGCGGCTGAACTGCGACGCGCTTTCATACCCCACCCGCATCGCCGCCGCGCTGGCCTTCATACCATCGTGGATCATCAGCATGCGCGCTTTATGCAGGCGATAGGTTTTCAGGTATTGCAGCGGGGAGGTGCTGGTGACCGATTTAAAGTTATGGTGGAACGCCGAGACGCTCATATTCGCTTCCGCCGCCAGCTGATCGACGCTGAGGTTCTCTGTGTACTGGCTTTCAATACGCTTCAATACGCGGCTAATCAGGCTGAAGTGGGTCTGACGACTGACCAGCGCCAGCAGCGCCCCCCCGCACGGCCCGGTCAGCACGTGATAGAGAATTTCGCGGATAATCTGTTTGCCAAGAATGCGCGCGTCCAGCGGGCGCTCCATGACATCCAGCAGGCGCTCCGCCGCGCACAATATCTCTTCGGACAGTACCGCAGAGTTGATCCCGCTCGACGCCATGGACGGCTGAAACTGCTCATCTTCCCCGATATCCATCAGCAGTTCTTGCAGCTGAAGAATATCGACGTTCAGCCGAATCCCCGCCAGCGGGACTTCCGGAGTGGCGAAGGTTTCGCATTCAAACGGCAGCGGTACCGTCAGCAGCAGATACTCATTGGTGTCATAGCGAAAGGTACGCTCGTTAATGTAGCCAATTTTATGCCCGGAAAAGAGAAAAACGATCCCCGGCTGATACATAACCGGCGTGCGCGTCCCCGGCTGGGTACCGTACAGCAGGCGAATATCCGGCAGCAGAGCACTAAGAATTTCTTCTTTATCTTTCAGCTGATTAACCTTATGCGTTAATAGCTGGCATATCTCAGCGCGGTTCATTTATCGTGCTTCTCCGAACGTTTTTATACCTTCGCATTGTGCGCACTTCCGGCGAATTTCTCCAGCCCCAAGGAGAAATGGGCAAGACAACGGCAGGAATGTGCATTGAGGGGAACGGCCCGCGGGAACACAATGTCCGTCATCTGGCAGAGGTATTGTCTCTGTTGGCGGTTTTATCTATTTGAGGGCACCAGCCATGAATAATTTCGACCTACATACCCCAACCCGCATTCTGTTCGGTAAAGGCGCGATTGAAAATCTGCGCGATCAAATCCCGGCGGATGCACGCGTGCTTGTCACCTACGGCGGCGGTAGCGTGAAGAAAACCGGCGTGCTTGATCAGGTTCTGAGCGCGCTGAACGGCATTGACGTTCGGGAATTTGGCGGCATCGAGCCAAACCCGTCCTACGAAACGCTGATGAACGCGGTGAAAATCGCGCGTGATGAAAAGATCACTTTCCTGTTGGCGGTGGGCGGCGGCTCCGTTCTCGACGGCACCAAATTCATCGCCGCGGCGGCCCACTATGCGGCCGATAGCGATCCGTGGGAAATCCTCGAAACCTACGGCAGCAAAGTGGCCAGCGCTATCCCGATGGGCTCCGTGCTGACGCTGCCGGCGACCGGTTCCGAATCCAATAAAGGCGCGGTGATCTCGCGTAAAACCACCGGCGACAAACGCGCGTTTATGTCCACCCACGTCCAGCCGGTGTTCGCTATTCTGGATCCGGTTTACACCTACACCCTGCCGCCGCGCCAGGTGGCTAACGGCGTCGTTGACGCATTTGTCCATACCGTTGAGCAGTACGTTACCTATCCGGTCGACGGCAAAATCCAGGACCGCTTTGCCGAAGGTATTCTGCTGACCCTGGTGGAAGACGGCCCGAAAGCGCTGAAAGAGCCGGAAAACTACGACGTTCGCGCCAATATTATGTGGGCGGCCACCCAGGCGCTGAACGGCCTGATTGGCGCAGGCGTGCCGCAGGACTGGGCGACCCATATGCTCGGCCACGAGCTGACCGCCATGCACGGTCTCGATCACGCCCAGACGCTGGCTATCGTTCTGCCGGCCCTGTGGAATGAAAAACGCGATGCTAAACGCGCCAAGCTGCTGCAGTACGGCGCCCGCGTCTGGAACATCACCGAAGGTTCAGAGGAAGAGCGCATTGACGCCGCCATCGCCGCAACGCGTGATTTCTTCGAACAGATGGGCGTCCCGACGCGCCTTTCCGCCTACGGTCTGGATGGCAGCTCCATCCCGGCGCTGCTGGCGAAACTGGAAGAGCACGGCATGACCCAGCTCGGTGAAAATCAGGATATTACGCTGGACGTCAGCCGCCGTATTTACGAGGCTGCGCGCTAATCAACGCCCTCTCCGACGCGTAAACTCGCGCAAAGGAGAGGAGTTTAACTACCGTTTTTAGCTATTTCGTCCAGACTTAATGCTACCCCTCGGCGGAATTTATTCCGCTGAGTTCATTAACAGGAGGAAGGCATGACACATCCAACCGTTATAAAACTACACGACGGCAACCTGATGCCGCAGCTGGGGCTCGGCGTGTGGAAAGCAGGCAACGAGGAAGTCGTCTCCGCCATTCATAAGGCGCTGGAAGTCGGTTATCGCTCGTTTGACACCGCCGCCGTGTACCAGAATGAAACCGGCGTCGGCAATGCGTTAAGCAGCGCAGGCGTCGCCCGCGATGAGCTGTTCGTCACCACGAAACTGTGGAATGACGATCAAAAGCAGCCCAAAGAAGCGCTGCAGGAAAGCCTTAAAAAACTGAAGCTCGACTACGTCGACTTATACCTCATTCACTGGCCGGTTCCGGCAACTAACCATTACGTCGACGCCTGGAAAAGCTTAATTGAGCTGCAGCAGCAGGGGCTGGCAAAAAGCATCGGCGTCTGTAATTTCCAGGTTCATCATCTGCAAAAAATCATCGATGAAACCGGCGTCGCTCCGGTGATAAACCAGATTGAACTTCACCCGCTGATGCAGCAGCGCCAGCTTCACGCCTGGAATGCGACGCATAAGATCCAGACCGAGTCCTGGAGCCCGCTTGCGCAGGGCGGCGAAGGGGTATTCGATCAGAAAATTATTCGTCAACTGGCGGATAAATACGGTAAAACCCCGGCGCAGATCGTTATCCGCTGGCATCTCGACAGCGGCCTGGTGGTGATCCCGAAATCGGTGACGCCATCGCGCATTGCCGAGAATTTTAACGTCTGGGACTTCCGTCTTGATAAAGATGAATTGAGTGAAATCACTAAACTGGACCAGAACAAACGCCTGGGGCCAGACCCGGATCAGTTCGGCGGTTAACCTTTCCTGCTCCGTCGGCTTCCGGCGGAGCATCGCTTTGCTATCCGGCTAAAACCACGTACATTCAGGGTTTATTGCAATCAAATGGATGCGTGCTGATGAGCTGTATTTTCTGCCAAATTGTTGAGGGGAAAGCCCCCTGCCATAAGGTGTGGGAAGATGAACACCACCTCGCCTTTCTCTCTATTTTCCCTAATACCGACGGTTTTACGGTCGTGATCCCGAAGAAGCACTACCCCAGCTATGCGTTTGATATGCCGCCGCAGGCATTGGCCGATCTGGTGCTGGCGACGCAGAAGGTGGCGAAGCTTCTGGATAAAGCCTTTGATGACGTGGGCCGTACGGGGATGTTTTTTGAAGGCTATGGCGTTGACCATGTCCACAGCAAACTCAGCCCGATGCACGGCACCGGCGATATGACCCAATGGCGGCCTATCGAGTCGCGTCAGACTAAGTTTTTTGCGCAATATGAAGGCTATCTCTCTTCCCACGATCATGAGCGGGCGGATGATGAAAAGCTGGCGGCGCTGGCGGCCAGAATCAGAGAGGCATAGCCATAGAATTTGCTTTGCCGTTTGGCAAGCGGTTGACCGGGCCCGGAATTATCAGGCCCGGTCAGCGAAGCGCCAGCGGGCAATGCAGTCAAATTAACGACCGGCGACCTTACCGCGTTTTACGGGCTTCTTCGCCGTTGCCCCGCCGTTCGAGCGCTGGTGCACAATCGGCGTATGCTTGGTCAGCGCCGGACGGGTATGGCGGTTCTGGCGACGCGCTTCGCGCATTTCGTCGATCGTCGGCGCCGGTACCAGGCAATCGCGACGGCTGCCGATCAGGTGCTTTTTACCCATGGTTTCCAGCGCCTGACGGATCAGCGGCCAGTTGGCCGGATCGTGATAGCGCAGCAGCGCCTTGTGCAGGCGGCGCTGTTTGTCACCCTTCGGCACCACCACATCCTCACTCTTATAGCCAATCTTACCCAGCGGGTTCTTGCCGGTGTAATACATGGTGGTCGAGTTCGCCAGCGGCGACGGATAGAAGTTCTGCACCTGATCCAGGCGGAAACGATGCTGTTTAAGCCACAGCGCCAGATTCACCATATCTTCATCCCGCGTGCCGGGGTGGGCGGAAATAAAGTATGGGATCAGATACTGCTCTTTACCGGCCTGCTTCGAATAGGTATCAAACAGCTGCTTAAAGCGATCGTAGCTGCCCATACCCGGCTTCATCATTTTCGACAGCGGTCCCTCTTCCGTATGCTCCGGGGCAATCTTCAGATAGCCGCCAACGTGGTGGGTAGCCAGCTCTTTGATATAGCGCGGGTCTTCAACGGCGATGTCGTAACGTACGCCGGAAGCGATGAGGATCTTTTTGATGCCTTTCAGGTCACGGGCCCGGCGATAGAGATTAATCGTCGGCTCATGGTTAGTGTCCATATGCGGGCAGATATCCGGATAAACGCATGACAGGCGGCGGCAGGTCTGCTCGGCGCGCGGCGACTTGCAGCGCAGCATATACATGTTGGCCGTTGGGCCGCCAAGATCGGAAATAATGCCGGTAAAACCGGGAACCGTGTCGCGAATCGCTTCGATTTCATTAATGATCGAATCTTCGGAACGGCTCTGAATGATACGCCCCTCATGCTCGGTAATTGAGCAGAAGGAACAGCCGCCAAAACAGCCGCGCATAATGTTAATCGAGAAGCGGATCATCTCGTAGGCCGGAATGCGGGCATCGCCGTATGAGGGATGCGGAACGCGCTTATACGGCAGGGCAAACACGCTATCCATCTCTTCGGTGGAGAGCGGGATTGCGGGCGGGTTAACCCAGATATAGCGCTCGCCGTGCTTCTGCATCAGCGCGCGGGCGCAGCCGGGATTGGTTTCATGGTGCAGAATACGCGACGCGTGCGCGTAGAGAACCTTGTCGCCTTTCACCTTCTCAAAGGAAGGCAGCAGGACGTAGGTCTTCTCCCACGGCTTCGGACGCGGGGGCTGCACGGTAACGCGCTTCGCTTCCTGTTTTGGCGGTGCGACGGTTTTGTTATCCGCGCACGGCAAATCTTCACCGTACGGATGCGGAATCGGGTCGATTTTCCCCGGTGTATCCAGACGCGTGGAATCCACTCCGCTCCAGCCCGGCAGCGCCTCTTTCACCATGATGGCGGTGTTGCGTACGTCACGAATTTGCCCGATGGGCTCGCCGGCGGCCAGACGGTGCGCCACTTCCACCAGCGGACGCTCGCCGTTGCCGAACATCAGCATATCGGCTTTGGAGTCCACCAGAACCGAGCGACGCACGGTATCAGACCAGTAGTCGTAGTGCGCGGTACGGCGCAGGCTGGCTTCGATACCGCCGAGGATCACCGGGACATCTTTCCAGGCTTCTTTACAGCGCTGGGTATAGACCAGCGTGGCGCGATCCGGGCGTTTACCGGCAACGTTACCCGCCGTGTAGGCATCGTCATGACGCAGCTTGCGGTCGGCGGTGTAGCGGTTGATCATCGAATCCATGTTGCCGGCGGTGACGCCGAAGAACAGATTCGGTTTACCCAGGCGCATAAAATCGTTTTTATTATTCCAGTCCGGCTGGGAAATAATCCCCACGCGAAATCCCTGCGCTTCCAGCATGCGTCCGCAAATCGCCATGCCGAAGCTCGGGTGATCGACATAGGCATCGCCGGTAACCAGAATGATGTCGCAGCTATCCCAGCCAAGTTGATCCATCTCTTCTCGCGACATCGGCAAGAACGGCGCGGGGCCAAAGCAGGCGGCCCAGTACTGCGGCCAGGAGAAAAGGTCACGATCCGGTTGGATCAGGGATATTGCGCTCATATTGCTTCCGGGGAAATGATAAAAAAATAATCAAAAAGGGCGGCGATTATAAGCCGGAACGATGGAAGAAATGAAGGAGGTTTTTCCAATCCCGGCCGCATGGAACCGGGACAGAATAAATTACGGCGCCGGATTCACCAGAATCTGGCCAATGGAGCCCCGGTCGGCAAGCTCCAGCGTCTGGCTTAAATACTGGAACGGGAAGTGCGGCCAGGAGGGCTGATTGTAATAGACCAACAGTTCAACCTGGCCGTCGATCCAGACGGTATCCTTCCAGCCGCGATCTTCCGGGAACGGCGCGGAGCCGTTGACGTTACGCACCTGGAACATGACGCCTTCAATATGGAACGACTGCGGCCGATCGGCGCGCACAATCCAGCGCTCCCAGGTGCCCTGCTGCGCCGTAATATCGATACGCTGCGGATCCCACAGCTGACCGTTGATCCCCGGATCGTCGCCAAGGGTGATCTCACGGCTGCGAATCGCCGCGCCGGCCAGAATTTCCGTCGGCAGCAAACGCACGGGCAGACTATCGGTCACCAGCGGCAGCAGGCCCGTCGGGCGCAATGTCAGAATCAGCGTGGAGATCAGAATGCTCGACGGCTCGAAGAAGCCGCGAATACGATCGACGATGCTTGCCGCTTCCCCGCAGGTGATCGACACTTCATCGCCGTTGGTCATATCGACCAGAATTTCTCGACGCTCGCCCGGCGCCAGCGACAGCTGCTTCAGCGAAACCGGCGCGGGCAGGAGCCCCTGGTCACCGGAAATCACGTGCAGCAATCGGCCATCGCTCATCTGCAGCTGATAGCGACGGGAGTTGGACGCATTCAGCAGGCGCAGGCGCACCCAGCCGCGCGACACCTCAACGAAAGGCCCCTGTACGCCGTTCACCAGCAGCGTATCGCCCACGAAACCACCGCTACCGGGCTCGCTGTATTCAGGCGTACCGAAGTTATCCAGACGCTTGTCCTGAATAATCACCGGAAAATCATCCACGCCGTAGTGATTGGGGATCGGCAGATTCTTACTGACATCATCTTCCACCAGCCACATGCCGGCCAGGCCGTTATAGACCTGTTTTGCCATATGGTTTGGGGTATTGGCCTGATACCACAGGGTCGCCGCGCTTTGGCGGATTGGCAATACCGGCGCCCAGTCGGCGTTAGCGGACATCATGCGCGCGGCGCCGCCGATCAGCGGACCGGGTACCTGCAGACCACGGATGGTCATCGCCACGTTTTCCGTCAGGCGGTTGCTGTAGATCAGCTTGACATCGTCGCCGTTCCAGACGCGAATGGTTGGCCCCATATAGCGACCGTTAATCCCCCACACCGAGGCGCGGGTACCAGGCGTAAACGACCAGTGCGCGCGCTGTAGCGTCAAGAATAGCGGCTGCCCGCGGCGGGACTCCAGCAGAGGGGGGATCGGCAGCGCAGGCTGCTGGCCAGCGGCCTGTGCCTTCAGCGGCGCGGCGCCCGCGCACAGCGCTACGCCTGAAGCCTTAATGAACTGACGCCGACTGAGTGACATATTAACTCCATGAAATACTGACTAATTAATAAGGGAATTCGTTTCCCGCCAGCAATCCGCGCGCTGTTTGCGCGCGTTTCCTGTGTTATTTCTTTGCGGCCGCTTCGCGTTCGGCAACTTCTTTATCCAGCTCAGCGATTTTCGCGGACATCAGCTCGCGGCAGTGCGTCGCCAGCGCGCGAACGCCCTCTTTTCCATACTGGCTGGTATCTACCGGCGGCAGCATTTCTACAATCACCAGACCGTTATTCAGGCGATTGAGATTAATTTTATTCGATGTATTAGACACGCACACCGGAATAATTGGCACGCCAGCCGCGACAGCGGCATGAAAAGCGCCGGTTTTAAAAGGCAGCAAACCGCGGCCGCGGCTGCGGGTCCCTTCCGGAAACATCCAAAAAGAGATATTGCGCTTTTTAAATGCGTTCACGACTTCGGCAATAGTGCCATGCGCCTTTGCCCGGTTATTGCGATCGATCAGCAGGTTCCCCGTGAGCCAGTAGAGCTGGCCGAAAAAGGGGATCCACGCCAGGCTCTTTTTACCCACGGTCACGGTCGGCGGCTGCACGATATTTGATGCCGTCACCATATCATAGTTATTCTGGTGGTTAGCGATATAGATGGCGTTGCCGTAGCTTTCCGCGTCGGCTGGCTTGCGCAGCTCGACTTTCAGGCCGAAGACCGGCGACAGTTTGCCAAACAGGTGGCCGAAGGTGGCGACGTGCTTAGGGTTACGCGGGCTGAACAGACAATAAATACAGCCGAAGATGCAGACCAGAATACAATAGATGACAACGATAATTAGTCGAAAAATAAATAGCATAGCTACCTCTGAAACCCAAACCGCTTAGAATTATACTCGCTGTTTCGCAGATTGCAGGCATCGGGCATCATTGCAAAGCGCGTTGCGCATCTCGAATGACGCTGGCGGATATTGTTCATCGCAATGCCTGAATAAACAACGATTTTGCGGTAAATATTAACCTCCCCCGCCGAACCGCGGGGGAGGATGCTCCTACTCTTCGCTATCGCCCGCGGAGGCGCGACGCGGTGAATCAATCTCCACCCGGTCAATTTTCTGTAATCCGCGCATCAGAGAGCCGCGGCGGCCGCGCTCGCCGGTGACTTTTTGCAGCTCTTCCGGACGTAGTTTGATTTTCCGTTTGCCGACGTGAATCGTCAGCGTACTTTGCGGCGGCAGAACGAACAGGTGCGCCAGGCCATCCTGGCCCGCAGCCGCTTCCGCCGACGGAATACTGATGATCTTGTTGCCTTTGCCTTTCGACAGCTGCGGCAGGTCGCTCACCGGGAACATCAGCATGCGGCCGGCTGCGGTAATGGCCAGCAGCATATCGGACTCATCCTCAATCACCAGCGGCGGCATTACGTGCGCGTTATCCGGAAGGCTAATCAACGTCTTACCGGCACGATTGCGCGCGACCAGATCGTTGAAAGTACAAATAAACCCGTAGCCTGCGTCGGAAGCCAGCAGCAGTTTTTGGTCATCGGCCTCCATCAGCATATGTTCTACCGTCGCCCCCGGCGGCAGCGTCAGCTTACCGGTGAGCGGCTCGCCCTGTCCGCGTGCGGACGGCAGGGTGATCGGGTCAATCGCGTAGCTACGCCCGGTGGTGTCAATAAAGACCACCGGCTGATTGCTCTTCCCTTTCACTGCGGCTTTAAAACTGTCGCCCGCTTTATAGTTCAGCCCCGGCGCGTCGATATCGTGGCCTTTGGCGCTGCGCACCCAGCCGCTCTGCGACAGAACGATGGTGACCGGCTCGGACGGCAGCATATCGTGCTCGCTCATCGCTTTCGCTTCTTCACGCTCGCGCAGCGGTGAACGGCGATCGTCGCCAAAGGCGTCGGCGTCGGCCTGCAGCTCTTTCTTCAGCAGGTTATTCATTTTGCGTTCAGAAGCCAGAATGGCCTGCAGATGGTCGCGCTCTTTTTCCAGCTCGTTCTGCTCACCGCGAATCTTCATCTCTTCCAGCCGGGCGAGATGACGCAGTTTTAACTCCAGAATCGCTTCCGCCTGAGTTTCGCTGATGCCAAAGCGCGACATCAGGGCCGGCTTAGGCTCATCTTCGTGACGGATAATTTCGATAACTTCATCGATATTCAGAAACGCCACCAGCAAACCTTCCAGGATATGCAGGCGCTTAAGGACTTTTTCCAGACGGTAGCTGAGACGACGGCGCACGGTATCGCGGCGGAAAGTCAGCCATTCCGAGAGGATTTCCAGCAGATTTTTTACCGCCGGACGGTTATCGAGCCCGATCATATTCAGGTTGATACGATAGCTCTTTTCCAGATCGGTCGTCGCGAACAGGTGGTTCATCACCTGCTCCATATCCACGCGGTTAGAGCGCGGGACGATCACCAGGCGAGTCGGGTTTTCGTGATCCGATTCGTCGCGCAGGTCATCCACCATCGGCAGCTTTTTGTTGCGCATCTGGGCGGCGATCTGCTCGAGCACGCGGGCGCCGGAAACCTGATGCGGCAGCGCGCTGATCACCACCGCGCCGTCTTCTTTCGCCCACACCGCGCGCATCCGCACCGAACCGCGGCCATTCTGGTAGATTTTGCGGATCTCGGCGCGGGGGGTGATGATTTCCGCTTCGGTCGGGTAATCCGGCCCCTGTACGATATCCAGCAGATCGTCCAGCGAGGTCTGCGGTTTTTCAATCAGGGTAATGGCCGCCTGAGCGACTTCACGCAGGTTGTGCGGCGGAATATCCGTCGCCATGCCGACGGCAATGCCGGTAGTGCCGTTGAGCAGAATATTAGGCAAGCGCGCAGGCAGCATCTTCGGCTCCTGCAAAGTGCCGTCGAAGTTCGGTACCCAGTCAACGGTGCCCTGCCCCAGTTCGCTCAGCAGCAGTTCAGCATACTTCGACAAACGGGATTCGGTATAACGCATCGCGGCGAAGGATTTAGGATCGTCCGGTGCCCCCCAGTTCCCCTGACCGTCAACAAGCGGATAGCGGTAAGAGAAGGGTTGCGCCATCAGCACCATGGCTTCATAGCAGGCGCTATCGCCGTGCGGATGGTATTTACCCAGCACGTCGCCGACGGTGCGGGCGGACTTTTTGAACTTGGCGCTGGCGTTGAGACCCAGCTCAGACATCGCATAGACGATGCGACGCTGGACCGGCTTCAGGCCATCGCCAATAAACGGCAGCGCCCTGTCCATGATGACGTACATGGAGTAGTTCAGGTAGGCGTTTTCCGTAAATTCATGCAGCGCAAGGCGCTCTGCCATATCGCTCATTAATCGTGAATCCTCAATCTGCGTACCGGCCGTTCGGACGGCAAAACTACCGGCGATAATACCCTATCTGACGCCCTGAGTCACAGGGCGTTAGGCTGGTTGAGGAATTCAGTGGACATCCTTCATTTCAGCGGAAGATAAACGTCCGTCTGCAGCTCATGCTCACCGACTTCATGCACGAAAGTGAGGTAGCGAAAGAAAACAGGGAAATCGCGCAGCGACTCTCCCGATGCGGGCAGCCAGTCGCGATAAAGAAACCAGATGCTCTGCGCGAGCGTGTCCAGAGAGCCGTGATGACGCACCACTGCGCAACGTCCGCCGGGGATCTCGCCATTCACCACGCCGAAGCTGTTTTCCGGCACCGGCTGGCTGACCGTACCGCCAATATCGAAACGAAAATCGTCAGCCGGGGTGGCCGCGGGGTCGTCCCAGGAGATTCCCCAGGTTGCGCAGCTGGCGACCGGGGACAGACCGCTCACCTTGCGCCAGGCGATAAACTTCGCGGCGGTCTCATTGACTAAATCAGGGTTGCCGCGATGCCGCAGCCTCGCGATCTGAGTGGTAGGTAGCTGGATTATTTTAACATCCATCGGGTGTTGCTCCTGTAGCGTATGTTTCGGCACACGTCGATGCCATTCCAGCCAGTCCGGCTGTTGACGGAACTGGCTGGGGCTTTGCGCGAAAGCGCTGCGGAAGGCACGACTGAACGACTCAGGATTCTGGAACCCCGCATCAAGGGCAATATCGATAATCTTTTCCTGTGGATTAAACGCCAGTCGCCAACAGGCGCGACGCAGACGTAGCCACTGGATATAGCGATAGAGCGGTACCCCGCTATAGGCGCTGAATTGCCGGTGAAAATGATACGGCGAGCTGTGGGCTATCGCACTAAGCGTCTCCAGCGACAGCGGCGTGTCCAGATGGCGTTCAATGTACAAGCACACTTGCTGAAAACGCCCGGCAAAGGCCGGGCTTACCTGAGTATCGTTCATCGCATCCTCCCGGAAACATACTCTGACAGAGCGAGGAGTGCGGTTCCTGACCGATCTTGCTTAAGATGATAAGAAAATTATGGCGTGATTTTACGAATCTGCTTTACGTCGATTTCCACTGAGTTCCAGTCTTTATCCACTTCACCCTGAATCTCTACCGTATCCTGCGGGGTCACGGTCACGCCGTTCCAGCGCTTGTGATCGATATCGACGTTCACGGTGCCGGAGCTGTCCTGGAATTTATACAGGTCGTCGGAAATACGCTCCACGATTTTACCGCGCAGGGTCACCCAGGTATCGTCACGCAGGCTTTTCGCATTCGCAACCGTCGTTACGCTCCCGTTCGGGCCAATGAACCCGCCGTTTTGCGTGGTCGTCTGGCTGGTTTGCGTCGAGCCGGGTCCGGAAAATCCGCCCTGCCCGGCGGCCAGTACCGGCATGGAAACTAAGGCGATGATAGCGGTCATTGCGGCGATTTTCTTCATGATGTGTTCTCCCTTTGTGTTTATATCGTCACCATTACACCGGGCAAAACTTAACGACTTCTTAAGCGGAAAAAATAAATTTTATTCCTGTACAGCGCGCGCCGCAACGCGCTTTACTGCGGGAATATCCGAGGGACACAGGAGCAGAAAATGCGCATTTTACTGGTGGAAGACGACAAACTGATCGGTGACGGCCTCAAAACCGGACTGACCAAGCTGGGCTTCAGCGTCGACTGGTTTACCCGCGGCGAAGAGGGCAAAGCCGCGCTGTACCACGCCCCTTACGACGCCATTATTCTGGACCTGACCCTGCCCGGCATCGATGGGCTGGATATTCTGCGCGAATGGCGCGACAAAGGCCGCCACGAACCGGTACTGATCCTCACCGCCCGCGACGCGCTCAGCCAGCGCGTTGAAGGGTTACGTCTCGGCGCCGATGACTACCTCTGCAAACCTTTCGCACTGGTTGAAGTCGCCGCGCGTCTGGAAGCGCTGATGCGTCGCGCCCACGGCCACAGCAGCAGCGAGCTGCGGCACGGCAATGTTGTTCTCGATCCAGGCCGACTCACGACCACGCTAAACGGCGAGAGCCTGCCGCTCAAGCCAAAGGAGTTTGCTCTGCTGGAACTCCTGATGCGCAACGCCGGACGCGTGCTGCCGCGTAAGCTGATTGAGGAAAAGCTCTATAGCTGGGATGACGATGTCTCCAGTAACGCGGTAGAAGTACACGTCCATCATCTGCGCCGTAAGCTCGGCAGCGGCTTCATTCGCACCGTGCACGGCATCGGTTATACCCTGGGGGATGCATGAAACGACTGGGTAGACTGAGCCTGCGCGTCCGCCTGACGCTGCTTTTTCTGCTGCTGACCAGCGCCGCCTGGGGCATTGCCAGCCTTGTGGCCTGGCAACAAACCGCCGACAAACTGGATAAACTGTTCGATACCCAGCAGCTGCTGTTCGCCCGCCGCCTGAGCGCGATGAATGTTGACGAACTCCATACCCTCGCTCCGCAGGTACGGGAGCAGAAAAAGGTCAAACATGGCCATCTCGATGACGATGCGCTGGCTTTCGCTATCTTTACCGCCGATGGCAAAATGGTGCTTAACGATGGCGAAAATGGCCAGGATATCCCGTGGGGTAACCATCGGGAGGGGTTCAGCGATGGCTACCTGCGCGGCGACGATGACGAGTGGCGCTTCCTGTGGCTTACCACCCGCGACGGTCGCCATCGTATCGCCGTCGGTCAGGAGTGGGATTACCGCCGCGAGATGGCGCTGGATATCGTCACCTCCCAGCTTACGCCCTGGCTGGTTGCGCTGCCGCTGATGTTTTTGCTGCTCATCGTGCTGTTGAGCCGGGAGCTGGCGCCGCTGAAAAAGCTGGCCACCACGCTGCGCGCCCGGGCGCCGGACTCCGCCGAAACGCTAAATAGCGAGAACGTGCCCAGCGAAGTTCGCCCGCTGGTCGACGCGCTAAATCAGCTCTTTACCCGGACGCATGACACCATGATCCGCGAGCGTCGCTTCACGTCCGATGCCGCCCACGAGCTGCGCAGCCCGCTGGCGGCGCTGAAGGTGCAGACCGAAGTGGCTCAGCTCTCAACGGACGATCCGCAAGGGCTGGATAAAGCGCTGGCGCAGCTTCACCAGGGAATCGATCGCGCCACTCGCCTGGTCGACCAGCTGCTCACCCTGTCGCGTCTGGATTCGCTGGCGCAGCTGGACGATCTCCAGACTATCGCCCTTGATGAACTGCTGCAGTCGGCGGTCATGGAGATGTACCACCCCGCCCAGCAGGCCGGCGTTGAGCTACGCCTGCACCTGAACGCGAAAAACATCACGCGCACCGGCCAGCCGCTGCTGCTGAGCCTGCTGGTGCGCAATCTTCTGGATAACGCCGTGCGCTATAGCGCCGCCGGGCGCCAGGTCGACATCATCCTTGATGCGGGTGAATTTCGCGTACGCGACAACGGCCCGGGCATCAGCGCCGAGGCCCTGACGCGCATCGGCGAGCGCTTTTATCGCCCTCCCGGCCAGGAACAGCCCGGCAGCGGCCTTGGGCTCTCCATCGTCAAACGCATCGCCGCGCTGCACGGGATGACGGCCAGCTTCGACAACGCCCGGGACGGCGGATTCGAGGCGCGCATTCGCTGGTAGCGGCATTATTGCTAAAAAAGCAAAAGACTTTGCACATTTTGCTCATTTTACCGCTTTGCCCGGCGGGGTAAAATTAGCCTCAAAATTGAAAAGTTGAGGATAAAAAATGAGCAACATCCTGATTATTAACGGTGCGAAAAAATTCGCCCACTCTAACGGCCAGCTGAACGACACCCTGACCGAGGTCGCGGATGGTTATCTGCGCGACGCCGGGCATGATGTTAAGGTCGTCCGCGCCGAGAGCGACTACGACATCAAAGAAGAAGTGCAGAATTTTCTCTGGGCAGACGTGGTTATCTGGCAGATGCCGGGCTGGTGGATGGGCGCACCGTGGACGGTGAAAAAATACATTGATGATGTCTTTACCGAAGGTCACGGCGCGCTGTATGCCAGCGATGGCCGCACCCGCTCCGACGCCAGTAAGAAATATGGTTCCGGCGGCCTGATTCAGGGGAAAAAATATATGCTGTCCCTGACCTGGAACGCGCCGATGGAAGCGTTCACCGAGAAAGATCAGTTCTTCCACGGCGTTGGCGTCGACGGGGTATACCTGCCATTCCATAAGGCCAACCAGTTCCTTGGGATGAGCGCCCTGCCCACCTTCATCGCCAACGATGTGATCAAAATGCCCGATGTTCCGCGTTATACGGCAGAATATCGCAAGCATCTGGCGGAAATTTTTGGTTAACTGTAGTGAGTTATGAAAAGACGACAAGCGCGGCTCATTTTAGCGGCGGCTTGAAGTATGATGAGAATATACAGAAGGAGTTGAGTTAACCATGTTGACAGTGATCGCTGAAATTCGCACTCGTCCGGGCCAACACCATCGTCAGGCGGTGCTGGATCAGTTCGCAAAAATTACCCCGACCGTTCTCCAGGAAGAAGGCTGCCACGGCTATGCGCCGCTGGTGGATCACGCCGCTGGCGTCAGTTTTCAGACTACTTCACCGGATTCCATCGTGATGGTCGAGCAGTGGGAAAGCGTCGCGCATCTTGAAGCGCACCTGCAGACGCCGCACATGAAAGCCTACGGCGAAGCCGTGAAAGGCGACGTGCTGGAAATGAATATTCGTATTCTTGAAGCGGGTATTTAAGCAAGCAAACGACATCGGCCGGTTTCCCGGCCGATTTTTTATTATCCGTCCAGCTCCGCCAGATCGCCCTTCTCCTGCAGCCAGTTACGCCGATCTTCAGAACGCTTCTTCGCTAACAGCATATCCATCATGGCGGTCGTCTGCTGCTCGTCTTCATCGTTGATAATCAGCTGTACCAGACGGCGGGTATTCGGATCCAGCGTGGTCTCGCGCAGCTGCATCGGGTTCATCTCGCCCAGCCCTTTAAAGCGCTGCACGTTCGGCTTGCCTTTCTTGCGCTTAAGCTGCTCCAGCACGCCGGTTTTCTCTTCTTCTGTAAGCGCGTAATACACCTCTTTGCCGAGGTCGATACGGTACAGGGGCGGCAGCGCCACGTAGACGTGACCCTGCTTAACCAGCGTGCGGAAGTGCCTGACAAACAGCGCGCACAGCAGCGTCGCGATGTGCAGGCCGTCGGAGTCGGCATCCGCCAGAATACAAATCTTGCCGTAGCGCAGCTGGCTCAGGTCGTCGCTATCCGGGTCGATACCGATGGCGACGGAAATATCATGCACTTCCTGGGAAGCCAGCACCTCATCGGAAGAGACTTCCCAGGTGTTCAGGATTTTACCTTTCAGCGGCATGATCGCCTGATACTCGCGATCGCGCGCCTGCTTGGCCGATCCGCCCGCCGAATCCCCTTCCACAAGGAACAGTTCGGTTCGGTTCAAATCCTGGGCGGTACAGTCCGCCAGCTTGCCGGGCAGCGCCGGACCGCTGGTCAGCTTTTTACGCACCACTTTCTTCGCCGCGCGCAGGCGACGCTGGGCGCTGGAGATCGCCATTTCCGCCAGCAGCTCTGCCGACTGAACGTTCTGGTTCAGCCACAGGCTGAAGGCATCTTTGACCACCCCGGAAACAAACGCGGCGCACTGACGTGAAGAGAGGCGCTCTTTCGTTTGCCCGGCAAACTGCGGGTCCTGCATCTTCACGGACAGGACGTAGGCGCAGCGCTCCCAGATATCTTCCGCCGACAGCTTTACGCCGCGCGGCAGAATATTGCGGTATTCGCAGAACTCGCGCATGGCGTCCAGCAGCCCCTGGCGCAGGCCGTTAACGTGGGTACCGCCCTGCATCGTCGGGATCAGGTTGACGTAGCTTTCGGTCAGCAGTTCACCGCCTTCCGGCAGCCACAGCAGCGCCCAGTCAACCGCTTCGGTATCGCCGGAGAAGGTGCCGACGAACGGTTTTTCCGGCAGCAGCGGCAGGCCGTTAACCGCTTCGCTAAGATAGTCGGTCAGACCATCGGCGTAGCACCAGCGCTGTTCGCTGTCGTTAACCAGATCGCGGAAAACAATCTCTACGCCCGGGCAGAGAACGGCCTTGGCCTTTAATAAATGAGAAAGGCGCGAGACGGAAAAACGCGGGCTATCGAAAAAGCTTTCGTCCGGCCAGAAGTGCACGCTGGTACCGGTATTGCGCTTACCGCAGGTACCCGTCACGTGGAGATCTTCTACTTTATCGCCGTTTTCAAACGCGATGCTGTAGACCTGGCCGTCGCGGCGCACGTTCACCTCAACGCGTTTCGATAAGGCGTTGACCACCGAAATCCCTACGCCGTGCAGGCCGCCGGAGAACTGGTAGTTCTTATTGGAGAACTTCCCCCCGGCGTGCAGGCGGCAAAGAATCAGTTCAACTGCCGGAACCCCCTCTTCAGGGTGGATATCCACCGGCATTCCGCGTCCATCGTCGATAACTTCCAACGACTGATCGGCATGGAGAATCACCTCCACGCGTTTCGCGTGACCGGCCAGGGCCTCATCCACGCTGTTATCAATAACTTCCTGACCAAGATGGTTTGGACGTGTGGTATCAGTGTACATTCCCGGACGGCGGCGAACCGGCTCTAGCCCGGTGAGTACCTCAATGGCATCAGCGTTATATGAAGATTGCGTCATGGTGTGTATTCGTAGGTCGTTCCGAACCGCTCAGCGCAGGCCCAGAAAATCGATAATCTGAGTGAAATGATCTTCAAAGCCAACAAATGCGTGATTACCGCCCTCCTCTACCGTTTGTCGGCAGGAGGCGAAATAATCCACGGCCTGGCGGTAATCAAGCACTTCATCACCCGTTTGCTGCAATAACCAGATTAAATCCGGCGCTTCCAGCGGGTCAATTTGCATGACCTTGAGATCGTAAATATGGCGAGACTCTAGCACATATTGCTGCCCCGTGTATGGATTCTCATTGGGGCCAAGGAAATTGTTCAACAGCTCAAACGGGCGCACCGCGGGGTTCACTACCACGGCGGGCAGCATAAAGCACTGCGATAGCCAGGTCGCGTAATATCCCCCCAGCGACGACCCGACAACGCCCAGCGGTTCACCGCCATGCTCCAGCACGATAGACTCCAGATGCTCAGCCGCCTGCGCGGGATAAACCGGGAGCTCCGGTATCACCATCGAGATGTCAGGATAGGTCTGCGCCAGCCACGCTTTCAGCGCAGTCGCTTTTGCCGACCGAGGCGAGCTGTTAAAACCATGCAGATAGAGAAGCGTAGACATCAGTATCCTTCTGAAGCGATATCCGGGTGAAATTTCACGCCTTCGAGGCGGCAAACTTCAGTGGTCAATGTGCCGTCAGGATGCAGTTCCAGCCAGCGCCAGCCTGGGGAGACGGTATCGAGCGTGAAGTTCGCGCAGTGCGGCTTAAACTGCACGCAGGTGGATGGCGTGGCCATCATGCGCCGTCCGTTCCAGTCAAGGTCCAGCTCCTGGTGAATATGGCCGCAGAGCAGATGCTTAACGCGAGGAAAAGCGGCCAGCGCGCAATCAAGCGCCCCGGCATTGCGCAGGCTATGCTGATCCAGCCAGCTACAGCCTGACGGCATGGGATGATGGTGCAACAGCAGCAGCGTATAGCGCTGCGGAACTTCGGTCAGCTTCTGCTCAAGCCATTCCAGCTGGAAATCGCTCAGCTCGCCGTGCGGCACGCCGAACACCTGGCTATCCATCAGCAATACTTGCCAGTGGTCGCCCAGCAATACGCGTTTAGCGGGAGAGATGCCGGATTCCTGCAGCGTGCTGTACATTGCCGGTTGAAAATCATGATTACCCGGTAGCCAGACGCAGGGTGCAGTAAAACTCGCGATGCCTTCAGCAAAATGCTGGTAGGCCGCGGCAGAGTGATCTTGCGCCAAATCGCCTGTAGCAACGATCAGGTCGCACTCTCGCTGTGAGGCGTGGATCGCATCCAGTACGGCCTGATAGCTTTCCCAGGTATTGATACCTAACAGCGTTTCATGTTTTTCAGCAAACAGGTGAGTATCGGTAATTTGTAATATCCTGACTCTGGCCTCACCAGCCAAAGGTAGGTTTAACAGGCTTTCCAAATGGTGTCCTTAGGTTTCACGACGCTAACAAACCGGAATCGCCATCGCTCCATGTGCAAAACAGTATCGCAGCCAATCGGCCAGAAACTGATTAATTTGATGCTTTTCGTCGCGTTGATGCAACTTTTTATTAGGATAATCATACCGCGCTTTAAAGCGAAAGATCTGCTGACTTGAACACACTTCAGCGACCATTGCATCGTGATAGAGCCGTACCGTCATTGACGGCAGACTCCAGTAGCTCACCGACGGCGCCGTCTGTTCAATCGCCACTAACGTAGTGTAGCGGGTCGATTCGACGATGGTTAATCGGTATTGCGCGTTGCCCACCTGGTAACTCACCTTTTCTCCCGCTGCATCCGTTCGCGGCAACAGGCGGCGCAGCTGGGCAAAGTTGGTTTCACACAGGCGCATCATTTCAGGAAAGTCAGGCGTATAACGCTTCATTTTGTCCACTCGTTTCGTAAATTGTGATAATGCAGTTGCAGCCATTGCAGCGCGATGACAGAGGCTGCGTTGTCGATTTTCCCCTCTTCCACCCATCTGTAAGCCTGTTCCCGGCTCACCACATGAACGCGAATATCCTCGTTTTCGTCGGCCAGTCCATGAATTCCTTTTGCCGTCGTTGCATCGACTTCACCCACCATAATAGACAGCCTTTCGCTGGTGCCGCCGGGGCTGGCCAGGTAGCTCAGGACCGGTTTAACCCGGCCAACAATAAGCCCGGCCTCTTCCACCGCTTCACGACGGGCGACATCTTCAGGAGATTCGCCTTCTTCTATCATACCGGCGACCATTTCGAGCAGCCACGGGCTCGCGCTGGTATCATACGCCGCAATACGGATCTGCTCGACGAGCACAACTTCATCGCGTACCGGGTCAAAGGGTAGCAAGACTGCGGCGTGGCCGCGCTCAAAAATTTCGCGGGTCACTTCGCCGCTCATCCCGCCGTTAAACAGGCGATGGCGAAAACGATATAAATCGAGCGAAAAAAAACCGCGATAAAGCGTTTCGCGTGCAATAATTTCTACATCGTTTTTAGAGAAGGTAATCCCCTGCTGATTGACGTCGCTCATTTCGATATCCTGTAGAACATGAAGTTATGAATTTATAGGCGGTGTGGCTACCGTTTTACGGCTCGTATGCTAGATTGGTGCAAATTACCGCCCCATGGCACATAACGCCAACTTTTTACGGTAACAGACTCTATACAATCAGTGATTATTTTTAGAATTTGAGTAGCGCTAAATGCTTCACAACAAGGAATGCAAATGAAGAAACTCTTTCCCATCCTTATCGGCCTGGGCCTGACTGGCTTCAGCGCCATGAGCCAGGCTGAAAACCTGCTGCAGGTTTATCAGCAGGCGCGTGTCAGCAACCCTGATCTGCGTAAATCAGCAGCCGATCGTGATGCCGCATTCGAGAAGATCAACGAAGCGCGTAGCCCGTTATTGCCACAGCTCGGTCTGGGTGCAGATTATACCTATACCAGCGGCTTCCGTGATGCTAAAGACCAGAATTCCGACGTCACCAGCGGATCGCTGCAGCTCACGCAGGTTCTGTTTGATATGTCGAAATGGCGTGCGCTGACGCTGCAGGAAAAGAACGCCGGCATTCAGGACGTCACCTATCAGACGGATCAGCAAACGCTGATTCTGAACACCGCGACGGCCTATTTTAAAGTGCTGGCCGCGATCGATACGCTCTCCTATACCGAAGCGCAGAAACAGGCTATTTACCGCCAGTTAGATCAGACCACCCAGCGCTTTAACGTTGGCCTGGTGGCGATTACTGACGTACAGAACGCCCGTTCGCAGTACGATGCCGTGCTGGCGAATGAAGTCACCGCGCGCAACGACCTCGATAACGCCGTAGAAGGGCTGCGCCAGGTGACCGGCAACTACTATCCGGAGCTGGCCTCGCTGAACGTTGATGGTTTTAAAACCACTAAACCATCGGCGGTGAACGCGCTGCTGAAAGAAGCGGAAAACCGCAACCTGTCGCTGCTGCAGGCCCGACTCAGCCAGGACCTGGCGCGCGAGCAAATTCGCCAGGCGCAGGATGGGCATCTGCCGACCCTGAATTTAAACGCGTCCAGTAGCGTATCTAATAACAGCTACAGTGGTTCTAAAAACACCACGCAGGACAGAGATATCGGGCAGAACCAAATCGGCCTGAACTTCTCCCTGCCGCTGTATCAGGGCGGGATGGTGAACTCCCAGGTTAAACAGGCGCAGTACAACTTTGTCGGCGCCAGCGAGCAGCTGGAAAGCGCGCATCGTAGCGTGGTGCAGACCGTTCGTTCCTCTTTTAACAACGTGAACGCGTCCATCAGCAGCATCAATGCCTACAAACAGGCCGTGGTGTCTGCCCAAAGTTCACTGGATGCCATGGAAGCCGGTTATTCAGTGGGTACGCGTACCATCGTCGATGTCCTGGACGCGACCACCACGCTGTATAACGCAAAACAGCAGCTGTCCAACGCGCGTTATAACTACCTGATTAACGAGCTGAACATCAAGTCCGCGCTCGGTACGCTGAACGAGCAGGACCTGGTTGCGCTGAACAACACGCTGGGTAAAGCGATTCCGACCTCGCCGGACAGCGTGGCGCCGGAAAATCCGCAGCAGGATGCCAGCGCTGACGGCTACAGCAACACCGCCGCGGCAAAACCGGCTTCCGCACGCAGCACCAGCGGCAGCAATCCGTTCCGCCAGTAATTAAGCTTGCGCACTCCACGCTTCGCTTACCCCGCGGGTAAGCGAAGCGTTAAACGTAAGGCAACGTAAAGATCCCCCGCTTTCCGCCCCTATTCGCTTCATTTTCCACCACTCATCCTCTATCCTGAGCGTTAACAAAACGCATACCACTGGGTCCAGGAAGACAAACATGAAACGGACAAAAAATATTAAACACGCCTCCTTCCGCAAAAGCTGGAGCGCTCGTCATTTAACTCCCGTTGCGCTCGCCGTGACGGCGGTATTTATGCTCGCCGGCTGTGAACAAAGCGATGAAACGGTTTCTCTGTATCAAAACGCCGATGACTGCTCTGCCGCTAACCCGAGCAAATCCGCAGAGTGCACCACCGCTTACAACAACGCACTCAAAGAAGCAGAACGTACCGCGCCGAAATACGCCTCTCGTGAAGATTGCGTCGCCGAATTCGGTGAAGGTCAGTGCCAGCAGGCGCCGGCTCAGGCAGGCATGGCTCCGGAAAACCAGGCCCAGGCGCAAAGCAGCGGCAGCTTCTGGATGCCGCTGATGGCGGGCTACATGATGGGCCGGATGATGGGCGGCGGAATGGGCGCTCAGCAGCCGCTGTTCAGCTCAAAAAACCCGGCCAGCCCGGCCTATGGTAAATACACCGACGCGGGCGGTAAGAGCTACGGCGCAGCGCAGCCGGGCCGTACCATGACCGTGCCGAAAACTGCGATGGCGCCAAAACCAGCCACCACCAGCACCGTGACGCGCGGCGGGTTTGGCGACTCGGTCGCTAAGCAATCAACCATGCAGCGTAGCTCAGCAAGCTCCTCTTCTTCACGCTCGATGGGCGGCTAAGCGACATGGAAAGAATCAGCATTACCGAGCGCCCGGACTGGCGCGAAAAGGCGACAGAATATGGCTTTAACTTTCACACCATGTATGGCGAGCCATACTGGAGCGAAGAAGCCTATTACAAACTGACGCTGGCGCAGGTTGAAAAGCTTGAAGAGGTCACCGCTGAGCTGCATCAGATGTGTCTGCAGGCGGTGGAAAAAGTCATCGCCAGCGATGAGTTAATGGCCAAATTTCGCATCCCCAAACACACCTGGGGCTTCGTACGCCAGTCGTGGAAAACCCATCAGCCCTCGCTGTATTCGCGTCTCGATCTCGCGTGGGACGGCGTGGGTGAACCGAAGCTGCTGGAGAACAACGCCGATACGCCAACGTCCCTCTATGAAGCGGCATTCTTCCAGTGGATCTGGATGGAAGATCAGCTGAACGCTGGTCAGCTGCCGGCGGGCAGCGATCAGTTCAACAGCCTGCAGGAGAAGCTGATCGATCGCTTTGGCGAGCTGCGCGAGCAGTTCGGCTTCCAGCTGCTGCATATGGCCTGCTGTCGCGATACCGTTGAAGACCGCGGTACCGTGCAATATTTGCAGGACTGCGCCGCAGAAGCGGGCGTGGCAACCGAGTTCCTCTACATCGAAGATATTGGTCTCGGCGAAAAAGGCCAGTTTACCGACCTGCAGGATCAGGTGATTGGTAATCTGTTCAAGCTCTATCCATGGGAGTACATGCTGCGCGAGGTGTTCTCCACCAAGCTGGAAGATGCAGGCGTGCGCTGGCTGGAGCCGGCGTGGAAGAGCATTATCTCCAACAAAGCGCTGCTGCCACTGCTGTGGGAGATGTTCCCCAACCATCCGAACCTGCTGGCCGCTTATTTCAGCGAAGATGCGCATCCGGAGCTGGAGAAGTACGTTATCAAACCGATCTTCTCCCGCGAAGGCGCTAACATCTCTATAGTGGAGAATGGCAAAGTGCTGGAGGCGGTAGAAGGGCCGTACGGTGAAGAGGGCACCATCGTCCAGGCGTTCTATCCGTTGCCGAAGTTTGGCGACAGCTACACGCTCATCGGCAGCTGGCTGATTAACGACCAGCCGGCGGGAATTGGCATTCGCGAAGACCGGGCGCTGATCACTCAGGATCTGTCGCGCTTTTATCCGCACATTTTCGTCGAGTAACAGCAAACCCCGGCGGCATTGTTTACTGCCGGGGTTTATCTATTTTCAGGCGCCAATGACCACCGACAGCATGCTCAGGGAGCCCATTTCCATTCCTTCAACCGGGATCGTAATCGGCTCTTCACCGTCCCAGGCGGCCAGCACGTACAACAGCGGCAGAAAGTGATCGGCCGTCGGGTTCGATAACGATCCGCCTTCATGCGCCAGGTAATTCACCAACGGATGTTCCGCTACGGGACCTTTCCAGTCCAGGTTCGCCTTCACGTAGTCATTAAACGACGCCGCCCAGGGATAAGGTGTATTTTCGCCGTGCCAGCGTGCGGTACGCAGGTTATGCACCACGTTGCCGCTTGCCACCAGCATAATGCCCTCATCGCGCAGCTGAGCCAGCTTACGCCCCATTTCGAAATGCCATGCCGCGGGCTTCGTACTATCAATACTCAGCTGTACCATCGGAATATCAGCATCGGGATACATTTTAATCAACACGCCCCAGGAACCATGGTCAAAGCCCCAGGCTTCTTTATCCAGCGTCACCGGCACCGGCGCCAGCAGCTCGACCAGACGCTGGGCCAGCTCAGGCGAACCCGGCGCCGGATAATGCGTATCGTAGAGCGCCTGGGGAAAACCGCCAAAATCATGAATCGTTTTCGGCGCCTCCATCGCGGTCACTCCTGTACCGCGAGTGAACCAGTGCGCGGAGATCACCACAATGGCTTTAGGCCGCGCCAGCGTCTCGCCCAGATGCCGCCAGGCGCGAGTATAGATGTTATCTTCCAGCACGTTCATCGGGCTACCGTGACCTAAAAACAGCGCGGGCATGCGGGTACGGGACATAGTGATATCCTTTATTAAGAAAGTTGATGTATTTACATTACGCTCTTTCTATGGAGGATAAACTCAGATAAGCATGATGATGATCGTCAGAAAATTTGAATGTAAGCGGCGGTAAAGAGTGAATCCGCGCGCTCGCGATCGTCAATGGATCAGGATACTCTTAATAAGAATTATTTTCATAAGGAGGTGAATGTTGTCCTCACCCGTCATTTTGACCCTGCTGGCAGGGAGCGCTACCTTTATTGGCGCCATTTTCGGCGTTATCGGGCAGAAACCCTCGAATCGCTTACTGGGATTCGCCGCCGGGATCATGCTGTTGATTTCGTTGATGGAGATGCTGCCCGCCGCGCTGGCTACCGAAGGCATGTCCCCCCTGCTCGGCTACGGCATGTTTATTATCGGCCTTCTGGGCTACTTTGCGCTTGACCGCATGCTGCCTCACGCCCACCCGCAGGATCTGATGTCTCCCGGCATTTCCCGCCCGCGCAACCTGCGCCGTACGGCGATTTTGCTGACCTTAGGCATCAGCCTGCATAACTTCCCCGAGGGCATTGCGACCTTCGTGACGGCCAGCAATAATCTCGAGCTGGGCATGGGGGTCGCGTTAGCCGTTGCACTACACAACATCCCGGAAGGACTGGCGGTAGCCGGACCGGTATATGCCGCCACGGGCTCCAGAAGTAAAGCGGTGTTCTGGGCGGGTCTTTCCGGCATGGCGGAAATCTTCGGCGGCGTGCTGGCCTGGCTGGTGCTGGGCAGCGCGATATCCCCGGTGATGATGGGTGCCGTTATGGCCGCGGTTGCCGGAATCATGATTGCGCTGTCGGTTGATGAGCTTATGCCGCTGGCGAAAGAGCTCGATCCACAAAGCAACCCGAGCTATGGCGTGCTGTGCGGGATGTCAGTGATGGGATTAAGCCTGGTGGTTTTGCAAACGGTGGGCATTGGCTGAGTCAATGCCCCCATTATTTCACTTGTCAATTCATTACATGAATTCATCATTAATGATGAATTGAGAACAGGTATTAAATTTAACCTTTAGTCAATTAAGACCATGCGTAAATAGCCTTTTCACAGCATTCGCCCTCATTGCTTTGGCATTAATTTGACATTAATTCTGTGGGTATCAAACGAAATTTATTCACATCAACAATCAATACAGGTAAAGCCACCGTCAAAAGAGATATTACATTGCGAAAAATCCTAAAAAAAGCGCACTAAAATGCATACATTAAGGAAAACTGCGAGTTACCTTTAATTACAATTAACATGCGTAACAGTGAGCAGCATGATAGTTTTTACGCGTTGAATTAATATTAATTCAAGCAAACCCAATCCCATACCAGTTGTCGCAAACCTCATATTTAATATTGATCATCTATAAAGGACTATATTCCATGTTTAAAAAAACGCTGCTCGCTGTTGTCACTACCGCTGTTTTTTCTGCGACTGCTTTTAATGCCAGCGCTGAAGATCAGGGCCACGGTATTGTCACCTTCTCCGGTACCGTTATTACCGCCCCTTGCTCTGTGACACCGGAAAGCTCTCAGATTGATGTCGATCTCGGCCAGGTTGCCGATAGCGTACTGAACGGCGGCCAGTACTCTCAGCCTGCAGATTTCTCTATCAAACTGCGCGACTGTATTCTGAGCACAACGGATGATAAAGGCGTGAAAACGACAACGGATAAAGTGAACGTGACCTTCACTTCTGCCAACGTCGACAGCAATGACGCCAGCCTGATGGTAAATACCAAAGAAAGCAACTACGGCGGCGCTACCGGCGTTGGCGTACGTATTATGGACGCAGGTTACAACACCGTAACCCTGGGATCCGCAGTGCCGGTAGTGTTTACCGATACCAACCCGACTCAGAACCTGGACTTCCACGCCCGCATGGAATCTAAAGGTAAAAATGCAACCGAGGGTGATGTTTACGCTCAGGCAAACTACGTCCTGGCTTATAAATAATTATCGCTTTCGCTTAATTTTTATCGATTCAAGCCGGTGATGGATTCACCGGCTTTCCTGGTCTATTTTATTAAAAGAAACGGATTTTATGCGCACTATTATTCATAGCGGTTTAATGCCAGGAAAGTTATTCCTTTTAATAAAGCATACCCTTTACTCAGTATGTTTTACCGCATCACTATCAATGCCGCTTTATGCAATAGAATTCAATACCGATATGATTGATGCTGAGGACAGGAAAAACATCGATCTCTCGCAATTTGAAAAAAAAGGCTATATTCCTGTCGGCACCTATGTAGCACGCGTACAGATCAACAAAAATACCTTACCAAAAGCCTATCACCTGGAGTGGATAAAAGCTGATAACGAAAGCGGATCTCAGCTTTGCCTCACTAAAGAGCGCCTGGCAGAGTTCGGCTTTGCCGATGCGTTTATTGAACCGCTACAAATGTGGAATCAAAAAGGCTGTCTCGATCTCAGCCATCAGCCAGAGCTGATTATTCGTCTGGATAAAGCGAACATGGTACTGACGTTAACCGTACCCCAGGCATGGATGAAATATCAGGCTAAAAACTGGACGCCGCCGGAGTACTGGGACGACGGTATCGCGGGGCTTATGCTGGATTATAACCTTTACGCCAGCCAGTACACGCCGAGCCACGGCGACAGCAACCAGAGCGTCAACTCATATGGCACACTGGGTTTCAACCTCGGTGCATGGCGCTTACGTAGCGATTATCAGTACGATCAATCGTTTACTGAGCGGAAATCAACGGGTACCAGCAGCAGCCTGCCGCGTACCTATTTATTCCGCCCGATTCCGTCCCTGGCGTCAAAATTCACGATGGGCCAGTACGACCTGAGCTCAGGCCTCTACGATACTTTTCACTTTACCGGCGCCTCTCTGGAAAGTGATGAACAAATGCTGCCGCCGGATTTACGCGGCTATGCGCCGCAAATAAGCGGCATCGCGCAGACCAACGCTAAAGTCACCGTTACGCAAAACAGCCGCACGCTCTATCAAACGACCGTCTCCCCCGGGCCATTCACCATCGCCGATCTGGGCACAACCTTGCAGGGGCAGCTGGATGTAACGATCGAGGAAGAAGACGGACGCAAAAGTACGTTCCAGGTTGGTTCCGCCTCTATCCCTTACCTGACGCGTAAAGGGCAGGTACGTTATAAAAGTTCAGTGGGTAAACCCACATCAACGACCCACAATGATGTGAATAACCCCCTTTTCTGGACCGGGGAGGCTTCCTGGGGCTGGTTGAGTGATGTTTCTCTCTACGGCGGCGCTATCGTCACCGCCGATGACTATCAGGCGGCAACCGGTGGGGTTGGCTTTAACCTTAACCGTTTTGGCTCATTCTCCCTTGATATTACCCGCGCCGAGGCTAATCTACGTAATGACGATCAAGGTAAACAGCGCGGCTTCAGCTATCGCGCTAACTATGCCAAACGTTTTGAAGAAACAAACAGTCAGGTAACCTTCGCGGGTTACCGGTTCTCAGATAAAGAGTACGTCACGATGAGCGAATATATCAGCTCGCGCGATGGCTCCGACTCCAGCTCCAATGAGAAAGAGAGCTATGTGCTCTCCTTTAATCAGTTCGTTGCGCCGCTGGAGCTAAATACCTATCTGAGTGTCACACGTAATACCTACTGGAACAGTGAAACCAATACGAACTACTCGTTTTCTCTGAGCCGGAGCTTTGATATTGGTGCGTTTAAAAATATTTCAGCTTCATTGGCGATGAGCCGCGTGCGCTGGAATGATGATGAAGAGAATCAATATTACTTTTCACTCACCCTGCCGCTGGAAAATAATCGCAATATTATGTACAGCCTGCAGCGCTATGGCGACGACGCAACGACGCAAACGGCAACCTGGTACGATGGTTCAGATCGTAATAACCCGTGGAATATGTCCGTTTCAGGCACAGATAAAGAGTTTGGCGATGGCGAAGCGGCCATGCGCGGATACTATCAGCACTATTCACCCTATGGCCGGTTGAATGTAAACGGTAGCGTGAAGCCAAGCAGCTATCGCTCGCTCAGCGCTGGCTGGAACGGCTCGTTCACGGCAACCCGTTACGGTGCGGCATTACATGATTACAACACTGGCAACAGTTCTCGCGTCATGGTGGATGCGGATGGAATAGCCGGTGTTGAGGTAAACAATCATCGTAGTATGACCAATATGTTTGGTATTTCCGTGGTTCCGTCAGTGGGTAACTACACAACGGCGATGGTGATGGTGAACAACAACAACCTGCCGGATGGCGTGGATGTAACCAACTCGGTAATCCGCACCACGCTGACCGAAGGCGCTATTGGCTATATGCCCCTGAGCGCGACCAAAGGCTATCAGATCATCGGCGTCATCCGCCTGGAAGACGGACGCTATCCACCGCTGGGCGTGACCGTAACCGACAAAGCAACCGGTCGCGATATAGGTTTAGTCGCTGATGACGGCTTTGTATACCTGAGCGGAATACAGGAAAACAGCATCCTGACGCTAAAATGGAACGACAACGTGTGTGATTTGACACCGCCTAACCATAGCAACCTCGATGGTCAGGCCATTATTTTACCATGTAAGCCCGCACATTAATTCAGGATGAATGATGATGAAAATTAACGCGTTTGCGAAAGGACTATTCTGTCTGTTGGGTACCAGCTTTGCGGTAAATGCCGCCGTATCGCCCGACCGAACCCGCATTATTCTTAACCAGTCGGATAAGAGCGTCTCCGTGCGGTTGACCAACCAGAGCACAACGACCCCTTTCCTTGCTCAATCCTGGATTGAGGACAAGGATAATAAAAAATCCCGAAACTATATTACTGCCGTTCCGCCAATGGTGCGCCTGGAGGCGGGTGAGCAAGTTCAGGTTCGCCTGATTCCTCAGCCAACGTTGACGCAGCTTCCGGCAGACAGGGAATCGCTGTTTTATTTCAACGTGCGCGAGATTCCGCCACGCTCGGAACAGAAAAACGTCATGCAAATCGCCATGCAGAGCCGTATTAAAATTTTCTGGCGACCAAAGGCTGTCGAAGTGAAGAACGGACAGGTGAATCTGACCGGCAAATTTGACATTAGCCGCACGGCCAGCGGGTTAACGTTAAAGAATAACTCCCCCTACTTTGTCACCGTGGGTTATATCGGCACGAATGGCAAAACGCTGCTGCCGAAAACATCCAGCATGATGGCTGAACCGTTTGGCCAGGCGTCGCAGGAGATTAAAGACCTGCCGGCTAATTTCCAGGTGGGCTTTATTGGTGATTACGGCGGGCTGAATATGTTTAAAGTCAGCTGTAATTCGGTACAAATGGTATGTCAGTCTGAACCGGCGAAAAGGGGCTAATGATGAAAAAAACATTTATTTTTTTTACTTTGCTGATTTGCCTTTTTTCATCATCATCCTGGGCAATCGATTGTTATCAAAATAACAACGGTGGACAACATCTGGTTACTACAACACTGCCTTCATTTACCGTACCTGCAGACGCACCTGTTGGCAAAAAAATCTGGGAAAGCGGAGATATGACCGTAACCGTTTATTGTGATGAAGCCACCCACAACAACAAAGATCCCAAATCGTCCTGGTCAGAAAACGTTTATGCTTATATTCTCGACAGTTTCCATAACACCGATAGCCTGATTATCAATAATCCTTATCTGGCATTTGGTGTAACCTATAATGGCGTGGATTACGATATACCGAATACAAAAATCAATACCGGAGCATGCCTTGATCAAATGAATGACTTCGATTATTCATATACGCATAAAGCATGTAATGGTCATACAATCCAGAAAAACACGACATTTTCCGCTCGTTTTCGCTTATACGTTAAGCTAAAAGCGATTCCACCTTCACAGATAGAGTATACTTTCCCTGCGGTCACCGTATTAGCCTTCGATGGTTCTGGAGGAATCAACCAGCTGGCGACTGCAAAAAACTTGCACTATGATATTAATGGGCTTTCAAATATTCATTTTTTAGATTGTAGCGTTGATATTAAAATTCACCCCGAATCACAAATTATCGACTTCGGTCAAATATCTGACAATGTTATATTAAAAGAACCAGCCAGGAAGCCATTTAGCATATCCACTATTAAAAATGAAGCGTTGGGATGCACCGAGAAATTTGATGTCAAAACCAGCTTTTATACTAATGATACGCTATACGATAATACTCATCTGGATATGGGAAATGGTCTTCTGATGCGCATTAACGACAAAACAATTAGCAGCGATATCGTGTATAATCAATATCAAAATTTTGCAACCTATAGTCCAGGTAGCGCTACGACGGTAACCCATGACTACATTGCAGAGTTGACGAAGCATCCAACAAAAAGCCTTGTGGAAGGGCCTTTCAGCAAAGATGTCATTATAAAGATTAACTATCAGTAGCTTTCTTCAGGAGCTACTCAACAATAAAGCCGGGATACCCCGGCCTTATCATTTTTTTAGCGCAACGACTGCAATCAGCTGGCTTTACGCTCGTGTTCGCGACGGTAGGCCACTAAATCTTCAATCGTGACCACTTCCATATTGTGCTGCTGAGCAAACTCGATGCACTGCGGCGCACGCGCCATAGAGCCGTCGTCGTTGGTCAGTTCACACAGTACGCCCGCCGGTTTGAGGCCAGCCAGCGTGACCAGATCGATGGTTGCTTCAGTATGGCCGCCGCGGGTCAGAACCCCGCCCGGCTGCGCGCGCAGCGGGAAAACGTGTCCAGGGCGGTTCAGGTCGGACGGCTTCGCGCCATCGGCAATTGCCGCGCGCACGGTGGTCACGCGGTCAGCGGCGGAAACGCCGGTGGTCACGCCTTCAGCGGCTTCGATGGTCACGGTAAAACCGGTACCGTAGGCGCTGGTGTTGTTCTCAACCATCATTGGCAGGTCGAGCTGTTTACGGCGATCTTCCGTCAGGCACAGGCAGACAATGCCGCTACCGTGGCGAATGGTCAGCGCCATCTGCTCAACGGTCATGGTTTCAGCGGCGAAAATCATATCGCCTTCGTTTTCACGGTCTTCATCGTCAAGCACCATCACACCGCGGCCTTCGCGCAGTGCATCCAGAGCACGTTCTACACGTTCAAAAGCGGTACCAAAAGAGGAAAGTAGCGTCTGATTCATGGTAAAAAAAACCTCATTAATTGTATGGTTACCAGAATCAGGGCAGTCTTAGGAGCGCCGGTTTAGCGGCAAAAGTCAACGCAAGCGGGTACAAACCCGACTGAGCCGTTACTCTCTCCCATCCGGACTCTAACCGTCGGCCCCGGAATTACACCGGATCTGCTGACCTTTCTGCATTCGCAGAAAGCGCTCGCGGGCTTTCAACGCTATGGTTGATTTACCGCCGGTGGGGAATTTCGCCCCGCCCTGAGAATAAGCAAAGCAACTATAACGCTATTGACTATCGTCGGCAATGCATAAGCTTCAAACATTTATGGTTTATAGGCGCCGACGATCGCACTACAATGAGCGGATAACCGACCAGAGCAGGAAACCACCATGATTGACCCGAAAAAAATTGAACAAATCGCCCGTCAGGTTCATGAATCAATGCCGAAGGGGCTCCGCGATCTGGGGGAAGACGTGGAGAAAAAAATCCGTCAGGTGCTCCAGTCGCAGTTAACTCGCCTGGACCTGGTAAGCCGCGAAGAGTTCGACGTGCAGACGCAGGTGCTGTTGCGCACGCGTGAAAAGCTGGCGCTTCTGGAGCAGCGTCTTAACGATCTGGAAAACCGTTCGCCGAGCGCGCCGGACGTCGAAGAGAAGCCGTAAAACAAGCAACGGGCCGTCAGGCCCGTTGTCGTATCTGTACTGCGGTAAGTAGATTAGTGCTCCAGCTCCGCTTCTGGCGTCATGGTTTTATTCGCCTGGCGGCAGTAAAGTTCATAGCGTTGACAAAACCATTCGCGATGCGCTTCATCCATATTACCAACAATGGCCTGAAGATCGACGGGCTGACCTTGTGCGTTCATTCTGGCGAAGCTCTGGGCCAGAAAATCAAAATTCTTCATTAAATACATATCGTTTTTCTTCATACGCATACTCCTTCAGCCGTTGGTGTTCTGATTGGTCATATGCTTTTTACTGACTTCAGTATTTATCCTTACCTTAGCTTTTTTTGTACGAAAAATGCGCCTCAAATGGCGATTTGTTGAGCCAAATCATTTATGCCGTCATTAAATAAAAAGAGGCCCGCGATTAGGCGATCGCGGGCCTCTTTTGTCCTGTTTTGCAGCGTTATCGCCGGTTACGCCTCGGTTAGCGCGATAATTCCGGACATACCGCCGCTACGGTGCGAAGAGAAAACATTACTGTTTGTTATCTTTCTGGATCTTCTTGATGATGTTGGTCGTCGAGCAGCCATCTTCAAAGTTGAGCACCAGCACCTCGCCGCCGTTTGCCCAGACTTCTTCGCTACCGGCGATCTGTTCCGGCTTATAGTCGCCGCCTTTTACCAGCAGATCCGGCAGAATTCCGGCAATCAGACGCTGCGGGGTATCCTCTTCAAAAGAGACCACCCAATCGACGGCTTCCAGCGCGCCCAGCACGATCATCCGCTGATCCAGCGGGTTGACCGGGCGAGAGTCGCCTTTCAGACGCCGGGTTGACGCGTCGCTGTTCACCGCAACGATCAGCCGATCGCCCAGCTTGCGCGCGTTAGCCAGGTAGGAAACATGGCCCGCGTGTAAAATGTCGAACACGCCGTTGGTCATCACCACTTTCTCGCCGCGCTTGCGCGCCGCGGCAACCGCCAGCTTCAGCTCTTCTTCGCTCATCACGCCAAAACCGGTCTCGGAGCGCCCGCGCACCGCGTTCTCCAGTTCGATAGGCGAAACGGTAGAGGTACCGAGTTTACCGACCACGACGCCCGCCGCCGCGTTGGCAAAGTAGCAGGCCTCTTCCAGAGTATTGCCGGAGGCCAGCGTCGCCGCCAGCACGCCGATGACCGTATCACCCGCACCGGTAACATCATAGACTTCCTGGGCCTGAGTGGGCATATGCAGCGGCGGTCGCCCCGGCTGCAGCAGCGTCATCCCCTGCTCGGAACGGGTCACCAGCAGCGCCGAGAGGTCAAAATCGGCGATGATTTTCATCCCACGCTCAACGATCTCTTCTTCATCCTTACATTTACCCGCGACCGCCTCAAATTCTGAGAGGTTAGGCGTCAGCAGGGTGGCGCCGCGATAGCGTTCAAAATCCGTGCCCTTCGGGTCGATAAGCACCGGAACGCCCGCGTCGCGAGCCAGCTTAATCATGGTCTGGACGCTGGTCAGCGCGCCTTTGGCGTAATCAGACAGTACCAGCGCGCCAATGGAGCTCAGCGCCTGCTGAATACGCTCGTGCATCGGCTGCGGATCGACGCCGGAGAAACCCTCTTCAAAATCGAGACGAATCAGTTGCTGGTTGCGCGACAGCACGCGCAGTTTGGTAATCGTCGGATGGGTCGGGACGGACACAAAGTCGCACTTCACGTTGACGTCCGCCAGCGCCTTGCTTAACGCGCGGGCGGCATCGTCAATCCCGGTCAGGCCAACCAGACGAGAGGTCGCGCCGAGCGACGCAATGTTCATCGCCACGTTTGCCGCGCCGCCAGGACGTTCTTCGATATTTTCCACCTTCACCACCGGCACCGGCGCTTCCGGCGAAATACGGCTGGTGGGACCATACCAGTAGCGGTCCAGCATCACATCGCCAACCACCAACACTCCTGCACGTTCAAACTCTGGCAGCGTTACTTTCATTCCTCTCTCCTGCGAGACGCAAACTTTGCGCGCGATAATAGCACACCCGGTTTTTTAGTTAAGCCATCAACCACTTCTGCCAGCTGGCGCTGACCTGTTCACGCTCCTGGCTAAACGCTTCTGGCGCCACGTTCCCCGGCTGCTCCTGCAGCGCCAGGTGATGGAGCGCATCGCGCAGCGTGGTGTAAGCGTGAGTTAACGCCCTCGCCTCTGCCTCGTCCATAATGTCGTTCTGCGCCAGCAGTTCCAGAATACGGACGTTATCGGACCAGCGCGTGAGCTTCGGTTTATCACTGGCATAGCGTAGGACCAGATACTGGGTAATAAATTCAATATCCGTGATACCCCCGGCATCGGCTTTAATATCAAAGCGATCGTGATGCTTATTCCCCAGGTGAGCGCGCATTTTTTCGCGCATTTCCCGCACTTCGGTCTGCAGTTTTTCGCCTTCTCGCGGGGTAGTAAGAATATCCCGACGAATGGCGTCAAAGCGCGCCTGTAGCTCAGGATCGCCATACACTACGCGGGCGCGAACCAGCGCCTGATGCTCCCAGGTCCATGCCTCATTTTGTTGATAATCAGCAAAGGCATCGGCGGTGGTCACCAGCATGCCCGCCGCACCAGAAGGACGTAAGCGAGCGTCCACTTCGTACAGAATGCCCGACGAGGTGCGAGTGCTGAAAAGATGCATGATGCGCTGCGCCAGCCGCAGATAAAACTGACGACCGTCGATTTCGCGCTCGCCGTCGGTCATCACCTCCATCGGACAATCGTGGAGGAACACCAGATCGAGATCGGAACTGTAGCCCAGCTCCCAGCCCCCCAGCTTACCGTAGCCAACCACCGCAAAACCGCGCCCCTGGCGATCGTGCAGGTGCGTCGGCTGCCCGTAGCGGGCCACCATCTGCAGCCAGGCCTGCTGGACCACCGCGTCAATCATCGCCTCCGCCAGCCAGGTTAAGTGATCGCTCACTTTCATCACCGGCAGAGTTCCGGCGATATCGGCCGCGGCGATATGCAGCAGCTGCGCCTGCTTAAACTGGCGTAGCGCCTCCAGCTGCTGCTCTTCATCATCTTCCGGTACGCGCAGCAGATACTGCCGCAGTTCATCGCGATAGGCATCGGTGGCCGTCGGTTGATAAAGCGTATTCGGGTCCAGCAGCTCGTCCAGCAGCAGCGGATGGCGAGCCAGCTGGCTGGCGACCATCGGCGACGCCGCGCACAGGCTAATCAGGTGCTTTAGCGCGCCGGGGAATTCGCTCAGCAGCTCCAGATAGGTTGTGCGGGTGACAATCCCGGTGAGCAGCGGCGTAATGCGCGCCAGCGGCACCGGGGCATCCGCGCGCGAGCAGATTTCGCTGAGCAGATGCGGCATGAGCTGGTCGAGTACCTGACGGCCGCGCGGGCCAATTGTGCGCCGGTCCAGCTCTTTACGAAAATCGGCGATCAGCGCCAGCACGCTGCAGCGATCGCTGTCGGCGAGATGCGCCAGCGCCGGGCTGGTATCATCCTCCTGCAGCGCGTCCTGCCACAGTTCGCGCCAGTACTCTTCAAGCTGTTCATCCGGCGACTGGGTTTCATCGTCGCCGATCAATTCATTAAACACGCGCCGCACGTTGGCCATCTGCTCCGCCAGCCGCGCGCTGAGCGTATCCCAGTCGGCAGCCCCCATCCCCCAGGCCAGCCGTGCGCGATTAAGTTCATCCTGCGGCAGGGTTTGCGTCTGCTCGTCGTTGATGCTTTGCAGCAGGTTTTCCAGGCGACGCAAAAACAGATAGGCTTCGCGCAGCCTCTGCGCATCCCCTTCCGGCAGCAGGTGCAGCTCTTCGATGGCGGCCAGCGTCGGCAGCAAAGCCCGCTGTTGCAGCATCGGTTCGCGTCCGCCGCGAATCAGCTGGAAGACCTGGACGATAAACTCCACTTCGCGGATGCCGCCCGCGCCGAGCTTGATATTGTCCTTCAGTCCCCGACGGCGCACCTCACGGGCGATCATTCCCTTCATGTTACGCAGAGACTGAATCACGCTGAAATCAATATAGCGGCGGAAGACAAACGGCCGCAGCATGGCGCGCAGCTCGCTGGCGTAAACGCCATCGTTATCGCCCATGATTCGCGCTTTCACCATCGCGTAGCGCTCCCAGTCGCGCCCCTGCTCCTGGTAATAATCCTCCAGCGCGGCAAAGCTCAGCACCAGCGGGCCGCTGTCGCCAAACGGGCGCAGGCGCATATCAACGCGGTAGACAAAGCCATCCTGGGTGGGCTGATCCAGCACCTTAATCAGGCGCTGCCCGAGGCGGGTAAAAAACTGGGCGTTGTCCAGCTCGCGACGGCCGCCGCGCGTGGCGCCATGCTCCGGCCAGGCGAAAATCAGATCGATGTCGGAGGAGAAATTCAGCTCGCCGCCGCCGAGCTTGCCCATCCCGAGGATCAGCAGCGGCTGCGGCGTACCTTCAGCATTACACGGAGTGCCCCATTCACGGCAGCAGGCGGCGTATAGCCAGTCGCGCGCGGCGACGATTAAGGTCTCCGCCAGCGCGCTTAGCTGCTGCAGGCTGCTCTCTTCGCTGACCAGCGATAGCGCCTGGGCCCAGGCGATACGCACCATGATCCGACGGCGAAACTGGCGCAGCTCGCGCATCAGCGCGGCTTCATCATTGACCTCGGCCAGGCGAACCTGCAGCCAGTCGGCATAGTGATGCCACTCCTGCGCCTCGGGGGGCGCACTTTCAAGCTCTGCCAGCCACTGCGGCTGCGCGATCAGACTCTGTTCGACGAAATCGCTAAAGGCCATGACCGATTGCGCCCGATCGCTCAACGTCGATACGGGAAAATCCGCTGGTAGCCGGTCTGCGACCGTCTGCCAGTGCTGCTGTAATTGCGAAGAAAGCGGCATCTTAGGGGCTCCCTGGCCTGAAAATTATCGTTTTCCACTATGCAGCCAGAACGGCTCCGCGGCCAGCGCCTGGCGACGAAAATATTCGATGACGCTGCTGTCGTTATGCGCAATCGCCCGGCGGGTTTCTTGCCAGTTTTCCAGCCACGGCGCGGCAGCGTCGATATAAGCTCCGGATAGCAGCTGAACGGTGTCAATTTCACGGGTCAGGCGCGGAAGCTGATCGACATAACCGTCAGCGGACGGCTGGCGGAAGGCGTTTTTCAGCTCCGCCGCCGCTCTGGAGAGCTGAATATCCGCGAAGCGTTTAAACGAACCGGCAATTTTCTGCTCTCCGGCTGCGTTCAGGAAGGGACGCCAGCCGCGGTTTATCAACAGATCGGTGAGCGTCAGCTTGGCTCTGACGGTCGCCACGCTGAAAAGCGCCGCCTGGGCGGTTTCGGCCTCCGCCAGCGCCGCCTCAGCTTCGCTCAGACGCTCACGCAGCAGCGTGGTGGCCTTGCGCGGGACAATACCGCCAAACAGCACCAGCGCGTGCCGCACGCGGGCGATAGCGTGCAAAATCTCCGCTTTCGCTTTTGCATTGCCGCGATTGAGGAGTTCATCATGATACAGCCAGTGCGCCAGCGCGCTTTCCAGCGCCGCTTCCAGACCCTGCTCGACGCTGGCCTTCGGCGCGACGCGAAGGATCGTTAACGCGGTCAGCGGACGTTCTTCATTGCCCTGCGCCAGATGATAACCGCGCGCCGCCTTGCTCAGGCTGCCCTGACGCAGTACGCCGGTATCCAGCAGGCGACGGGCAAGGGTCAGAATGTCCTGGGTAGTACCGGACAGCAGTTCCAGCTCCAGTTCACAAATCGGTTCCTGATGCTCGCCGGCTTTAACTTCGCCGCGGTCAAGCGCGATTTCAATTTCGCTGTCGCCTTCTTTGACCACCCATCTTTCACGCTCAAAATCGGTGCTGAAAAGCGGCTGTACGTTCTGTGCGAGCGCCGCCGGCAGTTCCCCCTGCGGCCAGACCTCAGCCGGCAGTTTCTCCAGCGCCAGCTCCGGGGTGTCCAGAGGAATGTTGTATTCCGGACGCTGATGCAGGCCGCCGACGACGCGCCCGGCAATTTTCAGCGTCATTTCATAGCGCCCCTGGTCGCCGCGAATGCGCAGCCCCATGTCGTGGCGGCGCAGCCAGTTATCCGCCGTTTCATAGTAAATATTCAGCAATTGACCCGCTGGCGTATGCTTTGCCTCCAGCGCGTTGAGGTGCTGACGCAGCGCGTCAACGCCATCCTGAGCGACGATAAACTTTAATTCGATTTCTTGAGCCATGACTGAATTCTTCCGCTTATATGCTGTGCCGGGAAATTGCGGCGAACTAACAACGATATTTCTTGTCAGTAAATAGTATTTTGCGGCGAATCGCCATGCAATGCGCATTTTGCCGGGCCACCTCCTGGATGATTCCGATTGTGGCGGAAAACTTTGCGTCGCTTCGGCGATGCCACTACTATCGTTCAACTTTTTATGACCAAACGATGACCTGATGCCAAAATTACGCCTTATTACATTGACTTTGCTGGCGCTGAGCGCCGCCACGGCGGTCCACGCGGAAGAAAAACGTTACGTTTCAGATGAACTGAATACCTGGGTGCGCAGCGGTCCGGGCGATAACTATCGTCTCGTGGGCACCATCAACGCCGGTGAAGAAGTCGCGGTGCTGCAAACCAACGACAGCACGAACTATGCTCAGGTACGCGACAACAGCGGCCGTACCGCCTGGATCCCCTTAAAAGAGCTGAGCAACGAGCCCAGCCTGCGCACCCGCGTGCCGGATCTGGAAAACCAGGTCAAAACCCTGACCGACAAACTCAACAACATCGACACCACCTGGAATCAGCGCACGGCGGACATGCAGAAGAAAGTCGCCGGTAGCGACGCCGTGATAAACGGTCTGAAAGAAGAGAACCAAAAGCTGAAAAATGAGCTGGTTGTCGCGCAGAAAAAGGTAAACGCCGCAAATCTGCAGCTTGATGACAAACAGCGCACCATTATCATGCAGTGGTTTATGTACGGCGGCGGCGTGCTGGGCGTCGGCCTGATCCTCGGACTGGTGTTGCCGCACCTGGTACCGAGCCGCAAACGCAAAGACCGCTGGATGAACTAATTCGTCTTCTCTGCCAGACTTACGTATCATCGTAAGAAAATAAAGACGGGAGAGTGAGGCGTGAAGGTTTATCTGGTCGGTGGTGCAGTACGAGATGCGTTATTAAGGCTACCGGTTAAAGACAAAGATTGGGTCGTGGTTGGCGCCACGCCTCAGCAACTTCTCGACGCGGGCTACCAGCAGGTAGGCCGTGATTTTCCCGTGTTCCTGCATCCGCAAAGCCGCGAAGAGTATGCGCTGGCGCGCACCGAGCGCAAGTCCGGCTCCGGCTACACCGGCTTTACCTGCTATGCCGCCGCTGACGTCACCCTTGAGCAAGACCTGCTGCGCCGCGATCTGACGATCAACGCGCTGGCCCAGGACGTCGACGGCCAGATTATCGATCCCTACGGCGGCCAGGCTGATTTACGCCAGCGCCTGCTGCGTCACGTCTCGCCCGCCTTTAGCGAGGACCCGCTACGCGTCCTGCGCGTGGCGCGTTTTGCCGCCCGCTATGCGCATCTGGGGTTCCGCATCGCCGATGAAACCATGGCGCTGATGCGCGCGATGGCCGAGGCCGGCGAACTGGCGCACCTCACGCCTGAGCGGGTATGGAAAGAGACGGAAAGCGCCCTCTCTACCCGCAATCCGCAGGTCTTCTTCCAGACATTACGCGACTGCCGCGCGCTCAAGGTGCTGTTCCCGGAAGTCGACGCTCTTTATGGCGTACCGGCCCCGGCTAAATGGCACCCGGAAATCGACACTGGCCTGCATACGCTGATGACCGTCACCATGGCGGCGATGCTCTCGCCCGAAGTGGATGTCCGTTTTGCCACCCTATGCCACGACCTCGGGAAAGGGCTGACGCCGAAAGCGCTCTGGCCGCGCCATCATGGTCACGGTCCGGCTGGCGTTAAGCTGGTCGAGCAGCTCTGCGCCCGTTTGCGGGTGCCAAACGAGCTGCGCGACCTGGCAAAACTGGTCGCCGAATTTCACGATCTGATTCATACCCTGCCCATCCTGCAGCCGAAAACGCTGGTCAAGCTGTTCGATAATATCGACGCCTGGCGCAAGCCGCATCGTGTCAGGCAAATCGCGTTAACCAGCGAGGCCGACGTGCGCGGGCGCACCGGCTTTGAAGCCTGCGATTATCCGCAGGGTCGCCTGCTGCTGGAAGCCTGGGACGTTGCCCGGTCGGTTTCAACTAAAGAGGTGGTGACGGAAGGTTTTCAGGGCGTTGAAATTCGTGAAGAGCTGACGCGTCGGCGGATTCAGGCCGTCGCCCGCTGGAAAGAAAAGCGTTGCCCTCAGCCGCGGGACTGAGGGCGGGCGCTTAGAAGAAGACCACGTAGACCGCTGCCGCAACGATAAAACGGTAGATGGCGAACGGGATAAACGAAATACGTTTAATCAGCTGCAGGAAGGTTTTAATCGCAATCAGCGCGACGATAAACGCCGTGATAAAACCGACGGCAAACATCGGAATATCGCCGGCGTTCAGGAAGCCAATGCTCTTGTACATATCCAGTACGGTTGCGCCCATCATCATCGGCACCGCCAGCAGGAACGAGAACTCAGAGGCCGCATAGCGGCTGACGCCCATCAGCATCCCGCCGGAAATCGTCGCCCCGGAACGCGAGAAGCCCGGCCACAGCGCCAGACACTGGAAGCAGCCGATGACGAACGCCTGACGATAGGTCATATCATCAATGCCCACCGCGCGCGGCTGTTTCGGCTTCAGCACTTCCGCCGCGATCAGCAGCACGCCGCCCACAATCAGCGCATACATCACGTTTATCGGGTTAAACAGCGACTTGATGGTATCGTGGAAAATCAGCCCCAGCACCACCGCCGGGATCATCCCCAAAAGAATATGGATAAGCGACAGGCGACCGCTGCCCTGGCCTTCATGCTCGGGCTTTTTGCCAAAATGAATGCCGATAAGACCAAACAGGCGGCGCCAGAACATCACCACAACGGCCAGAATGGAACCAAGCTGAATGACGACTTCAAACGTATTCGCGGTATCGCCTTCAAAACCCAGCAGATGACCGACAATAATCATATGACCAGTACTGGAGACAGGTAAAAATTCTGTCAAACCCTCAACCACACCCAATATTGCCGCTATCAGCAGCGAGTGTATATCGCTCATCCAATTAAACCCTTTAAAAAGTAAAATGAAAAAAACCAGGAACGAAGAACCGAGCTATCAGGCGTGCTTATTTGGCCACAGACAGCGCGCAGAAAAGTGAGCGTACAGGTTGTACGCAAGGATTTCGAGCGCTGTCACAGGGCAAAACGGCAAAGAAAATAGCCTGATGGCCGGATTCTATGACCGGTATAAACGCAATTTGTTTAACGAGTATGACCTGAAAAGTTTTGTTTCAGATTAAGGCCACGTTCAATAATGACGCCGACGTTAGCCGCCCTGGCTACCGCCCCAGGTTTGCTGACTTTAATACGTACCCATGGAGATTGAAACTTTTCCAGCAGCAGGTCGGCAATTTCTTCCGCCACGCGTTCCACCAGCGCAAAACGCCCGCCTTCGACGTGGCTGATTACCAGCTCGCTGATATCAGCATAGCTGAGACAATCGCTGACATCATCGCTGGCCGCCGCTTTGCGGTTATCCCACGCCATTTCGATATCGAACACCAGCTTCTGTTCGATGGTCTGTTCCCAGTCGTAAACACCAATTGTGGTGATTACCGAAAGTTGCTCTATAAATACAATATCCATCACGACCTGCCTGCTTTTTGGCTAAACCGGATACCACTTCCGGCCAATTATGCGTATTATCCACAGATGCAAAGACATCCCCTAAATAATTTGCGTTGCAGGAAGACAGCGACGCGGCAAGGCTCCAGGAGCATAGCGTCGCTATGGGTCCCGGAGAGCCAATGCGCGGGCAACGCGCAGTGCGCAGGGGATAAAACGACACTTTCAAAATGGAACAGCTGATGAGTGCAATCGCGCCTGGACTGGTTATCCTCGCCTACCTCTGCGGCTCAATCTCCAGCGCCATTCTCGTTTGCCGCCTCGCTGGCCTTCCCGACCCTCGCGACAGCGGCTCCGGCAATCCAGGGGCGACGAACGTCCTGCGAATTGGCGGCAAGGGCGCAGCCGTAGCGGTGCTTATTTTTGACGTACTGAAAGGCATGCTGCCGGTCTGGGGCGCGTGGGCGTTAGGCCTGACGCCGTTCTGGCTCGGCCTGGTGGCGATCGCCGCCTGCGTGGGCCATATCTGGCCGGTATTTTTTAACTTTCGCGGCGGTAAAGGCGTGGCCACCGCTTTCGGCGCCATTGCTCCTATCGGCTGGGATCTCACCGGCGTGATGGCCGGAACCTGGCTGCTGACGATTCTGCTCAGCGGCTACTCCTCGCTGGGGGCTATCGTGAGCGCGCTGATTGCGCCGTTCTATGTCTGGTGGTTCAAACCGCAGTACACTTTCCCGGTTTCGATGCTGTCATGCCTGATTCTGCTGCGCCATCACGACAACATACAGCGTCTGTGGCGTCGTCAGGAAACCCGCATCTGGACCCGGCTCAAAAAGAAGAAAAAAACGCCGGAGCAGAAATAACCTTTGCTGCGCCGCAACTTCGCGGCAAGTAAGCCCCAGGTGATTAAAGTAAACCAACGCGGCTGCGGCTCGAAGCATGACAATTCTATGCCCTAAATAATTCGAGTTGCGGCAAGGCGGCAAGTGAGTGAGTCCCGATGAGCTTACTCCAGTAAGTGATTCGGGCGAACGACAAATCTGCCGGGAGCAGATTTGAACGTCGCTTGCGACGGTCCGCCAGGGCGAGGCCCATGGATGGGCCGAGTAGCCCGTAGCCAACGCGGCTGCGGCTCGAAGTATGACGGGCATAAGCTTTTCATATGACCGGGATGATTGGCCCCCGATCAATACTCTTCGCTGCTGTTTTATCTTGATTTTGCAGGGGCGCGACATTGCACGGCACCGTGTTACCACAGAATAAAAAAGGCTGGCAGGCCTCGCTGGACCTCCAGTTTCAATTTCTCGGCGGGAAAACCACGCTCGCCTCCCGTCGTCATGTCGGTCCCCTCACCGTTCAGCGCCCGTTTTATCCCGAAGAAGAGACCTGTCACCTCTATCTGCTTCATCCGCCCGGCGGTATCGTCGGCGGCGATGAGCTCACCATTAGCGCGACGATGGATCCCGGGTGCCACACGCTGATCACCATGCCCGGCGCCAGCAAGTTCTATCGCAGCAGCGGCGCGCAGGCGCGTCTTCAGCAAACCCTGACGCTGGCCGAAAACTCAACGCTCGAGTGGCTGCCGCAGGACGCGATCTTCTTTCCCGGCGCCAACGCCGCTTTGTCTACCGCCTTTCATCTCGCCGCCTCCAGCACGCTGCTGGCGTGGGACCTGCTGTGCCTTGGCCGGCCGGTCATCGGCGAAGCCTTTAGCCACGGCGCGCTCGCCAATCGCCTGGAGGTGTGGGTCGGCGGCTCTCCGCTGCTGATTGAGCGCCTGAGCCTGGCCGATGGACAGCTGGCCTGCGTCGCGCAGCAGCCGTGGGTGGGAACGATGCTGTTCTACCCGGCGAACGAAACGCTGCTCGAAGGCGTACGCGAAAAACTTACGCCGCTGGCAAACTACGCCGGCGCGACGCTCACCGACGGTCTGCTGACGGTACGCTTTCTAAGTGACGATAATCTGCTTTGCCAGCGGGCGATGCGCGATATCTGGCAATTTATGCGCCCGCACCTGACCGGCAAATCTCCGGTACTCCCCCGAATCTGGCTGACTTAAGAGAACGCTATGGAACTGACACCCAGAGAAAAAGACAAGCTGTTGCTGTTTACCGCCGCGCTGGTGGCGGAGCGTCGCCTGGCCCGCGGTCTGAAGCTCAACTATCCCGAATCCGTGGCCCTGATTAGCGCCTTTATTATGGAGGGCGCGCGCGATGGCAGAAGCGTCGCGGCGCTGATGGAAGAAGGACGCCACGTCCTGAGCCGCGACCAGGTCATGGAAGGCGTGCCGGAAATGATCCCCGATATCCAGGTCGAAGCCACCTTCCCGGACGGCTCGAAGCTGGTTACCGTCCATAACCCGATAATCTGAGGTAGCGCGATGATCCCAGGAGAATATCAGGTAAAACCCGGCCAGATAGCGATTAACGTCGGCCGCGCCACCTGCTGCATTATCGTTGAAAATCACGGCGACCGGCCGATTCAGGTCGGCTCGCATTACCACTTCGCCGAGGTCAACCCGGCGCTGAAGTTCGATCGCCAGCAGGCGACCGGCTATCGCCTGAATATCGCCGCCGGCACCGCAGTGCGCTTCGAACCTGGCCAAAAGCGCGAGGTGGAGCTGGTGGCGCTGGCCGGAACCCGCGCGGTGTACGGTTTCCGCGGAGACGTTATGGGCGCGCTGGAGGCAAACGATGAGTGACATTTCACGTCAGGCCTATGCCGACATGTTCGGCCCCACCACCGGCGATAAAGTTCGCCTGGCGGACACCGAGCTGTGGATCGAGGTCGAAGATGATTTGACCACCTACGGCGAAGAGGTCAAATTCGGCGGTGGCAAAGTGATCCGCGACGGTATGGGCCAGGGACAGATGCTTTCCGCCGGGTGTGTGGATCTGGTGCTGACAAATGCCCTGATCGTCGATTACTGGGGGATCGTCAAAGCCGACATCGGCGTCAAAGACGGGCGGATCTTCGCGATCGGCAAAGCCGGTAACCCGGATATTCAGCCCAACGTCACGATCCCGATCGGCGCGGCCACGGAAATTATTGCGGCGGAAGGCAAGATCGTCACCGCCGGCGGCGTCGATACGCATATTCACTGGATCTGTCCGCAGCAGGCGGAAGAGGCGCTGGTCTCCGGCGTCACCACCATGATCGGCGGCGGGACCGGCCCGGCGGCGGGCACCAACGCCACGACCTGCACGCCCGGGCCGTGGTACATCTCGCGGATGCTGCAGGCCGCGGACAGCCTGCCGGTCAATATTGGCCTGCTGGGTAAAGGCAATGGTTCGAATCCGGATGCGCTGCGTGAGCAGGTCGCGGCCGGGGTTATCGGCCTGAAGATTCACGAAGACTGGGGCGCGACCCCGGCGGCAATCGACTGCGCGCTGACGGTGGCCGACGAAATGGACGTGCAGGTCGCGCTGCACAGCGACACCCTCAATGAGTCCGGATTCGTTGAGGATACCCTGGCGGCCATCGGCGGGCGCACTATCCATACTTTCCATACCGAAGGGGCGGGCGGCGGCCATGCGCCGGATATTATTACCGCCTGCGCGCACCCCAATATTCTGCCCTCGTCAACCAACCCGACGCTGCCCTATACCGTCAACACCATTGACGAACATCTGGATATGCTGATGGTTTGCCATCATCTCGACCCGGATATCGCCGAGGACGTGGCGTTTGCCGAATCGCGCATTCGGCGGGAAACCATTGCCGCGGAAGACGTCCTGCACGATCTGGGCGCCTTCTCCCTCACCTCGTCTGATTCACAGGCGATGGGGCGCGTCGGCGAAGTGGTGTTGCGCACCTGGCAGGTGGCGCACCGGATGAAGGTCCAGCGCGGCCCGCTGGCGGAAGAGAGCGGCGATAACGACAACTTCCGCGTGAAGCGCTATATCGCCAAGTACACCATTAATCCGGCGTTAACCCACGGTATCGCCCATGAAGTCGGTTCGATTGAAGTGGGTAAACTGGCGGATCTGGTGCTGTGGTCCCCGGCGTTCTTCGGCGTGAAGCCGGCGACGATCGTCAAAGGCGGCATGATCGCGATGGCGCCGATGGGCGACATCAACGCCTCTATCCCGACGCCGCAGCCGGTGCACTATCGCCCGATGTTCGGCGCGCTGGGCAGCGCTCGCCACCGCTGCCGTTTGACCTTTCTGTCGCAGGCGGCGGCGGAAAACGGCGTCGCTGAACAGCTGAACCTGCACAGCGCGACGGCGGTGGTTAAAGGCTGCCGCACGGTACAAAAAGGCGATATGCACCACAACGGCCTGCTGCCCACTATTACCGTGGATTCGCAAACCTACGAGGTGCGCATCGACGGCGAACTGATAACCAGCGAACCGGCGGACGTGTTACCGATGGCGCAACGTTATTTCCTGTTTTAAGGAGCGCAAATGCTTTATTTGACCCAACGGGTGGAGACCCCTGCGCAGGCCACGGCCAGCGTTACCCTGCCGATTGACGTGCGGGTAAAAAGCCGCATTAAAGTCACGCTTAACGATGGCCGTCAGGCGGGCCTGCTGCTGCCGCGCGGTCTGCTGCTGCGCGGCGGCGACATTCTCAGTAACGAAAACGGTAGCGAATTCATTGAAGTGATCGCCGCTGATGAAGCCGTTTCGGTCGTACGCTGCGATGACCCCTTTATGCTGGCGAAGGCCTGCTATCACCTTGGCAATCGCCACGTGCCGCTACAGATTATGCCCGGCGAGCTGCGCTATCATCACGATCACGTCCTGGACGATATGCTGCGCCAGTTTGGCCTGGCCGTGGATTTCGCGCATCTGCCGTTTGAACCGGAAGCCGGCGCCTACGCCAGCGAATCGCACGGCCATCACCACCACCATCACGATCGTGAGCACAGCCACTAAATGCCGACGCCGGAAAAACGTCTGCGCTTGATGCAGCTTGCCAGCAGCAGCCTCCCGGTTGGCGGCTACAGCTGGTCCCAGGGGCTGGAGTGGGCGGTGGAAGCGGGCTGGGTAGCGGATACCGCCGCCTTTGAGCGCTGGCAGCTGCGCCAAATGGAGCAGAGCTTTTTTACCGTCGACCTGCCGCTGTTTGCCCGCCTCTACCGGGCCTGCGAAGCGGGCGATCTGGCCTGCGCCCGGCGCTGGACCGCTTATCTGCTCGCCTGCCGGGAAACTCGCGAGCTGCGCGATGAAGAGCGCAACCGCGGCGCGGCCTTCACCCGGCTGCTGGCCGACTGGCAGCCGGACTGCCCGCCCGAGTGGCGCAAGCTGTGCCAGCAAAGTCAGCTAACCGGCATGGCGTGGCTCGGCGTACGCTGGCAAATCGCCATTCCTGACCTGGCCCTGAGCCTTGGCTATAGCTGGATTGAAAGCGCGGTGATGGCGGGCGTCAAGCTGGTGCCCTTTGGCCAGCAGGCGGCCCAGCAGTTGATTCTTCGCCTGTGCGACCGCTACGCGGCGGACATGGACAGCGCCCTGGCGACCCCGGACGACGCCATCGGTTCGGCGACGCCGCTTGCGGCTATCGCTTCCGCCCGGCACGAAACCCAGTATTCCCGATTATTCCGTTCTTAGGAGAAGGTATGAACATGATTAAGCAACCGCTGCGCGTCGGCGTCGGCGGCCCGGTCGGCTCCGGAAAAACCGCGCTGCTGGAAGCCCTCTGCAAAGCCATGCGCGACACCTGGCAGCTGGCGGTGGTGACCAACGATATCTACACCAAAGAAGATCAGCGCATTCTCACCGAGGCTGGCGCCCTGGAGCCTGAACGAATTGTCGGCGTCGAAACCGGCGGCTGCCCGCATACCGCTATTCGGGAAGATGCGTCGATGAACCTTGCCGCGGTGGAAGCGCTGAGCGAGAAATTCGGCAATCTCGATCTCATCTTTGTAGAAAGCGGCGGCGATAACCTGAGCGCCACCTTCAGCCCGGAGCTGGCGGATCTCACCATCTACGTCATCGACGTGGCGGAAGGGGAAAAGATCCCGCGCAAAGGCGGACCGGGGATCACCAAATCCGACTTCCTGGTGATCAACAAAACCGATCTTGCACCGTACGTGGGCGCGTCTCTGGAAGTGATGGAGCGCGATACCCTGCGCATGCGCGGCGAACGCCCGTGGAGCTTCACCAACCTGAAAAGCGGCGACGGCCTGCAAAATATCATCGCCTTTATCGAAGACAAAGGCATGCTCGGCAAGTAACCCCTGCACCATCCCGGCGCAGAGGTGTCGGGATGGTGCATACCCTGCCCTCTCTTTAGCCATCCCCTTCATGAAGCCCTGATAGCGCCTGCCCTGCGATGTGGCATAAGGTTTGCTAATTCCAGTCATGCCTAACCATTAAGGAATGACTATGTCATCACTGGATATAAAAACTGATTTACCTGCGCAAACCAGTGCCTCCGGCTCCAAAGAAACGCTGGAAGATTATACCCTTCGCTATGCTCCGCTGAGCTTTCGCCGCTGGGGACCGGGGGTTGTCGCGGTGACCGCATTGGGCGGCATCGCCTATCTGGCTGACTTTTCTATCGGCGCCAGCATCGGCATGGCCTGGGGCACCACCAATGCGATTTACGCGATCCTGCTGGCGGCGCTGGTTATTTTTCTTACCGGTATTCCGCTGGCGATTACCGCCGCGCGCTATAACATCGACCTCGACCTGATCACCCGCAGCGCCGGTTTCGGCTACTTTGGTTCGGTGATCACCAGCATTATCTTCGCCGGATTTACCTTTATCTTCTTCGCGCTTGAAGGCTCGATCATGGCGCAGGGGCTGCTGGTGGGCCTGGGGATCCCGCTGTGGATGGGCTACCTCATCGCCACGCTGATGGTCTTGCCGCTGGTGGTCTACGGCATGAAGGCGCTGACTCGCCTTCAGGTCTGGACGACGCCGCTGTGGCTGGTCCTGATGGTGGTTCCGGTGGCGTGGCTTATCGCCAAAGACCCGGATCTGGTGGACGGCTTTATGAACTTCGCCGGTAAAAACAACGCCTCAACGGTAGATTTAACCGCCATTATGCTCGGCGCGGGGGTCTGCCTGTCGCTGATCATGCAGATTGGCGAGCAGATCGACTATCTGCGCTTTATGCCGCCGAAGACCGCGGAAAACAGCAAAAGCTGGTGGCTGGCGGTGTTCTCCGCCGGCCCGGGCTGGGTCGTATTAGGCGCGATTAAACAGATTATCGGCGCTTTCCTCGGCTTCTATCTGCTGACCCGCTTCCCGGCGGTGCACAACACCGAACCGGTGCAACAGTTCGTCAGCGTCTTCGATAACCTGGTCCCCGGCTGGCTGGCGCTCACCCTCGCGGTGGTGCTGGTGGTTATCTCGCAGATTAAAATTAACGTCACCAACGCCTATTCCGGCTCTCTGGCGTGGACCAGCGCCTGGACGCGCACCACCAAACGTTATCCGGGGCGGATTATTTTCGTCATCGTCAACCTGACGATTGCCCTTGCCCTGATGGAAGGCGACATGTTTAGCGCTCTGGCGTGGATCCTCGGCTTCTATTCTAACTTTGCCATCGCCTGGGTGGTGGTGGTCGCCACCGACATCACCGTCAACAAAGGGGTGCTGAAGCTGGCGCCGGCGCAGCCGGAGTATCGCCGCGGGATGATCTACAACGTCAACCCGGTAGGCGTGGTCTCTTTTGCCCTCGCGGCAGGACTTTCGATTAGCGCCTTCTTCGGCCTGTTGGGCGAAACGCTGGCGCCGTTCTCGCCGCTGATTGCGCTGGCGGTGGCTTTCGTGATGACGCCGGTCATGGGGATCGCCACCCGCGGGCGCTATTACATTAAACAGCACGATGATGGTATCGCCGAGCCGCGCTACGATGCGCAGGGTAACGCGTCGATCACCGTTTACCGCTGCCTGAGCTGCCGGGAAGAGTACGAACGTCCTGACGTGATGCATTCGCACAAGCACCAGGGGGCGATTTGCTCGCTGTGTAAGAGTATGGAATAAGTCGCGAAGGCAGGCCGACAGGACGTCGGCCTGTGAAATATCAGACGTTATGCCGCCGGAAGCTCAGCCAGCGGCCAGCGCGGACGAACGGTGACGCCGAGCTCCGCTTTAGCGCCGGAGCGCAGACGGACCATCCCCGCATAGGCAATCATCGCGCCGTTATCGGTACAGAATTCAGGACGAGCGTAGAAGACTTCACCACCGCGCTTTTTCATCATTTCCGCCAGCTTTGCGCGCAGCGTACGGTTCGCGCTGACGCCCCCCGCCATCACCAGCCGTTTAAAGCCGGTTTGATCCAGCGCGCGGCGGCACTTAATCATCAGCGTATCCACGACCGCATCTTCGAAAGCGCGGGCGATATCGGCGCGGGTTTGATCGTCATCGCCGTTGCTGCGAATGGTGTTCGCGGCAAAGGTCTTGAGGCCAGAAAAGCTGAAATCCAGCCCGGGGCGGTCGGTCATCGGGCGCGGGAAGACAAAGCGCCCTTCGGTGCCCTGGGAGGCCATCTTCGACAGCATCGGGCCGCCGGGATAATCCAGCCCCAGCAGTTTCGCTGTCTTATCGAAGGCTTCGCCCGCCGCGTCGTCAATCGATTCGCCCAGCAGTTCATACTGGCCAATGCCGGTGACGCTGATCAGCTGGGTATGGCCGCCGGAAACCAGCAGGGCGACAAAAGGATACTGCGGCGGATTATCTTCCAGCATCGGCGCCAGCAGATGCCCTTCCATATGGTGTACCGGGATCGCCGGCACGTTCCAGGCGAACGCCAGCGAACGGCCAACCGTTGCGCCGACCAGCAGCGCGCCCACCAGGCCGGGGCCCGCCGTATACGCAACGGCATCGATATCCTTTGCCGTCAGCCCGGCTTCCTTGAGCGCCGCCTGAATCAGGGGGACGGTTTTACGTACGTGGTCGCGCGAGGCCAGTTCGGGCACCACGCCGCCGTAGTCAGCGTGCAATTTCACCTGACTATACAGCTGGTTGGCTAACAGACCTTTTTCGTCGTCATAAATGGCGATGCCGGTTTCATCGCAGGATGTTTCAATTCCCAGTACACGCATGGCTAGTTTTACCTCGTTTCAATACCGCGCAGTGTAGGACCAATGCGGGTTGATGTAAAACTTTCCTCACCCCTGGCGTTCACTTCGTGTATACTCCCTGTCCTTATAAAAGTCCCTTTCAAAAATCGCGTCGGTGCTTTACAAAGCAGCAGCAATTGCAGTAAAATTCCGCACCATTTTGAAATAAGCTGGCGCTGATGCCAGCGGCAAACCGAATTTATCAAAGGTGAGAGTTACATGCCGGTAATTAAAGTACGTGAAAACGAGCCGTTCGACGTAGCGCTGCGTCGCTTCAAACGTTCATGCGAAAAAGCAGGTGTTCTGGCGGAAGTTCGTCGTCGTGAGTTCTATGAAAAACCGACTACCGAACGTAAACGCGCTAAAGCTTCCGCAGTGAAACGTCACGCGAAGAAACTGGCTCGCGAAAACGCACGCCGCACTCGTCTGTACTAATCTGTTGGGAGCCAGGCTCTCAATTCAGACCGAGTTGTAGTTGTAAGGCCGTGCTTCCGAAAGGAATGCGCGGCTTATTTTCGTTTATGCATTAGCATATACACTCAATCATTCAAGATGCATCAAGGCGGCAAGGGAGTGAGTCCCCGGAGCTTACCGAAGTAAGTGACAGGGTGAACGAGCGAAGCCAACGCAGAGGCAGCTTGAAGGGTAACGTGTATAAAACGGGGCATATGGCTGGACGAATTCCACGAGTATTTATCAATGACCTGCTGGCGCGCACCGATATCGTCGATCTGATCGATGCCCGGGTAAAGCTGAAAAAGCAGGGCAAAAATTTTCACGCGTGCTGTCCGTTCCATAACGAAAAAACCCCCTCTTTCACCGTCAACGGTGAAAAACAGTTTTACCACTGCTTCGGCTGCGGTGCGCACGGCAACGCTATCGACTTCCTGATGAACTACGACAAGCTCGAGTTCGTGGAAACCGTCGAAGAGCTGGCTGCCATGCATAATCTAGACGTGCCGTATGAAGCAGGTAGCGGACCCAGCCAGATTGAGCGCCATCAGCGGCAAAATCTCTATCAGCTGATGGATGGTCTGAACACGTTTTATCAACAGTCTCTGATGCAACCCGCCGCCGGCCCCGCGCGCCAGTATCTGGAAAAACGCGGCTTAAGCAGCGAGGTGATTACGCGCTTCGCGATTGGCTACGCCCCTCCCGGTTGGGACAACGTTTTAAAACGTTTTGGCGGTAATCAAGAAAACCGCCAGTCGCTGATTGATGCGGGCATGCTGGTCACTAACGATCAGGGACGCAGTTACGACCGCTTCCGCGAACGGGTGATGTTCCCCATCCGCGATAAGCGAGGCCGGGTGATTGGTTTTGGTGGTCGCGTGCTGGGTGACGCCATGCCGAAGTACCTGAACTCCCCGGAGACCGATATTTTCCATAAAGGCCGCCAGCTGTACGGTCTTTATGAAGCGCAGCAGGATAACGCTGAACCGCCCCGCCTGCTGGTGGTCGAAGGTTATATGGACGTGGTGGCTCTGGCGCAGTTCGGCATTAACTATGCCGTTGCGTCGCTGGGAACGTCGACGACCGCTGACCATATTCAGCTGTTGTTCCGGGTCACCAATCAGGTGGTTTGCTGCTACGACGGCGACCGGGCTGGCCGCGATGCCGCCTGGCGCGCGCTGGAAACGGCGCTGCCGTATATGACCGACGGGCGCCAGCTGCGCTTTATGTTTCTGCCGGATGGCGAAGACCCGGATACGCTGGTGCGCAAAGAAGGGAAAGCCGCATTTGAAGCGCGGATGGAGCAGGCTCAACCGCTCTCCACGTTTTTGTTCAACAGCCTGCTACCGCAGGTGGATTTGAGCACCCCGGACGGCCGCGCGCAGCTGAGTACCTTAGCGCTGCCGCTGATAACGCAGGTGCCGGGTGAAACGCTGCGCATTTACCTGCGCCAGGAGTTAGGCAATAAGCTGGGGATTTTAGATGATGCGCAGCTTGAACGTTTAATGCCAAAACAGTCTGAAAATGGCATCCAGCGCCCTGCTCCGCAGCTAAAACGCACGACCATGCGTATACTGATAGGGTTACTGGTACAAAACCCGGATCTGGCGCCACTGGTACCGCCCCTGGAGGGGCTGGACCCGCGTAAAATGCCGGGGCTTGGGTTGTTCAACGAACTGGTTAAAACCTGTTTGGCACAGCCGGGCCTGACCACCGGGCTGCTGTTAGAGCAGTATCGCGGCACAAATGAGGCCGCAACCCTTGAAAAACTGTCGATGTGGGACGATATAGCAGATAAGGATATTGCTGAAAAAACCTTCACCGACTCGCTCAACCATATGTTTGATTCACTGCTGGAGCTGCGGCAAGAAGAGTTGATAGCTCGCGACCGCACGCACGGCTTAAGCAGTGAAGAGCGCCGGGAACTCTGGACCATCAGCCAGGAACTGGCCAAAAAATAAACGAAAGACAAACTCATTCAAGTTGTATCAAGGCAGCAAGAGAACGAATCCCCGGGAGTGCGCACAAGCACATGACCAGGATGAGAGAACGTAGCTAACGCAGAGACAACTTGAAAGATAACGCATTGAACGGCTTAAGTGCCGAATATCGTTCGGGAAGACCCCGACAGCCGCTCGAGGCGCAGCGGCAATAATATAAGTACGCCCTCGCTTTAAATGTTGGCAGTTCGCCTGCTTACACCAATCAAACGAATTAAGTGTGGATACCGTCTTATGGAGCAAAACCCGCAGTCACAGCTGAAGCTTCTTGTCCAACGTGGTAAGGAGCAAGGCTATCTGACCTATGCCGAGGTCAATGACCATCTGCCGGAAGATATCGTCGACTCCGACCAGATCGAAGACATCATCCAAATGATCAACGACATGGGCATTCAGGTGATGGAAGAAGCACCGGATGCCGATGATCTTTTGCTTGCTGAAACGAACAACAATACTGACGAAGATGCGGAAGAAGCTGCGGCGCAGGTTCTCTCCAGCGTTGAGTCTGAAATCGGACGCACAACCGACCCGGTGCGCATGTACATGCGTGAAATGGGTACCGTCGAACTGCTGACGCGCGAAGGCGAAATCGACATCGCTAAACGTATCGAAGACGGCATTAACCAGGTTCAGTGCTCGGTGGCTGAATACCCTGAAGCGATCACCTATCTGCTGGAGCAGTACGATCGCGTTGAAGCGGAAGAAGCGCGTCTGTCCGATCTGATCACCGGTTTTGTCGACCCGAACGCCGAAGAAGATATGGCGCCAACGGCGACGCACGTCGGTTCTGAACTCTCTCAGGAAGAGATGGATGACGACGAAGACGAAGATGAAGAAGAAGACGACGACAGCAGCGATGACGACAACAGCATCGACCCCGAGCTGGCGCGCGAGAAATTCGCCGAGCTGCGTACGCAGTACGAACTGACCCGCGACACCATCAAAGCGAAAGGTCGTAGCCACGCCGCAGCGCAGGAAGAGATCCTCAAGCTGTCCGAAGTGTTCAAACAGTTCCGTCTGGTACCGAAGCAGTTCGATTACCTGGTTAACAGCATGCGTATCATGATGGATCGCGTTCGTACTCAAGAACGTATCATCATGAAGCTGTGCGTTGAGCAGTGCAAAATGCCGAAGAAAAACTTCATCACTCTGTTCACCGGCAACGAAACCAGCGAAACCTGGTTCAATGCGGCCATCGCCATGAACAAGCCGTGGTCAGAGAAGCTGCTTGACGTGAAAGAAGACGTTCAGCGCGGCCTGATGAAACTGCAGCAGATTGAACAAGAGACCGGCCTGACCATCGAGCAGGTAAAAGATATCAACCGTCGTATGTCCATCGGTGAAGCGAAAGCGCGCCGTGCGAAGAAAGAGATGGTTGAAGCGAACCTGCGTCTGGTTATCTCGATCGCCAAGAAATACACCAACCGCGGTCTGCAGTTCCTCGATCTGATCCAGGAAGGCAACATCGGTCTGATGAAGGCGGTTGATAAGTTTGAATACCGCCGCGGCTACAAGTTCTCCACCTACGCAACCTGGTGGATCCGTCAGGCGATCACCCGCTCTATCGCAGACCAGGCGCGCACCATCCGTATTCCGGTGCATATGATTGAGACTATCAACAAGCTCAACCGTATTTCCCGCCAGATGCTGCAGGAAATGGGCCGCGAGCCGACGCCGGAAGAGCTGGCCGAACGCATGCTGATGCCGGAAGACAAAATTCGTAAGGTGCTGAAAATCGCCAAAGAGCCCATCTCCATGGAAACGCCGATTGGCGACGATGAAGATTCGCATCTGGGAGATTTTATCGAGGATAACACCCTCGAGCTGCCGCTGGACTCTGCCACCACCGAGAGCCTGCGCGCCGCCACCCACGACGTCCTGGCTGGCCTGACCGCCCGTGAAGCGAAAGTCCTGCGTATGCGCTTTGGTATCGACATGAATACCGATCACACGCTGGAAGAAGTGGGTAAACAGTTTGACGTAACCCGCGAACGTATTCGTCAGATCGAAGCGAAGGCGCTGCGTAAACTGCGCCATCCGAGCCGTTCTGAAGTGCTGCGTAGCTTCCTCGACGATTAATTATCGCCGCGTCCCCTGAAAAGCCAGTCACATGACTGGCTTTTTTTATGTCTAAGCAGAAACTATTTATTTAATAAATATTAAAACCCCAATATAAAACCCATCAATATATATCCAGGTCTTATTCTTATTATTTATTTATGTGCCATTAAACCGCTGGACTCATAGTTTTACAATTGTACTATTGGTTGGTTGATGGGGCGTATTTACGCCTAAAACCGCAGGCAAATCATAGGGAAATGAAATGAATAGCAAGCGTAAAATTCAGCTGGCTGATTTTAATAGAACGGTTATTTTAACCACCGCTAATACATTATTTCTAAGCCGTGGAATAGAAAGTACCACCATGGATGAGATCGCACATGAAGCCGGTTTTAGTAAAACCACGCTTTATACCTATTTCGACAATAAAAAGGATATTCTGGATCATCTTATCCTGGAGGTAATGGCGCGTTTCTATCAGGAGCTCATACCAATCGCCAATCGGCAAAATTCATTTCGCGAATTTTATCGCGAGCTGTGCCATGCGCTGATGGCTCTCCACGAAACAAGCCTTGCCTACTTTTCCGCGATAGCCGGGAAGATCGCCTGTTCTGAAAAAATCACTAAAAACAATAAGGCGTTGAAAAATATCGCTATGACTGGAGAACAGATCCACCAGATTATCGCAAAGCGAATCACAGACGCCGCCGAAAAAAAAGAGATTGGATTAAATGCTCCCGTCGCGGACGTCATGATGCTGTTCTGGCTCTGCCTGACCGGGCTAGTGGAAAAGTCCTCATACAGAGAAGAATGTCTTTTACGTCACCTTGAGAAAGACCGTAAAACCTTTCTCGACTTCGCTTTTGACGCCCTCTTATTCATGATAGAAAAAGGGAATATTAGCGATTGCGAAAAAGCTGACTAAAGCCTCAGGCTTAAGCCAGCCGCCGACGACCGGGCTGAAAGCCGTAACCCTTTTGTCGTCGGAAATGCATTAAAGCCCTCGCGTGGCCAGCGCCTCGTCAAGCTCCCGGTAGGCCTCCACCAGTTTATCCAGCGTCGCCCGGTTGAGGCCGCTGGGATTCGGCAGCACCCAAACTTCCGTCGCCCCAATGGTCACCTGCTGCTTGCCCCATTTTACGCCGCGCACCTGAAACGCTTTCTCGAAGGCCTGTTTACCCAGGATCGCCAGCGCGCGCGGCTGATACTCTTCCATTTTTCTGACCAGTTCACGGCCGCCATCGCGGAGCTCCAGCAGCTCAACCTCGCTGGCCTGCACCGTCGGGCGTTCGACGAGCATCGTGATCCCGCAGCGGGTATCCAGCAGCTGGAGTTCCTCCTCGGGTTTCAGAAGACGGTCGGTAAAGCCGGCCTGGTGAATCACTTTCCAGAAGCGATTGCCCGGATGGGCGAAATGAAAACCGGTATGGGCGGAAGACTTCCCCGGATTGATACCGCAAAAGACCACCCGCAGGTCCGGCGCCAGAATATCGTTAATCATGTTTTCCCCAGCTCAATGCCTAAAAGGTAATTATAAAGGATTGAAAATGCGTTGTTTATAAAAACAGCAGGCGTGATTTTTAGGCTGGATTGCGGGGAACAGTTACTTTATAATCCCTCGCCACGGCCCCTTAGCTCAGTGGTTAGAGCAGGCGACTCATAATCGCTTGGTCGCTGGTTCAAGTCCAGCAGGGGCCACCAGATACAGCAAGGGCTGACGAAAAATCGTCGGCCCTTTTGCATTGTGCGGCCCCCTCGGGGCGCCGCAGCTTAACGTGAGGTTCGCGACAGGCGGCTTACACCAGCGCCTGCAGCTGTTCGCGCATATAGACGGTGAAGAATTCCGGGTTTTTAATGACGATCCGGTTACCGGAGGCAATTTTTTCCGCCCAGCCGGCCACTTTTTCCGTGAACCCGGCATCCCATCCCTCCTTTTCACCCCGGGCCATGACGTCGGCAGGATTTGCCGGTACGCCTAGTTCATGCAAATACTTCAAAATTCCCTTAGCGGTACTTTCATCCATAGTATTCGGCACCGACAACGATGTGTTCATACCACCAATAAAATCCAGGGCTTTATCGATTGCTGTTGGCATACTCTTATCCTTAAAATTAACCACGTAATGAACATGATGACACTATGGACCCATCTTCGCCGGGATATCAAAGAGATCGTTGCCTTTCTTTGATTCAGACCGCAGCTAAACGCTTGCGTGGTGCTTTTCTGCTCGACTATTCCGTACTACTCCCCACAGGAAACTACTCCATACGTCCGCGCTTAAACTGGCCGGCATCGATATCGTACTGTTTCATTTTTCGCCACAGCGTGGTGCGGCCAATATTCAGCAGCTGCGCCATCTCCTGCACCCGCCCGCTGGTCACGCGGGCGGCATGGATAATCGCTTCTTTCTCAATGGCGCTAAAGGTCAGGCTGGTGGGCAGCAGCGAGGAGCCCGCGTCGGCGCCGGGCCGCTCGGCAAACAGATATTCCGGCAAATTACTCAGCCGGATATGGCCGTTATCGCTGCTAATGGCGATATTTTCAATCACGCTGTTCAGCTCAAAATCGTTGCCCGGCCAGGAGTAGGCCACCAGCTGCGCCAGCGCATCTTCATCCATTTTCAGCCGCGAGGAAAAGCGCTTTTCCAGGCTCTTAAGGCGATTGTGCACCAGCGAAGGAATACTGTTACGCCGCGCGCGCAGCGGTGGGATAACGATTTCAAAGGAGTGCAGCGCGTAGTAAAGCTGGCGGCTAAAGCGGTTTTGCTCCACCAGATTGGCCAGATCGACGGTGGTGGTGGCGATCACTTTAACGTCTACCGGAATCAAGCGGCGGGCATCCAGACGGGTTAAAACCCCCTGCTTGATCACCTGCAGCAGCGCGGACTGCAGCTCCGGCGCCAGGTATTCGATTTTTTCCAGAAACAGCGTCCCGCCGTTGGCCAGCTCAAGACGGCTAAGGCGGCCGTTTTCATCGTCCGTCGGCGCGCTGCCCATAAAATCCTGGCCCAGGACGCTGTCGGCATACAGCTGACAGTTGACCGCGATATACGGCCCGCCGCCCCGCTCGCTCTCATTGTGAATCGCCTGGCTGAGCAGCTCCTTACCCACCCCCTCTTCACCGCACAGCAGCACCGGAAAAGTGCCGCGCGCCGCCTGGCGGCCAAAGTGAATCAGCCGCCGGGTTTCCGGGTCGTCCGCCGACATCTGTTCAAAGGTATGGCTCACTTTGCCAAGCTGGCTGGTCATCAGCTGGCGCATCTGCTCGACCGGATGCAGCAGCAGAATGAAACTGTTGCCCTGCTCTTCAACGATTGGCTTGAGCGTAATCACGGCGTCGACAAACTGATGCTGGCTTTCGAAGGTGACCTCCACATGGTTCAGCCCGCGCGCGTGCTTAATGGCCCGACGCAGCAGGGCCGGCAGCGTCACCAGCTCATTAATATTTTTCCCCTGGCTGGCCTGGACATCAAGATGAAGCAGCGTCGCGGCCTGCACGTTAAGAAACTGCAAAATCCCCTGCTCGTTCCACGCCATCACCCCGTCATCCATACTCTCCAGCAGACCGTACATCTGGTTAAGATGGCGATTCGACTCGGCCAGCAGGCTATCAGTGAGCAGCGAGTTGCCGACTTCCCGGGCGATAGCCAGGGTCAGGGAGAGGTCAGACGAAGCCTGTTCTTCCGTCAGGCAGCACAGGGAAATGGAACCGAACAGACGCCCGTGGTTATCAAACACCGGCGTGGAGCTAAACGACCATCCGTGCAGCGCATGTTTAAAATGCTCCTCGCCCGTCGTTTTGACCGGCTGCCCGAGCATGGAGGCCAGCGAAAGCGCGCAGCTGCCGATAATGCTTTCCGCGCAGTAGCTGCCGTCACGAAATCCCAGCGCCGCCAGCTGGTCGAGGGTCTGCGGATCGCCGCAGCGGCTAAGAATACAGGCGGACTCATCGAGGATGAACAGCGCGCAGGGGCGGTTATCCATAAACTCCCAGGCATCCTCCAGCGCCGCCTGACCAATCGTCAACAGCGCGGTCTTGCGCCGGCAAATCGATTCAAACGTCAGCCCCTGCGCCTGATGCGGCGTCTGCCAGGTTTCCCGCTGCATAAACTTGCTGCAGCGATGCCACGACTGGGTTATCACCAAAGGAAAGCTCTGAGTCTGCACAGTCATATCCCTATCCGCTGTTTCATAAACGACAACCCCTCCGGCGGCTACCGCCAGAGGGGGAGAAAACGTCTCATCGCTTAAATGAGACGGGGCAGGTCGACGCTAAATTAGCGCGCCAGCCACTGCTGTCCGAGCAGGTCGGCGGTCAGAATCGCCGCATGCACGCTCTGCGCGCTGACCGGGAACGGCATGTTATGAATGGTTTCACCTTCCGCGCAGGTCGCTTTGGCGACTGCCTGAATTTTCTCATCGATGCCCTCTTTAACGCCCATTTGCGCCAGCGTAACCGGCAGCCCGACGGTATGGCAGAAGTTCAGCACCGTTTCGATCTCTTCCATCGGGCTATTTTGCAGCACCAGCTGCACCAGGGTACCAAACGCCACTTTCTCGCCATGGTACAGATGGTGGCACTCTTCGAGGATGGTGAAACCGTTGTGAATGGCGTGCGCGGCGGCCAGACCGCTACTTTCAAAGCCGATACCGCTGAGGTAGGTATTCGCTTCAACGATGCGTTCCAGCGCATCGGTCACCACGCCGGCCTGGGCGGCGAGGCGGGCTTTTTCGCCTTCCGCCAGCAGCGTATCATAGCACAGGCGCGCCAGGCTCAGCGCCGCTGCCGTCGACTGACCGCCCGCCATGCTGGTGGCTCTGGCGTCATAGCAGGCCCTGGCTTCAAACCAGGTTGAAAGCGCATCCCCCATCCCGGCCACCAGCAGGCGCACCGGCGCTTTAGCGATAATCGCCGTATCCATCACCACCATGTCCGGATTTTTCGGGTAGATCAGATACTCTTCAAACTCGCCGGCTTCGGTGTAGATAACCGACAGCGCGCTGGTTGGCGCATCGGTGGAGGCGATCGTCGGGATCACCACCACCGGTAGCTTCTGGTAGTAGCCAATGGCTTTCGCCGTATCGAGCGTCTTGCCGCCGCCGATGCCCACCACGCCGCGGCAGCCGTGCTGTTTCAGAATGGCGATCAGGCGATTGATCTCAACGTGGCTGCATTCGCCGTTGAAGCGCTCCGCATGGCAGCTGATGTTGTGGCTGTGCAAACCTTCCAGCACTTTCTCTCCCGCCAGCTTCATCACGAAGTCATCGGCAATCACGAAAAAGCTGTCCGCCAGGTTTTTGGCGTATTGCCCAAACAGCGTGGATGCATCTGGTCCCTGGAGATATTTGGCTGGAGATTGAATAACTTTTAGCATTCCGTTCACCCTCAAATAAGTGCATGTTTTGACATGATGAGCCCCGGTGTTTCTCCGTCCGGCCTTACATCAAAGGCGGGGACGAAAGCGCTACCTGAGCGATGCCATCACTGTAGGGCGAGCCGCGGGCAAAAAAATCTTTCCCCTTTTTGTCCCGATATGAAACAGGACATAAATTATATTGTTTCATATTGAAACATGAATTCATGTGAAACGATGGGATTGCGATCTCGATCCGCCCCTTTGGCGCAAAAGAAGGTCACCAGCCGGACGATCGTCGACGTTTTTCACCACCACGGGCGGCAAGAAGGGGCAAAATTATTTCTCTGAGCGGGCTTTCCACGCTGATGAAGCGAGGTGAAAGAGGCGCCTTACTTCGCATTTTTCCCTTTCCTTGCGCAAAAATGTTTCATTAAGGAACAGCAATTAATAATTACGTTTCGTAATGAAACTCATTTTATGGCGATTTTTTTTCCCGCCAACTCAGCCAGAATCAATACATCGCCCGATATCGCATATCGTCAGGCGGTACCCCTACACGATGATCGCCTCCGTCAGCAGAGAGGCCGCATCGAAACTCCGACGGAGCATAAACAATGAAAAAACTGATTAACCGTGTCGAAGATGTCCTGAGTGAACAACTGGCTGGCCTTGCAAAAGCCCACCCTGAACTGACGCTGCACCAGGATCCGGTCTACGTCACCCGCGCCGATGCGCCGGTGGCCGGGAAAGTGGCGCTGCTCTCCGGCGGCGGCAGCGGCCACGAGCCGATGCACTGCGGCTATATTGGCCAGGGCATGCTTTCCGGGGCCTGCCCGGGAGAAATTTTCACCTCCCCGACGCCGGATAAAATGTTTGAGTGCGCCATGACCATCGACGGCGGCGAAGGCGTGCTGCTGATTATCAAAAACTACACCGGCGATATTCTTAACTTCGAAACCGCCACCGAGCTGCTGCACGAAAGCGGCGTCAAGGTTACCACTGTGGTAGTCGATGACGACGTGGCGGTGAAAGACAGCCTCTATACCGCCGGGCGGCGCGGCGTGGCGAATACCGTGCTGATTGAAAAACTGGTGGGCGCGGCCGCCGAACGCGGCGACTCGCTGGAAGCCTGCGCCGAACTGGGGCGCAAGCTCAACAACCTGGGCCACTCTATCGGCATCGCGCTCGGCGCCTGCACCGTTCCGGCCGCCGGGCAACCCTCATTCGAACTGCAGGACGATGAGATGGAGTTCGGCGTCGGCATTCACGGCGAACCGGGCATCGACCGCCGCCGCTTCACCTCTCTCGATCGCACCGTTGACGAAATGTTCGATACACTGCTGGAAAACGGCGCCTATAGCCGCACGCTGCGCCACTGGGACAACGTGAAAGGCGCGTGGCAGGAGGTAACGCAGACCAAGCAGGCGCTGCAAAAAGGCGATCGGGTTATCGCGCTGGTCAACAACCTCGGCGCCACGCCGCTGTCCGAACTCTACGGCGTCTATAACCGTCTGACGCAGCGCTGCGAGGAGGCCGGTATCGTTATCGCGCGCAACCTTATCGGCAGCTACTGTACCTCTCTGGATATGGTGGGCTTTTCCATCACCCTGTTAAAGGCCGATGAAGAGACGCTGGCATTATGGGACGCCCCGGTCCACACCCCGGCGCTGAACTGGGGCAAATAAGGAGCAACGACATGTCATTAAGCAGAACGCAAATCGTAGACTGGCTCTATCGCTGCGGCGATATCTTCACCAAAGAGAGCGATTTTTTGACCGGTCTGGACCGGGAAATCGGCGATGCCGACCACGGCCTGAATATGCATCGTGGTTTTAGCAAGGTGGTGGAAAAGCTGCCGTCGATTGCCGATAAAGACATTGGTTTTATTCTTAAAAATACCGGTATGACGCTGCTCTCCAACGTCGGCGGGGCCAGCGGCCCGCTGTTCGGCACCTTCTTTATTCGCGCCGCTCAGGTGACCCAGGCCCACCAGAGCCTGACCCTGGAGGAGCTCTATCAGGCCTTTCGCGAAGGCGCGGAAGGGGTGGTGAATCGCGGCAAAGCCGAGCCGGGCGATAAAACCATGTGCGACGTCTGGCTGCCGGTGGTGGAATCGTTGCGCCAGTCCAGCGAACAGCACCTGTCGATACCAGGCGCCCTTGATGCTGCCTGCGAACAGGCGCAAGCCGCCGTCCACGCCACGATCGCCATGCAGGCTCGCAAAGGGCGGGCCAGCTACCTGGGCGAACGCAGCATCGGGCACCAGGATCCGGGCGCGACCTCGGTGATGCTGATGGTTCAGATGCTGGCCGCAGCGGCCAAAGAGTAAGGAAAACGCGATGGTAAACCTGGTTATTGTTTCTCATAGCGCCCGTCTGGGCGAAGGTGTCGGAGAACTGGCCCGGCAGATGTTAATGAACGATGGCTGTAAGCTGGCGATCGCCGCCGGAATTGACGATCCCGCCAGTCCGATCGGCACCGATCCCATTAAGGTTATGGAAGCCATCGAGTCCGTCGCCGACGCCGATCATATCCTGGTGATGATGGATATCGGCAGCGCCCTGCTGAGCGCCGAAACCGCGCTGGATCTCCTCGATCCGGCCATTGCGGCGAAGGTTCGCCTGTGCGCGGCGCCGCTGGTGGAAGGGACTCTGGCGGCGACGGTGAGCGCCGCCGCCGGAGCCGGCATCGACAAGGTGATCGAAGACGCCATGAACGCGCTGGAGGCAAAGCGCGTACAGCTGGGGTTACCATCGCAACCGCAACACGCTTCGCTGGCCGCCGCGCCGGTCGACGACCGCGACGCGCGCTCGGTTTCCGTGGTGATTCAAAACCACAACGGCCTGCACGTTCGTCCGGCGTCAAAGCTGGTCGCCGCGCTGGCGGGATTCAATGCCGACCTGGTGCTGGAGAAAGGGGGTAAATGCGTCACGCCGGACAGCCTCAACCAAATCGCCCTGCTTCAGGTGCGCCGGAACGATACCTTAAGGCTGCTTGCCCGCGGCCCGGACGCCGACGCCGCGCTGGCGGCGTTCCAGGCGCTGGCGGCGGAGAACTTCGGCGAGCCAACCGAGGCGGCGCCCGCGCGTCGGCCCGCCAGCGCCGACCGCGTTGAGGGTAAGGTCGTGCTTTATCCCCAGCCGCAGGACAGGATCTCGCGGGAAACGAGCGCCGCCATCGGCCAGCAGCAGCTGCGGCTGAAACGGGCCATCGACCGGACGCTGGAAGACCTTAGCGCGCTGACGACTCTGGCAGAGGCGACGTTTTCCGCCGACATCGCGGCGATCTTCTCCGGGCATCATACCCTGCTCGATGACCCTGATTTATACGCAGCGGCGTGCGACATCATACGCGACGAGCAGTGCAGCGCGGCGTGGGCCTGGCAACAGGTGCTGAGCGATTTAAGCCAACAATATCGCCATCTCGACGATGCTTACCTGCAGGCGCGCTATATTGATATTGAAGATATTTTGCACCGCACGCTGCGTCACCTTAACGAGCGCGATGAAGCGCTGCCGCAGTTTAGCGCGCCTTCGATCCTCGTTGCCGACGATATCTTCCCTTCAACCGTCCTGCAGCTTAACGCAGAGCAGGTGAAGGGGATCTGCCTGCAGGCCGGCAGCGAGCTCTCTCACGGCGCCATTATCGCCCGCCAGGCGGGTATCGCGATGCTGTGCCAGCAGAGCGGTGCCCTGACGCTGCAAGATGGCGAGAACGTCATCTTTGATATTCCCGGCAAACGCGTGATTCGCGGCTAACCTGCCCTAACCTTTCCGCCCCGGAGGCTGTCCCCTCCGGGAACTCGCTTAACTTTCAGGATCCGTTATGTCTCAATTCTTTTTTAATCAGCGCGCCAACCTCGTCAACGAAGTGATTGAAGGGACCATTATCGCCAGCCCGTGGAATAACCTGGCGCGGCTGGAGAGCGATCCCGCCATTCGCGTGGTGGTGCGTCGCGATCTCGACAAAAACAACGTGGCGGTAATCTCCGGCGGTGGTTCCGGTCACGAACCGGCCCACGCGGGCTTTGTCGGTAAAGGCATGCTGACCGCCGCCGTCTGCGGCGATCTGTTTGCCTCGCCGAGCGTCGATGCGGTGCTGACCGCCATCCAGGCCGTGACCGGCGATGCCGGATGCCTGCTGATCGTCAAGAACTACACCGGCGATCGTCTGAACTTCGGCCTCGCCGCGGAGAAAGCGCGCCGTATGGGCTATAACGTCGAAATGCTGATCGTCGGCGATGATATTTCGCTGCCGGATAACAAACATCCGCGCGGCATTGCCGGGACGATTCTGGTGCATAAAGTGGCCGGCTACTTCGCCGAACGCGGCCACAATCTGGCAACCGTGCTGCGCGAAGCGCAGTATGCCGCCAGACACACCTTCAGCCTCGGTCTGGCCCTTTCCAGCTGTCATCTGCCGCAGGATGCGGAAACGACTCCGCGCCATCATCCGGACCAGGCCGAGCTGGGGATGGGGATCCACGGCGAACCGGGCGCTTCGGTTATCGCCACGCAGAACAGCGCGGAAATCGTTACGCTGATGGTAGAGAAGCTCAGCGCCGCCCTGCCGGAAACCGGCCGCCTGGCGGTGATGATCAATAATCTCGGCGGCGTGTCGATTGCCGAAATGGCGATTTTGACCCGCGAGCTGGCCAATACTCCGCTGCATCAGCGTATCGACTGGCTGATAGGCCCGGCGTCGCTGGTCACCGCGCTGGATATGAAAGGTTTCTCCCTCACCGCCATCGTGCTGGAAGAGAGCATTGAGAAGGCGCTGCTTTCCGCGGTAGAAACCGCCGGCTGGCAGACGCCGGTACAGCCGCGCGCGGTCAGCGTGATGCCATCATCGCTGCGCAGTACGCGGGTGGAGTTTGCGCCCTCGGAGAACAGCGAAGTTGCGGGCTACGTGGAACGTGTGACCGGCACGCTGTCCGGGCTGGAAGCAGACCTTAACGCGCTGGATGCGAAAGTCGGCGACGGCGATACCGGCTCCACCTTCGCCGCCGGCGCGCGCGACATCGCCGACTTACTTCAGCGTCGTCAGCTGCCGCTGGCTAACCTCGCCACGCTGTTTGCCCTGATTGGCGAGCGTCTGACGGTTGTGATGGGCGGCTCCAGCGGCGTGCTGATGTCGATTTTCTTTACCGCCGCCGGGCAGAAGCTGGAACAGGGGGCAAGGGTCGCCGAAGCATTAAACGCCGGTCTGGCGCAGATGAAGTTTTACGGCGGTGCGGATGAAGGCGACCGGACCATGATTGACGCCCTGCAGCCGGCGCTAACGGCGCTGCTGGCCGAACCGGATAACCTGCAGGCGGCTTTCGCCGCGGCGCAGGCGGGCGCGGATCGTACGCTTCACGCCAGCAAAGCGGGCGCCGGGCGCGCATCGTATCTGAACAGCGATAGCCTGCGCGGCAATATGGACCCCGGCGCCCACGCGGTGGCCATGGTATTTAAAGCGCTAGCGCAGAAATAGTCTCCCCTGCTCGCGCTGCGCTTAGCAGGGCTACAGTTTCACCACCGTCTACGGGCCGGTCACCCGGACAGATGCGCAGCATCGCCTCCGGGAAATTCAGCCGCTCTGCGCTCTGCTCCCGGGGGCGGCGCTTAACGCGCCTTGCCCGGGCTACGGGTTAACCGCCGTCTACGGGCCGGTAGGGCCAGTAGCCCGGGTAAGGCGCCAGCCGCAACCCGGGGTTTCTCCGCGTTTATTTGCTGTGCCAGTAGGCCTGCGAACGCACCAGCTGCGGATCAATCCCCGGGCCTTCAAAGCGCGCCAGCAGCGATTTCACCACCGCGCCTTCCCCGGTCAGCCAGATAAAATAGTCCTCAGCCGGCACCGCTATTCGCGCCAGGCGCTCGGCCACGGCAGAGGAGTGATGTCCCACCACCCACTCGATATGAAAACCATCGAGATCGGCCAGGTAATCTTGATAAGACTCATCGCCAATGGTGACGATCGCCGTGACCTGCGGGCGCGTCGGAAGCTGCTGCAATCCCAGCAGACGGCGGCGCAGCGCGGGCATGCCTGACTCATCGGTCACATACAGCTGCCAGGCGTAATCTTCCGGCACCACCAGCGAACCGCGCGGCCCGCCGATCACCAGCTTATCGCCCATTTTCGCCGCCAGCGCCCAGCTGCTGGCAATACCGCCATCGTGAATAAAAAAGTCGTACGCCAGCTCATGACGCCCGGCGTCGTACAGCGGCGTATAGTCGCGGGTCGCCGGACGCACGCCATCGCCCCAGTTAATGCCTTCATCCGTCACCTCCGGCGGCGTGAACGCAGCGCCCGCGGCCGGGAAAAAGAGCTTGGTGTGGTCGTCAAAACCCTGGGAAACAAAGCCTTCCAGCGCCTCTCCGCCCAGCACGACACGCTGGAATGCGCTGCCGATACGCTCGACGCGCAATACGGTTAACTCACGGAAGCGCAGTTCATTACGTACGCGCTGCGGGTATTTGGGGTGCCTGGTCGTTGTCATCTTTCATCGCCTTCGTGAACGGAATAGATATATCTAAAAATCTTGCAAATGATAATGATTGCCATTAAAAAAGAATGCAAGCATTTTTTGATATAGTCATAGAAAAACGCCACAAAAGCCAAAATCAAAAATTAAATCGTTAAATATCAATTAAATAAAAAATACATTCACTACTTTGTTGCTACTTTATTATTTTTAGATATAAATTAGATATATCAAATAATCACAGGAGAAAAACATGAGACACCATCACGAAGAAGGCCGTGGCCCACGCGGACGCCACGGGGAACATAGCGAACACGGCGAGCACGGTCGCAGAGGCGGCGGACGCCGGCAGCGCTTCTTTGGTCACGGCGAGCTGCGCCTGGTGATTCTGGACATCCTCACCCGCAATGCCAGCCACGGTTACGAACTGATTAAAGAGATCGAAACCCTGACCCAGGGCAACTACAGCCCGAGCCCCGGCGTCATCTACCCGACGCTCGATTTACTTCAGGATCAGGGATTAATCAGCGTGGCTGACGAAAACGGCCGCAAAAAAATCGCCATTACCGCCGAAGGCAGTCAGCTGCACGCGGAAAACCTGGAGCAGCTGGAGCATATTCAGACCAGGCTGCAGGCGCGCATGGTGGGCTGTGAACTCCGTAAAAATCCGCAGATGAAGCGCGCGCTGGAGAATTTTAAGGCAGTACTGGATTTAAGGGTTAACCAGCAGGAAATAACCGAAGCTCAGCTAAAGCAGATCGTCGGCGTCATTGACCGCGCGGCAATGGAAATCTCCCAGCTCGACTAGCCCTCTGCCCCATCGCCGGGCAGCCTGCACCGCCGCGAAGCACGCGGCGGGACCCCTTCTGCGCATGGTTTCACGCCTTCAGGAGTAAAACATGCCAATAATTTCGCGATAAGATTAAATTTTGCTCAACCGCAATTTCACGTTGCGTTTATCCCGATTTTCCTGGCCCGCGCCGAAGTGGCGTAATCCCTGCAATACTTAATTCAGTATCATGTGATACGCCCCGCCCAGGAGCATATTTTGAACAGGTTACCTTCCAGCGCATCGGCTCTGGCCTGCAGCGCACACGCACTGAATCTCATTGAGAAGCGAACGCTCGATCATGAGGAGATGAAATCACTTAACCAGGAGGTCAGGGAATACTTTAAAGAGCATGTGAACCCGGGGTTTTTAGCGTATCGAAAATCGGTCACTGCTGGCGGGGATTACGGAGCCGTAGAGTGGCAAGCGGGAGGGTTAAATACGCTTGTCGACACTCAGGGACAGGAGTTTATCGACTGCCTGGGTGGGTTTGGGATTTTTAATGTAGGGCACCGTAATCCAGTTGTCGTTTCCGCCGTCGAAAATCAGCTCGCTAAACAACCCCTTCATAGTCAGGAACTGCTGGACCCGCTGCGGGCCATGCTGGCTAAAACCCTGGCGGCCTTAACGCCGGGCAAACTGAAATACAGCTTCTTTAGCAACAGCGGTACCGAATCGGTCGAAGCGGCGTTAAAGCTGGCGAAGGCTTATCAGTCTCCGCGCGGCAAGTTTACCTTCGTCGCCACCAGCGGCGCGTTTCACGGTAAGTCGCTGGGCGCGCTTTCGGCCACCGCGAAATCGACTTTCCGTAAGCCTTTTATGCCGCTGCTGCCGGGATTCCGTCACGTGCCTTTTGGCGATATCAACGCGATGCGCACCCTGCTGAGCGAGTGCAAAAAGACCGGCGATGACGTCGCGGCGGTGATCCTTGAGCCTATTCAGGGCGAAGGCGGGGTGATTCTGCCGCCGCCGGGCTATCTGCCCGCGGTGCGCAAGCTGTGCGACGAGTTTGGCGCGCTGCTGATCCTCGATGAAGTGCAAACCGGCATGGGGCGCACCGGCAAGATGTTCGCCTGCGAGCATGAAAACGTCCAGCCGGACATTCTGTGCCTTGCCAAAGCGCTGGGCGGCGGCGTCATGCCGATTGGCGCAACGGTCGCCACCGAAGAGGTATTCTCGGTGCTGTTCGATAACCCGTTCCTGCATACCACCACGTTCGGCGGCAACCCGCTGGCCTGCGCGGCGGCGCTGGCGACCATCAACGTGTTGCTGACGCAAAACCTGCCCGCGCAGGCGGAGCAGAAAGGCGACATGCTGCTGGACGGCTTCCGTCAGCTAGCCCGCGAATATCCGGATCTGGTGAATGACGTGCGCGGCAAAGGTATGCTGATGGCCATTGAGTTTGTCGATAACGAAATCGGCTATGACTTTGCCAGCGAGATGTTCCGCCAGCGCGTACTGGTGGCAGGAACGCTCAACAACGCAAGAACGATCCGCATTGAACCGCCGCTGACGCTGACCCCTGAGCAGTGTGAACAGGTGCTAAAAGCGGCCCGCCTGGCGCTGGCGGCGCTGCGGGTTTCGGTGGAAGAGGCGTAGTGACCTGCCCTCTCCCTCACAGGGAGAGGGCATTGCGTTATACCACCCGCACGCCAGCAGGCATCGCCCTTTCCGGCGTAAGCAGTACGCTTTCGCTGCCATCGTCGGTTTCGGCGCAAAGCAGCATGCACTCCGAGGTTTCACCGCGCATTTTGGCTTTCGCCAGATTACACAGGACCACGACCGTTTTTCCCAGCAGCTCTTCTTCGCTGTAGTACGGCACGAGGCTGGTTACCGTCTGCAGCGTGCGATCGCCAACATCAATCCGGGCAATATAGAGCTTGTCGGCATTCTCATGTCGTTTTATCGCCACAATTTTTCCCGTACGCATTTCCAGTCTGGCAAAATCAGCATAAAGCACCGTTTCCATCTTGCACCTCTCAAGTAAAATTTTAGTAAAAGATAACAAATGTCGGCGAGGTTTCCGCATAATAGTGCGAAGAATGTTAGATTCATCACTCTTTTGCGCGGTGGAAACGCTGCAGCGGGGATGAATAATACGGCGGAAATTTACTGAAAAGAGATGCAGCTGCCCGCGCTTGCTTTACAATGGTTTGCGTCGATGGGGCAACGTCAGATAAGGAAAACAATGGCCACACTAAAAGATATCGCGACCGAAGCAGGAGTTTCACTGGCGACGGTTTCCCGCGTTTTAAACGACGACCCCACTCTGAACGTGAAAGAAGAGACAAAACATCGCATTCTTGAGGTGGCGGAAAAGCTGGAATATAAAAGTACCAGCTCGCGTAAGGCTCAGGTTCACACCGTCGGCCACCACCATATTCTGGCCATCTACAGCTACCAGCAGGATCTGGAAATCAACGATCCTTACTATCTGGCGATCCGCCACGGCATCGAAACGCAATGCGAAAAGCTCGGTATCGAGTTGACCAACTGCTACTTTAACAACGCGCTACCCGAGCTGAAAAAAGTGACCGGCGTTCTGATTGTCGGCCAGCCTTCGCGGGCGATTCGCGACGCCGCCACGGCGTTAACCGACAACGTCTGCTTTATTGATTTCCATGAACCCGGCAGCAGCTATGACGCCGTCGACATCGATCTGGTGCGCATCGCCAAAGAAGTTATCGACTTTTTTATCGCCCAGGGCGCGCGGCGCATCGGCTTTATTGGTGGCCAGGATGAGCCGGGTAAAGCCGACATCCGCGAAGTGGCCTTCGTCGAATATGGCCGCCTGAAGGGAGTGGTTTCGGAAGAAGATATCTGGCGCGGCGGGTTTTCCAGCTCCTCCGGCTATGAGCTGGCAAAAACGATGCTGGCAAAGGCGGATTTCCCCACCGCGCTGTTCGTCGCGTCAGACTCTATCGCCATCGGCGTGCTGCGCGCCATTCATGAACGCGGTCTCTCGATCCCGGAAGATATTTCGCTCATTAGCGTTAACGATATCCCCACCGCGCGTTTTACCTTTCCGCCGCTCTCCACGGTGCGCATTCATTCAGAAATGATGGGCAGCCAGGGCGTCAACCTGCTGGTTGAGAAAGCCCGCGATGGCCGCGCGCTGCCGCTAAACGTCTTTGTCCCCAGCGTGCTGAAGCTGCGCGGCACCACCCGCTAATCCCGTTTCTGACGCTAAATCCTCTGCGCTCTGCCCCCGGGGGCGGCGCTTGACGCGCCTTGCCCGGGCTACGGGTTCACCGCCGTCTGCAAAACAAGCCCGGACAGATGCGCCAGCATCGCCTCCGGGAAACTCCACCTCTCTGCGCTCTGCTCCCGGGGGCGGCGCTTGACGCGCCTTGCCCGGGCTACGGGTTCACCGCCGTCTGCCAAACGGTAGCCCGGACAGATGCGCCAGCATCGCCTCCGGGAAACTCCACCTCTCTGCGCTCTGCTCCCGGGGCGGCGCTTGACGCGCCTTGCCCGGGCTACGGGTTCACCGCCGTCTGCCAAACGGTAGCCCGGACAGATGCGCCAGCATCGCCTCCGGGAAACTCCACCTCTCTGCGCTCTGCTCCCGGGGGCGGCGCTTGACGCGCCTTGCCCGGGCTACGGGTTCACCGCCGTCTGCCAAACGGTAGCCCGGACAGATGCGCAGCATCGCCTCCGGGAATGTCCCCTTCCCGACGCTAACCGCAGGCGTCCGGTAACGCTCATTTTGTGATCGAGTTAAAGTAAATCGCTCCCGGCGGTTTTATTTAGTAAAAGCTTTACTAAAATAACCTCTATCCGTTTAGTCCGTTCAGGGAGGCGATATGAATCGCTGGGAAAATCTTCAACTCACTCATGAAAACCGGCTGCCTCCGCGCGCCTATTTCTTCTCTTACGATTCGCAGGCCCAGGCGCGAACCTTCGCCCGTGAAACCAGCAGCCGCTTTTTGTCCCTTAGCGGACAGTGGAACTTCTGCTTCTTTAACAACCCGCTGCGGGTGCCGGAAGCGTTCACCTCGCAATACATGAGCGACTGGGGGCCGATTACCGTACCGGGAATGTGGCAGATGGAAGGCCACGGCCAGCTACAGTACACCGACGAAGGCTTTCCTTTCCCGATTGACGTTCCCTACGTGCCGACCGACAACCCTACCGGCGCCTATCAGCGCATCTTTACCCTCAGCGAGGGCTGGCAGGGCCAGCAGACCCTGATTAAATTTGATGGCGTCGAAACCTATTTTGAAGTGTACGTTAACGGTCAGTACATCGGTTTCAGCAAAGGCAGCCGCCTGACGGCGGAGTTTGATATTAGTCACGCGGTAAAAATCGGCGACAACCTGCTTTGCGTGCGCGTCATGCAGTGGGCGGACTCCACCTATATAGAAGATCAGGATATGTGGTGGTCGGCGGGTATCTTCCGCGACGTGTATCTGATGGGCAAAAACCCGCTTCACGTCCAGGACTTCACTCTGCGCACCGATTTTAACGATGACTACGTCGACGCCACGCTCTCCTGCCAGCTGGTGCTGGAAAATCTCGCCGCGCAGCCGGGCGCAGCCACACTGGAATACGCGCTGTTCGACGGCGAAAAGGCGCTGTATGAAGGCGTAACGCCGCGCCTGAGCATCAGCCATCTGCTGAACGTCGACTTTGCGATCGACGTGAAGGCGCCGCAGCAGTGGTCGGCGGAAAATCCTTATCTCTATCACCTGGTGATGACGCTGAAAAACGCCGCCGGAGAGATTATCGAAGTTATCCCGCAGCGCGTCGGTCTTCGCGATATCAAAGTGCGCAACGGCCTGTTCTACATCAATAACCGCTACGTGATGCTGCACGGCGTTAACCGCCACGACAACGACCATCTGAAGGGGCGTGCCGTAGGGATGGACCGCGTTGAGAAAGATCTGCTGCTGATGAAGCAGCACAATATCAACTCGGTACGCACCGCCCACTACCCCAATGACCCGCGTTTCTATGAGATGTGCGACATTTACGGTCTGTTCGTGATGGCGGAAACCGATGTCGAATCCCACGGCTTCGCCAACGTCGGCAATCTGAGCGCCATCACCGATGATCCGGCATGGGAGCATATATACGTCGAACGAATCGTGCGCCACATTCACGCGCAGAAAAACCATCCGTCGATCATTATCTGGTCGCTGGGTAACGAGTCCGGCTATGGCTGCAACATTCGGGCGATGTATCACGCCGCAAAAGCGATCGACGATACCCGGCTGGTGCATTACGAAGAGGATCGCGACGCGGAGGTGGTGGATATCATCTCCACCATGTATACCCGCGTGCCGCTGATGAACGAATTCGGGGAATATCCGCATGCCAAACCGCGGATTATCTGCGAATACGCCCATGCCATGGGCAACGGTCCCGGCGGGCTGAGCGAATACCAGAACGTGTTCTATCAGCATGACAGTATTCAGGGCCACTACGTATGGGAGTGGTGCGATCACGGAATCCAGGCCACCGACGACAGCGGTGCGGTATGGTACAAATTCGGCGGCGACTACGGCGACTATCCCAATAACTACAACTTCTGCCTCGACGGGCTGATTTTCTCCGACCAGACGCCTGGACCCGGGCTCAGAGAGTACAAGCAGGTTATCGCCCCGGTAAAAGTTCAGGCGATCGACATCGCCCGCGGCGAACTGCGCATCGATAATAAGCTCTGGTTCTCGACCCTCGATGACTACACCCTGCGCGTGGAAGTGCGCGCCGAAGGGACTACGCTTGCCAGCCAGCAGCTTAAGGTGCGCGATCTTGCGCCAAACAGCGGCCGCGATATCACTATCGACCTGCCGGAGCTGGACGATCGCGAAACCTTCGTCAACATCATGGTAACCAAAGATTCCCGTACGCCGTACAGCGAGGCCAACTATCCGATCGCCGTTTACCAGTTCCGGCTAAAAGAACAGACGGCAACGAAATCGCCGCTGATAAATGCCAGCGCAACCCCGCTACGGATAGCTGATGAACGACTGAGCTACAGCATCACCGGGCATAACTTCCGCGTGGTCTTCTCTAAAATCAGCGGCAAACTGAGCGAATGGCAGGTGAACGGCGTAGACCAGGTGACCCGTGAGCCGAAGATTAACTTCTTCAAGCCAATGATTGATAACCACAAGCAGGAATACGAGGGGCTGTGGCAGCCCAATCATCTGCAAATCATGCAGGAGCATCTGCGCGAATTCAGCGCCGAGCAGCGCGGCGATACGGTGATTATCACCGCCCGCAGCATCATCGCCCCGCCGGTTTTCGATTTCGGCATGCGCTGCACCTATCGCTGGCAGATTACCCCGCAGGGCCATATTAACGTTGAGCTTGCGGGCGAACGTTACGGCGACTATCCGCACATCGTGCCGTGCATCGGTTTTATGCTGGGCATTAACGGCCAGTTTGAACAGGTGGATTACTACGGTCGCGGTCCCGGCGAAAACTACGCCGACAGCCAGCAGAGCAACATCATTGACCTCTGGCGCACCACCGTGGACGACATGTTCGTGAACTATCCGTTCCCACAGAACAACGGCAACCGCCAGCACGTCCGCTGGGCCGCGTTTACCGACCGTCACGGCAGCGGTCTGATGGTGGTCCCGCGCGATCCGCTCAACATCAGCGCCTGGCACTATACGGCGGAGAATCTGCACGCCGCGCAGCACTGTAACGAACTGCGTCGCAGCGATGACATCACCCTGAATATCGACGCCCAACTGCTCGGCCTGGGCTCTAACTCCTGGGGGAGCGAGGTGCTGGATAGCTGGCGGGTGTGGCTCAAACCGTTCAACTATGGCTTTACGCTGCTGCCGCTGGAAGGCGGGAGCGCTTCCTCGCAGACGCTGGCGAATCATAGCTTTGGCGCCGGTTTCTTTTCCTCCGATTCACACAGCGAGGCTGAAAAATGAGAATTCTCGATAACTTAGAACAGTTTAAGCAAATTTATCACAGTGGGCGTAAATGGCAGCGCTGCGTAGAAGCGATTAATAACATCGACAATATTCGGCCCGGGGTAGCCCACTCTATCGGCGATTCGCTCTCCTATCGCGTGGCAAGCGACAGCACCACGGATGCGCTGTTCGTTGGCAACCGCCGCTATTTCGAGGTGCATTACTACCTTCAGGGTCAGCAAAAAATTGAGTTTGCCGCCAAAGAGCAGCTGCAGACCGTGGCCTGCTATCGCGATGAAACCGACCGTGAATATTTGAAAGGCATTGGTGAAACCGTGCAGGTTCACGAAGGACAAATGGTGATTTGCGACACCCATGAAGCCTATCGCTTTATCTGCGACTCGCCGGTCAAAAAGGTGGTGCTCAGAGTAACTATCGAAGACGGCTACTTCCTGAATAAGTAAGCCCGCGTAAAGCAAGATGAGGCCAGCGGATCGACTCGCTGGCCTTCCCGGCCCTAACCCTCAATGCGGGCCAGATAATTTTTCGGAGGACTTATGTCCGAATCAGTTCGTGCCAAAATAGGTAAATTCGCCCTGCTGTCGATGGCGTTTGCCGCCGTATTTAACGTACGAAATATTGTTAATAACAACATCGAGTTAGGGCTCAGCTCCGCCCCTATCTTTCTGTTTGCGACGGTGGTCTATTTTATTCCGTTTGTGTTTATCATCGCCGAATTCGTGTCAGCGAATAAGAATTCCGAATCAGGTATGTACGCCTGGCTGAAGCAGCCTTTAGGTACCCGCGCGGCCTATCTCGGCTCGTTCCTGTACTGGTTTGTGAACCTGTTCTTTTTCCTGTCGCTGCTGCCGAACGTGGTGGCCTACGCCTCGTACGCCATTATGGGTTACGCCATTCCTTTCTCGCCGATGGTCACGTCGCTGATCTCTATCGTCCTGTTCGCCATGGCCACCCACATTTCCACTAAAGGCGCGACCTGGCTGGGGAAAATCTCCGAATGCGTGGCGTATGGCGTCTTCGCGCTCTTTGCGATTTACGTGGTCGGCGCTTTTACCGCGCTGGGCGCGGGCCATGTCCCCGCGCAGCCGATTACGCTGCACGCCATGGCGCCTACCATCAACTGGGCGACGCTGGGGATCATGTGCTGGATTTTCCAGGCGGCAGGCGGGGCTGAAACCGTCGCCGCGTACCTGAACGACACCAAAGGTGGGCAGAAATCGTTTATTAAAGTCATCATCACCGCCGGGATCCTGATTGGCGGCATGTACGCGCTGGGCTCTTTGCTGGTCAACGTCTTTGTGGCACGTGAAGATCTGACCTATGCGGCCGGCATGGTGGAAATCTTCACCGGCCTCGGCGCCTATTTCCATATTTCAGAAGCGCTGATGGGCCGCTTCGTCGGCATCATTCTGTTTATCGCCATTTTCGGCAGCATGATGATGTGGACCGCCGCACCGGTAAAAATTCACTTCTCTGAAATTCCTGCCGGCATCTATGGCAAAAAAACCACCGAGCTGAACGTCCACGGCGTGCCGGTGCGCGCCGCCTGGTGGCAATTTGTCTTCGTCTTTCTGATGCTCATCGTGAACGGTTTCGGCTCCGCCAGCGTTCAGCAAATGATGAACACCGCTATCAACCTGACCGCGGGTACCGCGATGCTACCGCCGCTGTTTATCATGGCCGCCTACTTTGTTTTCCGCTGGAAACACGACGACACGCCGCGCGACTTCCGCATGGGGTCACGAAAGGTTGGGATGGCCGTGGTGTCGATGCTGATGGTGATTTTCCTGGTCAGCATGACCGCCTCGGCTTTCCCGCCGGGGGTCGATCTGGTGAATGCCTTCTTCATTAACGTCTTTATGACCGCAGTCTTCTCCGGACTCGCGTGGTGGTGGATAACCCGCTTTGAGAAAAAACAGCGCAAGAGCCAACCATCGGTGCTGAAATCAGCGGTAAATCCGGTGAAATAAGCGACCGTTCCTCCCGCCAGCGTTAAATCGTCTGGCGGTTTTTTTTACCCGCCAGCCAGGATCTCGCGCTCAACCATTTTCGTGATCGAGTTAAAGCAATTCATTTTTACCGCTTTTATTTACTAAAATTTTTACTAAAATTAACCGCAATACTTAACTACCTCTACCCTACAAACAACACAATCCCCTTCGGCCATTCTCTGAAGGACAATGTGTGGAGATGTGTTATGTCTGATATCAAACGTAATACCATCGGCAAGTTCGGCCTGCTGTCGCTGACCTTCGCCGCCGTCTTCAGTTTTAACAACGTGATCAATAACAATATTGAGCTGGGGCTGGCGTCGGCACCCATGTTCTTCCTCGCAACCCTGCTCTACTTCGTTCCTTTCTGCCTGATCATCGCGGAATTCGTTTCGCTGAATAAAAACTCCGAAGCGGGGGTTTATGCGTGGGTAAAAAGCTCCCTCGGCGGGCGCTGGGCCTTTATTACCGCCTACACCTACTGGTTCGTGAATCTGTTCTTTTTCACCTCGCTGCTGCCGAGAGTCATCGCGTATGCCTCCTACGCCTTCCTCGGCTACGAGTACATTCTGACGCCCGTCGCCACCACGATGTTGAGCATGGCGCTGTTCGCCCTGTCGACCTGGGTGTCCACCAACGGCGCAAAAATGCTGGGTCCTATTACCTCGGTGACCTCGTCGTTAATGCTGCTGCTGACGCTCTCCTACATTCTGCTTTCCGGCAGCGCGCTGGTAGGCGGTATTCAGCCAGCGGATCCGATTACCGTGGACGCAATGATCCCGAACTTTAACTGGGCGTTCCTCGGCATCACCACCTGGATCTTTATGGCGGCCGGCGGGGCGGAGTCCGTCGCGGTGTACGTCAATGACGTGAAAGGCGGATCGAAATCATTCGTTAAGGTCATTATCCTCGCCGGGATCGTGATTGGCGTGCTGTACTCCATTTCCTCGGTGCTGATTAACGTGTTTATCAGCAGTAAAGCGCTGAAATATACCGGCGGATCGGTACAGGTCTTCCACGGCATGGCGGTCTGGTTTGGCCTGCCGGAAATCGTGGTCAACCGTTTTGTCGGCCTGGTCTCCTTTACCGCCATGTTTGGTTCGTTATTAATGTGGACCGCGACGCCGGTCAAAATCTTTTTCTCCGAAATCCCGGCCGGCATATTTGGTAAAAAAACCGTCGAGCTCAATCAAAACGGCGTACCGGCGCGCGCGGCGTGGATCCAGTTCCTGATTGTGATTCCGCTGATGATTATCCCGATGATGGGCTCCAGTACCGTGCAGGATTTAATGAACACCATCATCAACATGACCGCCGCCGCCTCGATGCTGCCGCCGCTGTTTATCATGCTGGCGTATCTCAACCTGCGCCGCAGGCTCGATCATCTGCCGCGCGATTTTAAAATGGGCTCACGCACCACCGGTATTACGGTGGTCTCGATGCTGATTGTTATTTTCGCTATCGGCTTCGTCGCCTCAACCTTTCCCACCGGCGGCAATATTCTGACCATTATTTTCTATAACGTCGGCGGCATTGTTATCTTCCTCGGATTTGCGTGGTGGAAATACAGCAAATACGTGAAGGGATTAACGGTAGAAGAAAAAAGAATTGAAGCGGCGCCGGCTTCGGACGCGTCATAAGCCATTTTCCCTAAAATAATAAATTACAATATCTCTTAATAATGCGATGAAAAAGAATAACTTGATTTACGGGGCGCTTGCCGCCCTGGCCTTGTGCACACCTGCCGTAGCGGCTGATGTTGCTCACCCGGCGGAACATGATGATATGAAAACGCCTCAACTGAGCGCCACTTCCTATCGTTTTTACGGTGAACTGGGGGTCGGCGGATATATGGATTTAGAAGGTGAGGATAAACATAAATATAGCGATGGCACCTATATTGAAGGCGGGCTGGAAATAAAGCACGGCAGCTGGTTTGGCTTAATTTATGGCGAAGGCTGGACGGTCCAGGCCGATCGTCAGGGGAATGCCTGGGTACCGGACCACGGCTGGGGCGGATTTGAAGGTGGAATAAACCGCCTCTACGGCGGATATAAAACCGATAGCAGCACCGAGATTATGCTCAGCCTGCGCCAGGATTCATCGCTCGACGATCTGCAGTGGTGGGGCGATTTCACACCCGACCTCGGCTACGTGATCCCCAATACGCGCGATATTATGTACGCGCTCAAGGTGCAGAACCTGGCGGGAGATTTTCGCTACAGCGTGACCGCCACGCCCGCCGGGCACCACGATGAAAGCAAAGCGTGGCTCCATTTCGGCAAATACGACCGCTACGACGATAAATATACCTACCCGGCGATGGTCAACGGCTACGTCCAGTACGATATTGCCGAAAAGGTCACCTGGATGAACGATCTTGAGCTAACCGACGGTACCGGTCAGCTCTTGTTAACCGGTATTCTCACCCCCAACCTCGCCGCCCGCGCCTGGCACCATACCGGGCGCGCCAGGGGGCAAAACGTGCCGGGAACGGAGACCGGCTTTATGGCCAGCGCCATGTATGAAGCGCTCAAGGGCGTGTATCTCTCTACCGCCTATAGCTACGCCAAACACCGCCCGGATCGCGCCGCCGAGGAAACCACCTCGTTTATGCAGTTCGGCATCTGGTACGAATACGGCGGCGGACGGTTCGCGACCGCCGCGGACAGCCGCTTCTACATGAAAAACGCCTCCGGAGACCCGAGCGACCAGGTTTTCCTGATGCAATATTTCTATTGGTAAAAAGGGATATCAATACCGTGAAAATCATCACCACTCTGACGCCGCTGGCCTGCGCCCTGCTGCTAAGCTTTTCCGCCCACGCGCTGACCGCGGATGACTTTAAAAATGTTATCAACCGCAGCGGCGCGCCGCAGGCGATGCAGGATTTCGATGGCGACGACCACCAGCGTTTCAACCCGTTTTTCGATTTGGGCGCATGGCATGGGCATCTGCTGCCGGACGGTCCGGCCACCATGGGCAGCTTTCCGGGGCCCGCGCTGCTCACCGAGGAGTACATCAACTTTATGGCGACCCATTTCGATCGCCTGACGGTGTACCAGAACGGCAAAAAAGTCGCCTTCACCATGCAGGCCTGGAGCCTGCCCGGGGCGCTGGTGCAAACGCTCTCCGCGCCCGGCGTACAGATCGAGATGACCCTGCGTTTTGCCAGCGCGCACACGTCTTTACTGGAGACTAAAATCACCAGCAGCGGTCCGCTTAAGCTGGTCTGGGACGGCGAGCTGCTGGAGACGCTCTCCGCCAAAGAGGGGAAACCGCAGTCAACGCAAACCATCGACCAGGCCTTCCCGGACTATCAGCGCCGCCTGAGCGCGACCCACGACGGACTGACGGTCAGCTTCGGTAAAGTCCGTTCCGCATCGGATTTAATGACCTCCGGCGAATCGCAGTATCAGATCCATCGCTCCCTGCCGACGGTCACCCAAATCGATGGCCATCGATTCACCAGTAGCGCGCAAATCAACGGCTCGACCACGCTCTATACCACCTACTCGCACCTGCTGAACGCCGAGCAGGTGCGCCTTGAGAAAGCGCAAATCCGCGATATTCTGGCGCGACCGGCGCACTATCTGCGCGCTTCCGAGGCGCGCTGGAACGGCTATCTGCAAAAGGGGCTGACCAATCCTGATGCCACGGCGCAGCAAACCCGGGTGGCGGTGAAAGCGATCGAAACCCTTAACGGCAACTGGCGCGCGCCGGGCGGCGCCGTTAAGCACAACACCGTCACGCCGTCGGTAACCGGGCGCTGGTTCTCCGGCAACCAGACCTGGCCGTGGGATACCTGGAAGCAGGCCTACGCCATGGCCCACTTCAACCCGGAGATCGCGAAAGAGAACATCCGCGCCGTCTTCTCCTGGCAGATTGCCGCCGACGATAAAGTGCGGCCGCAGGATGCCGGGTTCATTCCGGATCTGATCGCCTGGAACCTGAGCCCGGAGCGCGGCGGCGACGGCAGCAACTGGAACGAGCGAAATACCAAACCGAGCCTGGCGGCCTGGTCGGTGATGGAAGTCTATAACGTCACGAAAGATAAAGCCTGGCTGGCGGAAATGTACCCGAAGCTGGTGGCCTACCATGACTGGTGGCTGCGCAACCGCGACCACAACGGTAACGGCGTGCCGGAGTACGGTGCGACCCGCGATAAAGCGCACAACACCGCCGATGGCGCGATGCTGTTTACCGTGAAAAAGGGCGATAAAGAACGGACGCTTTCCGGCCTGAAAACCTACGAGCAGGTGACGGCGAAGGGCGATTACGACAGCCTGGAGATCCCGGCACAGGTGGCCGCCTCCTGGGAGTCGGGGCGCGACGACGCGGCGGTCTTCGGCTTTATCGATAAAGATCAGCTGGATAAATACATCGCCGACGGCGGCAAACGCAGCGACTGGACGGTGAAATTTGCTGAAAACCGGGATAAAAGCGGCAATCTGCTCGGCTATTCGCTGCTGCAGGAGTCGGTCGATCAGGCCAGCTATATGTACAGCGACAACCACTATCTGGCGGAGATGGCGACCCTTCTCGGCAAGCCGGAGGAGGCAAAACGCTACCGGGCGCTGGCGCAAAAGCTCGCCGACTATATCAACACCTGCATGTTCGACCCGCAGAGCAAATTCTATTACGACATTCGCATTGAAGCACAGCCGCTGGCAAACGGCTGTGCCGGTAAGCCGATCGTCGAGCGTGGCAAAGGGCCGGAGGGCTGGTCGCCGCTGTTCAACGGCGCGGCCACTCAGGCGCATGCCGATGACGTCATTTCGGTGATGCTGGACAACAAAGAGTTCAATACTTTCGTACCGCTGGGTACCGCCGCATTAACGAATCCGGCGTTTGGCGCGGATATTTACTGGCGCGGCCGCGTGTGGGTGGACCAGTTCTGGTTCGGCCTGAAAGGGATGGAGCGCTACGGCCACCGCGAAGAGGCGCTGCAGCTGGCGGGCGCCTTCTTCAGGCACGCCCGGGGGTTAACCTCCGATGGCCCGATTCAGGAGAACTACAATCCGCTCACCGGCGCTCAGCAGGGCGCGCCGAACTTCTCCTGGAGCGCGGCGCATCTGTACATGCTGTATAACGAGTTTTTCCGTAAGTAGCTACGATGTCCCCTCACCCCGCCGGGGTGAGGGCTCGTCTTACACCTCCGGCAGCAGGCCGATAAAGCTGCGCTTCTGCCGCGGCTGCGACATCAGCGCCTCCAGCTTCGCCACGCAGGCCAGATAGTGCGGGGTTTTCTTGTGCGCCAGCACCGCGTCATCGTCGATATAGGCTTCATAGATAAAAAAGCGCGTCTTCACCTCCGGGTCCTGCAGGACGTCAAAGCGCAGATTGCCCGGCTCCTGCAGCGCCCCTTCGTGGTTGGCGCGGAATACCTCAAGAAACTCGTCGACCCGTTCCGGTTTGATATTGATTTCTACCAGCGTTACGTTCATTGCAGCTCTCCCTGTTTTTCCTCCTGCCAGAATTGATACGCCTCGCGGGCGCTCAGGTTCTCATGCACCACTTTTTTCACCGCCTTCAGCATCGCGCGCGGCGCGCTGGACTGGAAGATATTCCGCCCCATATCCACGCCGGAAGCCCCCTGGTCGATCGCCCGCCAGCACATCTCCAGCGCCTCCTGCTCCGGCAGCTTTTTGCCCCCGGCGATGACGATCGGCACCGGGCAGCTGGCGGTGACTTTCTCAAAGCCTTCCTCAACAAAGTAGGTTTTCACGAACTGCGCCCCCATTTCGGCGGCAATGCGGCTGGCCAGCGAGAAGTAGCGGGCATCGCGGGTCATCTCTTTGCCCACGCCGGTTACCGCCAGCACCGGCATACCGTAGCGGTTGCCGGCGTCCACCAGCTTGATAATGTTGTTGATCGACTGATGCTCATGCTCGCTGCCGATATAGACCTGCGCCGCCACCGCGCAGACGTTCAGGCGCAGCGCGTCCTCCATCGCCACCGCCACGCACTCGTTGGAAAGTTCGCTGAGGATCGAGTTGCCGCCGGAAGCGCGCAGCACCACCGGTTTGTTGGTCGCCGCCGGCACCTGACTGCGCAGCACGCCGCGGGTGCACATCAGCACGTCGGTCTCTTCGAACAACGGCGCAATAGAGAGATCGATACGCTCCAGCCCGGTGGTCGGCCCCTGAAAATAGCCGTGGTCGAACGCCAGCATCACCGTACGGTTGCTCTGCGGGTTGAAGATACGCGCCAGCCGCGACTGCATCCCCCACTCCAGCGACCCGCAGCCCTTCAGCGTATAGAGCGTATTCTGCTGCGGACGGTCTAAGCCGAAGTTTTTTCCCTCTTTGATATCGTCTAAATCAGCCATCTCATTCTCCATCAGAAATCGTAGTTATTGATATTCTCTTTGGTGAACACCACCCGCTCCGGCAGCAGCACGATGCCGTTGCCTTTCGCTTCATACTGATAGCCCTGTACGCTGTTGGGCTCGACTTTCAGGACGCCGAGATCTTTCACATCAACGCTGTCGCCGACGTTAAGATCGCCCTTTTTCAGCAGACGATCGGCGACGTTAACCGCGATCTTGCCCTGCTGCACCACGTCCCACAGGCCGAAGGCTTTTACCGTGCCGCGCTCCACGTAGGGGCGCATCACGTTCGGGGTACTAAAGCCGACAATCGCCACGCCCTGGCGCTTGAGGTTCTCTGCCGCCTGGGCGGCCGCCGGAAGCGCGTTGGCGTCCGGGGCGATAATGGCGTCGAGATCCGGGTACGCTTTTAAGATCCCCTCGGCGGTTTGCAGCGATTTAGTGGCGTCGTTATAGCCAAACTGCGTGGTCACCACTTCCCACTGCGGATGCGCTTTTTCGATTTTGGCCTTCGCCTCTTTTACCCACTGGTTCTGGTCGGTCACCGTCGGGCTGGAGTAGAAAAACGCCACTTTGGCGCCAGGCTTCGTCACCTGCTTTTCCGCCATCTCCACCAGCAGGCCGCCGAGCTGCTGCGGCGTCCCCTGGTTGATATAGATGCTGCGGCACTCTGGTTTGGTATCGGAGTCCCAGGTCAGGACCTTCACCCCGCGCTGCATCGCCCGCTTCAGCGCCGGGCACAGCCCGTCCGGCGATACGGCGGAGACGATAATCGCGTTGTAGCCCTGGTTGACGAAGTTGTTGATCAGCTGCACCTGGCCGGAGACGCTCGGTTCGGTCGGGCCGTCGTAGGTGACGTCCACGCCGAGCGCTTTGCCCGCCTCTTTCGCGCCGTTACCGCCGCTGGTAAAGAAGCCGACGCCAACCAGCTTAGGAATAAAGGCGATACGGTCCGCCGCCTGGGCCGATGCCATACCCAGCGCCATCGCCAGCACGATCAGTTTTGTTTTCATTTTATGCTCCGATTGTTTTACGCGAGAAAAGACGCCGCCAGCTCATCCGCACCCATTCACGGTGCAGGCTCAGCGAACGCCCCATCACCACCACAACCAACAGCGCCCCTGACAGCGCGCTCGACACCTGGTTGGGGATGCCGACCATTTGCAAACCTTGTTGTAAATAGCCCACCAGCAGCGCGGCCAGCGCCGTGCCGACGATCGAGCCGGAACCGCCGTAGATATTGGCCCCGCCGAGCACCGCGGCGGTCAGCGCCGGCATCAGCAGGTCGCGGCCTAAGTCCGAGCGCGCCGAGCCGAAATAGGAGACCATCACCAGCGCCGCTACCGCCGACGCCACGCCCACCAGGCCATACAGCGCGTAGGGCATCCCGTTAACGGAAAGCGCGGCGTAGCGCGCGGCGCGCGGGTTCTGACCGAGCAGAAAAAGGTGACGCCCAAAGCGCCCGCGGTGGGCCAGCAGCCAGAAGAAAAAGGTGATAACGGCGAACAGCACCAGCGGTATCGGCAGGCCGAACAGGGTCAGGTTGGCGAAGGCGGTAAAGCTATCCGGGAATCCGCCGATGCCTTCGTAGCCGGTTGCCCCGGCCATGCCAGAAAGCAGCAGCGCGCCGCCGCCGTAGAGGTAAAGGGTGCCGAGCGTAATCACCAGCGGGCTAATGCCGGTGTAATGAATCAGCGCCGCGTTCAGCAACCCGCACAGCAGGCCGAGCAGCAGCGTCAGGGGGATCGCGAGGCTCATGGGCCAGCCCGCCTGCATCATCACCCCCAGCGCGATGGCGCACAGGCCGATGGTGGAACCGAGCGAAATATCAATCCCGCCGCTGATAATTACCAGCGTCAGCGGCAGCGCCACGATGCCAATGCAGATAAAGTCGCTGGTGCTGAACAGCAGCATATTGAGATCCAGCATGCGCGGATTCAGGGCGCCAAACAGCAGGATCTCCAGCACCAGTAGCGCCAGCAGCGCGCTTTCCCAGTTGAGCTTCATTTACGCCACCTCTTTGTTTTTGCGTTCGGGAAACGGGGCCACGCGCTTGCCCCCTTTATTACCGGGCTGAAAGCGGCTGTACTTCAGTGCCCGCTGATGGCGGGCCAGCGCCTGACGCAGCCGCCCGTCGAGCACCAGTACGCCGAGCAGCACCAGGCCGGCGATGAAGTCGTTCCACCACGCCGGGAGACGGAACAGCACCAGCACGGTGTCAATTTGGGTGAGGAAGAAGGCGCCGAGAAAAGCGCCCAGCAGCGTGCCGGTACCGCCAAGCAGCGAGATCCCGCCGAGCACGCAGGCGGCGATGGCCTTCATCTCCAGGCCGCTGCCGGTCTGATTGGGCACAAAGCCAATCTGCGCGGCGAACACAATCCCGGCGCAGGCCGCCAGCATGCCGTTAAGGGTAAATGCCAGCATCCGCGTGCGGTTCACCGCCACCCCGAGCTGGCGGGCCGCGGCGAGGTTATCGCCGACGGCGTAAAAATCACGGCCAAAGGCGGTGCGCGACAGTATCCAGCCGCCTGCCAGCAGCAGCGCCAGCACCAGCCAGCCCAGCGGCGAAATACCGATGAACGCCGGTTCCGACAGCGCCTTCAGGCTATTCGGCAAGCCTTCAATCCACTTACCGCCGGTCCACAGCAGCATCACCCCGCGATAAAGCCCGAGGGTGCCGAGGGTGGCGACAATCGCCGGGATGCGCAGCCCCACCACCAGCAGGCCGTTAAAGGCGCCGGCCAGCGCGCCGATCGCCAGCGCGAAGGCGATGGCGGTCATCAGGCCATACCCGCTATTCAGCGCCACGCCTGTCGCGATAGCGCTCAGGCCGACGGTGGAGCCTACCGAAACGTCGATATTGCGAGTGAGCATCACCAGCGTTGCCCCCAGCGCCAGCAGGCAAAGGATTTGCGCGCTGGCAAAGATCATAGCCAGGGTTTGCAAACTGAAATAAGCCGGGTTGAGCGCCACCAGCCCGGCAAACAGCACCACGATGGCGAGAAAGGCGCTCAGTTCACGATTCTTTAATAACGTTTTCATGCCTGTCCTCCGAAGGCCAGGGTCATCATCCGGTCAACGCTGACCGCCTGCTGCGCCAGCTCGCCGCTCTGCCTGCCCTGATGCATCACCAGCACCCGATCGGCCAGGCCAACGAACTCGTCGAGATCGCTGGAGATCATCAATACCGCCACGTTCTGCGCGGCGACGCTTTTCAACAGCTGATAGATGTCGGCGCGGGCGGAAACGTCCACGCCGCGGGTCGGCTCATCGACGATCAGCAGCAGCGGGTTAGCCTCCAGGCAGCGCGCCAGCAGTACCTTCTGCTGGTTACCGCCGGAGAGCGTGCGCACCGGGCGATCGCCATCGGCCATTTTGATCCCCAGCGCCCGGTGATAGCGCTCCACCACCGCCGCTTCGCGCCTGTTCTGCTGCCACAGCGACGGCTGGTTAAACATCACCGTGTTCCAGCGCACCGGCGCATCGAGAAACAGCCCGGAAACCTGCCTGTCCTCCGGCAGATAGACCAGCCCGCAGGCCAGCCTGGCGCGCGTACTGTCGCGGCTGATATCGCGGTTTTCCAGCCATACCCGCCCGGCGCGCGCCGGTCGCAGACCGTAGAGCGTTTCGGCAAATTCGGTGCGCCCGGATCCGACCAGCCCGGCGAGGCCGACGATCTCCCCGGCGCGGATCTCCAGGTTGAGATCGATAAAACCTTCTCCGGTCAGATCTTCAACCCTAAGGACCGGGAAATCCTGCGCCTGAGTGCGGCGATTGCCCGGCAGCGCCAGCCACAGCTTTTGCGTGTCGCTCAGCGCACGATCGCGGCTGACGGGCGTCATTGCGCCGATCAGCTGATTGTCGCCGTAGTGCGCGGTTTCCCCGCTCAGCACCACCGCGCCGTCGCGCATCACCGAGACGTGGCTGGCGACCTGGCGGATCTCCGGCAGCTTGTGCGAGATAAACACGATCCCGACGCCGAGCGCCTGCAAAGAGCGGATCTGGCGAAACAGGCGCTCGGTTTCCCCCGGCGTCAATGAGGCGGTGGGTTCATCGAGGATCAGGATCTGCGCGTCGCGCATCAGCCCGCGCAGGATCTCCACCATTTGTTGGTCGGCGACTTCCAGGGTGCTGGCCGCCGCCTCAAGGTTAAGCTGGCAGCTAAGCTGCTGAAGCTTTTCCTGCAGGCGGGCCTCGGTATCCGCCCGCTTTGGCAGACGAAAAAGAATATTTTCCCGCACCGTCAGATTGGGGAATAACATCGGTTCCTGCGGCACCAGATACACGCCCTGCTGATGGGCCTGGGCGGGAGTAAGGCGCGCAAATGTACGTTCGCCGAGGATGAGCTCACCGCTGTCGGGGGTCTCTACCCCGGCGATAATCTTCATCAGCGTCGATTTTCCGGCGCCGTTACCGCCCATCAGCGCGTGCACCTGGCCGGAAAGCAGCGTGAAATCAATCTGCTTCAGCACGGTGACGCCGGAGAACTGTTTGCCGATTTGGCGAGCTTCAAGCAGTGGCTTCATCATCGCGCCTCATTTTGAACAAAAGATTTTTTAAATTAATAATGTTCAAAAGCGTAGACGGTGAACTATATTTACAACCGTGCAACGATCACAGTTTTATGCTTTCGATCGTTTGAAGAAAACCAGCGGACAACGAAAGATCCGTTTTGCCAGTCGGCTCACATTTTCCGACCGCGCAATAACGAACATATGATCTAAATTTTTATAAGAGTTCAATTTATGAGCGAAAAACGCATTACGGAAGAGAGCCGCTACGCCGGGCTGGCGTTAGCCGAGGAGGAGCTGGTGGCGCGGGTGGCGTGGTGTTACTACCACGACGGCCTGACGCAGAACGACATCGGCGAGCGTTTAGGGCTGCCGCGGTTAAAGATCTCCCGCCTGCTGGAGAAGGGCCGCCAGTCGGGGGTGATCCGCGTCCAGATTAATTCGCGCTATGAGGGCTGCCTGGCGCTGGAAACCGAACTTCAGCAGCGTTTCGGTCTGAAAATTGCCCGCGTGCTGCCGGCGCTGAATACCCCGCCGATGAACACCCGCCTGGGGATTGGCGCGGCGCAATCGTTAATGGGCGTGCTGGAGCCGGGACAGCTGCTGGCGGTGGGCTTTGGCGAAGCCACCATGAGCTGCCTGCAGCATCTGAGCGGGTTTATCGGCTCCCAGCAGGTTCGGCTGGTGACGCTTTCCGGCGGCGTGGGCCCGTATATGACCGGCATTGGCCAGCTGGATGCCGCCTGTAGCGTCAGTATGATCCCCGCGCCGCTGCGGGTGTCATCGGCGGATGTGGCGGAGATCCTGCGCCGGGAATCGAGCGTCCGCGACGTGATCCTCGCCGCGACGGCGGCGGATGCGGCGGTGGTAGGTATCGGCGCCATTGACCAGCGCCGGGACGCCACCATCCTGCGCTCCGGCTATATCAGCGAAGGCGAACAGCTGATGTACGCCCGCAAAGGCGCGGTCGGCGACATTTTAGGTTATTTCCTGCAGGCCGACGGCAAACCGGTTGAAGGGCTGGAGATCCATCGGGAACTGCTCGGCGTCACCCTTGATGAGCTGGCGCAGCTGCCGACCATCGTGGGCGTCGCCGGGGGCACAGAAAAAGCGCAGGCGATTTACGCGGCCCTTATCGGCAAGCGGATTAATGGCCTGGTAACGGAAGAGACAACAGCACGCGCGGTGCTGACGCTGGCCTCATAACGGCCCTGCGCCGCGCAACACGAGCGAGGCGCATGTCATGAGTTACCTGTTAGCGTTAGATGCCGGGACCGGCAGCATTCGGGCGGTCGTATTCGATCTCCAGGGCCGCCAGATGGCGGTCGGCCAGGCCGAATGGAAGCACCTGAGCGTGGACAATGTCCCCGGCTCGATGGAGTTCGACCTTGGCACCAACTGGCAACTGGCCTGCCAGTGTATCCGTCAGGCGCTGGCCGCCGCCCATCTCTCTGCGGCAGATATTCAGTCCGTGGCCTGCTGCTCGATGCGTGAAGGCATCGTGCTTTACGACCGCAACGGCGAGGCCATCTGGGCCTGCGCCAACGTTGACGCCCGCGCCAGCCGCGAGGTGGCGGAGCTCAAAGAGATCCACGACGACCGTTTTGAATCCGAAGTGTACGGCGTGTCCGGGCAGACCCTGGCACTGAGCGCCATGCCGCGCCTGCTGTGGCTGGCCCACCATCGCCCGGATATCTACCGCAAGGCGGCGACCATCACCATGATCAGCGACTGGCTGGCGGCGAAGCTCTCCGGCGAGCTGGCGGTCGACCCATCTAACGCCGGAACCACCGGCATGCTCGACCTGTTCAGCCGCGACTGGCGCCCGGCGCTGCTGGATATGGCCGGACTGCGGGCCGATATTCTCTCGCCGGTCAAAGAGACCGGCAGCGTACTGGGAGCGGTGACCGACGCAGCGGCGGCGCAAAGCGGGCTGCGCGCGGGCACGCCGGTGGTGATGGGCGGCGGCGACGTCCAGCTCGGCTGCCTGGGTCTCGGCGTGGTGCGCGCCGGGCAGACGGCGGTGCTCGGCGGCACTTTCTGGCAGCAGGTGGTTAATCTGCCGGAAGTCCGAACTGACCCGGAGATGAATATTCGCGTTAACCCGCACGTCATTCCCGGCATGGCGCAGGCGGAGTCCATCAGCTTCTTCACCGGCCTGACCATGCGCTGGTTCCGCGACGCGTTCTGCGCGGAAGAGAAGCTGATTGCCGGGCGCCTCGGCGTCGACGCCTACAGCCTGCTCGAAGAGATGGCCAGCCGCGTGCCGGCGGGTTCCCACGGGGTGATGCCGATCTTCTCTGACGCCATGCACTTTAAGCAGTGGTACCACGCCGCGCCGTCGTTTATTAACCTCTCCATCGACCCGGAAAAATGCAATAAGGCCACCCTCTTCCGCGCGCTGGAAGAGAACGCGGCGATTGTCTCTGCCTGTAATCTGGCGCAAATTTCGCAGTTTTCCGGCGTGCAGTTTGACAGCCTGGTCTTTGCGGGCGGGGGCTCAAAAGGCGCGCTGTGGAGCCAGATCCTCAGCGATGTCACCGGCCTCCCGGTGCGGGTGCCGGAGGTCCGCGAGGCGACGGCGCTGGGCTGCGCGATCGCCGCCGGCACCGGCGCCGGGCTGTACGGCGATATGGCGGCGACGGGCGAGAAGCTGGTGAGCTGGCACCGGGAATTTACGCCCAATCCGGCGCATCGCGAGCTGTATCACGAGATGATGATCAAATGGCAGTCGGTGTACGCCGAGCAGCTCGGTCTGGTGGACAGCGGATTAACGACCTCGATGTGGCAGGCGCCGGGGCTGACGCGCCGTGCCCCTGTTGCCCCCTCACCCTAAGCCTCTCCCCTACAGGAGAAGAAACCGTCCGGGCATAACTGGCCCCAGCGCCATTCCGCCCTTCTCCCTCTCCCGGAGGGAGAGGGCCGGGGTAAGGGAGAACCTTCCGCCGTTCTTTGAATCCCATCACAATCGCCGCACTCCCCTTTTCCCTTTTCGCCCGCGGCGGCTAAATTAGTAACTCATCCGACCACATAACAATAATTTTACACTGGAAGAGATTATGAGCCGCTACCCGTCGCTTTTCGCCCCGCTTGACCTGGGGTTCACAACGCTCAAAAACCGCGTGTTGATGGGCTCGATGCACACTGGCCTGGAGGAGCTGCCGGACGGCGCACAGCGGCTGGCGGCGTTTTACGCCGAGCGCGCCCGCCACGGGGTGGCGCTGATCGTCACCGGCGGGATTGCCCCGGCGCCTTCCGGCGTCACCATGGCCGGCGGCGCGGTGCTTAACGACGCCAGCCATCTCGCTCATCACCGCCATATCACCGATGCGGTACACGAAGAGGGCGGCAAAATCGCGCTGCAGATCCTGCATACCGGGCGCTACAGCTACCAGCCGCAGCTGGTGGCTCCTTCCGCGCTGCAGGCGCCGATCAACCCCTTTACGCCTCACGAACTGAGCCACGAAGAGATCTTACAGCTGATCGATGATTTTGCCCGCTGCGCCCAGCTGGCGCGGGAAGCCGGGTACGACGGCGTCGAAGTGATGGGCTCGGAAGGCTATCTGATTAACGAATTTCTTGCCGCGCGCACCAACCTGCGCGACGACCAGTGGGGCGGCGACTACGCCCGACGCATGCGTTTTGCCGTAGAGGTGGTCAGAGCCGTGCGGGAGCGCGCGGGCAGCGATTTTATTATTGTCTACCGCCTGTCGATGCTCGACCTGGTCAGCGGCGGCAGCACCCTGGCGGAGGTCACCGCGCTGGCGAAAGCGATTGAGGCCGCCGGGGCCACGATTATCAATACCGGCATCGGCTGGCACGAGGCGCGCATTCCCACCATCGCCACTCCGGTACCGCGCGGCGCGTTTAGCTGGGTCACCCGCAAGCTGAAAGGCGCGGTGTCGATCCCGCTGGTCACCACCAACCGGATTAACGATCCCGCCGTGGCGGAGGCGATCCTGGCCCGCGGAGACGCCGACATGGTATCGATGGCCCGCCCTTTCCTCGCCGACAGCGAATTTCTCTCTAAAGCACAGAGCGGGCGGGCGGATGAGATCAATACCTGTATTGGCTGCAACCAGGCCTGCCTCGATCGGATCTTCGCCGGTAAAGTCACCTCGTGTCTGGTCAACCCGCGCGCCTGCCATGAAACCCTGATGCCGATAGCGCCCGCGACCGCACCGAAGCGGCTGGCGGTAGTCGGCGCCGGTCCTGCCGGCCTGGCCTTTGCCGTTAACGCCGCCTCGCGCGGGCATCAGGTGACGCTCTTTGACGGGCACCATGAGATTGGCGGCCAGTTTACTATCGCCAAACAGATCCCCGGCAAAGAGGAGTTCCATGAAACTCTGCGTTATTACCGTCGGATGCTGGATCTTACCGGCGTCGCGCTGCGGCTTGAAACCCGGGTGACGGCCGACGATCTGCGGGCATTTGATGAGATTATCCTCGCCACCGGGATCGCCCCGCGGATGCCGGATATCGCCGGGATCGATCATCCGAAGGTGCTGAGCTACCTCGATGTCCTGCGTGATAAAGCGCCGGTCGGCGAGAAGGTGGCGATTATCGGCTGCGGCGGGATCGGCTTTGATACCGCCATGTACCTCAGCCAGTCCGGCGTCGCCACCAGCCAGAATATCGGCGAGTTCTGTGCGGAATGGGGGATCGATACCAGCCTGCAGAGCGCGGGCGGATTACGCCCGGAAGGGATGCAGCTGGCTAAAAGCCTGCGCCAGATCGTGATGCTGCAGCGCAAAACCAGCAAGCCCGGCGACGGGCTGGGGAAAACCACCGGCTGGATCCACCGCGCCACCCTGCTGGCCCGCGGCGTCAAAATGATCCCCGGCGTCAGCTATCAACGGATCGATGATGCCGGCCTACATGTGACGATCGGCGGCGAATCTCAGGTGCTTAACGTTGATCATGTGATTATCTGCGCCGGTCAGGATCCCCGCCGCGAGCTGGCCGATCCGCTGCAGGCGGCGGGTAAAACGGTGCATTTGATTGGCGGCTGCGACGTGGCGATGGAGCTGGACGCCCGGCGGGCAATCGCTCAGGGCACCCGGCTGGCGCTGTCGATTTAGGGAAAGGAAACCCGGCCGGTAGCCGGGGAAACCGGGAAAGCCGATAACGCTCAGCGCTGTTTGCGCACCTTTGTCGCTTTCAACACCACAAATTTATTATTGGTGGCGATCGTCGTGCAGTTACCGAACGCTCGTTTCAGCTTGCGGAAATAATCGAGATGGCGGTTGCCGACGACATACAGCTCGCCGCCGTACTTCAGACTGCGGCGGGCGTCGTTAAACATCTGCCAGGCAATATGATCGGTGATCGCATGCTGCTGATGAAACGGCGGGTTGCAGAGGATGGCGGCGAAGCGGTCCGGCTCAATATCGGACAACGCGTTATTCACCACAAACTCGCAGCGCTCGAGGTCATCCGGCATATTGGTTTCGACGTTCAGCCGGCTGGAAGCGACCGCCATATAGGATTCATCGGTAAACATCACCCGGGCGTCCGGGTTTAAAGCCAGCGCTTTCAGGCCAATCACGCCGTTGCCGCAGCCAAGATCGGCGATCTCGCCTTCAATATTTGCCGGCAGATGCTCCAGGAAGAAGCGCGCGCCAATATCCAGGCCGCTGCGGGCGAACACGTTGCCGTGGTTGTGAATCGTCCACGGCGTACCGTCCAGCGGCCAGCTGTAGGTTTGCGGCGCATCGGCCACCTCAGGCGCGGTAAAGGTACAGAAAATCAGCCGCGCCTTTTTCCATGCCAGCGATGTGGTGGTGGTGCCGAGGATCTTCTCAAACAGCGCCAGGGTGGAATTGTGGACATCCCGCGCTTTCGCGGCGGCGATGATACGGGTTTCCGGCGTGACAACCTCGCGCAGCGCGCGCAGCTGCTGCTCCAGCAGCGCCAGCTGCTTCGGAACCTTAATGAGCACCAGCGCCGGCGCGGCAGGCAGTTCGCTCAGGGGATCCTGAAAACGTACGCTCTCTTCATCAATGCCGTTCATCCGCAGGTTGTAGCGGGTCGCCAGCTCAGACACGTAGGAATCGTTGATGCTGACCGGGTTGCGTTCCGCCAGCGCGCAGCCCAGCGCGCCAAAGCTGTCATTGAAAATGAGCGTCAGGCCGTCGACGTCATTCACCTGTTGCAGCAGATATTCATCCGCCGCTTCCCACGCCTGAAGCGCTTCCTCTTCAGCATTCGGCGGGAACCGCTCTAATGTGAATAACTCACCGTTTAACTCTACCTGGCTCATCGCCTTTGTGCCTCCGGAACTCTAAAACCCGCGAGTTTATACGCAAACTTCGCCCAGTAGAATAGAGATGCGCCGATTATCTCCATCTGCCGGGCGACAGTCCGTTACGCCGGGAGGTCGTCCTGCGCCAGGCGCGACAGGCGTTTATCGTCCAGGCTGTACTTGCTCATGATAACAATCAGCAGCGCCACCAGCACCCCGGGGAAGACGGTGAACAGCAGCTTGATCATCTGCAGCGCGGAGTCGGTTTGCTGCGCTGCGCCGCCAACGTAGTCGCCCCATGCCAGCATATAGCCCACCAGCGCGCCGCCGATGGCGATCCCCAGCTTGATGGCAAACAGGTTCGTTGAAAAAACGATCCCGCTGAGCTTTTTACCGCTGCGTTTCTCTTCCGCATCGATAATATCGGACAGCATGCTCCACTGCAGCGGCGTGGCGGCCAGCTGAATAATATTGATGATAATCACCAGCGCAAAGATAGCGGCCACGTTCCCCGACGGGACGAAGTACATGCCTATCAGCAGCGCCGCCTCGATGGCCATCGAGATTTTAAACCCTTTCACTTTATCAATATTTTTAAAGATAAACGGGGAGAGCATCGCCCCCAGCACGCCGGAAGCCAGGGTGGTGGTCAGCAGCAGACTGCCCAGATCCGCCCGCCCCATAATGTTGTTGACGTAATAGAGCGTGGTCCCGCCTTTAAACAGCACCGCAATCAGGTTAACGACGTTGAGCGCGAAGAGAATGCGCCAGTCCTTGTTGGTGAGCAGGGTTTTCAGATCGTCAAGAATGCTGCTTTGATTGTTGACCGCGATATCCGTGGTGTAGCGCTCTTTCGTCAGGCCGAAGCAGATAAAGAACAGAATGATGCTCAGGCACCCCATCACAATCATGGTGTAAAAATAGCCGTTTTGCACATTACCCTGACCCAGCCAGGCCACCAGCGGCAGCGCGGTCAGGGAGACAATCAGACCGCCGAGCGTACTGAGCGCAAAGCGCCAGGACTGAAGCGAAACGCGCTCGCGGGAATCGTTAGAGATATTATTGATCATCGCGCAATACGGAACGTTAATCGCCGTATAGACCAGCGATAATAAGGTATAAGAAACATAGGCGTAAATCAGCTTGCCGGTATAGCCGAAATCCGGCGTATAAAACGTTAAGCAGCAAAGTACGCCAAAAGGAATCGCGAACCATAAAATATAAGGGCGGAATTGCCCATATTTAGTCCGGGTACGATCCGCCACCGCCCCCATTAATACATCGGTGACCGCGTCTAATACCCTGACTGCGAGAAACATGGTCCCCATATGCGCCGGACTTAAACCAAATACATCGGTATAGAACCAGGCCATAAACAGCATCACCGTCTGCCAGACTAAATTACAGCCGGTATCCCCTAACCCATAGCTAAATTTTTCTTTAATACTGATACGGGCAGTGTTCATCGCGCCTCCGCCAGAAAGATCGTTAATATTTGTCCTCTGTACGTTATTGCTTAGGGCTTACCGATTATGTATAAATCATCCTGTTAAATATAAGAAGAGTGTACCCGATGAGTGATGAATCTCCCGTTTTCGAAAAGATCCCCGTGGGCGCCGGCGAGCTATTTACCCTGCGGGTAGATAACATAAATAATTTCAATGGCATAAACGTAGTCCCGCATTTTCATATGATGGACGAACTGATGTGGTTCAGAGAGTCGGAGGGCAGCTATTCGATTGGTGATGAGAAATTTACGATAAAAAACAATACTCTGATTTTTGTTCCCGCCTTACTGATCCATGAAATGACGCTCCCGGCCGCCGCCAGCCACAAGCGTTATCTTATGCAATTCGAAAAAGAGTGGCTCGAGGGATACGACCTGTCGCTCCCCGCCGCCCACTGCGGCGCGGTCGCTTACCTTTCCGGCGAGGAAGCCGAGCGCCTGGAGCTGCTGCTGAGCTGGTGCGGCGAGTTCAGCGACTTTACTGATTCGCTGTTTCGCTCCCTGATGCAGAGCGTACTGCTGCACGCCTTTAATAGCCTGAAAGATTCCGTCCCCATTACCGAACGCACCAACCATCGCTATCTGAGCGAGCTGATCGAACTTCTGCAATCTATTGATGAAAATGAAAATTTTGAGATGACAACCGAAGAAGCCGCCCGCCGCTGCCGGTGGTCGAAATCCTGGTTTTCCCGCACCTTTAAATCCGCCTTCGGCATCAGCTTCAAAAAATTTATGCTGCTGCGCAAACTGAATATCGCTATCAATCTACTGACCAACACCGACCTGAAGATTAGCGATATCTCGCAAAGCGCCGGCTTCACCGACAGCGCCTACTTCTGCCTCAAGTTTAAAGAGATGATGAACGACACCCCGCTGGCCTTCCGTCACAAAGTCAGAAGCACCGATGCCGTAGGGCGTCAGGCGGAGAAATAACGCGTTTTTGTGAGCCGCATCACCGGAGAAGTAGACGTTTATTATATAAATAGCCAGAGTCTATATATCCCCGTCGCCATCGCCTATTTACAATCATCGCTATATTTTGCGCATTAAGGGTAAATACGATGATTCAGAATCCTGTGTTTAAAGGTTTTAATCCTGACCCCAGTATCTGTCGGCGCGGCGATGATTATTATGTGGCGGTCTCTTCCTTTGAATGGTTTCCCGGTCTGCCGGTTTATCATTCGAGGGATTTAAAACATTGGCAATTACTTACCCACGTTCTTACCGATGATAATAATCCGGATTTAAAAAAGCTGCCCTCCGCCAAAGGCATTTGGGCACCGAGCCTGACCTGGTGTGAAGAGGAAAAGCTGTTCTACGTTATTTATGGCGTGATGAATTCCATGAATTCACGTTATTTCGATATAGATAACTATCTTATTACCGCCAGTGAAATCACCGGCCCGTGGAATGAGCCGGTTTATCTCCACTCTGCCGGGTTCGATGCCTCCATTTTGCACGACACCGACGGAAAAAAATGGATCGTATCCCTGGAGTGGGAAACCCGCGAAGGTTACGAAAAACCGGGCGCCATTTGCCTGGTGGAGTATTCGCCGCAAACGCGAAGCGTTGTCGGCTATCCGCAGCGGATCTGGCGCGGCGGTACCGATCGCGGCTGTATTGAAGCACCGCATTTGACGCGCCGCGGCGACTATTACTACCTGATGGTCGCCGAAGGCGGCACCGGCTACGGCCATGCGGTCACCATGGCGCGCGCAACGCAGGTCGCCGGCCCCTATGAAGGCGATCCGCAAAACCCCATCGTCACCTCCTGGCCGGAGAACTATAACGCGCGCCACGACGCAGACCATCTCAAACCACACTACTTCAATCCGCAAACCTATCTGCAAAAAGCCGGGCACGGCAGCTACGTCGAGACCCCGACGGGCGAAGTCTGGTTAACCCATCTTTGCAGCAGACCCTTCCGCCAGGCGCTGCGCTGCCCGCTGGGCCGCGAGACGGCGATACAAAAGATGGTATGGAGCGACGATGGCTGGCTGCGCATGGCGGCCGGGGGGAACCTCGCTCAGCACCAGGTGGAAGAGTCTAATCTGCCTTCTCAGCCGTTTCCGGCTAAACCAGACAGGGATGATTTTGATGGGCAGACGCTGGATAACGCCTTCTATGCGCCGCGGATCCGCCTTCAGCGCTTTACCAGCCTTGAACGTAAAGCAGGCTACCTTGCCTTACGCGGCCAGGAGTCGCTGAGCTCGCTCAATAAAGTCAGCCTGCTGGCGAAAAAGCTCACCTCGGTATACGCCACCATCGTCACGAAGATGGAGTTCAGCCCGGAGATTTATCAGCACAGCGCCGGCCTGACGCTCTATTACGACAACATGAACTATCTGTTTTTGCATAAAACCTGGGATGAAGCCTCCGGCGCAGCGCAGCTGACCATCATTTATATGGATAACGGCGAGCGTCACGACGACCCGCAGAAAATCCGCCTTGCGGAGGGAGAAGTCTATCTGGCGATGGCGATTAACGGCCGGGAGATACAATGCTCGTGGTCCGCGGATGGCGAAAAATACCAAAACATCGGCGCGGTCTACGACACCTCGCATTTTTCCGATGAATACAGCCGCTACGGCGAGTTTACCGGCGCGTTTGTCGGCATGGCCTGCGTGGATAGCATGCTGCATCGTAAAGAGGCGCTGTTTGACTTCTTTAGCTACCGGGCGGTAGAAGACGCGATAATCGAGTAACGCCGCCTTTCTGGCATCCTGCCCGCGCGGGGTGCTAGAATCCCCGGCAGTTGTCGCTGAATGACCCAAACAGGCTGCATGAGCACTTTAACCTATCTCCAGGGCTACCCTGAATCCCTGCTGGCGCAGGTCACCGCGTTAATCGAACAGAACCGTCTCGGCGAGGTGCTGAAAAAGCGCTATCCGCAGGGTCACGATATCAACAACGATAAAGCGCTGTACCAGTATACCCAGGATCTGAAGTCCCGCTATCTGCGCGGCGCGGCGCCGATCAATAAGGTGATGTACGACAACAAGATCCACGTGCTCAACAACGCGCTCGGCCTGCATACCGCCATCTCCCGCGTTCAGGGCGGCAAGCTGAAGGCGAAAGCCGAAATTCGCGTCGCCACCGTCTTTCGCGATGCGCCGGTGGATTTTCTGCGGATGATCGTGGTGCACGAGCTGGCGCACCTGAAGGAAAAAGAGCACAACAAAGCGTTCTATCAGCTGTGCTGCCATATGGAGCCGCAGTACCATCAGCTGGAGTTTGATACCCGCCTGTGGCTGACCCAGCTTTCGTTAGAGCGCCAATTGCCGTAACGCATCAGCAAGAACCACTACCGTAGCTTCGCCTGTCGCAGCCAGCACAGTGAGTTCTTCCAACCGGGTATCTTCATCAGCGATAAGATACCCATTGCGGGCCAGGAACGTCATGGTGATAAAAAAAGCAGTCCTCTTATTACCATCATTAAAAATGTGCCCACGCGCGATAGCGACCCAATAGGTTGCAGCCAGTTCAAAAATGTCGTTCACCCCTTCATAGTGAAAGCGGTTCTGTACACGATAAATTATGGCTTCCGCCCGACCAGGATCGGACATACCTTTAACGCCGGGGAGATGTTGTAAAATGCGATCATGAAAGGCAATGACTTCGCTTGCGCTCACCCATTTCATCGATCGGTCAACGCCTTAACTGTGCGGCCGTGTCGCTGCATAATAAAATCAAACTCCGCATCAAGTTTGGCATTCATAAACGTTTCATATTCCGCCTTACTGATCAAAACATTAGACGTTCCATCACGCCGTGTAATTTCAATCGGTTCTCCGCTGGCAGCGGCGTCCATGACGGCCGCAATATTCTGTCTGGCTTCAGATGTACTGTATGAGCGCATAAATTTCTCCCGGCTTGAATTGTACACATTAATTGTACGCTTTATGCGTACATCAGACAACTCACCACTCTTCGAGCTTCTGCGCCATAGCGCACTGGTTTTGTCATGATGGCGTGCTACAGTGACGAAAGGTCCCTTTTACGGAGTTCGTCAACGTTTATGATACGTTTCGCAGTTGTTGGCACAAACTGGATAACCAAGCAGTTTGTCGATGCCGCCCATGAAACCGGCAAATATAAACTCACCGCCATCTACTCCCGCAGCCTTGAGCAAGCCCAGGCCTTCGCCAGCGACTATCCCGTCGAACATCTGTTCACTTCGCTGGAAGATTTAGCGCAAAGCCCTGACGTTGACGCGGTCTATATCGCCAGCCCAAACTCGCTGCACTTCCCGCAAACCCGCCTGTTTCTGCGCCATAAAAAGCACGTGATTTGCGAAAAACCGCTGGCCTCGAACCTGCAGGAAGTTGAAGCCGCGATCAAAACGGCGCGGGAAAATAACGTGGTGCTCTTCGAAGCGTTCAAAACCGCCAGCCTGCCAAACTTCCAGCTGCTTAAACAGTCGTTCGACAAGATCGGCAAGCTGCGCAAAGCCTTTATTAACTACTGCCAGTACTCTTCCCGCTATCAGCGCTATCTCGACGGTGAAAATCCCAACACCTTCAATCCGGCCTTCTCTAACGGTTCGATCATGGACATCGGCTTTTACTGTCTGGCCTCCGCGGTGGCGCTGTGGGGCGAGCCTCGCGCGGTGCACGCAACCGCCAGCCTGCTGGAAAGCGGCGTCGATGGCCAGGGCACGGTCGTTCTCAGCTACGGAGATTTCGATGTCACCCTGCACCACTCGAAGGTCAGCGATTCCGCCATCCCCAGCGAAATTCAGGGCGAAGCCGGCGCGCTGGTGATCGAAAAAATCTCCGAATGCCAGAAAGTGTGCTTCGTGCCGCGCGGCGGCAAGCCTCAGGATCTCACCCAGCCGCAGCATATCAATACGATGCTGTATGAAGCGGAGGAGTTCGCTCGTCTGGTCGAAGCCAACGAGGTGGCTCATCCGGGTCTGGAAGTGAGCCGCATCACGGCGAAGCTGCTGAGCGAAATTCGTCGCCAGACCGGCGTGGTCTTCCCGGCGGATAGTCAACCGGTAGCGTAAAGCTGTGTAAATGGTCCGTCGGCCTCCATTGACGCCATTTATAACCTGTAATACTTTGTTACGCGCAAAGGGGAGTAACTTCCTTGCCGGCCGATCGTCATTACGATGCGTGAAAAACCGCATCCGGTCGCCGGGCAACAGATTCTTGTTGTAAGTGAGACCTTGCCGGAAGGCGAGGTCTATGCATAAAAGCGCAGCGGCTGCCGTCTTCCGACGTCAGCCGTTTTGTTTTTATGTAAGGAAAATAGTAATGAATACTGTCGGCACACCGTTGTTATGGGGCGGATTCGCAGTGGTCGTGGTCATCATGCTGGCTATCGATCTGCTGCTGCAGGGACGGCGTGGTGCGCATAGCATGACCATGAAGCAGGCCGCTGGCTGGTCCATTCTCTGGGTTACCCTCTCGCTGCTGTTTAACGCCGCTTTCTGGTGGTATCTGGTGCAGACCGAAGGTCGCGCCGTGGCCGACCCGCAAGCGCTGGCGTTCCTCACCGGCTACCTGATCGAGAAAGCGCTGGCCGTGGATAACGTCTTCGTCTGGCTGATGCTGTTCAGCTACTTTGCCGTTCCGCCTGCGCTACAGCGCAGAGTGCTGGTTTACGGCGTACTGGGCGCGATCGTGCTGCGTACGATCATGATCTTCGCCGGCAGCTGGCTGATTTCTCAGTTTGAATGGCTGCTCTACGTCTTCGGCGCATTTCTGCTGTTTACCGGCGTGAAGATGGCGCTGGCGAAAGAGGACGATTCCGGGATCGGCGATAAACCGCTGGTGCGCTGGATCCGCAATCATCTGCGCATGACGGATAAAATCGAAGGTGAACGCTTCTTTACCCGCAAAAACGGTGTTATCTACGCCACGCCGCTGCTGCTGGTGCTGATTCTGGTCGAGCTAAGCGACGTTATCTTTGCCGTCGACAGCATTCCGGCCATCTTCGCCGTGACCACCGATCCGTTTATCGTGCTGACCTCAAACCTGTTCGCGATTCTCGGCCTGCGTGCGATGTATTTCCTGCTGGCGGGCGTCGCGGAGCGTTTCTCCATGCTGAAGTACGGCCTGTCGGTGATTCTGGTGTTTATCGGCATCAAGATGCTGATTGTCGATTTTTACCATATTCCCATCGGCATTTCGCTGGGCGTGGTCGGCGGTATTCTGGCGTTGACGCTGCTTATCAACGCCTGGGTCAATAAGCAGAACGATCGGAAAAAACAGCTGCAGTAAGACGTAAACGGCCGGGTGAAGACCCGTTTCACCCGGTCGGCAACGTTTGCCGCGCATTATTCTTACTCATGTCACAAAATAGTTAATACATAGTTAAAAAATAAGATCTCAGCGCGATAAACAGCATTTTACCCTTCCCCAGAAGCGTTCTTTCCGTATACTCAACCAGGCAAACATCTATTTACATCCGGACATAAACGTTACAAATAATACGTAGCCGGGACGGACAGCGACATCACTGGAAGGAATGAATTATGGCAACCCCATCACCCCGATCGACCCTGCTACGGCGACTGGCTCAGGGCAGTCTGGTCAAACAAATTTTAATTGGTCTGGTACTCGGCGTGCTGCTGGCGACGGTCTCAAAACCGGCCGCCGTGGCGGTTGGACTGCTGGGTACGCTGTTCGTCGGCGCGCTGAAAGCGGTGGCGCCGGTGCTGGTACTGATGCTGGTCATGGCCTCTATCGCCAACCATCAGCAGGGGCAGAAAACCAGCATCCGCCCGATTCTGTTCCTCTATCTGCTGGGGACTTTTGCCGCCGCGTTAACCGCGGTGCTGTTCAGCTTCCTCTTTCCGTCAACGCTGCACCTGAACGCGGCGGCAGAGAGCATCACCCCACCGTCGGGTATTGTCGAAGTCCTGCGCGGGCTGCTGATGAGCATGGTTTCTAACCCCATTGACGCGCTGCTGAACGCCAACTATATCGGGATTCTGGTATGGGCCGTCGGTTTAGGATTCGCGCTGCGCCACGGCAATGAAACCACCAAAAATCTGATTAACGACATGTCCCACGCGGTTACCTTTATCGTTAAAGTGGTGATTCGCTTTGCGCCGCTGGGTATCTTCGGCCTGGTCGCTTCCACGCTGGCGACGACCGGTTTTGAAACCCTGTGGGGCTATGCCCAGCTGCTGCTGGTGCTGGTTGGCTGTATGCTGCTGGTGGCGCTGGTGATTAACCCGCTGCTGGTGTTCTGGAAAATCCGCCGCAACCCGTATCCGCTAGTGATGACCTGCCTGCGCGAAAGCGGCGTATACGCCTTCTTTACCCGCAGCTCCGCCGCCAACATTCCGGTGAATATGGCGCTGTGCGAAAAGCTGAATCTGGATCGCGATACCTATTCGGTCTCTATTCCGCTGGGCGCGACCATTAACATGGCCGGCGCGGCGATTACCATCACGGTTCTGACCCTGGCGGCCGTACACACGCTGAATGTTCCGGTCGATCTGCCGACCGCGCTGCTGCTGAGCGTGGTCGCCTCGCTGTGCGCCTGCGGCGCCTCCGGCGTGGCGGGCGGGTCGCTGCTGCTGATCCCGCTGGCCTGTAATATGTTTGGTATCCCGAACGATATCGCCATGCAGGTGGTCGCCGTGGGCTTCATCATCGGCGTTCTGCAGGACTCCTGCGAAACCGCGCTGAACTCCTCGACCGATGCGCTGTTCACCGCCGCCGCCTGTATCGCTGAAGACGAACAGCTGGCGAAAAACGCCCTGCGCAGTTAATCTCACCTCTCCCCTCCGCTAACGCGCGGAGGGGTTCTCTTTCTGCCCCGCCTTTTCCGCTTTAAACGGATCGATACCGCGCTTTTGCATCCGCCGGAATCGGATGATATTCAGACCGTTCATCAACAGGAAGCTGCCTTCAATCAGGGTGCCGCCGATCGAGCCCAGCCAAAAGTTGTGGATCACCCAGCAGGCGGTCGAACACCACATGACGCAGCGGACGGTTAGACCCGAGCAGCGAAAGAGCGCCCAGGTACTGGCCAGGGTGCCAATAATCGGCAGCAGCTCCATGGCGTGCTGCAGCTTCGCCAGCCCCAGCACCAGGGTGAGCACGATAAACAGGGCCATCACCCACAGCCTGCGGGTGCGCATGGAGATCAGGGTGCGGACGGTATTCAGCTCGGCGCTCATTCCCGCCGGCCAGGCGCCCATCAAAAAGAAATGCACGCCAATAGTGGCGCTATAGACGGCCAGCTGTAGCTTAAAGCGACGCTCATCGCGGTTGAAAAAGGTCGTAATCCCGATCAGAAAGGCGATAACGCCGACGCCCTGGGCAAGCCAGTATGCGGTCATGAAAAGTCCTTATATACCCGTCATACTTCAAGTTGCATGTGCGTTAGCTGCGTTCGTTCACCCCGGTCACTTACTTCAGTAAGCTCCCGGGGATTCGCTCACTTGCCGCCTTCCTGCAACTCGAATTATTTAGGGTATAAGACAAAACGGCGCATCATACTCTGAAACGCCGCTTTTGAAACGACTCCCTTTATTACTCAACAAGGTTTCACGCCGCAGCTGTGGCGTGAAAGATGACGAGTAATTAAAGGGTGACGCCGCTTTTGAATATCGCCAGCTCGCGGAAATCATTACGCTCATTGCAGGTCTGCTTACCGTTCGCAAAGGCCACAATGGTATCGACAAACTCCTCCAGCAGCTGCGGCATCGCTTTACCGTGAATCAGCTGACCGGCATCGAAGTCGATCCAGTGTTTTTTCTTTGCCGCCAGCTCGCTGTTGGTGGCAATTTTCACCGTTGGCACAAAACCGCCGTACGGCGTGCCGCGACCGGTGCTGAAGAGCACCATATGGCAGCCCGCGCCGGCCAGGGCGCTGGTCGCAACCGCATCGTTGCCCGGGGCGCTCAGCAGGTTCAGGCCGTGCACTTTTAGCCGCTCGCCATAGCGCAGGACGTCGACCACCTGGCTGGAGCCCGCTTTCTGCGTGCAGCCCAGCGACTTATCCTCCAGCGTCGTGATACCGCCCGCTTTGTTGCCCGGCGATGGATTCTCATAAATCGGCTGGTCATGAGCGATAAAGTACTGTTTGAAATCATTAACCATCGTCACCAGCTTGCCAAACGTCTCTTCATCGCGACAGTGGCTCATCAGCAGCTGCTCGGCGCCGAACATTTCCGGCACTTCGGTCAGCACGGTGGTGCCGCCGTTGGCAATCAGATAATCCGAGAAGCGGCCCAGCATCGGGTTTGCGGTGATGCCGGACAAACCGTCAGAGCCGCCGCACTCAAGACCAAACTTCAGTTCGCTCAGCTTACCCGGCTCGCGCTTGTCGTGGCGCATCACTTCATATAGCTGGCGCAGATGCTCCAGCCCGGCTTCCACTTCGTCATCCTGGTGCTGGCAGATCATAAAGTGGACGCGGTCAGGGTCGAACTCGCCCAGCGTTTCGCGGAAGGCATCAACCTGATTGTTTTCGCAGCCCAGGCCGACCACCAGTACCGCCCCGGCGTTCGGGTGGCGCACCATATTTTGCAGCATGGTACGGGTGTTGATGTGATCGTCACCGAGCTGTGAGCAGCCGTAGGTATGGCTGAAGAGATGAACGCCGTCGATACCTTCCGCGTCGTTGGTTTCCTTCAGAAAACGGTTCTGCATCTGGCGCGCCATGGCGTTAACGCAGCCGACGGTCGGCAGGATCCACAGCTCGTTGCGCACCCCGACTTCACCATTGGCGCGACGATAAATCTGGATGTCGCGATCCGCCGGCTGCGCGGCGGGTTCGATCAGATCCGGTTGATAGCTGTACGCGTCGAGATCGCTTAAGTTAGTACGCGTATTATGGGAGTGGATATGTTCCCCCGGCGCAATATCCGCCAGCGCATGCCCTATCGGCAGACCATACTTAATGACGTTGTCTCCCTTCGCAATGCCGCGCAGCGTAAACTTATGCCCGCGCGCAATATCCTGCGCCAACGTGACAGTATCGCCGTCAATGGTGACTACCGTGCCTGCCGCCATATCCGCCAACGCTACCGCGACGTTATCGTGCGAATGGATTTTAATGTATTGCATATCAACCGACCTCTGGTCTTAGTTCAGTTCAATGGCGAAGTAGTCACGCGCATTGTTAAAGCAAATGTTTTTCACCATCTCGCCCAGCAGCTGAATATCCGCCGGCGCTTCTCCCGCTTCAACCCAGCGGCCAATCATCTGGCACAGGATGCGGCGGAAGTATTCATGACGGGTGTAGGAGAGGAAGCTGCGGCTATCGGTCAGCATCCCGACAAAGCGGCTCAGCAGGCCAAGCTGCGCCAGCTGGGTCATCTGACGTTCCATACCGTCTTTCTGATCGTTGAACCACCAGCCGGAACCGAACTGCATCTTGCCCGGCATGCCTTCGCCCTGGAAGTTGCCGATCATGGTACCCAGCACTTCGTTGTCGCGCGGGTTCAGGCAGTAGAGGATCGTTTTCGGCAGCAGGTTTTCTTCGTTCTGTTTGCTGAGCAGTTTGGACAGCTCTTCCGCCATCGGGCGGTCGTTAATGGAGTCAAACCCTACATCCGGCCCTAACAGTTTGAACTGGCGCAGGTTGTTGTTGCGCAGCGCGCCGATGTGGTACTGCTGCACCCAGCCGCGGCGGGCGTATTCCGCGCCGAGGAAGACCAGTACCGCCGTTTTGAACTGCGCGACTTCATGCTCGCTGAGGGCTTCACCCGCCAGACGACGCGCCAGGATGCTATCCAGTTCGCTTTCGTTGGCTTCGGCGAACAGCACCACGTCGAGCGCGTGGTCAGAAACTTTACAACCGTGAGCGGCGAAGTGATCCAGACGTTTGGTCAGCGCGGACTGGAGGTCGGCAAAGCGGCGAATGTCGGTGTCAGACACTTCGCCCAGCTTCGCCATGTAGTCGTTGAAGGTGGCCTGTTCGATGTTGAAGGCTTTGTCCGGGCGCCAGCTCGGCAGTACTTTCACGGAGAATGAACTGTCTTTAGCGACGGCGGCGTGATGTTCCAGCGAATCGACCGGATCGTCGGTGGTGCCGACCATTTTCACGTTCATCTGCTGCATGATGCCGCGAGCGGAAAAGCTATCCTGCGCCAGCAGATCGTTGCACTGATTCCAGATTTCATCCGCCGTCGCCGGAGAGAGAACCTTACCTGTAATACCAAAAGGACGGCGCAGCTCAAGATGCGTCCAGTGGTATAACGGGTTACCGATGGTATGCGGTACGGTGGCCGCCCAGGCGTCAAATTTCTCGCGATCGGAAGCATCGCCGGTGCACAAACGCTCGGCTACGCCGTTAGTACGCATCGCGCGCCATTTATAGTGATCGCCTTTCAGCCAGATGTCATACAGATTTTTGAAACGATAATTCTCCGCGATCTGCTGCGGCGGCAGGTGGCAGTGATAGTCAAAAATCGGCTGGTCTTTCGCGTAATCGTGGTACAGGCGGCGGGAAAACTCGGTATCAAGCAGAAAATCTTCGGTCATAAACGGTGTCATTTTCGTGTCCTCTTCGCCCCCTGGGGAGCCCATCAGATGATTGACTATAATGCTGACAAAGTTATCACACCAATTTCCACAGGCCGAAGTATTTTTCGTGAGTTAGATCAATAAACGATGACAAAAAAAGTACCATCAAAGGAGTAAACGCCCCGCCAGAGCGCGCCAGCTCTGGCCTTTTTCGCATGAACGAATGCCCACACAAACTTTCCCACTTTTGTGACGTCACTCAACTTTTGAAGTTGTATGACAAGTTATCTTGCTGCCGTCGAAACATATAAACCGACGGAATGCATTACCGACGAACTATCACGTCGGATTTACCGGTATGGACACCGAATTAGACACAACAGTTAATGGCAAGGTTCGGGCCATACGAGGTTTCCTCTCCTGAACCCTCCGTTTCACCTTCTTCGCCTCAGTTACAGGGCTGGAAGATAGCCGCACCCGCTGCGGATATATAACAAACGATGAGGTTTACATGCGTAAAATTAAAGGGTTACGTTGGTACATGATCGCACTGGTGACGTTAGGTACCGTGCTGGGGTACCTGACGCGTAACACTGTGGCGGCAGCTGCGCCGACTCTGATGGAAGAGTTACACATCTCCACCCAACAGTATTCCTATATCATCGCGGCCTATTCCGCTGCCTATACCGTTATGCAACCCGTTGCCGGCTACGTGCTGGATGTTTTAGGCACTAAAATCGGCTATGCCTTCTTTGCTATCGCATGGGCAGTGTTCTGCGGCTCTACGGCGCTGGCGGGAAGCTGGGGCGGTCTGGCGCTGGCGCGCGGCGCGGTGGGTGCCGCCGAAGCGGCAATGATCCCTGCGGGCCTAAAAGCCAGCTCCGAATGGTTCCCGGCAAAAGAGCGTTCTATCGCCGTTGGCTACTTCAACGTCGGCTCCTCGATCGGCGCCATGATTGCCCCACCGCTGGTGGTTTGGGCCATCGTGATGCACAGCTGGCAGATGGCGTTTATTATCTCCGGCGTTCTGAGCTTTGCCTGGGCGATGGCGTGGCTGATTTTCTACAAACACCCGCGCGATCAGAAAAAATTAACTGAAGAAGAACGCGACTACATTATCGGCGGCCAGGAATCTCAGCATCAGACCAACAACGGCAAGAAAATGTCGCCGTGGCAGATTCTGCGCAACCGTCAGTTCTGGGGTATCGCCCTGCCGCGTTTCCTTGCCGAACCGGCGTGGGGGACCTTCAACGCCTGGATCCCGCTGTTCATGTTTAAAGTCTACGGCTTTAACCTGAAAGAGATCGCGATGTTTGCGTGGATGCCGATGCTGTTTGCCGATCTTGGCTGTATCGTTGGGGGCTATCTGCCGCCGCTGTTCCAGCGCTGGTTTGGCGTTAACCTCATCGTTTCGCGCAAAATGGTCGTCACCCTGGGCGCGGTGCTGATGATTGGCCCGGGGATGATCGGTCTGTTCACCAGCCCGTTTGTCGCTATCGCCCTGCTGTGCGTCGGCGGCTTTGCTCACCAGGCGCTGTCCGGTGCGTTAATTACCCTCTCTTCCGACGTGTTTGGGCGTAACGAAGTAGCGACGGCGAACGGCATGACCGGTATGGCCGCCTGGCTGGCGAGCACGATGTTTGCCCTGGTGGTTGGCGCGCTGGCGGACACTATCGGCTTTAGCCCGCTGTTCGCCGTGCTGGCGGTTTTCGATGTGCTGGGCGCCGTGGTTATCTGGACCGTGCTGAAAAATAAATCGGCGGATGACGACACGACACCGCTGGAAACGAGTAAACCCGCCACGCAAAGCTAGAGGCACGCGAGTTATCCCCTCCGAAAGCCGCCTTGATTAAGGCGGCTTTTTCGTCTCTTCTTATGGTGAGAAGCGCGTAAAAGTGGTATAACAAATCCAATATTGTCGCCATCTCCCGGGAGCGAATATGGAAATCACTGAATCGCGTCGTCTGTATCAGCAGCTTGCTGCTGAGCTTAAAACGCGCATTGAACAAGGTGTCTACCTTGTGGGCGATAAGCTACCCGCAGAGCGGTTTATCGCTGATGAAAAAAGCGTAAGTCGTACCGTGGTTCGCGAAGCCATCATTATGCTGGAAGTTGAAGGCTACGTTGAGGTCCGCAAAGGCTCCGGCATCCACGTCATCTCTAATCATCCAAAACATCAGCAAATTGCCGACGAATCGCTGGAATTTGCCAATTATGGTCCTTTTGAGCTGTTGCAGGCCCGTCAGCTGATAGAAAGCAATATTGCCGAATTCGCGGCGACTCAGGTGACCAAGCAGGACATCATGAAGCTGATGGAAATCCAGGAAAAAGCGCGTAAAGAGAAGTGCTTCCGCGATTCCGAATGGGATCTTCAGTTCCATGTCCAGGTCGCGCTGGCGACGCAAAATACGGCGTTAGCCGCTATCGTCGAAAAAATGTGGACCCAGCGCGTGCATAACCCGTACTGGAAAAAACTGCACGACCATATCGATTCACGTACCGTCGATAACTGGTGTGACGATCATGACCAAATTCTTAAAGCGCTGATTCGCAAAGATCCGCATGCGGCTAAGCTGGCGATGTGGCAGCATCTGGAAAATACCAAGCTGATGTTGTTCAACGAAACCAGCGACGACTTTGAATTCAATGCCGATCGCTACCTGTTTGCCGATAATCCCGTGGTTCATCTCGATACGGCCGCCAACGGCGTAAAATAGACGTTCTCCTTCTGCAGGGCAGCGATTCCTCCGCTGCCCGTAAAGCCTCAGGGTAAGCAAAGCATATATAGTGTCAGCCTGTGTAAATACACTCGCCACCCTCCTTCGCAATCAGCAAAATCAGAATGCAACAAACTGCAATTTCTATGACGTAAAGTCAGCGGGTTTGTTACAATTAGATGCATTTTGTCGTTCTGAGAGTTAGCTTTGGCTTACTTCACTTTTAAACAGGGAACCGTTCAGAGCGCAGTAGCGACCATAATCTAATAAAAAGCTATGTCGCCGTGCATATACCGCGTTCAGACGTGCCGTTAACCGATGTACCAGGAATCGTGAATGGAACTATTAACCCAATTATTGAACGCCTTGTGGGCTCAGGATTACGAAACTCTCGCTAATCCCTCCATGATTGGCATGCTGTACTTTGTCTTATTTATGATTTTGTTCCTTGAGAACGGTTTGCTGCCCGCCGCCTTTTTGCCCGGCGATAGCCTGCTTGTGCTGGTCGGCGTCCTGATAGCCAAAGGCGCGATGGGCTTTCCGGAAACGCTGCTGCTGCTCACCGCGGCGGCAAGTCTCGGCTGCTGGCTGAGCTATATTCAGGGCCGATGGCTTGGCAATACGCGAATCGTACAAAACTGGCTATCGCACCTCCCTTCGCACTATCATCAGCGCGCGCATCACCTGTTCCATAAGCACGGGCTTTCCGCACTGCTGATTGGCCGCTTTATCGCTTTCGTTCGTACGCTGCTGCCGACCATCGCCGGGCTATCAGGCCTGAGCAGCGCACGCTTCCAGTTTTTTAACTGGATGAGCGGGCTGCTGTGGGTTCTGATTCTGACCTCGCTGGGATACCTGCTGGGGAAAACGCCGGTATTCCTGAAGTATGAAGATCAGCTGATGTCCTGCCTGATGCTGCTGCCCGTCGCGCTGCTGGTGTTTGGCCTGATAGGTTCGCTGATTGTCCTGTGGAAGAAAAAATACAGAAGCCGGGGCTAACGATGGAGATGACACGCTCCTCTCTGCGTCAGATAAGCTGGGTGCTGGGCGGTTCGCTACTCCTGTGCGGCCTGTTCTGGCTCTGGCTCACCGTGCAACAGCAGGAATCCACGCTGGCTATTCGTCCCGTTAGTCAGGGTATCAGCATGCCGGACGGTTTTTCCGTCTGGCACCATCTCGATGCTAACGGTATCCGTTTTAAAAGCATTACGCCGCAGAATGACGGTTTGCTTATCAAGTTTGACTCCAGCGCTCAGGGCGCCGCGGCAAAAGAAGTTTTGGGCCGCGCTCTACCGCATGGTTATATTATCGCTTTAGTGGAAGACGATGATTCGCCTACCGCCTGGATTTCGCGCCTGCGCGATACGCCGCACAGATTCGGGTAATCCACGAAAATTCCGAATATATTCACCCTGTTTGGTGATTTCCCGGTTTACTTACTATCATTAAGTTTGCGGGCGTCACCAGACTCACGTTACTCAACTGGATAGGGGATATCCTGAGATATTCCCCCACACAATGGAAGGTCGTATCCATGAAACACCGCATCGCTTTGATCCTGGTTCTGTCATCACTGAGCGCCAGCGCCTTTGCCATCTCCCCTTGCCAGGAAAAAGAGCAGGATATCCAGCGGGAGATCAGCTACGCAGAAAAGCATCATAACCAGCACCGTATTGACGGTCTGAAAAAGGCGCTGAGCGAAGTAAAAGCGCACTGCAGCGACAGCCAGCTCAAAGCCGATCACCAGAAAAAAATCGCCAAACAGCAGGAAGAAATTACCGAACGTCGGAACGACCTGCGCGAAGCCGAACAGAAAGGCGATGCTGACAAAATCAGCAAGCGTCAACGTAAACTTGATGAAGCGCAGCAGGAACTGAAAGAGCTGCAGTCTCGCGAGTACTAATCGATTAAGCAAGACCAATATGGACCACTTTAACAGGAGATAAACATGGCTAAAGATAACGTTGCAGAAGACCTGCGTGCGGAACTGAAGACGCTGGCTGATACCCTGGAAGAAGTGCTGAACTCCTCCACGGATAAGTCGAAAGAAGAGATTGGTAAGCTGCGCAGTAAAGCCGAAAGCGCGCTGAAGGAAAGCCGTGTTCGCCTGGGTGAAACCAGCGATGCTCTCCTGAAGCAAACGCGAGAAACCGCTGCGCATGCAGATGAATACGTCCGTGAAAACCCCTGGACCGGCGTGGGAATTGGTGCTGCCGTCGGGCTGGTACTGGGTGTCCTGCTGACGCGTCGTTAATTATGGCGAACTCTAAAAGCACGCAAGGGCCTGGGCAAAGCGTTTTCGGCATCGGACAGCGAATAGTCACTTTGCTGGTCGAGATGGTGGAAACGCGCCTGCGCCTGGTCGTCGTGGAGCTGGAAGAGGAGAAAGCCAATCTCTTCCAGCTGTTCCTGATGCTCGGGCTGACGCTGCTGTTTGCCGCGTTCGGGCTGATGAGCATGCTGGTGCTCGTCATCTGGGCCGTCGATGCGCAGTATCGGCTCAACGTGATGATCGCCACCACCGCTATCCTGCTGCTGGCAGCGCTCATTGGCGGTATCTGGACCTTACGCAAAGCCCGACGTTCAACGTTCCTGCGCTTCACGCGTCAGGAGCTGGCTAACGACCGCGCATTGCTGGAGGACGATAAGCCATGAGCCGCGAACGGCAGGAACGCGAACGACAAAAAGCGCTTTTGCTGCGCCTGATCCAACAGCAGCGGCTGGACCTTAGCGCCAGCCACCGCCACTGGATTGAAGCGACCGCGCCCATTGATCGCGGCTGGAACACCTTCCTCAATCTGCGTTCATGGGCAATGGTCGGCAGCGGCATCGTGGCAATATGGTCCGTTCGCCATCCGCGCTTTTTGATGCGCTGGGCAAAGCGCAGCCTCGGTATCTGGAGCACCTGGCGGATGGCCCGCAATCTGCTGCGTCAGTCCACCTCGCGCTAAGGGTAATGACCGGGTCCGGCGCCAGCCGCCGCCCGGCATCCCTCTCTCTCACAGTCCCCGTCAGGTTTGCCCCCTCTTCTTGCTCACCAGCAGAACGTTTTCGCCTTTCAGCGTCTGCCGTCATTTTGCGCAGCACCGCCTGTACGACCCGCTACAGCCCCACTTACATTCATGTCCTTTATCAATAATTACTCAGAAACTTTGAAGAAGATCTACAGTTTTCCTTGCTAACAATCACATCTCATCCTCGCTAATATCCTCTCCATCGACAGCAAGCCCGCGTAACTACGCAGGATTGCACCAAAAAACAAAATCGCCGCCCTTTGGGTTTTCTGGAGTAAGAAATGAAAAAATTAGAAGATGTTGGTGTACTGGTAGCGCGCATTCTGATGCCCATTCTGTTTATCACCGCAGGTTGGGGAAAAATCACCGGTTATGCGGGTACTCAACAATATATGGAAGCCATGGGCGTCCCTGGGTTTATGCTGCCGCTGGTTATCCTGCTTGAATTCGGCGGCGGTCTGGCGATTCTGTTCGGTTTCCTGACCCGCACCACCGCGCTGTTCACCGCAGGCTTCACCGTGCTGACCGCGTTTCTGTTCCACAGCAACTTTGCTGAGGGCGTGAACTCGCTGATGTTCATGAAAAACCTGAGCATCGCAGGCGGCTTCCTGCTGCTGGCTATCACCGGTCCAGGCGCCTTTAGTATTGACCGCGTCCTGAATAAAAAGTGGTAAGCGCACTATACTAGTAAATAAAAAAGCGAGGGGACTTCTCCTCGCTTTTGCTATCTGAAGGAGGAAATAATGGGACAATTAGTTGACGGCGTCTGGCACGATACCTGGTATGACACCAAATCCACCGGAGGGCGATTTAAGCGTTCTGTGTCCGCCTTTCGCAACTGGCTAACCGCCGACGGCGCGCCGGGCCCAAGCGGCGAAGCCGGGTTCGCTGCGGAAAAAGACCGTTACCATCTGTACGTTTCTCTGGCCTGCCCATGGGCGCATCGCACCCTGATCCTGCGCAGCCTGAAAGGACTGGAGCCGTTTATTTCCGTCTCCGTGGTCAACCCCCTGATGTTCGAGAACGGCTGGACTTTCGACGATAGCTTCCCGGCAGCGACGGGCGATACCCTCTACCAGCACGAATTTCTTTATCAGCTTTATCTGCATGCCGATCCCCACTACAGCGGGCGCGTCACGGTGCCCGTGTTGTGGGACAAAAAGCAGCAAACCATCGTCAGCAATGAGTCGGCGGAAATCATCCGCATGTTGAATACCGCGTTTGACGGACTGGGTGCCCGCGCTAGAGATTACTACCCGCCTGAGCTGCGCGCGCAAATTGATGAGCTGAACGGCTGGATCTATGACAACGTCAACAACGGGGTCTATAAAGCCGGATTCGCCACCAGCCAGCAGGCCTATGACGAAGCGGTCGATGGGGTATTTACGTCTCTGGAGCGTCTGGAACAAATCCTTGGTCAACACCGCTTCCTGACCGGTAACCAGCTGACGGAGGCCGATATTCGTCTGTGGACCACCCTGGTTCGTTTCGACCCGGTGTATGTGACCCACTTTAAATGCGACAAACGCCGCATCAGCGATTATCTCAATCTTTATGGCTTCCTGCGCGATATCTACCAGATGCCGGGCATCGCGGAAACGGTGGATTTTGCCCATATTCGCAACCATTACTACCGTAGCCATAAGACGATCAACCCAACCGGGATTATCTCCGTCGGCCCGCAGCAGGATCTTAACGAACCGCACGGCCGCGATCTTCGCTTCCGCTAATCCGTTGGGCGCCATTTACCGCGCCCAATAATTCACAAAACAAATATTTACCACCATTTCATTCACGTCTATTCTTATTTCGATCGCTTTAAAAACAAGTGATTGACGGTTAATCGAGGCGTAAAAATGGACTGGTATCTTAAAGTATTAAAAAACTACATTGGATTTGGCGGCCGCGCCCGGCGCAAAGAGTACTGGATGTTTATTCTGGTCAACATCATCCTGACCGGCGTACTCAGCATTATTGATAAAATGCTCGGATGGCAGCGCGCCGGAGGGGAAGGCATTCTGACGACCATCTATGGCGTGCTGATATTCTTACCGTGGTGGGCGGTGCAGTTTCGTCGATTGCACGACACCGACCGCTCGGCATGGTGGCTGTTATTACTGCTGATCCCCGTGATCGGCTGGCTGGTGATCCTGGTCTTCAATTGCCAGAACGGCACTCCCGGCAATAACCGCTTCGGGCCGGACCCGAAACCGACCTCTTACTGACCATGCGCCCCTCGTCAAAAAGGGGCGCATTTTGTTTTATCTTGCCATAAATAGCTTCGGGATTTCCCGCAGACACCATGATTTTGCCTCACCCATGCTGTCCCGGCGCCAGGCCATAATAATGTCGATCTCGTTGCTGTACTCCGGGCTGACCACCCGCAGGCGCCCTTCGGCAATATCCCGCTCAACCAGCGGATAGGGCATCGTGGCGACGCCCAACCCTGCCAGCAGCGCCTGGCGTTTATCTTCGATCGAGCTCACGGTTAACCGCGGCTGTTTATCAAGCAGCTGCACCGTCAGCACCGGACGTTCGCGGGCGGTGTCCGCCACCGCCACGCCGCGATACTTCACGCGCGTGACTTCAGAAAGCGGCTCAGGCTCGAGGTGAATGGGATGGTCGGGGGCGGCAACGTAGACGCTCATAACCGAGTAGAGCTTACGGGAGTTAATTTCCGAGGAGGAACGAAAATGCATATCCGGCGCAACGACAATATCCGCCCGCCCCTGCTCAAGGCGCTCCCATGCCCCGGCCAGCACTTCGGTAATAATCGACAGCTGGGTGTTCGATTTGGTCGCGAGCTTTTCAATTAGCGGAAACAGGTCGGTGGTGGGTACCAGCGCCTCGGTGACGATGGTCAGGTGCGTTTCCCAGCCGCGCGATAGCGCTTCAGCATCGGTTGTCAGCTTATCCGCCGCTTCCAGCAGAACGCGCCCGCGCTCGAGCAGCATTCGGCCAACGTTGGTGAATTTTGTTCGATGACCTGAACGGTCAAACAGAACGACATCCAGCTCTTCTTCCAGCTTTTGCATGGTATAGCTGAGCGCTGAAGGCACTCGACCAAGCTCATCAGCCGCCGCCGCAAAGCTTCCGCGCCGGTCAATCGCATCCATAACGCGTAACGCTTCCAGCGTTAATGCTCTCTCTTTAGCCATCGTTCTCTCATTCAGGAAATTTGAACATACCGGGCAGAATATCTGGCTAACAATACAGCGTCCATACCTTTACCATTGATTTAGTGTAAAGAGAGGTCAAGAAGATGATTACAACCCGAACAGCCAAACAGTGCGGTCAAGCCGACTTCGGCTGGCTGCAGGCCCGCTACACCTTTTCCTTTGGCCACTACTTCGACCCGAAATTGCTAGGTTACGCGTCGCTGCGCGTGCTCAACCAGGAAGTCCTGGCGCCCGGCGCGTCGTTCCAGCCGCGTACCTATCCGAAAGTCGACATTCTGAACCTGATACTGGAAGGTGAAGCGGAATACCGCGACAGCGATGGCAACCATATCCAGGCTAAAGCTGGCGAAGCGCTGCTGATATCCACCCAGCCCGGCGTGAGCTACAGCGAGCACAACCTGAGCAAAGAGAGCTCGCTGACGCGAATCCAGCTGTGGCTGGACGCCTGCCCGCAGCATGAAAACCCGCTGGTGCAAAAAATCGCTATCGCCGAGGGAGCGCAGCAGCTGCTGGCTTCGCCGGACGGCAGCCAGAACAGTCTCCAGCTGCGCCAGCAGGTATGGATCCACCATATCAATCTGGCGAAAGGCGAGCAGCTTAACGTGCAGCTCCACGGCCCACGCGCCTACCTGCAGTCGATTCACGGCACGGTACATGCGCGAGTGCAGGAAGAAGAGAAACAGGCTTTGACCTGCGGTGATGGCGCGTTTATTCGTGACGAAGCTAACATTACCCTCGTTGCCGATACGCCGCTGCGCGCTTTGCTGATAGATTTACCTGTGTAACAACGGCAGTAAGGGAGTGTGTCAGTGGGCAAGAAGAAAACAAAAAAAGCGGTGCTGGCAGCGTCGCAGCCGCAGCCAGAAACCATAACAACGGTTAGCTTTGGTTATGAAGAGATGTTGAGCGAACTGGAGGCGATCGTCGCAGAAGCGGAGATACGGCTCCAGGAAGAAGAAAGCGTCGCCTGACGTCAATATCGGCCCCGGCCGGGGCCGATAGATTTACTCACTCAGCGCCTGAGCTAAATCTTTTTGGACCTGCTTACGCTGTTCTGGCGTCAGGACCTGATTCACATCAAAATAGTACTTCACGCGATAATAGCGGACCTGCTGTTCGACTTTACTAAACGCCGCCAGCTGATCTTTGACCGCTTTTTCATTCCATTTTCCGGAATCAATCACATCAAATAATACGCCGTCTTTAATATCTTTCTGGGAGATCTGCTGAACGTTTTTTTCCAGCTGCTGGTGCAGGCTTTTAATTTTCGTTACCTGATCCTGGGTCAGTTTTAAGTGTTGGACAATCGGATCCTGCGCAGGGACTGGCGCAGCGTTAACATCCGCAGCCTGTGCCGCCATTGAGAAGCCCGTAGCGAGGACGGTTGTCACTGCAATGCGAGTCATTAATTTCATTTTTTGTTTTATCCTGATTAATTATCACCGATGTGGCTGGCTATTATTTTTCATAAGCCGATGACGAAATGTAAAAAATAGTTCGCATAAATGTAGTTAAATCAGGAAATACATAACAAACATGAATACTACAATTGAAGTCATTTATTTTAAATATATTAATTAAGCAAGAAGGACGCATAACCGTATGAGTCATAATGCGGTTGATGGCAAATCTGTTTCCCCCATTGTGCCGCTTTCTTGTCAGGTGGCGGCTGACGCCTTTCCTGATCGACTACACCCGCGCCGTTGCTACAACCCAAAGCAAAAGCCCCGCTATTGCTGGCAGGGGTTGTCTAATAAGTTGAAACGGACCGCTCAGCCGGCTTCGTTCAACCATACGTCAGGTATCTGCGGCGCTGGGGATTGTGTCGCAGACCGTATCTCACTTTGTATGGCAGGGTAAAGCCCGCCAGGTACGTGTCTTTCACACCCAACCGTGTTTTATCGCCAGCATCAAAATCCCTGCAATTACAAAAAATACTATACTAACCAGACCAAGAAGTGCCTCTACATAAAATGGCCTGATAATCCGTTTCGGTAATCCCCGGATGAAATCTTTATCATCATTTTTGGTCAGTATTGAGCTTTTATTCCACAATAGCGGCATAAATATAAACTGCGTTTTTATGCCGTATGCGCCCTTGAAGTAAAGTGAGTTAACGTTCTCGAACAATAATACGGCATCGGGAAGGCTGCCGAACTTCTCTTTGTATAGCTGGCAGATCTCCTTAAATCTCTTTCTGTTCAGAAGTGAGGCAATGACACTGGCTCGGGGGGCACTCCAGTGCGTTGTCTTACCACCAACGTGTATTAGACTTGTATTGTCTAAAAACAGGGAAAAGGGGAAAGGCTGGATCTCTCCAGCCTTTGACGGTCATCTCACTTTCTTGAAGATAAGCAAGACTAAAAAAAGACAAATGGCGCTACCGACAAATGCAGTGATTAAGAGGCTATCCACTGAACGCGATAAGTCATCTATGATCGCTTCACATAAACGAGCTTCCATCTGACCTGTTGAAGGGGGGCCGTTGTATTTCCGGGTTAGTCCAAAATCAAGCACTGGTATCATCAAGGCAATAGAGTAGATTGCGAATACTAAAGCAATACCTCCCCATCGAAGGATAGCCTTTGCTCTATTCGTCAATGTCATACGAACCACCTAAAATGCCGCCAATCGTGCCCCCAGAATAGCCCGAAGATGATCCAACCGTTGACGCACTGTTAGCAAGCCCTTCCTCCACTCGTCCTGTGAGGCTTTCAGAGTTAGGCTTGAATTGTTCGATGTTCGGATACTGTTCTCTGAATGAGCTGGTGACTTCCATAACGTTCATTGAAGACAGATCGCCGCTCTTTTCCGTCAAGTAACGCTGTAAAGATACAGGGATAGTGAAATCTTCTTCATTGTCGATACGAAGCTGCGTTGTTGTCGATGTGTAACTGGTGTCAAAGATTTTAGTCCCTGCTTCTCTGATCACTTGTACCGTGTGAGTTGTGCAGTTGCTGCCGGTTAAATCGTAAACGTCTATCACCTTTCCGCGCCGCTTAGTACGGTCTCCCATCGCCTCCGTGAAAACGGGTGTTTTACCGGAGTTCCATAGAGATTCAAAAATTCTGCGGGTTTCCTCCGTAGTAACATCGTCGATCTGAAAAACTCTCGCTTGGTATTTGTACAGTTCTTCACGATAGTAAAGGCGTGCATCATCGCCAGTCAGGAAGTTAAGAATCCCATCACCTGTTAATGTGGCCGGGCCTTTCCGACCAAAGCGCCCGTATGTGTAAACATAGATCGAGTTATTCTCGTGTACAGAAACATAAGCATGTCCTGCGTCGGTGGTTTCAGTCCAGATGTAAACGCCGTTCAGAAGTTGGTTATCTTCTGGCTTGCAGGTGTCAGCAAAACTGTTTTGCTTCTTCGCTACTTGGGCGTGCTGCTCTGGTTCTTGTACTGAATCAGGTGTGGCTTTCGCGGCCGCTGGTGTGGATGTTGCCCGCACTGGTGCCTGATAAGGGCCGTGTCGCATAAAAGTATGGGTGGCGATGAAAAATGACTTACACGGACAGGTAGAGCGGCTGTAGAGCGTACTGGCGGCTAATTGACCATGAATATACTCTCCAGGATATCCACCTGCCACGCTGTAAATACCTGGGTGTTTACCGCAGGATACCTGGCAGCCCACTGTTGCCTGTCTGTTTAGATTCGGGCCAATCTGCTTCCCTTTCGGGTGTCCGGTCAGTACCGATCCCCCGCATGTTGTTTTATCGCCTTTCACAACCCAAAAGCCTGTAGACATTTTCTGGACTCCTTTTTTTAGAGCGCCGCTGGAGCGAGAAAATCGGCTGGCATTGCTGGGCTGTTGTCTAACTGGCAGAGGAGAGCATAATCTTGTGGGGTGCTAACAATCACATCACCGTTATCAAGCTGGCTTCCTACGAGAGCATAAGAAACGCCGTTGCCGTTGGTATTGACTGACCCCGATCCGTTGATGATTTTCGCGCGTGTTCCGTCAGGATAAACAACGTCATCCCCAACCATTGCCCGAGTAACCTCGCTCCCATCCTCAAGAATAAAAGTGTCGTTGGCGCTGGCTTTCTCAATCTTTCCACCGTTTCGGGTGAGCGCTCCAGTCGTAGCAAAACGCCAAATTGCCATTAAAGAACGATCTTTCATTTCTTCAATATGGGATTTGAAAATCTGGCGTTGCTCTTCGTCTGCGTTTGCCAGTTGCTCTGCGCTGAATGGATGATTGAATGATGCGAGTACGGATGGCGTGAGTTCGTTGGTGTATTGCTTCATAAATCCCTCTACTTACTGTGAATTTATCTTGTCCAACACTCATTGTACAAATAACAACCACAAGCAGAAAGTTGTTTCCCCCTTAAAGTGAAACTATGTTTTAAAAAAATTCATATAATGAATACCTCCTGTTTTTTCATTCGCTTTGTGAAGTATCAAAGCTTTTGCTGTGCCTGCCCGTTCGCCGTGTTTGTCTGTTCCGGGTTACGTTGCCGGATATACCGAAGGAAGCAGTGACTGTCAGACACTCCTTCATGAAATCATCGACCTCGTCTACGTTTAACACCCAGGCCGCTGAAATGATAAAGGCGGTAAATAATCATCAATGTCTTTTTGTTCTAATTTCTTCATTTTCTGCACTATGTCCAAAAGTTGGGCTGGCTCCATCCTGGACGCTTTTATAAAAGAAATGATCATAAAGAGTGGGAAGATATAAATCTTGCTCTACTCGCTGAATCGCAGCCCAGAGACACACGAAAAAAACGCCTGACGGGAGTCTGAAATAAAGGCAATAGCGGTTGTCGCACTTGAGGGTATTAGGGATGGAACAGCCGTTGGTATGCCTCGTCTGTATCACAGTTTGCGTCGCATTTTCACCTTTAAAGGTCTGAGACATGCCAACGTATTGCTTTAGAAGTAGTTGAAGCTGACCGTTAAGCCGCTTTCTTTTGGGGTATAGCGTCGTGGACAGTCATTCATCTGTCCTGTATTTCAACCTGCCGTATGAAGCAAAAACCCCCGCCATCGCTGGCAGGGGTTTTGTAGAAAGTTGAAGCTGACCGTTAAGCCGCTTTCTTGTGGGGTATAGCGTCGTGGACAGTCATTCATCTGCCCTCTGTTTCAACCTTTAGCCGAAAACAAAAACCCCCGCCATTTCTGACGAGGGTTTTCTTTGAATGAGGAAGCTGACCGTTAAGCCGGGTTCTGTCGTGGACAGTCATTCATCTAGGCCAGCAATCGCTCACTGGCTCAAGCAGCCTACCCGGGTTCAGTACGGGCCGTACCTTATGAACCCCTATTTGGCCTTGCTCCGGGTGGAGTTTACCGTGCCGCGAACTGTTACCAGACGCGCGGTGCGCTCTTACCGCACCCTTTCACCCTTACCTGATCCCACTTACGTGGGCCATCGGCGGTTTGCTCTCTGTTGCACTGGTCGTGGGCTTGCGCCCCCCAGGCGTTACCTGGCACCCTGCCCTATGGAGCCCGGACTTTCCTCCCCTCCGCCCGTCTCCCCCGAAGAGGACGACGACGAAGCGGCGACTGTCTGGTCAGCTTCGGCGCGAAGTATAGAGGGTTTACCGACGGTTGTCATCCTTCTGTCGCCATCCCAACCTGCAATGTCGCCGCAATATTACGCGACGCATGATAAATATTGTCCGCCGCGCCGCGAAACGCCTCTTCGAGCGTCGTTACGCTGGTCAGCACGCTAAACACCGCATCAATCCCATACTGGTGAACCACGCCGACGTCCCGGGTCAGACTACCGGCAATGCCAATTACCGGCTTATGATACTTTTTCGCCACGTTCGCTACGCCAACCGGCACTTTACCGTTAATACTCTGGCTATCCAGCCTGCCTTCACCGGTCACCACCAGCGAACAATCGAGGATATGCTCTTCCAGATTCAGCGCCTGGGTTACGATTTCAATCCCGCTGCGTAATTCAGCGTTCAGGAACGCCATCAGCGCTGCGCCCATACCACCCGCCGCGCCCGCGCCGGCAACCTGCTTCACATCGACATGCAGATCGGCCTTAATAACGTCCGCATAGTGCGCCAGGTTGCTGTCCAGCTCGCGGATCATCGCTTCGGTAGCCCCTTTCTGCGGACCAAATATCCTTGATGCGCCAGTATCACCAGTCAGCGGATTGGTGACATCGCAGGCGACCCGAATAGCGCAATCATGCAGTCGCGCGTCAAGACCGGAGAGATCTATCGAATTGAGGCTACACAGACTACCGCCGCCGTTGCCAATCTCCGCGCCATTGGCATCGCAGAGACGCGCGCCCAGCGCCTGAACCATTCCCGCGCCGCCGTCATTGGTGGCGCTGCCGCCAATGCCAATGATGATATTTTTCGCCCCATGATCCAGCGCCTGCAAAATCAGCTCGCCGGTACCGCGCGACGTCGTCAATAGCGGGTTACGCTGAGCGGGCGGAACCAGCCCCAGCCCGCTGGCCGCAGCCATTTCGATAAACGCGGTTTTGCCGTCTCCGGAAAGCCCCCAGCAGGCATTAACCGGAACACCCAGCGGCCCCGTCACGCAGGCGCTCATTTCGGTTCCCTGCGTCGCGGCAATCATCGCCTCAACGGTACCTTCTCCGCCATCGGCGAGAGGAACCTTCACGTAGAGCGCATCGGGGAAAATTTCCCGAAAACCTTTTTCTATAGCCTGAGCAACCTCGGTGGCCGAGAGGCTTTCTTTATAAGAGTCTGGGGCGATTACGATTTTCATAGTTATGTAGCCTGACAGTGCCGCGCGAGGCAAGAATTACAGGGCGCGCATCCGCGCCCTTCTTGTTAGCGAGTGACTTCCACTTTCGCCAGTTTTTCGTAGTAGCATGCAAGCGCGCTGTGGTCGGCGGTACCCAGACCGTCGGCGCGCAGCGCCTGCATCATCTCCATCACCGCGGCGGTCAGCGGCAGCTGGGCGCCCACGCCGTGAGAAGTGTCCAGCGCATTCGCCAGATCTTTGATATGCAGATCGATACGGAAACCCGGCTTGAAGTTGCGGTCCATCACCATTGGCGCTTTGGCATCCAGTACGGTGCTTCCGGCCAGCCCGCCGCGGATGGCCTGATATACCAGATCCGGGTTCACGCCCGCTTTGGTCGCCAACGTCAGCGCTTCGGACATCGCCGCAATGTTCAGCGCCACGATCACCTGGTTGGCCAGCTTGGTCACGTTGCCCGCGCCGATCTCGCCGGTATGCACCACCGAACCCGCCATCGCTTTCAGCAGATCGTAATATTTGTCGAAAATCGCTTTATCACCGCCCACCATCACCGACAGCGTACCGTCGATGGCCTTCGGTTCGCCGCCGCTGACCGGCGCATCCAGCATATCGACGCCTTTCGCTTTCAGCGCTTCGCTGATTTCGCGGCTCGCCAGCGGCGCGATGGAGCTCATATCGATCAGCACGGTGCCCGGCTTCGCGCCTTCAATAATGCCGCCTTCACCCAACGCCACCTCTTTCACGTGCGGGGAGTTCGGCAGCATGGTGATGATCACATCGCACTGCTCGGCAATCGCTTTCGCTGACGCGGCGGTTTCTGCGCCTGCGGCAATCACTTCGGCAATCGCTTCCGGGTTACGGTCAGCAACCACCAACGAGTAACCTGCCTTGAGGAGGTTTTTACTCATTGGTTTACCCATGATACCGAGGCCAATAAAACCAACTTTCATTGTCATGTCTTTATCTCTCTAGTTTCGGTGGTGGTTATTTCTTAAAGGAGTCAGCCAGCTTCTGCGTGGCAGAACGGAAAACGCCCAGGTCGCTGCCGACGGCAACAAAGGTCGCGCCCCATTCCAGATAGCGGCGCGCGTCGGCTTCAACCGGCGCCAGAATGCCGCTCGGCTTACCGTGCTTTTTCGCGCTGGCAAAAATGTGCTGAATAGCTTTCTGCACTTCCGGATGGGAAGCATTGCCCAGATGGCCCAGCGCAGCGGCCAGATCGCTTGGGCCGACAAAAATACCGTCAACGCCCGGCGTGGCGGCTATCGCATCAACGTTATCCACGCCCTGCTGGCTCTCAATTTGCACGAGAATGGTGATGTTGTTGTTCGACTGCGCGAAGTAATCCGGCACGGTGCCAAACATATTGGCGCGGTGCGAGACGGATACACCGCGAATGCCTTCTGGCGGATAGCGGGTTGAGGCGACGGCGTTAACCGCCTGCTCTTCCGTTTCGACAAACGGAATCAGGAAGTTATAAAAACCGATATCCAGCAGACGCTTAATAATCACCGGCTCGTTGGTCGGTACGCGAACGACCGGCGCGCTGGCGCTGCCTTTCAGCGCCATCAGCTGCGGGATAAAGGTTGAGATGTCGTTCGGCGCATGTTCGCCGTCCAGTACCAGCCAGTCGAAACCTGCCAGACCTAAAACTTCGGTGCTAATCGGGCTCGCCAGCGCGGACCAGCAGCCGATCTGAACCTGATGCGCCGCCAGGGCCGCCTTAAATTTGTTCGGGAAGATATCGTTGTTCATCGTTTATACCTTGTCACTTAACCGTTAATTATTTCTGCAGTTCCATGCGTTTGATGTCGCCGACCACAAACAGATAGCAAACCATCGCCATCAGGGCTGAGCATCCGACGAAGACCAGCGCTGCGTTGAATGAGTGCAGCTCGCTCACCAGGTAACCGATAACCAGCGGGGTTACGATGGAAGCGACGTTACCAAATACGTTAAAGACGCCGCCGCACAGGCCGACAATCTCTTTCGGCGCGGTATCGGAAATCACCGGCCAGCCCAGCGCGCCGAACCCTTTACCGAAGAAAGCCAGCGCCATCAGGGTCACCACCAGCGCGGTGTTATCGGTGTAGTTACACAGAATGATGGTGGAAGCCAGCAGCATTCCGAGGACGATCGGCAGCTTACGCGCCACGGTGATGGAAAAACCGCGTTTAATCAGATAGTCGGAGAACACCCCACCCAGCACGCCGCCGGCAAAACCGCACAGCGCCGGAATCGATGCGACCAGACCCACTTTCAGAATCGACATGCCCTTTTCCTGCACCAGATAAATCGGGAACCAGGTGAGGAAGAACCAGGTGATGGTATTGATAAAATATTGGCCGAAGAACACGCCCAGCATCATGCGGTTGGTCAACAGCTGCTTGATATAGTGCAGTTTAGGTCCGCTGGTCGCCGCGCTGCCGGGCTTTTTATGGTCCATATCAACGACGGCGCCGTTCTCGGAGATAAACTTAAGCTCCTCCTGCGTCATGCGCGGATGGTCGGTGGGGTTATGGATCAGTTTTACCCACAGGCCGGTCAGCACAAAGCCAATCACGCCCATGACGGTGAAGACATGCTCCCAACCCCAGGCGAAGGTCAGCCAGCCCAGCAGCGGCGAGAACAGCGCCAGGGAGAAATACTGCGCGGAGTTAAAGATCGCCGATGCGGTCCCGCGCTCTTTCGTCGGAAACCACGCCGCGACGATACGGGCGTTTGCCGGGAAAGATGGCGCTTCAGAGAAACCCAGCATAAAGCGCATAAAAAACATTGAGATACCCGCCCACGCCAGTGGAAACATATCCACAAAGCCTTGCAGGAAGGTAAACAGCGACCAGAAGAACAGGCTGTAAGAGTAGACTTTCTTCGAGCCAAATTTATCGAGCAGCCAGCCGCCGGGGATCTGCATCAGCAGGTAGGCCCAGCCGAAAGCGGAGAAAATATAGCCCATCGAGACCGCGCTCAGCTGCAGCTCTTTCGCCACCTCTGTACCGGCGATCGAGAGCGTCGCCCGGTCGGCATAGTTAACGGCGGTAACAATGAAAATGATCAACAGAATTAAATATCGAGTTGGCACTTCCCTTTTCTGTTCTATCGTTGCATCCAGACTCATCTAATATTCCTCAGGTACAACACACCTTCCATTATTTATTTTGGCGTGATTCTTCATTATTCAGAAATCAATATCAGGAGGTATCGATTTACTTATCCGGCGCATTGCAAGCATGACTCAGTATAATCAGCTTGCGAGCGTTAAACACTGTGCATATAACCTGTAAATGGCGTTTAATTATCGTTATTGTTGTGCAAATGCAATAATCAGTGGGCGCTGTTCCACAGTTCCAGCGATTTCCCTCTTTAACGTATTCGCCCGCGCAGCAATGGGTGATTTAGATCACATTTTCAGATTCAAACACCTGACATTCTCTATTTCATAAATTTGCACATCAGAAATTGAATATACCCTAAATATTTCGAGTTGCATGACGGCGGCAGCGCAGGGAATCCCCAGGAGCTTACTAAAGTAAGTGACTGGGGTGAGCGAGGAAAGCCAACGCACATGCAGCTTGAAATATGATGGGTATAAACGTTTTATTTTATTATTCGCACCTTGCTGGAGAATACTGGACAATGGCTGATATTGAAATTAGACAAGAATCGCCAACGGCGTTTTATATAAAAGTAGACGAAACGGATAACGTGGCGATTATTGTTAACGATCGAGGTTTAAAGGCCGGAACGCGTTTCCCTGACGGGCTCACGCTCGTTGAACATATCCCGCAAGGCCATAAAGTCGCGCTGGTCGATATTCCCGTCCACGGTGAAATCATCCGCTATGGCGAAGTGATTGGCTATGCGGTACGCGATATTCCGCAGGGCAGCTGGATTGACGAATCGCTGGTCGAACTACCGAAAGCGCCGCCGCTGCATACCCTACCGCTGGCGACCAAAGTCCCGGCGCCGCTGCCGCCGCTGGAAGGCTATACCTTCGAAGGCTATCGCAACGCCGACGGTAGCGTGGGCACTAAAAACCTGCTCGGCATTAGCACCAGCGTGCACTGCGTGGCGGGCGTCGTCGATTATGTGGTGAAAATTATCGAACGCGATCTGCTGCCGAAGTATCCCAACGTCGATGGCGTTGTGGGTCTGAACCACCTGTATGGCTGCGGCGTGGCGATTAACGCCCCAGCGGCGGTCGTCCCGATCCGCACCATTCATAACCTGGCGCTCAATCCAAACTTCGGCGGCGAAGTGATGGTGATTGGCCTTGGCTGCGAAAAACTGCAGCCGGAGCGCCTGCTGGAAGGCACCGACGATGTGAAAAGCATCCCCGTGGATAGCGCCAGCATCGTCAGCCTGCAGGATGAGAAGCACGTCGGTTTTAAATCAATGGTAGATGACATTCTGCAGGTCGCCGAGCGCCACCTGGAGAAGCTGAACCAGCGCCAGCGCGAAACCTGCCCGGCCTCCGAGCTGGTTGTCGGTATGCAGTGCGGCGGCAGCGATGCGTTTTCTGGCGTCACCGCCAACCCGGCGGTGGGCTACGCATCCGATCTGCTGGTGCGCTGCGGGGCGACCGTTATGTTCTCGGAAGTCACCGAAGTGCGCGATGCGATCCATTTGCTGACGCCGCGCGCCATCAACGAAGAAGTCGGAAAACGCCTGCTGGAGGAGATGGCCTGGTACGATAACTATCTCGATATGGGCAAAACCGACCGCAGCGCTAACCCCTCCCCGGGCAACAAGAAAGGCGGCCTGGCGAACGTCGTCGAGAAAGCGCTGGGCTCTATCGCTAAATCCGGGAAGAGCGCGATTGCCGAAGTGCTCTCTCCGGGGCAGCGCCCGACCAAACGCGGGCTGATTTACGCCGCGACGCCGGCGAGCGACTTTGTCTGCGGTACTCAGCAGGTGGCTTCCGGGATCACGGTACAGGTCTTTACTACCGGTCGCGGTACGCCGTACGGCCTGGTCGCCGTGCCGGTCATAAAAATGGCGACGCGTACCGAGCTGGCAAACCGCTGGTATGACTTAATGGATATCAACGCGGGAACCATCGCCACCGGAGAAGAAACCATCGAAGAGGTAGGGCTGAAGTTGTTTGAATTTATTCTTGATGTCGCCAGCGGCCGCAAGAAGACCTTCTCGGATCAGTGGGGATTGCACAATCAGCTGGCGGTGTTTAACCCGGCGCCGGTGACGTGATGGATTAAAGCACATTATCCCGCTCGTGATGCTTCGGGCGGGATACCTCTGCTATTGATGCGCGTTAAGAAAGTCCTCTATCTGCGCCTTCGTGGACGTTCCCTCCATCGGGCCACGGCGGGAAATCGCCAGAGAGCCGCTGGCGTTGGCCCATCTCAGTGCCTCATGCGGCGATGCGCCGGACAGGAACAGGCTGACAAAGGTCGCGCCGAAGCAGTCGCCAGCTCCCGTTGGGTCCACGACCGGGACATGAAAACCGGCAACATGATGCGTTTCCCGGGCGCTGAAATAGCTCGCTCCGCGCGGGCCGCGTTTAATCACCACGTGCTTAACGCCGCGCTTTAAAAGCTTATCCACCAGCACCTGTTCATCGCGCCCCGGGTTGAGGCCAAAGTAATCCAGTTCGCCATCGCTGGGCAAAAAGATATCGGTGTAATCAAGGATATACTCAAAGGCCTGCGACATTTCAGGGATATTCAGCATCTCTTTACGGATATTCGGATCGAACGAAACCGTGCCGTTGCGCGCTTTGATATTTTCAATCGCTTTACGCATCGCGTCGATCATGCGAAACGAAAACAGCGAAGAGCCCATAATGTGAAAATGGTTGCACTGGCTAAGCAGAGTATCGTCAATATGGTCCGCGGTTAGCAGACCGCAGGCGCTGTTTGGCATGTTAAAAATAAAATCGCGCTGCGCCTGGCTGCGGTAGCTCACAAAAGCGCTGCCGGTGGTCGCCTTTTGCAGTATGGCGATGCCATTAATATTCACGCCGTCGCTTTCCAGCCGCGCGATATTCATTTCACCAAACGCATCGTTGCCAACGCAGCTAAAAAGCACCGACCCTAACCCCAGCTTTGCCACCTGATCGGCGAAAATTGCCGGCGCGCCGCTGGGATATGGCCCCCAAAACTCTCCCGGGCGCGAAAAGCCCTGGTTCTCTTCTTTTGCCAGAAACTCCACCAGTAGTTCGCCGATGGTGCAAATGGTCACATTCATCATCGCTCCTTTACTTTGCCTTTTGCAAAGCAGGGTTGAGCCATGTCAGGCACTCGTTATTGGTATAGCTGTTAGTCAGGCCAGCGGCGAGAAGGCGGGCATGATACTCCGCGGCGACAATCTGCGGCGTCACGATGCCGCTAATTTGCTGCAAATCGCCAATCGGGTAGCGCTTGTCGCCATAGACCGGACGATGCGCGACGACCGCAATCGCCCTCTCACTTTGCGCCACCGCTTCGCTCAGCAGGCGGGCGCTGGCTTCCTGTCTGACGCTTAAGGTGCCATCTTCAGCAATGTGGTCGACAGCGATCAGCGCTCGCGAGGGACGATAATGACCCAGCGCGCTCAGCGCCAGATCGCCTTCGACTATTTTGCCGCTACTCCCCAACACACCGCCGAGCAGCACGGTTTCTCCATTCAGGAACTCCTGCGCCAGCGGCACATGCGCCAGGTCGTTTAATAGCAGGCAGAGCTCGTCATAACCGGCAAGGAAAGGGATCACTTTGCGTAAGATTGATCCCTGCCCCAGGAACAGCGTTTCGCTATCTTCGATCTGTGCGGCGATCTGGCGCGCCATTTCGGTCTCCAGCGCTTTGTCCGTGGCAACCGGGGCTTCCTGAGCCAGGGCGACCGGAGCGCCGGCCTGGGAAGTATAGATTGCGCCGCCAAACGAGCGCTTCAGGTAGCCCTGCTGTTCAAGGTAGTTCAGGTCGTTACGGATCGTTACCCCTGAAACAGCCAGCATTTCAGCCAGGTCGTCGACTTTGATCTCTCCGTTCTTGCGCACGATCTCCGCGATGTCCAGGCGCCTTTTCAGCAGACTTGTAGACGGTTTTGCCACAGTGTTGTGCCTTCTTATTTTCTCCCAGAATAACTTTCATTTTTAAATTTCCCCGCTGCATTGTCAAACGCAAGGCCTTCCATACCTGTTTCACATCGATTTAAAAACATTTAATTCAGTAAGTTACATAAAACATCGTCATTTAAGATACTTTTAAAAAAGAAAACAAACAAGACTATATAACTTTCATTTTTAAAATTACATCACTGTTGTGTGCGATTGATCACAACAATACGTCGAGACGATCGCTACATTACTTTCAAAATGAAGATTCAAAACACAAAAGCACTTACAACATGAAAGCAAAGGAGAACGAATGTACATTATTTCGAGTAAAAACATGCTGTTGAAAGCTCAGCGCCACGGCTATGCCGTTCCCGCCTTTAATATCCACAACCTGGAAACGATGCAGGTGGTGGTAGAAACCGCCGCCGAACTGCGTTCTCCGCTGATCCTTGCCGGCACCCCGGGAACTTATAGCTATGCAGGAACCGGGAACGTGGTGGCGATCGCTCGCGATCTGGCTAAATACTGGGATCTTCCCTTAGCGGTCCACCTCGATCACCATGAAGATCTGACCGATATCACGCATAAAGTGCAGGCCGGTATCCGCTCGGTCATGATCGATGGTTCACACTCGCCTTTTGAAGAAAACGTCGCGTTAGTCAAGAGCGTGGTTGAACTGAGCCATCGCTATGATGCCAGCGTTGAAGCCGAACTCGGCCGTCTGGGCGGCGTGGAGGATGATTTGGTGGTCGATGCAAAAGATGCGCTGTATACCAACCCGGAACAGGCGCGCGAATTTGTCACCCGCACCGGCATCGACTCGCTGGCGGTGGCTATCGGTACGGCGCACGGCATGTACGCCGCAGAACCCAAACTCGATTTTGAGCGCCTCGCCGCCATTCGCGATCGCGTTGACGTCCCTCTGGTTCTTCATGGCGCATCCGGGCTGGCCGATAGCGATATCCGCCGGGCAATCTCTCTGGGCGTGTGCAAAGTCAACGTCGCTACCGAGCTGAAAATCGCGTTCTCCGATGCCCTGAAGCAGTACTTCGAGGAAAATCCGGACGCTAACGATCCGCGTCATTACATGAAACCGGCCAAAGCGGCGATGAAGGATATCGTACGCAAAGTCATTCACGTTTGTGGCTGTGAAGGACAACTGTAATTTTCGGATCGAAGGAGCAATGTCGTGATCCATACCCTGACACTCAATACGGCAATCGATATGAATATCTTTTGCGATCCGCTGAAGCCGTCGGCAGTGAACCGAACCCGGCACACCGAATATTGCCCGAATGGCAAAGGAGTGAACGTTTCGCTGATATTAAATCACTATCAGCAACCCACTCACATTATGGGTATTTTCGGTGGTTTCACTGGCCGTTATATCGTGGAAGAGTTACGTCAGAAAAAAATTAAAGTGACGCCGACATGGGTATCTGAGCCAACCCGAATTAATATTTTTATAAATGACGGCGCAGAGGAATATAAGCTCGTTAACCCCGGTGCAAAAATTGATGACGAGTGTAAACAGCAGGTTATTCATCATCTGCAATGCGTCACCTCCGGGGATTATTTAGCGATCAGCGGCAGCCTGCCGCCGGGAATTGAAAGCCGGTTCTATAGCGAGATCATTGAATTATGTCAGCAGAAAGGCTGCGAGGTTATCCTCGATATCAGCCATCCGGTTCTGCGCCAGCTGCTGGAATTACGGCCATTGTTGATCAAACCCAACGATGACGAGCTGCGGGAAATATTTGGTCTCGACGTCAGCAACCATCAGCAGGTACGCGAAGCTATGCGTACCCTGCATCAGTTGGGCGCTCGCAACGTGCTGCTGACGATGGGCGCGGAGGGCCTTTACTTTTCCGATGGCGCAAGCGTGTGGTTTTGCTCCGCACCGAAAATTGACCTGGTCAGCTCCGCCTGCGCCGGCGACGCCGCGCTGGGCGCCTTTCTCAGTAAATGGATTAACGAAGACGATGTCGCTCACGCCCTGGCACTAGCCAGCGCGACCGGCGCCGACGTCGCCGGTTCCGCCGGATTAGGAAATTTACAACGCACAGAAGAATTATTACAGCAAATTCAGGTCGTTCAATTATAAAGGTCCGATTATGAAAAAAATTATTGCAGTTACCGGCTGCCCTACGGGTATTGCGCATACTTTTATGGCTGAAGAAGCCTTAAAAACCGCAGCGAAGAAATTAAATGTCGACATTAAAGTGGAAACCAACGGAGCTTCCGGCGTTGAAAACGCCATTACCCCGGCGGATTTAGAAGATATTTATGGTGTAATTATTGCCGCCGATAAAGACGTTAACGCCGAGCGATTTAATGGTCTGCCGGTCATTGAGGTTCCGGTTAAAGAAGCCATTCATCATCCGGTCGATTTAATTAATAAAGTGATCGGCGGCCAGGCGTCGCGCCGTCAGGGTATTTCTTCCTCGCCGGAGTCACCGGAGAAATACGCGCAAGAGTCTTTCGGACGCCAGGTTTATAAGCACCTGATGAGCGGCGTATCCAACATGCTGCCGTTTGTGGTCTCCGGGGGGATTTTAATTGCCATCTCCTTCCTGTGGGGTATCTACTCAGCCGATCCGAACTCGCCGCAGTATAACGTTATTGCCGCGACGCTGATGAAAGTAGGCCAGCAGGCCTTCTCAATCATGGTGCCGATTTTTACCGCTTATATCGCCTGGTCTATTTCCGGCCGCCCCGGTATGGTTGCGGGCTTCGTCGGCGGCTTACTGGCCAACGCGACCGGCGCAGGCTTTCTCGGCGGGATTATCGCTGGTTTCGCCGCCGGTTATTTTATGTTGCTGATCCGCAATATGCTCAACGGCCTGCCGCGTCAGTATGAAGGGCTGAAATCGATCTTCATTATGCCGCTCGTTGGCGTGCTGGTAATAGGCGTGATGATGGTGCTGCTGGGTCAACCTGTCGCCGCCATCAACAACGCAATGATGAACTGGCTGAGTTCATTACAGGAAGCAAACCCGATTCTGCTGGGTATTGTGGTAGGCGCGATGTGCTCCTTCGACTTCGGCGGTCCGGTGAATAAAGCCGCCTACGTCACCGGTACGCTGCTGCTTGGCCAGGGGAACTACTTCTTTATGGCCGGGGTTTCCGCCGCCTGCATTACGCCGCCGCTGGTTATCGCGCTGGCGACAACCTTCTTCCCAAAAGGCTTCAGTGAAGAAGAGCGCGCCGCCGGGATGGTCAACTATATCCTCGGCTGCACCCATATTACTGAAGGCGCTATTCCGTTCGCCGCGAAAGATCCTTTACGCGTCATCCCCATGATGATGATCGCCTCTTCCATCTCTGCGGTTCTCAGCTATAGCCTGCAAATCCAGGTTCCTGCTCCGCACGGCGGCTTCCTTATCCTGCCGCTGGTAAGTAAACCGCTAATGTGGGTGCTGTGTATTCTCGCCGGTTCCGCCTGCGGCGCGGTCATGCTGGGATGCTGGAGGCTATGGCAAAAACGGACCCAGGAAGCAGCGACGCTTGCCGGTGCCATTAAATAAGGAGCTATTTATGCAACTGACTTGCGCAGATATCCATTTCGATCGCGCGATCAAAACGAAAGATGAAGCGCTGCAACGCGTCGTTGGCAGATTAACCGAAGCCGGGCATACCACGCCCGCTTATCTGAACGGCATGCGCGAACGCGAAGGGCAAATCAGCACGTACCTTGGCAACGGTATTGCCATTCCTCACGGCACGCCGCAGAGCCGCGATGCGGTACTGAAAACCGGTGTCAAAGTACTGGCCTGCCCGCAGGGGGTGGATTGGGGAGAAGAACAAGCGGCTTATCTGATTGTGGGGATCGCCGCGCAGAACAACGAACACCTTGATATTCTTCGCCAGCTTACCCACGCCCTGAGCGACGAACGCGTACCTGCAGCGCTATCGCGCGCTGAGAGTCCGCAGGCGGTGCTGGAGATTCTGGCCGGCAATATCTTCCCGGCCGAAGGGGAAGAGATTGAACCGCCCCCGGCGTTCGATGAAGAGGCGACTTTTACCCTGCGCAATCCCCACGGACTGCACGCGCGGCCAAGCGCTGTACTGGTGAAAGCGGTGAAGCAGTGGCGATCGCAAATTCGGGTGGAAAATCTCGACACCCGTTCCGCTATTGTTGACGCCAAAAATCTGATGCGGGTGGTTTCTCTCGGCGCAAAACAGGGACATCGGCTGCACTTTATGGCCAGCGGGGAAGATGCCCATCAGGCGCTGGAGGCTATCGGTACGGCCTTTAATGCCGGATTAGGCGAAATTGCCGCTCAACCGCAGCAGGTCGTTCAGCCAGCAGAAAAGCCTAAACGGAGCTGGATTTCACGAATATTTAGTTAAATTTCAAGAAATTAAAAACGCTCTGCCGTCATCGCCAGAGCGTTTTTTTATCTTTAACTTTCGTAACATTACGTTTTATCTTTCTTTTTTTCGAGATTGATCACAAATCAAAACAAAGGAGTTTGCGGGCAAAACAAAACATAACGAATATATTCGAAAGAAAACGGAGGTTTTAAATGAAAGATATTATTTCCCGCCACAAAGCTGGCGAACACATCGGCATCTGCTCAGTTTGTTCCGCGCATCCGCTGGTTATCGAAGCCGCGTTACGTTTCGATCTGCATACCAACAACAAGGTTCTTATCGAAGCAACCTCTAATCAGGTTAACCAGTTTGGCGGCTACACCGGAATGCAGCCTGCGGACTTCCGTGATTTCGTGAATAAAATTGCCCGCGAAGTCGGTTTCCCGTCAGAGCGCATCATCCTTGGCGGCGATCATCTCGGGCCGAACTGCTGGCAGGGCGAACCCGCCGCCGAAGCGATGGAAAAATCGGTCGATCTGATTAAAGCCTACGTCGCCGCGGGCTTCAGCAAAATCCATCTCGATGCCTCAATGTCCTGCACTGACGATCCGGTACCGCTGGACCCGGCCGTCGTCGCCGAACGTGCCGCTCGCCTGTGCCAGGCCGCGGAAGAGACGGCAACCGACGCGCAGAAACGCCATCTGACCTACGTCATCGGCACCGAAGTTCCGGTTCCCGGCGGCGAAGCCAGCACCATCGGCAGCGTCCACGTGACCCGCGCCCAGGATGCGGCGGCAACGCTGGAAACCCATGAAGCCGCCTTCCGCAAGCTGGGTCTTAACGCAGCGCTGGAACGCGTCATTGCTATCGTGGTGCAGCCCGGCGTTGAGTTCGACCATACGCAAATTATTCATTACCAGCCGGAGGCCGCCAAAGCGCTCTCCGCGTGGATCGAAGGCACGCCGATGGTCTATGAAGCGCACTCGACTGATTACCAGTCTCGTCAGGCATATCGGGCGCTGGTGCGCGACCATTACGCCATCCTGAAAGTTGGCCCGGCGCTAACCTTCGCGCTGCGCGAAGCCATTTTTGCCCTCGCGCAAATGGAAAATGAGCTGGTCGCTCCGGAATCCCGCAGCCGCGTGATGGAAGTGATTGATGAAGTAATGCTTAACGAGCCGGGCTACTGGAAGAAGTACTACCGCCCGACCTGGAGCCAGGCAATGGTGGATATCCACTTCAGCCTGTCCGATCGCATTCGCTACTACTGGCCGCATCCGCGTATTCGCCAGAGCGTGGAAAAGTTAATTGCAAACCTGACCGAAACTAAGCTGCCGCTGGGCCTTATCAGCCAGTATATGCCCGTGCAGTTTGAACGACTGTCGTTAAACGAACTCGCCGCCGTGCCGCACGACCTCATCCTCGACAAAATTCAGGATGTGCTGCGTGCCTACCGTTACGGCTGTTCATCCGAAATCGCCTGAAGTAAAGAGGATTTATGAGTCAATTGTTTGTTCGTACCGGCATTCATTTTAGTTCCAGCCGGCAGGCGCTGGAGCACATTGGCGAAGAGATGCTGGCGCGCGGCGTTGTGCACGACAGCTATCCACTGGCGCTGCTCGAACGAGAAGCAACTTTCCCCACCGGCATTGCGCTGGAGCAGCACGCGGTCGCGATTCCCCACTGCGAAGCAGTACATGCGAAGTCTCCGGCTATCTACCTGATTCGCCCGGACAACCCGGTCCCTTTTCAGCGTGCTGACGACGACGGCGAAATCGACGTTTCGTTAATCATCGCGCTGATTGTAGAAAATCCGACTGCACAGCTACAGCTGCTGCGCCGGTTATTTAGTGAGCTACAGAACCCGAATACGCTTGAAGCATTGCTGGCTGCCTCACAGGAGCAGCTGCCCGAGCTGTTTCGGCACTCTATCCTTGAGACAGAGCCCAGCGCTCAGGCTTTATAACAGACTGATAATAAAAGGGGTACCCTATGAAACGTAAAGTAATCGTCGCCTGTGGCGGCGCTGTCGCCACCTCGACCATGGCCGCAGAAGAGATCAAAGATCTGTGCGCGGACCACAGCATCGAGCTGGAGCTGGTGCAGTGCCGGGTGAATGAAATCGAAACCTATATGGACGGCGCGCACCTCATCTGCACCACCGCCCGGGTTGACAGAACATTTGGCGACATTCCGGTGGTTCACGGTATGCCTTTCATTTCTGGCGTAGGCATTGAAGAACTGCAGCAAAAAATCCTGAACATCCTGACGGAGTAACGCCCATGTTTAGCGAAATCATGCGTTATATCCTCGACCTTGGTCCAACGGTGATGCTGCCGATCGTGATCATCATCTTCTCCAAAATACTGGGGATGAAGCTCGGGGACTGTTTTAAATCAGGCCTGCATATCGGGATTGGTTTCGTCGGTATCGGCCTGGTCATCGGCCTGATGCTCGACTCTATCGGCCCGGCGGCGAAAGCGATGGCGGAGCATTTCCAGATTAACCTGCACGTGATTGATATTGGCTGGCCGGGGTCGTCGCCGATGACCTGGGCATCGCAAATCGCGCTGGTGGCGATTCCCATCGCCATCGCGGTCAACATCTTCATGCTGGTCACCCGAATGACTCGCGTCGTGAACGTCGACATCTGGAACATCTGGCATATGACCTTTACCGGCGCAATGCTGCATATCGCGACCGGTTCTTACTGGATTGGGATTCTTGGCGTAGTGGTGCATGCGGCTTTCGTCTACAAGCTCGGCGACTGGTTTGCGAAGGATACCCGCGACTTTTTCGGCCTCGATGGTATTGCTATTCCGCACGGTAGCTCGGCGTATTTAGGGCCGATAGCGGTGCTGGTCGATACGATTATCGAAAAAATTCCCGGCCTGAACCGCATCCACTTCAGCGCTGACGACATCCAGAAACGCTTCGGTCCGTTTGGCGAACCGGTCACCGTCGGTTTTGTAATGGGTCTGGTCATCGGCGCGCTGGCGGGCTACGACCTGAAGGGCATCCTCCAACTGGCGGTGAAAACCGCGGCCGTAATGCTGCTGATGCCGCGCGTCATCAAACCCATCATGGATGGCCTGAACCCGATTGCCAAACAGGCGCGTAAACGTCTGCAGGCGAAGTTTGGCGGCCAGGATTTCCTGATTGGCCTCGATCCGGCGCTACTGCTTGGTCATACCTCGGTCGTATCGGCCAGCCTGATCTTTATTCCGCTAACTATTCTGATCGCGGTTGTGGTGCCGGGCAACCAGGTCCTGCCGTTCGGCGATCTCGCGACCATTGGATTCTTCGTCGCCATGGCGGTGGCGGTACACCAGGGGAACCTGTTCCGCACGCTGATTTCCGGGATCATCCTGATGGGGATAACGCTATGGATTGCCACGCAGACCATCGGCCTGCATACCCAGCTGGCGGCTAACGCCGGGGCTCTGAAGACAGGCGGCCTTGTGGCCTCTATGGACCAGGGCGGTTCACCGGTTACCTGGCTGCTCATTCAGCTCTTCACCTGGCAAAACGTGGTGGGTTTTGTGGTTATCGGCGTCATCTATGTTGCCGGCGTGCTGTTGACGTGGCGTCGGGCGCGCAGCTTCGCCGCCGCAGAGAAAGCAACCGCCGCGCAGCAAAGCCCGAGCGTTTCTTAATCTCAAGGGGGAGCATTCGCTCCCCCGGACATTTCTGGAGAATATTATGCAATCAGTGGTTATCCATGCTGAGGGGACAGTGCGCGTTGAAGAACGCCCGATACCGACTCTACAAACGGAAAACGATGTCCTGGTCAAAGTCGTCAGCTCCGGATTGTGCGGTTCTGATATTCCGCGCATCTTCGCCAAAGGCGCCCACTACTATCCCATCACCCTGGGTCATGAGTTCAGCGGCTATGTTGAATCTTACGGCTCAGCGGTGACCGACCTGCAGCCGGGCGACGCGGTAGCCTGCGTGCCTCTGCTCCCCTGTTTTAACTGCCCCCAGTGCCAGCGCGAATACTTCTCTCTCTGCAAACAGTACCAGTTTGTCGGTTCGCGCAGCGAAGGCGGAAATGCGCAGTACGTGGTGGTCAAACGCGCCAACCTGTTCCGTCTGCCGGACCAGATGCCGATTGATGACGGCGCGTTTATTGAACCGATGACCGTCGGCCTGCACGCCTTCCATCTGGCTCAGGGCTGCGAAGGGAAAAACGTCATTATTATTGGCGCAGGCACAATTGGTTTGCTGGCGTTGCAGTGCGCCCGCGAACTGGGCGCCAAAAGCATTACGGCAATCGATATCAACCCGCAGAAGCTGGCGCTGGCAAAAACGCTCGGCGCAACGCACGTCTTTAACAGCAAGGAGATGAGCGGCAAACAGATTCAAACGGCGCTGGAAGAGATTCAGTTCGACCAGCTGGTGCTGGAAACCGCCGGTACGCCGCAAACCGTGGCGCTGGGCATTGAGGTCGCCGGACCGCGCGCGCAGCTGGCGCTGGTGGGTACCTTGCACCATGACTTAACGCTGCCTTTCGCCACCTTTGGCCAGATTCTTCGAAAAGAGCTGACTATTGTCGGCAGCTGGATGAACTACTCGGGCCCGTGGCCGGGAAAAGAGTGGCAAACGGCGGTTCGCCTGCTGACGGAAAAACGCATTCAGCTTGCCCCGCTTATCACCCACATCGGCGATGCCGAAAGCTTTGCCCGCGAAGTCCAGGCGCTCAACGGTGCGCCGATGCAGGGGAAAATCCTGCTTAAACTCTCCTGACCAACTGAGCCAGCAATCAGAGCTGGCTCACATAACCTTTCGAAAATTATCGTTCAACTTTCATTACCCTTCGATTACACTAAGATCAGTTAATTATCAGGCAAATTAATATGAACTCATTCGAGCGAAGGAACAAAATTGTCGAAATGGTCAATACGCAGGGTAGCGTATTGGTGCTGGACCTTTCGAATCTCTTTGGCATCTCCGAAGTGACGATCCGGGCCGATCTCCGTTTGCTGGAAGAAAAAGGATTACTCACCCGCTTTCACGGCGGTGCCGCAAGGCCCGGCAGCAATTTGACCGAAGGAGATAATCTGGAAGTGGTACTTGAAGATCGTTATCAGTTGGCCAGCGATCCGAAAAAACGGATAGCCCAGGCCGCGGCGGCGATGATTAGCGAAGGCATGACGGTGATCCTGGATAGCGGCAGCACTACCCTACTGATTGCCGAGGCGCTGGTACGTATGACCAATATTACGGTGATTACCAACAGCCTGCCCGCGGCGTTCACGCTATCCGAAAACAAAGATATCACCCTGGTGGTCTGCGGCGGCACCGTACGCCACAAAACACACTCCATGCACGGCACCATCGCCGAACGTTCACTCCAGGGCATCAGCGCCGATCTGATGTTCGTCGGCGCAGACGGCATCGATACCACCAACGGCATCACCACCTTCAACGAAGGTTACTCCATCAGCGGCGTCATGGCCGCCGCGGCACATAAAGTAATTGCCGTGCTGGACGCCAGCAAATTCAATCGCCGCGGGTTCAATCAGGTTCTACCGATGGAGAAAATAAACTGCGTGATTACCGACAGCGAAATAAATGAAGAACATCGGAAGGCATTAAAAAGTACCGGGATTGAGTTACACATCGTATAGAAAATAAGGCAGATGCGGTGACATCTGCCCTATTGACCATCACGTTTTGTACGCTGATAACCCGCTAAAGAATGCGCCAGGCTCCCCTTTTTTTTGCGCCGGTCCGCTGTAATCTTCCCTTTTGCTGCAGCGTCTTCAGATACCGCTCAACGGTTCTGGCAGAAACATCTATTTCCTGAGCCATGTCTTTCGCGGTGCGCGTGGGTTCTTTAGACAAAAGCTTGAGGATCCGTTCCTCAACGGCCGCCAGCATTTCCACTTTTTCTTCCGACATTTCTTCCGACATTTCTTCCGACAGAGAAGCTGTTTGCCCCATGCCATCTTTCAACGCGATAACCATATTTTCCAGCATAAATTCAATAAACGGCGTGCTGTCACTCTGGCTATCACACATCCCTAAAACCTGGTAATAGCGCTCCTGCTGATAATGCATCAACGTTTCAACTGGTAGCCAGGCAAGCTCCGCGCGCCATTGGCTAAGAATTAAGGTTTGCCACAGGCGTCCCATTCGGCCATTACCATCGGCAAATGGATGGATAAACTCAAATTCGTAGTGGAAGACAGCTCCAGCGATAAGCGGATGAATGTCAGTGACTTTCAGCCATAGCAGCAACTCGTTTATCAAACGCTCGACCTGAGAGGCGGGGGGAGCCATATGAACCAGTCGGGTATCCCGGAAGATCCCGACATCTCCGTCACGCAGCTGGCCAGGGTTATCAACCAGCCCTATCATCAGCGTCCGGTGGGCGGTCAAAAGATCGGTTAACCGGTGGCTTTTCCATGTAGGCATTTTTTCATATGCCAGAAGAGCGTTTCTCACTTCCTGAATATCTTTTGCTGGCGCAAGAACACGTTTACCCTCCACTAGCGCAGTGACCTGATCGGTACTCAGGCTGTTATGCTCTATCGCCAGCGACGCCTGAATCGTACGAATACGATTCTCTTTTCGCAGAAGGGGGGAGGCTCGTCCCGTTTGAGCTGACCAGTGCCCTAACAGCTCACCAATCTCAACAACCAGATTGAGAATGGCAGGAGTAATGCTAAACGGCGGCTGGTAATGACTCATGAGATTAGTCTCCCTGCTGCTCCAGGGCATACTTATACAGGGCGTTTTTCTTCACGCCGTGGATTTCCGCAGCCAGCGCGGCGGCTTTTTTCAGCGGCAGCTCAGCCTGCAGCAGGGCCAGCGTACGCAGCGCTACCGCCGGCAGCGCCTCTTCCTGCGCTTTAAAACCTTCTACGATCAGCACCATCTCGCCTTTACGGCGATTTTCGTCCTCTTTCACCCATGCCAGCAGCTCGCCGATCGGCGCTCCGTGAATCGATTCCCAGGTTTTGGTCAGCTCCCGCGCCAGCACCACGTAGCGAGACTCGCCCAATACCGTGCAGATATCTTCCAGGCTTTCCAGCAGGCGGTGGGTCGACTCATAAAAAATAATCGTCCGCGGCTCTTCTTCCAGCGCCTTCAGCGTGTCACGACGCCCTTTGGATTTGGCAGGCAAAAAGCCTTCATAGCAGAAGCGATCCGAAGGCAGACCCGCCGCGCTCAGCGCCGCAATCGCCGCACAGGGGCCGGGCAGAGGCACCACGCGAATATTAGCTTCACGGCAGGTGCGCACCAGATGATAGCCGGGATCGTTAATCAGCGGCGTTCCGGCGTCGGAAACCAGCGCGATGTTTTGCCCCGCTTTAAGCTTCGCGACCAGCGTTTCCGCCTTTTGCTGCTCGTTGTGGTCATGAAGCGCGAATAAACGGGCGTTGATAGCAAAATGCTGCAGCAGCAAACCGGTATGGCGGGTATCTTCCGCTGCAACTAAATCAACGGCTTGCAACACTTCCAGCGCGCGTTGCGTGATATCAGACAGATTCCCTATCGGAGTGGGCACAATATAGAGCTGTCCCTGAGAATTATCTGCTGATTCGTGTTGTTTCATTGTCTCGTCCGTATTGCCGAATTAATATTGAGCATTGAGCCAAAAAAATATCACTGGACACATATGGTACCGTCAACATTTCTTCGTTCTAAACCCGTGCGTTGTCTGCCCGTACTGCTGGCCGCGCTGATCTTTGCCGGCTGCGGTACCCATACTCCGGATCAAAGTACGGCGTATTTGCAGGGTACGGCCCAGGCAGACTCCAGTTACTATCTGCAACAGATGCAGCAAAGCACGAATGATAGCAAGACCAACTGGCAATTACTCGCCATTCGTGCACTGCTGAAGGAAGGTAAGAAACCGCAGGCGATCGACCTGTTCAACCAGCTACCGTCTAATCTCAACGGTGCGCAAAGCCGCGAAAGGTCGCTGCTGGCGGTGGAAGTGAAGCTGGCGCAGAACGATTTCCAGGGCGCGCAGACGCTGCTCAGCAAGCTCGACCCGGCAAGCCTTGAGGAGAACCAGCTGCCCCGCTACTGGCAGGCGCAAATTGACGCCAGCCAGGGTCAACCTTCGCTGAACCTGTTGCGGGCCCTGATTGCCCAACAGTCGCTGTTAAGCCTGCCTGCGCAAAAGCAGAAAAACATCGACGCGACCTGGAAAGCGCTCACCGCCATGACCAAAGATCAGGCCAACGCGCTGGTCATTAACGCCGATGAGAACGTCCTGCAGGGCTGGCTGGATCTGCAGCGCATGTGGTTTGATAACCGCAGCGATCCGACGATGCTCAAGGCGGGAGTGAAAGACTGGCAGACTCGCTACCCGCAAAACCCGGGGGCGAAAATGCTGCCGACGCAGTTAGTGAATATGCAGAACTACCAGGCCGCATCGACCAATAAAATCGCCCTGCTGCTGCCGTTAAACGGCCAGGCGGCGATTTTTGGCCGCACGATCCAGCAGGGCTTTGAAGCGGCGAAGAACGGCGCGCCTGCCGTTGCAGGAAGCGCAGTACCCGCCCAGGTCGCCCAGGCGGCGAACGTTGCCGAAAGCGCCGTAGTCAGCCCATCGCAGGCGGAGGTCACCGATCTGACGACCACCAATAACGCTCAGACCCCGGTACAGGCCCCAGCGGCCGACCAGGCGCAAACCGCGGCGCCGGTCACCGCGCCGGCGGCAGTACAAGCCCCGACGCCGGAGGCCACCAGCCAGCCGGCGGAAGCGCCGCAGGCTCAGGCCGTCGCCGCAACGCCAGCCAACCCTTCCGCAGAACTGAAAATCTACGACACCACCGCTCAGCCAATGAGCCAGCTGCTGGCCCAGGTGCAGCAGGATGGCGCGACCATCGTCGTCGGTCCGCTGCTGAAAGATAATGTCGAAGATGTCATCAAGAGCAATACCTCGCTGAACGTGCTGGCGCTCAATCAGCCGGAAAAAGTCGAAAGCCGGGCCAATATCTGCTATTTCGCCCTCTCGCCGGAAGATGAAGCCCGCGACGCGGCGCATCACATTCACGATCAGGGCAAACAGACTCCGCTGCTGCTGGTGCCTCGCGGCGCCCTGGGCGATCGGGTGGTTACCGCCTTCGCCAACGAGTGGCTGAAGCTGGGGGGCGGTACCGTCCTGCAACAGCGCCTGGGCTCCACCGCCGAGCTGCGCGGCAGCGTCAACAGCGGTATTTCGCTAAGCGGTACGCCGGTCTCAACCCTGCCGTCAGCGCAGGACAGCGCCCTGGGTAGCCCGAGCGATGTGCCGGTCAGCAGCACCGGCGGCGTCGACGCCGCGTATATCCTGGCCACGCCGGAACAAATCGCTTACATCAAACCGATGATCGCCCTGCGTAACGGCAGCCAGAGCGGCGTGACGCTCTACGCCAGCTCCCGCAGCGCCCAGGGGACTTCCGGACCGGACTTCCGTCTGGAGATGGAAGGTCTGCAATATAGCGAGATCCCGATGCTGGCGGGAAGTAACCCTGCCCTGCAGCAGCAGGCGCTGGCCGCCGTTCGTAACGACTACTCGCTGGCGCGCCTGTACGCCATGGGCGCCGACGCCTGGTCCCTTGCCAACCATTTCTCGCAGATGCGCCAGGTTCCCGGCTTTGAGCTGAACGGCAATACCGGCGATCTCACGGCCACGCAGGATTGCGTGATCAACAGGAAACTGTCATGGCTCAAATACCAGGGTGGGCAAATCGTCGCGGCCAACTAAGTAAACAGACCGGCGATGCCTGGGAAACCCAGGCGCGCCGCTGGCTGGAGAGCCAGGGTCTGCGTTTTATCGCCGCCAACGTCCGCGAGCGCGGCGGCGAGATAGACCTCATCATGCGCGACGGCAGCGTCACCGTCTTTGTCGAAGTACGCTATCGTCGCAGCGCAAACTACGGCGATGCCGCCTCCAGCGTGACGCCGCAAAAGCAACAAAGACTGCTCAAAGCCGCGCGTCTGTGGCTCTGCCGACAGAATGGGAGCTTTGAGACTGTGGATTGCCGTTTCGATGTGGTAGCCTTCACCGGAAACGACATCCAATGGCTAAAAAACGCCTTTGGCGAATAGCGTAAACGAATTAAGGGATCCCGTGCTCGACAGAATCAAAGCCTGCTTCACCGAAAGCATTCAAACCCAAATTGCAGCAGCGGAAGCACTCCCGGACGCCATCTCCCGTGCGGCGATGACGCTCGTTCAGTCGCTGCTGAACGGCAACAAAATCCTCTGTTGTGGTAATGGCACTTCCGCCGCCAACGCACAGCATTTTGCTGCCAGTATGATTAACCGTTTTGAAACAGAGCGTCCTGGTTTACCCGCCATTGCACTAAATACCGATAATGTGGTCTTAACCGCAATTGCCAACGATCGCCTGCATGACGAAATCTATGCTAAGCAGGTGCGAGCGTTGGGACACGCCGGCGACGTGCTGCTGGCGATTTCTACGCGCGGCAACAGCCGGGACATCGTGAAAGCCGTGGAAGCGGCGGTCACCCGCGATATGACTATCGTGGCGTTAACCGGTTATGACGGCGGTGAACTGGCTGGCCTGTTAGGGCAGCAGGACGTCGAAATCCGCATTCCGTCGCATCGCAGCGCGCGAATTCAGGAAATGCACATGCTCACCGTCAACTGTCTGTGCGATTTGATCGATAACACGCTTTTTCCACACCAGGACGATTAAGGAGAACACATGAAGGCTCTCTCGCCCCTCGCCATTCTGCTGTCTGCGCTACTGCTTCAGGGATGCGTTGCTGCTGCGGTAGTCGGAACGGCAGCAGTCGGCACTAAAGCCGCGACGGACCCGCGTACGGTAGGTACTCAGGTGGACGACAGCACGCTGGAGCTGCGCGTTAACAGCGCGCTGTCGAAAGATGAACAAATTAAGAAACAGGCCCGCATCAACGTGACCGCCTACCAGGGCAAAGTTCTGCTGACCGGGCAGTCCCCAACGTCCGATCTCTCCGCGCGTGCGAAGCAAATCGCTATGGGCGTAGAAGGTACGACGGAGGTGTTTAACGAAGTGCGTCAGGGCCAGCCGATCGGCTTAGGAACCGCGTCTTCGGATACCTGGATCACCACCAAAGTCCGCTCCCAGCTGCTGGGTACCGACCAGGTGAAATCCTCCAACGTGAAGGTGACAACCGAAAACGGTGAAGTGTTCCTGATGGGTCTGGTCACCGACCGTGAAGGACGCGCGGCGGCGGATATCGCCAGCCGGGTGAGCGGCGTGTCTCGCGTCACCACCGCCTTTACCTATATCAAGTAAGCGTCTCTGCCTCCCGGCCTGCGCTACGCTGAGCCGGGCTACGGGTTCACCGTTGGCTGTGGGCCGGTAGCCCGGACAGGCGCGCAGCGCCGCCTCCGGGAAGATCATCAGAGTAAAGCAACGCCCCCAACCACCGCGCCGCACAGCGCCACCAGCCCACCGGTCAGCCACAGCGCCTTCGCCGGGAACGCTTTACGCAGCATAATCAGTGACGGTACGCTGACAGCAGGCAGCGTAATCAGCAGCGCCAGCGCGGGTGCCATGCCCATTCCTGCCAGCATCATGGTCTGCACAATCGGGATCTCCGCCGCCGTCGGTATCACAAACAGGCAGCCGGCAATCGCCATGGCAATCACCCAGAACAGCGTATTCTCCACCACGCCATCGGCGTGAGGGAATAGCCACACCCGCGCAGCGCCCAGCACCAGAACCGCCAGAATATAAACCGGGATGGTATTCCAGAACAGCGTCCACAGCGCGCGCAGCCAGCGGCTGAAGAAGCCGTCCTGCCCCGTTGTGACCGACATTTCAGGCACGGGAACCGGCTGCGTCGCCGCTTCTTTCACCCATTTCTGAACCAGCGTGGCGACCACCAGTACGGTCGCCAGTCCCGCCAGCAGGCGAATCAGCGCAAACTGCCAGCCCAGCACGAAGCCCATAAACACCAGCGTCGCCGGGTTGAGCAGCGGATTGCCCAGCCAGAATGCCAGCGCGCCGCCCATGGATACCTGCTGTTTACGCATTCCCGCAGCCACCGGCGCGGCGCAGCAGGTGCACATCATCCCCGGTAGAGAGAATGCGGTCCCCAGCAGCGTACCGCGAAAACGCGATTGCCCTAACGTGCGCCGCAGCCAGTCACGCGGGATCAGCACCTGAATGAGCGATCCCAGCAGCACGCCTAATACCGCCGCTTTCCATACCGCCAGGAAATAGACCAGCGCGTAATCCCAGGCCGCAGCGAAAGGATTCGCATCGCTATTTGCAAGAATGGATTTGCCGATACTGTGCGTCTCAGCGGCGGTAAAGGCTTTGCCGTAATAGGGCTGCCATTTAACGAACCACAGACCAACGATAACGACGAGAAAAAACAGCGCGGGCTTCCACCATTGAAACGGTGCTGCCGCCTGAGATGAAGACTGACCAGCCATAGCATTCCCCAGGGAGTGTCATGATAAATTGAGGACATGAATACTACGCCTCCGGGGAAACTTTGGAAATCAGTAATCCCCCGCGCGCGCGGCCCTCTCGCGCAGCTGCGACGAGGAGAGAATGCGGACGCCTTCCTGCGCGGGCGAGAGCGCCTCCGCGAGTAGCGCGCTTGCCACGTCCCGCGCGTCTATCGATTTCAGGTTTCCCGGCAGCAGGCTAAAAAGCGGCGCAAGGAGCGTCTCGCCGGCGCGTTTTTTTTCGCGCTCGCCTACCAGCATTGATGGACGGGCAATCGTCAACCTCGGCCACTGCTGCGCAATCAGCGCCTCTTCCATCTCGCCTTTTACCCGATTATAGAAAAAGGGGGAATGCGCGTTCGCCCCCATCGCGCTGACCACCAGCATATGCTGCGCGCCCAGCTTTTTCCCCACCAGCGCGGTATCAATGACCAGCGTATAATCGGCATGCACAAACGCCTCTTTGCTTCCCGCTTCCCGGCGGGTGGTCCCCAGGCAGCAGAAAACAATATCGACCGGATCGACCACCTGCGCCAGCGCATCCGTGAGCTGCGGATCGTGCGGGTTAAATACGCCGGAGATATCGCTCAGCGGCCGACGCGTGGGCGCAGCAATGGACTTAATATCCGGTGCGTTGAGTAGCATTCGCAGTAAGTGACCACCAACTAACCCGGTTGCCCCCGTTAACAGTACCTGACTCATCGAAACTCCTTTGCAGATTTTTCTATGTTGCGATCCCAGCCTCATGTTCCAGACTTAATACTCTACGAGGTAATTATCCATCATCATCAGGGAAATGCCTCATTCCACACCGAAACACTGGAGGAAGAATGAGTAAGAAGATAGCCGTTTTAATTACCGACGACTTTGAAGACTCGGAGTTCACCTCACCCGCGGACGCCTACCGTCTGGCCGGACACAAGGTGGTGACCATTGAAAAACAGGCGGGGAAGAAGGTAAAAGGAAAAAAAGGGGAAGCTGAAGTCGTTATCGATAAAGCCATTGATGACGTCAGCCCTGCCGACTTCGACGCCCTGCTGCTGCCGGGCGGATATTCACCGGACTCGCTGCGCGGCGACGAACGCTTTGTCACCTTCACCCGCGATTTTGTCAATAGCGGCAAACCGGTCTTCGCCATCTGCCATGGCCCGCAGCTGTTGATTAGCGCTGATGTGATTCGCGGGCGTAAACTGACGGCCGTGAAGCCTATCGTAGTCGACGTGAAAAACGCCGGTGGCGAATTCTATGACCAGGAAGTGGTGATCGACAACGAACAGCTGGTGACCAGCAGAACCCCGGACGACCTGCCGGCCTTTAATCGTGAAGCCTTACGCCTGCTCGGCGCCTGATTCGCGCAGCCAGTGCAGCTTTTTCCCAAAGCCCAGCGTGTTATCGGTGAACTTGATCTCATCGGGACGAATCTCCCAGACTGGCGCCGATAGCATGCGGGCCACCGGAAAACGGCTGACGTAGCGCTTGCGCATCGCCGCCTCTTCTTCCCCGGCGAGGCGGCGAATTTTACCTTTGAACTGTACGCCGCGGATCAGCGCCACGCTCTTTGGCTGGCCGTTGACCGTCCCGGCCACGTTGGCGCTTTCCCCGGTCATTTGGCCGTGGCGCGTTTTTTCATCGCTGAGCAGATAAAATGCGACCTTCTCCGGGTCATAAACGTAAAAAGCATTGGCGCACCACAGCTCATCATCGCGGGCGACGCACCAGGTCACGACGTGCTGCTTACCCAGCCAGCGGCCGATCGCGGCGAGCGTATCCATCTTTACTCTCCAGTATGTTATGGTGCTCACACCTTAACATAGCGACCTCTGTACCGTGTGCTGGTTTCTCTATCTGATTCGTACCGCCGATAATCGCCTTTATACCGGGATTACCACCGATGTTTCACGCCGCTTTTGCCAGCACCAGACTGGCAAGGGCGCGAAAGCGCTGCGTGGAAAAGGCGAGCTTGAGCTGGCCTTCAGTCAGGAAGTTGGTGAACGCTCACTAGCGTTGCGGCTTGAGTATCGTATTAAGCAGCTAACGAAGCGCCAGAAAGAGCGCCTCGTTGCCGGGGACGGTTCATTTGAGGCGCTGCTGGAAAGCCTCAGAAGCGATTAAAGTGGTCGCTATATTCGACCAGCCCGCTCACGCCGTTCAGCGCGTCATCGGCCAGACGATGCACCTGGAAAGCCTCAGCGCTATCGGGCCAGCGGCAGCGCAGATCGAAACGCGCCGCGGGTTCAAAGCCCAGACGGCCATACAGCGCCGGATCGCCAAGCGTCACGACGGCGGCATAGCCAAACTCGTTCAGGGAATCGAGCCCTTCATAGACCAGCTGACGCCCGATGCCCTGACCGCGGTAGCTTTCATCGACCGCCAGCGGAGCCAGTCCAACCCACTGCAGCTCTTCGCCTTCGACGGCGACCGGGCTAAAGGCCACGTAGCCTACGACCTGACCTTCGTCATCCGTCGCCACCACGCCCAGCGTGATCAGGCCATCTTCACGAAGACTGTGCACCAGCTGCGCTTCCGCGTCGCCGCCGAAGGTACGACGCAATAGAGCATCGATACCCGGCGCATCAATCCCAATCTCTACTCGAATCAGCATGCCTCACCTACCGATGTCTGTTCAGGTTTCTGCGGGCCTTTCAGGCCAGCTTCAACAAAGTCCGCCAGCTGCAGCAGCATAATACGCAGCGCCTTTGGCATCTGCTCCAGCTCAATGGCATCCATCAGGTTTTTTACATACAGTCCCAGCTCGGTATCGCCTTCGATAACCAGGCGACGCTGGAAGAACAGCGTATCCGGATCCTGCTTACGCGCCGCGATCATCAGCAGGTCGCTGGCGTCGGCGCTGAAGCTAACGTCCGCTTCAGCCGCAGGGCTGACCACCAGACGACCGTCCACCACCGAGGTATACCACAGCAGGCCGATGTCGCGCACATGAATACTTAACCAGCGCCCCTCGAGAAACTCCAGTTCCCCATCCGCCAGCGCCTGGCGAAATTGCCAGCTTAATACCTGTTCCAGCACCTGGCGCTTGAGGGCAAATGGCGCCAGCTTAACCGGCACGCTCATCATCGACGGGCCAAAGTGAACCAGTTTGGAACGCAGTTTATCCAACACAAGCTTTACTCCATGAATGCAATAGTTCCTCTATTGTGCCATATCAAATAAACGACATAGCGGCGTAAATCAACAAAATCACGATGCCGGGCCGCAGGTATTGATCCCGCCAATACGCTTTTAACTGCCTCAAATCAAAAATTGTCACCAAAAGGTTAACTAAAATCCCAGCTCATTAACCATCCAGCGTCCCTGACGGGCCGCGTTTTTCAGGAAAAATTATGGAGCTGCTCTGCCCAGCCGGTAACCTTCCGGCGCTTAAGGCGGCCATCGAAAACGGCGCCGATGCCGTCTATATCGGGCTGAAAGATGACACCAACGCCCGCCACTTTGCCGGCCTTAATTTCACCGAAAAGAAACTGCAGGAAGCCGTCAGCTTTGTGCACCAGCATCGTCGCAAACTGCATATTGCCATTAACACCTTCGCGCATCCTGATGGTTATGCCCGCTGGCAGCGCGCGGTCGACATGGCGGCGCAGCTGGGCGCCGACGCGCTGATCCTCGCCGATATCGCGATGCTGGAATACGCCGCCGAGCGTTATCCGCACATTGAGCGCCACGTTTCCGTCCAGGCCTCGGCCACCAACGAAGAGGCGGTAAAGTTTTATCATCGCAATTTTGACGTCGCCCGCGTGGTGCTGCCGCGCGTGCTGTCGATTCACCAGGTCAAACAGCTGGCGCGCGCCACGCCGGTGCCGCTGGAGGTTTTTGCCTTCGGTAGCCTGTGCATTATGGCGGAAGGACGCTGCTACCTTTCCTCTTATCTGACCGGCGAATCGCCGAATACCGTCGGCGCCTGTTCGCCGGCGCGCTTCGTGCGCTGGCAGCAAACGCCGCAGGGACTGGAATCACGCCTTAACGAAGTGCTGATTGACCGCTATCGGGACGGTGAAAACGCCGGCTATCCCACCCTCTGTAAAGGGCGGTATCTGGTCGACGGCGAGCGCTACCACGCGCTGGAAGAGCCCACCAGCCTGAACACCCTGGAGCTGCTGCCGGAGCTGATGGCGGCAAATATTGCCTCGGTGAAAATCGAGGGGCGCCAGCGCAGCCCGGCGTACGTTACCCAGGTGGCGAAAGTCTGGCGTCAGGCGATCGATCGCTGCAAAGCCGATCCGCAAAACTTCGTACCGCAGTCCGCGTGGATGGAGACCCTCGGTTCCATGTCCGAAGGGACGCAAACCACCCTTGGCGCCTATCACCGTAAATGGCAGTGAGAACAGCAATGAAATATTCATTAGGGCCAGTGCTTTATTACTGGCCAAAAGAGACGCTGGAAGATTTTTACCAGCAGGCGGCAAGCTGCAGCGCGGACACGATTTACCTCGGCGAAGCGGTATGCAGCAAACGTCGCGCCACCAAAGTCGGCGACTGGATCGACATGGCAAAAACGCTGGCGGGAAGCGGTAAACAGGTGGTGCTTTCCACCCTCGCGCTGGTGCAGGCGTCCTCGGAGCTGGGCGAACTGAAGCGCTATGTCGATAACGGCGAATTTCTGATTGAAGCCAGCGATCTCGGCGTCGTTAATCTGTGCGCGGAACGTAAGCTGCCGTTCGTCGCCGGGCACGCGCTTAACTGCTACAACGCCGTCACCCTGCGTCTGCTGCTCAAGCAGGGCATGGTGCGCTGGTGTATGCCGGTCGAACTTTCCCGCGACTGGCTGGCGAATTTGCTGACCCAGTGCGACGAGCTGGGCATTCGCGACCGGTTTGAGGTAGAGGTCCTGAGCTACGGTCATCTGCCGCTGGCCTACTCCGCCCGCTGCTTTACCGCGCGCTCGGAAGACCGGCCGAAAGACGAGTGTGAAACCTGCTGCATAAAATACCCTAACGGGCGCGACGTGCTTTCGCAGGAGAACCAGCAGGTGTTCGTCCTCAACGGCATTCAGACCATGAGCGGCTACGTCTACAACCTCGGGAATGAGCTAAGCACCATGACCGGGCTGGTGGATATGGTTCGCCTGTCGCCGCTGGGTAGCGAGACCTTCGCTATGCTGGACGCCTTCCGGGCGAATGAAAACGGCGCGGCGCCGCTGCCGCTGACGGCGAACAGCGACTGCAACGGCTACTGGCGACGACTGGCCGGGCTGGAATTGCAGAGCTGATTAACCGCTCACTTTGTTAATGGCTATCGCTGCTTTTTAATGCACTATTAAAGATGCAGCTTTTCTGGCTGGCGTATCCTGGATGCGCCAGGCTGGAAGAAGACCTTCAATCTGATGACGATGCTGTAGCAAAGTGAGCCTTTATGACTGACAAATCTGTTTCGTTCTCGGTGCTCGATCTGGCGCCGATCCCGCAAGGTTCTTCCGCAAAGGAAGCCTTCTCCCACTCTTTAGACCTGGCGCAGCTGGCGGAAAAGCGCGGCTATCACCGCTACTGGCTGGCCGAACACCATAATATGGTCGGTATCGCCAGCGCGGCGACTTCCGTACTGATTGGCTACCTTGCCGCGAATACCACCACTCTGCATCTGGGCTCCGGCGGCGTGATGCTGCCGAACCATTCGCCGCTGGTGATTGCCGAGCAGTTCGGTACGCTCAATACGCTCTACCCGGGACGCATCGATCTCGGCCTTGGCCGCGCGCCGGGCAGCGATCAGCCAACCATGCGCGCGCTGCGTCGCCATATGAGCGGCGATGTCGATAACTTCCCGCGCGATGTCGCGGAGCTGGTGGACTGGTTCGACGCCCGCGATCCTAATCCGCACGTGCGCCCGGTTCCCGGGTATGGCGAGAAGATCCCGGTCTGGCTGCTCGGCTCAAGCCTGTACAGCGCCCAGCTGGCGGCGCAGCTTGGGCTGCCGTTTGCCTTTGCCTCGCACTTCGCCCCGGATATGCTCTTTCAGGCCCTGCACCTCTACCGCACCCACTTCCAGCCGTCAGAGCGGTTAGCGAAGCCGTACGCGATGGTATGCATTAACATTATTGCCGCCGACAGCAACAGAGATGCGGAATTTCTGTTTACGTCCATGCAGCAGGCGTTCGTCAAACTGCGCCGCGGCGAGACCGGACAGCTGCCGCCGCCGGTGCAAAATATGCATCAGCTGTGGTCCGCTTCAGAGCAGTACGGCGTCGAAAAAGCGCTGAGCATGTCGCTGGTCGGCGATAAAGCGAAAATCCGTCACGGGCTGGAGTCGATCCTGCAGGAAACCCAGGCCGATGAAATCATGGTCAACGGCCAAATCTTCGATCATCAGGCGCGCCTGCATTCATTTGATTTGGCGATGCAGGTGAAAGAAGAGCTTCTCGGATAGTGAAAAATGCGGCATTTCTGCCGCATTTTCAACTAGTGATAGGTGGGTAATACGTTAAAGCTCGACAGGAAATGCACGATAACGTTACCCAGCCCGAACAGCAGGACCAAAGCAATCATCGGCTTTCCACCCCAAACGCGAAACAATGGGCTACCAAAGCGTTTGCGCGATGCGCGAGCCAGCAGCGCCGGTACAATTGCCGCCCAGATCGTCGCCGCCAGCCCCGCATAGCCGATCGCGTAGAGGAATCCGTTCGGCCACAGCAGGCCGCCCGCCATCGGCGGAACAAAGGTGAGAAGCGCGGTTTTAAAGCGTCCCAGCGCGGAGTCATCGAACCCGAACAGATCCGCCAAATAATCAAACAGACCGAGCGTCACGCCAAGGAATGAACTGGCAACGGCAAAGTTCGAAAAAATGACTAACAGCAGATCCAGACTCCGGCTGTTCAGTACCCCACTGAGCGCCTGGACCAGGACATCTATGTTGCCCCCCTTCTGCGCAATACCGATAAACTCAGGGCGTGGGATATTACCCATCGTCACCAGCAGCCACACCACGTACAGACCCAGCGCCAGCAGCGTACCGTAAACCAGACACTTAACGATTGTGCGCGGATCTTTGCCGTAGTACTTCATCAGGCTCGGCACGTTGCCGTGATAGCCGAAGGACGCGAGGCAGAACGGCAGCGTCATCAGCAGATAGGGCATATACGAGGCATTTTGTTCAGCCACGTTAAACAGGGTGGTCGGCTGGACGTGCCCCAACAGGCTGCCAAAGGTCAAAAAGAAGGTAATGACCTTAGCTCCCAGCACAATGGCCGTCATGCGGCTCACCGCTTTGGTGCTCAACCAGACGATAAACGCCACCAGCAGCGCAAAACCGAAACCTGCCGCCCTTGCCGGTACGTTCAGCGACATTTCGCTAAACGTATGGTGCAGAATCGAGCCGCTGGCGGAGATATAGGCGTAAGTCAGAATATAAAGAACAAAGGCGATCGACACGCCGTTAACCAGATTCCAGCCTTTGCCGAGCAGATCTTTAGTAATGGTATCGAAGCTCGAGCCAATCCGGTAATTCAGGTTCGCTTCGAGGATCATTAACCCGGAGTGAAGCATACAAAACCAGGTAAAAACCAGCGCTGCCAGAGACCAGAAGAACCACGCGCCGGACATCACAACCGGCAGTGAGAACATGCCCGCCCCAATAATCGTCCCGCCAATAATCACTACGCCGCCAAACAAGGACGGTCGGGTTGCCGTAGTGGTAAGTGTCGCCATTTGCCGAAATCTCCAGTCGAAAATACTTTTCTTGTTATCAACGTGACGCACTGTACCAGTACACGAGTACAAAGGGAATAAAAAAAGCCCCAATCATAAAGATCGGGGCTGTATCGTTTACTTTACGTTAGCGGAAAGCGCTAATTATGCATCGCCACCGAAACGACGACGACCTGCGGAGTCATCGCGACGCGGAGCTGAAGCATCATCGCGGCGCGGCGCGCGGCCACCTTCACGACGTTCGCCGCTGAAACGACGACCTTCACCACGGCCGCCTTCGCGACGCTCACCGCCGAAACCACGGCCTTCACGACGTTCACCGCCGCCGAAGCTACGACCGCCTTCACGACGCTCACCGCCGCCACGACGTTCGCCGCTGCGTTCAGGACGCGGCTGAGCATCGCCCAGCAGCTGCATGTTCATCGGCTTGTTCAGGATGCGGGTACGCGTAAAGTGCTGCAGCACTTCGCCCGGCATGCCTTTCGGCAGTTCGATGGTGGAGTGAGAACCAAACAGCTTGATGTTACCGATGTAACGGCTGCTGATGTCGCCTTCGTTGGCAATTGCGCCAACGATGTGACGAACTTCAACGCCGTCATCACGGCCCACTTCAATACGGTACAGTTCCATATCGCCAACGTCACGACGTTCACGCTTCGGACGATCTTCGCCGCTGCGTTCCGGACGGTCGCCGCGCGGGCCACGGTCGTTACGGTCGCCACGACGTTCGAAACGATCGTCACGGTCGCGGAACTCGCGCTTAGGACGCATAGGCGCATCCGGCGGCAGGATCAGCGGACGTTCGCCCTGAGCCATTTTCAGCAGCGCGGCGGCCAGCGTTTCCACGTCCAGCTCTTCGCCTTCGGCAGACGGCTGGATTTTCGCCAGCAGTGCACGGTACTGATCCAGATCGCTGCTTTCCAGCTGCTGCTGAACTTTCGCCGCGAATTTTTCCAGACGGCGTTTGCCCAGCAGTTCTGCGTTCGGCAGTTCAACTTCCGGAATGGTCAGCTTCATCGTACGTTCGATATTGCGCAGCAGACGACGCTCGCGGTTCTCAACGAACAGCAGCGCGCGGCCAGCACGACCCGCACGACCGGTACGGCCGATACGGTGAACGTAAGACTCGGAATCCATCGGGATATCGTAGTTAACCACCAGGCTGATACGCTCAACGTCCAGGCCACGGGCCGCAACGTCGGTTGCAATCAGGATATCCAGACGACCGTCTTTCAGACGCTCCAGAGTCTGCTCACGCAGGGACTGGTTCATGTCGCCGTTCAGCGCAGCGCTGCTATAACCGCTACGCTCCAGCGCTTCGGCCACTTCCAGGGTCGCGTTTTTGGTACGAACGAAGATAATCGCCGCATCAAAATCTTCCGCTTCCAGGAAACGCACCAGCGCTTCGTTTTTACGCATACCGTAAGCAGTCCAGTAACTCTGGCTGATGTCCGGGCGAGTTGTTACGCTCGACTGGATGCGCACTTCCTGCGGCTCTTTCATAAAGCGGCGGGTAATACGGCGAATGGCTTCCGGCATGGTGGCAGAGAACAGAGCGGTCTGATGACCCTCCGGGATCTGCGCCATAATGGTTTCTACGTCTTCGATGAAGCCCATGCGCAGCATTTCGTCAGCTTCATCCAGAACCAGACCGCTCAGCTTAGAGAGATCCAGCGTACCGCGTTTCAGGTGGTCCAGCAGACGACCCGGGGTACCGACAACGATTTGCGGCCCCTGACGCAGCGCGCGCAGCTGCACGTCATAACGCTGGCCGCCGTACAGGGCAACCACGTTTACGCCGCGCATATGTTTAGAGAATTCCGTCATTGCTTCAGCAACCTGTACCGCCAGTTCGCGGGTCGGCGCCAGCACCAGAATCTGCGGTGCTCTCAGCTCAGGATCGATGTTGTTCAGCAGCGGTAAAGAGAACGCTGCGGTTTTACCGCTACCCGTCTGGGCCATACCCAGAACGTCGCGGCCGCCCAGCAGATGCGGAATGCACTCAGCCTGGATCGGAGATGGTTTTTCGTAACCCAGATCGTTAAGCGCTTCAAGGATGGGAGCCTTCAGGCCCAGATCTGCAAAAGTGGTTTCGAATTCAGCCATGTAGTACGTGTGCCTCAAAATTAATGGCGGCCAGTCTACATAACTCATCGTGAAAATTTTCGGTAATTTTCATTGAAAAGTGTGAACCGGCTCAAAGTAGGTGTATTAACGAACAACAACGCCCTCACCCGCAAAGGTGATGGCAATCAAAAAAGGGCTGATGTGTTCGTCAGCTATTGCTGGTCCGATTCTGCCAGGTCATCTTGCTCCTGGCCCAAGAGCGATAATTCCAACAATGCGTATCGGTGCTCAACGTAGTTATGAACGTTGTTTGCGACCGCCAGTTTGAACAGTGCCGTAGCGCTGTCCTTGTCCCCCAGACTTAGGTAGTACTTACCTAAATAGAAGTTGGTTTCACTGAGATGCTCAGCGAGCGAGGTGTTATCCGTTGCGTCTGCCTTCAGACGGTCCATTAGCTCTTTTTCGCTAATGTCGCCAAGGTAGAACCCGACAATGTTCCATCCCCATTGTTCTTTATCCGACTTGTTTAAGCGCTGTCTCAGTGCTTCAAGCGCCTGCTTCTCATCGAGCTGACGCTCGGCGAGATAAAGCCACAGGCTTCGGAAAGGATCATTGGGATCGTCTTGATAAAACGCCAGCAGATCATCTTGCGCTAACTTAGCGCGACCGCCGTAATACAGGGCGATACCGCGATTTAAGTGCGCGTAGTTGTAAGTTGGATCAAGCTCAAGTACAGAATCAAACGCTTCATAGGCAGCATCAAAATTGCCTGCCTGCGTTAAGTAAATGCCTAAGTAATTGAATACTTCAGGCATATCCGGTCGGATTGCCAGCGCTTGTGAAAAATCATTTCGCGCTAATGCCCTCAGACCGAGACTATCATACAACACTCCGCGCTCATATAAAAGCTGTGCGCGTTCGTCATCGGTTAAAGCCCGACTGGCAAGAATTTGTTCCATGCGCGCCAGAATCACTTCCTGCTGCAAAGTCGGTTGCAATGGCACCGCGAGGACTGCGTCCTTACGCCAGGCAGAGTTGCTGCATCCTGCCAGCGTGAGAGCTGTCGCCACGAAACACCAGCGCAAAAAAGGCTTCATTTCCCACTCCCGAAGACAACGATTGGATGAACGTCCAGTTCCCCGGCTGCAAACAGGGCGTCCTGCCCGCAATGCGCCCTCCGCAATGCGGAGGGCAAACGGCAACCTTACTCGCCCTGCTGTTCGGCAGCCGGAGCTTCCGGCGCAGCCGCAGGCTGAGTTTGTTCAGTTGCTTCTTTGATGCTCAGACGGACACGGCCCTGACGGTCAACTTCCAGAACCTTAACCGGCACTTCCTGACCCATCTGCAGATAGTCGGTCACTTTCTCAACGCGCTTGTCGGCGATTTGAGAGATGTGAACCAGACCTTCTTTACCGCCGCCAATGGCAACAAACGCGCCAAAGTCAACGATACGGGTCACTTTACCGTTATAGATACGGCCAACTTCGATCTCAGCGGTGATCTCTTCGATACGACGAATCGCGTGCTGCGCTTTGTCGCCGTCGGTTGCCGCGATCTTCACGGTACCGTCATCTTCGATTTCGATAGTGGTGCCGGTTTCTTCGGTCAGCGCACGAATAACGGAACCGCCCTTACCGATAACGTCTTTGATTTTGTCCGGACTGATCTTGATCGTGTGGATACGCGGTGCGAATTCAGAGATATCGCCGCGCGGCGCGTTAATCGCCTGTTCCATCACGCCCAGGATGTGCAGACGCGCACCTTTAGCCTGGTTCAGAGCAACCTGCATGATCTCTTTGGTGATACCTTCAATTTTGATATCCATCTGCAGAGCAGAGATACCTTCGCGGGAACCCGCTACTTTGAAGTCCATATCGCCCAGGTGATCTTCATCGCCCAGAATGTCAGACAGTACAACGAAGTTGTCGCCTTCTTTCACCAGACCCATTGCGATACCCGCAACGGCGGCTTTCACCGGCACGCCTGCGTCCATCAGCGCCAGAGAAGCGCCACAGACGGAAGCCATGGAGGAGGAGCCGTTAGATTCGGTGATTTCAGAAACCACGCGAACGGTGTACGGGAACTCTTCGATAGTCGGCATCACGGCCAGTACGCCGCGCTTAGCCAGACGACCGTGACCGATTTCACGACGCTTCGGAGAACCGACCATTCCCGTTTCGCCTACGGAGTACGGAGGGAAGTTATAGTGGAACAGGAAGGAGTCCGTGCGCTCGCCCATCAGTTCATCGATGTTCTGCGCGTCGCGTGCGGTGCCCAGGGTCGCAGTAACCAGCGCCTGAGTTTCGCCACGGGTAAACAATGCGGAACCGTGGGTACGCGGCAGAACGCCGGTACGAACGTCCAGACCACGAATCATATCTTTTTCACGACCATCGATACGCGGCTCACCGGCCAGTACGCGGCTACGCACCACGTTTTTCTCGATTGCGTGCAGGATTTCGCCCAGTTCGTTAGCGTCCAGAGCTTCATCTTCCGCAACCAGGGTCGCGATAGTTTCAGATTTGATCACGTCAACCTGAGCATAGCGCTCCTGTTTGTCGGTGATACGGTAAGCATCGCTCAGGCGAGATTCAGCCAGCGCAGCAACGCGCGCGTTCAGCGCCGCATCAACAACTTCCGGCTGCCAGTCCCAGCGCGGCTTACCGGCTTCTTTCACCAGATCGTTGATGTTCTGAATAACCACCTGCTGCTGGTCGTGACCAAACACGACCGCGCCCAGCATCTGGTCTTCGCTCAGCAGTTCAGCTTCGGATTCAACCATCAGTACTGCGGCTTCGGTACCTGCGACAACCAGATCCAGTTTGCTGGACTTCAGCTCTTCCTGGGTCGGGTTCAGCACGTACTGGTCATTAATATAACCCACGCGAGCGGCGCCAATTGGGCCGTTGAACGGAATACCGGACAGGGACAGCGCTGCGGAAGCGCCGATCATCGCGACGATATCCGGGTTAACCTGCGGGTTAACGGAAACCACGGTCGCGATAACCTGAACTTCGTTAACGAAGCCTTCCGGGAACAGCGGGCGAACCGGGCGGTCAATCAGACGCGCGATCAGGGTTTCGCCTTCGCTCGGACGGCCTTCACGACGGAAGAAACCACCCGGGATTTTACCTGCAGCGTAGGTACGCTCTTGATAGTTAACGGTCAGCGGGAAGAAATCCTGGCCTGGCTTCGCTTTTTTCTGGCCCACAACGGTAACGAATACCGCGGTGTCATCCATGCTAACCATAACGGCGGCAGTTGCCTGGCGCGCCATCATGCCGGTCTCCAGCGTTACGGTATGTTGGCCGTACTGGAATTTACGAACGATCGGATTAAGCAAAATTCTATCCTTTTATCTATAGATGATGTCAAATCCACGATAAGACATCGTATGACCCGATCTTCTGCATCCTCGCGACTAATGACAACCTTTACCCGCCCCTGCGAGTCAAGCCTCTCATTAGCCGCGCGAACCTCTGCATGAAGATCATTAATAGCAACAATACATGAGTTTTTAATGAATTGCTGCCGCCCGGTCGAAAAAAGGGGCCGTGAGGCCCCTTCTTCTGAAACTCGCAGAATTAGCGACGCAGACCCAGACGCTCGATCAGCGCAGAGTAACGTGCAACATCTTTACGTTTCAGGTAGTCGAGCAGTTTACGACGCTGAGAAACCATGCGCAGCAGACCACGACGGCTGTGGTGATCTTTTTTGTGCTCTGCAAAGTGACCCTGCAGGTGGTTGATCTGTGCAGTCAGCAGTGCAACCTGAACTTCAGTAGAACCGCTGTCGTTTTCGCCACGACCGAACTCAGAAACGATTTTTGCTTTAGCTTCAACGCTTAGAGACATTTTCGAACTCCAAAATTAAAAGAAAGAAAGGGTGCCGATCTCTAATTCAGCAACCCCTGATATAACGCTCGCAAATGTTAAAACACGTTGGCGAGTGTTAAGCGGCGATATTCTACTCGCAGCAGCCTTTTATCGCAAGGAAAGCGCTCAGACAGGGTATTCAACCACCAGACGACGAGGCGCCACGCGGCCTTCATCATCCATCTCACCCATACCAAGAAACTTCTCTTCAGCGCCTTCAGTAACGCGAACCAGCCCCTGCAGCGGCGCGCCCGATGTCCGCACCGGGTTACCGTTTTTAAAGTAGACGGCCGAGGTTTCCGGAATATTCACCAGCGGGTAATCCGAAGCCGGGCTGTCCATCGGCATCAGCAGCGGGTCCAGCAGCTGGGCTGCGGGAATATCCTGCGCATTTGCTTGTTCGACAAGCGCCTGCAGCTGCTCCAGCGTTACCATCCGTTCGACGGGATATTTACTGACCGCCAGGCGACGCAGGAAAATGACGTGCGCGCCGCACCCGAGTTTCTCGCCTAAGTCATCAATAATCGTGCGAATGTAGGTGCCTTTCGAGCAGTGAATCTCCAGCTCGAGCTCCGTCCCCTCATGGCGAATAAACAGCAGCTCGTACACCGTAATCGGCCGGGATTCACGCGGTACTTCAATCCCCTGTCGGGCATATTCGTACAGCTTTTTCCCTTGGTATTTCAGCGCCGAATACATCGACGGTACCTGCTGGGTTTCGCCACGGAAGCCGTCGAGCGCTGCCGCCAGCTGCTCCGGGCTAAAAGTCAGCGGACGCTCCTCCACCACCTGGCCATCGGCATCAGAGGTATCGGTGCGCTGGCCAAGCCTGGCAATCACGCGGTAGCGCTTGTCAGAATCGAGCAGATACTGGGAAAACTTTGTCGCTTCCCCGAGGCAAATCGGCAGCATACCGGTCGCCAGCGGATCCAGCGCCCCGGTGTGCCCTGCCCGATTAGCATTATAAAGCCGCTTAACTTTCTGCAGCACGTCGTTGCTGGATGCGCCCTGCGGTTTATCCAGCAACAGTACGCCATGCACGTCACGGCCGCGACGACGAGGACGACTCATTAGTCCTCCTTACTGTCGTCCGGGTTCACACGACGTTCATCGTCATGTTTTACCACGCTGGTCACCAGGTTCGACATGCGCATCCCTTCGACTAATGAATTGTCGTAGAAGAAGGTCAGTTCCGGCACGATACGCAGGCGCATCGCTTTGCCCAGCAGCGAGCGGATAAAACCAGACGCTTCCTGTAAGGCCTTGATCCCCGCTTTCACGGCGGCTTCGTCTTTGTCGTTCAGGAAGGTCACAAACACTTTGGCATAGGCCAGGTCGCGGGACATTTCAACGCCTGAAACGGTCGTCATCATGCCCAGACGCGGGTCTTTAATTTCGCGCTGCAGGATGATTGCGATCTCTTTTTGCATCTCCTGGGCCACGCGCTGCGGGCGACCAAATTCTTTCGCCATAATAAATTCTCCAGACAAATAAGGGGGCCACGCGGCCCCCTTTAATTTTGTATAACCGGGTGGCGCTGCGCTTCCCCGGCCTACTAAACGATTAATCGATGGTACGTTGAATCTCGATGATTTCGAACACTTCGATCATATCGCCAACGCGAACGTCGTTGTAGTTCTTAACGCCGATACCACACTCCATACCGTTACGAACTTCGTTAACGTCATCTTTGAAGCGGCGCAGGGATTCCAGCTCGCCTTCATAGATAACCACGTTGTCGCGCAGGACGCGGATTGGGTTATGACGCTTGATCGTACCTTCGGTAACCATACAGCCTGCGATGGCGCCGAATTTCGGCGATTTGAACACATCACGGACTTCAGCCAGACCAATGATCTGCTGTTTCAGTTCCGGAGACAGCATGCCGCTCATCGCTGCTTTCACTTCGTCGATCAGATGGTAGATGACGGAGTAGTAGCGCAGATCCAGGCTTTCCGCGTCGATAACTTTACGTGCGGATGCATCAGCACGTACGTTGAAGCCAACCAGAATCGCGTTGGATGCGGCCGCCAGGGTCGCGTCGGTTTCGGTGATACCACCTACGCCGGAACCGATAATCTTCACTTTCACTTCGTCGGTAGACAGTTTCAGCAAGGAGTCGGAGATCGCTTCCACAGAGCCCTGCACGTCCGCTTTGAGGACGATGTTCACTTCGTGAACTTCGCCTTCGGTCATGTTGGCGAACATGTTCTCAAGCTTAGATTTCTGCTGACGAGCCAGTTTAACTTCACGGAATTTACCCTGACGATACAGCGCAACTTCACGTGCTTTTTTCTCGTCACGAACGACGGTCACTTCGTCACCGGCAGCCGGTACGCCTGACAGGCCAAGGATTTCCACCGGAATGGACGGACCCGCTTCCAGCACTTCCTGACCCAGTTCGTTACGCATCGCACGAACGCGACCGTATTCGAAACCGCACAGGACGATGTCGCCTTTATGCAGCGTACCTTCGCGTACCAGAACGGTGGCAACCGGACCACGACCTTTATCGAGGAAAGATTCGATAACCGCGCCGCTCGCCATACCGTTGCGAACCGCTTTCAGCTCCAGAACTTCAGCCTGCAGCAGGATAGCATTCAGCAGATCGTCAATACCGGTACCGGCTTTAGCGGATACAGGGATGAACTGCGCTTCGCCACCCCACTCTTCCGGCATAACGCCGTACTGAGAGAGCTCGTTTTTAACGCGATCCAGGTCCGCTTCCGGCTTATCGATTTTGTTCACCGCAACCACCAGAGGTACCTGCGCCGCTTTCGCGTGCTGGATAGCTTCGATAGTCTGCGGCATTACGCCATCGTCTGCCGCCACAACCAGAACCACGATATCCGTCGCCTGCGCACCACGAGCACGCATAGAGGTAAACGCGGCGTGACCCGGGGTATCCAGGAAGGTGATCATACCGTTGTCGGTTTCAACGTGGTACGCACCGATGTGCTGGGTAATGCCGCCCGCTTCGCCAGAGGCCACTTTCGTTGAACGAATGTAGTCCAGCAGAGAGGTTTTACCGTGGTCAACGTGACCCATGATGGTCACAACCGGTGCGCGCGGTTCAGCCGCAGCGCCGGTGTCACGGTCGCTCATTACCGCTTCTTCCAGCTCGTTTTCACGACGCAGGATAACTTTGTGGCCCATCTCTTCGGCAACCAGCTGTGCGGTTTCCTGGTCGATGACCTGGTTAATCGTCGCCATGGCGCCCAGCTTCATCATCGCTTTGATGACCTGAGAACCTTTGACGGCCATCTTGTTGGCCAGATCGCCAACGGTGATGGTTTCGCCGATGATAACATCACGGTTAACCGCCTGAGCCGGCTTCTGGAAGCCTTGCTGCAGAGCAGAACCTTTACGATGCTTGCCACCTTTACCGCCGCGAACGGCCGCACGGGCTTCTTCACGATCGGCTTTCGATTCAGCGTGTTTGTTGCCTTTCTTAGCCGGACGCGCTGCTTTCGCATTACGTCCACGGCCGCGACCGCCTTCAACTTCACGATCGTTATCGTCTTCAGCCTGACGCGCATGCTGAGAAGTCGTTACGTGATAGTCAGTGGTCTCTTCAGGGGTTTCTGGCGCTTCAGTCCAGTTCTTTTCATTTTCTTGAGCCATACGGCGTGCTTCTTCCGCTACACGGCGCGCTTCTTCTTCAAGTTTGCGGCGTGCTTCTTCTTCCGATTTGCGCTTCAGCTCCGCAGCTTCGTTTTCGCGGCGTTGCTTTTCAGCCTGGGCGGTTTTGGTCATATCGTCGGTTTGTTGATTGCTCACTTTGTCTTTTTCCGCGGCTTCACGTTTCGCTTTATCGGCGAGTTCACGTTTCGCTTGTTCTGCGGCCTCACGTTCAGCTTTCAATTGCGCCTCGCGTTTGGCAGCTTCTTCTGCCTCACGACGGGCTTGCTCTTCCGCTTCACGCTGCGCCTGCTCTTCCGCGGCAAGGCGTTCGGCCTCTTGCGGATCGCGTTTCACAAAGGTGCGTTTCTTGCGGACTTCGATTTGTACCGACTTACTCTTTCCACCGGTACCCGGAATATTTAACGTGCTGCGCGTTTTGCGCTGCAGCGTCAGCTTGTCGGGCGCTGAGCCGTGTTCACGGTTCAGGTGCGTCAACAAGGTTTGCTTCTCTTGCGCGGTCACAGAATCATCAGCCGATTTGCGGATCCCTGCATCAGCAAATTGCTGTATCAGGCGATCCACAGAGGTCTGAATCTCTGAGGCCAGCGCTTTAATGGTCACATCTGTCATGCTGTTCCTTCCTGCTACAGTTTATTACGCTTCGTCGCCGAACCAACAAATATTACGAGCGGCCATGATAAGTTCTCCGGCTTTCTCGTCGGTCAAGCCTTCGATATCAGCCAGATCATCAATGCCCTGCTCGGCGAGATCTTCCAGCGTACAAACACCACGGGCGGCCAGGGTGAATGCCAGAGCGCGATCCAAACCTTCCAGATTCAACAGATCGTCGGCAGGTTTGCTGTCACCCAGGCTCTCTTCTTTGGCCAGCGCCAGCGTGGTCAGCGCGTTTTTCGCCCGCTCACGAAGTGCTTCAACGGTCGCTTCATCCAGACCGTCAATTTCCAGCAGTTCTTTCATTGGCACATAGGCCAGCTCTTCCAGAGTGGCGAAACCTTCTTCAACCAGCAGCGTGGCGAAATCTTCATCAATATCAAGATATTTAGTGAAGGTATCAATCGCTGCATGGGCTTCAGCCTGATGCTTAGCCTGGAGGTCATCAACGGTCATGACGTTGAGTTCCCAGCCGCTCAGCTGAGACGCCAGACGGACGTTCTGACCGTTACGGCCAATGGCCTGAGCCAGGTTGCCCGCTTCTACTGCGATATCCATGGTGTGCTTGTCTTCATCTACCACGATAGATGCGACGTCAGCCGGAGCCATGGCGTTAATCACGAACTGCGCCGGGTTATCGTCCCACAGCACGATATCGATACGCTCGCCGCCCAGTTCAGTCGAGACTGCCTGAACGCGCGCGCCGCGCATACCGACGCAGGCGCCAACCGGATCGATGCGCTTGTCGTTGGTTTTAACCGCGATTTTGGCACGAGAGCCAGGATCGCGAGCCGCCGCTTTAATTTCGAGAACTTCTTCACCGATTTCCGGAACTTCAATGCGGAACAGTTCAACCAGCATTTCCGGCTTGGAGCGAGTCACGAACAGCTGCGCGCCGCGCGCTTCCGGACGAACTGCGTACAGTACGCCGCGGATACGGTCACCCGGACGGAAGTTCTCACGCGGCAGCATATCTTCGCGCAGGATCACGGCTTCAGCGTTGTTGCCCAGATCCAGCGTAATATTGTCGCGGTTCACTTTCTTCACTACGCCCGTGATGATTTCACCTTCGTGCTCACGGAACTGATCGACGACCATTGCGCGTTCGGCTTCACGTACTTTTTGTACGATAACCTGCTTCGCGGTCTGCGTAGTGATACGGTCAAAGGTGACAGACTCAATCTGGTCTTCGACGTAATCGCCAGGATTCATGCTTTCATCTTCGAAACGCGCAGCTTCCAGCGTGATTTCGCGAGTCGGCTGGGTCACTTCTTCAACAACCAGCCAGCGACGGAATGTGTCGAAATCACCGCTTTTACGATCGATTTCTACGCGAACGTCGATCTCTTGCTCATATTTTTTCTTGGTAGCCGTTGCTAGCGCACTTTCCAACGCTTCGAAAATTTTCTCACGCGGCAGCGCCTTTTCGTTGGAAACGGCTTCAACAACAGCCAAAATTTCTTTGTTCATCGGGGCCTTTCACCTCAATCCAGACTGTTAAAAGTGGGGAACCAGGTTCGCCTTCTGGATGTTACTCAGCGCGAACACTTCATCTTTGCCTTCGACGGTTACCGTGATCATCTCACCGTCTACCGCTTTGATAAGGCCCTGCCATTTGCGTCGGTTCTGTACCGCCATGCGCAAAACCAGCGAAACTTCTTCGCCGATGAAACGCTCATAGTGCTCGGCGGTAAACATAGGACGATCGAGACCTGGAGAAGAAACTTCCAGGTTATAAGCGACTGTAATCGGGTCTTCTACGTCCATAACAGCACTGACCTGGTGGCTCACATCAGCACAATCATCAACATTGATGCCATCTTCACTATCAATATAGATGCGCAGTGTGGACGTGCGACCGCGAATAAATTCGATGCCGACCAGCTCAAAGCCAAGCGCTTCAACTGGCGCTGTGAGCATCTCTGTTAATTTTTGCTCTAATGTGGACAAACCCACCCCCAAGACATAAAAAAAGGGCGTATAGCCCAGTTATTCTGAAGTCAGATAACAAAAAACCCCGATAAATCGGGGCTTTAGATAACTGAACCCTGAGATCGCAACTGCGATCTGGAACACTTTCCAGAAGAATTCTTTCAAATTCGTCTACGAAGGACCCGGTCCTCACAGTATATTTGAAAAAGTACTTAATGGGAAAGTGGTTGCGGGGGCCGGATTTGAACCGACGACCTTCGGGTTATGAGCCCGACGAGCTACCAGGCTGCTCCACCCCGCGCCTGAAACGTGGCATATTTTACTCGTTTTGAGTAAAAGACGCAAATACTGCTGGGATTTGGTACCGAGAGACGGGACATAAAATCGTAGTGAATTGTATTGATACTTCATATATTTTGTCAACATGAATTTCACATTGCCAGGTTTCGGTTCATGCTGGTATTTCTGGGTTTTTTGGCAAAAAGCGGCTCAGCCTCTTCCTGTCGCCAGCAAAAGATGATTAAATGAAAACTCACAATTAATGCATAAACATGCAATAAAGATTGTTGAGTCAAACTCACCACAGTCTATCTAGCAGGGTTTTATTTTATGACGACGATTCTCAAGCATCTCCCGGTTGGCCAACGTATTGGTATTGCTTTTTCTGGTGGGCTGGATACCAGCGCCGCGCTGCTGTGGATGCGTAAAAAGGGAGCAGTCCCTTATGCATATACCGCCAATCTGGGACAGCCAGACGAAGACGATTACGAGGCCATTCCTCGTCGTGCCAAAGAGTATGGTGCTGAAGGGGCTCGTCTGATCGACTGCCGTAAGCAGCTGGTTGCGGAAGGCATTGCCGCGATCCAGTGCGGCGCATTTCATAACACCACCGGCGGGTTGACCTACTTTAATACTACGCCGCTGGGTCGCGCAGTGACCGGTACCATGCTGGTCGCCGCAATGAAGGAAGACGGTGTTAACATCTGGGGCGACGGGAGTACCTATAAAGGCAACGATATCGAACGTTTCTATCGTTACGGCCTGCTGACCAACGCTGAGCTGAAAATTTACAAACCGTGGCTGGATAGCGACTTTATCGACGAGTTAGGCGGCCGCCAGGAGATGTCAGAGTTTATGATCTCCTGTGGGTTTGACTATAAAATGTCCGTTGAAAAAGCCTACTCAACCGACTCCAATATGCTGGGCGCGACGCACGAAGCTAAAGATCTTGAATTCCTGAACTCCAGCGTCAAGATTGTGAACCCGATTATGGGCGTCAAGTTCTGGGATGAAAGCGTCAAAATCCCTGCGGAAGAAGTCACCGTTCGCTTTGAACAGGGCCATCCTGTTGCGCTGAACGGGCAGACCTTTAGCGATGACGTTGAACTGATGCTGGAGGCTAACCGCATCGGCGGCCGTCATGGTCTGGGTATGAGCGATCAGATCGAAAACCGTATCATCGAAGCGAAGAGCCGCGGCATCTATGAAGCCCCGGGAATGGCGCTGCTGCATATTGCCTATGAGCGTCTGCTGACCGGTATTCATAACGAAGATACCATTGAGCAATACCACGCGCACGGTCGTCAGCTGGGTCGGCTGCTGTATCAAGGGCGCTGGTTCGATTCCCAGGCGCTGATGCTGCGCGACGGCCTGCAGCGCTGGGTAGCAAGCCAAATTACCGGCGAAGTGACGCTTGAACTGCGTCGCGGCAACGACTACTCCATCCTGAATACCGTCTCTGATAATCTGACCTATAAAGCAGAGCGTCTGACGATGGAAAAAGGTGACTCGATGTTCTCCGCTGAGGATCGTATCGGCCAGCTGACGATGCGCAACCTGGATATCACCGATACTCGCGATAAGCTGTTTGGCTACGCGCAGTCTGGACTGCTAACCGCGTCTTCCGCAACTGGCCTGCCGCAGGTGGAAAACCTCGAAAATAAAGCGAAGTAACGCTCCAGAGAAATTCGCAAAGGCCGCTAACGCGGCCTTTTTTATGCAGAAAAATCCCGAACCCAACCGGAGTGACATATCTGCCGCTGATGCAGCTGCTCAACTTTTTCGGGACGAAAAAAAAGACGCTTTTCAGCGTCTTTCTTCAGGAAATTGGTACCGAGGATGGGACTCGAACCCACAAGCCCGTTAGGGCACTACCACCTCAAGGTAGCGTGTCTACCAATTCCACCACCTCGGTACGGATACTGCTTATCAGTGCGGGATGTCGCTGCTCGGCTGCGCCGGCGCGGTCGGCTGAGTTTGCTCAGTTTTCGGCGCGCTCAGGTTATCCCACTCACTTCCTTTATTGGTCTTGTTGCTGTTGATATTGCCCAGCGCCAGACTGATGATGAAGAACAGCGCAGCCAGGATACCAGTCATACGGGTCATGAAGTTACCAGAACCGCTGGATCCAAACAGAGTGCCGGAAGCGCCTGCTCCGAAGGAGGCTCCCATATCAGCGCCTTTACCTTGCTGCAGCATAATCAGACCCACAAGGCCAATTGCCACAATAAGGAAAACAACTAAAAGAGCTTCGTACATAATCAACCTGTTCCTTGCGGATTTGCCGCATACCAAGTGCTTCGACCAATAAAGCGGGACGTTTTAACGTTTCCCACTGAAGCGGGTGTGAATACTAACCAAAGCGAATGACCTTCGCAAGGGCAATTTCAGCGCATTGTATCAAGTGCGGAAAAAAACAGCAAAAAGCGATTTTTTGTCGATTAAAAAGGCGGCAAGCGTCGCCTTTTTAATCACTTAGCAAGAGAGATTAAACGCTTTTGACGGCATCGGCGATACGGTGGGCAAATTCGTGCACCTGCTCTTCGTGCTCACCTTCCACCATAACGCGAATCAGCGGCTCTGTGCCTGATTTACGCAGCAGTACGCGCCCCCGATTGCCCAGCGCAGCTTCTACTTCCGCGGTTACTGCTTTTACATGCTCATGTTCCAGCGGGTTGCCGCTACCTTCAGTAAAGCGAACGTTAACCAGAAGCTGCGGGAACATTTTCATTCCGCTGCACAGGTCGTGCAGGCTCATATGGTTACGCACCATCGCCGCCACCACCTGCAGGCTGGCGACAATTCCATCCCCCGTCGTGGTTTTATCCAGTAAGATCACATGACCGGAGTTTTCTGCGCCAATGCGCCAGCCTTTCTCCTGCAGCTTCTCCAGCACATAGCGGTCGCCCACCTTCGCGCGAACGAAAGGAATGCCCAGCTGTTTGAGCGCCAGTTCAAGGCCCATGTTGCTCATGAGCGTCCCGACGGCGCCGCCCCGCAGCTGCCCCTGGCGTAGCCCCTCACGGGCAATGATATAGAGGATCTGGTCACCGTCGACTTTGTTGCCTTCGTGGTCCACCATGATGACCCGATCGCCATCGCCATCGTAGGCAATACCCAGGTCGGCTTTCTCCGCCAGCACGCGCGCCTGCAGAGCACGAACGTCCGTCGCCCCGACCTCTTCATTGATGTTGAGGCCATCAGGCTCACAGCCCATCGCAATAACCTGAGCGCCCAGCTCGCGGAAAACATTCGGCGCAATATGATAAGTCGCCCCGTGAGCGCAATCGACTACCACCTTCAAAGCATTGAGGCTCAGCTCGTTCGGAAAGGTGCCTTTGCAAAACTCGATATAGCGACCGGCGGCGTCGACGATACGACTGGCTTTACCCAGCTCGGCGGAATCCACGCAGGTCAGCTCTTTTTCCATTTCGGCTTCAATGGCTTCTTCTACCTCATCCGGAAGCTTGGTACCTTCGATAGAGAAGAATTTGATGCCGTTGTCATAAAACGGATTATGTGAAGCGGAAATCACAATCCCGGCTTCCGCGCGGAAGGTGCGCGTCAGATAGGCAATTGCCGGCGTTGGCATCGGGCCGGTAAAAGAAGCGGATAATCCCGCGGCGGCCAATCCAGCCTCCAGTGCGGACTCCAGCATATACCCTGAAATACGGGTATCTTTACCAATAATAATCTTCCGTGAACCGTGGCGTGCCAGCACCTTACCCGCCGCCCAGCCCAGCTTTAATACAAATTCTGGCGTTATTGGCGCATCGCCTACGCGGCCACGAATACCATCCGTACCAAAATATTTGCGGTTACTCATAACGTTTATTTTCCTTAGCGGCCAGGGTAGCTTCCACCACGCGCAGCGCTTCTACCGTTTCTTTGACATCATGGACGCGAATAATCTGCGCGCCCTGCATTGCAGCAATGACTGCGCAAGCCAGGCTGCCATTCAGGCGTTCCGTCGGCCCGACATTCAGCAACTGACCTACCATCGACTTACGTGACATGCCTACCAGCAGCGGAAGACCAAAATGATGGAACTCCCCAAGTCGGGCAAGCAGTTCATAATTATGAGAAAGATTTTTACCGAAACCAAATCCCGGGTCGAGCAACAATTTATCTTTTGCGATACCGGCCCGTTCGCAACGCACAATATGTTCGATAAAAAAGCGCTCAACGTCAGCAAACACGTCCGCGTACTTCGGGGCATCCTGCATTGTCTTCGGCTGACCCTGCATATGCATCAGGCACACCGGCAAGCCCGTTTCAGCCGCCGCCTCCAGCGCTCCCGGTTCGGTCAGCGAGCGGATATCATTGATGATATGCGCGCCAACACGCGCTGACTCGCGGATCACCTCCGGCTTTGAGGTATCAACGGAAATCCAGACTTCAAAGCGCTGGGCAATCGCTTCTACCGTCGGAATGACTCGCGCCAGCTCTTCCTCGACGCTGACATCTGCCGCCCCCGGACGCGTCGATTCCCCACCGATATCAATGATAGTCGCCCCGGCATTGATCATCAGATTGGCATGTTTCACGGCTTCGACCAGCGTGTTATGGGTCCCGCCATCAGAGAACGAATCCGGGGTCACGTTAAGAATACCCATCACATGTGGGTGAGAGAGATCGAGGGTTGAGCCCTGGGCTACAAGTTTCATCGCTAAATCCCTGAGTCAGAGAAAGATTGAAAAAGAAAAACCCCGGAGCAAACGCTCAGGGGTTTTAGAAAAGTACAACAGCATCAAGAACGGCTAACTTATTTGTCGCCCAGCTGTTCTGACATCGTATTGCCCGGGTTTGGCGTACGCGGTTCATCGACCGGACGCGGCGCACGAGGCGTGCCATTGTTGTCAGAATTGTTGGACGAGCCCGGTTCTTCCCAGCCAGCTGGCGGGCGAACATCGCGGCGAGCCATCAGGTCATCAATCTGCGGGGCGTCGATGGTCTCATATTTCATGAGCGCGTCTTTCATCGCGTGCAGGATGTCCATATTATCGTTCAGAAGCTGGCGTGCACGATTGTAGTTACGCTCAATCAGTGACTTCACTTCCTGGTCGATGATACGCGCCGTTTCATCGGACATATGCTTCGCTTTCGCAACGCTGCGGCCAAGGAATACTTCACCTTCTTCTTCGGCATACAGCAGCGGGCCGAGTTTGTCAGAGAAGCCCCACTGGGTCACCATGTTACGCGCCAGGTTGGTCGCGACTTTAATGTCGTTCGACGCACCGGTAGAAACATGCTCTACGCCGTAGATAATCTCTTCCGCCAGACGACCGCCGTAAAGGGTAGAAATCTGGCTTTCCAGCTTCTGACGGCTGGCGCTAATCGCGTCGCCTTCAGGCAGGAAGAAGGTGACACCCAGCGCGCGACCGCGCGGAATAATCGTCACTTTGTGCACCGGATCGTGTTCCGGCACCAGGCGACCAATAATTGCGTGACCGGCTTCGTGATACGCGGTGGACTCTTTCTGCGCTTCCGTCATCACCATGGAGCGACGTTCCGCACCCATCATGATTTTGTCTTTCGCTTTCTCGAATTCAACCATCGATACAACGCGCTTGTTGCCACGAGCGGCAAACAGCGCAGCTTCGTTCACCAGGTTTGCCAGGTCAGCACCGGAGAAGCCAGGCGTACCGCGGGCGATAATTGCCGCGTCGATATCCGGCGCCAGCGGTACGCGACGCATATGCACTTTCAGAATCTGTTCGCGACCGCGGACATCCGGCAGACCGACCACAACCTGACGGTCAAAGCGGCCTGGACGCAGCAGCGCAGGGTCAAGAACGTCCGGACGGTTGGTTGCCGCGATAACGATGATACCTTCGTTACCCTCGAAGCCGTCCATCTCTACCAGCATCTGGTTCAGCGTCTGCTCACGCTCATCGTGACCACCGCCCAGGCCAGCGCCACGCTGACGGCCCACGGCGTCGATTTCATCGATAAAGATGATGCACGGAGCCGCTTTCTTGGCTTGTTCAAACATGTCGCGCACGCGGGATGCACCCACACCGACGAACATTTCAACGAAGTCAGAACCGGAAATCGTAAAGAACGGTACCTTTGCTTCACCCGCGATGGCTTTTGCCAGCAAGGTTTTACCGGTACCCGGAGGGCCGACCATCAGGACGCCTTTCGGGATTTTACCGCCCAGCTTCTGGAAACGGCTCGGCTCGCGCAGGTATTCAACCAGTTCACCGACTTCTTCTTTCGCTTCGTCACAACCGGCGACGTCGGCAAAAGTGGTTTTGATCTGGTCTTCCGTTAGCATACGCGCCTTGCTCTTACCGAACGACATGGCGCCTTTGCCACCGCCGCCCTGCATCTGGCGCATAAAGAAGATCCAGACGCCGATAAGAAGCAGCATCGGGAACCAGGAGATGAAGATAGAAGCCAGCAGGCTCGGCTCTTCTGGCGGCTCACCTACCACCTTGACGTTTTTAGTCAGAAGGTTATCAAGCAGCTTAGGATCGTTCACCGGGATGTAGGTCGTGTAACGGTTACTATCTTTCTTGGTAACGTTTATCTCACGTCCGTTGATACGCGCTTCGCGAACCTGGTCCTGATTGACCTCCTGCAGGAAGGTAGAATAATCCACCTTGCGGCCATTCGACTCGCTGGGCCCAAAGCTCTGGAATACTGACATCAGCACAACGGCAATGACCAGCCAGAGTATTAGGTTTTTCGCCATGTCACTCAAGGGATTAACCTCATATTACAACTGTGTTAAAAACAGCGTCAGGATACTCTATATCCAGCGTCTTTCAAACTTTCGTTTGAAATCTGCCGGTTATGGTTTACGCCCGGTCGCTACAATATACACTTCACGCGAACGGGCGCGAGAAGAGTCCGGCTTACGAACTTTGACCTTCGTAAACAGGGAGCGAATCTCTCTTAGATACTCATCGAAGCCTTCGCCCTGGAACACCTTCACTACAAAACTACCACCTGGCGCTAATACATCACGAGCCATTCCAAGCGCCAGTTCCACCAGATACATGGCCCGGGGAATATCCACCGCCGGTGTTCCACACATATTTGGCGCCATATCGGACATGACAACTTGTACTTTACTGTCACCTACACGCTCAAGTAACGCTTTCAGGACTAATTCATCACGAAAGTCGCCCTGAAGGAAGTCCACACCAACGATTGGATCCATAGGTAAAAGATCGCAAGCAATGATGCGGCCGCTGTTACCGATCTGCGTAACCGCGTATTGCGACCAGCCACCGGGTGCAGCGCCGAGGTCAACTATCGTCATCCCCGGTTTAAAAATCTTGTCACTTTGCTGTATTTCATCAAGTTTAAACCAGGCACGGGAACGTAACCCCTTTTTCTGTGCCTGCTGAACATATTTATCGCTAAAGTGTTCCTGAAGCCAACGACTTGAGCTGGCAGAACGCTTTTTACCTGTCATTTAACATTCCCATTTCGGGTTCATCGTACTTCGCGACGTAAAAATCGACGCGGTAGTTTGGCGATATATGGGAGATGGCGGTAGAATGAACCGTTTTCAATCCCAACGTAAGCAAAAAAATACGATGAATCTGAGTACTAAACAAAAACAGCACCTGAAAGGTCTGGCACATCCGCTCAAGCCGGTAGTTATGCTTGGCAACAATGGTTTGACCGAAGGGGTACTGGCCGAGATTGAACAAGCGTTAGAGCACCATGAACTTATCAAGGTGAAGATCGCCTCGGAAGATCGCGAAACTAAAACCTTGATCGTGGAAGCTATCGTGCGCGAAACCGGCGCCTGTAATGTACAGGTCATCGGTAAAACGCTGGTTCTGTACCGCCCGACTAAAGAGCGTAAAATCTCGCTGCCACGCTAAGAATATCCTGGTTATCGACACAACTTTGTGTAAATCGAGGGTTTTCTGCGGGTAGACGAGCAAAATGCCATGCTCCGGACGCTGATAAAAGGCCGCTACGCGGCCTTTTTCCTTTCTTTACAATCCATCAACATCGTAGCGTTAAATTCGAATTAAAGGTACTCAACCTTAAGAATTTCGAATTCGACTTCCCCGCCCGGTGTACGGATAACCACCACATCGTCCTGCTCTTTACCGATTAAACCACGTGCAATCGGTGAGTTTACAGAAATCAGATTTTGCTTAAAATCGGCCTCGTCATCGCCAACGATACGATAAGTTTGCTCTTCATCCGTATCGAGATTCAGAACGCTGACCGTCGAACCAAAAATCACCCGGCCATTGTTGGGCATTTTGGTGATATCGATGACCTGCGCGTTCGACAGCTTCGCTTCGATATCCTTAATGCGACCTTCACAGAAGCCCTGCTGTTCACGGGCAGCATGATACTCAGCATTTTCTTTCAGATCGCCGTGCTCGCGGGCCTCAGCGATGGCCGCGATGATTTCAGGACGACGTACGGACTTCAGAAAATCCAGTTCTTCGCGCAGTTTTTCAGCGCCACGTAAGGTCATCGGAATAGCTTGCATTTGTTATACCTCTTTTTCATTCCTTCATGGAGCAGACAACGCCGCTCCGCAGCCGGTCAAGACTTGAGCAGGGCCGGAGCAAAAGAAAACCGACCCGGAAAGTCATCCCCAGGCCAGCAGCAATTTTCAATTTGATACGTATTTTACCCTGAAGTTCACTATGGGTCATCGTTTACTTTACAGGGCGATGCACCGTAGTATGACGGACTGGTTTCAGGTTGTTAGCGCGAGATTATGCGATTTTCCAGATTTATCATCGGATTGACTGCCGGTATAGCGCTTAGCGCTCAGGCGGCGAATATTGACGAGTACATCAATCAGCTTCCTGCGGGCGCAAACCTTGCCTTTATGGCGCAGAAGGTGGGATCCCCGACGCCGGAGATAGACTACCATAGCCAGCAGATGGCGCTCCCCGCCAGCACCCAAAAAGTGATAACCGCGCTTGCTGCGCTGCTGCAGCTGGGTCCGGACTTCCGCTTCACCACGACGCTGGAAACGAAAGGCAGCCTCGATGGCGGCGTCCTGAAAGGCGACCTCATTGCGCGCTTTGGCGGCGATCCTACCCTCAGGCGTCAGGATATTCGTAATATGGTGGCCACGCTGAAGAAAGCAGGCGTCCAGCGAATTGAAGGTAATGTGCTGATCGATACCTCCATCTTCGCCAGCCATGACAAAGCGCCTGGCTGGCCATGGAACGATATGACGCAGTGCTTTAGCGCCCCGCCGGCGGCGGCGATTGTCGATCGGAACTGCTTCTCCATCTCGCTCTATAGCGCGCAAAAGCCGGGCGATCTGGCGTTTATTCGCGTGGCGTCTTACTACCCGGTGACCATGTTCAGCCAGGTGCGTACGCTGCCCCGGGGCTCTTCTGAAGCGCAGTACTGTGAGCTTGACGTGGTTCCCGGCGATCTGAACCGTTATACCCTGACCGGCTGTCTGCCGCAGCGCAGCGAGCCGCTGCCGCTGGCTTTTGCCATTCAGGATGGCGCCAGCTACGCCGGAGCGATTCTGAAAGCTGAGCTGACCGACGCCGACATCACCTGGAGCGGTACGCTGCTGCGCCAGACGCTGGCAAACGATCCGGGTACCGTCCTGGCAAGTACACAATCTGCGCCGCTGCACGATCTGCTGCGTATTATGCTGAAAAAATCGGACAACATGATCGCCGATACGGTATTCCGCACCATTGGGCACGCTCGCTTCAGCGTACCGGGTACCTGGCGAGCCGGTTCCGATGCGGTACGGCAGATCTTACGTCAGCAGGCCGGCGTCGATCTCGGGAATACCATCATTGCCGATGGCTCAGGTCTGTCGCGCCATAACCTCATCGCACCCGCGACGATGATGCAGGTGCTGCAGTACATCGCCCAGCACGATAATGAACTCAACTTTATCTCGATGCTGCCTCTGGCCGGCCATGATGGTTCTCTGCAGTACCGCGCAGGCCTGCATCAGGCAGGTGTCGATGGCAAAGTCTCGGCGAAAACGGGTTCACTGCAGGGGGTGTATAACCTGGCCGGTTTCATCACGACGGCCAGCGGGCAGAAGATGGCGTTCGTGCAATACCTTTCTGGCTACGCGGTGCCTCCGGCCGACCAGCGTAATCGCCGCATTCCACTGGTGCGGTTCGAAAGCCGATTGTACAAAGACCTCTATCAGAACAACTAAAGCAAAAGGGCCGCATCATTGGCGGCCCTTTTCGTTTGTTCAGGATTAACGTTTGTAGATGAATTCAACGCCTTCTTCGTCGTCTTCATCCCAATCATCATCCCAGTCTTCATCATCTTCCACTTCAGCTTCTTCAAGCTGCTGGCGGTGGTAGTCGTCCCACATAAACTCGACTTTTTCGGCAGGCTTCGCTTCTTCCGCATGCACAATCGGGTTTTCGATGATAAAGGTCATCACGTCCCAGCACAGGTCTTTTACGCCCTGCTGGCTGGCCGCCGAAATCAGGTAGAACTTATCTTCCCAGCCCAGCGCCTGCGCGATAGCTTTCGCTTTCGCTTCCGCCTCAGCTTTGTCCATCAGGTCAATCTTGTTAAAGACCAGCCAGCGCGGCTTAGAAGCCAGTTTCTCACTGTATTTTTCCAGCTCACCGATAATAATCCGCGCGTTCTCCACCGGATCGGAACCATCAATCGGCTCGATATCGATGAGATGCAGCAGCACGCGGCAGCGCTCCAGGTGCTTCAGGAAGCGAATACCGAGACCCGCGCCTTCAGCGGCGCCTTCAATCAGCCCCGGGATATCCGCCACCACGAAGCTCTTCTCGTTGTCCATACGCACCACGCCGAGGCTCGGCACCAGCGTAGTAAACGGATAGTCAGCGACTTTAGGCTTCGCGGCGGAAACGGCACGAATAAAGGTCGATTTACCCGCATTCGGCATTCCCAGCATGCCGACGTCCGCCAGCAGCATCAGCTCCAGCTGCAGATCGCGCTTATCGCCCGGCGTCCCCATCGTCTTTTGACGTGGAGTACGGTTAACGGACGATTTGAAACGGGTGTTACCCAGACCGTGCCAGCCGCCTTTGGCGACCATCAGGCGCTGACCGTGCCTGGTCATATCACCCATCGTCTCGCCGGTGCCCTGATCGATGACGCGAGTCCCTACCGGTACCTTCACCGTTACGTCTTTACCGCGTTTACCGGTACAGTCACGGCTCTGACCGTTCTGCCCGCGCTCAGCGCGGAAAGACTTCTCAAAACGGTAGTCGATCAGGGTGTTGAGGTTTTCGTCCGCCTCAAGCCAGACGTCGCCGCCGTCACCGCCGTCACCGCCGTCCGGGCCGCCTCTCGGGATATATTTTTCGCGGCGGAAGCTAACGCAACCATTGCCGCCATCGCCTGCTACGACCAGGATCGTTGCTTCATCAACAAACTTCATTTTACTCTCCGTAAATCATTCGCCTGAGCGGGGGAGCGGCACAACCGCTTCTCGCTTACGCCATCGTCCCCAAAGACGATGACCGACGGCGGAATACATCGCGCCCGCAACCACGACAAACGCACCGAGATAACCCATCAGGTTCAACAGCGGTCTGGCGAAAACGTCGGGCCAGGCCAGTGATAATAAATCTGAAAACAGCAGCGTAAACAGCGGCGTTAAGGTAATCAACGCGCTCACCTGCGCCGCCTGCCAGCGCGCCATTGCTTCCGCCAGAGCGCCGTAGCCGACCAGGGTATTGAGCCCGCAAAAAACCAGACAGGCCAGCTGCCAGTCGCTTAATGCCAGCACCTGCGAAGGCTTCGCTAATGGCAATAGCGATATCGTACATAAAGTGTACAGCAAAAAAAGGATTTGCTGTGATGCCAGACGGCGCAATAACACCTTTTGCGCGACGCCGTAGCACACCCACACCGTCGCCGCACCTACGCCGAAAATTACCCCCCACGTGTAGTCCGTCAGGCGGGTAAAAATCTCGATCAGGCTGGTGTTAAAAAACATCACCAGACCGCTCACCAGCATTAGCGCTCCCACAACCTGAGTGCCGCGCATTTTCTCTTTAAGGACAAAAACGCTGGCCACCATCATGCCGACCGGAGACAGCTGGCCAATCACCTGGGAAGCGGTGGGGCTGAGATATTGCAAGGAAGAACTAAACAGAATGAAGTTACCGAACAAACCCGCTGTCGCAATGACCAGCAGTACCAACCACCGCGGCTTGCGAAAAATCCGCAGCGGGGGCAGTTTTCTTTTCATGGCGAGGATAGCGCCAAGACCAAAACTTGCCATCAAAAAGCGGTAAAACACCACCGTCGGCGGTTCCATCACTTCAAGAACCTGCTTCATTGCTATCGGCAGGGCACCCCAGCACATAGCCGTGGTGAGCGCTAAAATAATGCCGATGCCGGCCTGCTGCTTCATGCCCGTTTTCCCTGCAGAAAATTTTCCGGGGTTTCAATGTAAAAAGCCCCGCAACACGTTGCGGGGCTTTAATCCGTTACCGGACCACGAAAAACTTACTCAGCAACGATGCTGATGTATTTACGGTTGTTCGGGCCTTTAACTTCGAATTTCACTTTACCGTCTGCTTTAGCAAACAGAGTGTGGTCACGACCGCAACCTACGTTAGTGCCAGCGTGGAATTTGGTACCACGTTGACGAACGATGATGCTACCCGCCAGAACGGATTCGCCACCGAAACGCTTAACGCCCAGGCGTTTAGCTTCTGAATCGCGACCGTTACGAGTTGAGCCGCCAGCCTTTTTATGTGCCATTTAAATCTCTCCTCAGGTCTTAGGCGCTGATGCCAGTAATTTTCACATCAGTGAACCACTGACGATGGCCCTGCTGCTTACGGTAGTGTTTACGACGACGAAACTTAACGATTTTAACTTTCTCGCCACGACCGTGTGCAACAACTTCAGCTTTGATTACGCCGCCCTCAACGAAAGGAACGCCGATTTTAATTTCTTCACCGTTTGCGATCATCAGCACTTCTGCGAACTCAACAGCTTCGCCAGTTGCGATGTCCAGCTTTTCCAGGCGAATGGTTTGACCTTCGCTTACTCGGTGTTGTTTACCACCACTTTGGAAAACCGCGTACATATAAAACTCCGCTTCCGCGCACCTCTTCGTATGATTCAGAGTGCGCTATAAATATTCACAATAGGGCGCGAATATTACGCAAAACGCGAGCCTTTGACAAGAGCGATCAGCGATCAACGCAGAAAAAAAACACAACTTTCACTCCAGCGTTTAACTACGGCAATTTTTCAGTACAATCATAGCTTCTTTTAATTCTATCTTAATCCTTCTGTGATCCCATTCGGATACGCGGTAACAGGACATTTGGCCCGGCTTTTGCGATGAATTTAGAAAAAATCAATGAGTTAACCGCGCAGGATATGGCGGGCGTCAATGCGACAATTCTTGAGCAACTCGACTCTGATGTTCAGCTTATCAATCAGTTAGGCTATTACATTGTTAGCGGAGGCGGTAAACGCATTCGCCCGATGATTGCCGTACTGGCCGCGCGTGCCGTTGGATATCAGGGAAACGCTCACGTCGCCATTGCCGCGCTGATCGAATTTATCCATACCGCCACCCTGCTGCATGATGATGTCGTCGATGAGTCTGATATGCGCCGGGGAAAAGCCACCGCAAACGCCGCTTTTGGCAATGCGGCTAGCGTGCTGGTCGGTGATTTTATCTACACCCGCGCCTTTCAGATGATGACCAGCCTTGGGTCATTGAGAGTGCTGGAAGTGATGTCGGAAGCCGTTAACGTCATTGCCGAAGGGGAAGTCCTGCAGTTGATGAACGTTAACGACCCGGATATCACTGAAGAAAACTACATGCGGGTCATTTACAGCAAGACCGCACGTTTGTTTGAAGCCGCAGCCCAGTGCTCCGGCATTCTGGCCGACTGCAGCGCGGAACAAGAGAAAGCGTTACAGGATTACGGACGCTATCTGGGTACCGCTTTCCAGCTGATCGACGATCTGCTTGACTACAGTTCAGACGGTGAGCGTCTGGGTAAAAACGTCGGTGACGATCTGAATGAAGGCAAACCCACCCTTCCGCTGCTGCATGCTATGCAACACGGCAACGCAGAGCAGTCCGCCATGATCCGTGGGGCGATTGAGCAGGGTAATGGCCGTCATCTTCTCGACGCCGTACTGGAAACGATGGCAACCTGCGGCTCGCTGGAATGGACCCAAAAACGCGCGGAGGAAGAGGCTGATAAAGCGATTGCCGCGCTTCAGGTCCTTCCCGATTCTCCGTGGCGTGAAGCGCTAATCGGTCTTGCCCACATCGCTGTGCAACGCGATCACTAACCCCTCCTCTTGCTTTCCCGCGCAAACCGCGGGAAAGTTCCAGTAAGCGTCAAAAAACCAAGAACCAGCCGTATACCTTGATATATTCCTAATATCAAACCCATTAAAAGAACTTGTTAGAACATTACTGGAACCCACGGTATAGTCATTTTGTCGTCCATTAAGGACGCCAGGCATGTTTATTACCAGGAGAATTTATGGATAAGTTCATCGACTGGCATCCGGCGGATATTATTGCCGGATTACGCAAAAAAGGGACGTCGCTGGCAGCTGAATCGCGGCGTAATGGTTTAAGTTCTTCAACGCTCGCCAATGCGCTGACCCGGCCCTGGCCCAAGGGCGAGCTGATTATTGCTAACGCGCTGGAAACCGATCCGTGGGTAATATGGCCATCGCGCTATCACGATCCCCATACCCATCAGTTTATCGACAGAACGCAAATGATGCGCCCAAGGAAGAACAACAAGTAAAGCGAGGTTGCAGACAACAGCCCCCGGACAAACGTCAGAGGGCTGCTGCTACGGCTTATTCGCCTTTGACGCGTTCGATATTCGCACCAAGCGCCTGAAGCTTGTCTTCGATACGTTCGTAGCCGCGGTCAATGTGGTAAATACGATCGACAATCGTCGTACCTTCCGCAATACAGCCCGCCAGTACCAGGCTAGCTGATGCACGCAGATCCGTCGCCATCACCTGGGCGCCGGAAAGCTGCTTCACGCCGTGGCAAATCGCCGTATTGCTTTCGATTTCCGCATGCGCGCCCATACGGATCAGTTCCGGGATATGCATGAAACGGTTTTCGAAGATCGTCTCGGTGATCACGCCGGTGCCCTCGGCAACCAGATTCAGTAAGGTGAACTGAGCCTGCATGTCGGTCGGGAAGCCTGGGTGTGGGGCAGTACGCACGTTGACGGCCTTCGGACGATTGCCGTGCATGTCCAGGCTAATCCAGTCTTCGCCCGTTTCGATATCCGCACCGGCGTCGCGTAGCTTGGCCAGAACCGCATCAAGGGTATCCGGCTGGGCATTGCGGCACAGGATCTTACCGCCAGAAATCGCCGCCGCCACCAGGAACGTCCCGGTTTCAATACGATCCGGCAGAACGCGGTAGACGCCGCCACCGAGGCGCGCTACGCCTTCGATGGTGATGCGATCGGTACCCTGACCTTTGATCTTCGCACCCAGCGTGTTGAGAAAGTTCGCGGTATCGACAATTTCCGGCTCGCGCGCGGCGTTTTCGATAACGGTCGTACCTTCCGCCAGCGTCGCAGCGCTCATGATGGTCACGGTAGCGCCAACGCTGACCTTATCCATCACAATATGCGCGCCTTTCAGACGTCCATTAACCGACGCCTTGACATAACCCTCTTCCAGCTTGATTTCCGCACCCAGCTGCTCAAGGCCGGTAATGTGTAAATCAACGGGGCGCGCGCCGATGGCGCAGCCCCCGGGAAGAGAAACCTGCCCCTGGCCAAAACGCGCCACCAGCGGTCCCAGCGCCCAAATAGACGCGCGCATGGTTTTGACGAGGTCATACGGAGCACAGAAAACGTCGACCGGGCCGGCATCGATCCATACGGAGCCGTTGCGCTTAACGTTCGCGCCCAGCTGGCTCAGCAGTTTCATGGTGGTATCGATGTCTTTCAGCTTCGGTACGTTTTGGATCTCAATCGGCTCTTCGGCTAATAGCGCGGCAAAGAGGATTGGCAGGGCGGCGTTTTTCGCGCCGGAAATGGTGACCTCGCCCTGAAGACGAGTTGGCCCCTGAACACGGAATTTATCCATTGATTCTGTTCTCTGTTAAGAATTCACATACGCTGCGGGGAACATCCCCACAGCTTATAAGCCATTAAGTTTGCGGTCTCGCGCCCACTCCTGCGGAGTAAACGCTTTAATCGACAGAGCATGGATGCGGTTATCGGCAATATATTCCATCAGCGGGGCATAGATAGCCTGTTGCTTCTTGACCCGACTAATGCCGTCGAACATCTCACCCACAGCAATAACCTGAAAGTGGCTGCCATCGCCAGAGACGTGGACTTCCTGAAGGGAGAGTGCGTTCATCAGCACGGTCTGAATTTCATGATTTTCCATGGGCTACATTTATCTGATAGTGAAAACAGCCCAACATCTTAGAGGAAAGTGGCGCCGTCTTAAACAAGCAAAAAGCCCCATCGAAAAGTTTGATGGGGCTTTCAGAATAGCTTCAGCACTAAGGCACTGAAAAAGTTATGGGATCATATCAGCAGGAAGGTTATACAACCTGACCAGGGTTTGCAGATTTTCACTCTTCCCGGTCAACTTCGCTTCCCCGCCCTGCCGACGAACCAGTGCGATAAAATGCACTAATAGCGCCAGCCCGGCGGTGTCCACGCGGGTCACGGCGCTCAGGTCGATGGCGGACACGCCATCCGTCGCCTGCGCGCGCGCTTCCCACAGCGGGACCAAAAGATCCTGGTCCAGCTCTCCGCGCAGCGCCAGCGTCTCACCATCGCGAGCCCAGCTCAGCTGCCCGGTCATTATTTTTTCTGTTCCAGAGTAATCGGCTGCGCTGAGCTTGCCTTCAGCTGCGCCGTCAGACCATCAACGCCTTTAGTACGCAGCAGGTCGCTCCACTCGTTTTGTTTAGTGGTGATCATGCTCACCCCTTCCGCAATCATGTCGTACGCCTGCCAGTTACCGGTCTGGGTATTTTTACGCCACTGGAAATCCAGGCGCACCGGCGGACGGCCATTCGGATCAAGGATGGTGACGCGGATAGGAACAATGGTCGCGCTGCCCAAAGGCTGCTCAGGGGCAATCTGATAGGTCTGACCGTGATACATCGCCAGCGCCTGGCCATAGGCCTGCTTCAGATATTCGCGGAAGGCGGCAAAATAGGCTTCACGCTGCGCCGGGGTCGCTTCTTTGTAATAACGGCCTAACACCAGCGCGCCGGCGTATTTCACCTGAACATAGGGCAGCAGTTCCTGATCGACGATATCGCGCAGGTAGTTCGGATTAGCCTGAATCTTCGGCTGCTCGTTCTTGAGGCGATCGAAGGTTTTCTGCGCCGCTTCGTCCATCAGCTTGTACGGATTGGACTGATCCGCGGCGGTGGCCGCAGTCAAGGGGGCAATCACCAGCATGGCGACCATTAGTAAGCGTTTAAACATATCTTAACTCTCCTGAAATTAGTGCGTCGTGCCGGCTGGCGGCGTAGCGTCAGTATGACTCTCTCCAGCAGCCTGTTCATCGCCAGAATTCTTATTGTCGCTACCTTTACTGTTATAAAGGAACTGGCCTATCAAATCTTCCAGCACCATTGCGGATTTGGTGTCCTGAATGGTACCGCCATCTTTAAGGATAGTGGTTCCCAGCTCAGGATCTTCAAACCCGATATTCATCGCCAGGTACTGTTCGCCCAGCAGACCGGAAGTTCGGATCGCCAGCGAGCTGGTATCCGGAATATGGTTGTAGCGCTCATCAATATCGAGCGCGACGCGAGGCAGGTAGGTCTTAGGATCGAGCGTAATATCCGCCACGCGTCCAACGACAACGCCGCCAATCCGCACCGGAGAGCGCGCTTTGAGACCGCCGATATTGTCAAAAGTGGCATAGAGCCGATAAGTCGGTTCGGTACGTAAAGAGGTTACGTTTGCCGCCTTCAGGCAGACAAACAGCGCGGCCAGCAGCGCAACCAGTAAAAACACCCCTACCCAGATTTCATTTTTTCTCGTTTGCATGAACTCAATTCCCAAACATCAGCGCAGTCAGCACAAAATCCAGCCCCAGAACCGCCAGCGACGCATGCACCACGGTACGCGTCGTCGCCCGGCTAATCCCGGCGGAAGTGGGGATAGCGTCATAACCGTTAAATAACGCGATCCATGTTACCGTAATGGCGAAAACCAGGCTCTTAATCAGGCAGTTAACCAGATCCATCCGCCAGTCAACGGCGTTTTGCATCGCGCTCCAGAAAAATCCGCCATCGATGCCCTTCCAGCTGACACCGACCAGCGAGCCGCCCCAAACGCCGACCGCCACAAAAATAATCGTTAACAACGGCAGTGAAATCACCCCCGCCCAGAAACGCGGAGAGATCACGCGGCGAAGCGGGTCGACCGCCATCATCTCCATACTGGAGAGCTGCTCCGTTGCGCGCATCAGGCCAATTTCAGCAGTCAGCGCCGAGCCGGCACGCCCGGCAAACAGCAGCGCGGCGACCACCGGTCCCAGCTCACGCAGCAGCGACAGCGCCACCAGCATGCCCAGACTGGTTTCGGCGCTATAGGTGGTCAACACCAGATAGCCCTGCAGACCCAGCACCATACCGATAAACAGCCCCGATACAATGATGATCAGCATCGATAGCACGCCAACGTTGTACAGCTGACGCACCAGCAGCGGCGCATGCTTGCGAAACTCAGGCTTGCCCACAACCGCGTTGAAGAGCATTAATCCAGCACGCCCGAACGTCGCGATAGTTTTTATACCGCGATGCCCAAGCGCGGCTAGCGCATTTAACAACATGAGTCGCTTAACTCCCTTTGCCCAATAAATCATGATGATAATCACCCGCCGGATAGCGGAACGGCACCGGGCCGTCGGCGATACCATCAATGAACTGACGAACCCGAGGATCGGCATTTTCACGCAGCGACTGCGCGCTCCCATGCGCTACGACCTTTTTGTCCGCCACGATATATGCAAAGTCCGCGATGCTGAGCACCTCCGGCACATCATGCGAAACCACGATACAGGTGACACCCAGGGTGCTATTGAGTTCAGAAATCAGCTTCACCAGCACCCCCATCGTAATGGGGTCCTGCCCGACAAAGGGCTCATCGAACATGATTAAATCAGGTTCGAGCGCAATCGCCCTCGCCAGGGCGGCACGGCGCGCCATGCCGCCGGAAAGCTCAGAAGGCATCAGCTTCGCGGCTCCGCGTAGCCCAACGGCTTCCAGCTTCATCATCACCGTGGTGTGCAGCAGCGCTTCCGGCAGACGCGTATGCTCGCGCAGCGGATAAGCGACGTTATCGAACACATTCAGATCGGTGAACAGCGCGCCGGACTGAAACAGCATGCTCATGCGCTTGCGGACGGTATACAGGCGCGAACGCGACATCTGCGGTACGTTTTCACCATCAAACAGGATTTCGCCTTTATCGGGCGGGATCTGACCGCCGATGAGACGTAACAGGGTGGTTTTGCCGATCCCTGATGGCCCCATTATCGCGGTGATCTTGCCGCGGGGTACCGATAGCGAGATATCATCGAAGATCACGCGATCGCCCCTCGAGAAGCGAATACCGCGCACTTCGACTAGATTCGCCGAACTCTGGCTCATAAAATCATCCTTACTAGACACCCGTCGGGCTAAGCATGGCGCTTTCTTTCACCACAAACCCAACATTTTTACAGAATCTTACCCGCCCGGGTTAGCGAAAGCTGGCATTTGTTTTACTTTTGGCACACATAAAGTCAAAATTAAGAATTCGTTACGCTGCCTACGGACGGCCAGCGAGGCGACGATTATACCTGAAGAAAGGACTTTAGATGCTCTTAGCGACGGCTCTGTTAATTATTGGTTTATTGCTGGTTGTCTACAGCGCCGATCGTCTGGTCTACGCCGCTTCAATACTCTGCCGTATGCTGGGGATCCCTCCCCTGATTATTGGCATGACGGTAGTCAGCATCGGTACCAGTTTGCCGGAAGTGATTGTTTCCGCCGCCGCTTCCCTGCATGGGCAAACCGATCTGGCGATCGGCACCGCTCTCGGATCGAATATCACCAATATCCTGCTGATCCTCGGCCTCACCGCGCTGTTTCAACCTTTTACCGTGCATTCTGATATCCTGCGCCGCGAATTGCCGTTAATGTTGCTGGTTAGTTTACTGGCAGGATTTGTGCTGTACGACGGCCAGCTTACGCGGATAGACGGCCTTTTTTTGCTGGCGCTGGCCATTCTGTGGCTGCTGTTTACCCTTAAAATTGCCCGCCTTGCGGAACGCCAGGGTAACGACAGCCTGACCCGTGAACAGCTGGCGGAGCTGCCGCGAGAAGGCTCGCTTCCCGTCGCGCTGCTCTGGTTGGGCGTCGCGATGATTGTGATGCCGATGGCTACGCGGATGGTGGTCGATAACGCCACGGTGCTGGCAAACTTTTTTGCTATCAGCGAACTGACCGTCGGCTTAACGGTCGTCGCTATCGGCACCAGCCTGCCCGAGCTGGCCACGGCCATCGCCGGAGCGCGAAAAGGCGAAAATGACATCGCTATCGGCAATATCATTGGCGCTAATATTCTTAATATTGTACTGGTCCTCGGGCTCCCCGCGCTGATTGCGCCAGGCACCTTTGCCGCCGAGGCCTTTACCCGCGATTATGGCGTCATGCTGCTGGTCAGCCTGATCTTCGCCGCGCTGTGCTGGCGCCGTAAGCAGCAGCCCGGTCGCCTTGCCGGTGCCCTGCTGCTGGGTGGTTTTGTGCTTTGGTTAGCGATGCTGTACTGGACAGCGCCGCTCTTCGTTGAATGATTCGGGATAACATTATGTCGCAAATAGATTTGCCAGCGGATTTTGACTTTCAACGGGCAGGCCGCGAGGTTCTGGACATTGAACGTGAAGGTCTGGCCCAGCTCGATCAATACATTAATGAAGATTTTACCCGTGCCTGTGAGACCATTTTCCGCTGTACCGGTAAAGTTGTGGTGATGGGAATGGGGAAATCCGGCCATATCGGGCGAAAAATGGCAGCCACTTTCGCCAGTACCGGAACGTCATCTTTCTTCGTTCATCCCGGTGAGGCCGCGCACGGCGATTTAGGCATGGTAACTCCATGCGACGTGGTGATCGCGCTATCCAACTCGGGCGAGTCAAATGAAATCCTCGCCCTGATTCCGGTGCTTAAGCGCCAGCAGGTGGCGCTGATTTGTATCACCAGCCGACCGGAAAGCAGTATGGCGCGCGCGGCGGATATTCACCTGTGCGTGAAGGTGCCCAAAGAGGCCTGCCCGTTAGGGCTGGCCCCCACGTCAAGCACCACCGCCGCGCTGGTCATGGGCGATGCCCTTGCCGTAGCGCTGCTGGAAGCCCGCGGTTTTACCGCTGAAGATTTTGCGCTATCGCACCCTGGCGGCGCTCTGGGCCGTAAGCTACTGCTGCGGGTCAATGATATCATGCACACCGGCGATGAAATTCCGCACGTTGGCCTGGAGGCCACGCTCCGCGATGCGTTGCTGGAAATCACGCGCAAAAATTTAGGCATGACCGCCATTTGCGATGATGAAATGAATATCATCGGCATCTTCACCGATGGCGATCTGCGCCGCGTATTTGATACCGGCATTGATATGCGTAACGCCAGTATTGCCGAAGTGATGACGCGAGGCGGAATCCGCATCCGTCCCGGCACGCTGGCCGTTGATGCGCTGAACCTGATGCAGTCCCGTCATATCACCTGCGTGCTGGTTGCTGATGGCGACCGTCTGGTAGGTGTGATACATATGCACGATCTCCTGCGCGCGGGCGTAGTGTAAGTAAGGAAAAAATAATGAATAATGCTGATGCCCTGATAGCGACCTGCTACGGGCCGGTAAGCCAGGACTTTCTTGACCGGGCGGCGAAGATCCGTTTATTGATACTAGATGTAGACGGCGTTTTGTCCGACGGTCTTATCTATATGGGTAACAACGGCGAAGAGCTGAAGGCGTTTAACGTGCGCGACGGCTACGGTATCCGCTGCGCCCTGACTTCAGATATTGAAGTGGCGATAATTACCGGGCGAAACGCTAAACTGGTGGAAGATCGCTGCCAAACGCTGGGCATTACGCATCTCTACCAGGGGCAGTCGGATAAGCTGCTGGCGTTTCGTGAACTACTCAATAAACTGGCCGTTAGCGCGGATGAAGTCGCCTATATTGGCGACGATCTGATCGACTGGCCGGTGATGGCTGAAGTGGGTTTAAGCATAGCGGTAGCCGATGCGCATCCGCTGCTGCTCCCGCGCGCGGATTACGTTACTCGTATCAACGGGGGTCGCGGAGCGGTACGCGAAGTGTGCGATTTGCTACTATTGGCGCAGGGCAAGCTGGATGAGGCCAAAGGGCAATCTATATGAGTAAAACCAGACGTTGGGTTATCATTTTACTGTCGCTGGTCGCGCTGATCCTGATCGGCCTGAACCTGGCGAGTACGGACGATACCACCCAGCAAGCGATCAATCCTGACGATCCAACGTATACCAGCGAGCATACTGATACCGTCGTGTATAGTCCCGAAGGGGCGCTTAACTACCGGCTCATCGCGGAACACGTGGAGTATTTTTCCGAACAGCAGCTCTCGTGGTTCACAAAACCGGTGATGACCACCTTTGATACCAATAAAGTACCAACCTGGTCTATCAAAGCGGATAAAGCTAAGTTGACGAATGACCGCATGCTGTATCTTTACGGGCACGTTGAGGTAAATGCGCTGACGGCGGATTCTCAACTGCGCAAAATTACGACGGATAACGCCCAGATAAACCTGGTGACGCAGGATGTTACCTCCGATGACATGGTGACGTTGTACGGAACAACATTTAATTCCAGCGGCCTGAAAATGCGCGGGAACCTGCGCAGTAAAAATGCCGAGCTGATTGAAAAGGTTAGAACCTCATATGAAATTCAGAACAAACAAACTCAGCCTTAAGATTGCGCTCGCCAGCGCCTTACTGGCCGCCAGCCTGTCGGCACAGGCAAAGACAGGTGATACCGATCAGCCGATTCACATTGAATCCGATCAGCAGTCGCTGGATATGCAGGGCAACGTCGTCACCTTTACGGGGAATGTTGTCGTCACTCAGGGAACGATCAAAATCAACGCCGACAAAGTTGTTGTGACCCGTCCGGGTGGAGAGAAAGGCAAAGAGGTTATTGATGGCTACGGTAACCCGGCCACCTTCTACCAGATGCAGGACAACGGTAAGCCGGTAAAAGGCCGCGCGTCGAAAATGCATTATGAACTGCAAAACGACTTTGTCGTCCTGACCGGCAATGCGCATCTGGAACAGATCGATAGCAATATCCAGGGCGACAAAATCACTTACCTGGTGAAAGAGCAAAAAATGCAGGCCTTCAGCAATAAAGGCGGGCGCGTGACCACGGTTCTGGTTCCTTCGCAGCTGCAGGACAAGGGTAGCGATCAGTCAAAGAAGGGTAAGTAATTCGTTATGGCAACATTAACTGCAAAGAATCTTGCTAAAGCCTATAAAGGCCGCCGCGTTGTAGAAGACGTCAGCCTGACCGTGAATTCGGGCGAGATTGTTGGTCTGCTCGGTCCGAACGGTGCCGGTAAAACCACCACGTTCTATATGGTCGTTGGTATCGTACCGCGCGACGCCGGCAACATTATCATCGATGATGAAGATATCAGCCTGCTGCCCCTGCACGCGCGCGCGCGTCGCGGAATCGGCTATTTGCCGCAGGAGGCCTCCATATTCCGCCGCCTGAGCGTTTACGATAACCTGATGGCGGTACTGCAGATTCGCGACGACCTGAGCAACGAGCAGCGTGAAGACCGGGCGAAAGAGCTGATGGAGGAGTTTCACATTGAGCATCTGCGCGATAGCCTCGGCCAGGCGCTCTCCGGTGGTGAACGCCGCCGCGTCGAGATCGCCCGCGCGCTGGCCGCTAACCCGAAATTTATCCTGCTGGATGAACCCTTCGCCGGCGTGGACCCCATCTCCGTCATTGATATCAAACGCATTATTGAACACCTGCGCGACAGCGGTCTTGGCGTCCTGATAACCGACCATAACGTCCGGGAAACGCTGGCCGTGTGTGAGCGTGCTTATATCGTCAGCCAGGGCCACCTGATAGCTCACGGTACGCCACAGCAAATCCTTGAAGACGAGCAGGTTAAGCGCGTGTATCTTGGGGAAGACTTCAGACTCTGATAGGGTAGAGGTTACAGACGTTTTAGCCGGAGATATTGGCCCTGAATATGAAGCAAGGTTTGCAATTAAGGCTAAGCCAACAGCTTGCCATGACGCCACAACTGCAGCAGGCGATTCGTCTACTGCAGCTGTCCACGTTAGAACTCCAGCAAGAACTCCAGCAGGCGCTGGACAGCAACCCGTTGCTGGAGCAAACCGATCTTCACGATGAGGTAGAAACCAAAGAGGCCGAAGATCGTGAGTCTCTGGATACCGTCGATGCCCTTGAGCAGAAAGACATGCCCGAAGAGCTGCCGCTTGATGCCAGCTGGGATGAGATTTACACCGCCGGAACGCCGTCAGGCAACGGCGTTGATTACCAGGATGATGAACTGCCCGTCTACCAGGGCGAGACCACGCAAAGCCTGCAGGATTATCTGATGTGGCAGGTTGAACTGACGCCCTTCACCGATACCGATCGCGCGATCGCGACCTCTATCGTCGATGCCGTTGATGATACTGGCTACCTGACCGTTCCTGTCGAAGACATCGTGGAAAGTATTGGCGATGATGAAATCGGGCTTGAAGAAGTAGAAGCGGTTCTCAAGCGCATTCAGCGTTTCGATCCCGTCGGCGTAGCGGCAAAAGATTTACGCGATTGCCTGCTGGTTCAGCTTTCACAGTTTGCCAAAGAGACGCCGTGGATTGATGAAGCTCGCCTGATCATCAGCGAACACCTTGATCTGCTTGCCAATCACGACTTCCGTAGCCTGATGCGCGTGACCCGCCTCAAAGAAGACGTGCTAAAGGAAGCGGTAAATCTGATCCAATCGCTGGATCCGCGCCCGGGCCAGTCGATCCAGACTGGCGAGCCAGAATATGTCATTCCTGACGTTCTGGTGCGTAAAGTGAACGATCGTTGGGTCGTTGAGCTCAATTCAGATAGCCTTCCGCGCCTGAAGATCAACCAGCACTATGCCGCCATGGGTAACAGTACGCGCAATGACGCGGACGGCCAGTTTATCCGCAGCAACCTGCAGGAAGCGCGCTGGCTTATCAAGAGCCTCGAGAGCCGCAACGACACCCTTCTGCGCGTCAGCCGCTGCATTGTCGAACAGCAGCAGGCTTTTTTTGAACAAGGTGAAGAGTTTATGAAACCGATGGTGCTGGCGGACATCGCTCAGGCCGTCGAAATGCATGAATCCACCATTTCACGCGTTACTACGCAAAAATACCTGCACAGTCCGCGCGGTATTTTTGAGCTGAAGTATTTCTTCTCCAGCCATGTAAACACCGAAGGCGGCGGCGAAGCATCGTCGACGGCCATTCGTGCGCTGGTGAAGAAATTAATCGCCGCGGAAAACCCCGCGAAACCATTGAGTGACAGTAAGCTCACCACCCTGCTATCCGATCAGGGTATTATGGTGGCGCGGCGAACCGTTGCTAAGTACCGAGAGTCTTTATCCATTCCGCCGTCAAATCAGCGTAAGCAGCTGGTTTGACCCAACCGATAAGGAAGACACTATGCAGCTCAACATTACAGGACACAACGTTGAAATAACCCCCGCGATGCGCGATTTCGTTACCGCGAAGTTCAGCAAACTGGAGCAGTTTTTCGACAGGATCAACCAGGTCTACATTGTGTTAAAAGTGGAGAAGGTGACGCAAATAGCGGACGCCAATCTGCATGTCAACGGTGGTGAAATCCATGCCAGTGCGGAAGGGCAGGATATGTATGCTGCGATCGATGGTCTTATCGATAAGCTGGCAAGACAGCTAACAAAACATAAAGATAAACTGAAACAACACTAATTGTCCGGGCAATAGCCTACGCCAACCGCCCGCAGGCGGTTGGCCAGGAGAGCTCAGGTGAAATTATGATAAATAACGATTCGGCTCTACAACTGAGCAATGTCCTTAACCAGGAATGTACCCGTAGCCAGGTTCACTGCCAGAGCAAAAAACGCGCGCTGGAAATCATCAGCGAGCTGGCGGCAAAGCAGCTAGGCTTACCGCCCCAGATCGTCTTCGAGGCGATCCTCACCCGTGAGAAAATGGGCAGTACCGGGATTGGCAACGGTATTGCGATCCCACACGGTAAACTCGAAGAGGATACGCTGCGGGCCGTGGGCGTTTTTGTTCAGTTGGAAACCCCAATTGCCTTCGATGCTATCGACAATCAACCCGTCGATCTGCTGTTTGCCCTTCTTGTCCCGGCCGATCAAACTAAAACGCATCTGCATACGCTCTCGCTGGTGGCGAAACGTCTGGCAGATAAAACTATTTGCCGCCGCCTGCGCGCTGCGCAAAGTGATGAAGAGCTGTATGAAATCATTACTGAAGCGGGAAGTAATAATGAGGCGTAACGGAAGTCGCACCTTACTCTTTTTCGTACTGAGGAGAAACGGTACATGGTACTGATGATCGTCAGCGGCCGTTCAGGGTCGGGGAAATCCGTCGCCCTGCGAGCGCTGGAAGATATGGGTTTTTACTGCGTCGATAACCTGCCGGTTGTGCTGTTGCCCGAGCTGGCGCGCTCGCTCGCCGACAGAAACATCTCGGCAGCCGTCAGCATTGACGTGCGTAACATGCCCGAGTCGCCGGAAATCTTCGAGCAGGCGATGAAAAATCTGCCCGCAGAATTTTCACCTCAGTTGCTGTTCCTGGATGCCGATCGTAACACCCTGATTCGCCGCTACAGCGACACGCGTCGTTTACATCCTCTGTCCAGTAAAAACCTGTCGCTGGAAAGCGCCATCGATGAAGAGAGCGACCTGCTGGAGCCTCTGCGTTCCCGCGCCGACCTGATCGTCGATACCTCAGAAATGTCGGTGCATGAGCTGGCAGAAATGCTGCGCACGCGTTTATTAGGCAAACGCGAGCGCGAACTGACGATGGTGTTTGAATCCTTTGGCTTTAAGCACGGTATACCTATCGATGCCGACTACGTTTTTGACGTGCGCTTTCTGCCGAACCCGCACTGGGATCCGAAGCTGCGTCCCATGACCGGCCTCGATAAGCCCGTCGCCGCCTTCCTCGACCGGCACACGGAAGTTCACAATTTTATCTACCAGACCCGCAGCTATCTTGAGCTATGGTTACCTATGCTGGAGACCAATAACCGCAGCTATTTGACGGTGGCCATTGGTTGTACCGGTGGTAAACACCGTTCGGTTTACATCGCCGAACAGCTGGCTGACTACTTCCGCTCGCGCGGTAAGAACGTGCAGTCTCGTCATCGGACGCTGGAAAAACGCAAATCATGACCGTTAAGCAAACCGTTGAAATCACCAATAAGCTGGGCATGCACGCTCGCCCGGCGATGAAGCTGTTTGAATTAATGCAGAACTATGATGCCGAGGTGCTGCTGCGTAATGATGAAGGTACCGAAGCGGAAGCAAATAGCGTGATTGCGCTGCTGATGCTCGATTCAGCTAAAGGGCGTCAGATCGAGATTGAAGCCAACGGCCCACAGGAAGTGGAGGCGCTGGCAGCGGTTATCGCGCTGTTCAACGCCGGGTTTGATGAGGATTAGCTTTCATTCCCCGGCGGCAGCGTGCCTTCCGGGTTACCGGTTGTGAAATCATCAATGCAGCTTATTCGCCTGCATAAACCCTTCCCCACCTAACTGCCTCATCTGGCGCAGGATCCACGCCTGACGGCTGCGAACATAACCCGATGGCGCATCGGCGCGGAAGCGTATTGGGTTAGGCAGCACCGCAGCGAGCAGCGCGGCTTCGGAAGCCGTCAGTTTACTGGCCGGTTTGTGAAAATAGCGCTGCGACGCGGCTTCAACGCCAAACGTCCCCTCACCAAATTCAGCAATATTGAGATAGACCGTGAGGATCCGCTTTTTACTCCATACCGTCTCAATGCCGACGGTCAGTCCCGCCTCCAGCCCTTTTCTCAGCCAGCTGCGGCCGTCCCACAGAAACAGGTTTTTTGCCGTCTGTTGCGACAGGGTTGAGGCGCCGCGAATGCGGTTCTCATTGCGTTCATTATGCGCCAGCGCCTTCTCAATGGCCGTGACGTCAAATCCCCAGTGTTCCGGGAATTTCTGATCTTCTGCGGCAATAACCGCCAGCCCCATCCACGGCGAAATTTCATCCATGTCCACCCAGTCGGAATGGGCGAGGTAATGAAAATCCCCTGAAAGCCAGGCGCCGACCTGCCGCTCCAGCATCACCGCCGAAAAAGGAACAGGTACGAAGCTAAACAGGGCAATCCCGCCGCCCCATAGCACCGCACAAGCCAACAGCAGCCTCAGCACAAAGCGCTTAATCAACCGCAACGGCGAAAAGCGAAATGTCATGCCGTCAGAACCAATACGCGAGAGACCAGTTTTTCAATGCCGCTCGCCGCTTCGGCGATGTTCTGCGCCAGCATATACGCGGGGGTCGTCACCACTTTGTTGTCTTCATCCACCACAATATCGTCGACCGGGCAAGGCACGTGTTCAGCCCCCATCTCCTCAACCGCGTCGGCAGTATCAAGATCGGTACCAATGGTCACGCGTAGCGGTATAGCAAATATTTTCGGCAACAGTGCCGGAGCGATACAGATAAAGCCCAACGGTTTACCCGCCTGATGCATCGCCAGCGCCAGCGCCTTGAGATCGCGATCGACTTCACATTCGCTCCCCTGTGAAGCAAAGCTGCTGAGGTTCTTTGCTGCACCAAAACCGCCGGGCACGATCAGCGCATCCAGCGCATCCGCTCGGGCATTGGCCAAAGGCTGAATCTCTCCGCGTGCGATACGCGCCGCTTCCACGAGCACATTACGGCTTTCCGCCTGCGCTTCGCCGGTCAGGTGATTGATAACATCGGTTTGCACTTTATCTGGCGCATAGCAGATGGCCTGAGCGCCGCTGCGGGCTATTGCCAGCAGGGTAATGACGGCTTCATGAATTTCACTTCCGTCATAAACGCCGCAGCCGCTCAGCACCACACCAATTTTCTTCATCACATCAGCCCCTTAGTACAAGTTTATGAAAGCAGTCAAAAATTTTGAATTACTCGCTATGCTTCACATATTTTACTGTTTCATGTAACAAACTATTTAAGGTTTGCTATCTTAATGAGCGAGTAAGCCAAATCCTCAGGTTGCGCCGTGTAAAAAAATCACTCAAATGATTCTGGCGTAACGACCAGTTCCCTGGTGTTGGCGCAGTATTCGCGCACCCCGGTTTATCCGGGGTCATTTTTTATCTGCCGCCGCGACCCACGCTTTCAGCACCGCGACATCGTTTTGCCACTCTGATTTCATCTCTTCAACCCATTCACCCACGTTATCCGACCACGCAGGTAAATCCGGCGTCTGAATCTGCTGCCCTAATTGCTGGATATGGCGCAAACCGATTGAGCCCGCTGCCCCTTTAATCTTATGACCCTCATCGACAATGCCTTTCTGGTCGCGAGCGGTTAAATTGGATTCCAGGACCGCCAGGTAGCCCGGCATCATTCTTTCAAAAACGGCCAGACCGTCATTAATCAGCTTCGGCCCTACCAGTTCGATATACTGCTCAAGCATCGGAATATCCAGTACAGAAGCCGATTTACTGCTATCTACAGATGGCATTGCATTCTCCTCTTCTTCCGGCGCATCCCAGAATTTTTTGATAATCGCGGTTAATGCCGGAACCGATAATGGCTTACTAAGAACATCATCCATTCCCGCATCCAGATACTCTTTCTTGTTCTTCAGCACGTTAGCGGTAAGCGCCACCAGCGGCGGGAGCTCATCGGCGGCAAAGCGTTGTTTCAGCTGACGAGAAATATCGAGTCCAGTCATATCCGGCAGCTGAATATCAAGCAGAACCAGATCGTACTCGCCGGGTACAAACATCTCCAGCGCAGCCTTGCCGGTCATCGCCACATCCACGCTGTTGCCCAGCTTCTCCAGTACCGAGCGCGCCACGATCACGTTGAGCTCAATATCTTCTACCAGCAGCACGTTCAGCGCAGGTAATGGCATTTCATCTTCCGCCAGCGTGTCCTCGACCTCTTCAGCCACGGCCGGAGCGTGTACGGTAAGCGTAAAAGTCGCGCCTTTACCCGGGAGGCTGGTAACGCAAATATCACCGCCCATATTCCGCGCCAGCCGCCGCGATACGGCGAGGCCGATGCCGGTACCCGTCGCTGGCTTGCCGCCCTGGCTATCTTTCACCTGGTAATACATAGCGAAAATTTTATCCTGTTCCGCTTCAGGGATGCCAATCCCTGAATCTTCTACTTCAAAGTGCAGGATATCTCCTTCGTCGTAGCGCACGCGGACGTTCACATTCCCGCCTTGCGGAGTAAATTTCACGGCATTACTAATAAGATTCCACAAGATTTGGCGCAAACGCGTTCCGTCGGTGATCACTTTATGCGGCAGCGGAAGCGTGGGGTCCAGCACAAAATGCAGGCCTTTCTGCTGCGCCTGCAGGCCGGAGAGATTTTCCAGGTCGGCCAGGAAGCCGGTAAAGTCCACCGGCTGGTTATCCAACTGAATTTTACGCCGCTCCATCTTATCCATCTCAATAATATCATTGAAGATATTACCCAGCGTTACCGCTGAGACGTGGATGGTTTTCAGGTATCTTTCCTGTTCATCGGTAAGGTCGGTATCCAGAAGGATTCGGCTAAGGCCTACGATGCCGTTAAGCGGCGTACGCAGCTCGTGGCTGATCGTTGAGATAAAGGTGGTCTTATCACGGCTGGCCCGCTCCAACGCGTCCTGATAGCGCTTACGCTCCGTAATATCGCGGCCAAACCCCATCAGACCGCGGCGCTTACCGACGCGGTCATAATAAGGCACTTTGCGGATTTCAAAGCAGGCCTTGCGCCCGTCCGGATAATCCAGCCACTGCTCGTAGGTGAGCGATACGTTATGGCGGAAGACTTTCTCATCCGTCTCCAGCACCTTCTCCGCCACCTCTTCGCTGTAAACATCCTGCGGCTTAAGATGAATAAGCTGCTTTTCACTTTTACCGGTCAACAGTTCCATGGCTCGGTTACAGCCAGAAAACTCTTTATCTTCATTACGATAGAAAACCAGGTCCGGAGAGGCATCCAGGAAGGAGCGCAAGAAGGAGGATTGCTGTTCCAGCTGAATTTGCGCCTCTTCACGCTCTTTCATCTCAATTTTCAGCTGCTCAAGCGTCGTTTCACGTTCCGCTTCCGCCTTTTCACGTTCGCCGATTTCCTGATTAAGCTGGGCGATGTTGTCCTTAAGCTGCACATTCAGCTTGAGATCGCGTTCGCGCATCTCCTCCAGTTTCTCCACCAGCCTCGAGAGGCGCTGCCGGGACTCTTCCAGCTGCTCAACCACCACCGACAGGAAATAGACCGCCCACGGGGTAATCAGCAAGCCAAAGAAGATGGAGCGGATCACATCAATACTTTCCACCTGGCCGTGCAGCACCATCGTCACGGCCATCTGCACAACGATCGCCAGCACCACCAGCGCAAAGGCCAGCAGCATTGAAAAGCGCACCAGACCCAGCTTCATCATCAGGTCAACATAATACTGCGCCAGCATACGGATTTGCTTCATAAGGGATTCCTTCGCGACAACTTCGCACAATAATACTCAATTCTGAGCAAGACGCTGTAAGTTGTGCCAAAAATGCGGAAAGGATTGTAGTTACGCGCCTGACGGTGGAGAGCCGTCAGCCGGAAAAGACGTTATTCGGCAGCAGCCGGAGAGATCCAGCAACGCCCGATGGCTGACCCCTGCACGCCGTATTCATTGAGATATTTATCCAGCTCAACCATCCCGGTCCAACGGTTCTCACACCACAGCGGCGCCAGCAACGTCGGGCGTCGGGCGCTGGCGGAGATACGGTGATAAATCACGTCTGGCGGAGTATGGCGAATCATCTCTCCTGCAGTGACCGTATACGCTTCCAGCGCAATACCGTTTAACCTGCCGGCCTGCCACGCCCTGGCCATGATACTGCCCTTCACAATATGAAGTGGATGCAGCTTAATGCCGTCTACGCCGGTCTCTACCACCTGCGCTAAGGTCTCCAGACATTCGCGCTGCCCTTCGCCCGGCAGGCCCACGATAAGGTGGCTACACACTTTGAGGCCGCGCTCGCGTGCCAGACGGGTGGTTCGCTGATAGCAGGCAAAATCGTGGCCGCGATTGATTCGGTGCAGCGTTTTATCATGCGCGGTCTGTAAACCCAGCTCGAGCCAGACTTCATACCCCTGCTCCCGATATTCAGTCAGCAGATCCAGTACCGCGCCGGGGACGCAGTCCGGGCGAGTCCCTACGCATAGCCCGACAATATTCGCCTGGCTGACCGCCTGCTGATACATAGCGCGCAGCACCTGCACCTCGGCAAAAGTGCTGGTATAAGCCTGGAAATAGGCCAGATAGCGCTTTGCACGATTCACCCGCTGCGCCTGATGGGCCAGCTGTTCAGCAATCGAGCGGTGCTGCTGCTCTTCATCGGCAAAAGAGGCCACATTACAGAACGTACAGCCGCCGCGACCAATAGTGCCATCGCGATTTGGGCAGCTAAATCCACCATGCAGCGTCAGTTTATGAACCTTTTCACCATAGCGGCGCATAAGATCCCCACCAAACATATTGACTAATTTTTGTAACTGCATAATCTGATAGACCGGCCTTAAGAAAGGGGCCAAGCCTGCCATTTTTAGCTACCGACGGCGATGACCTGGATCAATCGTCAACGCGGCTGCCTATCTCATTGCATAAACACTCAAGATAACTGCAATTTAATTCATCCTTATGGTAATGAGTTTTCCTTATATATAGCCGCTGATTTGCCATTATCTTTACCAGGGCATAAAACAGTATCAGTCACCGCAAATCAAACAAAAACCAGTTTAAAAAACTGCAATGAAAAAACAATTCAGCACAGAAGGATAATGTCTCGCCGTCGATATAGTGAGACAGATCACACTCAATTATGACGACCGGTACGTTTCCCTGGCATTTAAAATGCCATTATTTTCTTAAAAATCATTAAATTAGGTGTTGTATAGCACATTTTTGTATAAATAAGATTGCCATTTGACGTATGTGTGGATTCCCGATAAGTTGGGAATCCGCTGGAAGCTTTCTGGATGAGTGCTCTGCTCATCATATTTATGCAGTAATTGAGATTCCCTCTTAACAGCAAGTCCTCAAACTTGTGTACCGATGCGAAAAGGATTTAAAGAGGGCGAATGCGAGGTGTAAACCCCGTCGCCATGCTCTTTCTGTGCCCGTGCGCAATCGGTATCGGAGGGTGTCCCGTAGAGCCTGGGGAGGTTCACTGATATGTTGTACGATAAATCCCTTGAGAGGGATAACTGTGGTTTCGGCCTGATCGCCCACATAGAAGGCGAACCTAGCCACAAGGTAGTGCGAACCGCTATACACGCACTGGCCCGAATGCAGCACCGCGGCGCGATTCTTGCCGATGGAAAAACCGGCGACGGTTGTGGCTTGCTGCTACAAAAACCCGATCGTTTCTTCCGAATTGTTGCGGAAGAGCGCGGCTGGCGTTTAGCCAAAAATTATGCCGTTGGGATGCTGTTCCTTAATAAGGATCCTGAACTGGCCAAAGCGGCGCGCCGCATCGTCGAAGAAGAACTTCAACGCGAAACGCTGTCTATCGTCGGCTGGCGCGATGTGCCGACCAATGAAGGCGTGCTCGGTGAAATCGCCCTCTCCTCGCTGCCTCGTATTGAACAAATCTTTGTGAACGCCCCGGCTGGCTGGCGTCCGCGCGATATGGAACGCCGTTTATTCATCGCGCGTCGCCGTATCGAAAAGCGTCTGCAGGAAGATAAAGATTTCTACGTTTGCAGCCTGTCGAACCTGGTCAACATTTATAAAGGTCTGTGTATGCCGGCGGATCTGCCGCGCTTCTACCTGGACCTCGCGGACCTGCGCCTGGAGTCGGCAATCTGCCTGTTCCACCAGCGCTTTTCCACCAACACCGTGCCGCGCTGGCCGCTGGCGCAGCCGTTCCGCTATCTGGCGCACAACGGCGAGATCAACACCATCACCGGTAACCGCCAGTGGGCCCGCGCCCGTACCTATAAGTTCCAGACGCCGCTGATCCCGGATCTCCACGACGCCGCGCCGTTCGTCAATGAAACCGGCTCTGACTCCAGTTCGATGGATAACATGCTGGAGCTGCTGCTGGCGGGCGGGATGGACATTATCCGCGCTATGCGCCTGCTGGTTCCGCCAGCCTGGCAGAACAACCCGGATATGGATCCTGAGCTGCGTTCGTTCTTTGACTTTAACTCCATGCATATGGAACCGTGGGACGGCCCGGCGGGCATCGTGATGTCCGATGGTCGTTTCGCCGCCTGTAACCTCGACCGTAACGGCCTGCGTCCGGCGCGCTATGTGATCACGAAAGACAAGCTCATCACCTGCGCCTCCGAAGTCGGTATCTGGGATTACCAGCCGGATGAAGTGGTTGAAAAAGGCCGCGTCGGCCCGGGCGAGCTGATGGTTATCGATACCCGCGAGGGGCGTATTCTGCACTCCGCGGAAACCGACAACGATCTGAAAAGCCGTCACCCGTATAAAGAGTGGATGGCGAAAAACGTCCGTCGTCTGGTGCCGTTCGAAGAGCTGCCGGATGAAGAAGTCGGTAGCCGCCAGCTGGATGATGATACCCTCGCCAGCTACCAGAAACAGTTCAACTACAGCGCCGAAGAGCTGGACTCCGTCCTGCGCGTACTGGGTGAAAACGGCCAGGAAGCGGTCGGCTCAATGGGCGACGATACCCCATTTGCCGTGCTCTCCAGCCAGCCGCGTATCATTTACGATTACTTCCGCCAGCAGTTCGCGCAGGTGACCAACCCGCCGATCGACCCGCTGCGCGAAGCGCACGTCATGTCGCTGGCCACCAGCATCGGCCGTGAAATGAACGTCTTCTGCGAAGCGGAAGGCCAGGCGCACCGCCTGAGTTTCAAGTCGCCGATTCTGCTGTACTCCGATTTTAAACAGCTGACCACCATGGAAGAGGAGCACTATCGCGCCGACGTCCTGGATATCACTTTTGATGCCACCGAAACCACGCTGGCTGAAACCGTGAAGGCGCTGTGCGATAAAGCCGAACAAATGGTGCGCAGCGGTACCGTTCTGCTGGTGCTCTCTGACCGCAACATCGCCAAAAACCGTCTGCCGGTACCGGCTCCGATGGCGGTAGGCGCGATCCAGACCCGACTGGTCGATAAAAGCCTGCGCTGCGATGCCAACATTATTGTCGAAACCGCCAGCGCCCGCGATCCGCACCACTTTGCCGTGCTGCTCGGCTTCGGCGCGACGGCGATCTACCCGTATCTCGCCTATGAAACCCTGGCGAAGCTGGTGGATAACAAAGCCATCGACAAAGCGTACCGCGCGGTGATGCTGAACTATCGTAACGGCATCAACAAAGGTCTGTATAAGATCATGTCGAAGATGGGGATTTCGACTATTGCCTCCTATCGCTGCTCGAAGCTGTTTGAGGCGGTCGGTCTGCATCGCGAAGTGTCCGACCTGTGCTTCCAGGGCGTCGTCAGCCGTATCGGCGGCGCGGGCTTCGAGGATTTCCAGCAGGATCTGCTGAACCTGTCGAAACGTGCCTGGCTGGCGCGTAAACCGTTGGATCAGGGCGGCCTGCTGAAATACGTCCACGGCGGCGAATATCACGCCTATAACCCTGACGTGGTGCGCACGCTGCAACAAGCGGTACAAAGCGGCGAATACAGCGATTACCAGCAGTACGCGAAGCTGGTTAACGAGCGCCCGGCAGCAACGCTGCGCGATCTGCTGTGCGTAACGCCGGACGGAACCACGGTGAACCTGGACGACGTTGAGCCGGCCAGCGAACTGTTCAAACGCTTCGATACCGCGGCGATGTCTATCGGCGCGCTGAGCCCGGAAGCGCACGAAGCGCTGGCGGAAGCAATGAACAGCATCGGCGGTAACTCCAACTCCGGCGAAGGCGGCGAAGATCCGGCACGCTACGGCACCAATAAAGTCTCGCGCATCAAGCAGGTCGCCTCCGGCCGCTTCGGCGTGACCCCGGCTTACCTGGTTAACGCCGACGTTATTCAGATTAAAGTCGCTCAGGGCGCGAAGCCCGGCGAAGGCGGCCAGCTGCCGGGTGATAAAGTCACCCCCTATATCGCCAAGCTGCGCTATTCCGTACCCGGCGTAACGCTGATCTCCCCGCCGCCGCACCACGATATTTACTCTATCGAGGATCTGGCTCAGCTGATTTTCGACCTGAAGCAGGTTAACCCGAAAGCGATGATCTCCGTGAAGCTGGTTTCTGAACCGGGCGTCGGAACTATCGCCACCGGCGTAGCCAAAGCCTATGCGGATTTGATCACCATTGCCGGCTACGATGGCGGCACCGGCGCCAGCCCGCTCTCTTCCGTGAAGTATGCGGGTTGTCCGTGGGAACTGGGACTGGTGGAAACCCAGCAGGCGCTGGTTGCCAACGGGCTGCGCCACAAAATTCGTCTGCAGGTGGACGGCGGTCTGAAAACCGGCCTTGATATCATCAAAGCGGCCATCCTCGGGGCTGAGAGCTTCGGCTTCGGTACCGGCCCGATGGTCGCGCTGGGCTGTAAATATCTGCGTATTTGCCACCTGAACAACTGCGCAACCGGCGTAGCGACTCAGGATGACAAACTGCGTAAGAACCACTATCACGGTCTGCCGTTTAAGGTCACCAACTACTTTGAATTCATCGCCCGCGAAACGCGCGAGCTGATGGCGCAGCTGGGCGTGAAGCGTCTGGTGGATCTGATTGGCCGTACCGACCTGCTGAAAGAGCTGGACGGTTTTACCGCCAAACAGCAGAAGCTGGATCTGAGCAAGCTGCTGGAAACCGCGGAGCCGCATCCTGGCAAAGCGCTGTACTGCACAGAGAACAATCCGCCGTTCGACAATGGCGTACTCAATGCTCAGCTGCTGCAGCAGGCAAAACCGTACGTTGACAGCAAGCAGAGCAAAACTTTCTGGTTCGATATCCGCAACACCGACCGCTCCGTTGGCGCATCGCTGTCCGGCTATATCGCCCAGACCCACGGTGACCAGGGCCTGGCAGCCGATCCGATTATCGCCCACTTTAGCGGTACCGCGGGTCAGAGCTTCGGCGTGTGGAATGCCGGCGGCGTTGAGCTGCATCTGACCGGCGACGCAAACGACTATGTGGGTAAAGGGATGGCCGGCGGCCTGCTCGCCATTCGTCCTCCGGTAGGCTCGGCCTTCCGTAGCCATGAAGCCAGCATCATCGGCAACACCTGTCTGTACGGTGCGACCGGCGGTCGTCTGTATGCTGCGGGTCGTGCAGGCGAGCGTTTCGCGGTACGTAACTCCGGTGCGATCACCGTCGTCGAAGGCATTGGCGACAATGGCTGTGAATACATGACCGGCGGTATCGTCTGCGTGCTGGGCAAAACCGGCGTCAACTTTGGCGCAGGCATGACCGGCGGCTTTGGTTACGTTCTGGATGAAGACGGCGACTTCCGCAAACGCGTGAACCCTGAGCTGGTAGAAGTGCTGGACGTTGACTCTCTGGCCATCCATGAAGAGCACCTGCGCGGTTTAATTACCGAGCACGTGCAGCTTACCGGTTCGCAGCGCGGTGAAGAGATTCTGGCCAACTGGCCGGCCTTCTCAGCGAAGTTTGCGCTGGTTAAACCGAAGTCCAGCGATGTTAAAGCACTGTTGGGTCACCGTAGTCGTTCCGCAGCTGAGCTGCGGGTGCAGGCGCAGTAAGGGGTTAAGATGAGTCAGAATGTCTATCAATTTATCGACTTACAGCGAGTTGATCCGCCAAAGAAAGCGCTGAAGATCCGTAAAATTGAATTTGTGGAAATTTACGAGCCGTTTTCAGAAGGCCAGGCTAAAGCACAGGCAGACCGCTGTCTGTCCTGCGGCAACCCGTACTGCGAATGGAAGTGCCCGGTTCATAACTACATCCCGAACTGGCTGAAGCTGGCCAACGAAGGGCGTATTTTTGAAGCGGCGGAACTGTCGCATCAGACCAATACCCTACCGGAAGTGTGCGGGCGCGTTTGCCCGCAGGACCGCCTGTGCGAAGGTTCCTGCACGCTGAACGATGAGTTCGGCGCGGTAACCATCGGTAACATTGAGCGCTATATCAACGATAAAGCGTTCGAAATGGGCTGGCGTCCTGACCTTAGCGGCGTAAAACAAACCGGTAAAACCGTCGCCATCATCGGCGCGGGCCCGGCGGGCCTGGCGTGCGCCGACGTATTGACCCGTAACGGCGTGAAGGCGGTGGTCTTCGATCGCCATCCGGAGATCGGCGGCCTGCTGACCTTTGGTATTCCGGCCTTTAAGCTGGAGAAAGAGGTGATGACCCGTCGTCGCGAGATCTTTACCGGTATGGGCATCGAGTTCAAACTGAATATCGAAGTGGGCCGCGATGTACAGCTCGACGATCTGCTGAAAGATTACGATGCGGTGTTCCTCGGCGTCGGAACCTATCAGTCTATGCGCGGCGGGCTGGAAAACGAAGACGCCAGCGGGGTCTTTGATGCGCTGCCGTTCCTCATCGCCAATACCAAGCAGATCATGGGCTTTGGTGAAACGGCGGATGAACCGTACGTTAGCATGGAAGGCAAGCGCGTCGTGGTTCTCGGCGGTGGCGACACCGCAATGGACTGCGTGCGTACCTCGATCCGCCAGAACGCCACCCACGTCATCTGCGCCTATCGCCGTGATGAGGAGAACATGCCGGGATCGAAGCGCGAAGTGAAAAACGCGCGTGAAGAAGGCGTGGAATTCCAGTTCAACGTTCAACCGCTGGGCATTGAAGTGAATGCCAACGGTAAAGTCTGCGGCGTGAAGATGGCGCGTACGGAGATGGGCCAGCCGGATGCAAAAGGCCGCCGCCGCGCGGAAATCGTGGCCGGTTCTGAGCATGTGGTGCCCGCCGATGCCGTGGTGATGGCGTTTGGTTTCCGCCCACACAGCATGGAATGGCTGGCGAAGCACAGCGTCGAGCTCGATTCTCAGGGCCGCGTGATTGCGCCGGAAGGTAGCGACAACGCCTTCCAGACCAGCAACCCGAAAATCTTCGCCGGTGGCGATATCGTTCGCGGCTCTGACCTGGTGGTCACCGCAATTGCCGAAGGCCGTAAGGCGGCTGACGGCATCCTGAACTACCTGGAAGTGTAAAAAACAAAACGCCGGATGAGAAAATCGTCCGGCGTTTAGCGTTTAGCTAAGTGCTATTTGATGAGCAGTCGCCAGGCGATATCCGCTTCAATTGTTGTGTTATCGGTATTTCCACTGAACATACTCTCGTTGAGCACGGGGAACAGCATCACGCGAAAACTCATCTGCTTCCCTTGCGGCACAACATTATTTTCTACGGCGATCACCGCCTCATTGTTACGCACATACAGAGGAGATGTTGTCCCGCTCTCCGGCGTAAAGTTCAGCTGGTCCACTGTTTTTCCAGCGCTGTAGGACTTGCCATCAACGGTAATATTTTCAACCTTAAGCCCAACCCCACCGCGAGCGCCAAACAAAAAGCGACCTTTCTCGCCAGCAGCACCCTGAACCAGCACCGCCATCTGATGCATTTCAGAACAGGAAACATTCACATTCACTTCCCACTCAGAAAGTTTGTGCCAATTCTGGGTAGTAGAAACAATGTCATCACGGCGTATCTGGTTATAATCAATTTTTGTCCGGGAGAGCGTAATCTGGCACTCTTCGGCACGAACGGCGCCTGACAGCAGCATTCCCGCAGATAACAGCATCCCTATCCACTGATTCATCGACATACGCCGTCCACCTCTTCGTAAAATGCGTCTTCATCCCTCTTGTCGCTTAAGATGTAATCAATCTTGCACAGTCGGTTATTATCGTCGTCCATGACATACAGTGCCGAAACCTGCTCAGCCTCATTAAGGAAAACATGCCCGTCATCCACGCTGGTGACAACATAATTGCCTTTCTCATCAACGATGGATAATCCCTTATCCAGCGCCCTGTTATCCGCACGCTTAACGCGGATCATCACCCGACGGTTATTCAGGACTTTAAAACCGACTTCGCTCACCGAAGCATGCGCAGCTGCCACATACTTTGTTCCATTTGCCAGCGTCATACTCGCTGGCAGCTTGTTCGCATCAATTTCAATGCGCGAATTACGCCACTCATTCAGCCCAGGGATAACAGCCTGCCCCCAATAATCGGTCCAGACCGTCCCCTGCGGAGTACTGATTTCAACGCCAGCTTTCGATTCACTCAGTTTTGCAATGGCAAACGTATTCCGAATGGTATAAGGCGTGAAGGTGACGCCGCTTTTATGCGCCGCAACCCCACCTGAGAGCGTGGCATTATAATTACGGTGGCGGGAACCCACGCGCCCGCCGCCAATGCCTAATCGAGTGTAATGTAAGTTAGTGCTCAGGTTGCCGTTAACGCTATTCTCACTCTCTCCCCTGTCCCGATCGACGGAGATATAGTAGTAAGAATCCTGTGACAGTGCGCCAGAGTTCTGTACGCCGTAGCTGTTACGGTTGCCCTGTTTACGCATATAGCTACTGACGCGCTGCGAACCGCCAAACGGAATGCTCAGGTTAACGTAGAGCAGATCATCATCCTGGCGCCCGTCTTTGTTCCCCATCGCTCTCTGCCAGTTAACAGAAACGGTGGCTCGATCGAAGCTCCTGCCCCATGAAAGCAACAGGTAGCGGGAATCATTACCCGCCCCTCTGCTTTGGTTGTAGTTAAAACCAGCGCTAAATGTCCCCCCAGGCGGCGTAAACCAGGCCAAACTGGTGGAATACGTATTGCTATAGGGTTGAAAATCATCGTTCAGCGCGTCCGTCAGTTCACGATAGCCGGGGGTAAAGTGTGCCGCGCTCGCTGACGCACTTAAAGATTCTGCCAGCTTAAGTGAACTCTGTAGCTCAGTTTTCACACCGCTGTTTTTCTCGCCGAATTTTTCCTGGCTTGCGGCCACGCTGGTGGAGGCACTCCAGTTATCGGTCAACAGATATTCAGTATGGACGCCGCCGCCAAGGTAATTTTTCGTTGCCGCACCAGAAGCCAGCAGATTCAGCCGAGGCAATATACGCCAACCGTCAGAGAGGTTAAGCACCCAGGGATTTTCATAATCCCCTTTAATATCGCGTATCTGACCAAAAGAGGCGGCCAGGCCCTGCGGCCGGGAAAGCTTCCGCGCCATGACGGATGCGGCTGGAACAATAAAGCGATTGCTTGAACCATCGGATTCAATAACCGTCACCTCCAGTTCCACATTACTGCTCGCTATCGGTACATCATCGAGCGTGAACGGTCCGGCCGGAACCAGCGTGCTGTAGATAAGTCGTCCGCTCTGACGTACCTCCACGCGGGCCTGAGCATTATGCGCCATTCCTGCAACGCTGACGCCGCTTCCGCTGCCCTGCAAAGCACGGGTAGGCATCAGCTGTACGCCAACGATCGGGGCTCCGCTCAGGACATATGAGCTGGCATTGATCTCCCCGACCTGCGCAGTCATCTTCAACGCGTCAAAAACGTGCTCGGCAAAGGTGTAAACACTTTCAGCATTCTTATCGCCATTATCGTCGGTAAGGATATAGCGGCTACGCAACGACCAGTCGCTGATGTTTATGCCCCCTTCCAGACTGGCCTGAGAATAGAGATTGGTATCGCTGCCGCCATATTCGCTGCGGGTACTGAACAGGTCATAGTTGAGCAATCCAGCTATTCCGCCGTGCTGAAAGTTTTTGATATCACCATTCATCCCGTTCAGCGCCTCCGGCGGGAGATACAGTTCGACCATTTCCTGGCCTGGCAGGGCTTTCACTACCGCCTGCGCGTAGTCATTGACGATGTCATGGCACTCTTCATTCTTTTTCAGGGGGACCGGCATTAACCCGGAAAACTCAATAAAATCACGATCAACGCACAGCGTACCATCCTCGCCAAAACGCGCCGCGACGGTTCCTTTATCCTTACCGTTAATCTTCACCTGCACGGAATGCGTACCGGGGAGAAAGCGCGGAGCTCGCGCAAAATAACGGTTGAGATTGACATTCAATCCGCGTGACTGAATCATCTCGGTATCAAACGTTATCTCTTTGGCTTGTACATCAACGGAACAGAGCGCAGCCAGCGGCAAGATTCCACACAATGACGCACAGGAGCGAGAAGTAAGACGGCGTTTTTTAAACATAGACGCTTCTTATTTTGCATTCAGGTCCGAAATAAAACCAGGTACTTCAACTCCATAGCGGCTAGCAGGATAGAATTGAACTTTATTATCACCATTAATATTTTTTGAAACGGTGATATTTAACGTTTCTCCTGGCAAGATGTAACTTTTACTAATATGCCCCTTCGTACCAGAGGGAAGAAAAACTATCTCGGGAGCCAGACGAACGACATATTTATCAGGATTGACGACTTTTGCAGTATTTCCTGAGCCTGACCACTGCAGATACTTCCACGCATCAGTCACAACGGGAAGGCCCGCGGGGCGAATCAGCACGGGTAAATCCTGACGAATATTGAAGCCGATTTTAATTCTTTTATTTTCACTTTTTGGCGGAATACCTTCAAACGTCACGCGTTTAAAATGCTCGACGTCCAATGGTTTATTATTCTGCAGAATAAAACGGATTTGTTGCGTTTGCCCGGGTTCTACGCGAACCACGGGTTGCGTAGGTATCAGCTTTAAATCCTTACTTTCATCAGGCAAATCAACAACCGTTGTATACAATAATGCGGGGTGCGCATCCGTATTTTTCACGTTCATTGTGCCACTATGAGTCGCCTCATCAATGACTAATAAACTTGTTTCCGGCACCATTCCTTCAGAAAAAACAGAGAGTGAGACAAAAGAGAAAATAGAACAAATAATAATTTTGGCAGATGAATAATTAAAAAAACGCAAAACAAACCCCTTGGATAATTCACACCCCGTGTTAACCACGACAATAAAAATGGGAGCAGCCCAAAATAGTCGCTCCCATTTTATTAATAGCCTATGGTATCAATAATTACAGATAACGCAGGCTGATAGTCAGCTCACCATCCAGCGCAGTGTCATCAGTAATAGCCAGCGTGCTGGTGTTTTGAATAGCCAGAGACGTTACCAGTGGGAAAGTCGCGGTTTTGAATGCAACCGGAGCTTCAGAACCGAAGGCCGCAACAGAAAAGTCGCGGAAAGTGCCTGCGGTGATACCGCCGGTGCTCTTGGCCCACTTAACACCTGAGTCATAATAATCAGCGCTAATAGCGGTCACACCTTCGCCGTCAGCGGTTACGCTATCCACTTTTACGAACATGCCATAAGAACCAATATTGACGTTACCCGCTTTGCCCACGCCGTAAGTCACACGATCGTCATCAAGGGAGTTACCAAGAGCAGTAGCATTTTCAACGGTTAATTTAGCATTAGAACTGCTACGCTCATCAATCAAATTCCAGGATAATTTGGTTGCAGCAGTACAGTTAATGGTCAGGTTGATATTTTTCTGCCCCAGCTGATTAACCGCTGTGGAAGATAATTCACCGAGGTTAATCGTGCCATAGTCCACCACGCCGCCATTATCCAGAGTGGGTGTGCATGCTGCGTTTGTTAAAGTACCCTTTACTTTTAATACAGCAGTAGGATTAGCAGCAATAGCCGAAGTCGCGCTCATTGCCAGAATGGCAGCCAGAAGTGTTTTTTTCATGAGTCAATCCTTAACGTATAATATATTTACATATCTAATAAACGCATTTTAAAAGAAAGAGCGTGTCTTAAATACGAAACGGATAATACGTTAAAGGGTACAATAAAATACACTTAGAAAAATTAACTTTAAATGTAGAAGAACTTAATCAATAGTTAATTCTTATGATTACTTTTTTGCAACTCACGAAAACAAAAAAAACAATAATGAATCGTAGCAAAAACCCAACGATTTTGCGCCTTAACATGGATATTCATTGACTTTGATTATAAAACCGTCATAAACGATAAAAATAATATTGATATATTTTATCATCATAGCGGCAATAAAACACCATTATTCCGAACAGTCATTTACAAGGAAAATAAGTTAATATCAAACACTAGAATATTAATTATATGAATTCAATAAATTCACATAAATTTCTCGCACTATATTATAATTTCAGCCACCCCCTGATGTATTACAGACTCAGCAAGCTCTTTCGCTCATCGGCAACCCAGCTTAATAGCTTAATTAAAGACGTACCAGATAGCGGATATACACTTAAAAGGGGGTGGAAAGGGAATACAATCAACCCAGGAGCCCTACACGGAGTGTAGTAGAAATATGAGGTTTATTAGCGGAGTTTGAAATCAACGCCACGTACCCGCATCGGAGAGTATGAAATAGAGAATTAAAGCGGGGATGCTTTACGGTAATCACGGTGAATGGCAGAAAGTAAAACAGGCCCCGAAGGGCCTGGCAAACATTATTTAACGACGCGCAGCGCCGGACGGCCGCTGCGAGGAGGCGGCGTATCGTCAGGATCGTCGTCGTGATTATCCGGCTTATCGCCATCGATCACCGACATGACCGTTTCGCTGTCAGGCAGCTCTTCGTCATCGTTCAGGCTAGTGACATCTTCATCATAAGCCGCTTCTGGTTCGAACATGGTTCCCGCACCATTCTCGCGCGCGTAAACCGCCAGCACGGCCGCCATCGGCACGGAGACATTGCGCGGCACGCCGCCAAAGCGCGCGTTAAAACGCACTTCGTCGTTGGCCAGCTCGAGGTTACCGACAGCACGTGGGGCAATATTGAGAACAATTTGCCCATCGCGAGCGTACTCCATCGGGACCATTACGCCCGGCAGAGTGACGTCAACGACCAGATGCGGAGTCAGCTGGTTATCCAGCAGCCACTCATAGAACGCTCGTAACAGGTACGGGCGACGCGGCGTCAGCTGTGATACATCCATCATTTAGCCCCGACCGAGACGCATTTCACGTTCGGCTTCAGTTAAAGAAGCGAGGAAAGAGTCGCGCTCAAACACGCGAGTCATATAGCCTTTGAGCTCTTTCGCGCCAGCACCGACCAGCTCTACGCCGAGAACCGGCAGACGCCACAGCAGCGGTGCCAGGTAGCAGTCTACCAGGCTGAACTCATCGCTCAGGAAGTAGGGCTTCTGGGTGAATACTGGCGCAATCGCCTGCAGTTCTTCACGCAGCTGCTTACGCGCAGTATCAGCCTGCGCAGCGGTACCGGTCTGAATGGTATTCATCAACGAATACCAGTCCTTTTCGATACGGTGCATGTACAGACGGCTTTCCCCACGCGCCACCGGATAAACCGGCATTAGCGGCGGATGCGGGAAACGCTCATCCAGGTATTCCATAATGATGCGAGATTCCCACAGAGTGAGCTCACGATCCACAAGCGTCGGTACGCTTTGATTCGGGTTGAGGTCAATCAGATCCTGAGGCGGGTTGTCCTTCTCCACGTGCTCTATCTCAAAACTAACACCTTTTTCGGCCAGCACGATGCGGACCTGATGGCTATAGATGTCAGTAGGACCAGAAAACAGCGTCATTACCGAACGTTTGTTGGCAGCGACAGCCATGAAAACCTCCAGGTATATTCAGAATTTTTGTACTGCTGCCGACCACGCATGGCCAGCCAGATGTAAAAACCCCATTTGCGTGACTTCATTTCGTTCGTCATCCAAACAAAAAATGAACAATCACCTGCATTTGGGCAGAAAATTGGATGATAGTTTACCAGATTTTGAAGACGTTGTGGTGAGGGGATTCTGGAAATGCTGAAAAAGTGGTAATAATGGGGCGTTTGTAGAGGGAAAATGGCAAATTTATCCATAAAAAAACCCGCCGAAGCGGGTTTTTTCGCAAATTGTTCTGCGTGAGCAGAAAACAATTAACGTTTGGAGAACTGCGGACGACGACGTGCTTTACGCAGGCCGACTTTCTTACGTTCAACCTGACGAGCATCACGAGTAACGAAGCCAGCTTTACGCAGTTCGCCACGCAGGGACTCATCGTACTCCATCAGAGCGCGGGTGATACCGTGACGGATCGCACCAGCCTGACCAGAGATACCACCACCTTTAACGGTGATGTACAGATCTAATTTCTCAACCATGTCGACCAGTTCCAGCGGCTGACGAACTACCATGCGGGCAGTTTCACGACCGAAGTACTGTTCCAGAGAACGCTGGTTGATAACGATTTTACCGTTGCCCGGTTTGATGAAAACGCGAGCTGCGGAACTTTTGCGGCGACCGGTGCCGTAGTATTGATTTTCAGCCATTGCCTATAATCCCGATTAGATGTCAAGAACTTGCGGTTGCTGTGCCGCGTGGTTGTGCTCGTTACCCGCGTAAACTTTCAGCTTACGGTACATAGCACGACCCAGCGGGCCTTTTGGCAGCATGCCTTTAACCGCGATTTCAATCACACGCTCAGGACGGCGGGCAATCATCTCTTCAAAGGTCGCTTCTTTGATACCACCGATGTGGCCGGTGTGGTGGTAGTACATTTTGTCTTCGCGCTTGTTGCCGGTTACAGCAACTTTTTCTGCGTTCAGAACGATGATGTAATCACCGGTATCAACGTGCGGAGTGTATTCCGCTTTATGCTTGCCGCGCAGGCGCAGAGCCAGTTCGGAAGCCAGACGGCCCAGAGTTTTACCGGTCGCGTCAACAACATACCAGTCGCGTTTTACGGTTTCTGGTTTAGCTGTAAAAGTTTTCATTAAAAGCTTACCCAAATAAATAAGTTACACGTTGGTGAACACCCAAACGTTTAGTTAGTTGAGGTTCACACGACATTGTCCAGCAAACCTACCCCTTCGAATAGCCTATGCCGGCACATAGAAAGTTTTGGGAAAAAAACCTTCTCGTAACGTGGGGTCGCAAGATTATAGAGAAGTCGGGGTCAAAGATCGACCCCTTTATGTGATTTGTCCCCGGTTTTACCCCGCCAGGTGTTCCCGCTTCAGATACTCCTCGCTCTGCATCTCCTGCAGGCGCGATAAACAGCGCTGGAACTCGAATTTTAATCTCTCGCCCTGATAGATCTCATACAGCGGTACCGCCGCGCTGACCACCAGCTTGACGTGGCGCTCATAGAACTCATCGACCAGGGCGATAAAGCGCCGCGCCTCGCTCTCCATCAGTCCGGTCATCACCGGCACATCAAAGAGCATCACGGTATGAAACAGACGCGAGAGCGCAATATAGTCGTGCTGGCTACGCGCATCCACGCACAGCGTGGCGAAGGAAGCCGCCAGCGTCTGGTTCTCAACGCCCAGCGTCGGCAGCGGGCGATGGTTGATCTCCAGCGTTGGCATCTGCTCGCGCTTCGCCCCCGCCAGCGCCAGCCACAGTTTATCCATCTGCTGCTGCGTCTCAGCGTTCAGCGGCGACAGCCACAAATGCGCCTGGGTTAGCGTGCGCAGGCGGTAATCAATACCGGCGTCGACATTCATCACATCGCAATGCTGTTTAATGGCGTCGATGGCGGGCAGGAAACGAGCGCGCTGAAGGCCGTTGCGGTACAGCTCGTCAGGCGGAATATTCGACGTCGCCACCAGGGTTATGCCGCGGGCAAACAGCGCTTTCATCAGGCCGCCCAGCAGCATTGCATCGGTAATATCAGAAACGAAAAACTCATCGAAGCAGAGCACATCGGTTTCAGCTTTAAAGCGATCCGCGACGATTTCCAGCGGATCGCTGTGCCCCTGCAGCGACGTTAACTCTTCATGAACCCGCAGCATAAAGCGATGAAAGTGCAGACGTTGTTTACGTTCTCCCGGCAAACTTTGATAGAACAGATCCATCAACCAGGTTTTTCCTCTGCCGACGCCGCCCCACATATAGAGGCCGCGAACGGCAGCCGTTTCGGCAACGGGTTCGCGCTTGCCCAGCAGTTTGCCAAATTTGGCCCGCAGACCGCCGCCGGTTTGCGGCGCGACCGAAGGTTTATTCTGCAGTTCTTGATAAATCGTATCGAGGCGGCTGACCGCTTCTCGCTGGACGTCGTCAGGTTGATGGCTCCCCTCCTTGAGAGAGGAAAGGTAACGCGATGTTGGGGACAGGCTTTGCATGATCTAATTGTTATTCCTTGAAAACCGTAATGCCGTAGCTCACGATTGACGAAAAAAAGGCCGCTCTACACTACGTGATGATACGCCAGGATTCCACTTCTGTGGAATTAGCGGTTATAGTGGCACTATCGGGCGCAGGCGGAGAGCCTCACAGCCACCCTACGGAACCACAAAACAACGGGAGATGTTCATGACCTGGGAATACGCGCTAATTGGGCTAGTTGTCGGCATCATTATCGGCGCCGTCGCGATGCGTTTTGGCAATCGCAAATTACGCCAACAGCAGGCGCTGCAGTTCGAACTGGAAAAGAATAAAGCAGAGCTGGAAGAGTACCGCGAAGAGCTGGTGAGCCATTTTGCCCGGAGCGCAGAGCTGCTGGATAACATGGCGCATGATTACCGCCAGCTGTATCAGCATATGGCGAAAAGCTCCAACAACCTGCTGCCGGACAGCATGGCGGACGCCAACCCGTTCCGCAATCGTCTGGAAGAGTCCGAAGCGGGCAACGATCAGGCCCCGGTCCAGATGCCGCGCGACTACTCTGAAGGCGCATCCGGTCTGCTGCGCGGCGGTGTAAAGCGCGACTAAACCGGCAACGACAGTAAAAATATTTTCCGGGCGCACCCTCTGCGCCCGTTTCCACCTTCCATCCCAGCTACAATTTAACGATTGCCCACGTTGTTACCGGGTCGAAAATTCAATAACATCGGGCCATTCGGGACGTTTCCCATACACCTTAGGTTACGAGAGCCAGCAACTAATGAATAAACCGACTTTGCTGTTGAGTGCGTTAGCGTTAAGCATTGGGTTGTCGTTGTCCGCCTTACCTCCGGCAGCAGCGTCTTTACCGACACAGGTTCCCGGCCAGGGCGCGTTGCCAAGCCTCGCGCCGATGCTGGAGAAAGTGTTGCCGGCGGTGGTGAGCGTACAGGTTGAGGGTACCGCGTCACCCGCGCAAAATATGCCGGAAGAGCTGAAGAAGTACTTTGGCGACAACGCGCCGCAAGAGCAGGCGCAGCCTTTTGAAGGCCTGGGCTCAGGGGTCATTATTGACGCTACAAAAGGCTACGTGCTGACCAATAATCACGTCATTAATCAGGCCCAGAAAATCAGCGTCCAGCTCAACGACGGGCGTGAGTTCGATGCCAAACTGGTCGGCAGCGACGAGCAGAGCGATATCGCCCTGCTGCAGCTGCAAAAACCCAGCAACCTGACGCAAATCGCGATCGCCGACTCCGATAAACTGCGGGTGGGCGACTTCGCCGTCGCCGTCGGTAACCCGTTTGGCCTGGGCCAGACCGCCACTTCAGGGATTATTTCAGCCCTTGGCCGCAGCGGCCTGAACCTTGAGGGGCTGGAGAACTTTATCCAGACTGATGCCTCAATCAACCGCGGCAACTCCGGCGGCGCGCTGCTGAACCTCAACGGCGAGCTGATTGGTATCAATACCGCTATTCTGGCCCCGGGCGGCGGCAGCGTCGGCATTGGCTTCGCGATCCCCAGCAATATGGCGAAAATCCTCTCCCAGCAGCTTATTCAGTTTGGTGAAATCAAACGCGGCCTGCTGGGTATTAAAGGTATGGAAATGAGCGCGGATATCGCCAAAGCGATGAACCTTGACGTCCAGCGCGGCGCGTTCGTCAGCGAGGTGCTGCCAAACTCCGGATCGGCCAAAGCGGGAATTAAATCTGGCGACGTTATCGTCAGTCTCAACGGTAAACCGCTCAACAGCTTCGCCGAACTGCGTTCACGCATCGCCACGACCGAGCCGGGCACCAAAGTGAAGCTAGGACTCCTGCGCGAAGGAAAACCCGTTGAAGTGGAAGTCACTCTGGACAAGAGCACCTCTTCTTCCGCCAGCGCCGAGCTTATCGCACCGGCCCTGCAGGGCGCATCGTTAAGCGACGGTCAGATGAAAGACGGAACCAAAGGCATCGTCATTGATAATGTCGATAAAGGCAGCCCGGCCGCGCAGGCGGGCCTGCATAAAGACGATATCATTATTGGCCTCAACCGCGAGCGCGTGCGCTCCATTGCCGAACTGCGCAAAGTGCTCGAAAGCAAACCGACGGTGATTGCGCTGAACGTCATTCGCGGCAGCGAAAGCATCTATCTGCTGCTGCGTTAACTCGCCTTCCGGGCATCGCGTGCAGTGCGATGTCCGGACAAGACGTGTTATGCTGCGCCTGTCTATCCATCAACGATATCTGCATCATGCCTGGAAAGTTTTTACGTTCGATACTTATCGGTTTGATTGTCGGCGGCCTGCTGCTGGCCGTTATGCCTTCGCTGCGCCAGTGGCAGCTTTCGCCGACCACGCAGTACGATAGCGCGGATGAATCCCCCGCCAGCTATAATTCCGCCGTTCGCCGCGCCGCCCCAGCGGTCGTGAACGTCTATAACCGCGCCCTCAACAGCACCAGCCATAACCAGCTAACGCTCGGTTCCGGCGTGATCATGGATCAGCGCGGCTATATCCTGACCAATAAGCACGTTATCAACGATGCCGACCAGATTATTGTTGCTCTGCAGGATGGACGGGTCTTTGAAGCACTGCTGGTCGGCTCCGATACCCTCACCGATCTGGCGGTATTAAAAATCAACGCCAGCGGCGGCCTGCCGGTCATTCCGATTAATCCGAAACGCGTGCCGCATATCGGTGACGTCGTGCTGGCGATTGGCAACCCGTACAACCTCGGGCAAACCATTACCCAGGGCATTATCAGCGCCACCGGCCGTATCGGCCTGAACCCCACCGGGCGCCAGAACTTCCTGCAGACCGACGCGTCGATCAACCACGGTAACTCAGGCGGCGCGCTGGTGAACTCGCTGGGCGAGCTTATGGGTATCAACACCCTGTCATTTGATAAAAGCAACGACGGCGAAACGCCGGAGGGCATCGGCTTTGCGATCCCCTTCCAGCTGGCAACCAAGATTATGGATAAGCTGATCCGCGATGGCCGCGTGATTCGCGGCTATATAGGGATCAGCGGCCGCGAAATTGCGCCGATGCATGCGCAGGGCGGCGGCGGTATCGATCAGCTGCAGGGGATTGTGGTGAATGATGTTGCGCCGGAAGGCCCGGCCGCCCAGGCGGGTATCCGCGCCAACGACGTGATTATTTCCGTTAACGACAAGCCCGCCGTTTCCGCCCTCGAAACCATGGATCAGGTCGCAGAGATTCGTCCGGGTTCGGAAATTCCGGTGGTGATTATGCGCGACGATAAAAAAATCACGCTGCATATCGCCGTACAGGAATATCCGGCAACCAATTAACAGGCTCCCCCGCAGGGGGAGCACCTTTCAATCAGCAAATAGCGGCCCGGCCGGGAATGTCGCCAGAAACCCGGTTATGGCCAGCAGCGACCGCAGGTCAGGCCACGCAAACTGGCGCTCCCGCAGCTCGTCATCCAGCGTCATGAGCGCAAACTCGCCTTTATCCCCCAGAACGCCGCCCTGCCAGAGCAACCGTTGAGCCTGCTGCCGGGCCCAGGGGGAATCGCTCTTCCAGGCCAGCAGGTGCAGCAGCGCCTGCTGCAGACAGATGCCAGAAGGATGCTTATCCCGCAGCAGCCGCCGGTAAACCGGCAGCGATATGCTGCGTACGGTATAAAAACCGCTGCGGGTTTCGGCATCAGCATCCGCCACGCTGGCGCAATACTGACCGGCCAGATCGCATAGACGATTGTGCGTCAGCGGCTGGCCCAGGGCGTTCAGGCGACCCGCTGCGGCACACAGCAGCCCACTTCTTTGCATCCACGGCGTGGAGTCCCGAAATACCGCATCAGGTAGCGCCGGTTCTGTTTCAGCTGCTTTATTTTGCGTACCCGCCTCATAGCAATGGACAAAAAAATCATAGCCTCCGCGGGCAACTGATGGTTGCGCTAACAGGTTAAGCGCGGGCTGCAGTTGTTCAACTTCATCTACTGATGCCAGCATGTAATCGATAATGACATCTTTTGTCGATGCCCTGCTTTCGGGGCGTAATGTTATGGTTTCATTCATCAAAGCCTCCTTATAGGAAATCTCCCGGTGGCGCTGCGCTGACCGGTCTACGGGTCCGTGCAGTCTGGTAGCCCGGACAAGGCGCGTTAAGCGCCGCCTCCGGGATAATCCCCGGGTCGCGGCTGACGCCTTACCCGGGCTACAGGTTTACAGCCGTCTGCGATCCGGTAGCCCGAACAGGCGCAGCGCGCCGCCTCCGGGAAAGGTAACGATTCACATCGCCAGCACGTACTTGAGCATCACCCCGGCAGCAATCGCCGAGCCAATCACCCCCGCCACGTTCGGGCCCATCGCGTGCATCAGCAGGAAGTTCTGCGCGTCCGACTCCAGACCCACCTTGTTTGACACCCTGGCCGCCATCGGCACCGCCGACACCCCGGCCGAGCCAATCAGCGGGTTGATTTTGTTCCGGCTGCACAGGTTCAGCAGCTTCGCCATCAGCACCCCCGCCGCCGTCCCCACGCAGAACGCAATCACCCCCAGCACCAGTATCCCCAGCGTCTGCGGCTGCAGGAACTTGTCCGCCACCAGCTTGGCCCCCACCGACAGCCCGAGGAAAATGGTCACGATATTTATCAGCCCGTTCTGCACCGTGTCGCTCAGGCGCTCCACCACCCCGCTCTCGCGCATCAGGTTGCCGAAGCAGAACATCCCCAGCAGCGGCGCCGCGTCCGGCAGCAGCAGCGCCACCAGCAGCAGCAGCACCGCCGGAAAGAGGATTTTTTCCCGCTTACTCACCGTGCGCAGCTGCACCATGCGGATTTTCCGCTCCTTCTCGCTGGTCAGCGCCTTCATAATCGGCGGCTGGATTAACGGCACCAGCGCCATATACGAGTACGCCGCCACCGCGATGGCCCCGAGTAATTCCGGCGCCAGCTTGCCCGACAGATAAATCGCCGTCGGGCCGTCCGCGCCGCCGATGATGCCGATGGCCGCCGCCTGCGGCAGGGTGAAGCTGATGATGCCGAAGTAGTTCAGCGTCAGCGCCCCCAGCACCGTGGCGAAGATGCCGAACTGCGCCGCCGCCCCCAGCAGCAGGGTCCGCGGGTTGGCCAGCAGCGGGCCGAAGTCGGTCATCGCCCCGACGCCCATAAAAATCACCAGCGGGGCGATACCCGAGCCGATGGCGACCTTATAGAAGATGGCCAGCACCCCGGCGGAGTAGCCCATATCCACGGCGAGGTCCTCCATCTGCCCCTGCACCGACGGCAGCGCCAGCGCCAGCGCCTCCCTGATGGCGTGGACATCCGGCGTACAGTGGAGCTTCGCGGCAATCACCGCCAGCTGCCCGGCGTCGTGGTGCGCCAGCAGGCTCTCCAGGGCGGTCAGCGCCAGCCCGGCCTCCGGGATATTCGACAGCAGGCCGCCGAAGCCAATCGGCAGCAGCAGCAGCGGCTCGAACTTCCTCGCGATGGCCAGCCACAGCAGCAGCAGGCTCACCAGCAGCATGACGGCCTGGCCGGCGCCGAGGTGCATCAGCCCCATGCCCTGAATCAGGGCGTTCAGACTTTCCATTTCCGTTCCTCTTCCTTACGCCAGGCTCAGCAGGGTGTCGCCCACCGCCACCGCGTCCCCGGATTTCACCGCGATACCGCGCACGGTCCCGGCCTGCGCGGCGCGGATTTCGGTTTCCATCTTCATGGCTTCCAGAATCAGCAGCACGTCGCCCTCGGCCACCGTCTGGCCTTCCGTGGCAATGACCTTCCAGATGGTGCCCGCCAGCGGCGCGGTCACCGGGGTGCCGGCACCTGCCGGGGCGGCTGCGGGGGCCGTGGCCTGAACGGGGGCCGCTGCCGTCAGCGGGCTGATATCGCCGCCGTCGCTGACCTTCACCACAAAGGCCTTGCCTTCCACTTCCACGGTGTAGACGCCGGAGGCGGCCGGTTTCTCTGCTTTCACAGCAGGTTTGACCTCTTCAGCCTGCGGTACCGGCTCAAAGGCCGCCGGGTTATGGCGGTTCTCAAGGAACTTCAGGCCGACCTGCGGGAACAGGGCCACGGTGAGCACGTCGTCGATGGCGTTGTCGGCAAGCTGAATACTCTTCTCCTGCGCCTGGCGCTTCACGTCGGCTTCCAGCTGCGCCAGCTCCGGCTTCAGCAGGTCCGCCGGACGGCAGGTGATGGCCTCTGCTCCGTCCAGCACGCGCGCCTGTAATGCCGCGTTCACCGGCACCGGGGTGTGGCCGTACTCGCCCTTCAGTATCCCGGCGGTCTCCTTCGCGATGGTTCTGTAGCGTTCGCCGGTCAGCACGTTAAGCACCGCCTGGGTGCCGACAATCTGCGAGGTCGGGGTGACCAGCGGGATAAAGCCGAGGTCCTCGCGCACGCGGGGGATTTCCGCCAGCACCTCATCCAGACGGTGGGCGGCGTTCTGCTGCTTCAGCTGCCCCTCAAGGTTGGTGAGCATCCCGCCCGGCACCTGGGCCACGAGGATACGGCTGTCGGTGCCCTTCAGCTGGCCTTCAAAGGCGTGGTATTTCCTGCGCACCTCGCGGAAGTACGCCGCGATGCTCTCAAGCCTGAGGATATCCAGCCCGGTGTCATGTTTTGTGCCTGCCAGCGTCGCCACCAGCGCCTCGGTGGCCGGGTGGCCGTAGGTGGCGCTCATGGAAGAGATGGCGGTGTCCACGCCGTCAACCCCCGCTTCAATCGCCTTCAGCAGGGCCATCTCCGCCATCCCGGTGGTGGCATGAGCATGCAGGTGCAGCCTGACGTCATAGCGTTTTTTGATTTCGCTCACCAGCTCGAAGGCCGCCATCGGGGTGAGAATGCCGGACATGTCCTTAATCGCGATGGAATCGACGCCGGTCTCCAGCAGCTGTTCGGTCAGGTCGAGCCAGGTCTGCAGGGTGTGGGCCGGGCTGGTGGTGTAGGAGAGCGTGCCCTGGGCGTGGGCGCCGTGGCTGCGCACCGCCTGCAGGGCGGCCTGCATATTGCGCGGGTCGTTCATGGCGTCGAAGACGCGGAACACGTCCATGCCGTTTTTGACGGCGCGCTCGACGAAGCGCTGCACCACGTCATCGGCGTAGTGGCGGTAGCCGAGCAGGTTCTGGCCGCGGAGCAGCATCTGCAGCGGGGTCTTCGGCATGGCCTTTTTGAGCTCGCGCAGGCGGACCCAGGGGTCCTCGCCGAGGAAGCGGATGCAGGCGTCAAAGGTGGCGCCGCCCCAGCATTCAAGGGACCAGTAGCCCGCGTCATCGAGGGCGGCCGCAACGGGGAGCATATCGTCGAGGCGCAGGCGGGTGGCGAAAAGGGACTGGTGGGCGTCGCGCAGGACGACATCGGTAATGGCAACGGTCATGGATTCCTCCGTGAATTAAGGGTTAAGTCGGCGATGGTGGTGAATAGCGGCGGCAATCACCGGCGCCAGGCGGGCGAAGTCGTCAGCGGGCGCGGCGGCGGGTGCGGCCTTCAGCGCGGTAGCCGGTTCCGGGAAGAAGCGGTTGACGGCGGCGGACATGCCGCGGATGGCGAAAATCAGCAGAAACAGAAACGCCAGCACGAACCCCATGCCGAGAAACATCAGGGTGAAGCCTTCACCTAATAGCAGTGCTGCATCAGTCATAAAATAGCCTTCGGGCAGGAGGCACGATAATGATGTTATTTATCCCCGTCATCTTTCAAATTGCTTCTTTGTTGGCCAGCTTCGTTCCCCCCAGTCACTTACTTGCGTAAGCTCCCGGGGATGTAATGAGGGACATCCATGTCCCTCACCAGAGGCAGCCTTTGGCTGTTCAAATTCGTTCCAGACGAATTTGTCTCTCCCTTGCCGCCTCAAAGCAACTCGAAATCTTTTGGGTATATAACGAAAATAATAAGGGTGGATTTCCCTGGACCGCCCGGTCAGAGCCCCTGTTTATTATCGTCATAAACATCACGCCATCATTATCGTGCGAATGATATCATCCAGATTATTTGATAAAGCTTACGTTCTGGCATATTTCATCAGCGACTATCTCTTTACGCTGATTGAAAATAACTTTGTTCTGTTCAAACAGGTTATTACCATGAGTATCAATAGAAACAATTAACGGGCCAAACTCTTTCACCCGACATACCCACAGCGTTTCCGGCATACCCAGATCGCGCCACTGCGCATCTTCAATTTCTTCCACGCACACCGCGGCCACTACCGCGCAGCCGGCCGGGAATACGCAGTGCAGCGCTTTATGCTCCGCGCAGCCCTCTTCAGTGCCCTTGCCCATACCGCCTTTACCAACAATTAATTTCACGCCGGTCTTTGCAATAAATTCTTTTTCGAATTTTTCCATGCGCATGCTGGTCGTTGGTCCGACGGAGACCATTTCAAACTTATCGTCTTCGCCTTTAATCGGACGGACAATAGGCCCGGCGTGTAAAATAGCGCCGCCGCTAACATCAACGGGTAATTCGCGGCCACCTTCAATTAAGCGACGGTGCGCCACATCACGACAGGTAACAATATGGCCATTGAGATAAATAATATCGCCAGCCTTAATATCGGCTAAATCTTCATCTTTAATTGGCGTAGTAAGGATTTTTTTCGTCATCAGAAATTCACTCCGCTGTGAGACATAATGGTGTAGTTCAAGTCTTTATCAAAAACGATATGCCCTTTCCGGTGTGACCAGCAGCCCACGTTCACCGCCACCCCAATGGTGGAAGGATGACGCGCGGTGTTTTCAATATTCACGCCCATAACGGAGGTATTACCGGACATCCCCTGCGGCCCAAGGCCAATTTTGTTAATACCGTCTTCCAGCATTTTTTCCAGCGAGGCCGCACGTTCATTTTCATTATGCGAACCGATCGGGCGCATCAGCGCTTTTTTCGACAACAGCGCCGCCGTTTCAACGGAGGTCGCCACGCCCACGCCGACCAGCAGCGGCGGACACGCGTTCAAACCGTAGCTGGTCATCACGTCGAGAACAAAGCGGGTAACGCCTTCATAACCCGCACCCGGCATCAGCACCATCGCTTTCCCCGGCAGGGAACAGCCGCCGCCAGCCATATAGGTATAAATGCTGCACTGGTCAGAATTGGGGACAATCTCCCAGAACACCGTCGGCGTGCCCTTACCCACGTTTTTGCCGGTATTGTATTCATCAAAAGTCTCAACGCTGTTGTGGCGCAGCGGGGAATCCACGGTCGCTTTAATCACCGCTTCACGCAGCAGCGCTTCCAGCTCGCCGATCAGCGGGAAGTTCGCCCCGCACTCCACCAGAAACTGAATCACGCCGGTATCCTGGCAGGAAGGGCGATCCAGCTCCTTTGCCAGACGCTGGTTCTCAATCATGGTCGTAAAGATAACGTCAGCCAGTTTACTGGTCTCTTTTTTATGCAAATCTTCCAGTTTTGCAGTGACGTCATCAGGTAAGACTTTGCCGGTATACCCCACAAATTTGGCCATCACATTGGTCATATGGGATATCTGTTCACTTTTGCTCATACAGGCTCCTTAGTCAGGACAGCTTCCGTTCATTACGGATGAAAAGGGAAAAGGATTGGCAGCAGAATCAGGCTGACAATGGTGGAAACGATAATCAGAGGGATGCCGGATTTGGCGTAGTCGACAAACTTATAGCCACCTGCCGACAGCACCATCATGTTGGCAGGCATACCGATTGGCGTAGCGTAGGCGCAAGAACTGCCGATAACCGTCGCCATTAGCACCGCACGAGGATCGGCGCCCATGCCCGCGGCAATCGACAGGCTCACCGGTACTAACAGCGCGACGGTCGCGGTGTTGGACATGAAGTTAGTCATAATGATGGACAGCGCAAAGACCACCACCAGCAGCATAAACGGCGAAGAGTTTTGCCCCAGCATGCCAATCACGTGATCCGCCACCAGTTTTCCCGCCCCGGTCATTTCCAGCGCTTTCGCCAGCGCCAGCGTGCCGCCGAAGATAAAAATGGTCTGAGAATCAATGGCTTTATAGGCCTGCTTTTCTGTAAGTACGCCGGTAACCACCAGCACCAGCGCGCCGATACAGCCTGCTACCGCCAGACTCACACCGGTCTGCTTTTCGAAAATCATGCCGAGGATCGTGGCGATCAAAACAACCAAAGAGAGGATCTGCTTCCAGCGCGGAACGTGGCTGTAATCGCGCTGTTCACCGATGCTGCCAACTGCACCGCTGTTCGGGTGATTGGGCAGGAATTTATAGCCGATGGTCAGGAAGTAAATAACGCCGCAAATCAGCATCGGTAAACCGACTTTGGCATATTCAAAAAAGCCAAAACCGCTGCCAATATTCTGCAAAGCTGACTGCGCAATCAGGTTGCCCGGCGCGCCAATCAACGACAGGTTACCGCCGAGCGCGGCGGCAAAAACCAGCGGCATCAGCAACCGGGAACGGACAAAGCCTGATTTCGCCGCCACGCCGATAACGACCGGGATCAGTACGGCTGCGGTACCGGTATTGGAGAGAAAACCGGACATCACGCCAACCACGACCATAATGGTAAAAATCAGCTGTTTTTCCGTTTTCGCGAAGCGCGTAATCACGCCCCCCACCTTATTCGCCATCCCGGTTTCAAATAGCGCCCCGCCGACGATAAACATGGCGACGAAGAGAATAACGTTGGTGTCGATAAAGCCGGCGAAAGCCTGCTTGAGATTGAGCACGCCGGTAAGCACCAGCGCGACGCAAACCACCATAGATGTGACCGCGAGGGGGATTTTTTCCCACACGAACATGGCGATAGCAAACACCAGCAAACATAGGGTAATGGTAATCGGTTCCATATTTATAGTTATCCCATCAATGATATATGATATTGTATCCAATATTGACGGGAGGGAAATTATTCCCATACAAAGAGTAAGTCAACGCGTTTTTTTCGAAAGCTTCAGGATTGAGATCTTTATCAAAATCTTGCGAAAGCAGTCACTTATCGAAACTTATTTATGAAATGAATAAGTAAGGCGCCTGCAGCGGTCCTACAGGCGATGCGATCAAGCGGAGGGTTCTTCGACGTAGCGCGTTAGCATGTTCTCCATCGAACGGATAATATGCTCGCGCATTCGCTGGCGCGCCAGCGCTTCATTATGCTGCTCCAGGGCCTGTAAAATCCCCTTGTGCTCGCGGATGGAAATGATCGCGTACTCTTCCTCAGTGACCTTATGCCCCATCGAAAGCCCGTTCCACATATTGCTGAGCAGCAGCTTCATTTTGCCATTTCCCGCCGCGTTCCATATCTCCATATGAAACGCCTGGTTCAGGTCTGAATATTCAGCTGAGTTATTTTCCGCCAGCGCTTTTTCCGCAGAGTAATGCACTTCGGCAATGCGCGAAATGTCCGTCCCGGGACGACACGCTTTAGCGACTGCTTCACTCTCCAGCAGCGCGCGAATCTCATAATGCTCGCGGATCGTTTGTTCGTTAATTCCCAGCACGACCGCCCCTTTATTGGGCCGGACTTTAATCAGCCCATCCGCAGCCAGTATCTGAAACGCTTCACGCACGGGCATACTGGACACGCCGACCATGGTGGCGATCCCTTCAAGGGTAATTTCTTGCCCTTCAACTAAATCTCGCGACAGTATAGCTTTACGTAATACTGCCGCGACCTGCTCTTTCGCTGAAAGAAGCTTAATTTTCCCTAATCGAGGCTTCTGCACTTTCCCAATCCTTCATGTGTTGACGCATTATTTCTGCCAGAGAGAGGAAATAACGCTGCGTTTCCTGCGCGATCTCGGCGCGATCGCCCTGACGAATAGCCTCCATCAGAGAGCTGAGTATTTGCGCCGACTCCTGATTATCCTCTTTCAGATACAGAATGACATAACCGATATAACCATCCAAAAACTGCTGATAAATCTTTTCCAGATAGCGATTATCAATATAAGAAATGAGCGTCTCGTGGAACGCCAGCTCTCGCGCTCGCTCACCGGAATGCCCCAGCGCGCGCGCGCTGGCCGCCAGCGATTCGCCCGCCGCTGCGGGTACCAATGAAAAAAGCTCCGTTGCCATCACCGCAATGGCCCGGAAAATATGGCTGACGTGGTCAGGCGCCAGCCTTGCGACCTGCATATGGCGGTTTGGCAAACGCACCAGAAACCCTTCCTGCTCAAGGGCCTGTAGCGCTTCCCGAACCGGCATACGAGAAAGCCCCAGCTGTTCGGCAATACTCTCCTGCGCGAGTTCATCCCCCGGTTTCATGCTACCGGAAAGGATCTCGTAACGGAGCATTTGCGTAATGTGGTCCCTGGTCTGCTTTCTTTCGATTTTTTTCACAACGTCCTCGTTTATTACCGCTCAAGACGCGGGGAGTTTAGCAGATTTACCAGCAGGTTGAGTCATTCAGGGGTGGGAGAAAGCCATAAAAAAGCCGGAACCCAGGCTCCGGCTTTTCTTTTCATGAAACGTTATTTATTCACAAAGTCTTCGCCAAGGGCGATATCTTTCTTCAACGTATCCAGCATCCCCTCCAGCGCCTGCTGCTCAAACGCGCTCAGCGTGCCGATAGACTGACGCTGCTCTACGCCATTTTTGCCTAACAGCAGCGGCTGTGAGAAGAAACGGGCATATTGACCATCACCTTCAACGTAGGCGCATTCCACTACCCCTTTCTCTCCCTGCATGGCGCGAACCAAGGAGAGACCGAATCGCGCGGCGGCCTGTCCCATCGAGAGCGTTGCTGAGCCGCCACCGGCTTTTGCTTCCACAACTTCAGTACCGGCGTTTTGAATGCGCTTAGTCAAATCGGCCACTTCCTGCTCGCTGAAGCTGACGCCCGGAATTTGTGACAATAAAGGAAGGATAGTCACGCCTGAGTGGCCGCCAATCACCGGAACCTCAACATCTGATGAAGATTTGCCTTTCAGTTCGGCAACAAAGGTATTCGAGCGGATAATATCCAGCGTTGTGACGCCAAAGAGCTTGTTCTTATCGTAAACACCGGCTTTTTTCAGCACTTCTGCGGCAATCGCCACGGTGGTGTTCACCGGGTTGGTAATCACCCCGACGCAGGCCTGCGGACAGGTTTTGGCGATTTGCTGTACCAGATTTTTCACAATACCGGCATTAACATTGAATAAATCGGAGCGATCCATGCCGGGCTTACGCGCTACGCCCGCGGATATCAGCACCACATCAGCGCCTTCCAGCGCAGGGGTGGCGTCTTCGCCGGAAAAACCTTTGATTTTTACATCGGTAGGGATATGGCTTAGATCAACCGCCACGCCCGGGGTTACCGGAGCAATGTCGTACAACGAGAGTTCTGAACCTGAAGGCAGTTGGGTCTTAAGTAGTAGGGCAAGCGCCTGGCCAATTCCACCAGCGGCGCCGAGGACTGCAACTTTCATCCTAAACTCCTTATTATGGTTAAAATAGTCTTTCGTTACTCCGTCGCCTGGACCTTAATTCACAAGATGAACAATTACAATAATTATGGCTGAAGAATGCGTGGTCGTGCGCAGCGATGCAGCAGCTTCGCATTTTCCTCCCTGAGACTGACCATCCAGCAAAGCGTAGTACCGGATCGACTGTTGGTTACAATACACCCAGCACATTGAGCAGAACAACATCATTTAATAACATTTCATTTACTTTTGTGGCAATTTGCGCGCCGTGACGAAAGCATGTTCCTTATTAGGGTTTTTTGCTAAAATATGCGCCCTTCATAACATTATTTACGCTTCTCCCCTGCGGATTATTTGCATAAAAATGCATGTTTATGCATAATGATGTTGTTTTTACCACCATAATTGGGTGACTTATGCGTAGTTCGGCAAAACAAGAAGAACTGGTTAAAGCGTTTAAAGCGCTGCTTAAAGAAGAGAAATTCAGCTCTCAAGGTGAAATCGTTCAGGCCCTGCAAGAGGAAGGCTTCGATAATATCAACCAATCGAAAGTCTCACGTATGCTCACCAAGTTTGGCGCCGTACGCACGCGTAACGCCAAAATGGAAATGGTTTACTGCCTGCCCGCCGAGCTTGGCGTCCCGACGACCTCCAGCCCGCTAAAAAACCTGGTGCTGGATATCGATTATAACGATTCGGTCGTGGTTATTCATACCAGCCCAGGCGCAGCGCAGCTGATCGCCCGGCTTCTGGACTCCCTTGGCAAAGCCGAAGGGATTCTCGGCAGCATTGCGGGTGATGACACTATCTTTACCACCCCGGCCAGAGGTTTTACCGTTAAAGAGCTGCATGACGCCATTCTCGTCCTGTTTGAGCAGGAACTCTGATGCCCTTCCCTCTGGTTAGCGCCAGAGGGTATCCCTTCAAAAAATTATCATTCCTTTAACATTTTGTGTGTTTTTCCGCTTCTATACATTCATTTACGTGATGAAACCGGCTTAAGCGCACAAAAGATCAAATTCACCTATCCTTATGATTTTATTAGCCATAATGACCAAGCATGGCGAAGAAAAGACATTTCTAATTCTTATATGTTATAAAAAAGACATTTCTTTGTAATTATTTACATGAAAAACAATTAGCAAGGTATTAATATTTTCAGTGATTAGTGTATACTTGATTTTGTGATGAGGGTCACGAAACAAAGACCCCCAACAAAAAGATTCGACGAGGTGAACATCATGAAAATCAAAACCACTGTAGCAGCATTAAGCATCCTTTCCGTTCTGTCTTTCGGCGCCTTCGCCGCTGACTCTATCAACAGCGAACAGGCTCAAGGCCGTCAGGCAATCGGCACCGTTTCCGTCGGCGCGGTAAGTTCTTCCCCGATGGATATGCACGAAATGCTGAACAAAAAAGCACAAGAAGAAGGTGCTTCTTCATACCGCATTATTGAAGCACGTACCGGTGACCACTGGCACGCAACGGCTGAACTTTATAAATAAGATTTAACGATTGTCGGTCATTAACTGAAACAGAATCTCTCCAGCGGCCCCAGGTTCATTAAGCCTCCCGCCGCTGCAAATATTAAGGTTGGAGAAAAAATTATGAAAAGCGCAATTATCATCGCATCCCTGGGTCTGGCTTCCGTTCTCTCTTTCGGCGCAAACGCTGCCGTTAATCAAGTGAACGCCGAACAGGCGCAAAATCTGCAGTCCATGGGCACCGTTTCCGTTTCTCAGGTAGGCAGCGCGCCGATGGATATGCGTCAGGAACTGGCGGCTAAAGCTGAGAAAGAAGGCGCCAGCAGCTACCGTATTATTGAAGCCCGTACCGGCGATAACTGGCACGCTACGGCTGAGCTGTACAAATAAACCCTCGTCGTCTTATCCGACGACTTGCCCCCGCTCCGTCGGGGGCTTTTTTATGACTGCCGCACATTAAAACGCAGCTCCCCTTCCAGCTCCTCTTCCGCCTCATCAAAGAGCAGAATTAACGCGCCGAAACGCCGGCGCTGATTATCGCTTAAATGAATAAACTCAATCTCCAGCGGTAAGGGTAACAGCCCGGCGGTCACGGCTTCCCACAGAGAATCCAGGTTATTCACTTTCTCACGCGCTAAAGCAAAGGTACGAGAAAACTCACGATAAAAATCCTGCTGCTCAGCTATTTCATCAAAATCAAAGGTATAGGTAGTCATTGCCCGCATCCCGTCCACACCTGCAACTTTTCATAGCCCGGTCATCCCGGCGTGTAGTTCCACTCTGACGGCGGAATTCATACTCTGAGCGTTAAGTATAGCGATAAAAAAACCGACGCTTCGGCGTCGGTTCTGGCGGTTAGCTGTTGGTTAACACATGCTGGTACTTATGCAGCATCTCCACCAGCCTTCGTACCGGCTCGGTCACCTGCGGAGAGGCTTCCCAGTGCTGTAATTTTTGCTGGTAGATATCCAGTTCATCAAGCAAGCGGGCAAAATAGTAGCGGCGCTTATCATCACTACTGGCTGAAATGACGCGATCCGCAGTACGTCGCAGCTGCCGGTGAAAGGCCGACAGATCGTCATTTATCGGTACCGGCGCATCGCGCAGACGCTGATGCGCGATAATCAGGGTCAGCGCCAGACGAAAGCGGGCGATATCGCCAGGGAATTTATTCAGCAACAAAAAGAGCTGACGATACAGGGCCGGCAAGTGGTTCTCTTTACGTCGCGCCATATTGGTGGTCAGCGATGATACCGCCGCCGAGACAAACTGGTTGAGCAGCACGCGGCCGGTGCGGGCCTGCGAATTATCACGCACCAGCAGGATCACCATCAGCGCAAGGAAGCATCCGACAATCTGGCCCAGGGCACTATCAAGAAACTGGTTGAATTCAAACTTCATCGGATTGTCGAGCACCAGAATATTAATGGTGCTGGCCAGCGCCCCCAGCGAACCGAGCCGCCGCTTTTGTACCTCGATGCCGATAAAAAAGGCCATCACCGCCAGGCTGATACACAGCAGCAGCATACTTTGCTGCGTCGCGGGCATAATCACGAGGAAAAACAGCGCCCCCAGCGGTAACGCCGCCAGCGTGCCGTAGAGGAAATCGATAGCTACCATCCGCGGATTAGGTAAACGCATCGCTAAGGCCGTGACAACCGCAATCATGACCATCGCCCCGCTTCCTGAAGTCCAGCCGGTCCACAGCCAGAACAGCGTACCGAGGATACAGGAGATAGACGTACGCCAAAAGTTGACCATCGCATGGTGCCGCTCGGCGGATTCCGCCTTCACCACCACTTCGCCTTGCAGCACTTCTTCTTCAATACGGCTGATTTTGGTATTGCCGACCACGCCCCGCTTCAAAAGCAGATAGCGCGTCGCAGCGCCTACCCAGCTGTAGATTGTTACCGGCGTATTGTGCTCTCCCTTCCAGGTCAAGAAGCGGCGCATCCGCTTTAGCTGGCGGTGCACGTCCTGCACGGTCTCGACCGGTTCAGCAAACAGCTCGCGGTAATCATCCGTCACCATCTCAGGCCGGGTATTCTGAATCAAATAGGTTTCACAGGCCTGAGTAATTAAGGTCAGAGAGAGGGTATTGATCGCCTTCAGCCGCTGATTCACTTTTGCCCAGCGCGAGGACTCCATGATCAAGTTGCCGCGCATCCCTTCCAGCCCGTTGGTACGACGCACCAGCGCGCTCCAGGCCTTATCGACGTCATCTTTATCACCATGCGCCACGCAAAGCTGCATCAGGCGATAGTGATCGATCAGCAGATTATCCAGTTCAAGGTCGATCTCTTTTTTAATCGAACGCGGAGAAAACAGCAGGTCGGCCACAATGGCGCTGACGATACCGATGACAATCTCACTGCATCGCTCAACGGCGAACTGCGGCGCCAGCATCGGCTCTTCATGAATAGTGATAATAATGATAAGCGCGGTATAGCCCGCCAGGCCCCAGGCATAGGAGTTCTCAACCCGCACCAGCGAGGAGATCCAGGTGCAGAATCCGGCCCACAGGCAGCATACCAGCACCATCAGCAGCGGGGCGCGGATCATCAGGATGATGATCGCCAGCGCGGCGATACAGCCGATAAAGGTGCCGGCGATACGCAGCATCCCGCGATAGCGGATCGCCCCGGAGTAAGGCTCCCCGCCTGCGGCAAACGCCGGGCCGGCAGCAACGATGGCGGCGGTAAGCACCGCCCAGCGCGGCGTTTCCAGCTGAAAATGAAAACCGACGAATAACGCCAGCACCACCGCGCAGGCTAACTTAACGGCGAAGCGGAGATGCCGGAGTTCGATGGTGAAGATCCCCATGGCGATTAACCGAACTCACGCAGGCGCATCGCCAGTTTCTGGAAGAAGTTTGCCTGGCGAGTATCGCGATCCTCTTTACCGGTAATCACCACCGTCGCGGTGGTACCCGCAGGCCAGAGATTGCCCTGCTGTTGATCGAGGCGAATACGTACCGGCACCCGCTGTGCCAGACGTACCCATTCAAGGTTAGAATCAATAGAGGCCAGCCCTTTTGAATCGCTGCTGCTGCTGGCATTGGTGACGCCTGCAGCAATGCTGTCGACGGTGCCCCTGAGGGTGTGTACGCTTCCCAGCGGGGTAATTTCAGCACGAAAACCGGGGCGCACGCCCTCAAGCTTGGTCTCTTCAAGATAGGCCATAACGTAGAAGGTATTCTGCTTCACCAGCGCAACCGCGGTGGAGCCTCGGGTGATAAACTCGCCGCGGTAAACGTTCAGGTTGGTCACCCAGCCGTCGGCCGGGGCGCGAATCACCGTACGTTCAAGGTCAAGCTTCGCCAGGTCGCGACTTGCCGTCGCTTTGGCTAATTGATGCTCAACGGTTTGCAGAACGTTATTCGCCTGGTCTATCTCTTCCCGGGACATGGCCTGGACGCCAAGGCGGTTACGACGGCCGGCTTCGACGCGTTTCTCCTGCGCCAGAGTCTGATAGTAGGAGACATCGGCTTCAGCCTCGGCTAACGCCTTCTGGTAACGCGGCTGGTCAATGACGAACAAAACCTGGTCTTTCTTAACCAGTTGGTTATCCTTGATATTCACCTGCGAAATCAGGCCGGAGACATCGGGAGCGATGGCCACAATATCCGCACTAAAACGCGCATCGCGCGTCCAGGGCGAGGCGGTGTAATACACCCATGCGCGAAAAATCGCCATAAATGCAAGGATAACCAGTATCACAGTGATTGCGGTACGGAGGATATTTCTTGTTAGTGTTTTCACATCAACCTCAAACGAACAAACGTGATATCAGATAAAACAGGCAGCAATATAGCGCGGTATTAAACAGTGCCGGGTGCCAGACAAAATCATAGATGCCCGTTGGAACCAGCAGGCGGTGCACCAGCCAGAAGATGGCTAGCGACAATAGCAATTCAAAGAAGATCGGCGGAAACGACAAGCCGAAAATCACAATGACAGGAAACAGACTCATGATGACCTTGATAAGAAGCGTACAGGTGATATGCGCGATGCGTTTATTATTAAGCTAACTATATAGTAACGTAACAATTGCGGTCTTATCTATAATGTGTGATCTAAATCACTTTTAAGCCAGAGTGAATAATGGAACGATTAAAACGCATGTCCGTTTTTGCCAGAGTGGTCGAATTAGGTTCATTCACCGCCGCGGCCCGCCAGCTCCAGATGAGCGTTTCTTCCATCAGCCAGACGGTAGCCAAACTGGAAGATGAACTGCAGGTTAAGCTGCTCAACCGCAGTACGCGCAGCCTTGGCTTAACAGAAGCGGGAAAAATATATTATCAAGGCTGTCGGCGAATGCTGTTCGAAGTCCAGGATGTCCATGAACAGCTGTACGCGTTTAACAATACGCCCATCGGTACGCTGCGCATCGGCTGTTCTTCAACTATGGCACAGAATGTCCTGGCTCGCATAACCGCCGATATGCTCAAAGAGCATCCGGGTCTCTCAATCAATCTGGTCACAGGCATTCCCGCGCCGGACCTGATTGCGGACGGCCTGGATGTGGTTATTCGCGTGGGAGCGCTGCAGGATTCCAGCCTCTTTTCCCGCCGCCTGGGCTCCATGCCGATGGTGCTCTGCGCGGCAAAAAGCTACCTTCAGCACGCCGGATGTCCGGAAAAACCGGCGGATCTCGCCAGCCACTCGTGGCTGGAATACAGCGTCCGGCCGGATAACGAATTTGAAATCATCGCTCCGGAAGGGATTTCAACCAAGCTGATCCCTCAGGGCAGATTCGTCACCAACGATCCGATGACGCTGGTGCGCTGGCTGACGGCAGGCGTCGGCGTGGCTTACGTTCCGCTGATGTGGGCGATCGAAGAGATCAACCGCGGCGAACTGGAGATCCTGCTGCCGAGCTACCAGTCCGATCCGCGACCGGTATACGCGCTGTATACCGAGAAAGATAAGCTGCCGCTGAAGGTACAGGTATGCATTAATTACCTGACTGAGTATTTCGTCGGGGTGGCGAAGATTTACCAGGGGATGCACGGCCGGGGGATTGCCCGCTAGCGGCCCGAGCCCGCCACAGAGGGTAAGAACAGATTATCGGGCCCGGCATCGGAAATAATCTGCGTTACGTCGCGGAGATTGCCGATACGCACCTCGCCGGAACGATCAAATTTGCTTTTGTCGATTAATAATAGCGACTGTGCCGCCCGTTTCAGAAGCAGCGATTTGTAGGCGGCATTATTGGCGCTGGAATCCCAGAGTACGCCATCGTTATCGATCCCCTCGCAGGAAAAAATAAACAGATCGATCTCCAGCGATTTGACCTGAGAGAACAGCGCCGGATTAACGTAATAACCATACTGACGCAGGAGCTGCCCCCCGGCGCTGATCAGCTGGATCCGCTCACGGCGGCCCAGTTCTACGCAGACCGGATGGCTATTGGTAAATACCGTCAGGGTCATATTCGGTAGCTGACGCGCCAGAAACCAGCAGGTTGAGCTGGCATCCAGGGCGATCGTCATTCCTTCATCAATCCACGCCAGCGCCGTACGCGCGATATCAGATTTATGGGCATAATGGCTTTTCACGCGGCTATGAAAAGGCTTCTCGCCGTTGTGATTGTTACGCTGGAGAACGCGCGCCTGCCCGTGGCTACGCTGAAGACGCCCCTGCTTCTGCAGCTCGCTCAAATCGCGACGAATGGTCTCGATACTGACCTGCAGCAGATGGGACAACGCTTCGGTGGTTAAGGTGTGATGCTGGTTGAGTAGTTCGACTATCTGCTGCTGACGCGCGGCTTTCATCGCGACTCCGCGGAGGTGATTTGCGCTTTCGCCGCGGGCGAAAGCGCCTTGAGAAGTATCAGGCGGTACCGCCGACGGTGAGTTTATCCACTTTGAGCGTTGGCTGACCGACGCCAACCGGTACGCTCTGGCCCTCTTTGCCGCAAACGCCGACGCCGCTGTCCAGCTTCAGATCGTTCCCCACCATCGAAATCTGCTGCATCGCTTCAATACCTGAACCGATAAGCGTCGCGCCCTTCACCGCTTTGGTCACTTTACCTTTTTCAATCAGGTAGGCTTCAGACGTGGAGAAGACAAATTTCCCGGAGGTGATATCCACCTGACCGCCGCCGAAGTTCGGCGCGTAGATGCCGTAATCGACCGATTCGATAATCTCCTGCGGCGTAGATTTCCCCGCCAGCATGTAGGTGTTGGTCATACGCGGCATAGGCAGATGCGCGTAGGATTCGCGACGACCGTTACCGGTTGGCGCCACGCCCATCAGCCTGGCGTTGAGCTTGTCCTGCATATAGCCTTTGAGAATGCCGTTTTCGATCAAAACGTTATACTGGCCCGGCGTGCCTTCATCATCAATGGCAAGGGAGCCGCGACGGTGAGCAATGGTGCCATCATCCACTACGGTGCACAGCTCAGAGGCCACCAGTTCGCCCATATGGCCGCTGAATACCGACGTCCCGCGACGGTTAAAGTCACCTTCCAGGCCGTGACCGACGGCTTCATGCAGCAGGACGCCAGGCCAGCCCGCGCCCAGCACAACCGGCAGCATCCCGGCAGGCGCCGCGACGGCGGTCAGGTTGACCAGCGCCATACGCACGGCTTCTCTCGCCCAAACATCCGCGCGAACGTCGCCATCCTGCGAGTCCAGGAAATAGTCGTAGCCAAAGCGGCCGCCGCCGCCGCTGGCGCCGCGCTCGCGTTTGCCATCCTCTTCCACCAGCACGCTGACGGAAAGGCGAACCAGCGGGCGAACGTCCGCCGCCAGCGTGCCGTCGGTGGCGGCGACAAGAATTAACTCGTAGACGCCGGTCAGGCTGGCGGAAACTTCCTGCACCCGCTTATCGGCCGCGCGGGCGGTTTTATCTACCCGGCGCAGAATATCCAGCTTCTCTTCCCGGCTCATACTTTGCAGCGGATCGATGCTGGTATAGAGGGAACGATGTTCCACCCCGCCAAGGGTATGCACTTTACCATCCCCATGGTCGCGTACAATGGTGCGGGCCGCCTGTGCGCTCTGTTCCAGCGCCAGTCGACTAATCTGGTCAGCATAGGCAAAGCCGGTTTTTTCCCCGCTCACCGCGCGGACGCCAACGCCCTGGTCGATATTGTACGAACCATCTTTAATGATGCTGTCTTCAAGAACCCAGGACTCGTGATAGCTCGACTGAAAATAGAGATCGCCGTAATCCAGACGGCGCTCGGCCAGCTGGCCAAGAATGGTAAACAGATCCTGATGATTCAGGCCGTTTGCCGACAGTAATTGTTCACTTACCAGGTTCAGACTCATCGTTTTGCTACTCGTTTGTTGCCGCCTCAGGGGCGGAAATAAAAAAGGCTATCTATTGAGAGTGCGGTAATTACGCACAATCGTCAAATCATTGCTTTTTGTCGCTCCGCGCCTGGCGCAGCACTTCGTTAATTTGCGGCTGATCGATAGGACCGGTGATGCGATAGCGCAAAATAGAGACCTTGTTCCACAGCGGCCCCAGTACCTTACTGGCAGCAAAGACCGCGGCGCCGATAATCGGGTTAACGGCAAAGGCCGCGGCGACGCCCACGGTCGCAGAAATCTCCGGCGCGACCACGGCCTGCATATCCAGCTGACGACGCACGAGATCCACCGACCCCTTCATGGCGATATCCGCTTCCAGACCATCGACCAGCGTATCGTCGGTATGCAGAACGCCGTCTTTAATCCACGCCGTACTGCGAATGGAATCAAAGTAGAACCCTTCGCTGAACGTATCGCTAAAGTCGAAGCGCAGCTTGCGCAGCAGCGCGTCAACGCTCAACAAACGCAGAAGCTGGCCGGCATGACCGGTGCTGAGGTCGGTAAATTCGCCTTTTCCAAGACGGCTTTTGAGGATCCCATTAAGCGAGGCAACGTCGGGCTGCCACGGCGGCGCACGCCAGTGCAGGTCATAATCGATATCAAACGACGAACCTTTTACCGGCGTGGAGACGCCGAAGAAGTTCACGAAATCGTCGGTTTTATTGCCGTGCAGCTTACCTTTCAAAGAGGTTCGTACGCCCGCCGGCGCGCTCACCCATACGCCATCGGTCGTCAGACGGCCAAAACCGGTATCGACCAGTCCGTTCGCCAGCGTCAGGGTATCGCCGCGAATATCAAAATCCCCTTCGATACGGCCATATTTTTGCCCCCACAGCCAGCACTCGGCGCAGCGAAGCTGAAGGTCCGGCCAGCCGTGGAAATCAATGTTGGTATCGGCCAGCGGGGCGCTGCTTTTTTCTGTACCGCGGCTTTTCGCCGCCGTTGGGTTGTAGTAGAGATAGCGAATGGCCGCCAGCCACGGGGCGTTCTTCCGCATCGTCAGGGTTGCGTTGACTTCACGCCCCTGGGCTTCGATCTTCGTTCCCCCGGCATCGGGCCGGGAGACAAGGCTAACGTTATTCCAGCTCTGCCCCGCCATCGTTAACGCTGGCGTTCGCAGCGTGACCTGCTCCGGGAAGACGAGATTACTGCTGACGTCATTCGCCGCTCCGCCCTGGAACAGCGCCAGCCACTGCGCGCCATCCATCGGCGGCATATTCAGCTCCACGCCTGGCTGCTCGGGAAGCGGAGAAACGGCTTTACTGTCCGTGGTTAAAATAGCGCGGTCCAGGGTCAGCTTATGACCCAGCAGCCAGCGGCTATTAATATGGTTCTTCGCCCCCATGGAGCCGGCCAGATTAAAACTGCTTAAGCCGCCATCAACCTTAATTTTTACCGGCAACGGCTCCCCGGCCTGCTTATCTAACGGTGCAGGTAAGTGACTACTTACACTCTTCAGGTCAGCGTTGAGGTCAACCTTATAGGCCGCGCTACCGCGATACGGAAGCTCAATCGCGACTTTTCCGTCCCAGGGCACGCTGCCGCTCAGGGTGCCGTCCAGGGATTTCGGCAATAAACCGGTACGCGCAGGCTGCCAGCTGGCGTTCATCCCGACGTTCACGAGAAATGCTTTCGCGCCTTCGGTGGTCGAGAAATCAAGATTCAGCGGCTGATTAAACCAGCTCGCGCTCATCGGTTCGCTTTTCAGGTCGCCGTTTACAAAGCTGAATTTACCGCTCAGGTTCTGCAATGTGGTATCGATAGGCTTGATAAACAAGCTGTTATTGTTCAACCGGACATCACCTTTAGCGGTGGTCATCTCGCCATCCAGGGGGATATCAAGATGTAAGCGAGCGCTAACATTACCGTCCAGCTGGAGCTCATCCAGCGCCGCGCCCAGCGTCTCTTTCAGCGGCGTCTCGTTAAAATAAGGGCCAACCTCTTTACCCGGGCCGTTAACGTCGGCATCAATCAGCAGCTTTTCTCGCGAATAGTCGGGAATCACCGCATCGAGATTGCTGGCGGTCACGTTGCCGAGCATCGCCTTATCGGCCTTCATCCATAGCCCATCATTGATAAAGTTAAGGTCGATATTAAGCCCGGTAAGCGCGGGCCAGTCAGGCTGAAAGGCAAAGGTGGCGTTCTTGAGCGGCACCGTGACCTGGAATTGCCCCTCATTATGCTTGTACGGGAAAAGATGCGGGTTACCGCCATAAGCCAGCGTCGCATCGGTGGCCTGACCGCCTTTAATGGCTCCGCTGAGGTAATCCACCAGCGCTTTGCCCATCAGATTTTCCGGGAAGTAGCGCCAGGCCTGTCCGCCATCGTTGGTACTGATACCGGCCAGAATACCGAGCCAGGGTTCGTCGCCCTGCGGCTGCAGATAGCGGAACCCACCGCGAGCGCGAACGCCGGTAGCCTGTACATCAATATCGCGACCATCGAGCATAAAACCCTTGTCATTCTTCACCCAACTGAGGGTCGCATCGCCTTTGGCGATCTCCAGCGGCGCGCGAAAGACCGTTTCGTAGGGCATTTTCGCCTGCGTCATGCTGGCATGCAGAGTACCGTTTTCTACGCTCCCGGCAATGTTGCCGGAGAAATGCTCAGCCCCTGGCAGCAGCTTCCACTGCTTCCAGGACATGTCGCTCCAGTCCGCCCGGAAGCGCGTTTTTTCCGCCATTTGCAGCGGAATATCCAGCGCCAGAAGATTGATTTTGCCGTCCGGCTGCGTCGTACGCCAGATTTCGCCCAGCGACGGAGCCAGTTTATCCGCCATCGGCTGCAGCCCGGTCAGACCGCTAAGGTTAAGGTTGCTGGCGCGAATGCGCAGCTCATCGCTGCGTTGACCATTTTTTCCGCCCACATCCTGAGCCGGGATCCACGCCATCGACAGCGCGCCGCGCGGCCAGGGTTTGTCATCCATCGAGATGCGCGTATCAGGGATGTGAAAGCCCCAGCTTTGATTATCGCGATAGATGTGCGCCGTCAGATTATCAACCGACAGATGGTGCTTCTCTTTATCGCCCTGCCAGCTGGCGCCGCCTTTTTTAAGCCATACATCGCCGCTGGCGACATCGCCTTTGTCGATAGTCATCCAGCCTTCCAGGCTAAACCGCGCGCTCTGCAGGGCGATGTTGTCCTGCATCCAGCGCCCAAGCCACGGCTTAACGTCGATATCATCCGCCTGAAGCCAGACGCGCCCCTTATTGAGCAGGCCGTCTTCATCGCGCAGGTCCATTCGCACCTGCATCACGCCGTGCTGGCCGGTCAGGCTGCTGAGGCTAAGCTGCCCCTCCGCGCGATGGCGATTTTTACCGTTCAGCCAGGTAAGCTGCGGAATGGTGAGCTCCGCACGCTGGCCGGAGATGGTCAGAAAGCTCAGATGGCTATCGCGAAGAATAAAGTGATCGAACTGGCGGAGGAAAAGATCGCTGATACGGTCGGTTTTCAGCCCTTCACCGCTATTATTCGTTTGAATGGGGGTATTGGTATGAACCTGCAGCTGCCAGAAGGTCAGATCGCGAAACTGCCAGCGCATATGAAGCAGGCTTTGCCAGACGTCGAGCGCCAGGGTGACGCGTTTAGCGGAAAGCTGGCCGCCATCATTCAGGCCGGCCTTAACATCGCGGACATCAAGCGTCGGGCCAAAAGTCTGCCAGCTGGCGACAATATTTGAAGCATCGACCGGTACGCCGGCCATCGCGGAGACTTTTTCCAGCACCTGCGGACGCCAGCTGTTTAACTGCGGCAGAACGAGACGCAGACCGCTCACCAGCAGTGCGACGACAACAATCAATGTTGCCACGGTGAGCAGTAATATCCCGGGCAGTCGCCTCACGCATCTCTCCTTGTCAGCCTGTTACGCGTCATCCTTTTGCCCGCCTCTTTATCCCGACATCAGCAAGCAAAACGGATGATTACATCATTACTACATCAAACTGCTCTTGATTATAGAGCGGTTCAATTTGCACTTTGACCTGCTTACCGACAAAGATCTCGACTTCTGCCAGCGCGTGCGACTCTTCCCCTTTCAGCGTTTCCGCTACCGCAGGAGAAGCATAGACCAGGAACCGGTCGGAATCGTAGGCATGGTGCACGCGCACGATTTCGCGCATGATTTCATAGCACACCGTTTCCACCGTTTTCACCGTACCGCGACCGTGGCAGGTAGGGCACTCATTACACAGCACATGCTCCACGCTTTCGCGAGTACGCTTGCGGGTCATCTCTACCAGCCCAAGCTGGGAGAAGCCGTTGATGCTGGTTTTAACCCGGTCTTTGCTCAGCGCCTGCTCAAGAGAGTGCAGCACCCGACGGCGGTGATCTTCATTGTTCATATCAATGAAATCGATGATGATAATCCCACCGAGATTGCGCAGCCGCAGCTGGCGGGCAATCGCCTGGGTCGCCTCAATATTGGTATTAAAGATAGTATCGTCAAGATTACGGTGACCGACGAATGCCCCGGTGTTGATATCAACGGTGGTCATCGCTTCCGTTTGGTCAATGATCAGATAACCACCTGATTTCAGCTCAACTTTGCGTTCCAGAGCGCGCTGGATTTCATTTTCCACGTCAAAGAGATCGAAAATCGGCTGACGGCCGCTGTAGTGCTCCAGCTTGCTGGTCATCTCCGGAATATATTCGGCGGTAAACTCCAGCAGCGATTCGTAAGTCAGACGAGAGTCAACGCGAATCCGGTCAAGATGCGCATCGGCGAAATCACGCAGCACGCGCTGCGCCAGCGCCAGTTCGCCGTACATTTGATATCGGGTCTGCTGGCGCTTTTTGCGTTCCATCACTTTTGTCCAGACGCGCTTGAGATAGGCGGCATCTGCTGCCATCTCCTGCTCATGAACGCCTTCCGCCGCGGTACGGATAATGAATCCGCCCTGCTCGTCACAGTATTCAGAGACCACTTTTTTCAGGCGTTCACGTTCCGCTTCGCTTTCAATACGCTGAGAGACGCCGACGTGCGAAGCGCCGGGCATAAAGACCAGATAGCGAGAGGGAATGGTGATATCGGTGGTCAGGCGGGCGCCTTTGGTGCCGAGAGGATCTTTCACCACCTGCACCATTAAATCCTGCCCCTGACGCACCAGCTCTGAGATATCGCGGACGGCGAACTGCTTTTGCTCTTCGCCCGCCACGCACTCGGTGTGCGGCATAATATCGGAAGCGTGCAGAAACGCGGCCTTATCCAGGCCAATATCTACAAAAGCCGCCTGCATTCCCGGCAGCACCCGACTGACACGACCCTTGTAGATATTGCCTACTATTCCGCGTCGCGCTTCACGCTCAATATGAATTTCCTGAAGTATACCGCCATCAATATAAGCGACGCGCGTTTCTGATGGCGTTACGTTAACTAATAATTCAGCAGTCATCTTTATCCCTTTTCTTCACGCAGTGAGTTAAAGTTACTTAGCAACTCATACGTTTCCACCAGCGGTAAGCCAACGACGGCGTGATAGCTGCCATTTATCTTCCTGACGAAACAGCCACCCAACCCCTGAATACCGTATGCACCTGCTTTATCTAAAGGTTCGCCGCTGGCGACATAATCGGCGATATCCTGCCCTGAGAGCACGCGGAAAGTGACCTCCGTGACCACCAGGCAATCCAGCGTCTGCCGCTTATCAGCCAGCGCCACGGCGGTCATCACCTGATGAGTCTTTCCGGAAAGCATGCGTAGCATCTCGGCGGCGTGCCCGCCATCGCGCGGTTTTTCCAGCACTTCACCGTTAAGGATGACAATGGTATCCGCGCCTAAAACCGGGAGATCGCGCGGTGCCAGCGCGACGCCAGCCTGGGCCTTTTCGCGCGCCAGCCGGACCACATACTGCTGGGCGCTCTCCTGCGGGCGACGCTGTTCCTCAATACCGGGAACCACGCGCTCAAAAGCGAGGCCAAGCTGTGTCAGCAGTTCCTGCCGACGCGGAGAACCTGAAGCAAGATACAGAGTCGTCATATCAACCTTATTGCACCGCAAACTGCTGGCGCACTTTACGCATCAGCAGGAAAATCCATGGCCAGAGCACACCGTTTACTACACTACTCCAGAACACTTCCGGACGGAAAGAGACGTTGATCACTAAAAACTCTGCCCAGAAAACAATGATATCCACGGAGAGGGATAACATGACCACCACCAGCGCCTGTTGCCAAAGCGCCAGGTTGCGGAACAGTTGATACTTCAGCGCAACCAGATAAGCCACAATACTTAATGATAGTGCGCGAACGCCAAGCGTCGACCCGCTGATGAGATCGAGGATCGCGCCCATCACAAAGCCTGTGCCAACGTTAACCCGGTGGGGTAGCGCGAGGATCCAGTACAACAGGATAAGCAATACCCAGTTTGGCCGGTAGACGCTAATGTCCGCCGGCCAGGGCATAATCTGCAGCAATAGTGCGATAAGAAACGAGAGCCAGATAACCCAGCGTCCCTGGCTACGGTAACTTGCCACTATTGCCCTCCTGCTGGCAGAGGCTGCTGTGGCATACCGGTTGCCGGCGCGGGCATCTGCGGCCCCATCGCATCCGGCGCAGGCAGAACCTGCGGCATCATCTGCATCAGGCGTTCATTCGCTACGCGATGAACCTCTTCCGGCGTCATCGGATTCGCGCCGTTGCGATCGGCTCCCCACAGCAGCAGCAGATAACGCAAGCGCTGCAGACCGGCAGTCGGACGCGCCTGAATCACCGTATACGCACGCTGCGTATCCAGCTTAACGGACGAAACCACCCCGACCGGATACCCTTCAGGGAAGCGGCCGCCGAGACCCGAAGTGACCAGCACGTCGCCGACGCGAATATCGGTATTGGCCGGCAGATGTTCCAGCTGTAAATCGTCAGTACAACCGTTGCCTGCGGCAATGACGCGAATATCGTTACGCAGTACCTGAATCGGTAACGCATGCGTGGCATCGCAAATCAGCAGCACGCGGCTGGTCAGCTTCGCGACCGCGACCACCTGACCCACAACGCCTTTATCACTGATAACCGGCTGGCCTTCGTAGACGCCGTTAACGCTGCCTTTATCGATAACCACCTGATCGCTATAGGGGTCGTTAACCGTTGAGATGACCTGGGTCACCATTTTTTGCTCGTCCTGGCGCAGCGGAGAGCCCAGCAGCTCGCGTAGACGCGCGTTCTCCTGTTTGTACTGACCCAGCATCAGTAAGTCGCTGTTCTTGAGCAGCAACTCCTGACGCAGCGCGCGATTTTCCAGTTCGAGCTGATCGCGGGTGGCCAGCGTTTGCGAAACGCTATCCAGCAGTTCCCGGGGACCATTAGAGACAAAGTAGAAAGGGCTGACGGCTGTATCCATGTACGTTCGAATTTGGCTGAACGTACCCAGGCGGCTGTCGGCGATTATCACGCCAAGCGCCACCAAAACCGCCAGAATAAGGCGAATCTGTAGCGACGGGCCACGGCTAAAAATTGGCTTCATAGGCTATGCGTATTCTCGTGTCAGTTAAGATCGGGGCAGCCGTAGGCCAGCTACCCGGATCTCAGGCTGACTACTCTTCGCTGAACAAGTCGCCGCCGTGCATATCGATCATTTCCAGTGCCTTACCGCCGCCACGAGCGACGCAGGTCAGTGGATCTTCTGCAACTACGACAGGGATTCCTGTCTCTTCCATTAACAGACGGTCAAGGTTGCGAAGCAGAGCACCGCCGCCGGTCAGAACCATCCCGCGTTCGGAGATATCGGAAGCCAGCTCCGGTGGGCACTGTTCCAGCGCGACCATCACCGCGCTGACGATACCGGTCAACGGTTCCTGCAGCGCTTCGAGGATTTCATTGGAGTTCAGAGTAAAGCCGCGCGGAACGCCTTCAGCAAGGTTACGCCCGCGAACTTCGATTTCGCGGACTTCATCACCCGGATAAGCGGAGCCGATTTCATGCTTAATGCGTTCTGCGGTCGCTTCGCCGATCAGGGAGCCATAGTTACGACGGACATAATTAATAACGGCTTCGTCAAAACGGTCGCCGCCGATACGGACAGAAGAGGAGTAAACCACGCCGTTAAGGGAGATGACCGCCACTTCAGTGGTACCGCCGCCGATGTCCACAACCATTGAACCGGTTGCTTCGGAGACCGGCAGGCCTGCGCCGATCGCAGCCGCCATCGGCTCTTCAATCAGGAAGACTTCACGGGCGCCAGCGCCCTGTGCGGACTCACGAATCGCGCGACGTTCAACCTGGGTCGCACCAACCGGCACGCAGACCAGCACGCGCGGGCTCGGACGCATAAAGCTATTGCTGTGCACCTGTTTAATAAAGTGCTGGAGCATTTTTTCGGTAACGAAGAAGTCGGCGATAACGCCGTCTTTCATTGGGCGAATAGCTGCAATGTTGCCCGGTGTACGCCCAAGCATCTGCTTCGCTTCATGACCCACAGCGGCGACGCTTTTCGGCGATCCGGCACGATCCTGACGAATGGCCACAACGGAAGGCTCATTCAATACGATGCCTTGTCCTTTTACATAAATCAGGGTATTCGCGGTACCCAGGTCAATGGACAGGTCATTGGAAAACATGCCACGAAATTTTTTTAACATACTAAGGGATAATCCTGAAAGCTGGGGCGGAAAACAAAATCCGCTTACTTTACCAACCACGCGCAGCAGCGACAAGGCGCAAAAATCATCTGCTGCGGTGAAAATTAGTGCAGTTCGTTACCTTTGTTACAAATTTGACTGAGTCCGTCCAACGCAGAAATCTTCAGCAGCGCTCCGCGCTTGAATCTGCAACCTGTCAAAGGTCATTCACTGGCATTTACATTGCGACAATCCGGCAGGTAGACAAGCACACCCCCATCACTATGGCGCGCATTATTCTACGTGAAATCACGCTAAACGGCAGATCAAACAGAGTATCTTTGCGAATATTTTTTCACATTTGTGTCAAGTGGCTGTGAGGCGGCAAAAAATTCCCCCTGGCCACCGGTAACACCGCATTGAGACAGCACCTGCCACTCGCTTCGGCTGAGTACGCCGGTTGCGAAAACCTGAACCGGCATTCCTTTACAGGCTTCTACCAGGCTCTGCACCAGCAGCTGATTTTCACTGCGTTTTTCTATATTGCGCGATAACCCCGAATGCAGCTTAATCACTTCAACATCGAGCTGCTTGATCCAGCTGGTTCCAACCAGCGTCAAACCGGCCTGAACCACGGCAATTCGAATACCTAAAGCGTTAACCAACCGCATAACCGGCTGCAGGCGGCCGATATATTGACAAACATCCGCCTCTGCAAGTTCAAAAATAATACGTCGACGGTGCGATTTTTCGCATTGCATCAAAGTATCGCGCAGCCAGCGCTGGAATCGAGGGCGGATCAAGGACTCGACCGTCACCTGCAGCGCGAGGTTTTCTTCCGGCCAAAAGCCTAAAAACGGCAGCAATCGCGTAATTTGCAAACGGTCATACTCCTCCGCCAGGCCAAACTGCAGCACCATCGGCATATATTCGGCCGCAATCACCTCTTCCTTACCATCATAAAGACGGCACATTAGCTCACGATGATGTACGCGACCATCACGAGTGACGGCGGGTTTCTGGTAAAGTCGCGGGCCGCCGCGGCTAAGCATTTGCTCGATAAGCGTACGCCAGCGCACGTTGCCACGCCCTTTCTCCGGCAGAGAATCGTCATAGACGGCCCAGCTGTTGCTGCCCTGCAGCACCGCATTACGCGTGGCCGCTTCCGCATGCTCCATTACCTGGGCCGCCGTTTGTCCGCTGCGGAAAGCGCAGATCCCGATATGCATCATATCGTCACGATCGAGAATTCGCGTCGGCGGCAGGGCATCCATGGCTTTCAGGAGTAACCCGGCAATGCTGTCCGCCTCTTTCAACGTGCGATGCGGAAGCAGGACGGCAAAATCGCTGCGGTGGTAGCGAGCCAGCAGTGCGCCAGGGTAGCGCATAATAAAAGTGGAAAGCATGTTGATCAGCGTAAAGTAATGTTCTTCGGTCGCTGCGCGCCCCCAGTTATCGCGCAGCAGGTCGAAATCCGGCAGGCGGATCATCATTACGATGCCGTATGACCCCACTTTCTCCTGATCTTCAAGCAGCGTCGACAGCTGATTATCAAAAAATAATCGGTTACTCAGCCCGGTTTTTGAATCCTGCGCGACATAGGAACGGATCAGGGTATCCATGCGGCTTCGCTGATCGCTGGCGAACTGAAGTTCGGATAGCAGCATATCCAGCGCGCTACTGGTATTCGCTGGCCACTCGTGTACCGACCCTCGCACCTGCGGTCCGCGTTCGCCATTAAGAATACGCGCAGTGCGGAGTTCCAGTAGCTCCTGGCCCGCCAGCTGGCGACGGATCCAGCGCACGGAAAAAAAGATAATCAGCACCATAAAACCAATGGCGATGGAGAGCGGCGCGGTGATGTGCAGTGAACGGAAGTAATTGGCCATCGGATCCAGGTACACCAGATGGATTGCCATACCGGGCTGCTTGAGCGACGGTACCGTGATATCGCGAAACTGATTGCTGCTACCTAAAGGACGATAGTTATCGGTGCGGGAATGGCTATAGACCGATTTGCCATTAAGCTGAAAGTCAACGCGCGTCGCGTCGATCGGCGTCATCAGCTCATCCATCTGCGGTTCAATCTGGTCAAAAGACATAGAGACCAGACGGTTATCCAGCATGGTCGCCACCGCCTGAACGCGGTTGGTCATTTTTAGCTGAATGCCGTTGTAAAAACTCAGCGAAGCGCCAATCAGCGTGACAAAGATCGTCAGGCTGGTGAGTAACGTGACAAACGCTGAGAATTTCGTCGTTAATCGCATCCCTGTGTTAACTCCGCGTGTGAATGACTACCCGATAAACATCCGGGCTCCTGTGCTGGCGCCTAAACTAAAGTAAGCACTAACTTTCTAAAGAGCGACGCATACTATCAAAGCTGGCGCATCTGGCAATTTATTGCGTTACATCGGTGTAATAATGCCGTTAGCGAGTATAGTCTGCAGAAAAAATTTTCCAATCATCCAACCTATGAGGACCGGCGCATGCAGGCTTTAATCTTAGAACAGCAGGATGGCAAAACTCTCTCTTCGGTGCAAACCATTGACGCCAGCCAGCTGCCGCAGGGGGATGTGACAGTGGATATCCACTGGTCCAGCCTCAACTATAAAGATGCGCTGGCCATCACCGGTAAAGGAAAAATTATCCGCAACTTTCCGATGATTCCTGGCATCGATTTTGCCGGTTTTGTCCACAGCAGCGAGGATCCGCGTTTCCACGCCGGCCAGCAAGTCCTGCTGACCGGATGGGGCGTGGGGGAAAACCACTGGGGCGGACTGGCGGAGCGCGCTCGCGTTAAAGGCGACTGGCTGGTGGCGATGCCGCAAGGCCTGGATGGTCGTAAAGCCATGGTCATTGGGACCGCCGGTTTCACCGCGATGCTGTGCGTGATGGCGCTGGAAGACGCCGGGGTTCGTCCGGAAGATGGCGAAGTCGTGGTCACCGGGGCCAGCGGCGGCGTCGGCAGCACCGCGGTCGCTTTGCTGCATCATCTCGGGTACAAGGTGGCGGCGGTTTCCGGGCGCGAAAGCACCCATGAATATCTTAAAAACCTCGGCGCGCAGCGCATTCTTAGCCGCGATGAGTTCGCCGAAACCCGCCCGCTGGAAAAACAGCTGTGGGCCGGTGCCGTTGATACCGTTGGCGATAAGGTGCTGGCAAAAGTGCTGGCGCAGATGAACTACGGCGGCTGCGTGGCGGCCTGCGGTCTGGCAGGCGGCTTTGCCCTGCCCACGACCGTGATGCCGTTTATTCTGCGTAACGTGCGCCTGCAGGGCGTTGATTCGGTAATGACGCCAGCCGCGCGCCGGGCCGAGGCCTGGCAGCGTCTGGTGCGCGATCTGCCGGAATCCTTCTATGCGCAAAGCGCGACGGAAATCTCCCTCGCCGAAGCCCCTGAATTTGCCGATAAGATCATGACCAATAAGATTCAGGGGCGCACGCTGGTTAAAATCGCCTAATCTGCAATTTTTCGTGACATATTCGCAATAACGCTCCGCCTCCGTCATGCTAAGAAAAACGCACGACGGAGGATGCCATGAAATCCAAAAAACTGACGGAAGCCGACGTAACGGCAGAATCCGTTTTTATGCTGCAGCGTCGCCAGATCCTGAAAATGTTGGGAATTAGCGCCACCGCCCTTTCCCTCTCACCCTCCGCGCAAGCTGACCTGCTGGATTGGTTTAAAGGCAACGACCGCCCGCCGGCGCCGGCAGGTAAAGCGCTGACGTTCGATAAACCGGCGCAATGGCAAAACACTCTCACGCTCACGCCGGAAGATAAGGTATCAGGCTACAACAACTTTTATGAGTTCGGCCTGGATAAAGCCGATCCGGCGGCCAATGCCGGAAGCCTGCGCACTGATCCCTGGACGCTGACGATTGGCGGCGAAGTGGCAAAACCCCTTACGCTCGATCATGACGACCTGACCAGCCGATTTCCGCTGGAAGAGCGAATTTACCGGATGCGCTGCGTCGAAGCCTGGTCGATGGTGATTCCCTGGGTCGGCTTCCCGCTGCATAAATTGTTATCGCTGGTCGAGCCCACCAGCAATGCGCGCTACGTCGCGTTTAAAACGCTTTATGCGCCTGAGCAGATGCCGGGCCAAAAAGACCGTTTTATCGGCGGCGGGCTGGCGTATCCCTATGTCGAAGGGCTGCGGCTCGACGAGGCCATGCATCCTCTGACGCTGCTTAGCGTAGGCGTGTATGGCAAAGCGCTGCCTCCGCAAAACGGTGCGCCGGTCCGACTCACCGTGCCCTGGAAGTACGGTTTCAAAGGGATTAAGTCTATCGTCAGTATCGAGCTGACGCGTGAACGTCCCCCCACGACCTGGAACCTCGCCGGACCTGAGGAGTATGGCTTCTACGCCAACGTCAATCCGCACGTCGATCACCCCCGCTGGTCGCAGGCAACTGAGCGCTTTATCGGCGCAGGCGGCGTACTCGACGTCAAACGCCAGCCAACACTGCTCTTCAATGGCTATGCTGACGAAGTGGCTTCGCTCTACCGGGGCCTGAATTTGCGGGAGAATTACTAGTGCGCCTGACTGTAAAGCAGATTACCTGGCTGAAAGTGTTTCTCCATCTGGCCGGATTTTTGCCTTTTGTCTGGCTCTTCTGGGCCGGACATCAGGGGTATTTCAGCGCCGACCCGGCAAAGGATATCCAGCACTTTACCGGTAGGATGGCTCTTAAATTCCTGCTGGCTACCTTGCTTGTTTCGCCGCTGGCGCGCTACGCTAAACAGCCGTTATTGATACGCACCCGGCGCTTACTTGGTTTATGGTGCTTTGCCTGGGCTACGCTGCATTTGACCAGCTATACGCTGCTCGAACTTGGGATTAACAATCTGGCGCTATTGGGTACAGAAGTCCTCACCCGCCCTTATCTGACGCTGGGGTTAATCAGCTGGCTGATTCTGCTGGCGCTGGCGGCGACGTCAACGCAAGCGATGCAGCGAAGATTGGGTCGTCGCTGGCAAACATTGCATAACTTCGTCTATGTTGTCGCGATCCTCGCCCCCATTCACTACCTGTGGTCGGTGAAGATTTTATCCCCCCAACCGCTCATTTATGCGCTGCTGGCGATCCTGCTTTTAGCATGGCGATATAAGAAGTTCCGCCAGTGGTGGCGCTAATTCCGGATATGTGCAGTTTCCCGCAGTTCTTTTATCAACCGCCACTCTTTACACGATAGCGGTTGATAATCTTCCCTGATAAGACCAGTATTTAGCTGCCAAATGCTACGAAATCGTTATAATGTGCGACTTTGGTTTTCCTGACGGGCTTTTTGAGTCCCGAAAAGGTGACAATCGCGCATCGAAGGTATATTTTGTTTTTTACCCGAGAATGGCAGAAGATAGCCGCATATTGGCCGATAAGTTTCGCTTTTTGCTTTCGAGCATCGGAGGCTTAACCTGTCGGCTTCTGAAGAAGCGCGGCGTCTTGCAACAGCAGTAATTCATATGCTTTACAGACGGTGCTAACACGCCTGTCACAATCACACTAAACAAAGAGTACGGAACCCACTCATGGATATTCGTAAGATTAAAAAACTGATCGAGCTGGTTGAAGAATCAGGCATCTCCGAACTGGAAATTTCTGAAGGCGAAGAGTCTGTACGCATCAGCCGTGCCGCGCCAAACGCAGGTTTCCCGGTGATGCAACAGGCTTACGCCGCACCGATGATGCAGCAACAGCCAGCGCTGTCTAACGCAGTCGCCTCTGCGGCAACGCCAGCAATGGAAGCCCCTGCGGCAGCGGAAATCAGTGGCCACATCGTACGTTCCCCAATGGTTGGTACTTTCTACCGCACCCCGAGCCCGGACGCGAAAGCCTTCATCGAAATCGGTCAGAAAGTTAACGCGGGCGATACCCTGTGCATCGTTGAAGCCATGAAAATGATGAACCAGATCGAAGCCGATAAATCCGGCGTGGTGAAAGCCATTCTGGTCGAAAGTGGTCAACCGGTAGAATTTGACGAGCCACTGGTCGTCATCGAATAACGAGGCGAACATGCTGGATAAAATTGTTATCGCCAACCGCGGCGAGATTGCATTGCGTATCCTGCGTGCCTGTAAAGAACTGGGCATCAAGACCGTTGCTGTGCACTCAACGGCGGATCGCGATTTAAAACACGTATTGTTAGCGGATGAGACGGTCTGTATCGGCCCGGCTCCGTCCGTAAAAAGCTACCTCAATATCCCGGCGATTATCAGCGCTGCTGAAATCACCGGCGCGGTGGCTATTCACCCGGGTTACGGATTTTTGTCCGAAAACGCAAACTTCGCTGAGCAGGTTGAGCGTTCCGGCTTTATCTTTATCGGCCCGAAAGCTGACACAATCCGCCTGATGGGCGACAAAGTGTCTGCGATCACCGCGATGAAGAAAGCGGGCGTTCCGACCGTACCGGGCTCTGATGGCCCGCTGGGCGAAGATATGGACGTTAACCGCGCCCATGCAAAACGCATTGGCTACCCGGTGATTATCAAAGCCTCCGGCGGCGGCGGCGGTCGCGGTATGCGCGTTGTGCGTAGCGATGCTGAGCTGGCGCAATCCATCTCCATGACCAAAGCGGAAGCCAAAGCCGCGTTTAACAACGACATGGTGTATATGGAGAAATACCTGGAGAATCCTCGTCACATCGAGATCCAGGTACTGGCTGACGGTCAGGGTAACGCTATCTATCTGGCTGAGCGCGACTGCTCCATGCAGCGTCGTCACCAGAAAGTGGTCGAAGAGGCGCCAGCGCCGGGCATTACGCCGGAACTGCGTCGCTATATCGGCGAGCGTTGCTCCAAAGCGTGCGTCGATATCGGCTATCGCGGCGCGGGTACTTTTGAGTTCCTGTTCGAAAACGGCGAGTTCTATTTCATCGAAATGAACACCCGTATTCAGGTTGAACACCCGGTAACCGAAATGATCACCGGCGTCGACCTGATTAAAGAGCAGCTGCGCATCGCAGCCGGCCAGCCGCTGTCCATCAAGCAGGAAGAAGTTGTGGTTAAAGGCCATGCGGTGGAATGCCGTATCAACGCCGAAGACCCGAACACCTTCCTGCCGAGCCCGGGTAAAATTACCCGCTTCCACGCGCCGGGCGGTTTTGGCGTGCGCTGGGAGTCTCATATCTACGCGGGCTACACCGTGCCTCCGTACTATGACTCAATGATCGGTAAGCTGATCTGCTATGGCGAAAACCGTGATGTCGCGATTGCCCGCATGAAAAATGCGCTGCAGGAGCTGATTATCGATGGCATCAAAACCAACGTTGATCTGCAGATTCGCATCATGAACGACGAGCATTTCCAGAATGGTGGCACCAATATCCACTATCTGGAGAAAAAACTCGGATTGCAGGAGAAGTAATTCTGCCATCGCTGCAAAAGGCCGGATAATCCGGCCTTTTTTCTTTTTCTCTCCTCTCCTCTTTTCCATGCGGTACAATCCCCGCTTTCTTTATCCTCAAGGGACAAAAAATGGACAAACGCTTTGTTCAGGCCCATAAAGAGGCGCGCTGGGCGCTGTGGCTAACCCTTCTCTATCTTGCGGCCTGGCTGGCTGCCGCCTATCTGCCGGGCGTCGGTATTGGCCTAACCGGCCTGCCGCACTGGTTCGAAATGGCCTGCCTGCTGGTACCGCTGGTGTTTATTCTGCTGTGCTGGGCGATGGTAAAAGTTATCTATCGCGATATTCCTCTGGAGGATGACGATGCAGCTTGAAGTCATACTGCCGCTTATCGCCTACCTGCTGGTGGTGTTTGCTCTCTCCATCTATGCAATGCGTAAGCGCGCAACGGGTTCCTTCCTGAACGAATATTTCCTCGGCAGCCGCTCGATGGGCGGCATTGTATTAGCCATGACGCTTACCGCTACCTATATCAGCGCCAGTTCGTTTATAGGCGGCCCCGGCGCGGCCTATAAATATGGCCTCGGCTGGGTGCTTCTGGCGATGATCCAACTTCCGGCGATCTGGCTTTCTTTGGGGATTTTGGGTAAGAAATTTGCCATTCTGGCGCGCCGCTATAATGCCGTAACCCTGAACGATATGCTCTTTGCCCGCTACCAAAGCCGTCTGCTGGTCTGGCTCGCGAGCCTGAGCCTTCTGGTGGCGTTTGTCGGGGCAATGACGGTGCAGTTCATCGGCGGGGCGCGGTTGCTGGAAACCGCAGCGGGTATTCCCTACGAAACCGGTCTGCTGATTTTTGGCGTGAGTATCGCGCTCTATACCGCGTTCGGCGGTTTTCGTGCCAGCGTCCTCAACGACACGCTCCAGGGAATGGTGATGCTGGTCGGCACTATCGTCCTGCTGGTTGGCGTCGTTCATGCGGCGGGCGGGCTACATAATGCGGTAGAAACCCTGCAAACCATCGATCCTAAGCTGGTTTCCCCGCAGGGGGCTGATGACATTCTTTCCCCCACCTTTATGACCTCCTTCTGGGTGCTGGTCTGCTTCGGGGTGATTGGCCTCCCGCACACCGCCGTTCGCTGCATCTCCTATAAAGACAGCAAAGCGGTGCACCGGGGAATTATCATTGGCACCATCGTGGTGGCGATCCTGATGTTTGGGATGCATCTTGCGGGTGCGTTAGGCCGGGCGGTGATCCCGGATCTGACGGTGCCGGATCTGGTCATCCCGACGCTCATGGTGAAAGTCTTGCCGCCCTTTGCCGCCGGGATCTTCCTCGCCGCGCCGATGGCCGCCATTATGTCGACGATCAACGCCCAGCTGCTGCAAAGTTCCGCTACGATCATTAAAGATCTGTATCTGAATCTGCGCCCCGAGCAGATAACAAATGAAGCCCGGTTGAAGCGGATGTCGGCAACGATCACCTTGCTGCTGGGCGCTTTACTGCTGCTGGCAGCCTGGCGTCCGCCTGAGATGATTATCTGGCTCAACCTGCTGGCGTTCGGCGGCCTGGAGGCCGTGTTCTTATGGCCGCTGGTGCTGGGCCTGTACTGGGAACGCGCGAACGCGAAAGGGGCGTTGAGCGCGATGATCGTCGGCGGCGTACTCTATGCCATACTCGCCACTTTTAATCTGCAGTACCTGGGCTTCCATCCGATAGTGCCCGCGTTGCTGTTAAGCTTATTGGCTTTCCTGGTCGGAAACCGGTTCGGTACCTCCGCCCCGCAAGCCGCCGTATTGACTACTGATAAATAAAGAGTTTTGCCATGCCATGGATCCAACTGAAACTGAACACTACCGGCGCGAACGCGGAAGAGCTGAGCGATGCGCTAATGGAAGCGGGTTCCGTTTCCATTACTTTCCAGGATACGCACGACACGCCGGTATTCGAACCTCTGCCGGGCGAAACCCGTCTGTGGGGCGATACTGACGTTATCGGCCTGTTTGACGCCGAGACCGATATGAAAGAAGTGATTGCGATGCTGGAGCAGAATCCGCTGCTGGGCGCCGGTTTCGTGCATAAAATCGAACAACTGGAAGACAAGGACTGGGAGCGCGAATGGATGGATAACTTCCACCCTATGTGCTTCGGTAAACGCCTGTGGATCTGCCCGAGCTGGCGCGATGTGCCGGATGAAAACGCCGTTAACGTGATGCTCGACCCGGGCCTGGCGTTTGGTACCGGTACGCATCCCACCACGGCAATGTGCCTGCAGTGGCTGGATGGCCTCGATCTCGCGGGCAAAACGATTATCGATTTTGGCTGCGGCTCAGGCATTCTGGCCATTGCGGCATTAAAGCTGGGCGCCGCGAAAGCTATCGGTATTGATATCGACCCGCAGGCCATTCAGGCCAGCCGCGATAATGCCGAGCGTAACGGGGTTTCTGAACGCCTGGAACTCTATCTGCCTAAAGATCAGCCAGAGGCGATGAAAGCCGATGTGGTGGTCGCAAACATTCTGGCCGGCCCATTACGCGAACTGGCTCCGCTTATCAGCGTGCTGCCGGTTACAGGCGGTCTGCTGGGGCTTTCCGGCATCCTTGCCAGCCAGGCGGAAAGCGTTTGTGAAGCGTACGCCGATCTCTTTAACCTCGATCCCGTCGTGGAGAAAGAGGAGTGGTGCCGGATCACCGGTTATAAAAAGTAATCTCCCTGTGGCCTCATCGCAGGCCACCGCTTTTCGCGCTTTCTGTACAAAATCATTCGCTCAATGAGAATAAGATGATGCGGTAACGTATTGTAGTTACCAATAAAATCATAAATTTATTCATTGGACGAATGATATGAAAACAACTTTAGGCAAGGCGGCATTACTGGCGTTAAGCATGATGCCCGTTACGGTTTTCGCTTCCCACTGGAGCTATGAAGGCGAAGGTTCGCCGGAACACTGGGGGGCGCTCAATGAGGAGTACAAAACCTGTCAAAATGGCATGAATCAATCCCCTATCAACATCGATACCACGTTTAAGACACACCTTTCACCGCTGGATACGCACTACATCGATGGCCCCATTACGCTCATCAACAATGGTCACACTATCCAGGCGGGGTTAAAGACCACAACAGCGGATACCGTTACGATTGACGGTACGCCATTTACCCTTCAGCAGTTCCATTTTCATGCCCCGAGCGAAAACACCGTTCACGGTAAGCACTATGCGATGGAGATGCATCTGGTACATAAAAGCGCTCAAGGCGCCGTTGCCGTCGTGGCGGTGATGTTCGACCAGGGCGCGGAAAATAGCGAACTGAACAAACTGTGGGCCACCATGCCCGAGAAAGCCGATCAGACGGCTAAAATCGTCACCCAAATGGATCTCAACGCCCTTCTTCCCGCAGACAAGACATACTGGCGTTTCAGCGGCTCCCTGACCACGCCGCCTTGCTCCGAGGGGGTAACCTGGATTGTGCTTAAACATCCCCTGACACTTTCATCAGCGCAGCTGGCAAAATTTAGCCACGCTATGCATCACGATAACAATCGTCCGATACAGCCGCTGAATGGTCGCGTGGTCATAGAATAAACATCAGCTGTGCTTCACGATCATGTTCTGAAATGAGAGCCAACTCACATAAAGCCAAGGTAATTTGCTGATTTCTTCAGCAGATTATCTTGCCCGTTCCCTGTGCCGGGAAGAAAAAATGAGAAGTTAGACAAAATTATATGTGTAGATAAATTCATCACATGTTTTTAATGCAATGATTTATATAGCTAATTATTCATGCACACTGACCTGCAAGGCGATTCTTTGATCCACCGCAGAGGATTGCTCAAAGTTTGGCCTTTCATCTCGTGCAAAAAATGCGTAATATACGCCGCCTTGCAGTCACAGTATGGTCATTTCTTAACTCATGCGCATCGGACACTACCAGCTCAGGAATCGACTCATCGCAGCGCCTATGGCTGGCATTACTGACAGGCCATTCCGCACGTTGTGTTACGAGATGGGAGCAGGATTGACCGTATCCGAGATGATGTCCTCCAACCCGCAGGTTTGGGAGAGCGACAAGTCACGCTTACGGATGGTGCACGTTGATGAGCCCGGTATTCGTACCGTGCAAATCGCCGGTAGCGTACCGGAAGAGATGGCTGCAGCCGCCCGTATTAACGTGGAAAGCGGCGCCCAAATTATTGATATCAATATGGGATGCCCGGCTAAAAAAGTGAATCGAAAGCTTGCAGGTTCAGCCCTCTTGCAGTACCCCGAGCAGGTGAAGTCTATCCTGACGGCGGTCGTCAAAGCAGTGGACGTTCCCGTAACTCTCAAGATTCGCACCGGTTGGGAACCGGAACACCGTAACTGTGTAGAAATTGCCCAACTGGCTGAAGAATGTGGCATTCAGGCTCTGACTATTCACGGACGCACGCGCGCCTGTTTGTTTAACGGAGATGCTGAGTACGACAGTATTCGGGCAGTTAAGCAGAAAGTTTCCATTCCGGTTATCGCGAATGGTGACATTACTGACCCGCTTAAAGCCAGAGCTGTGCTCGACTATACGGGGGCAGATGCCCTTATGATAGGCCGTGCAGCTCAGGGAAGACCCTGGATCTTTCGGGAAATCCAGCACTATCTGGACACTGGAGAGCTGCTGCCGCCGCTGCCGTTGGCAGAGGTTAAGCGCTTGCTTTGTGCACACGTTCGGGAACTGCATGGCTTTTATGGCCAGGCAAAAGGGTACCGAATCGCACGCAAACACGTATCCTGGTATCTGCAGGAACACGCTCCAGATGACCAGTTTCGGCGCACATTCAACGCCATAGAAGATTCCAGCGAACAGCTGGAGGCGTTGGAGGCATACTTCGAAAATTTTGCGTAATAGAAATAAAGAGCTGACAGAACTATGTTCGAACAACGCGTAAATTCTGACGTACTGACCGTTTCTACCGTTAACTCTCAGGATCAGGTAACTCAAAAGCCCCTGCGTGACTCGGTTAAACAGGCACTGAAGAACTATTTTGCTCAACTGAACGGTCAGGATGTTAATGACCTGTATGAGCTGGTACTGGCTGAAGTAGAACAGCCCCTGTTGGACATGGTGATGCAATACACCCGCGGTAACCAGACCCGTGCTGCTCTGATGATGGGCATCAACCGTGGTACTCTGCGTAAAAAATTGAAAAAATACGGCATGAACTGATACTAATCAGTTAAATGTTTGATATAAAAGGCGCTCTTCGGCATGGGGAAGCGCCTTTTTTATTACATGAATTTTAATGGCTGGCTATCGTCTGCCGCCCATTAGCCCCGCAAAGGATTGACATAATATTATCAACCAGGGCGGGTGCCTGGCGATACAGATCGAATTGCCCGGGCTCCACCAGCCAGTTTTTAATAATACCGGTAAATGCGCTGTGTAATACAATTAATGAAATTTCAACATTGGTTTCCGCTGGCAATAATCCGTTACGAATACAGAGCTGCAAAATGCTGCGAATAATCGGATAGCTAAAACCAATTCTCTTGCGAATCTCAGCTTCCGGCATCATGTCGCTGGAAAACTCACACTTCTGATACAGAATTTGCATTAAGGCACGTTGACGGGGATTATTGGCGATATATTGTAAGCCAATAATAAATTTCTCTCGTAGCGTGCTGAGCGGATCCTGATCGTCTTTAAGGTTAAATTCATGCTGAAGCAGGTCGCGTAGCGGCAGCTGCTGTTGCCACATTTCATTAAATAGCTCAGCTTTGCTTGCAAAGTGCCAGTACACCGCTCCGCGCGTCACGCCAGCAGCATCAGCGATATCGGCTAAGGTCGTGCTGGTCACGCCACGTAAGGCAAACTGCTGAATGGCAGACTCAATCAGAAGCTGCCGCGTCTTTAACGCATCTTCTTTCGTTCTTCTGGGCATACGGTGCTCCACTCAACGCCAGATTGAGAGTGTGGGGAAATCGCTGGATACCTATAAACCTAACATCTGACAATCAATATTGTTTAGCAAAAATACAGATGAGTTAAATCTCAAACGCTCTCCAATAAATACACCGCAAGAATAATTAAGATAAATATATTCATATATTAAATATCAATGTAAGCAAATTTTAATTTAAGTTCATTCTAAAAACATTATTCCTGATATTTTGTTTTTACGTGCCTTGCTGATGGCTAAAAAATAACTATGTCTTACATCCATCGTTTTTTATTTGTAGGATAACAAACCGCATTTTAATTCATTATTTCTTGCACAGATTCGTGGCCATGCCTGGCTCATAATCTATAAGGAACAGCAATGACACCTCATGTCAGGGTTACACTTTTATCCAGCCTTATCATCCCGGCCATCCTGCTCAGCGGTTGCGATAATTCAGGCGATCGGCAACCGCATGCGCAGATACCTCAGGTCTCCGTTTATGTCGTACACAGCGCGCCGCTGTCCGTCACCACGGAGCTACCTGGCCGCACATCAGCCTACCGCGTCGCGGAAGTCCGCCCGCAGGTCAGCGGAATTATCCTGCAACGTAACTTTGTCGAAGGTAGCGATGTCACCGCTGGACAGTCTCTTTATCAAATCGATCCGGCGACCTATCAGGCGGCTTACAACAGCACAAAAGGTGATGAAGCGAAAGCAGAAGCCGCGGCGGCTATCGCCCACTTAACGGTAAAACGCTACGCGCCTCTTCTCGGCACAAAATATATCAGCCAGCAAGAATACGATCAGGCGGTGGCGACCGCGCGCCAGGCCGATGCCGATGTTATTGCCGCAAAGGCAGCCGTGGAAAGCGCGCGTATTAACCTGGCGTACACAAAAGTGACGTCGCCAATCAGCGGCCGCATCGGCAAATCCAGCGTGACCGAAGGTGCCCTGGTGACAAATGGTCAGGCTGACGCGATGGCGACGGTACAGCAGCTCGATCCCATTTATGTGGATGTCACTGAATCCAGTAATGATTTCATGCGCCTGAAACAGGAAAGCCTGCAGCACGGCAGTGGCACCAAAAGCGTGCAGTTGATTATGGAAAACGGAAAACCTTATGCGCTTCAGGGCACGCTGCAGTTCTCTGACGTCACGGTAGATGAGAGCACCGGCTCTATTACGCTTCGCGCCATCTTCCCCAACCCACAGCACGCTCTGCTGCCAGGGATGTTTGTTCGCGCCCGTATTGATGAGGGCGTTTCACCGGATGCCATTCTCGTTCCTCAGCAGGGAGTCACCCGAACGCCGCGCGGCGATGCCAGCGTGATGCTCGTTAATGATAAAAACCAGGTGGAAACGCGAGCCGTCACCGCCTCACAGGCGATTGGCGATAAGTGGTTAATCACGAGCGGTCTGAAAGCCGGTGAAAAGGTTATCGTCAGCGGTCTGCAGAAAGTACGTCCCGGCGTCACCGTGAAGGCCGAAGAGGATACCGCGACGTCCGTCGCGCAATAAGGTACGAATCCCTATGTCTAAGTTTTTTATCCATCGACCGGTCTTCGCCTGGGTGCTGGCGATCATCATGATGATTGCCGGTGGCCTCGCAATTATGCAGCTACCGATTGCACAATACCCGACTATCGCGCCGCCAGCGGTGGCCATCTCCGCAACCTATCCAGGTGCGGACGCACAAACCGTTCAGGATACGGTGACTCAGGTTATCGAACAGAACATGAACGGTATCGATAATCTGATGTACATGTCCTCAACCAGCGATTCCGCAGGCGGCGTTACCATCACCCTGACCTTTAAATCAGGTACGGATCCGGATATTGCGCAAGTTCAGGTGCAGAATAAACTGCAGCTGGCGACGCCGCTTCTTCCTCAGGAAGTACAGCAGCAGGGGATTAGCGTCGAGAAATCAAGCAGTAGTTTCCTGATGGTTGCCGGATTCATCTCCGATAACACGAGCACCACTCAGGATGATATATCCGACTACGTTGCATCGAACGTCAAAGATACCATCAGCCGCCTTAACGGCGTCGGCGATGTACAGCTCTTCGGCGCGCAGTATGCCATGCGCGTCTGGCTGGACGGTAATCTCCTGAATAAGTACAACCTCACGCCTGTCGACGTCATTAACCAACTGCAGGTACAGAACGATCAGATTGCAGCAGGCCAGCTTGGCGGTACGCCGGCCCTTAAAGGCCAGCAGCTAAATGCATCCATTATTGCTCAGACGCGACTGAAGGATCCGGCAGAGTTTGGCAAAGTGACTTTGCGCGTGAACGCGGATGGCTCAGTGGTACACCTGAAAGATGTGGCACGTATTGAGCTGGGAGGTGAAAACTACAACGTTGTCGCAAAAATCAATGGAAAACCGGCTTCAGGACTGGGAATTAAGCTCGCTACCGGCGCCAATGCCCTCGATACCGCCGCCGCGATTAAAGCGAAGCTTGCCGAACTGCAGCCGTACTTCCCGCAGGGGATGAAGGTCGTCTATCCCTACGACACTACGCCGTTTGTGAAAATCTCTATTCATGAGGTTGTGAAGACGCTGTTTGAAGCGATTATCCTCGTCTTCCTGGTGATGTATCTGTTCTTACAGAATATCCGGGCCACGCTGATCCCCACCATTGCGGTTCCGGTCGTCCTGCTCGGGACCTTTGCCGTACTGGCGATGTTCGGTTACTCCATCAATACGCTAACGATGTTTGGTATGGTGCTGGCAATAGGCCTTCTGGTCGACGATGCTATCGTGGTGGTGGAAAACGTCGAACGCGTCATGGTAGAAGAGAAGCTTCCCCCCAAAGAAGCGACGGAAAAATCAATGTCGCAAATTCAGGGGGCGCTGGTCGGCATTGCCATGGTGCTATCGGCAGTGTTTGTCCCGATGGCCTTCTTTGGCGGCTCTACGGGGGCGATCTATCGGCAATTTTCTATCACCATCGTCTCCGCCATGGCGCTGTCCGTCCTGGTCGCGCTGATCCTGACCCCCGCGCTTTGTGCCACATTACTGAAACCCGCATCAGCCGATCATCATGAGAAAAAAGGATTTTTTGGCTGGTTTAATGCGAAATTCGATCGTAGCGTGAACCACTACACTAACAGCGTTAGCGGGATCCTGCGCTGTACCGGACGCTACCTGATCATCTATTTGCTGATCGTTGTGGGTATGGCCGTCCTGTTTATGCGCCTGCCCACCTCCTTCTTGCCGGATGAGGATCAGGGGGTATTTATGACCATGATCCAGCTTCCTTCAGGCGCAACGCAGGAACGCACGCAAAAGGTTCTTGATACGGTTACCGATTACTATCTGCATAAAGAGAAGGCGAATGTTGAAAGCGTCTTTACCGTTAACGGCTTTAGCTTTAGCGGTCAGGGTCAAAACTCCGGTATGGCGTTTGTCAGCCTGAAGCCATGGGAAGAACGCAGTGGCGCAGAGAATGGCGTTGAGGCAATCATCAAACGTGCGACCGTTGCCTTCAGTCAGATTAAAGATGCTATGGTCTTTCCTTTCAATCTGCCGGCAATTATCGAACTGGGTACGGCGACCGGTTTTGACTTTGAGCTTATCGATCAGGGTAACCTTGGCCATAGCGCGTTAACCCTGGCCCGTAATCAACTTCTGGGTATGGTGAGAGAGCATCCCGACCAGCTGGTACGCGTTCGCCCCAACGGGCTCGAAGACACGCCGCAATTTAAGCTGGATGTTGATCAGGAGAAAGCTCAGGCTCTGGGGATTTCGCTATCCGATATCAATGAAACCATTTCCGCGGCGCTAGGGGGTTACTACGTCAACGACTTTATTGACCATGGACGAGTGAAAAAAGTCTACGTTCAGGCCGATGCAAAATTCCGTATGCTGCCGAGCGATATCAATAATATGTACGTCCGCAGCGCGAATGGCGAAATGGTTCCGTTCTCCGCCTTTGTCACCTCACGCTGGGTTTATGGTTCACCGCGCCTGGAGCGCTATAATGGCTTACCCTCTATGGAAGTTTTGGGTGAAGCTGCTCCGGGGAAAAGTACCGGCGATGCGATGATTTTAATGGAGCAGTTAGCCAGCAAGCTTCCTGCCGGTATTGGTTACGACTGGACGGGAATGTCCTATCAAGAACGTTTATCCGGTAACCAGGCGCCCGCGCTCTACGCCATTTCGCTTATTGTTGTCTTTCTGTGTCTTGCGGCGCTTTATGAAAGTTGGTCTATTCCCTTCTCCGTCATGCTCGTCGTTCCATTAGGGGTAGTTGGTGCATTACTGGCGGCGTCGTTACGCGGGCTTAATAATGACGTTTATTTCCAGGTGGGCTTATTAACAACTATCGGCCTCTCTGCGAAAAACGCGATTCTTATCGTGGAGTTTGCGAAAGACCTGATGGATAAAGAAGGCAAAGGAATTATCGAAGCCACACTTGAAGCATCGCGTATGCGTTTACGCCCTATCCTGATGACTTCGCTGGCCTTTATCCTCGGGGTTCTGCCTCTGGTTATTAGCCATGGAGCCGGCAGCGGCGCCCAAAACGCGGTCGGTACCGGCGTTATGGGCGGAATGCTGACGGCAACATTACTGGCGATCTTCTTTGTTCCTGTCTTCTTCGTCGTGGTAAGACGCCGCTTTACGAAACACGCAGAGTAAATATGTTTTTCTAAAGGCACCTTTCAGGTGCCTTTTTTTCGTCTGCGTTTCGATAACTATCCTGATGATATTAAATATATTTATTGCCGCGGTACCCAATACACATTATTTCCCCATAGTTCTCTGGTTTTCTTCATGATATTTACGTTACTCATAAATTGAGATTATTTACTCTAGCGGCACCCCATATTGCTGATGATAAAATAAACCGTTCCGCGCAGGTACGGGTTCTCCAATACAGCGAAGCGGATTATTTAGAGGTAATATCATGACTAAAGTTATTCTAGTGGCATTGCTGGCAACGCTACTCGCCGGCTGTGCACATGACTCTCCGTGTGTACCGGTCTATGATTCTGAAGGCAGATTAGTGCACACCAATACCTGTATGAAAGGAACGACCCAGGATAACTGGGAAACCGCCGGCGCGATTGCCGGGGGCGCAGCTGCCGTCGCTGGCCTGACGCTCGGCATCGTGGCGTTGACTCGTTAATTCCTTTCTTTTCTCTGCCATGACAGGTGCCGGAGCGAGCTCCGGCACTGCTTTTCCCCGAAGGTAAGCTCCACAATGCTTAAACTGCAATACCGGCAGCTGAAGCTCGGGAAACGATCCTTTAGATAAGATCAAATGGGCAAATTGTCATTGCCAGGTCTGGTATAAATGGATATTTTCGCAGCAGCACAAACGCAAAAAGCCCATCCGTCAGGATGGGCTTTTCACTTATTTGATGCCTGGCAATGCCCTACTCTCACATGGGGAGACCCCACACTACCATCGGCGCTACGGCGTTTCACTTCTGAGTTCGGCATGGGGTCAGGTGGGACCACCGCGCTATCGTTGCCAGGCAAATTCTTTTCAAATCGCCGAACTTTAACCTAAAAACTGGTGCTGATACCCAGAGTCGAACTGGGGACCTCACCCTTACCAAGGGTGCGCTCTACCAACTGAGCCATATCAGCACACTTAATTTGATGCCTGGCAGTTCCCTACTCTCACATGGGGAGACCCCACACTACCATCGGCGCTACGGCGTTTCACTTCTGAGTTCGGCATGGGGTCAGGTGGGACCACCGCGCTAGTGCCGCCAGGCAAATTCTTTGTGCTCAGTACGCAATTCTTTATCGCGTACTCAACTCTGAATCTAAGCTGAAATTGTTGTCTTCTCAAATCCGCCAAAACATCTTCGGCGTTGTAAGGTTAAGCCTCACGGTTCATTAGTACCGGTTAGCTCAACGCATCGCTGCGCTTACACACCCGGCCTATCAACGTCGTCGTCTTCAACGTTCCTTCAGGACCCTTAAAGGGTCAGGGAGAACTCATCTCGGGGCAAGTTTCGTGCTTAGATGCTTTCAGCACTTATCTCTTCCGCATTTAGCTACCGGGCAATGCCATTGGCATGACAACCCGAACACCAGTGATGCGTCCACTCCGGTCCTCTCGTACTAGGAGCAGCCCCCCTCAATTCTCCAGCGCCCACGGCAGATAGGGACCGAACTGTCTCACGACGTTCTAAACCCAGCTCGCGTACCACTTTAAATGGCGAACAGCCATACCCTTGGGACCTACTTCAGCCCCAGGATGTGATGAGCCGACATCGAGGTGCCAAACACCGCCGTCGATATGAACTCTTGGGCGGTATCAGCCTGTTATCCCCGGAGTACCTTTTATCCGTTGAGCGATGGCCCTTCCATTCAGAACCACCGGATCACTATGACCTGCTTTCGCACCTGCTCGCGCCGTCACGCTCGCAGTCAAGCCAGCTTATGCCATTGCACTAACCTCCTGATGTCCGACCAGGATTAGCTGACCTTCGTGCTCCTCCGTTACTCTTTAGGAGGAGACCGCCCCAGTCAAACTACCCACCAGACACTGTCCGCAACCCCGATTAGGGGCCCACGTTAGAACACCAGCCATTAAAGGGTGGTATTTCAAGGATGGCTCCATGCAGACTGGCGTCCACACTTCAAAGCCTCCCACCTATCCTACACATCAAGGACCAGTGTTCAGTGTCAAGCTATAGTAAAGGTTCACGGGGTCTTTCCGTCTTGCCGCGGGTACACTGCATCTTCACAGCGAGTTCAATTTCACTGAGTCTCGGGTGGAGACAGCCTGGCCATCATTACGCCATTCGTGCAGGTCGGAACTTACCCGACAAGGAATTTCGCTACCTTAGGACCGTTATAGTTACGGCCGCCGTTTACCGGGGCTTCGATCAAGAGCTTCTCCTTACGGATAACCCCATCAATTAACCTTCCGGCACCGGGCAGGCGTCACACCGTATACGTCCACTTTCGTGTTTGCACAGTGCTGTGTTTTTAATAAACAGTTGCAGCCAGCTGGTATCTTCGACTGATTTCAGCTCCACGAGCAAGTCGCTTCACCTACCATCAGCGTGCCTTCTCCCGAAGTTACGGCACCATTTTGCCTAGTTCCTTCACCCGAGTTCTCTCAAGCGCCTTGGTATTCTCTACCTGACCACCTGTGTCGGTTTGGGGTACGATTTGATGTTACCTGATGCTTAGAGGCTTTTCCTGGAAGCAGGGCATTTGTCACTTCAGCACCGTAGTGCCTCGTCATCACACCTCAGCGTTAGTAACGTTCCGGATTTACCTGGAACATCCGCCTACATGCTTAAACCGGGACAACCGTCGCCCGGCCAACATAGCCTTCTCCGTCCCCCCTTCGCAGTAACACCGAGTACAGGAATATTAACCTGTTTCCCATCGACTACGCCTTTCGGCCTCGCCTTAGGGGTCGACTCACCCTGCCCCGATTAACGTTGGACAGGAACCCTTGGTCTTCCGGCGTGCGGGTTTTTCACCCGCATTATCGTTACTTATGTCAGCATTCGCACTTCTGATACCTCCAGCAACCCTCACAGGCCACCTTCAACGGCTTACAGAACGCTCCCCTACCCAACAACACATAGTGTCGCTGCCGCAGCTTCGGTGCATGGTTTAGCCCCGTTACATCTTCCGCGCAGGCCGACTCGACCAGTGAGCTATTACGCTTTCTTTAAATGATGGCTGCTTCTAAGCCAACATCCTGGCTGTCTGGGCCTTCCCACATCGTTTCCCACTTAACCATGACTTTGGGACCTTAGCTGGCGGTCTGGGTTGTTTCCCTCTTCACGACGGACGTTAGCACCCGCCGTGTGTCTCCCGTGATAACATTCTTCGGTATTCGTAGTTTGCATCGGGTTGGTAAGTCGGGATGACCCCCTAGCCGAAACAGTGCTCTACCCCCGAAGATGAATTCACGAGGCGCTACCTAAATAGCTTTCGGGGAGAACCAGCTATCTCCCGGTTTGATTGGCCTTTCACCCCCAGCCACAAGTCATCCGCTAATTTTTCAACATTAGTCGGTTCGGTCCTCCAGTTAGTGTTACCCAACCTTCAACCTGCCCATGGCTAGATCACCGGGTTTCGGGTCTATACCCTGCAACTTAACGCCCAGTTAAGACTCGGTTTCCCTGCGGCTCCCCTATACGGTTAACCTTGCTACAGAATATAAGTCGCTGACCCATTATACAAAAGGTACGCAGTCACCCAACTAGTGGGCTCCTACTGCTTGTACGTACACGGTTTCAGGTTCTTTTTCACTCCCCTCGCCGGGGTTCTTTTCGCCTTTCCCTCACGGTACTGGTTCACTATCGGTCAGTCAGGAGTATTTAGCCTTGGAGGATGGTCCCCCCATATTCAGACAGGATACCACGTGTCCCGCCCTACTCTTCGAGTTCACAACCTGTGCGTTTTAGTGTACGGGAGTATCACCCTGTACCCTGCGACTTTCCAGACGCTTCCACTAACACACAAGCTGATTCAGACTCCGGGCTGCTCCCCGTTCGCTCGCCGCTACTGGGGGAATCTCGGTTGATTTCTTTTCCTCGGGGTACTTAGATGTTTCAGTTCCCCCGGTTCGCCTCGTTAACCTATGTATTCAGTTAACGATAGTGCAACGAATTGCACTGGGTTTCCCCATTCGGACATCGCCGGCTGTAACGGTTCATATCACCTTACCGACGCTTTTCGCAGATTAGCACGTCCTTCATCGCCTCTGACTGCCAGGGCATCCACCGTGTACGCTTAGTCGCTTAACCTCACAACCCGAAGATGTTTCGTAAAACATCGTCGTGTCGCGAAAATTTGAGAGACTCGAACACACATTAACTGTGTGTCGTTTCAATTTTCAGCTTGATCCAGATTTTTAAAGAGCAAATATCTCAAACGTCACCCGAAGATGAGTTTTGAGATATTAAGGCAGGTGACTTTCACTCACGAACCAGCAAGTGGCGTCCCCTAGGGGATTCGAACCCCTGTTACCGCCGTGAAAGGGCGGTGTCCTGGGCCTCTAGACGAAGGGGACACTGAAGTCTCAATCGCAAGACGCCTTGCTATTTACTTTTCATCAGACAATCTGTGTGAGCACTACAAAGGCAGGTTCTTTAAGGTAAGGAGGTGATCCAACCGCAGGTTCCCCTACGGTTACCTTGTTACGACTTCACCCCAGTCATGAATCACAAAGTGGTAAGCGCCCTCCCGAAGGTTAAGCTACCTACTTCTTTTGCAACCCACTCCCATGGTGTGACGGGCGGTGTGTACAAGGCCCGGGAACGTATTCACCGTGGCATTCTGATCCACGATTACTAGCGATTCCGACTTCATGGAGTCGAGTTGCAGACTCCAATCCGGACTACGACATACTTTATGAGGTCCGCTTGCTCTCGCGAGGTCGCTTCTCTTTGTATATGCCATTGTAGCACGTGTGTAGCCCTACTCGTAAGGGCCATGATGACTTGACGTCATCCCCACCTTCCTCCAGTTTATCACTGGCAGTCTCCTTTGAGTTCCCGGCCGGACCGCTGGCAACAAAGGATAAGGGTTGCGCTCGTTGCGGGACTTAACCCAACATTTCACAACACGAGCTGACGACAGCCATGCAGCACCTGTCTCAGAGTTCCCGAAGGCACCAAAGCATCTCTGCTAAGTTCTCTGGATGTCAAGAGTAGGTAAGGTTCTTCGCGTTGCATCGAATTAAACCACATGCTCCACCGCTTGTGCGGGCCCCCGTCAATTCATTTGAGTTTTAACCTTGCGGCCGTACTCCCCAGGCGGTCGACTTAACGCGTTAGCTCCGGAAGCCACTCCTCAAGGGAACAACCTCCAAGTCGACATCGTTTACAGCGTGGACTACCAGGGTATCTAATCCTGTTTGCTCCCCACGCTTTCGCACCTGAGCGTCAGTCTTTGTCCAGGGGGCCGCCTTCGCCACCGGTATTCCTCCAGATCTCTACGCATTTCACCGCTACACCTGGAATTCTACCCCCCTCTACAAGACTCCAGCCTGCCAGTTTCGAATGCAGTTCCCAGGTTGAGCCCGGGGATTTCACATCCGACTTGACAGACCGCCTGCGTGCGCTTTACGCCCAGTAATTCCGATTAACGCTTGCACCCTCCGTATTACCGCGGCTGCTGGCACGGAGTTAGCCGGTGCTTCTTCTGCGGGTAACGTCAATTGCTGAGGTTATTAACCTCAACACCTTCCTCCCCGCTGAAAGTACTTTACAACCCGAAGGCCTTCTTCATACACGCGGCATGGCTGCATCAGGCTTGCGCCCATTGTGCAATATTCCCCACTGCTGCCTCCCGTAGGAGTCTGGACCGTGTCTCAGTTCCAGTGTGGCTGGTCATCCTCTCAGACCAGCTAGGGATCGTCGCCTAGGTGAGCCGTTACCCCACCTACTAGCTAATCCCATCTGGGCACATCTGATGGCAAGAGGCCCGAAGGTCCCCCTCTTTGGTCTTGCGACGTTATGCGGTATTAGCTACCGTTTCCAGTAGTTATCCCCCTCCATCAGGCAGTTTCCCAGACATTACTCACCCGTCCGCCACTCGTCACCCGAGAGCAAGCTCTCTGTGCTACCGTTCGACTTGCATGTGTTAGGCCTGCCGCCAGCGTTCAATCTGAGCCATGATCAAACTCTTCAATTTAAGTTTGATGCTCGTAGAATTAAACTTCGTAATGAATTACGTGTTCACTCTTTGAGACTTGGTATTCATTTTTCGTCTTGCGACGTTAAGAATCCATGTCACTTTGAGTGCCCACACAGATTGTCTGATAAATTGTTAAAGAGCAGTGCAACGCGGCTTTCGCTCACCGTTGCGAGGTGGCGTATATTACGCTTTCCTCTTTCAGAGTCAACCCGTTATTTCAGGATTTTTTCTCTTCAACCGACCCGGTTGTTTGTGAAGTGATTCACATCTGCCGTGTCAGTGGGAGCGCATTATAGGGATCCCATTTTTTTGCACAAGCCTTTTTTCGATCTTTTTTTCCAAATGATGTTTTTTCAGCCGCTTCGCGGCGTTCTTGCTCAATCCGCTCAATTTTTACCACAATAAGGGGTTGCAGACGGCCAGAAAAGCAACCAAAGTCTCTGCACTCCCTTCTTTTATTGAGGTAACCATGACCACCAGCTTGCGTCGTTATAAAGATTTATTCCCTAAAACGGGCCTACGCGTGATGATCGACAGCAGCAGCGTGGTGATCGGCGATGTCAGAATCGCTGACGATGTCAGTATCTGGCCTCTGGTCGCCATTCGCGGTGATGTGAACTATGTGGAAATAGGCGCCCGCACTAACATTCAGGACGGCAGCGTCTTACATGTCACGCATAAGTCTTCATCTAATCCACACGGCAATCCACTTATCATTGGCGATGATGTTACCGTCGGTCATAAGGTGATGCTACACGGCTGCACTATTGGTAACCGGGTCCTGGTCGGTATGGGTTCGATTTTGTTGGATGGCGTGATTGTTGAAGACGATATAATGATTGGGGCTGGCAGTCTGGTGCCTCAGAACAAACGTCTCAAGAGTGGCTATCTTTACTTTGGTAACCCGGTAAAACAGATACGCCCCCTGACAGAGGCGGAAATTGCCGGGCTACAATATTCAGCGAACAACTATGTAAAGTGGAAAGGTGATTACCTGGCTCAGGAAAACCAGATCCAACCTTGAGCATCTTCTTGCTGGTCGAGAATGAGATCCTGGGCTTCATCTTCCAGATCCCAGCGATGTTCACGAAAAGCGGCCAGCCATTGCGCCGGCTCTTCACCGCCAAAACGCTTCTTGAGCACCGTTAGCGTTAAGGCGCAGGTAAGCTGCATGCCGTTAACTAATGCAGGAAAAGCGATACATTGACGCGCTTCATCCCATACCTCTCTGTCTGGAAACTGAATTGCCTGGTTCATGCATTCAGTTCCTTCTGCAAAGCCGCAATGACTGGCGTAATTTCTGGCAGAACGCCGTGCCACAACAGCACCGCATGAGCAGCCTGCGCCACCAGCATTCCCAACCCATCAGCGCATTTTGTCGCACCGTGTTGCTGGCATAAGGATAAAAATGGCGTACTACCTTTCTGGTAAAACATGTCATAACAACAGACATGGGGATTTATTAAGGTAACAGGGATCGCGGGAACACCGCCGTCAATACCGCTGGATGTCGCATTAATAATGAGATCAAATTCCTGACCGCCTAATGCTTCTATATCCAAAGCGCGGACGCTGCCGGTATGAGCAAAAAGCGTAGCCAGTTCATGGGCGCGAGAATAGGTACGATTAACAATAGTCACGGCACAATCCAGCGACAGGAGAGGAAGCAAAACGCCGCGTGAAGCCCCACCTGCGCCAATAAGCAATACCCGGAATCCTGGTTTAATAAAACCCAGCCGTTCCAGATCGCTCAGTAGTCCAATACCATCGGTATTGTCCCCCAGCAGGCGGCCATCCTCCAACCGTTTAAGCGTATTGACCGCACCGGCCAGCGCTGCGCGTTCGGTTAGCTCATCTGCTCGCGCGAAGGCCTCTTCTTTAAAAGGCACGGTGACGTTCGCTCCCTTACCGCCTTCATTAAAGAAGGTATCGAGAGTCGTAACGAAATCATCGAGCGGAGCCAGGATACGGCCATAGGGATGCGTAATTTGCAACTGCTGAGCAAAAAGCCGATGAATAGATGGCGACTTGCTATGGGCAATAGGGTGTCCGAAGACGGCATAAGTTTCCATGAGTTACCCCTGGCGGAAGAGTTCGCCCGTCAAGGCATCACGTATTTCAGATGGGTTTTGACGCCCTCCCGTAGCCCCGTCAACGACCGGGAAATCAGCGCCAAACTGCGCATAAACTTCTGCCGTCGTGCGGCAAGGAGGCTGGCCAGACAAATTTGCGCTGGTTGAAACCAGCGGTTTTCCGTAAGCATTACACAGTTCGACCACCAGCGGATGATCCGTGACTCGCACAGCCAGTGAATTGAAGCGCCCCGTCAACCAACGCGGCGTTGAAGCGCAAGCGGGGAAGACAAATGTCACAGGCCCTGGCCAGCAAGAAAAAATCGTCTCCAGCTGCTCATCGCTAAGTTGCGTATCGTCAATATAGGGTTTGAGTTGCTCGAAGTTCGCCGCAATCAGGATCAGCCCCTTTTCAACGGGACGCTGTTTAAGTGCAAGCAGGCTCATGACGGCCTTTTCGCTATCGGGATCGCAACCGACGCCAAAAACGGCTTCTGTTGGATAGGCGATGACATGTTCATTATTCAGAAGCGCCACAGCACGTACGATGGCTTCTGAGGGCAGGTTATTATTCACAGATTTATTCCGCCGGTATCGGCTTTCCACATTGTTTGCTGGCACAGAAGCGTTTAACGCCCTGCGCCGTTTTCTTTTCGATTAGCAACGGGTAATGACACTCTGGACACTCGCCCGCCACTGGCCTGAAGTTTATGACGAACTGGCAATCGGGGTAACGATCGCAGGAATGGAAGTTTTTTCCAAAACGTGAGCGGCGCTGAACCAAATGCCCTTGCCCGCACTGTGGGCAGGCAATTGCGGTTTCATCCGGCTTATCGATAAGTTCAGTATGTTCGCAATCTGGATAGCTGCTACAACCGATAAACATACCAAAACGCCCCTGGCGTAGTACCAGCACTGCGCCGCAAGACGGGCACGTTTGCCCCTCCAGAACTTTGACAATATGTCCGTCCGCCTGATTTTTCAGGGGCCGGACATAGTCACAGTCAGGATAATGCGAGCAGCCGAGAAAAGGCCCGTGTTTCCCGGAGCGTATTACCAGTTCAGCCCCACACTGCGGGCAGGGTTCGTTTTTACGCACCGAGAACAGCGCTGTTTTGGTCATAACAATTCTAATGTCGCAGCAAAAAAGTTAGTGCAGCATACCTTCATTTACTTCAAAGAGTAATTCTTCCATTTGCAGGTAGGCATTTTCGCAACCGGGAATATTGAACAGCACCATCAGGATCACCCATTTGAGATCTTCCAGATCGAACTCTGCCGTATCCAGCGCCAGTACACGCTCAATCACCATTTCCCGTGTTTCGAGGTTCAACACCTGAATTTGCTCAAGGAATAATAAGAATCCCCGGCAGCTTGCATCAAGACGCTGGCACTCGTCGTCGGTGTAGACTCGTAACGAGAGTGGGTCAGAAGCAAGCTGCATTGGCGCAACAAGCCCCTCCTGGTAATCAGCCAGTTTCTCCAGCCACATCAGGGCGTTATAGATATCTTCTCGTTCAAAACCGGCATCGGTCAGATCCCGAGTCAGCTTGTCCTGATCCACGCGCATTTCTGCTTCGTTATGGATGTAAGTTTCAAACAGATACATCAGTACGTCGAACATGGCTTGCCCTCCTTAATCGGACATAGCCGCCGGGTACAGCTGCGATCCAGCCTGCTAACTCCAGTTCTAGTAGCTGGGCTACGGTTACTGGCACAGATTGGCCGGCACGTTCAGCGACAACGTCAACAGGTGTTACCTCATCTCCTACGTTAGCCAGGAGCTCTGGAAATGGCAATGCTACAGAAGGCCGATTACCGCAATTATTTGCGTCATCTGGTTCAGGAAGAACATATGGCAGCTCATCCCGCCAGTATTCGACGATGTCTTCCGGGGCTGTCACGGGAATCGCGCCCTGCTTGATAAGCCAGTGGGGACCTTCTGAACCCGGGCTGCCAATCGGCCCAGGCAGGGCAAACACATCCCTTCCCTGCTCCAGAGCATAACGAACCGTCACTAATGAGCCGCTTTTCAGGGCCGCCTCAATAACCAACACGCCGGCACTTAGCCCACTGATAATCCGGTTACGGCGAGGAAAGTTGCCCGGCAGGGGCGGGGTAAACAGCGGAAACTCCGAAATGATGGCGCCGCAGCTGTTTGTAATCTGCTCCGCTAGCGCCTGATGACGGCGAGGATAGATCTCTCTTAAGCCATTCCCTAAAACAGCAACCGTTTTACCTTTCCCTTCCAGCGCACCACGATGAGCAATTCCATCAATGCCAAGGGCCAGGCCGCTCGTGATCGTAATACCATAACGTGCTAAAGCTTCGCTAAAGAGTTTCCCCCAACGAGCGCCATACCATGAATGCGCCCGGCTCCCAATGACGGACAGCTGCCGGCTGCTCAGTAGCGCAGGGTCTCCACATACTAAAAGAGCGCAAGGAAAGTCGACAATCGCCCGCAGCTGGGGTGGGTAAAGCGGATCTTCGGCAGTCAGTAGATAGCAATTTGGTCGCTCCAGCCATTGCAGCGTGGCATCTATCTCGCATTGGTTAACGCTGAGGAAATGCTTCGATTGCGCCAGACTCAAGCCACAGGCTCGCAAATCTTCTCGACCTAACGTCGCAGATGCACATAGCTGACGGGCGGCACTGATAGCACTCTCGCCATACAGGCTGCTCACTCTCATCAAACGTAACCAAATTTCCCTGGGCGTCATCCCTATCCCCCTGCCACAAGCGACTTTAACAATCTTTGCGATTGGACAGCGAGACTGTCAATTGCAGGGGGTTTTGTCTAGAATAGAGGTAATAATCTTTCCAACTCCTGAACACAACTCTGGATAACTATGTCAGTTTTGCAAGTGTTACATATTCCGGACGAGCGCCTTCGCAAAGTCGCAAAGCCGGTAGAAGAAGTAAATGCAGAAATTCAGCGTATCGTCGATGATATGTTCGAGACGATGTATGCTGAAGAAGGTATCGGTCTGGCCGCAACGCAGGTGGATATTCACCAGCGAATTATTGTTATTGATGTATCAGAAAATCGTGAAGAGCAGCTGGTATTAATTAACCCTGAGCTGCTGGAAAAAAGCGGAGAAACAGGCATTGAAGAGGGCTGCCTCTCTATTCCTGAACAGCGTGCTTTAGTGCCGCGTGCAGAAAAAGTGAAAATCCGCGCGCTCGATCGCGAAGGCAAACCTTTTGAGCTTGAAGCCGACGGTCTGCTGGCCATCTGCATTCAGCACGAGATGGATCACCTCGTCGGTAAGCTGTTCATCGATTACCTGTCACCGCTCAAGCAACAACGCATTCGTCAAAAAGTTGAGAAACTTGACCGTCTGAATGCTCGAGCTTAAGGACGAGAATAAACGTGTCAGACTCACTACGTATTATTTTTGCCGGCACCCCTGACTTTGCAGCACGTCATCTCGACGCGCTGCTGTCCTCTGGACACAACGTTGTTGGCGTCTTCACCCAACCGGACCGTCCGGCAGGTCGTGGTAAAAAACTCATGCCCAGCCCGGTGAAAGTTCTTGCTGAAGAAAAAGGCATACCGGTATTCCAGCCCGCTTCACTACGTCCGCAGGAAAATCAGCAGCTCGTCTCCGATCTGCGTGCAGACGTCATGGTCGTCGTAGCCTATGGGCTCCTTCTACCAAAAGCCGTGCTGGATATGCCGCGCCTGGGCTGCATTAACGTTCACGGTTCGTTGCTTCCGCGCTGGCGCGGCGCGGCGCCCATTCAGCGTTCGCTGTGGGCTGGCGATACCGAGACCGGTGTCACCATCATGCAGATGGATGTCGGCCTCGATACGGGTGATATGCTGTATAAACTTGCGTGCCCAATCACGGCCGAAGACACCAGCGGAACGCTGTACGACAAGCTGGCTAACCTGGGGCCGCAGGGGCTGATCGAAACCCTTAAGCAGCTTGCTGCAGGTACCGCGAAACCGGTTGTACAGGATGAAGCGCTGGTTACCCATGCGCAAAAACTCAGCAAAGAAGAAGCGCGTATCGACTGGTCTCTTCCAGCCGCTCAGTTAGAACGCTGCATTCGCGCCTTTAACCCGTGGCCAATGAGCTGGATAGAAATTGATGGCCAGCCGGTAAAAGTCTGGCAGGCGTCGGTTATTGATGTGGCCACAACAGCCGAACCGGGGACCATCATTGAAGCGACAAAACAGGGGATTCAGGTGGCGACCAGCGACGGCGTGCTGAATTTACTCTCGCTACAGCCTGCCGGGAAAAAAGCAATGAGTGCTCAGGATCTATTAAACTCGCGGCGGGAATGGTTCGCTCCTGGCAACCGTCTGGTCTGACGCGCCCTTCTTAATACGCCCGGTGTTGCCGGGCATTTTTATTTTGTGCTTATGAAAAAACAACTCAATTTACGCAGCCTGGCAGCGCAGGCCGTTGAACAGGTTCTCGAACAAGGGCAATCCCTGAGCAACGTTCTGCCCCCGCTGCAACAAAAAGTATCCGATAAAGACAAAGCGCTGCTTCAGGAACTCTGCTTTGGCGTGCTACGTACCCTTTCCCAGTTAGATTGGCTGATCGGCAAGCTCATGTCCCGGCCGATGACGGGTAAACAGCGTGTTGTGCATTACCTCATTATGGTGGGCATTTACCAACTGCTGTACACGCGGATTCCTCCTCATGCTGCATTGGCGGAAACGGTTGAAGGCGCAGTAGCGATTAAACGCCCGCAGCTCAAAGGGTTGATTAACGGCGTATTGCGCCAGTTTCAGCGCCAGCAGGAAGAACTGTTATCTGAATTTTCTCGTAGCGAAATTCGCTTTTTACACCCCTCCTGGTTGTTGAAACGTCTGCAGAAAGCCTATCCAGCACAGTGGGAAGTGATCGTGGAAGCGAACAACCAGCGCCCGCCAATGTGGTTGCGCGTAAACCGTGTCCACCATCCGCGCGACGGCTGGCTGGCACTGCTGGAAGAGGCGGGAATGAAAGGTTTTACTCATCCTGCTTACCCTGACGCTGTGCGCATGGAAACACCGGTGCCGGTCCACGCATTGCCGGGGTTTGAAGAGGGTTGGGTTACGGTTCAGGATGCCTCCGCTCAAGGCTGCATCACATTTCTTGAGCCAAAAAACGGCGAGCAAATTCTGGATCTGTGCGCAGCACCGGGGGGTAAAACCACGCATATTCTCGAAGCGGCGCCCGAAGCACAGGTGCTGGCTGTCGATGTTGATGAGCAGCGACTCTCCCGCGTCTATGACAATCTGAAGCGTCTGGGCATGAAGGCCACCGTTAAACAAGGTGATGGCCGTTATCCAGCCCAATGGTGTGGAGAGCAGCAGTTCGATCGTATTCTGCTGGACGCCCCTTGTTCCGCCACCGGCGTCATTCGCCGTCATCCGGATATCAAGTGGCTGCGCCGGGATCGTGATATCGCGGAACTGGCCCAGCTGCAGTCTGAAATTCTGGATGCCGTATGGCCGCATTTGAAAACCGGCGGGACTCTGGTTTACGCAACGTGTTCGGTATTGCCGGAAGAGAACAGCCAGCAGATTAAAGCCTTCCTGCAGCGTACTGCGGATGCGGTTCTCAGCGAAACCGGCAGCGCAGATTTGCCGGGCCAGCAAAATTTGCCAGGTGCTGAAGAAGGTGACGGCTTCTTTTACGCTAAGCTAATCAAAAAGTAATGAGATAACGAGTCGCGACTGATGAAAATTATCATATTGGGCGCAGGGCAGGTCGGTGGAACTCTGGCAGAAAACCTTGTCGGAGAGAACAACGATATTACGCTGGTAGACACGAATGGCGACCGCCTTCGCAGTCTTCAGGACAAATTTGATCTCAGAGTGGTTCAGGGCCACGGCTCGCATCCACGCGTGCTGCGTGAGGCGGGTGCGGATGACGCTGATATGCTGGTCGCAGTGACCAGCTCAGATGAAACGAATATGGTGGCCTGCCAGGTCGCCTATTCGCTGTTTAATACCCCAAACCGTATTGCTCGCATCCGCTCCCCGGATTATGTGCGTGATGCCGATAAACTTTTCCACTCAGAAGCGGTTCCTATTGACCACCTCATCGCGCCAGAGCAGCTGGTCATTGACAGCATTCACCGCCTGATTGAGTATCCAGGCGCGCTGCAGGTTGTCAATTTTGCCGAAGGAAAAGTAAGCCTCGCAGTCGTTAAAGCCTATTATGGCGGTCCTTTAGTGGGAAACGCACTTTCAACTATGCGCGAACATATGCCGCATATTGACACACGCGTAGCCGCTATCTTCCGCCACGATCGCCCCATCAGGCCACAAGGTTCAACCATTGTTGAAGCCGGTGATGAAGTGTTTTTCATCGCCGCTTCGCAGCATATTCGCGCCGTCATGAGCGAACTCCAGCGCCTCGAAAAGCCGTATAAGCGCATCATGCTGGTTGGCGGCGGAAACATTGGCGCCGGGCTCGCCCATAAGCTGGAGAAAGATTACAGCGTCAAACTGATTGAACGTAATCAACAGCGTGCCGCAGAGCTTGCAGAGAAGCTGCAAAATACGATCGTCTTCTACGGCGATGCTTCAGATCAAGAATTGCTGGCTGAGGAACATATCGATCAAGTCGATCTTTTCATTGCCGTCACCAACGATGATGAAGCCAATATTATGTCTGCCATGCTCGCAAAGCGCATGGGGGCCAAAAAGGTGATGGTGCTGATCCAGCGCCGTGCCTACGTCGATCTTGTCCAGGGGAGCGTGATCGACATTGCAATATCACCGCAGCAGGCAACCATCTCTGCGTTGCTCAGCCATGTGCGTAAAGCCGATATTGTCGGCGTTTCCTCCCTACGCCGCGGTGTCGCAGAGGCTATTGAAGCTGTCGCGCACGGAGATGAAAGTACTTCGCGGGTGGTTGGACGCGCTATTGATGAGATTAAGCTTCCCCCCGGAACAATTATTGGCGCCGTTGTACGCGGTAATGATGTCATGATAGCGAATAACAATCTGCGTATTGAGCAAGGGGATCATGTCGTTATGTTCCTGACTGACAAAAAATTCATCTCAGACGTCGAAAGACTATTCCAGCCAAGTCCTTTCTTTTTGTAGTTCGCAGGCGTCGACAAGACGCCTTTTTTATCCCTTGTATATCAAAGGATAATATTTTTCTGCAATTATTTCGTGGTAATGGAAAATAGTAATACATTTGTTAAACTTATCAGTGTCAGCTGGCTCAAGGAGAATAAAATGAGTTTTTTAAAAGAATTTCGCGAATTTGCGATGCGCGGGAATGTGGTTGATTTGGCAGTCGGTGTCATCATTGGCGCAGCATTTGGTAAAATCGTATCGTCGTTAGTTGCCGATATTATTATGCCGCCGCTAGGCTTACTCATTGGCGGAATCGACTTTAAACAGTTTGCCGTGACGCTACGGGATGCCCAGGGCGACATCCCGGCGGTCGTCATGCATTACGGCGTATTCATTCAGAACGTGTTCGATTTTATTATCGTGGCGTTTGCTATTTTTATGGCAATCAAACTGATGAATAAACTGAACAGGAAAAAGGAAGAAGCCCCGGCAGCACCACCGGCGCCAACCAAAGAAGAAGTCCTGCTTAGCGAAATTCGTGACCTGCTGAAAGAACAAAACAATCGTTCTTAAGAAGCCTTAAAAGCAGAAGGCCAGTGGTAAAAAAGTCATTTACTTTCTTGCCACTGGCCTCCCGACCATTCTGTCCCGCATGTTTTTCTTTTCTTTGGTAGCTACCTTTCCCTTTCTTGTTCTTCTCAATTCGCTGCCTGAATAACGGGTCATGAAGTAGTGCCTCAAGGGCGTTATCTTTTATTTGCCCTTTAGTATGCTGATAGCGGCTCATAAGCTCTCCAGATATGTAATAGAAATCGGCGTGAGTGTAGACGCGTCTGATGAAAAAATCAACGTGCTGGATTATGACTGCTGGCGCCCTGCTCCAGTGCTTCAAGAATTGAGCAATAGACGCTGCTGTGCGCTGTTCCGCAGCAAACATCATTGAGGCGCTGCAAAGAACGACGCATGGCTTGTAACTCTTTAATCCGGGATTCCACTTCACTTAAACGAGCCTGCACAATGCCTTTAGATTCCTGACAGGTATGATGTTCCGGATCGATGCGGATCGAGAGAAGTTCGCGGATCGATTCCAGCGTAAAACCAAGCTGCCTGGCATAGCGAATAAAACGCAGCCTCTGTAGATCGTTATCCGAATAGAGACGAAATCCACCTTCAGTGCGCACGTTATGATCCATCATCTGCTGTTTTTCATAATAGCGAATGGTATCGGGAGTAACGTCAGCCAATTTAGCCAGTTCACCTATGCGGTACATGATTACTCCTCATTAATCTTTTGCAGCAACTTATCCGCGTAATCCCCACGCAGAAAGTCAGTGTTCAAGCCCGCCTGCCGCAGCTTTAACTCGAGCAGCGCCAGACGACGACTCAGCTCAGCATAGCGGGGATCGCTCTCCTGAACGCCTTTAAGTAAGTCATTGAGCATCACGGCTTCTTTACGATGTTCAAGTTCGGGAGGTAAACAACCCGCATTCTTGAGTAATCGATAGCCTGCGCGTAGCTCAGGCGGCACATGCGAGTCATCGTCCAGAGTCAGTGGCTCCCCACTTCCCGGCAGGTTATCAAACTCACCTTTGTGCTGTGCATCAAGAATATGGCGTTCTGCCCACTGATCCAGTAACCACATCATAAGGCTCCGGGGATGAACAAAAATAATGCAGATATTGTAAACAAGCAGGAATAGGGTGGATATAAAAAAACCCGCCGGAGCGGGTTTTTTTACGTTACTACAGATTACTCTGCAGCAGCTTCTGCTTTCGATTCAGAGCGATCAACCAGCTCGATGTATGCCATCGGCGCGTTGTCGCCTGCACGGAAGCCACACTTCAGAATACGAGTGTAACCACCGGCGCGGCTCGCGAAACGCGGGCCCAGCTCGTTAAACAGTTTTGCCACGATCTCGTTATCACGAGTACGGGCGAATGCCAGACGACGATTAGCAACGCTATCAGTCTTGGCAAGAGTAATCAGCGGCTCAACTACGCGACGCAGTTCTTTCGCTTTCGGCAGGGTCGTCTTGATGATTTCATGACGAACCAGCGAACCAGCCATGTTACGGAACATAGCCTGGCGATGGCTGCTGTTGCGGTTCAGTTGACGACCACTCTTACGATGGCGCATGACCTTATCCTTCTCAGTAAAACCTTAACCTGTGATCCGGTTACTCGTCAGCAATGCTTGCCGGTGGCCAGTTTTCCAGGCGCATGCCCAGAGACAAACCACGTGAAGCCAGCACGTCTTTAATCTCAGTAAGAGATTTTTTACCCAGGTTCGGCGTTTTCAGCAACTCAACCTCGGTACGCTGTACCAGATCACCGATATAGTGGATAGCTTCTGCCTTAAGGCAGTTAGCAGAGCGGACAGTCAATTCGAGATCGTCAACAGGGCGCAGCAGGATCGGATCGAATTCTGGTTTCTCTTCTTTCACTTCCGGCTGACGTACATCACGTAAATCAACGAAAGCTTCCAGTTGTTCTGCCAGGATGGTTGCCGCACGACGAATCGCCTCTTCAGGATCGATTGTGCCGTTGGTTTCCATTTCGATGACCAGCTTGTCCAGGTCGGTACGCTGTTCTACACGCGCTGCTTCAACATTGTAGGCAATACGCTCTACAGGGCTGTAGCATGCGTCGACCAGCAGACGGCCGATTGGGCGCTCATCTTCTTCCGAATGAATTCGGGCAGAAGCCGGCACATAACCGCGACCGCGCTGAACTTTGATACGCATGCTAATAGCTGCGTTCTCATCGGTCAGGTGGCAGATCACATGTTGCGGCTTGACGATTTCGACATCACCGTCATGGGTAATGTCGGCTGCGGTCACAGGGCCAATGCCAGATTTGTTCAAAGTAAGGATAACTTCATCTTTACCCTGAACTCTCACCGCCAGCCCTTTCAGGTTGAGCAGGATTTCAAGGATATCTTCCTGAACGCCTTCTTTGGTGCTGTACTCATGAAGTACACCATCAATCTCAACCTCGGTCACCGCGCAACCCGGCATCGATGAGAGCAGAATACGGCGCAGTGCGTTACCAAGAGTATGGCCAAAGCCACGCTCTAAAGGTTCAAGGGTCACCTTGGCGTGCGTCGAACTCACTTGCTCGATATCGACCAGGCGCGGTTTTAGAAACTCTGTCACAGAACCCTGCATTGTGTCCTCTCTTTGGTACTAAGCTTTACTTGGAGTAAAGCTCGACGATCAGGTGTTCGTTAATGTCCGCAGACAGATCAGAACGTTCCGGCTGACGCTTGAACGTACCTTCCATCTTGCCAGCATCAACTTCCAGCCAGGTTGGCTTTTCACGCTGCTCAGCCAGCTCCAGAGCGGCTTTCACGCGAGATTGCTTTTTCGCTTTCTCACGAATGCTGACAACGTCATTCGCTTTAACCTGATAAGAAGCGATGTTAACAACACGACCGTTTACCATGATAGCTTTGTGGCTAACCAGCTGACGTGATTCAGCACGAGTCGCGCCGAAGCCCATACGGTATACAACGTTGTCCAGACGACCTTCCAGCAGAGTCAACAGGTTTTCACCGGTGTTGCCTTTCAGACGCGCTGCTTCTTTATAGTAGTTACGGAACTGACGCTCCAGCACACCGTACATACGGCGAACTTTTTGCTTTTCACGCAACTGCACACCATAGTCAGACAGACGCGGTTTACGCGCACCGTGCTGGCCAGGAGCTTGTTCAATTTTACACTTGGTATCGATCGCGCGAACGCCAGACTTAAGGAACAGGTCTGTGCCCTCACGACGGCTCAGCTTGAGCTTAGGACCCAAATATCTTGCCATTTTCTTTCTCCAACAATCCTAGAAACGAACGCGTTATACGCGACGTTTTTTCGGCGGACGACAACCGTTATGAGGGATCGGAGTCACATCAGTAATATTAGTGATGCGGAAACCAGCGGCGTTCAGTGCACGAATAGTAGATTCGCGACCTGGACCCGGACCTTTGACCATAACTTCCAGATTCTTGATGCCGTATTCTTTTACGGCTTCAGCGCAACGCTCTGCTGCAACCTGAGCTGCAAACGGAGTGGATTTGCGAGAACCACGGAAACCGGAACCACCGGCTGTTGCCCAACCCAGCGCGTTACCCTGACGATCGGTAATGGTAACGATGGTGTTGTTAAAAGAAGCATGGACATGAGCCACGCCATCAGAGACTTGTTTTCTTACACGCTTACGTGCACGAACTGGTGCCTTTGCCATTATTCAATCACCCCGACTATTTCTTGATCGGTTTACGCGGACCCTTACGGGTACGTGCGTTGGTCTTAGTACGCTGACCGCGAACCGGAAGACCACGACGATGGCGTAAACCACGATAGCAACCAAGGTCCATCAGACGCTTGATGCTCAGGGTGATTTCACGGCGCAGATCACCTTCAACGACAAATTTACCAACCGCTTCACGCAGGGATTCAATTTGTTCTTCAGACAGCTCACTGATCTTAACATTTTCAGCGATACCCGTGTCAGCACAGATGGCTTTAGAGCGGGTCTTGCCGATACCGAAAATAGCAGTTAATGCGATTACGGTATGTTTGTGATCAGGAATGTTAATGCCTGCTATACGGGCCACTATGCACTCCTACTATTTAATATGTACGCACCATGCTGAAAAGCCCGTTTTCAGGATACTCAAATGGAAACGTACAGACATACAAAAGATTGGCTGGCTAATCTAGCCAGCTCAACCCAACTTTGCAAGAAAAATATGCGAATAAATCAGCCTTGGCGCTGTTTATGCTTCGGCTCGGCACTGCAAATCACGCGGATGACGCCATCACGCTTAACGATTTTGCAGTTACGGCATAATTTCTTGACGGAAGCACGAACTTTCATTTTTACTCTCCGTAACTTCTCGAGCGACCTGTTAGCGGCCGTAGCCTTTCAGGTTCGCCTTCTTCAATGCAGACTCGTACTGACTCGACATCATCAGAGTTTGCACTTGAGCCATAAAGTCCATAATCACGACAACAACGATAAGCAGTGAGGTCCCACCAAAGTAGAACGGTACTTTCATTGCATCACGCATGAACTCCGGGATCAGGCAGATAAAAGTGATGTATAACGCACCGACCAAAGTCAGGCGAGTCATTACTTTATCGATATACTTCGCCGTTTGCTCTCCCGGACGAATTCCTGGTACAAATGCACCGGACTTCTTCAGGTTATCTGCTGTTTCACGCGGGTTGAAAACCAACGCCGTGTAGAAGAAACAGAAGAAGATGATTGCAGACGCATAGAGTAACACATAAAGCGGTTGCCCAGGCTGCAAATACAGCGAAATTGTTGTCAGCCAGTTCCAACCAGTACCGCCCCCGAACCATGATGTAATGGTAGCCGGGAACAGAATAATACTGGAAGCGAAGATTGCCGGGATAACCCCTGCCATATTCACTTTCAGCGGTAAATGTGTGCTCTGTGCAGCATAGACACGACGACCCTGTTGACGTTTAGCGTAGTTTACCACAATGCGGCGTTGACCACGCTCTACAAAGACAACAAAGAAGGTCACTGCAAATACTAGTACTGCAACCAACAGCAACAGGAGGAAGTGCAGGTCGCCTTGACGCGCTTGCTCGATAGTATGGGCGATGGCCGGCGGGAGACCCGCAACGATACCGGCGAAGATAATGATTGAGATACCGTTTCCGATACCGCGCTCAGTAATCTGTTCGCCGAGCCACATCAGGAACATCGTTCCTGAGACCAGACTAACAACAGCGGTGAAATAGAATGCAAAGCCTGGATTAATCACCAGGCCCTGCATACCAGGCATATTCGGCAGACCGGTAGCAATACCGATCGACTGGAATATCGCCAGCACCAGAGTACCGTAGCGGGTGTACTGGCTGATCTTACGACGACCAGACTCCCCTTCTTTCTTCAGCTCCGCTAACGGCTGATAAACAACCGTCAGCAGCTGGACAATGATCGATGCCGAAATATACGGCATGATACCCAACGCAAAGATAGAAGCACGGCTGAGAGCACCACCAGAGAACATGTTGAACATTTCAATGATGGTGCCTCGCTGTTGCTCAAGCAGTTTGGCAAGTACAGCGGCATCAATACCAGGGATCGGAATAAAAGAGCCAATACGGAACACAATCAACGCACCGATTACAAACAACAGTCTGCGCTTCAGTTCGCCAATCCCACCTTTGGCACTTTGAAAATCTAATCCCGGTTGCTTAGCCATCTGCTACTTATTCCTCAATTTTACCGCCAGCAGCTTCGATAGCAGCACGAGCACCTTTAGTCACGCGCAGGCCACGAACAGTTACCGGACGAGATACTTCACCAGACAGGATCACTTTCGCGAATTCGATCTGGATACCGATAATGTTAGCCGCTTTCAGCGTGTTCAGGTCGATAACATCGCCTTCTACGTGAGCAAGATCAGACAGACGAACTTCTGCGGTGATCATCGCTTTACGAGAAGTGAAGCCGAATTTCGGCAGACGACGGTACAGAGGCATCTGACCACCTTCGAAACCGCGACGTACGCCACCACCAGAACGAGAGTTCTGACCTTTGTGACCACGACCACCGGTTTTACCGAGGCCAGAACCGATACCACGACCCAGGCGTTTACCCGCCTTTTTGGAGCCTTCGGCCGGAGACAGAGTATTTAAACGCATCTCTTACTCCTCAACTTTAACCATGAAGGAAACCGCGTTGACCATACCACGAACAGCAGGAGTATCCTCGCGCTCTACGGTGTGACCAATACGACGCAGACCCAGGCCAAGCAGCGTTGCCTTGTGTTTCGGCAGACGACCGATTGCACTGCGGGTTTGAGTAATTTTAATAGTCTTTGCCATGGTTTATTTCCCCAGAATTTCTTCAACGGATTTACCACGCTTGGCAGCGACCATTTCTGGAGAATTCATATTTTCCAGGCCATCAATAGTTGCACGAACCACGTTGATCGGGTTGGTGGAACCATATGCTTTGGCCAGAACGTTATGAACTCCAGCAACTTCCAGAACGGCGCGCATTGCACCACCGGCGATGATACCGGTACCTTCGGAAGCTGGCTGCATGAATACACGAGAACCCGTATGAACACCTTTAACCGGGTGCTGCAGGGTGCCGTGGTTCAGCGCGACGTTAATCATATTGCGACGGGCTTTTTCCATCGCTTTCTGGATCGCTGCTGGAACTTCACGCGCTTTACCGTAACCAAAACCAACGCGACCGTTACCGTCACCAACTACAGTCAGAGCTGTGAAGGAGAAAATACGACCACCTTTAACGGTTTTAGATACGCGGTTAACCGCGATCAGCTTTTCCTGCAGTTCGCCAGCTTGTTTTTCGATGTGAGCCATCTTACACCTCTACCTTAGAACTGAAGGCCAGCTTCACGGGCAGCATCTGCCAGTGCCTGGACACGACCATGATATTGGAACCCGGAACGGTCAAAGGAAACATCTTTGATGCCTTTTTCCAGAGCGCGTTCAGCAACAGCTTTACCCACAGCTGCTGCCGCGTCTTTGTTACCGGTGTACTTCAGTTGTTCAGCGATAGCTTTTTCTACAGTAGAAGCAGCTACCAGAACTTCAGAACCGTTCGGTGCAATTACCTGTGCGTAAATATGACGCGGGGTACGATGTACCACCAGGCGAGTTGCACCCAGCTCCTGGAGCTTGCGGCGTGCGCGGGTCGCACGACGGATACGAGCAGATTTCTTATCCATAGTGTTACCTTACTTCTTCTTAGCCTCTTTGGTACGCACGACTTCGTCGGCGTAACGAACACCCTTACCTTTATAAGGCTCAGGACGACGGTAGGCGCGCAGATCTGCTGCAACCTGGCCGATCACCTGCTTATCAGCGCCTTTCAGCACGATTTCAGTTTGAGTCGGACATTCTGCAGTGATACCGGCCGGCAGTTTATGCTCAACAGGATGAGAGAAACCTAAAGCCAGGTTTACTACATCCCCTTTGACCGCTGCACGATAGCCTACACCAACCAGCTGAAGCTTTTTAGTGAAGCCTTCGGTAACACCAACAACCATTGAGTTCAGCAGGGCACGCGCGGTACCAGCCTGAGCCCATCCATCCACGAAACCATCACGCGGACCGAAGGTCAGAGCATTTTCTGCATGTTTAACTTCAACAGCATTGTTGAGGGTACGAGTCAGCTCGCCGTTTTTACCTTTGATCGTAATAACCTGACCGTTGATTTTTACATCAACGCCGGCAGGAACAACGACCGGTGCTTTAGCAACACGAGACATTTTTTCCTCCGATTAGGCTACGTAGCAGATAATTTCGCCACCAAGACCAGCCTGGCGCGCTGCACGATCGGTCATAACACCTTTAGAGGTAGAAATAACCGCGATACCCAGACCCGCCATAACTTTCGGCAGCTCATCTTTACGTTTGTAGATGCGCAGACCTGGGCGGCTGACACGCTGAATGCTTTCTACAACAGCTTTACCCTGGAAATACTTAAGAGTCAGTTCCAGTTCCGGCTTGATGTCGCCTTCAACTTTAAAATCTTCAATAAAGCCTTCTTCCTTCAGCACGTTGGCAATTGCCACTTTCAGCTTGGAGGAAGGCATGGTGACCGCAGCTTTATTCGCGGCCTGACCGTTACGGATACGGGTCAGCATATCCGCGATCGGATCTTGCATGCTCATCTGTCTTTACTCCCGTGATTCAATTGGTGACAATTACCAGCTAGCCTTTTTCAGACCCGGGATTTCACCGCGCATTGCGGCTTCACGGACCTTGATACGGCTCAACCCGAACTTCCGCAGGAAACCATGCGGACGACCTGTTTGACGGCAGCGATTACGCTGACGAGACGGGCTGGAATCACGCGGCAGAGTCTGCAGCTTGAGAACAGCATTCCAACGATCTTCGTCGGTTGCGTTCACATCAGAGATGATAGCTTTCAGTTCAGCGCGTTTAGCGAAGAATTTATCAGCTAAAGCCACGCGCTTTACTTCGCGTGCTTTCATTGATTGCTTAGCCATTAAGTAACCCTACCTTACTTGCGGAACGGGAAGTCAAAGGCAGCCAGCAGAGCGCGGCCTTCTTCATCAGATTTCGCAGTAGTGGTAATGGTAATATCCAAACCACGAACGCGGTCGACTTTATCGTAGTCGATTTCTGGGAAGATGATCTGCTCACGGACACCCATGCTGTAGTTGCCACGACCGTCGAAAGACTTAGCGGACAAGCCACGGAAGTCACGGATACGCGGTACAGCAATAGTGATCAGGCGCTCAAAGAACTCCCACATGCGTTCGCCACGCAGAGTTACTTTACAGCCGATCGGATAGCCCTGACGGATTTTGAAGCCTGCAACTGATTTGCGTGCTTTGGTGATCAGCGGTTTTTGACCGGAGATTGCTGTCAGATCGGCTGCTGCGTTATCCAGCAGTTTCTTGTCAGCGATCGCTTCACCAACACCCATGTTCAGGGTGATCTTCTCGACCCGAGGGACTTGCATGACAGAATTGTAGTTAAACTCAGTCATGAGTTTTTTAACTACTTCGTCTTTGTAGTAATCATGCAGTTTCGCCATCGTACTACTCCAAATTACTTGATAGTTTCGCTGTTAGATTTGAAGAAACGGACTTTTTTGCCGTCTTCGAATCTAAAGCCTACACGGTCAGCCTTGCCGGTTGCCGCATTGAAGATTGCAACGTTAGAAACCTGAATAGCAGCTTCTTTTTCAACGATGCCGCCTGGTTGGTTCAGAGCCGGAACCGGCTTCTGGTGTTTCTTAACCAGGTTGATACCTTCAACAATGAGCTTGCCGGAAGACAAGACATTCTTAACTTTACCGCGTTTACCTTTATCTTTACCGGTTAACACGATAACTTCGTCATCACGACGGATTTTCGCTGCCATGATTCGCTCCTTAGAGTACTTCTGGGGCCAGAGAGATAATTTTCATGAACTTCTCGTTACGAAGTTCACGAGTTACCGGCCCAAAAATACGCGTACCGATGGGCTGCTCGCTGTTATTGTTTAAAATAACGCATGCATTACCATCGAAGCGAATGACAGAACCGTCCGGGCGACGAACACCCTTCTTGGTGCGCACCACTACCGCCTTCAGCACATCACCTTTTTTGACCTTACCACGCGGAATTGCTTCTTTGATGGTGATCTTGATGATGTCGCCTACGCCTGCGTAGCGACGGTGCGAGCCACCCAGAACCTTGATACACATTACGCGACGTGCACCGGAGTTGTCGGCGACGTTCAGCATAGTCTGTTCTTGGATCATTTTAGTGCTCCGCTAATGTCAACTACTACTGAGACCCAAAAATAGGGTCGTTAAAAAAGCCCCATATCGAGGGCGCGGCATTATAACACCGCAAATCAGATATGGGTAGAAAAAATAAACGGCTCATCGCTGAGCCGTTTATCCGTATCGAGAATGCGTACTCTATTACAGAACCGCTTTCTCTACAACGCGAACCAGCGTCCAGGACTTAGTCTTGGACAGCGGACGGCATTCGCGGATTTCAACCACGTCGCCGATACCGCATTCGTTGTTCTCGTCATGTACGTGCAGTTTGGTCGTACGCTTGATGAATTTGCCGTATACCGGGTGTTTCACCATACGTTCGATAGCAACAACAATGGATTTCTCCATTTTGTCGCTAACCACGCGACCTTGCAGAGTACGGATTTTATCGGTCATTACGCACCCGCCTTCTGAGTCAGTAAAGTCTTAACGCGTGCAACATCACGACGCACTTGCTTCAGCAGATGAGTCTGTTGCAGCTGGCCACTTGCAGCCTGCATACGCAGGTTGAACTGCTCACGCAGCAGGTTCAGCAGCTCAGCGTTCAGCTCTTCAACGCTTTTTTCACGCAGCTCTTTTGCTTTCATTACATCACCGTCTTAGTTACAAAGGTGGTTTTGATCGGCAGTTTCGCTGCTGCCAGGCCGAATGCTTCACGGGCCAGCTCTTCCGGTACGCCGTCCATTTCATAAAGGACTTTACCCGGCTGAATCAAGGCAACCCAGTACTCCACGTTACCTTTACCTTTACCCATACGAACTTCCAGCGGCTTCTCGGTGATCGGTTTGTCCGGGAATACACGGATCCAGATCTTACCTTGACGCTTAACTGCACGGGTCATAGCACGACGTGCTGCTTCGATCTGACGTGCAGTCAGACGACCACGGCCAACAGCTTTCAGACCGAAAGTGCCGAAGCTAACATCCGTACCCTGCGCCAGACCACGGTTGCGGCCTTTGTGCACTTTACGGAATTTTGTACGCTTTGGTTGTAACATCAGCGACGCTCCTTATTTACGGCCTTTACGCTGCTGCTTTTTAGGTTGAGCAGCCGGTTCCGGTTGTTCAACAGCAGCCATACCACCCAGGATCTCACCTTTGAAGATCCATACCTTAACGCCGATTACACCGTAAGTGGTGTGCGCTTCAGAGGTGTTGTAGTCGATGTCAGCACGCAGAGTGTGCAGCGGTACGCGACCTTCACGGTACCATTCGGTACGTGCGATTTCCGCGCCGCCCAGACGGCCGCTAACTTCAACTTTGATACCTTTAGCGCCCAGACGCATTGCGTTCTGTACAGCACGCTTCATAGCACGACGGAACATAACGCGACGTTCCAGCTGAGAAGTGATGCTGTCAGCAACCAATTTAGCGTCCAGTTCAGGCTTACGAACTTCGGCAATATTGATCTGTGCAGGCACGCCAGCGAGATCCGCGACGACCTTGCGCAGTTTTTCTACGTCTTCGCCTTTCTTACCGATAACGATACCCGGGCGAGCAGTGTGAATGGTCACACGGATGCTTTTAGCCGGACGCTCGATAACGATGCGAGATACAGACGCTTTCGCCAGTTCCTTAGTCAGGTACTGACGTACTTTAAAATCGCTGTCCAGGTTGTCAGCGAATTCTTTGGTGTTCGCAAACCAGGTTGAGTTCCATGGTTTTACAATACCCAGGCGAATACCATTAGGATGTACTTTCTGACCCATTGCTAGTCTCCAGAGTCTCAGCGATCGGACACAACCACAGTAATGTGGCTGGTGCGCTTCAGGATGCGATCTGCACGACCTTTAGCACGCGGCATAATGCGCTTCATGCTCGGGCCTTCGTCTACGAAAATTTTCGCAACTTTCAGATCATCAATGTCAGCGCCATCGTTGTGTTCAGCGTTAGCAATGGCAGATTCCAGTACCTTCTTGACCAGTACAGCAGCTTTCTTATTGGTGTAGGTCAGAATATCCAGGGCCTGCGACACTTTCTTACCGCGAATCAGGTCAGCAACAAGGCGAACCTTCTGAGCAGAAGAACGAGCATGGCGATGTTGAGCTAAAGTTTCCATCTCTTCCTCCTACCTTATTTCTTCTTCGCTTTTTTATCAGCAGCGTGGCCGCGATAAGTACGAGTCGGTGCGAATTCACCCAGTTTGTGACCAACCATTTCGTCGGAAACAAAAACTGGAACGTGCTGACGACCATTATGGACAGCGATGGTCAAACCGATCATGTTAGGAAAGATCGTTGAACGACGGGACCAAGTGCGCAGGGGCTTCTTGTCTCCGCTTTCCACCGCTTTCTCTACCTTCTTCAGCAAGTGCAGGTCAATAAAAGGACCTTTCTTGAGAGAACGTGGCATGGCTTATCCTCTAAAATTATTTGCTACGGCGACGTACGATGAATTTATCAGTACGCTTGTTGCTGCGGGTCTTCTTACCTTTGGTCTGAACGCCCCACGGAGTTACCGGGTGCTTACCAAAGTTACGACCTTCACCACCACCATGTGGGTGGTCGACTGGGTTCATCGCAGTACCGCGAACGGTAGGACGAACACCACGCCAGCGTGCAGCACCTGCTTTACCCAGAACGCGCAGCATATGCTCAGCATTGCCAACTTCGCCCAGAGTAGCGCGGCAGTCTGCTTCGACTTTACGCATTTCACCAGAACGCAGACGCAGGGTGACATAAGCACCATCGCGAGCAACGATCTGAACGTAAGTACCAGCGGAACGAGCCAGCTGACCGCCTTTACCTGGTTTCATTTCTACGTTATGAACGGTAGAACCAACCGGGATATTGCGCATCGGCAGGGTGTTGCCTGCTTTGATTGCAGCATCAACGCCAGATTGAATCTGGTCGCCAGCTTTCAGGCCTTTAGGGGCCAGAATGTAACGGCGCTCACCGTCTTTGTACAGAACCAGCGCGATGTTCGCGGAGCGGTTCGGATCGTACTCAAGACGTTCAACAACTGCCGGGATACCATCTTTGTTGCGTTTGAAGTCAACAATACGGTAGGCCTGTTTGTGACCACCACCGATATGACGGGTGGTGATACGGCCATTGTTGTTACGACCACCGGATTTGCTGTTTTTTTCAACCAGCGGAGCAAAAGGTTTGCCCTTGTGCAGCTCTGGGTTGACCACTTTAACAACGTGGCGACGACCCGGAGATGTCGGTTTACATTTAACAACTGCCATTGTATTACTCCTCCGACTTACTCAGCGCCGCCGACGAAGTCCAGATTCTGGCCTTCCTTCAGGGTGACGTAAGCTTTTTTCCAGTCGCTACGACGACCGATACGCTGTCCGTGACGTTTAACTTTCCCTTTAACAACCAGGGTGTTAACGACTTCGACTTCGACTTCAAACAGTTTCTGCACAGCAGCTTTGATCTCTGCTTTGGTCGCGTCTTTAGCAACTTTGAGAACGATGGTGTTAGTTTTTTCCATCGCAGTAGACGCTTTTTCAGAAACGTGCGGTGCGCGCAGCACCTTCAGCAGACGTTCTTCACGAATCATGCCAGCATCTCCTCAACTTGCTTAACAGCATCAGCAGTCATTACGACTTTGTCGAAGGCGATCAGGCTAACCGGGTCGATACCAGTTGCATCACGTACGTCAACCTTGTGCAGGTTGCGCGCAGCAAGGAACAGGTTCTCGTCCAGCTCACCGGTGATGATCAGCACATCTTCCAGAGCCATGTCTTTCAGTTTCTGTGCCAGCAGCTTAGTTTTAGGCGCTTCTACAGAGAAAGATTCGACAACGATCAGACGATCCTGACGTACCAGTTCGGACAGAATGCTTTTCAGCGCGCCGCGGTACATCTTTTTGTTAACTTTTTGACTGTGGTCCTGCGGACGCGCAGCGAAGGTCACGCCACCTGAACGCCAGATCGGGCTCTTGATAGAACCTGAACGCGCACGGCCGGTACCTTTCTGGCGCCACGGCTTTTTGCCTGAACCAGTTACTTCAGCACGAGTCTTCTGAGCACGAGTACCCTGACGAGCACCAGCTGCATAAGCAACTACAACCTGGTGAACCAGCGCTTCGTTGAAATCACGACCGAAGGTAGTTTCGGAAACAGTCAGCGCGCTCTGCGCGTCTTTCAATACTAATTCCATTGCTATCCCCTTACGCCTTCACAGCTGGTTTAACGATCAGGTCGCTACCGGTTGCACCCGGGACCGCGCCTTTAACCAGCAGCAGGTTGCGCTCAGCGTCAACACGTACTACGTCCAGGCTCTGAACGGTGACACGTTCGTTACCCAGCTGACCTGCCATTTTCTTGCCTTTGAACACTTTGCCCGGAGTCTGGTTCTGACCGATAGAACCCGGAACGCGGTGAGACAAGGAGTTACCGTGAGTAGCGTCCTGGGTACGGAAGTTCCAGCGCTTAACGGTACCAGCAAAACCTTTACCTTTAGAGGTACCGGTTACGTCAACTTTTTTAACGTCAGCAAACAGCTCAACGCTAATGTCCTGACCTACGGTGAACTCTTCGCCGTCAGCCAGACGGAATTCCCACAGACCACGGCCAGCTTCTACGCCAGCTTTAGCGAAGTGACCCGCTTCCGGTTTGGTTACACGGTTAGCTTTTTTAGCACCAGTGGTCACCTGAACGGCACGGTAGCCATCGTTAGCCAGATCTTTAACCTGAGTAACGCGGTTTGCTTCAACTTCGATTACGGTTACTGGGATAGATACGCCATCTTCAGTGAAGATGCGGGTCATGCCCACTTTTTTACCGACTAAACCAATCATTGTTTCAACCTCTCAATCGCTCGATGACCTGATTAACCCAGGCTGATCTGCACGTCTACACCGGCAGCCAGATCCAGACGCATCAGAGCATCAACGGTTTTTTCAGTTGGCTCAACGATGTCAACCAGACGCTTATGAGTGCGGATTTCGTACTGATCGCGCGCGTCTTTGTTAACGTGCGGAGAGATCAGAACGGTAAAGCGCTCTTTGCGGGTCGGCAGCGGGATCGGACCACGGACTTGCGCACCAGTGCGCTTAGCAGTCTCGACGATTTCCGCGGTTGATTGATCGATCAGACGATGATCAAACGCTTTAAGGCGGATACGGATTCTTTGGTTCTGCATGAGACCAGAGCTCCAATTATTTTATAGACGAAATGGTTACTCCTCATACCCATTACGATTGATGGGAGAGTGTAACCGTTCTTACATAGTTCCCCAATTGGGAACATTGTTTGGTAGCGTGTTGCTGCTACCAGGGTTCATATCGAACCGGCCGTCAACTTTGACAGGCCCGCGCATTATACGCAAATTCAGCGACAACGCAAGGGCTGCGTACAAAATCATCACTTGTTTCTGCGAGCTCACTTCCACGCCCGTCGCAATGCCATGAAAGGCCGACAAATACTCTGGAGCGGGACATCCATTCCTGTTTATTGCCTTTTGCCAGAGGCTCGGCTCCTGCATCACACTCGGTACCCAGGACCACCACATGGAAACCATCGATGATAGCGACTTTGGCATTCTTTATTATTTATGGCGGGTTATTACTCACGCTTTGTTGGCACGATCTGCGCTATGGCTTGCTACCCGATAAATTTACCTGCCCTCTGCTGTGGGGCGGGTTGCTTTATTATCTGTGTATGTCACCAGCCAATCTGCAGCATGCAGTCTGGGGAGCGATAGCAGGCTATCTGGCCTTTGCGTTGATCTATTGGCTCTACAGGGGAATACGCGGGCGTGAAGGCATCGGCTACGGCGATGTCAAATTTCTCGCCGCACTAGGGGCATGGCAGGGATGGAGAGTTTTACCGCAGCTCGTTCTTATAGCAACGATTCTCGCCTGCGCTGCCGTAACGGTTCTGATGCTGTGCGGCAAACATAGGCAGGCATTACGCAACCCGCTGCCTTTCGGCCCTTTCCTGGCCACAGCGGGTTTGCTATGTGGTTGGCAGACGTTTTTTAGTCAGCCACTTTAATCTGCGACTGAAGATAATTTTGCAGACCAATTTTACCTATCAAATCCAGCTCGGTTTCCAGCCAGTCGATATGGCCTTCTTCATCGGCGAGGATGGTGATTAACATATCACGGCTGACGTAGTCGTGGACGCTGTCAGCATAGGCGATGGCTTCTCGTAGATCCTTCGCCCCTTCCAGTTCCAGCCTCAGGTCGGATTGCAGCATCTCCTCGACGTCCTCTCCGATGCGGAGTTTGCCGAGATCCTGCAGGTTCGGGATCCCTTCGAGAAATAAAATGCGCTCGATATATTTATCGGCATGCTTCATTTCATCGATAGATTCGTGGTACTCGACATCATTGAGGCGCATCAGGCCCCAGTTCTTGAACATTCTCGCATGGAGAAAGTATTGATTAATTGCGACTAGCTCATTTCCCAATAATTTATTGAGATAACTTATGATTTTGACATCACCTTTCATTATATAGTCCCTCCGCTTCCACTTATTGAAGCGTAGTTCGGGCTATAGGGATGTCAAAGTAAAGCTGAGAGACTTCAGGCGATCTCTTGATATTCCGGCATGCGGGTTAATTCATCTTCCATAATTTCTCGTGCTGCACGAACGCACTTACCACATTGATTTCCAACGGGAATAAATTTTCTCAGCTGTTGAAAAGACTGAGGATTGAATTGGCGCACAGCCTGACGAATTTTTTTATCGTTCACACCATTACACAGACAAACGTACATATATACTCCCGTTCAACTTACAGACAAAGTGTAAATGAGAATAGTTATGATTACAATAGCCTGTTTATTAAATAGACGTTTAATCTCTTTGCTGTCAGTCACTGTGCTGCTTCTCGCAAATAGCAGACAGCAAAAAGGGCGCCTTAGCGCCCTTTTTAATTCAGAACTAAATATTAGCCCAGAACTTTAGCAACAACGCCCGCGCCAACGGTACGGCCGCCTTCACGGATTGCGAAACGCAGACCGTCGTCCATCGCGATCGGGTGGATCAGGGTAACAACCATTTTGATGTTGTCGCCCGGCATTACCATCTCTACGCCTTCCGGCAGTTCGATGGTGCCAGTCACGTCAGTTGTACGGAAGTAGAACTGCGGACGGTAGCCTTTGAAGAACGGAGTATGACGGCCGCCTTCGTCTTTGGACAGAATGTACACTTCGGATTCGAACTTGGTGTGCGGCTTGATAGAACCCGGCTTAGCCAGTACCTGACCACGTTCGATTTCTTCACGTTTGATACCACGCAGCAGAACACCAACGTTCTCACCAGCACGGCCTTCGTCCAGCAGTTTGCGGAACATTTCAACGCCAGTACAGGTAGACTTCGCAGTCTCTTTGATACCAACGATTTCAACTTCTTCGCCAACTTTGATGATACCGCGCTCTACACGACCGGTAACAACGGTACCACGACCGGAGATGGAGAATACGTCTTCGATCGGCAGCAGGAACGGCTTGTCAATCGCACGCTCTGGTTCCGGGATGTAAGAATCCAGGTAGCCAGCCAGTTCGATGATTTTCGCTTCCCAGTCTGCGTCGCCTTCCAGCGCTTTCAGAGCGGAACCGCGAACGATCGGAGTGTCGTCGCCCGGGAAATCGTACTGAGACAGAAGTTCACGAACTTCCATTTCAACCAGTTCCAGCAGCTCTTCGTCATCAACCATGTCGCATTTGTTCAGGAACACGATGATGTACGGAACGCCTACCTGACGACCCAGCAGGATGTGCTCACGAGTCTGCGGCATCGGGCCGTCAGTCGCAGCAACAACCAGGATCGCGCCGTCCATCTGCGCAGCACCGGTGATCATGTTTTTAACATAGTCGGCGTGGCCCGGGCAGTCTACGTGCGCGTAGTGGCGAGTCGGGGTGTCATATTCAACGTGAGAAGTGTTGATGGTGATACCACGAGCTTTTTCTTCCGGCGCGTTATCGATCTGGTCGAATGCGCGAGCAGAACCACCGTAGGTTTTAGCCAGAACGGTAGTGATTGCAGCGGTCAGAGTAGTTTTACCATGGTCAACGTGGCCGATAGTACCGACGTTGACGTGCGGTTTTGTACGTTCAAATTTTTCTTTAGACACGGCTATATTCCTTACTATAGTGCTCTCCCCTTCTGGAGAGAGCACGGGACTTTGGTTTTAACCCTGCGGCTTATTTACCACGGGCTTCGATTACGGCCTGAGCAACGTTGTTCGGCGCATCATCATACTTCAGGAACTCCATGGAGTAAGAAGCACGACCTTTGGTCAGAGAACGCAGCTGAGTTGCATATCCGAACATTTCAGACAGCGGAACTTCAGCGTGGATCACAACGCCAGTCACGTTGGATTCCTGACCGCGCAGCATACCGCGACGACGGCTAAGGTCACCGATAACGTCACCAGTGTTCTCTTCCGGAGTTTCTACTTCAACCTTCATGATCGGCTCAAGCAGAACTGGTTTCGCTTTCTTAAAGCCATCTTTAAAGGCAATAGAAGCGGCCAGTTTAAACGCCAGTTCAGAGGAGTCAACGTCGTGGTAAGAACCGAAGTGCAGACGCACGCCCAGATCAACTACCGGATAACCAGCCAGAGGACCTGCTTTCAGCTGCTCCTGAATGCCTTTATCAACGGCCGGGATGTATTCGCCAGGAATTACACCACCTTTGATGTCGTTGATGAACTCATAACCTTTCGGGTTAGAGCCCGGCTCCAGTGGGTACATGTCGATAACGACGTGACCGTACTGACCGCGACCACCAGACTGCTTAGCGTGTTTACCTTCGATATCGGTAACTTTCGCGCGAATCGCTTCGCGGTAAGCAACCTGAGGTTTACCGACGTTCGCTTCAACGTTGAATTCACGCTTCATACGGTCAACGATGATGTCGAGGTGCAGCTCACCCATACCGGCGATGATGGTCTGGTTAGATTCTTCGTCAGTCCATACGCGGAAAGACGGGTCTTCTTTAGCCAGACGGCCCAGAGCCAGACCCATTTTTTCCTGGTCAGCTTTGGTTTTCGGTTCAACAGCGATAGAGATTACCGGCTCAGGGAATTCCATACGCTCCAGAATGATCGGCGCATTAGGATCGCACAGAGTGTCACCCGTAGTTACGTCTTTCAGACCGATAGCAGCAGCGATATCGCCCGCGCGAACTTCTTTGATCTCTTCACGTTTGTTAGCGTGCATCTGTACGATACGACCGAAACGCTCACGTGCAGCTTTCACGGAGTTCAGGATGGTATCACCAGAGTTAACCACACCAGAGTACACGCGGAAGAAGGTCAGGTTACCCACGAACGGGTCGGTAGCGATTTTGAATGCCAGAGCAGCAAACGGCTCATCATCGCTAGCGTGACGCTCAGCCGGAGTATCTTTACCATCGTCCAGGATACCGTTGATCGCAGGTACGTCAACCGGGGATGGCAGGTAGTCAACTACCGCATCCAGCATCGCCTGAACACCTTTGTTCTTGAACGCAGAACCACAGGTTACCAGGATGATTTCGTTGTTCAGAACGCGCTGACGGAGAGCAGTTTTAATCTCTTCTTCAGTCAGTTCTTCACCACCCAGGTATTTCTCCATCAGCTCTTCAGAAGCTTCAGCAGCGGACTCGATCAGGTTCTGGTGCCATTCTTCGGCCAGTTCCTGCATGTCTGCCGGGATATCTTCGTAAGTGAAGGTTACACCTGCGTCTTCTTCGTTCCAGTTGATGGCTTTCATTTTCACCAGGTCAACAACACCGGTGAACGCTTCTTCAGCGCCAATCGCCAGCTGCAGCGGAACAGGGTTCGCGCCCAGACGGGTTTTGATCTGACCAACAACTTTCAGGAAGTTCGCACCCATACGGTCCATTTTGTTAACGAACGCAATGCGCGGAACTTTGTATTTGTTTGCCTGACGCCATACGGTTTCAGACTGAGGCTGAACACCACCAACTGCGCAGTAAACCATTACTGCACCATCAAGCACACGCATGGAACGTTCTACTTCGATGGTGAAGTCAACGTGCCCCGGGGTGTCGATGATGTTTACGCGATGCGGTTCATACTGCTTAGCCATACCTGACCAGAATGCAGTAGTCGCTGCGGAGGTGATAGTAATACCACGCTCCTGCTCCTGTTCCATCCAGTCCATGGTGGCAGCGCCGTCATGAACTTCACCGATTTTGTGGTTTACACCGGTGTAGAACAGAATACGTTCGGTAGTAGTAGTTTTACCGGCGTCGATGTGCGCACTGATACCGATGTTACGGTAGCGTGCGATGGGTGTTGTACGAGCCATTTGATTCCTCGTTTATTTCTTTAGGCGTTCAGTTAAGTTATCCAAAACGGGCGACTTATCTGAAGCGCCCGCCTGGTGACTAATACTCCGAAGGGATTACCAACGGTAGTGTGCGAACGCCTTGTTGGCTTCTGCCATACGGTGAACGTCTTCACGTTTCTTAACTGCAGTACCTTTGTTGTCTGCAGCATCAGAAAGTTCGTTCGCCAGACGCAGAGCCATGGATTTATCACCACGTTTACGAGCAGCTTCAACGATCCAACGCATTGCCAGAGCATTACGACGAACCGGACGGACTTCAACTGGAACCTGATAAGTAGAACCACCAACGCGGCGAGACTTAACTTCTACAGTCGGGCGCACGTTGTCGAGAGCGACTTCGAAAGCTTCCAGTTCATTTTTACCAGAGCGCTGAGCCAGGGTCTCCAGCGCGCTGTATACGATTGCTTCTGCAGTAGATTTTTTACCATCTACCATCAGGATATTTACAAATTTAGCCAGCAGTTCTGATCCGAACTTAGGATCCGGCAGGATTTTACGCTGACCAATGACGCGACGACGTGGCATGGAAATACTCCGTTGTTAATTCAGGATTGTCCAAAACTCTAAGAGTTTAGTTTGACATTAATATAAAACGTTTGGCCTTACTTAACGGAGAACCATTAAGCCTTAGGACGCTTCACGCCATACTTGGAGCGAGCTTGCTTACGGTCTTTAACGCCGGAGCAGTCAAGCGCACCACGAACGGTGTGGTAACGAACACCCGGAAGGTCTTTAACACGACCGCCACGGATCAGGATCACGGAGTGCTCCTGCAGGTTGTGACCTTCACCACCGATGTAGGAGGTGACTTCGAAACCGTTAGTCAGACGCACACGGCAAACTTTACGCAGTGCGGAGTTCGGTTTCTTAGGAGTGGTGGTATATACACGAGTACATACGCCACGTTTCTGCGGGCAGGCTTCCAGCGCCGGCACGTTGCTCTTTGCAACTTTGCGCGCGCGTGGTTTGCGTACCAGCTGGTTAATTGTTGCCATTAAATAGCTCCTGGTTTTAGCTTTTGCTTCGTAAACACGTAATAAATCGCCTCATATAATATGAGGACGCAGAATTTTAGGGCGGTGCCGAAAAGGTGTCAAGAAATATACAACGATCCCGCCATTACCAGGACAACTGACCTGCATGTTTGACTGAAAGTCTGACGAAATCAGTATAGCTAACCCTGACGACACTGTCCGCAATTTGACCAGCCAGCCCGCGGGCTTCGATATCTTCTTGCAGAGCGTAGAGGGATATGGGGGCAGATTGCAGGATTTCAAGGAAACGGCCTTCCGCGAGAGCGGCGATAACGCCATCCGACAGCAGCAGAAGATCGTCGCCCTCTTTTAGCAAACGGAGCATAGCCGCCATATCGGCGTGCCAGGGGGATGTGCTTAGCGTGTGGAGCATTCGAGCCTCAGAACCGCAGTATCACGTTAAAATCGTCAAGCCGGGCGCGCAAAGCCTCTGGCTCCAGCCATTCGCCATCAACAACCCACGGCGTGGCAGAATTCAGACCGCGCTCCCGTGCTGAAGCAGCGCAAATCCAGCACTGTTCGATATCGTATAGCGATAAGAGCTTAAAGGTGGAGATATAGTCGCGCGCCAGCACCGCTGCGGGGCGCTGCCCGGGAAGAAGCTGAAAGACGCCATCACCCACGAAGAAAACGCCGATCTCCTCCGTCAGCGCTGAGGTTGCCAGCAGGGCGTCCAGCCCTTCCCTGCCCGACGCTGAACCATGAGGCGCAGACGAAAAAACAAAGGCTACGCGCTTCATCAGAACTGCACCATGCGATCGCAGGTTAACGCGGCTTCCGCCAGCGCGCCCAATCCGCTCAAGGTAAAACCCGGCTGCAAATTATACCCAGGCAAATTCAGCTGCCGGGCCTCCTGTTCATCAGTGATTCCACGCCGTAACGCTGCGGCTACACAGATATGCAAGGAAACGGCGTGTTCGTCATGCAGCTTCTGCCAGGCCCGAACCAGATCAAATTCGTCGCTGGCGGGCGCCGTGAGTTGATTCGCGTTATAGACGCCTTCACGATAGAAAAAGATGCTGATCAACTCGTGGCCTTCCTGCAAAACGGCGCGGGCAAACTGTAGTGCGCTGCTGGCCTGCTGGGTACCATAAGCGGGCCCCGTTACCGTAATGGCAAAGCGCATTACTTATCCAGCCCCTGGAAATCTCCACTTTTGAACTGACGAATGTAGAGATATACCGTGTGCTTAGAGATGTTCAGCCGATCGGCCACCTGGTTGATGGCATCTTTGATATCAAAGATCCCCTTCTCATAGAGGTTCAGGACGATCTGCCGATTTTTAGCGTTGTTAGAAACGTTACGGTCAGCGTTCACCTCTTCAATCGTGAACTCAAGCGTCTGGGCCACCAGATCGTCAACCGATGAAGCAAAGTTGACCTGGGAATTCACCTCCGTCGTTTCCGGCGGAATAAAGGTGCTCATGATTTGTGAGAAAGGGACATCAAGGTTCATGTTGATGCACAGCAGGCCAATGACCCGATGGTCACGGTTGCGGATAGCGATAGTGACCGATTTCATCAGCACACCGCTTTTGGCGCGAGTAAAATAGCATTTGGAAACGCTGCTATCGGCTCCAGTCATATCGTGCAGCATGCGCAGCGCAAGGTCGGTAATTGGCGAGCCGATTTGACGGCCGGTGTGTTCACCGTTGGCGATACGAATAGCGGAACATTTTAAGTCCTGCAATGAGTGCAATACGATTTCACAGTGGGAACCGATGAGCATCGCTAACCCGTCCACTACCGCTTCATAGGATTTAAGGATATCGAAGTCGGTCTGGTCAAAAGGACGTTGATCCAGCAAATCAAGCTCACTGGTCTCGTTGGTTAAAAGCGACCTGGACATGAAAAAAAGCACTCCTTTTCAGGAGCCTGTCGTTATCGTCAGGGCAGGCTCATCATCATTATTAATCTATCTAAAGTAATACAGCGCCTGAGGTTCTTTCCAGTTTTAATTATATCTGCCCGCAATAAAAAAACCGCCGCCCCTGGAGGCGGCGGCTTAAAACCGATTACTTCTTAGCGTCAGCGGCTGGCGCTTCAGCAGCGGCTTCAGGCTTGGCGTCTGCTTTCGGCGCCGGTTTAATATCCAGCAGCTCTACATCAAATACCAGAGTAGAGTTTGCCGGGATACCCGGTACGCCAGTTTTGCCGTAAGCCAGATCCGGTGGAATGACCAGCTGGATTTTACCGCCTTTCTTGATGTTCTTCAGGCCTTCGGTCCAGCCCGGGATCACGCCGTCCAGGCGGAAGGAAAGCGGCTCGCCGCGGGTATAAGAGTTATCAAACTCTTTACCGTCGATCAGCGTACCTTTGTAGTTGACGACAACGGTATCGCTGTCTTTCGGCGTTTCGCCGGTCCCCGCTTTCTCGACTTTGTAGAGCAGGCCAGATTTAGACGTTTTCACGCCTTTCTCTTTGGCAAAGGCGTCACGGTAAGCTTTGCCTTTTGCTTCATTCTCAGAGGCGTCTTTTTCCATTTTCTGCTGAGCAGCAGTTTTTACACGGGTTTCAAACGCCTGCAGAGTCTGTTCGATCTCCTGATCGGACAGTTTGCTCTTATCAGCAAAAGCGTCCTGAACGCCGGCGATCAGCTGATCTTTATCTAATTTGATGCCCAGTTTTTCTTGTTCTTTCAGGGAGTTTTCCATGTAACGTCCCAGCGATGCACCCAGCGCATAAGCAGATTTCTGATCGTCATTTTTAAATGCCGATTTGCTGTCCGTTGCGGGTGCCGCTTTCGCTGTAGTCTCAGCAGCGAAGCTCAGCGGTGCATTCAGGGCGATGGCCATAGTGGTCGCCAGCAGCGTTACTTTAAACAGTGATTTCATCCATTTCTCCAGGGCCGGGGCATCTCACCCCAGGGTTATCGTAAAAAACAAAAAACGTACTATAGAACGTTGCAGAACAAATCAACATACAGACGTACCTGAATATCGCCTCATTTAAGACTATTTTTGTATGAATTAGTTTCCTGTCAGACGTAACGATGCTGCGCGGATGCTGAAACTTCAGTAGAATCCGCCCGCAGGATAAGACAGAAGAGGTTACTCATGCACGATAGCACTTTAGAGACCCGCCTTGCGGAGCTGGAGAGCAGACTGGCGTTTCAGGAAATCACTATTGAAGACCTCAACAAGACCGTCACCGCCCACGAGATAGAAATGGCGAGGATGCGCGAACATATGCGCCTGATGGTCGAAAAACTGAAAGCCACTCAGCCGTCGCATATGGCTTCACAGGCGGAAGAAACGCCCCCGCCGCACTATTAAGACGTAAAAAAAGCGGGTTTCCCCGCTTTTTTCTATTCCGCGACGCGAGCGCAGCGGAATTAGTGGCAGCCGCAGCCGCCGTTGCCGCCGCAGCCGCCTTTGCCATGTTCGTGGTCATGGTCATGGCCGTGGCCACCGCAGCAACCATCATGATCGTGGTCGTGGCCATGATCGTGCCCGTGAGCACCGTGTACATGACCATGCTCCAGCTCTTCCGCCGTTGCTTCGCGAATCGCGACAACTTCAACGTTGAACTTCAGATTCTGACCAGCCAGCATGTGGTTACCGTCAACAACAACGTGTTCGTCACCCACTTCGGTGATTTCTACCGGTACCGGACCCTGATCGGTTTCCGCCAGGAAGCGCATGCCAACCTGCAGTTCATCAACGCCCATAAATACGTCTTTAGGAACGCGCTGAACCAGGTTTTCGTCGTACTGACCGTATGCATCGTTAGCGCCGACTTCGACGTCAAATTTGTCGCCAACGTCGTGGCCGTCCAGCGCGTTTTCCAGGCCGGAAATCAGGGAACCGTGACCATGCAGGTAGTCAAGCGGCGCGCTTACCGGAGACTCATCAACCAACACACCGTCTTCTGTACGTACCTGATAGGCCAGGCTGACCACCAGGTCTTTTGCTACTTTCATGATATCTCCTGAGCATGGGAAGAATAGTGGCGCAGATTGTAGCGGAATTCTGCACCCGTGTACCCTCTAGCTTAAAAAAAGCCGATAGATAACGCTAGTCCGGATGAAAAATGCCTATCACTTGCTCTTCTTTGCGAACATGCTCGCGGACCTCTTTATCCGCCTCACGCATCTGATGACCGCACTTAACGCACTCAACAATATCGACATTATTCTCACGCCACATCGCCAGCGAATCCTGGGCCTGGCACGCCGGGCATTTCGCACCGGCGATAAAACGTTTACGCACAGCCATATCATTTACCTTTATTCAAATTCATCCCAGCCGTCTAACTGCCTGCTCTCTTTTTGCATCTCGCGCTGAAAAATCTCCTCCAGCTCGCGTCTCGCTTCCCGCACGCGGGATATCTGCAGGGTATCACTATGCACCGGCATTAACTCGCGCAGCATCCGCATATCGAGGCGCCGAAAATGCAGCTGGGCGCGCTGCGCCTGATGGGGATGCATGCCGAGTGAGATAAGCGCTTTCCGTCCTAGCTCCAGCGCGCTGGAGAAGGTTTCGCGGGAAAACTGCGCCACTCCCGCCTGCAGCAGCTCATGGGCCTCAACGCGTCCCCGCGCTCGCGCCAGAATATGGAGATGTGGAAAGTGTTGTTGACACATCTCCACCAGCTTCATGGTATCTTCCGGCTCGTTGCAGGTGATAACGATCGACTGCGCGTCTTCGGCTCCCGCCGAGCGAAGGAGCTCCAGCTGCGTCGCATCGCCAAAATAAACTTTATAGCCATATTTACGCATCAGATTGACCGCGCTGATATCGCGCTCCAGTACCGTAATACGCATTTTGTTCGCCATCAGCAGACGGCCAATCACCTGGCCGAAACGCCCAAAACCAACGATGATCACCTGCGGTTTGTCATCTTCAACCCACGGAGCCTCGCCCTCCTCTTCAGGTTGGTTCAATCGCCGCGAAAGGACTTTATCGATGAGCTTCATCAGCAGCGGCGTGGTCATCATCGATAATGTCACCGTCACCAGCAGCAGGGCCATCTGATCGTTTTGAAACAGACGAAGCGAAGCGGGGAGTGAGAACAGCACAAAGGCAAACTCTCCCCCCTGGCTCAGCACGCCGGCAAACTGCACCCGTTCAGAGCTGCGCAGGCCATAAACCCGTGCCAGAAGATACAGGACGAGACCTTTTACCGTCACCAGTATCGCGACGCTGGCCACCACCCACAGTAAATGGGTATAGAGCACCCCAAGGTTCAGCGCCATGCCAACGGAAATAAAGAACAGCCCGAGGAGAAGCCCTTTAAACGGCTCAATGGCGATTTCCAGCTCGTGGCGATACTCGCTCTCTGCCAGCAGGACGCCGGCGATAAAGGTCCCCAGCGCCATCGACAAACCGAGCGCATCCATAAACAACGCCGATCCAAGAACCAGCAGTAGCGTCGCCGCGGTGAAGACCTCCCGCACGCCGGAGCCGGCGATAAACCGAAATACCGGCCTCAGCAGATAACGACCGCCAACCAGCATTCCGCCGAAGGCCAGCACCTTCATGCCGATGGTGAGCCAGTTAAAATGGTCGTCACCTGACCCTGCGAGCAGGGGAACCAGCGCCAGGGCCGGGATCACGGCCAGATCCTGAAACAGCAGTACGGAGAAGCCCAGCTGCCCGGACTCGCTGCGGCTCATGCCTTTCTCCCGCATCAGCTGCAGCGCCATCGCGGTGGAAGACATCGCCAGTCCAATCCCGCCAACCACCGCAGCGCGCCATGAGAAGTCGCTAAGCATGAGCAAACCGCCAAGTATCAGCGCGCTGAAGGCGACCTGAGCGGCCCCGACGCCGAAAATGGAGCTTCTCAGCCGCCACAGCTTGGACGGATTCAACTCCAGTCCGATGATAAACATCAGAAAGACGACGCCTAATTCTGAGAAGTGAAGAATTTCATCCACATCGCTGATGAAGCCTAATCCCCAGGGGCCGATGGCGATACCGGCCAACAGATACCCGAGCACGGCACCAATACCCAGCCTCGCCGCCAGCGGCACCGCCACTACGGCGGCAAACAGAAATAACACCCCGGCCAGCAGTAAATCAGCTCCCGCCATTTGGACCTCCCGCCGTTACAGGGTTAGCCAGCCAATCGCGGTAGGCGCGAGCGCGGCTTTTCAGATCGTCGGGTGATTGCCGACGCGCCCAGTAGACGATAATCGGGCTCATCCAGTGCATGCGGCACATACCGGCGGTCAGTTCGAAAGGGCGGAGAATATCATTCATCGGATAACGGTGGGCATCGCGCCGGTAGGCGCTCTCCGGCTCGCCGGTAGTAATGACGCTACGCCAGTACTTTCCCGCCAGCTGATTCCCTCCCGCCCCGCTGGCAAAGCCGCGGCTGAGCACCCTGTCCAGCCACTCTTTCATCAGCGCCGGGCAGCTCCAGGTATAGAGCGGATGCTGGAAAACAATCACCTCATGCTGGCGCAGGAGATCCTGCTCGCAGGCGATATCGATAAAAAAATCCGGATAGTGCGCGTAGAGATCGTGCACGGTAACATTCGACAACTGTAAGGCCGGTTCAAGCAAAACCCGGTTGGCCACGGAATCCTGAGATTCTGGGTGGGCATACAGCAGCAAAACTTTCGCTGTCTGAGACATCTTTCCCCTCCCGAACGTCTTCTGGCGGCCTGTGCAGCGGCTGCGTCCCGACGCAACCAGAATGACTTTGTGTATCATCTTCATTTTGGGCTACCATTGCGGCCCGGTTGAGCGATTCGCTCGACACTACATTATCATAATGACAAATTAACATAGTCAGAACATACGGCGCCTTATGATTGTTTTCTCCTCCTTACAAATTCGTCGCGGCGTACGCGTCCTGCTGGACAACGCTACCGCCACCATCAACCCAGGGCAAAAAGTCGGCCTGGTGGGTAAAAACGGCTGCGGTAAATCCACGCTGCTTTCGCTTTTGAAAAACGAGATTAGCGCCGACGGCGGCTCAATGACCTTCCCCGGCAGCTGGCAGCTGGCCTGGGTTAATCAGGAAACGCCTGCGCTTGCGCAGCCGGCTATTGACTATGTTATTGATGGCGATCGCGAATTCCGCAAGCTGGAGGCGGACCTGCACGAAGCCAACGAACGTAATGACGGCCATGCCATCGCGACGGTCCACGGTAAGCTGGACGCCATCGACGCCTGGACCATCCGCTCGCGTGCGGCCAGCCTGCTCCACGGGCTCGGTTTCAGCAACGAACAGCTTGAAAGACCGGTGAGCGACTTTTCCGGCGGCTGGCGTATGCGTCTCAACCTCGCGCAGGCGCTGATTTGCCGTTCCGATCTGCTGCTGCTTGATGAACCGACGAACCACCTCGATCTCGACGCGGTCATCTGGCTGGAGAAGTGGCTCAAAGGCTACCCGGGGACCCTGATACTGATCTCCCACGATCGCGATTTTCTCGATCCGATCGTCGACAAAATTATCCATATCGAACAGCAAACGATGTTCGAGTACACCGGCAACTACAGCTCATTTGAAGTGCAGCGCGCGACCCGTCTTGCGCAGCAACAGTCGATGTATGAGAGCCAGCAGCTGCGCGTCGCGCATTTGCAGAGCTACATCGACCGTTTTCGCGCTAAAGCCACCAAAGCTAAACAGGCGCAAAGCCGTATCAAAATGCTCGAGCGTATGGAGCTCATCGCCCCTGCCCACGTTGATAACCCGTTTCACTTTAGCTTCCGCGCGCCGGAAAGCCTGCCCAATCCCCTATTGAAAATGGAAAAGGTCAGCGCCGGTTATGGCGAGCGCGTGATTCTCGACTCAATCAAGCTGAATCTGGTTCCCGGTTCGCGCATCGGTCTGCTGGGGCGTAACGGGGCCGGTAAATCGACGCTGATTAAACTGCTGGCCGGCGAGCTACAGCCGCTGCAGGGTGAAATTGGTCTGGCGAAAGGCATCAAGCTTGGCTACTTTGCCCAGCATCAGCTGGAGTTCCTGCGCGCCGACGAATCCCCGCTGCAGCATCTTGCCCGTATTGCGCCGCAGGAGCTGGAGCAGAAGCTGCGCGACTATCTGGGCGGTTTCGGCTTCCAGAGCGATAAAGTCAACGAAGAGACAAAGCGTTTCTCCGGCGGCGAGAAAGCGCGCCTGGTGCTGGCGTTAATCGTCTGGCAGCGGCCTAACCTGCTGCTGCTTGATGAACCCACCAACCACCTCGATCTCGATATGCGCCAGGCGCTAACCGAAGCGCTCATTGATTTTGAAGGCGCGCTGGTGGTGGTTTCGCACGACCGTCATCTGATTCGCTCCACCACCGATGACCTTTACCTGGTGCACGACAGCAAAGTCGAACCTTTCGATGGCGATCTTGAAGACTATCAGCAGTGGCTGAGCGACTCGCAAAAGCAGGAAAACCAGACATCGGAAGAGCCAAAGGAAAACGGCAACAGCGCCCAGGCGCGTAAAGATCAGAAACGCCGGGAAGCCGAGCTGCGTACGCTGACCCAGCCGCTGCGCAAAGAGATCGCCCGACTGGAAAAAGAGATGGAGAAGTTCAACGCGCAGCTGGCGCAGGCGGAAGAGAAGCTGGGCGACAGCGAATTGTACGATCAAAGCCGCAAAGCCGAGCTCACCGCGTGTCTACAGCAGCAGGCCAGCGCGAAGTCCGGGCTGGAAGAGTGTGAAATGGCCTGGCTGGATGCCCAGGAGCAGCTGGAGCAGATGCTGCAGGAAGGCTAGCGGCAATATGCCATACGTGAAGGCGGGCTAACCCGCCTTTTTTCATCCTCCGCACCCTAGCTTAGCGCTGCGCCGCCAGCCGGGCGCGGATCTGCGACAGCGAGACATAGCCGTACAGCTTGCCATCCAGAAAGCGCGTTTTTAACTCGCCCTGCTGCTCCTGTTCCAGCGTTTGCCCATCGTACAGCTGCAGTTCCCCCAAGGCGTCGCGTTCCACGCGCAGCGGACCACGCGCCGAACGTTTAAGACCATTATCGGTTTTCGGCTCCTTAAAGAGGGCTCTTCCCTCGCCGTTCACCTCCCCCCAGGTTGCCTTCATCGCGAAGCCGAAGGTATCGCGGGTGTTGTACTGGTAGGTAAATGAACCCACGCCGAACACCACGTTAGCGCTGGCAAAGCCTTTCGCTTCCAGGCGACGCAGGATCTCATCCGCTCTGGCGAGAGTAATGGAATCGCCGTAAATCAGGCCGACATGCGGATCCAGCACCTTGTATCCTTTTTCGTTGATAGTGCCGCCAAAAATTTCCCACAGAACCTCCACGGAGCCTTTCTCCTCGGCGCTGCGCTCGCTGCGAGTGTCGTCGTCAGCTGCGGTTCCGCACAGAATCGCCACCGGATCGCCGCTGTCCGGACGGAATACCACGCGCCCCTGACGCTGCATAATTATTGCCTGCAGCTCGCGGGTGTATTCGGTCAGCACCTGCCAGTAGTCCCAGGTATCCGAGACGATAGAGACGAAACCCTGCGGGTGGACTTCGGTAATCAGCCGGCGAAAGGTTTCAATTTCCCGCTCGCGCTCGCCCATACACATCACGCTGTGTTCCGTGGCCGGAATGCTGGCGCCGATGAGCTCATCTTCACCGCGAGTGTAATAATCACGGGCATACAGCAGCGAAGGCAGGCTATCGGTCCCTTTGAAGCTGGCCAGATGTCCGCAGCCCGACTGCGCAGTGTCGTGCAGCCCGGACATTCCCCGAAACGAAAAGTCGTGACACTGGAAATCAAGGTGCGTCAGATCGCTACAGGTTTTCTCCGCCCAGCGTTCGCAAATCAGGCGATAGTGGTGGGCGATGGTCGCGTTGGTTGACGCTTTCCACAGCTCCGCCGAAAGCACCGTCTCCAGATAGTTCACCAGCCAGAAGAACTCAGGTTGCGTATTGGTGATAGTCAGCACCGGTACTTTCATCGGCACCTTGGTGCCTTCATCCAGCGCTTTGATATGCAGCGGTAAATAGCCAAGCCGATGCAGAGCGCAAATAGGCTCCACCCCAACCGTATCGCGTCCCAGATAGTCGTCCATCACCTGCTTATACTCGTTCACGACCTCCTCTTCCGGGCGGGAGAAAAACGCGTCGTTAAACAGATCGACCAGGAACCACTGCAGAAAGCCCTGCAGGCCGAAAAACACCAGCTTGCCATCGGCCTGCGGCGACTGGAAAAAACGATCGCTGCGCGGGGTAAAGTTAGAGTAGACCTTCGTTGTCCCCTGCGGATACTGCACGCGATGGGAAACTTTATAACCATCAATGGCCAGAATCGGATTTATTTTCATCATGTTATCCCCAATGTGCACGGTAGATGGCGTCAATATCGATAAGCTCCAGCTGCGGATGAGCCAGGGCAGGAGAAGTCAAAGAGGTGGTGGCGTAAACGGCATCGATGCCGTTATTCAACAGATGCTCTACGCCTTTGGAAAAAATACCGTGGGTGACGTACAGACTCACGCTGCGGGCGCCCGCCTCGCGCAGCACCTGCGCCGAGCCGATAAAGGTGCCGCCAGCGTCGCAGAGGTCGTCAACAATAAGCACCGCTTTCCCCGCGACATCACCCGCCAGCAGGGAAAAACCGCTTAACGCGCCGCTGGCAAGATCACGCTCTTTACCGAGGATCGCGAACTCTCCGGCACCGCAGGCTTTAGCCACAGGATGAATCTTCTTTAGCGCGCCGGCATCCGGCGCCACCAGCATCAGCTCCCCGGCAGCAATAGCCTGACGCAGACCGGCGCTCTGCAGAAGACAGTGCTGTTGAGCCACCGCGACCATATTATTGACTGCCGCCGCTGCGGCATCGCTGTGCGGGTCAAGCACCACGACTTTGTCAAAGCCAAGGGTATTAAGCTGCCGGGCAAAGACCTTCAGCGCGAAGCTGTCTCCCGGCACCATATGACGATCCTGACGCGCCCACGGCAGCCACGGCAGTTCCAGATGGCTAAACGTCACGTCGGTAACATGACGCACGGCCTCCACCAGCTGCGCCAGCAGCATAAAATCGTTCATGTCGCGCAGAGCAACCGCCCGGATGCGCATCAAACGGGCGGAAGGCGGTAGTGGATCGGTCACCTTCAGCCACACAGCGCCATCGGGAAAGACGCCGCTGGCAAGCGTAAACGCCTCATCATCCAGTTCCAGGGTAAATTTTTCGCTCATGATGACCTCCGCTCATTAAATTGTGTCCCTAAGACACAATCAATAATGTCCCTAAGACACATATTGTGCAAGTGTTAAATGTCATTCAAGCGGAGATGTGAATTAAGCAGTTGAAAAACAATAATAAAAATGTAGGCTTGCTGCTCAGGAAGGGGCTGGTACACTTGTCAGCGTTCTTTTCCGCTGCGAGCGCTCTATGACCAACGATGCCGAATACCTCAGCCAATACGATGCCAGCCGCTTTCCCTCGCCGCTGGTGACCGTCGATAGCGTCCTGTTTACCCTGCATGAAGGGGCGCTGTGCGTTCTGCTGGTTGAGCGCGCTAATCCACCGCAGCAGGGGGCGTGGGGGCTACCCGGCGGCTTTATCGATCTGGCGCACGATGATTCAACCCGCGCCACGGCGCTACGTAAGCTCACGGAAAAAACCGGGATTTCACCGTCATGGCTGGAGCAGCTCGACACCTTCTCCGGGCCGGATCGCGATCCGCGCGGCTGGAGCCTGACTATCGCCTGGTTTGCGTTAATCTCGTGGGTAGAGTGTCAGCCGCATATCGCCAGCGTCAGCGATGCCCGCTGGGTGCCGGTGGCGCAGCTGGATAGCTATTCGCTGGCTTTCGATCATCAAAAGATTATCGACGCCGGTCTGCATCGCTTACGCCAAAAAACGATGTACTCTTTACTGCCGGTTTACTGTCTGCCGGAGACCTTTACCCATGGTCAGCTGCTGGAAGCCACGGAAATCATCCTTGGTCAGCCGATTCAACGCAAAAGCCTGATTCGCCGCTTCGAAGCCTCCGGAATGTTTGAAGAGACCGGTGAAACAGCGGCAACCGGCGCGCGGAAAGCGCGGCTATGGCGGCGTAAACCCGGCGTCGATTTTCATCTCTTTTCACGTAACCTGCTGACCGATTAGCCGCAAGGCCACATATGGGCTAACCTGCGCACTTCATGCGCGGTATAGTATGTTATAAAGATTATTTATTGCTCTGGTGCTATGGTTGATATCACTCCTACAGAAATGACGCCCCCTGAAGACGACTCGCAGCAGTTTCATCCGATGCGCGGCGTAGGCAATCGTCATTTGCAAACCATGTTGCCGCGGCTAATCCGTCGCAAACTCCGCTTTACTCCCCACTGGCAGCGTCTGGAATTGCCGGACGGCGATTTTGTCGATCTGGCATGGAGTGAAGACCCTTCTCAGGCGCGCCATAAACCTCGTCTGGTGGTATTTCATGGCCTGGAGGGGAGCCTACACAGCCCTTACGCACACGGACTTATCCATGCGGCAATGCAGCGCGGCTGGCTGGGCGTGGTAATGCACTTTCGCGGCTGTAGCGGCGAACCCAACCGGAATAACCGCATCTACCACTCGGGCGAAACGGAAGACGGCTCCTGGTTTCTGCGCTGGCTCCAGCGCGAGTACGGCACGGTTCCCACCGCCGCGGTGGGATATTCGCTCGGGGGCAATATGCTGGGCTGCCTGCTGGCAAAAGAAGGCGACGCTATTCCCGTTGATGCCGCGGTTATCGTATCGGCGCCGTTTATGCTGGAAGCCTGTAGCTATCATATGGACAAAGGTTTCTCCCGCGTTTATCAGCGCTACCTGCTCAACCTGCTGAAAGCCAACGCCGCGCGTAAGCTAAAAGCCTATCCCGGCTCTCTGCCCGTCGATTTACGCCAGCTAAAAAGCATGCGCCGTATCCGCGAGTTTGACGATTGCATTACGGCCAGGATCCACGGTTTTGCCGATGCGCTGGACTACTATCGCCAGTGTAGCGCCATGCCGCGCCTGAGCGATATCACTAAGCCCACGCTGATTATTCACGCGAAGGACGATCCCTTTATGGATCACCACTCGATTCCCCCGCAGGAGCAGCTGCCGGCGAATGTCGAATATCAGCTCACGGAGCACGGCGGGCACGTTGGCTTCGTCGGCGGCACGCTGCGTAAGCCTGAAATGTGGCTTGAAAAACGCATCCCGGATTGGCTAACCCGTTGGCTAGGAGCGCAAATATGATCATTCCCTGGCAAGATCTCGATCCCGAAACGCTGGATAACCTGATCGAAAGTTTTGTATTACGTGAAGGCACCGATTATGGTGAACATGAACGTTCGCTGACGGATAAAGTCGCGGATGTTAAACAGCAGTTGAAAAGCGGAGAAGCCGTGCTGGTGTGGTCAGAACTGCACGAAACGGTGAACATCATGCCCCGCAAGCAGTTTCACGGCTAAGGCGGCACACACTATCGTTTACTCTGGGAGTTGTTATGTCTGCCAAACATCCGGTGATTGCCGTCACGGGCTCCAGCGGCGCGGGAACCACGACCACCAGCCTCGCCTTTCGCAAAATTTTCGCCCAGCTTAATCTGCACGCCGCCGAAGTTGAAGGCGATAGCTTTCACCGCTATACCCGTCCGGAAATGGACATGGCGATCCGTAAAGCGCGCGATCAGGGCAAACATATCAGCTACTTTGGCCCCGAGGCTAACGACTTCGGCCTGCTGGAACACACGTTCGCCGAATATGGGCAAAGCGGCAAAGGCCAGTCGCGCAAATATTTACATACCTATGACGAGGCCGTGCCGTGGAATCAGGTTCCGGGGACCTTCACGCCCTGGCAGCCGCTGCCGGAACCGACTGACGTCCTGTTTTATGAAGGCCTGCACGGCGGCGTTGTGACGCCACAGCATAACGTAGCAAACCATGTCGACCTGCTGGTCGGCGTGGTGCCCATCGTCAATCTTGAGTGGATCCAGAAGCTTATCCGCGACACCAGCGAGCGCGGACACTCTCGTGAGGCGGTCATGGATTCCGTGGTCCGCTCGATGGAAGATTACATCAACTTTATCACCCCGCAGTTTTCACGCACCCACCTCAACTTTCAGCGCGTACCGACGGTGGATACGTCCAACCCGTTTGCGGCCAAAGCCATTCCTTCACTGGATGAAAGCTTTGTCGTTATCCATTTCCGTAATCTAAAAAATATCGATTTCCCCTGGCTACTGGCGATGCTGCAGGGCTCGTTTATTTCGCATATGAATACCCTGGTGGTACCGGGCGGGAAAATGGGGCTGGCGATGGAACTGATTATGGCGCCGCTGGTTGAGCGGCTGATGGAAGGCAGGAAAATCAGCGAGTAGCCAGAACCCCGGTGGCGCGATTGCCGGCCGGGGCGCGTTCGGCTTACCCTTCGATCACTTCATAAGAGTGGGTAATGTTTACCGCTTTCTCAAGCATCAGCGCGACGGAACAATACTTTTCCGCCGACAGGTCGACCGCGCGAGACACGGCAGCGTCCTTCAGTTCTTTACCGGTCACGATAAAATGCAGATTGATATGGGTAAACAGACGCGGCGCCTCTTCGCGGCGCTCCGAGGTCAGCTTAACTTCGCAGTTGGTGACGTTCTGGCGGCCCTTCTGCAATATGGAAACCACATCAATCGCGCTGCATCCGCCTGCCGCCATCAGTACCATTTCCATTGGGCTGGGCGCTTTATCCCCGGAATTGCCGTCCATCAGAATCTGGTGGCCAGAAGCCGACTCACCGATGAAGGTTAACCCTTCAACCCACTTCACTCGCGCTTGCATAAATTTAACTCCAGGGCTGTAATTTTCCTGACAGATTACGCGTACATAACAATTCTCGCAACGGAAGGCGACCTGGGTCATGCTGAAGCGAGACACCAGGAGACATGCGGCGAAAGCTATGCTAAAACAATCTGGATGCTACAGTAATACATTGATGTACTGCATGTATGCAGAGGAGTTCACATTACAGGCTGCAGAAAACTTTCAGCCGGATTCCCAGGTATAGGGATTCAATACGATTGCATGCCCGGATGCCGTGTAGTGTCGGCACCCGGAGATAGCTTATAACAGAGGATAACCGCGCATGGTGCTTGGCAAACCGCAAACAGACCCTACCCTTGAATGGTTCTTGTCTCATTGCCACATTCATAAGTACCCATCAAAGAGCACGCTGATCCACCAGGGTGAGAAAGCAGAAACGTTGTACTACATCGTTAAAGGCTCCGTGGCTGTACTCATCAAGGATGAAGAAGGTAAAGAGATGATCCTCTCTTACCTTAATCAGGGCGATTTCATCGGTGAATTAGGCTTGTTTGAAGAAGGCCAGGAGCGTAGCGCTTGGGTACGTGCGAAAACCGCATGTGAAGTGGCCGAAATCTCCTACAAAAAATTCCGTCAGCTGATCCAGGTTAACCCGGACATCCTGATGCGTCTCTCTTCGCAGATGGCTCGTCGTCTGCAGGTCACGTCTGAGAAAGTCGGCAACCTCGCCTTCCTTGACGTTACCGGTCGTATCGCTCAGACGCTGCTGAACCTGGCTAAACAGCCGGATGCGATGACCCACCCGGACGGTATGCAAATTAAAATTACCCGCCAGGAAATTGGTCAGATCGTCGGATGCTCCCGCGAGACCGTTGGCCGCATCCTGAAAATGCTGGAAGATCAAAATCTGATCTCCGCGCACGGTAAAACTATCGTCGTCTACGGTACCCGTTAAGTCGGTAAAACGGCGTATTGCCTGACAATACGCCGTTTTTGTTTTCCCCTCATGTGGCGCAGGCTGATTTACCACCCGGAAGTCAACTATGCACTGCGGCAAACGCTGGTGTTGTGTCTGCCGGTTGCGATTGGGCTTCTGCTCGGTCATCTCCAGCAGGGGCTGCTGTTTTCTCTTGTTCCCGCCTGCTGCAACGTTGCCGGGCTGGATACGCCGCATAAACGCTTCTTTAAACGCCTGATTATCGGCGGCAGCCTGTTTGCCGGCTGTAGCCTGATCGTTCAGCTCCTTCTGCAGCGAGACATCCCTTTGCCGCTGATCCTCACGGGTCTGGCGCTCATCCTCGGCGTCACCGCCGAAATCAGCTCCCTGCACGCTCGGCTGCTGCCCGCCTCGCTTATCGCGGCTATTTTTACCCTCAGTCTCGCTGGCAATATGCCGATCTGGGAGCCGCTGTTAATCTACGCCATGGGCACCTTATGGTATGGCGTGTTTAACTGGTTCTGGTTTTGGCTGTGGCGCGAACAGCCGCTGCGCGAATCATTAAGCCTGCTCTACCGGGAGCTGGCCAACTACTGCGAGGCCAAATACAGTCTGCTTACCCAGCATACGGACCCCGCCACATCGCTGCCGCCGCTGCTCAACCGCCAGCAGAAGGTGGTGGATCTGATTACCCAGTGCTATCAGCAGATGCATATGCTGGCGGCTAACCAGCGCAGCGATCACAAACGCCTGCTGCGCGCTTTCCAGGTTGGACTGGACCTTCAGGAACATATTTCCGTCAGTCTTCATCAGCCGGAAGAGGTGCAGAAACTGGTGGAGCGCAGCCACGCGGAAGCGGTAATTCGCTGGAACGCGCAAACCGTTGCCGCCCGCCTGCGGGAGCTGGCGGACGATCTCCTCTACCACCGTTATCCTCAGCGCTTTCAGATGGATAAACAGATCGGTGCGCTGGAAAAAATCGCCTGGCAGCATCCGGATAATCCGGTTGGCCAGTTCTGCGCCTGGCACTTCAGCCGCATTGCCAGGGTTCTGCGCACCCAGCGCCCGCTATACGCGCGTAACCTGATGGCGGATAAAACCCGCCGCCTGCCGCTGCTGCCCGCGTTGAAAAACTATCTGTCGCTTAAGTCGCCGGCGTTACGAAACGCGGCGCGTATCAGCGTGATGCTGAGCGTCGCCAGCCTGATGGGCAGCGCGCTGCATCTGCCTAAGCCCTACTGGATCCTGATGACCGTGCTGTTCGTGACGCAAAACGGCTACGGCGCAACCCGGGTACGTATCGTCCATCGGGCTGCCGGAACCATTGCGGGACTGGTCATTGCCGGGCTCACGCTGCACTTTCACGTTCCTGAAGGCTATACGCTGACCGCGATGCTGTTCATCACGCTGTTAAGCTATCTGATTATCCGCAAGCACTACGGCTGGGCGATGGTCGGGTTTACGGTGACGGCGGTGTACACTCTGCAGCTGCTCACCCTGAACGGCGAGCAGTTTATCATCGCCAGGCTGATTGATACGCTGATTGGCTGTCTGATCGCCTTCGGCGGAATGGTCTGGCTATGGCCGCAGTGGCAAAGCGGGCTGCTGCGCAAAAATGCCCACGATGCGCTGGAAGCCGATCAGGAAGCGATCAGGCTGATCCTCAGCGACGATCATCAGGCCCCGGCGCTGGCCTACCAGCGCATGCGCGTTAATCAGGCGCATAACGCGCTGTTTAACTCGCTGAATCAGGCGATGCAGGAACCCGGCTTTAACTCGCACTATCTGGAAGACATGAAGCTGTGGGTGACCCACAGCCAGTTTATTGTCGAGCATATTAACGCGATGACCACTCTGGCGCGCGAGCACAATATGCTGACGCCGGATCTGGCGCAGCGTTATCTGGAATCCTGCGAGATTGCGCTCCAGCGCTGCCAGCAGCGGCTGGATTCCGACGGGCCGGGCAGCGCGGGGGATGTGAACATTATGGAGGCGCAGGATGCGGAGGTTCCTCGCGGCCCGCTCAGTACGATGGAGCAGCATTTGCAGCGCATCCTCGGGCATCTGAACACCATGCACACCATTTCATCGGTGGCATGGCGTCAGCGTCCGCATCATGGCATCTGGCTGCGCGCCACTAAGCGCTAAGCACCCGCTCAACCGCCAGGGCAAAGCGCGCCATGCCTTCAGCAATATCGCTATCATCAATCACCAGCGACGGTACGAAGCGCATCACGTCCGGTCCGGCATTGAGCACCATGACGCCCGCCTCTGCGGCGGCGTAGAGGAAATTGCGCGCCTTCCCGTGATACTGCGGCTTCAGCTCGGCGCCGATAAGCAGACCCATGCCGCGAATATCGCTGAACAGATCGAACCGCGCGTCAATGCGCTGAAGGTGCTCAACAAACAGCTCGCGCTTCGCGGTGACGCCGTCCAGCACTTCCGGCGTGTTAATCAGATCGAAGGCCGCTCCGCCGACCGCGCAGGCCAGGGGGTTACCGCCGTAGGTTGAGCCGTGAGAACCGGCGTGGAAAGCGCTGGCGATATCATGGGTGGTCAGCATCGCGCTGATAGGGAAGCCGCCGCCAAGCGCCTTGGCGCTGGTCAGAATATCCGGCGTCACGCCGTAGTGCATATAGGCAAACAGCGAGCCTGTACGCCCCATACCGCACTGTACTTCATCAAACACCAGCAGTGCCTGGTGCTGGTCGCAGAGATCGCGCAATCCTTGCAGGAATTCCGGCGTCGCCGCCGTCACTCCGCCTTCACCCTGAATCGGCTCGACCACCACCGCGCAGGTATGATCGTCCATCACGGCTTTCACCGCGTGTAAATCGTTAAACGGCACGTGAACGATATCGGCCGGTTTCGGCCCAAACCCGTCGGAATATTTCGGCTGACCGCCGACCGAGACGGTGAAAAGCGAGCGACCGTGAAACGCATTATGGAAAGCGATGATTTTGGTTTTGTACGGGCTATGGCGGGTCACGGTGTAATGGCGAGCCAGCTTGAAAGCCGTTTCGTTAGCTTCCGTACCGGAGTTCATAAACACGACGCGATCGGCAAAAGTCGCATCCACCAGCTTCCGCCCGAGTCGCAGGGCCGGTTCGTTGGTAAAAACGTTGCTGGTATGCCACAGCTTTTCACCCTGCTCATGCAGTGCCGCCACCAGCGCCGGATGGCAATGACCGAGCGCGGTCACGGCAATCCCACCGGCGAAATCAACGTACTCTTTACCCTGCTGATCCCATACCCGGCTTCCCTTACCCTTCACCGGAATAAATTCTGCCGGTGCATAAATCGGCAAAATGACCTCATCGAATGTAGCGCGGGTGATTGCCGGTTGTTCAGTTGCCATGTGGTGCCCATCCTTTACGTTATGCAGCAATGATTATGATAATCTAATCACAAAATATGCATAAAAAATCAACTCATGGCAACTACAAATCACCGATTGAGGAAGTTTGCCAGCAGCTGGTGGCCCTGCTCGCTGAGAATACTCTCCGGATGAAACTGCACGCCCTCGAGATCGAACACGCGGTGGCGAATGCCCATGATCTCTCCCTCTTCGCTGCGGGCGGTCACCTCAAAGCATTCAGGCAGCGTTAGCGGATCAATGAGCAGGGAGTGGTAGCGGGTCACCGTAAGCGGGTTATTCAGTCCAAGGAACACCCCTTGGCCGGTATGGCTGACGGGGGACGTTTTCCCGTGCATGACTTTGGCGGCTCGTACGATAGCGGCGCCGAAAACCTGGGCGATGGCCTGATGGCCGAGGCAAACGCCTAAGATCGGCGTTTGGCCGGAAAAATGGCGGATCGCCGCCAGTGAAATCCCGGACTCATCCGGCGTACAGGGGCCCGGCGAGATAACGATTTTCGCTGGTGCCTGGGAAATAATGTCCGCTAACGTCAGCTCGTCGTTACGCCTGACCAGCACTTCCGCCCCAAGTTCGCAGAAATACTGGTACAAATTCCAGGTGAAAGAATCGTAGTTATCGATAAGCAGGATCATAGCGGCTCCGGGAACAAAGAACCGCGCTATTCTACTCAGTTTCCGTCGCTTCGCTTACCACTTTGCGAAATATCGTCCGCAGTGGAGAAAGGTCGCCCATCGCTCCGCTCTGGTTGGCCTGGTTCCACGCATCGACCGCAATATCGCGCCAATCCAGCGTATAGCCCGCATGGATAGCCAGCTGCTCAAAGAAAATGCGTTGCGCCATGCCGTTACCGAGACGGAAAGGATGCAGGACGTTAATTTCGCAGTAGTAATGAGCAAGACGTTCAATGAATTTATCCTGCGCGAGACCCACCAGATAACCTTCCTCTTCAAGATCCTGAAGCAGCGCGTTTCCCTCTTTTTCGATATAGGCAAAATGGCAGAAACGGGTGTCGCCCTGATAGATATCCACTTCACGCAGCTGCCCCGCCCAGTCGAAGACATCCTGATAGATCTGGCGATGAATAGCGCAGAGATGAGGCAATCCCCGCACCAACGGCCCGAGTTCAATGGTTGCCGCGCGTAATGCGGTCAGCTCCCACGCCGCCTGCTCAAGTCGCTGAGCCTGGCGAATCCCCAGACGGTTGCGCATCACCTTAAGACCGGGGTAGAGATAGGGGTCCCGCCCCTCGCCGAATTTATCGCTCATAGTGACTCCTTAACGCCGCAATGCGCGTCAGGGCTTCTTCGGGGGTAAGGGTTATCAGCGGAACATCGACGCCCTCCAGCCGTCGGCTGGCCTGAAAATTCACGTTACGTCGATCCTCCCAGAGACGGGATTTCTGTTTTTCGGTGAGCTTTTTCATTTAACACCTCCCTGACGCGTCCGCAGTTGCCACAAGTATAAGCGGCAAAAAACGATTTCGCAGGGAAGCGGGGGCTGCGCGGGTACGGGTTACCCGCGCAAAATAAGATTACGGCAGAACTTTTGCGGAAAGGATCACGATAGGTTTGGACGGTACATTCTGATACGGCCCAACGTTATGGGTCGGCACCTGAGAAATCTTATCCGCCACGTCCATACCTTTAACGACTTTACCAAACACCGCATAGCCAAAATCACGCTGGCCATGATCGAGGAAGGCGTTATCCGCAATATTGATAAAGAACTGGCTGGTGGCGCTGTCCTGATCGGCGGTACGCGCCATGGCGATGGTGCCACGCGTATTGCGCAGGCCGTTGTCGGCTTCGTTTTTAATCGGTGGATTAGGCTGTTTCTGCTGCATCTGCTCGTTAAAGCCGCCGCCCTGCACCATAAAGCCCGGGATCACCCGGTGAAAAGTGGTGTTGTTATAAAAACCGCTGTTCACGTACTTGAGGAAGTTATCCACCGAGATCGGTGCTTTCTGGCTATTCAGCTCAAGCTCAATATTGCCCGCAGACGTGGTCAGCAACACATGGGGATCCCCTTTTGCCGCCATGGCCGGGGAGAATGCTGAAATGGCGAAAACGGCAGCCACCGCCGCGAGAGTTGATTTGAGCATGGAAATTCCTTAACGGAGCAGAATAAAAACCGAGTGCTTTGATTCTAAAGAGCCTTTGCATCCTGGGCCAGCCTTTTACCTAATTTTACTTAGCTGAAACAGTTGTAACGATGGGCCTGGCGATCGGCCAAATAGATAAATGTGATATGAGTCACACTAAGAATTGCAAAAAGATATAAATTTCAGAATAAACGTTTGCTTGAATCACGCTAACGCATAAAATCTGTCCGCCCGGCGCAGAGTCAACGCGCTTTACATTTCTATTCACAGGCCAGTCATGACTAACAGCAATCGTATCAAGCTCACATGGATCAGCTTCTTCTCCTACGCCCTGACCGGCGCGTTGGTGATTGTCACCGGGATGGTGATGGGAAATATCGCAGATTATTTTCATCTGCCCGTTTCCAGTATGAGCAACACCTTTACTTTCCTTAATGCCGGTATCCTGATCTCTATCTTCCTGAACGCCTGGCTGATGGAAATTGTTCCGCTGAAAACCCAGCTGCGTTTTGGCTTTATCCTGATGGTTCTGGCCGTCGCGGGTTTAATGTTCAGCCACAGCCTGGCGCTGTTTTCCGCTTCGATGTTCGTGCTTGGCCTGGTCAGCGGGATTACCATGTCGATTGGTACCTTCCTGATCACCCATATGTATGAAGGCCGTCAGCGCGGGGCGCGTCTGCTGTTCACCGACTCCTTCTTCAGCATGGCGGGGATGATCTTCCCGATGCTGGCCGCTTATCTGCTGGCGCGCAGCATCGAATGGTACTGGGTTTATGCCTGCATCGGCCTGGTCTACGTCGCTATTTTCATTCTGACCTTCGGCTGCGAATTCCCGGTATTGGGCAAAAAAGCCCTGCAGGATAGCCAGCCGGTAGTGAAAGAGAAATGGGGTATCGGCGTGCTGTTCCTCTCCATCGCTGCGCTATGCTACATCCTCGGTCAACTGGGCTTCATCTCCTGGGTGCCGGAATACGCCAAAGGCCTGGGCATGAGTCTTGGCGACGCGGGTAAACTGGTGAGCGATTTCTGGATGTCGTACATGATCGGCATGTGGTCTTTCAGCTTCATCCTGCGCTTCTTCGACCTGCAGCGTATTCTGACCGTGCTGGCGGGCGTAGCGACGGTACTGATGTATCTGTTTATCAACGGTTCGCCGGAGCATATGCCGTGGTTTATTCTGACCCTCGGCTTCTTCTCCAGCGCCATCTATACGTCGATCATCACCCTGGGTTCACAGCAAACCCGAGTGTCGTCGCCGAAGCTGGTGAACTTCATTCTGACCTGCGGCACCGTGGGTACCATGCTGACTTTCGTCGTGACCGGCCCTATCGTTGCCGCCAGCGGTCCGCTGGCAGCGCTGCATACCGCTAACGGCCTCTATGCCGTGGTGTTTGTGATGTGTCTGATCCTCGGCTTCGTCTCCCGCCACCGTCAGAACAACGCGGCAGCGGAATCGCACTAAGCCTCAGGCCCCTTTGTTCCGGCAAAGGGGCTATTTCGGGTAAAGAACAGCTCCTCCCCGCCCCGATCCATCTGAACCCAGGTTTGCGCCAGCTGCGTGGTGGCAATGACTCTCCCCTGGCGGATTGACCAACGCACCGGAACCTGACAACGCACGGCCTCAAACCCGTTTTCCGCGGGCAGAATCACCAGATTCGCCGTGTTCCCCTTCGCAATACCGTAATCGCTCAGGCCAAACGTGCGCGCGCTATTTTCCGTGACCAGCTTCAGTCCCTCGTTAATCTGCTGATAGCCCATCATCTGGCAAACGTGCAGACCCATGTGCAGCACCTGCAGCATATTGCCGGTCCCCAGTGGATACCAGGGGTCAAATACATCGTCATGGCCAAAGCAGACGTTAATGCCCGCCGCCATCAGCTCCTTCACGCGCGTGATACCGCGACGCTTCGGATAGTCGTCAAAGCGTCCCTGGAGGTGAATATTGACCAGCGGGTTAGCGACGAAGTTAATGCCGGAGAGCTTCAGCAAACGAAAAAGACGTGACGTATAGGCGCCATTGTAGGAGTGCATCGCGGTGGTATGGCTGGCGGTCACTTGCGGACCTATCCCCTCTTTTAACGCCAGGGCCGCCACGGTTTCAACGAACCGCGACTGTTCATCATCAATTTCATCGCAGTGGATATCCAGAGGCCGCTGATACTTTTTCGCCAGACGGAAAGCGATGTGCAGGGATTCCACGCCATATTCGCGCGTAAATTCAAAATGCGGAATCGCGCCCACCACGTCGGCACCCAGACGCAGCGCCTCTTCCAGCAGGGCCTCACCATTGGGGTAGGATAAAATGCCCTCCTGGGGGAAGGCGACAATCTGCAGCTCTACCCACGGCGCGACCTCCTGCTTTACCTCCAGCATGGCTTTGAGCGCGGTCAGCGTCGGATCGGAAACATCAACGTGGGTACGAACAAACTGGATGCCGTTGGCGATCTGCCACTTCAGCGTCTTCCACGCGCGGGCTTTAACGTCCTCATGGCTCAATAAAGCCTTACGCTCCGCCCAACGCTCAATCCCTTCAAACAGCGTCCCGGACTGGTTCCAGTTCGGCTCTCCGGCGGTTTGGGTCGTATCAAGGTGGATATGCGGCTCAATAAAAGGGGGGATGGCCAGTCCGCCGCGGGCGTTCAGCACTTCAAAATTCTCTTTGCGCGCCTCCCCCATAGGGGTGATATCCCCGAAGCGCCCCTTGTCTATCGCTATCTGCCATAACCCTTCGCGATCGGGCAGACGAACGTTCTCAATTAACCAAAGCGGCGCTGCTGTCATATCGATGACTCCCGTAATTGTTGCTGAAGTTTTACTCAACCCGCCGGGGGTATCCGTTGCTAATTTTGTACATAAAAAAAGCAAAAAGGAAAAGCCAGCGTTTTCCGTTACTTATAAAAATACTGACAAATCATAAACATACCACTTAAGTAGTAGGCAAAGGTGTAATTGATTTGCATCAATAAGTGTCGCGGCTGAATCGTTAAGGTAGGCGGTAATATAAAAGAAATCGAGGCAAAAATGAGCAAAGTCAGACTCGCTATCATTGGTAATGGTATGGTCGGCCACCGCTTTATTGAGGACCTTCTTGATAAATCCGACGCCAGCCTGTTCGATATTACCGTCTTCTGTGAAGAACCCCGTATCGCCTACGACCGCGTGCACCTCTCCTCCTACTTCTCTCACCATACCGCCGAAGAACTCTCTTTGGTACGGGAAGGTTTCTACGAGAAGCACGGCGTTAAGGTGCTGGTCGGCGAACGCGCCATCACCATCAACCGCCAGGAGAAGGTTATCCACTCCAGCGCGGGCCGTACCGTTTTCTATGACAAGCTGATTATGGCGACCGGTTCCTATCCGTGGATCCCGCCGATTAAAGGTTCTGAAACCCAGGACTGCTTTGTTTATCGTACCATTGAAGACCTTAACGCGATTGAAGCCTGCGCCCGCCGCAGCAAACGCGGCGCGGTCGTCGGCGGCGGTTTGTTAGGCCTCGAAGCCGCGGGCGCGCTGAAAAATCTCGGCGTTGAGACCCACGTGATTGAATTCGCGCCCATGCTGATGGCAGAACAGCTGGATCAGATGGGTGGCGAACAGCTACGTCGCAAGATTGAAAGCATGGGCGTGCGCGTGCACACCAGTAAAAACACCAAAGAGATCGTTCAGGAAGGTACCGAAGCGCGTAAAACCATGCGTTTTGCCGACGGCAGCGAGCTGGAAGTCGACTTTATCGTCTTCTCTACCGGTATCCGCCCGCGCGATAAGCTGGCCACCCAGTGCGGTCTGGAAGTCGCTCCGCGCGGCGGCATCGTGATTAACGACGCCTGCCAGACCTCTGACCCGGATATCTACGCCATCGGTGAATGCGCCAGCTGGAACAACCGCGTTTACGGCCTGGTCGCCCCGGGCTACAAAATGGCTCAGGTTACCGTTGACCATATCCTCCAGACCGAAAACGCCTTTGAAGGCGCGGATCTTAGCGCCAAGCTGAAGCTGCTGGGCGTTGACGTCGGCGGTATTGGCGACGCTCACGGTCGTACGCCGGGCGCGCGCAGCTACGTTTACCTCGACGAAAGCAAAGAGGTCTACAAACGCCTTATCGTCAGCCCTGACAACAAGACCCTGCTCGGCGCGGTGCTGGTGGGCGATACCAGCGATTACGGCAACCTGCTGCAGCTGGTGCTGAACGCCATCGAACTGCCGGAAAACCCGGACTCGCTGATCCTCCCAGCGCACGCGGGCAGCGGTAAGCCGTCCATCGGCGTCGATAAACTGCCGGACAGCGCACAAATTTGCTCCTGCTTTGACGTCACCAAGGGCGCATTGATTGCCGCTATTAATAAAGGCTGCCACACGGTGGCGGCGCTGAAAGCGGAAACCAAAGCCGGTACCGGCTGCGGCGGCTGTATCCCGCTGGTGACTCAGGTGCTCAACGCCGAACTGGCGAAACAGGGCATCGAAGTCAACAATAACCTGTGCGAGCACTTTGCGTACTCCCGTCAGGAACTGTTCCACCTCATCCGGGTGGAAGGCATCAAAACCTTTGAAGAGCTGCTGGCGAAACACGGTAAAGGCTACGGCTGCGAAGTGTGTAAACCGACCGTTGGCTCGCTGCTGGCTTCCTGCTGGAACGAATATATCCTCAAGCCACAGCATACCCCGCTGCAGGATACCAACGACAACTTCCTGGCCAACATCCAGAAAGACGGCACCTACTCCGTTATCCCGCGCTCTGCGGGCGGCGAAATCACGCCGGAAGGCCTGGTGGCCGTCGGCCGTATCGCCCGCGAATTTAATCTGTACACCAAGATCACCGGCTCTCAGCGTATCGGCCTGTTCGGCGCGCAAAAAGACGATCTGCCGGAAATCTGGCGTCAGCTGATCGACGCGGGCTTCGAAACCGGTCACGCGTATGCCAAGGCGCTGCGGATGGCGAAAACCTGCGTAGGCAGCACCTGGTGCCGCTACGGCGTAGGCGACAGCGTGGGTTTCGGCGTCGAGCTGGAAAACCGCTACAAAGGCATTCGTACGCCGCATAAAATGAAGTTTGGCGTCTCCGGCTGTACCCGCGAATGTGCGGAAGCCCAGGGTAAAGACGTCGGCATCATCGCCACTGAGAAAGGCTGGAACCTTTACGTCTGCGGCAACGGCGGCATGAAGCCGCGCCACGCGGATCTGCTGGCAGCGGATCTTGACCGCGAAACGCTGATGAAATACCTCGACCGCTTCATGATGTTCTACATCCGTACCGCCGACAAACTGACCCGTACCGCACCGTGGCTGGATAACCTGGAAGGCGGCATCGATTATCTGAAGTCGGTCATCATCGACGACAAGCTGGGCCTGAACGAACATCTGGAAGAAGAGATGGCCCGCCTGCGTGAAGCGGTAGTCTGCGAGTGGACGGAAACCGTTAACACCCCAGCGGCCCAGGTGCGCTTTAAACACTTCATCAACAGCGATAAGCGCGATCCGAACGTCCAGGTGGTCCCTGAGCGTGAACAGCATCGCCCGGCCGCGCCCTACGAACGTATCCCGGTAACTCTGGTGGAGGAAAACGCATGAGCCAGTGGAAAAACATCTGCAAACTCGATGACATCCTGCCGGAAACCGGCGTCTGCGCGCTGTTAGGCGACAAACAGGTGGCGATTTTCCGCCCCTATCACGGAGACCAGGTGTTTGCGATTAGCAATATCGACCCGTTCTTTGAATCCAGCGTCCTGTCTCGCGGCCTGATCGCCGAACATCAGGGCGAACTGTGGGTGGCCAGTCCGCTGAAAAAGCAGCGCTTCCGCCTGCGCGACGGCCTGTGTATGGAAGATGAAAGCCATTCGGTGGCGCACTATGAAGCCCGAGTGAAAGACGGCGTCGTGCAGCTACGCGGTTAATCACTTTACGGGAGGCGCAACGCCTCCCTTTTTTTGCATTTTTTTCTTCAATTGATGGCACAACGTCATTTCTACTGCATCGCGAAGGCAGCTAACCAAGAGCCAGCGCAAGGGATGAGGTGCTAAAGGAACTCCTATGTTTACGGACACAATAAACAAGTGCGCGGCCAACGCCGGGCGCATTGCGCGCCTCTCGGTCAATAATCCACTCAGCTTCTGGGTTAGCGCCATGATGGCGGGTGCCTACGTCGGCCTCGGCATCATCCTTATATTCACCCTCGGCAACCTGCTCGACCCTGCCGTTCGCCCGCTGGTGATGGGCGCCACCTTTGGCATTGCGTTAACGCTGGTGATTATCGCCGGCTCTGAATTGTTCACCGGCCACACTATGTTCCTGACCCTGGGCGTGAAGGCGGGGACCATCAGCCAGGGGCAGATGTGGGCGATTCTGCCGCAAACCTGGATGGGTAACCTTGTGGGTTCCGTTTTCGTGGCGCTGCTGTATAGCTGGGGCGGCGGCAGCCTGCTGCCGGTCGATACCAGCCTCGTCCACACCGTCGCGCTGGCAAAAACCAGCCAATCCGCGATGGCGCTCTTTTTCAAAGGCGCACTGTGTAACTGGCTGGTGTGTCTGGCGATCTGGATGGCAATCCGTACCGAAGGCGCGGCAAAATTTATTGCTATCTGGTGGTGTCTGCTGGCGTTTATCGCGTCCGGCTATGAGCACTCCGTCGCGAATATGACGCTGTTCGCCCTCTCCTGGTTTGGCCATCATAGCGATGCCTACACGCTTGCGGGAATCGGTCACAATCTGTTATGGGTAACACTCGGCAATACTTTGTCCGGTGTCGTATTTATGGGATTGGGTTATTGGTATGCTACGCCGCAATCGGAGCGCCCCGCCCCGGAAAAAACTAACGAGACTAAGAGTCTGGCTCAGTAGACGTAATCGGTGCTGGCAGGTTGAACATTGCCCAGGTTCAACCTGATAAATAAGATAGCCTGATAGCCAGATTCTAAGGCTGCTGCCAATAATTAAGAGGGAATGTCGTGGACCATTTGCCTATATTTTGCCAATTACGCGATCGCGACTGCCTGTTAGTCGGCGGCGGCGATGTGGCTGAACGTAAAGCTCGCCTGTTACTGGACGCTGGCGCCAGATTAACGGTCAATGCCCTGGATTTTGTGCCGCAATTCCAGGTATGGGCCGATGCAAACATGCTGACCCTGGTTCAGGGCGAGTTTAATCCTGCTCTGCTGGATAACTGCTGGCTGGCCATTGCCGCAACCGACAACGAAGCGGTTAATCAACGAGTCAGCGCGTCAGCGGAAGAAAGGCGAATATTTTGTAACGTGGTCGACGCCCCTCAGCAGGCCAGCTTTATTATGCCGTCGATTATCGACCGCTCGCCGCTGATGGTGGCCGTCTCATCCGGCGGCACCTCGCCGGTTCTGGCGCGCCTGCTGCGCGAAAAGCTGGAATCAGTTTTACCGCTGCATTTAGGCCAGCTGGCCCACTACGCAGGTCAGCTGCGCTCAAGAGTAAAGAAACAGTTTGCCACCGTCGGCGAGCGCCGACGCTTTTGGGAGAAACTGTTTGTTAACGACAGGCTGGCGCAGTCGCTGGCCAACGAGGACCGCCAGGCCGTCGCTGACGCCACGGAGCAGTTGCTGACCGAACCGCTGGATCATCGCGGTGAAGTGGTACTGGTGGGCGCCGGCCCCGGCGACGCCGGACTGCTGACCCTCAAAGGCCTGCAGCAAATACAGCAGGCCGATGTCGTGGTTTATGACCGCCTGGTCTCCGACGATATCATGAATCTGGTGCGCCGCGATGCCGACCGGGTCTTCGTGGGTAAACGCTCGGGCTACCACTGCGTACCGCAGGAAGAGATTAACCAGATTCTGCTGCGCGAAGCCCAGGGGGGGAAACGCGTTGTACGACTGAAAGGCGGCGATCCGTTTATCTTTGGCCGCGGCGGCGAAGAGCTGGAAACCTTGTGCCATGCCGGTATTCCGTTCTCCGTTGTACCGGGAATTACCGCGGCCTCAGGCTGTTCCGCCTACTCGGGCATTCCCCTGACCCACCGGGATTTTGCCCAGGGCGTGCGCCTGGTCACCGGCCACCTTAAGACCGGCGGCGAGCTGGACTGGGAAAACCTGGCGGTTGAAAAGCAAACCCTGGTGTTTTATATGGGCCTGAACCAGGCCCCGGCGATCCGGGAAAAACTGATTGCCCACGGCATGGCGGCGGATATGCCCGCAGCCATCGTTGAAAACGGAACGGCGATAACGCAGAAGGTTGTCACCGGCACGTTAGAACAATTGGATATTCTGGCCCAGCAAATGGCCAGCCCGGCGCTGATTATTGTCGGCCGCGTGGTCGGCCTGCGCGATAAGCTAAACTGGTTCTCCAACCATTAATGACGCTGATGTAGCTCAAAACCGCTCACAAATTAAAAAGCCGGATGCATTGCACCCGGCTTTTTATTGCGCTGAGACCAGCAAGTTGCTCAGGGCTTAGCGACGAAACCAATCGCTTCGTAAACCGCTTTCAGGGTAATGGAAGCGCGAGCGCTGGCTTTCTCTGCACCCTCTTTCATGACCTGATTGAGGAATGCTTCATCACCGCGGAATCGGTGATAGCGCTCCTGCAGTTCGGTCAGCATGCCGGAAACGGCTTCAGCCACTTCGCCCTTCAGGTGACCGTACATTTTGCCTTCAAAATGCTGCTCCAGCTCTGGAATGCTCTGACCGGTAACGGCAGAGAGGATATCCAGCAGGTTGGAGACGCCCGCTTTGTTCTGGATGTCGTAGCGAACAACCGGCGGCTCGTCGGAGTCGGTGACCGCGCGTTTGATCTTCTTCACCACAGATTTCGGGTCTTCCAGCAGGCCGATAACGTTGTTGCGGTTATCATCTGACTTGGACATCTTTTTGGTCGGCTCCAGCAGCGACATCACGCGCGCGCCGGATTTTGGAATAAACGGTTCCGGCACTTTAAACACGTCGCCGTAGATAGCGTTGAAACGCTGGGCGACATCGCGACTCAGCTCCAGGTGCTGTTTCTGGTCTTCGCCAACCGGGACCAGGTTAGTCTGATACAGCAGAATGTCGGCAGCCATCAGTACCGGATAGTCAAACAGACCGGCGTTAATGTTTTCCGCATAGCGCGATGACTTGTCTTTAAACTGGGTCATACGGCTCAGTTCGCCGAAATAGGTGTAGCAGTTCAGCGCCCAGCCGAGCTGCGCGTGCTCCGGCACGTGGGACTGAACGAAGATGGTGCTTTTTTGCGGGTCGATACCGCACGCCAGATACAGCGCCAGGGTGTCCAGCGTGGCCTTACGCAGCTGCTGCGGGTCCTGACGAACGGTAATCGCGTGCTGGTCAACGATGCAGTAAATGCAGTGGTAATCGTCCTGCATGTTTACCCACTGACGCAGCGCACCCATATAGTTGCCAATGGTCAATTCACCGGAGGGCTGTGCGCCACTAAAAACGATGGGCTTAGTCATTTTTTATTCCTGAGTTTCACTGTACGGTAGCCCGAAAGCGGGCAAGAGTTCATTAAATTGGTCAAAGATATAATCCGGCTCGCTCAGCGAAATCGGCTCGCCGTAGTTGTAGCCGTAGGTCAGGCCGATCGAGCTGCAGCCCGCGGCCTTCGCGGCCTGAATATCGTTGCGCGAGTCGCCAACGAACAGCAGCTCCGCGGGTGCCAGCCCCAGTTTCTCCGCGACCAGAAGCAGCGGTTCCGGGTGCGGTTTTTTGTTTTTTACATCATCGCCGCCGATAACAACGGTAAAATATTTCGCGATATCCAGCGACGCCAGAATCGGCGCGACAAACGGCGTCGGTTTATTGGTTACCAGCGCCAGCGGCAGACCCTTTGCGTGCAGCGCGCCCAGCGTATCGGCAACGGCGGGAAACAAAAAGCTCCCCTCTTCCGCCACTTCGCCATAGTAGCGGTCGAACAGCTTGCGCAAAATGGCCTGCTGTTCAGCCTGCGGGATATCGTCATGATCGACGGAAGGTTTACCCTGCGCCGCTCTCAGCGCCGCGCGCTCCTGACGGGCCCAGGTCAGAGCCCGCTGGATCAGAACGTCAGCGCCGTTGCCAATCCAGGTCACGACGCGCTCTTCGCCCGCCATCGGCAGTTCCAGCGCATACAGGGCGTTATCAACGGCAGCAGTCAATCCCGGCGCGCTGTCTACCAGCGTCCCGTCGAGATCGAACGCCACGCCGCGAATATTTTGTAACTTATCCATGGCTAACCTTTGCTAATTCGCTACGCATTTGATCGACCACTTTTTTGTAGTCAGGCTGATCGAAAATGGCCGATCCGGCAACAAACATATCCGCACCGGCTGCGGCAATCTCAGCGATATTGCTGACTTTTACGCCGCCGTCGACTTCCAGACGGATGTCGTAGCCGGATTCATCAATGCGACGACGAACTTCACGCAGTTTTTCCAGGGTGTGCGGAATAAAAGACTGACCGCCAAAGCCTGGGTTGACGGACATCAGCAGGATGACATCCAGCTTATCCATCACGTAGTCGAGGTAGCTCAGGGAAGTGGCCGGGTTAAACACCAGACCGGCTTTACAGCCGTGCTCTTTGATAAGCTGCAGCGTGCGGTCAACGTGTTCAGAAGCTTCCGGATGGAAAGTAATGATGCTGGCGCCCGCGGCGGCAAAATCAGGAACGATGCGGTCAACGGGCTTGACCATCAAATGCACATCAATCGGCGCGGTGATACCGTAATTTCGCAGTGATTTAAGCACCATCGGACCAATGGTCAGATTCGGCACGTAGTGGTTGTCCATCACGTCAAAGTGCACAACATCCGCACCCGCAGCCAACGCATTGGCGGTATCCTCGCCCAGACGGGCAAAATCAGCCGACAGAATCGAAGGGGCAATCAAATACTGCTTCATCCGCATCTCCTTGAAATTTATTTGGTCTTGGGCGGACGGTACAGAGCCAGAAGCTCGTCCACCTTCTTACGTGTACCACCGTTGCTGCTGATGCTGCGTCGAACCTTCACAATATGCGTCTCAGCGGCGTTTTTGTACCACTCCTCAGTGAGCGGCGTGCGATGGTTTGAAATCAGCACTGGAATGCGCTTTTTCATCAGCGATTCCGCCTTTTTGGCCAGCAGCTCCTGCTGCTCCTGGCTAAAGCTATTCGTATGATAAGCCGTAAAATTCGCCGTTGATGACAGCGGCGCATAGGGCGGATCGCAGTAAACAACGGAGCGATTATCTGCCCGCTTCATGCACTCTTCATAAGATTCACAATGAAACTCTGCATGCTGCGCCTTCTCCGCGAAATGATACAGCTCAGCTTCGGGAAAATAGGGCTTCTTATAGCGACCAAACGGCACGTTAAACTCACCGCGCAGATTGTAGCGACACAGGCCATTGTAGCCATGACGATTCAGATACAGGAACAGCACCGCGCGACGCAGCGGCTCCTGACTCTGGTTGAACTCATCACGGAACCGATAATACTGCTCTGCGACGTTGTTCTCTGGCGTAAACATCTCACGCGCCGCCGTAACATAGTCATCGGTACGCAGCTTGACGATGTTATACAGACTAATCAAATCACTATTGATATCAGCGAGGATATAACGAGAAAAGTCGGTATTCAGAAATACCGACCCGGCGCCCACAAAAGGCTCAATCAAGCAGTCGCCCTGCGGCAGATGCTTCTTAATATCGTCAAGCAGGGGGTATTTACCCCCTGCCCATTTCAGAAAAGCGCGATTCTTTTTCATGCTGCCTAACTAATTACACATTCTCCGGCTGTGGAGAAAGCTCCGACAGCATCCTGCGCTTCAGACTACACTGCGGCATTATTTCAGGTCAGACTGAACCTGATGCAGCGGTTTTGCCCACGGATTTTTTGCCTGTACATCTGCTGGCAGCGTAGCAACAGCACGTTTCGCTTCATCTTTCGAAGCGTAGATGCCGCTCACCAGGACATACCAGGGCTGACCGTTACGCGTAGTCTCATAGACAACATATTTTTCCAGCTTCTCTTTCTTCGCCCAACTGTTGAGGTTGTTGTAGTTAGAAGAGCTGCTGAGCTGCAGCGTGTAGTGACCGGACGGCGCAGACTTCATCGAACTGACGTCACCCGCACTTTTACCCGCAGCGGCCGTAGCAGCCGGAGCGGCAGCGGCAGTTGCTGCTGGCGCGGTGGTCGCGGTCGCAGCAGGCGCGGTAGTCGCGGCTGGTTTGGCCTGGGCAGTTGCGGCAGGCTTAGTCGGCTGCGCGGCTGCCGGCGTCGTGGTCGCGACGTTTTCGACACGCTTAGGCTGGACCGCTGCCGGCTTCGGCTGGGTCGGCGCTTTCGCCGTGGCCTGCGGTTTCGGTTCGATAACCGTATGCTTACGCTCCGCCGGGCGCGGTGTCGCCGCCGTCTGACGCTCTGTCGTCGCCTGGCGCGGGGCCGCGGTGCCATTGCGCACTGGCGCAACGGTGGCTGGTTCAGTTGGCAGAGTAGAATTCGCGACCGCGCTATCAATCTGACCCTGCTGCTGGGTCAGCGCATTGTTCAGATCGCCCTGAACCTCAACGCGCTGCTGGCCTTGGGGTTCAGCCGTCGCCTGACCTTGAGTCGGGTTAGACGCGATAGGCGGCAGAGAAACATCCTGCGGCTGCGCGTTGTTTGCCGCTGATGAATCCTGAGCAGCAGGCTGGGTATTATTATTGTCCTGCTCGCCGGACAGGTTGATGCTCTTCTCGCCGGAAGCCGTTTGCTCGCTGGATGAGGATGGTGATTTCAGCGCGGAACCCACGCCAACGATCAGCAGCAGCAGAACGAGGATCCCCACGCCCATCATGATGTACTGACGGGAAGCCGGTTTCGCAGGCGCCTTCTTACGCTTACGAGGACGACGCTCAACCTGACGCTCTTCGTCATCGTCTTCGTCAGACTCTACTTCTTCTTCGTACTCTTCATACTGTTCTTCATCGCGCTCACGGCGTGCTTTGCTGCCGCGCGTCGGGCGACCATCGTCAGCATCATCAAGTTCGACATCATCAAAATTGATTTGCGGATCGGCATCACGCTCTGAAGACTGACGAGAACGACCAGTACGACGATCGCTGCGATCGGCTTTCATATCGTCTTCTGGTTTTAATTCATCCATTTAACACCCCACTAAAAGGCTTATGCTCACGACTATTGCACGTCACCCGAAATGATAACGCCGCGCGAACGCGGCCAGACCTTCTTATTGTTGCGCCTGCTGAGTATCAGCAATCGCGCCAAGAACAACATCATGCGGGACTCCGCCGCGTATCTCGCTCTTCCCTATCGCGAGGGGTAGCACCAGCCGCATCTCGCCCGCCAGCACCTTTTTATCACGCATCATATGGGGCAAATACGCCTCTGCTGCCATCTCCTGCGGGCCACTTACCGGCAAGCCAGCACGCTGCAGCAGATGAATAATGCGCTGCGTATCCTGCGGATTAAACCGCCCCAGACGTTCGGATGCACGCGCCGCCATCACCATACCGGCAGCGACCGCTTCACCATGTAACCAGTTACCGTAGCCCATCTCAGCTTCGATAGCATGACCAAAAGTATGGCCAAGATTGAGTAAAGCACGTAACCCGGTTTCGCGCTCGTCGGCGGCGACAACTTCAGCTTTCAGCTCACAGCAGCGACGGATACAGTACGCCATCGCTTTTTCATCCAGCGCCAGCAATGCATCAATATTATTTTCCAGCCAGTCGAAAAATTCGCCGTCAAGAATAACGCCGTACTTGATCACTTCAGCCAGGCCGGAAGAGAGCTCACGCTTCGGCAGCGTTTTGAGACAGTTAAGATCGACAACAACAGAAACCGGCTGCCAGAAGGCGCCAATCATGTTTTTGCCGAGAGGATGGTTGACGGCCGTTTTGCCGCCGACCGAAGAATCCACCTGCGACAGCAGAGTGGTAGGAACCTGAATAAAGCGCACGCCACGCTGGTAGCTGGCCGCTGCAAATCCCGTTAAATCACCAATCACCCCACCGCCGAGCGCCACTAACGTCGTGTCGCGGCCGTGTGGTTTTTGCAATAGCGCGGTAAAAACGGTATCCATCACCGCCAGGCTTTTAAACTGCTCGCCGTCGGGAAGAATCACGCTATCGACTTTTACGCCCGCTTGCTCAAGTACGGAGCGTACGGTATCCAGATAAAGCGGCGCCAGCGTTTCATTGGTGACCAGCATGACCTGGTCGCCTGATTTCAGTGGCAGGAAGGAAGCTGGATCGTTAAACAAACCAGCCGCGATGGTAATCGGGTAACTACGTTCCCCGAGGGTTACAGTAAGCCTCTCCATAACGCGACGTCCACCTCAGTTGCTTTTACTCTGACGCACTTTATTAAGCCAGAATCAGTTGCTTTCCAGCATATGAATAATCTGGTTTGCTACCACTTTCGCGCTTTGATCGTCAGTGCGGATAGTGACATCTGCAATCTCTTCGTACAGCGGATTGCGTTCATCCGCCAGCGCTTCCAGTACTTCGCGAGGCGGAGCATCAACCTGCAGCAAAGGACGCTTTTTATCGCGCTGCGTACGGGCAAGCTGCTTTTCGATAGTTGTTTCCAGGTAGACCACCACGCCGCGGGCGGAGAGACGGTTACGCGTTTCACGGGATTTTACAGAGCCACCGCCGGTTGCCAGCACGATTCCCTGTTTTTCCGTCAACTCATTGATGATTTTTTCTTCACGGTCGCGGAAGCCGTCTTCGCCTTCTACATCAAAGACCCAACCCACATCTGCGCCAGTGCGTTTCTCAATTTCTTGATCGGAATCGTAAAATTCCATGTTGAGCTGTTGGGCTAACTGGCGCCCAATAGTGCTTTTGCCGGCACCCATAGGCCCAACCAGAAAGATATTGCGTTTCTCTGCCATTTTTTCGGTACTACTAAGACTATTCGTTAATGGTAAACCCGCTTCGCAGACACCCAGCGCAGCAGGACATGAACTGAAACCTCATATGCAATTAGAGCGAGAGTCAGACTAAAAATTATCTCAATACTCCGGCTGGTTTGGCAACAGAATAAATCACCGGACAAGAAAGGGAGGATTGATGTCGTACCCGACTCTCAAATCGGTACCCCTTGTATGCTAAATCCGTCCTCACGTCAAACACCTGAAACGTGTTTAGCATGAAAAACCCGCTTAATGCACTGCCAGAATACGTGGAGTGATGAAGACAACCAGTTCACGTCGTTCGTTATCCTTACCGTCACGGCGAAATAACTGACCAAGCCAGGGGATGTCGCTAAGGAGAGGAATACCATCGCGAGACGTTTTATTTTTCTGCGCAAAGATCCCCCCTAACGCCAGGGTCTCGCCGCTTTTCATTTCAACCTGCGTTTCTATTTCTTGTTTATCGATAGCCAGCGCTTCACCATTTTCCTGTTTGAGCACCTGGCCCGGCGTATTTTCGCTAATCCTGAGTTTTAAACGCACGCGATCGTGATGCAGCACCGTCGGCGTCACCTCCATCCCCAGCACCGCCTCTTTAAACTCAACGGAGGTCGCCCCGCTTTCGCCGCTGGAGACCTGATAAGGTATCTCGCTGCCCTGCTTAATGCTGGCGGGCTGCATATGGGAAGCCAACAGCCGAGGGCTGGCGATAATGTCCACCTGCTGCTTCTGCTCAAGCGCGGAAAGTTCCAGCTCCAGAAGCCGCCCGCTGATACGGCCGATGTTAAACCCGGCCCTCGTGCTGGCATCCCCTACCGCCAGGTTGCTGCTCAAGGTGGTTAATTTACCGGAGCCCGGCGGGCTGCTGGCGTCGGCCAGGCTCCACTTAACGCCTAGTTCGCGCAGGCTGGTTTCGCTTATTGAGACGATGTGCGCCGCCAGCTCAACCTGGCCGACGGGCACATCCATTTCCTGGGCCCACGCTTTTAACGCCGGGAGGTGCCGGGCATCATCACGAATCAACAGGCGGTTGGTTCGCTTATCGACCATCATATGCCCGCGAGCGCTGAGCAGTTTTTCACCCGCCTTCGCTAAATCTTCTGCATCCGCATAATGCAAGGTCACGCTATGTCCCTGCAAAGGAAGATTCTGCAGGCGCTTTGCTTTTTCCGCTTCCAGCTGCAGCCGCTGCGCCTTTTGCCACGCCTGAGTGTGCACGTACAGGACCGAACCTTGCTGAGTCAGGGCCAGACCGGCGCTGTCGATAACCGAGCGCAGCGCCTGTAACCAGGGCACCTCCTTCAGATGAAGAGATACCGTACCGCTGACGTCAGGAGCCACCACGAGATTTTTTTGCTTCAGCTCCGCCAGCGTTTGCAGTACCTGGGACACCGGCGCATCATCGACGACCAGCGACACGGGAAGATCCTTTTTGGCCGCGACGACCATCAGCGGCAGGAGCAGAAACAGCAGGCTTGTCCATCGCATTATTCTTTATTCCCTTTCGCAGCCAGACCCACTGTGCGGGTTCACACCCAGGACCGGTTGATATTGTCATTTTCTCTGGCGTCAGGCGCGTCACCCGCCAGCCCGTGGGCAAAATCGCCTCCGCCCTCACGCGACGCCATTTCCCGGCGCTATCCTGCACGATCCCCATAAGCGCCAGCGAATCGCCGATAGCACCGCCGTAGCGCCACTGGCTAAGCTGCGCCGTCCGGCAGCGGTCCACCGGGGGCTGAAACGGATCGCGCTCTTCAGCCAGCAGCGGGAGCGGGAACAGCAGCCAGCACCACCATTTAAGGCGCATCTTCCGCCTCCAGATGCAGGGTCAACCGTAACGCCTGCTTTTCCGGCTGCAGGGAGAAAGCCGTAGCGCGCATCCCGCAGCGAGCCAGCCAGGAAAAGAGCGCGGGCACCGCTTGCCAGTCAACCGCCAGCTGCATCTCGCCTGCGGAGCCCCCTGGCCGCCAGGCGATAAGCGTCGCCCCGGCAATCGGAAGATCAATAGGCGTAAAAACCTGGGTCGCACCTTCCTCCATCCCGGCGGTCTGTAAAGCGCTACGCAGCGGCAGCAGTTTTCGCCACTGCGCCTGTACCTGCGGCGAGCGCCCCGCCGACGTTTCTGCCTGGAGAGGCAGCAGTAGCCAGAACCCGATTACGGCGATGAGGACCAGAGCGGCGGATATCATGAACAGATATTTGCGCCCCGTCAGCCAACATTCAACGTCCCACTGCATTGTCGTCCTCTTCGGCCATGGAAAAGTGAAATAACCAGCGCCCTTCGCTGTCGCGGTGCGTTTCTCCCGCCTTTGGCGGACGCAAGCCGGCAACGCTCCCCAGCGCCTTTTCAAGCTCAGCCAGCCCCTTTAGATGCAACGTGAGTCCGCTCAGTACCAGGGTATTCTGTCGGTATTCCAGCAGCGTTAACCAGGCGTGCTCCGGCATACGCGACGCTATCGCCTGTAACGTTGGCTGCCAGGCGGCGGTTCTCTCGCGCCGCAGATAGCGCAGGCGCCGTTGTTCCTGCTGCTGCAGGCGCTGGCGCATGGCGCGTTCACGCTGCTGTAATGCGCTATAAAGCAGGTCGTCAGCGCTTATCCTCGCCGTTTCAAGCGAGTGGCTGGCCCGTTTGTTGAGCTGTGAGGCGAGGATCGCCGCAAGCAGAATAAGCAGCAAACCCACAATCAGCAGTCCTGCCATCCGCAGACGTTGCCGTCGACGCGTTTCGCGCCAGGGAAGGAAGTTAACGATGTGGCTCATGACTGACCCGCTCCCAGCGCCAGGCCGAGGGCAACGGTAAAGCTATCGCCACGGGCCGGGAGCGGGGGCTGCAGGCGATGAATGGCGCTCCATGCGTCAAAATTCTGCCCGTCGAGCGAGGCAGAGGTGCAAAGGCGAAACTCTCCGGCGTTCACCCGGGAAACCAGGCCGGGAAAAGAGGGTACGTCGCTGCATGGACAGCATCCCCAGCTATCGGCGGTCGCCCAAAGCCAGCTCGTTTCGTCACGCCACGCCAGCCCCTGAACCTCGACGGGCAGCCAGGGGAAAAAGGCGCCAAGCGCGCTGGCGTCCGGCACAATTCCGACCACCTTCAGCTTAAGGCGGCTCGCCAGCTGGCCGAGGACGTTAATATCCAGGCGCTGCGCGGCGGTGACCCGCCAGCCATCGGCCGCTCTGGCGTCCACATAATCGACGCAGAGCGATGACGCGGGCATTTCCAGCTGCTGCGCCATCGCGCTGGCGATCCAGGTCGCCTGCTCGCTTTCTCGTAATGAAATCTGCGGGCGCGGAAGCTGCTTTTGCAGCGTTCGCGCCGCCGGGAAGGCAATACACGCCTGATGCTGCAAAGGCAGCTCCCGCCGCCAGGGCTGCAGCTGGCGGGCCAGCGACTCAACGTCTACCACGATGCCCTGCCGCACGGTGCCGGGCATCAGCGGGATACTCCACCAGCGACGTAGCGCCCAGCGTGAACGCTCGAGTAATAACGCGACGATAGCAATATGGTCCTGCTGAATATGCATTCCTATGCGCCAGTTTCTAAAAGCCATGCCTACGATCTCCTTATCCGCCGATATGCTTCGCTATATCAATGCTCCAGGCTTGCCTTTATACTACTGCGCGTTTGTTTATAAACTGCCCAATGAAAACTAAATGAGAAATCTCCGGTGAAGTTCGTAAAGTATCTTTTTATCCTTGCAGTCTGTTGCGTACTGCTGGGAGCAGGCTCGATTTTTGGTCTCTATAAATATATAGAGCCGCAGCTCCCCGACGTCGCAACCCTGAAGGATGTGCGCCTGCAGATCCCGATGCAGGTCTATAGCGCGGATGGCGAGCTGATTGCGCAATATGGCGAAAAACGCCGTATTCCCGTCACGCTGCAGCAAATGCCGCCTGAGCTGATAAAAGCGTTTATCGCCACCGAAGATAGCCGTTTTTATGAGCATCATGGCGTTGACCCGGTCGGAATTTTCCGCGCGGCCAGCGTCGCGATGTTCTCCGGCCACGCCTCGCAGGGCGCCAGTACGATTACTCAGCAGCTGGCGCGCAACTTCTTCCTGAGCCCTGAGAAGACGCTGATGCGTAAGGTGAAAGAAGCCTTCCTCGCGATCCGCATCGAGCAGTTGCTCAATAAAGATGAAATCCTTGAGCTGTACCTGAACAAAATCTATCTTGGCTACCGCGCCTACGGCGTCGGCGCGGCCGCGCAGGTCTATTTTGGGAAATCCGTCGATCAGCTTACGCTGAGCGAAATGGCGGTCATTGCGGGCCTGCCTAAAGCGCCGTCGACGTTTAACCCGCTCTACTCCATGGATCGCGCAACCGCCCGCCGCAACGTTGTTCTCTCACGGATGCTGAGCGAAGGCTACATCACGCAGTCGCAGTACGATCAGGCGCGTAGCCAGACGATTGACGCCAGCTACCATACGCCGGAAATCGCCTTCTCCTCCCCGTATCTTAGCGAAATGGTGCGTCAGGAAATGGTCAGCCGCTACGGCGAGCAGGCTTATGAAGACGGTTATCGCGTCTACACCACCATTACCCGTAAAAATCAGCAGGCAGCCCAGCAGGCGGTGCGGAATAACGTGCTGGATTACGACATGCGCCACGGCTATCGCGGCCCGGAAAAGGTGCTGTGGAAGGTGGGCGAAACGCCGTGGGATAACCAGAAAATCCTCGATACCCTGAAAAAAACCCCGAGTACCGGACCGCTCTCTCCGGCGGTAGTCACTTCGGCAAGCCCGCAGGAAGCCGTCGCACTCATGAGCAACGGCACCTCGGTGTCGCTGAATATGGAAGGCGTCCGCTGGGCACGTCGGTTTATCTCTGATACCCAACAGGGCGCCACGCCGCGTAAAGTGAACGATGTGGTGCAGGCCGGGCAGCAGGTGTGGGTCCGCCAGGTGGGTAGCAGCTGGTGGCTATCGCAGGTGCCTGATGTCAACTCGGCGCTGGTATCGATCAACCCGCAAAACGGGGCGATCATTGCGCTGGTCGGCGGCTTCGATTTCAACCAGAGCAAGTTCAACCGCGCGACTCAGGCGCTGCGCCAGGTCGGTTCTAACATTAAGCCGTTCCTCTACACAGCGGCAATGGATAAAGGCTTAACGCTGGCGAGCATGCTCAACGATGTGCCGATTTCCCGCTGGGATGCCGGCTCCGGCTCCGACTGGCGGCCAAAAAACTCCCCGCCGCAGTATGCGGGCCCTATCCGCCTGCGTCAGGGGCTGGGTCAATCAAAGAACGTTGTCATGGTTCGCGCGATGCGGGCCATGGGCGTGGACTACGCGGCAGAGTATCTTCAGCGCTTCGGCCTCCCGGCGCAGAACATCGTGCGGACAGAATCGCTGGCGCTGGGCTCCGCGTCTTTCACCCCGCTTCAGGTTGCTCGCGGCTATTCGGTGATGGCTAACGGCGGTTTCCTGGTCAGCCCTTATTTCATCAGCAAAATCGAGAACGATCAGGGCGGCGTCATTTTTGAAGAGCGGCCAAAAATTGCCTGCCCGCAGTGCAATATTCCGGTGATTTATGGCGATACGCCGAAGTCCGATGTGCTCGAGAACAAAGACGTTGAGGACGTAGCGACCTCTCAGGACCCGCAAAACCCCGGCGTTCCTCCGCAGCCGCAGCTGGCGCAGGCGAACCAGTCGCTGGTGGCGCAAAGTGGCGCACCGGAGTATGCGCCGCACGTGATCAACACCCCGCTGGCGTTCCTGATTAAAAGCGCCCTGAACACTAACATCTTCGGCGAACCGGGCTGGATGGGCACCGGCTGGCGAGCGGGACGCGATCTGCAGCGTCACGATATCGGCGGCAAAACCGGGACCACCAACAGTTCAAAAGATGCGTGGTTCTCGGGCTACGGCCCTGGCGTGGTGACGTCGGTATGGATCGGCTTCGATGACCACCGTCGCGACCTTGGCCGCACCACTGCCTCCGGGGCAATCAAAGATCAGATATCGGGCTATGAAGGCGGCGCCAAAAGCGCTCAGCCGGCCTGGGATGACTTTATGAAAAACGTGCTGCAAGGCGTACCGGAAGAACCGCTTACGCCGCCGCCGGGTATTATTACGGTCAACATTGACCGCAGTACCGGTCAGTTGGCCAGCGGCGGTAACAGCCGCGCTGAGTACTTTATTGAGGGCACTCAGCCTACCCAGCAGGCGGTTCATGAAGTCGGCACCACCATTACCGATGGCGGTGGGGAAACCCACGAACTGTTCTGACAAAAAAAGCGCCTGCGGGCGCTTTTTTTTGGCTGACGGAAAACCGGTTGTAGATATCGTGCCACGGCTGGCGCCTTTACCACGACCTACCGCAACGGCGCCGTGAGGCAGCCGCGGGGCATTTTTCGTTATCCGGGAGTGACGCTACAGCCGCCCCTGAGCCTGCAGCCATTCGCGCAGCAGGAACAGCGCGCTAACGTTACGCGCTTCGTTAAAGTCTTCTTCATCAAGCAGCGTCATCAGCTGCGACAGCGGCCAGCGAACCTGGGGCAGCGGCTCGGGCTCGTCGCCGGGCAGCGATTCCGGATAAAGATCTTCCGCCACCAGAATGTTCATCTTGCTGGAGAAGTAGGAGGGGGCCATGCTCAGCTTTTTCAAAAACGTCAGTTTTTGCGCGCCAAAGCCGACCTCTTCTTTTAGCTCTCGGTTGGCGGCCTCCAGTACGCTTTCACCCGGATCGATCAGGCCTTTTGAGAAGCCCAGTTCATAGGATTCCGTACCGACAGCGTATTCGCGAATCAAGATTATATGGTCATCGACAATCGGCACAATCATCACGGCTTCACGGGTAGAAGGCCGCATCCGTTCATACACTCGGCGCACGCCGTTGCTGAACTCGAGGTCCACGCTTTCAACATTAAAAAGGCGCGAGCGCGCGACTGTTTCAACGTTGAGAATAGTGGGTTTTTGTAATGATTTGCTCATTGTCATCGGTCTATGCTGTGATTACAGCGGCCATTGTGCGATACGCAGCACGGTTTCGGCAATCCTAATCGCTACTAATTTACATAGTTGCAACTTTCCCGTCCCGAGCCCGATTATCACAATGACTAAAAAGTCAATAGGTTGAATAGTATTTGAGAATATACTGATTCCTGGATTTTAACGTTTTTGATAAGGTTGTATGCTGCTGCTTTGCATAAGAGATGTTCCCGCTTTAACAGAGTGCCGATTGCGACGGCTGTTTTACCTCCATTGATGAATGGCAACCGACGATACCAGTAAGAAAAGAATAACTATGATGGGATGGGCATGGGCACCTTTCTGATATTTTTGATAGCTCTGCTAATCTGCGCATTGATTATCGGGTGGTGGTATCGCACGCATGCAAGACGTCGTCGCCTGCCGCTGCTGCAGGCCTTTAGCGATGCCGCGACGCGCAAGCTTTCCGATGAAGAGCGCAGCGCCGTAGAAAAATACCTCGACCGTCTCAGCCGCAACCAGCAGCTGCCGGCATCAGGCGCCAGCAGCGCGCCGGTAAACCTGACCCTGAACGAACAGAGTGGCACCGTTTATAGCGTCACCCGAGCCATCACTCGTTACGGCATCACCACCGACGACCTCAACAAATGGCGCTACTTCCTTGATTCCGTTGAAATTCATCTTCCCCCCTTCTGGGAACAACACATCAATGATGAAAACAGCGTCGAATTAATCTCCACCGATAGCCTGCCGCTGGTGATTGCTCTCAACGGGCAAACTCTCAGCGACTACCCGCACGAGTCCCGAGGGTTGGCGCTTGAAAAATCCTCCGTGCCTCAGGCTTCCATCCGCGGAGAAGAGAGCGAACAAATTGAGCTGCTGAACATCCGCCCGGAAACCCCTGAAGAGTACGCGCTTAGCCGCCCTGACGGTCTGCGCGAAGCCATCCTGGTGGTCACCGGTTTCCTGCTGTTTTATTGCAGCCTGATGACTCCCAACGTTTTTTCCCCCTGGCTACTGGGCGGCGGGTTGCTTCTCCTGCTTGCGGGCATATGGGGTATTTACGCCCCCCCACGTAAAACATCGTTGCGGGAAATTCACTGCCTGCGCGGCATGCCTAAACGCTGGGGGCTGTTTGGTGAAAACGACCAGGAACATATCAATAATATTTCCCTCGGCATTATCGATCTTATCTACCCGCGCCACTGGCAGCCGTGGATCGCGCAGGACCTCGGCCAACAAACGGATATCGACATCTATCTTAGCCGCCACGTTGTCCGCCAGGGGCGCTTCCTGTCGCTGCATGATGAGGTCAAAAACTTCCCGCTTCAGTACTGGCTCCGCAGCGCGATTATCGCCCTGGGCGCGCTGCTGGTCGTCGTGATGCTGTGGGCCAGCGTACCGCTGAATATGCCCTTTAAATTCACCCTTTCATGGCTCAAGGGCGCACAAACTATCGAAGCCACGACGGTTGCCCAGCTGGAGAAGTCAAAGATTCGCATCGGCGACACGCTGCGCCTGAAAGGCACTGGAATGTGCAACATCCACTCGCCGGGCGCCTGGACGGCAAAAGAGAACTCGCCGTTTATGCCGTTCGATTGTTCACAAATCGTCTGGAATGATGCCCCTCCCCTGCCGCTGCCGGAGTCAGATATCGTCAGTAAAGCCACCGCCCTGATGCAGACAGTTCAGCGCCAGCTCCATCCCGAATCCGATGACGATTCGCGCGTCAGCCCGGCGCTGCGTTCCGCCATTCAGAAGTCAGGCATGGTGCTGCTGGATGACTTTGGCGATATCGTCACCAAAACTAACGACCTGTGCTCTGCGAAAGACGATTGCGTTCGTTTGAAGAATGCGCTGGTTAACCTCGGTAATACCCGCAACTGGGAAACCCTGACCAAACGCGCAAACGCGGGTAAGCTGGATGGCGTCAACGTCCTGTTACGCCCGGTAAGCGCGGAGTCGCTGGAGAATCTGGTCACCACCTCCACCGCCCCGTTCATCAGCCGTGAAACCTCGCGCGCGGCGCAGGCGCTGAATAGCCCGGCGCCCGGCGGTTTCCTGATTGCCAGCGATGAAGGCAGCGACCTGGTGAATCAGCCATGGCCAGGCACCGGGTTATACGACTTCCCTGCACACCAGCAGTGGAGCGAACTGCAGCGCCTGGCGGGCATGTTAATGCACACGCCGTTCCAGGCAGAAGGCATCGTCACCAATCTTTATACCGATGCCAACGGGACGCAACATATCAACCTGCATCGTATTCCCGATCGCACCGGTCTGTGGCGCTATCTCGGCACCACTCTGCTGCTGCTGACCATGCTGGGCTGCACGGCGTATCACGGCCTCCAGGCTTTTCGTCGCTATCAGCGCCATCGCCAGCGTCAGGAAGAGATTCAGAAATACTACGAAAGCTGCCTGAATCCGGATCTCCTTTCCTCGCCGGAACCGCAAGAATAATTTTCTGCGCGACCGGGTATGATACCCTGTCGCGCAATTTCCCCCTCGCTGGAGACTCACCATGCATTTTGATATCGCCTGGCAGGAGGTTGATACCGTTCTGCTGGATATGGACGGCACGCTGCTCGACCTCGCCTTCGACAACTACTTCTGGCAAAAACTGGTGCCGGAAACCTGGGGCGCCTCGCGGGGTCTCAACCTGCAGGAAGCCAGGGACGCAATGCGCCAGGAGTACCACGCGGTGCAACATACGCTAAACTGGTACTGCCTGGACTACTGGAGCGAGCGCCTGGGTTTGGATATTTGCGCGATGACCAGCGAGCAGGGGCCAAGGGCCGCGCTGCGTGAAGATACCGTGCCGTTCCTCGAGGCGCTAAAAAACAGCGGCAAACGGCGGATTTTGCTGACCAACGCCCATCCGCATAATCTGGCGGTGAAGCTAAAGCACACCGGGCTGGATGCACACCTTGATTTATTGCTTTCCACCCACACATTTGGTTATCCGAAAGAAGATCAGCGGCTGTGGCACGCCGTGGCTGAAGAAACCGGCTTCGACGCGCGTAATACGCTCTTCGTCGACGATAACGAGGCGATTCTGGACGCGGCGGCGGAGTACGGCATCCGCTATTGCCTCGGTATCACCAACCCCGATTCCGGGCTGGCGGAAAAAAGCTACGCTCGCCATCCGGGGTTGAATGACTACCGGCATCTGATCCCCTCGCTGACCCTATAACAGGAGAGGCCATGAAAGAAAAACCCGTCGAAGCCGTCAGGCTGGACAAATGGCTGTGGGCGGCCCGCATTTATAAAACCCGTGCGCTGGCGCGCGAGATGATTGAAGGCGGCAAGGTGCACTATAACGGACAACGCAGTAAGCCGGGCAAAGTGGTCGAGCTGAACGCGACCCTGCTGCTTCGCCAGGGTAATGACGAACGAACCATCGTGGTAAAGGGCATTACCGAACAGCGCAGACCCGCCAGTGAAGCCGTCGCGCTTTATGAAGAGACGGCGGAGAGCATCGAGAAACGCGAGAAAATGGCGCTGGCGCGGAAGATGAACGCGTTAACCATGCCGCATCCCGACAGGCGACCGGATAAGAAAGAGCGCCGCGACCTGATGAGATTTAAACACGGCGATAGTGAATAACTGTGGCCCGCAAGAGAGATGATTATGACTCAACACGATCAATTACACCGCTATCTGTTTGAAAACTATGCCGTACGCGGTGAGCTGGTAACCGTTTCAGAAACTTTAGAACAGATTCTGACCAACCATAGCTACCCGCAGCCGGTGAAAACCGTGCTGGCGGAACTGCTGGTTGCCACCAGCCTGCTGACCGCCACGCTGAAGTTCGCCGGCGATATTACCGTTCAGCTGCAGGGCGATGGCCCGCTGTCGCTGGCGGTGATCAACGGCAACAACCAGCAGCAGATGCGCGGTGTAGCCCGCGTCCAGGGCGAGATCCCGGAAGGGGCGGACCTGAAAACCATGGTCGGTAACGGATATCTGGTCATTACCATCTCTCCGGAAGAGGGCGAGCGCTATCAGGGCGTGGTCGGTCTCGAGGGGGATACCCTTGCGGCCTGCCTCGAAGATTACTTCCAGCGCTCCGAACAGCTGCCGACCCGACTGATCATTCGTAGCGGTGAACACGACGGTAAACCGATGGCCGGCGGCATGCTGCTGCAGGTTCTGCCGGCGCAGGACGCACAGGCGGCGGATTTCGAACATCTGAGCACCCTGACTGAGACCATCAAAGCTGAAGAGCTGTTTACCCTGCCAGCAAACGATGTGCTCTGGCGCTTGTATCACGAAGAAGAAGTCACCGTTTACGAGCCGCAGAACGTCGAGTTTAAATGCACCTGCTCTCGCGAGCGCTGCGCCGGCGCGCTGAAAACGCTGCCGGATGAGGAGATCGATAGCATCCTGGCCGATGAAGGTGAAATCGATATGCACTGCGACTACTGCGGTAATCACTACATCTTTAATGCGATGGATATTGCCGAAATTCGTAACAACGCCTCCCCGGCCGACCCGCAGCTCCACTAATCATCGCTTCGTCAGGCGCGGTTTCCCTTTTCGCGCCTGGCGTCAACGCTTTTTCTGCGCGTGGTGAATCGATTCCCCATGAAAGAGTTACGTAATTTTCTTTCAGGTAAGCGATTACATTCACATTTCAACAGTTTTTTTAATTACTTTTTAACCATTAAGAAACATCTACCCCCAACTATGCCCCAATTCCTGAGATAATCCCCTACGCCTCGTGACAGGAGTCACAACGTTTTTCGTAAGTCCGCCGTTTGTCGAGATACGTAAATCTATGAGCCTGGTCGCGGTCTATACCCCGTAATAAACCCTACAATTTAAAGCAGTACATATTGGCTAAGGAGCAGTGACATGCGCGTTAATAATGGTTTAACCCCGCAGGATCTCAAGGCTTATGGTATCAATGACGTCCAGGATATCGTTCATAACCCCAGCTACGACACTTTGTATGAAGAAGAGCTCGCCCCCAATCTGGAAGGCTATGAACGTGGCGTATTAACAAATCTTGGTGCAATCGCCGTAGATACCGGTATTTTTACCGGCCGTTCTCCAAAAGATAAGTATATCGTTCGTGACGACACCACCCGCGATACGGTGTGGTGGGCTGATAAAGGCAAAGGCAAGAACGACAACAAGCCGCTCTCTGAGGAAACGTGGCAGCACCTGAAGGGGCTGGTGACCCGCCAGCTCTCCGGCAAGCGTCTGTTTATCGTTGACGCCTTCTGCGGCGCCAATGCCGACACCCGCCTGAGCGTCCGCTTTATTACCGAAGTCGCCTGGCAGGCGCATTTCGTGAAGAACATGTTTATCCGACCAGGCGATGAAGAGCTGGCAAACTTCAAACCGGACTTCATCGTGATGAACGGCGCCAAGTGCACCAACCCGCAGTGGAAAGAACAGGGTCTGAACTCCGAGAACTTCGTCGCGTTCAACCTGACCGAGCGCATTCAGCTCATCGGCGGCACCTGGTACGGCGGCGAAATGAAAAAAGGGATGTTCTCGATCATGAACTACCTGCTGCCGCTGAAGGGCATCGCCTCCATGCACTGCTCCGCCAACGTAGGGGAAAAAGAGGATGTCGCCATCTTCTTCGGCCTTTCCGGTACCGGCAAGACCACCCTCTCTACCGATCCGAAACGCCGTCTGATTGGCGATGACGAACACGGCTGGGATGACGACGGGGTCTTCAACTTCGAAGGCGGCTGCTACGCCAAGACCATTAAGCTTTCCGAAGCCGCGGAGCCGGATATCTACCATGCGATTCGCCGCGATGCGCTGCTGGAGAACGTGGTGGTGCTGGCTGACGGCACCATCGATTTTAACGACGGTTCGAAGACCGAAAACACCCGCGTCTCTTATCCGATCAACCATATCGAGAACATCGTTAAGCCGATCTCTAAGGCCGGTCATGCCACCAAGGTTATCTTCCTGACCGCCGACGCCTTTGGCGTCCTGCCGCCGGTTTCTCGCCTGACCGCCGACCAGACCCAGTACCATTTCCTGTCTGGCTTCACCGCCAAACTGGCGGGTACCGAGCGCGGCGTTACGGAGCCGACGCCAACCTTCTCCGCCTGCTTTGGCGCGGCGTTCCTGTCGCTGCACCCGACGCAGTACGCGGAAGTGCTGGTGAAACGCATGCAGGCGTCCGGCGCGCAGGCCTATCTGGTCAACACCGGCTGGAACGGTACCGGTAAACGTATCTCTATCAAAGATACTCGCGCCATTATCGACGCCATTCTTGATGGTTCGCTGGACAACGCCGAAACCTTCACTCTGCCGATGTTTGAGCTGCAGATCCCGACCGAGCTTCCCGGCGTGGATACCCATATCCTTGACCCGCGCAACACCTACGGATCGCCGGAGCAGTGGCAGGAGAAAGCGGAACAGCTGGCGAAGCTGTTTATCGAGAACTTCGAGAAGTACACCGATACGCCGGCGGGCGCTGCGCTGGTGGCCGCGGGGCCGAAACGCTAATCGGGTCCGCAGAAATGAAAAAGCCGGGAATCGCTTCCCGGCTTTTTTATCGCGTTGACATCACGCTGGCTTCTTCTTACTCGCCGCCTTACGCCGCTTATCCAGATCCTTAAGCAGCTTATTCACCTGCTCATCGGCAAACATCGCCTCGAGGGTGGTGGAGAGCTTGCGACGCCAGTTTGGATACTCCGTGCTGGTGCCCGGAATATTGACCGGCTCGGCCATCTCCAGCCAGTCTTCCGGCTGCAGGCCCAGCAGGGCGCTGTTGCTGTCGGCAATATAGCGCTGCATTCCACGATTGAGGGTCGACGTCATCGCCATCAGCGACGCTTTGTGCCCGGTACGCTTCGGCAGACAGCCGTAGCGGTGCAGAGCGTCCAGCAACCCCTGCTTCGCCCGCTCGCGGTCCTGATACAGTCCGCGCAGTACCACCGCATCCGGATACAGGCCAAGCGATTTACCCAGCGTCAGGTCGCCGCTTTCCCAGTAGCCGCGCAGCGTTGGCAGGTCATGCGTCGTAGCCACAGCCATTGATTGCTCCGGATACGCCTTCGGCGCACGGAAAGTCTTCTCGTGGTCATTTTCGAAATAGAGCACTTTGTAAGAGTAAACGCCGCTTTTACGCAGCTTACCGACTATCTCTACCGGTACGGTTCCCAGATCCTCGCCGATCACCATACAGCGATGACGCTTACTCTCCAGCGCCAGAATCGACAACAGATCGTCGACCGGATACTGTACATAGGCGCCGTGATCGGCCGTTTCACCGTAAGGGATCCACCACAAACGCAGCACCGACATCACGTGATCGATGCGCAGCGCCCCGCAGTTTTGCATGTTGGCGCGCAGCAGTTCGACAAACGGCTCATAGGCGCGCGCCACGATGATATGCGGATCCATCGGCGGCAGGCCCCAGTTTTGTCCCAGCGGGCCCAGGATATCCGGCGGCGCGCCGACGGAAGCTTTCAGGCAGTACAGCTCGCGATCGCACCAGGTTTCCGCCCCGCCTTCCGCAACGCCCACCGCCAGGTCGCGATACAGGCCGATCGGCATAGCGTCGTTCTGGCTGGTATGCCAGCATTCGGCAAACTGAGTGAAAGCGAGCCACTGCAGCCACAGGTAAAAATTCACCTCATCGGCGTGTTCGGTGCAGAACGCTTTAACCTCCGGGCTATCGGTATCCTGATAAGCCTTCGGCCACGCGGGCCAGCCCCAGCGCAGCGGATCCTGCTTAACCTGCCAGGCGTGCAGCGCGTCAAACGCCGCCTGCCAGTACAGGCTTTCCCCCTCGCGCGCCACAAACTGACGGAACTCCGCCGTCGTCTCATCGTTACGTGCGGAAAAACCTTTCCAGGCCATGCGCAGTGCAGTGAGCTTAAGGGCGGTCACGGCGGTGTAGTCAACATCATCGGTCTGACGCGCGGCCTGTAGGGCCTGCTGCGTAGCCGGTGATTGCCACCATTTCTGCGCCTCTTTACTGTGTCGGAAATCCTCTACCGCATTGACGTCAATATAGATAACGTTGAGCCAGCGGCGCGAAGAGGGGCTGTACGGACTGGCGCTCTCCGGATTAGCCGGATAGAGCGCGTGGATCGGGTTAAGCCCGATAAACGCACCGCCGCGGCGGGCGATTTCCGGCAGCATCGCGCGTAAATCGCCGAAGTCGCCAATCCCCCAGTTCTTCTCCGAGCGCAGCGTATACAGCTGTACGCAGGTTCCCCACAGCTTCTTGCCATCCTTCAGCGCCTGCGGTTCGTAGCAGCGCGCGGGCGCGACGATGACCCGGCAGTGCCAGCGGTCGCCGTCCTGAGTCAGCGTCAGCGTGTGGTACCCTTCCGGCAATCTTGCCGGCAGCGGCAGCGTTTCACCGCCGCGCGCCTGGCCCTGATACTGTTTCCCTTCTTCGGTGGTGAGGATCCAGTGGAACTCCCCCTGGCCCGCCACCGGCAGAGACATCTTTTTGCCGTAGGTGAACACCTGCACCGCAGGCAGCGGGTTAACCGCCGCCTTCACGGCGGTCGCTGTACGATGCATCGCATCAAGCAGCCGCTGCTTGGTCACCGCAGCAATGGACTGCGGCTTTCCATGAGCGTTGATGTAGCTTGGGCTTATTCCCGCCGCCAGGGCAGCGTTATCAAGGCGTTTAGTCTCCATAGGCCTGTCCTTAGCGTTTTGCCTGCCAGATACGTTGCTGATAATCGCGAATCGAGCGGTCGGAGCTGAACATGCCGCAGCGCGCGGTGTTCAGGATCGCTGCGCGCGTCCAGGCCTCCTGGTCGCGATACAGCGCATCAACCTGCTTCTGCGCCGCCACGTAGGCTTCAAAATCAGCCAGCACCAGGTACGGATCGCCGCCTTTCAGCAGGCTATGCAGCATCTGGTCAAAGGCATGCTTATCGCCATCGCTATATTTGCCGCTCTCCAGCTCTTTCAGCACCGCGTCCAGCAGCTTGTCTTTCTTACGCCATTTCAGCGGATCGTAGCCTTTGGCCTTCAGCGCTTTCACTTCTTCCACGGTATGACCGAAGATAAAGATGTTTTCGTCACCCACCTGCTCAGCGATTTCCACGTTCGCCCCGTCCAGGGTTCCCACGGTCAGCGCGCCGTTCAGCGCCAGCTTCATATTGCCGGTACCGGAGGCCTCTTTACCCGCCGTAGAGATCTGCTCGGAGACATCCGCCGCCGGGATCAGCATTTCCGCCGCCGAGACGCAGTAGTCCGGCAGGAATACCACTTTCAGCTTATCGCCAACCAGCGGATCGTTATTGATCGCTGCGGCAACCTTGTTGATCGCCCAGATAATATTCTTCGCCAGGTAGTAGCCCGGCGCCGCTTTCGCACCGAACAGGAACACGCGCGGTACGCGGTCCGCCTGCGGGTTCTCGCGGATTTCTTTGTACTGCGCGAGGATGTTCAGCAGATTGAGGTGCTGACGTTTGTACTCGTGCAGACGTTTAATCTGGATATCGAAAATCGCCTGCGGATTAATCTCGATACCGGTACGCCGCTTCACAAACTCCGCCAGACGAACCTTGTTGGCCAGCTTAATGTCGCGATACGTCTGACGGAACTTAGCGTCATCGGCATATTTTTCGAGGTTGATCAGCTGGTCGAGATCGTTGGCCCACTCTTTCTTCAGGGTTTTATCCAGCAGCGCGGCCAGAGCCGGGTTGCACTGTTTGATCCAGCGGCGCGGGGTAATACCGTTGGTGACGTTATGGAATTTATTCGGCCACAGCTGGTGATATTCCGGGAACAGATCTTTCACCACCAGGTCGGAGTGCAGCGCGGCAACGCCGTTAACCGCAAAGCCACTCACCACGCACATGTTCGCCATGCGAACCTGTTTATCGTGCACCACCGCCAGTTTCGCCCATACCTGCTTATCGCCCGGCCAGGTTTTATCCACCAGCGTTTTAAAGCGGTCGTTAATCTGTTTGATGATCTGCATGTGGCGCGGCAGCAGCGCTTTCACCAGCTTCTCATCCCAGCACTCCAGCGCTTCCGGCATCAGGGTGTGGTTGGTATACGCGAAGGTTTTGCTGGTAATCGCCCAGGCGTCGTCCCAGCTCAGCTGATGCTCATCAATCAGCACGCGCAGCAGTTCCGGAATCGCAATCGTCGGGTGAGTATCGTTAAGCTGGATGACTTCATAATCCGCCAGCTCCGCCAGCTTGCGGCCCGCCAGATGATGGCGACGCAGAATATCGGCAACCGAGCAGGCGCACTGGAAGTACTGCTGCATCAGACGCAGTTTTTTACCCGCCTGATGGTTATCGTTCGGGTAGAGAACTTTCGTCAGTTTTTCGGCGTCAATGCCCTGCTGTTCGGCACGCAGGAAATCGCCGTCGTTGAATTTGGTCAGGTTAAACGGATGCGCGTGCTTAGCCTGCCACAGGCGCAGCGGCTGAGCCACGTTGTTGCGGTAGCCCAGCACCGGCAGATCCCAGGCTTCGCCGGTAATCACGAATGCCGGTATCCACTCACCGCTTTTGGTCACTTTACCGCCGAGGCCAACCTGCACGTCCAGCGCTTCGTTGTGGCGGAACCACGGGTAGCTATTACGCCCCCAGTCATCCGGCGCTTCCATCTGCTGGCCGTCAGCGAAAGACTGGCGAAACAGACCGTACTGGTAGTTCAGGCCGTAGCCGGTCGCCGACTGGCCAACGGTAGCCATTGAATCAAGGAAACAAGCCGCCAGACGGCCAAGACCGCCGTTGCCCAGACCCGGGTCGATTTCCTCTTCCAGCAGGTCGGTCAAATTAATGTCGTGGGCCTGAAGCTCATCGCTGACCTGCTGATACCAGCCAAGGTTAAGCAGGTTGTTGCCGGTCAGGCGACCAATCAAAAACTCCATGGAGATATAGTTTACGTGGCGCTGCCCTTCGGCCGCTTTTGCTACCGGCTGAGCCGACAACAGCTCGGACAGCGCACCGCTAACGGCGCGCCACCACTGACGCTGGGTCATCTCGGAAGCGGACTGTAAACCAAAATGCTGCCACTGACGCGTCAGTGCAGCCTGAAACTGAGCTTTGTTAAAAGAAGTCTGTGACATAAGTAATCCGGGTCCTTTACTAAAACGTTAGCGTTAGTGTGCCGACCTCCCGGAGTCGCGTCCTCATCCCGCCAGGGATTAGCCGGGGAGGAGTAGCAGGGATGAGCGAAAAGTGTGATCGTGGCCACTATTACGTTAGCCTACCGGCAAAAATTATGCTGCAAAATTCGCCATACCGAAACAACAAACCGGCCCGCCTTGCGCTAAAAATTTTGTTACAAGCCAGGACGATAAAAGCAAGCGAAATGCCGTTGTGTAAATATTGCCAAATAAAAGTAAATATCAGGGGAATAAACGTACTTTAATGTAGAAATAGCTCAAAAAGATGACTTATAAGATTTCGCTGATAATATTTTATTAAAAACAAACAGCTACTAATTTTGTAATAAAAGATTAGCTTATCGTGCCTGTAACCTGCGCAATCCCAATAACCGCGCACGCTGACGCGGATTTCTGTGAATTTCTCTCTATGTCCAAATTTGTGACATAGAGCAAATTCAAGAGCATAAAACTCGGACATAACTTGCAATAAAATTCATTATGGCCGACCTTATTGGATATTAATTACGAAGCGCAAAAAAATTCGCAACTCCTCCCTTGCACAGCGAAATGAAGAACTATGTTGATTCCGTCTAAATTAAGTCGCCCGGTCCGCCTTGAACACACTGTGGTTCGTGAGCGATTGCTGGCGAAACTTTCCGGCGCGAACAATTATCGTCTCGCGTTGGTGACCAGCCCGGCTGGCTACGGTAAGACCACGCTCGTGTCTCAATGGGCGGCGGGGAAAAACGATCTCGGCTGGTTCTCCCTGGATGAAGGCGATAACCAACAGGAGCGTTTTGCCAGCTATCTTATCGCCGCCGTTCAACAGGCAACCGGCGGCCACTGCGCGGCCAGCGAAGCGATGGTGCAAAAGCGCCAGTACGCCAGCCTGCCTTCCCTCTTCGCACAACTGTTTATTGAACTGGCCGACTGGCAGCGCCCGCTGTTCCTGGTGATTGATGATTACCATCTGATCAGCAATCCGGTGATTCATGACGCAATGCGTTTCTTCCTCCGCCATCAGCCAGAAAATATGACGCTGGTGGTGCTGTCGCGTAATCTGCCGCAGCTGGGTATCGCCAACCTGCGCGTGCGCGATCAGCTGCTGGAAATCGGCAGCCAGCAGTTGGCTTTTACCCATCAGGAAGCCAAGCAGTTTTTCGACTGTCGTCTCAGTTCGCCCATTGAGGCCGACGACAGCAAAAGGCTGTGCGACGATGTTGCCGGCTGGGCCACCGCGCTACAGCTGATTGCCCTCTCGGCGCGCCAGAACAATACTTCCGCCCACCACTCCGCTCGTCGTCTTGCCGGCATTAACGCCAGCCATCTTTCTGACTATCTGGTCGATGAGGTGCTGGATAACGTGGACCCGCGGACGCGTAATTTCCTGCTGAAAAGTTCGCTACTGCGTTCAATGAACGATGCGCTCATCGTCCGCGTTACCGGCGAAGAGAATGGCCAGATGCAGCTGGAAGAAATTGAACGTCAGGGCTTATTCCTGCAGCGGATGGACGATTCCGGCGAATGGTTCCGCTACCATCCGCTGTTCGGCAACTTCCTGCGCCAGCGCTGCCAGTGGGAGCTGGCGGTTGAGCTGCCGGAAATTCACCGTGCGGCGGCAGAAAGCTGGATGGCGCAAGGCTTCCCGAGCGAAGCCATTCACCACGCCCTGGCCGCGGGTGACGCCAAAATGCTGCGCGATATTCTGCTCAACCACGCGTGGGGCATGTTTAACCACAGCGAACTGAGTTTGCTGGAGCAGTCCCTCGCCGCGCTGCCGTGGTCAAACCTGCTGGAAAACCCGCGTTTAATTCTTTTGCAGGCCTGGCTGATGCAGAGCCAGCACCGCTATAGCGAAGTGAATACCCTGCTGGCGCGCGCCGAGCAGGAGATGGATACGGAAATGGACACCGCCATGCACGGGGATTTCAACGCCCTGCGCGCCCAGGTGGCGATCAACGCAGGCGATCAGGACGAAGCCGAGCGCCTGGCGATGGTGGCCCTTGATGAACTGCCGCTGGCCAGCTACTACAGCCGTATCGTTGCCACATCCGTACACGGTGAAGTTCTGCACTGCAAAGGCCAGCTGAGCAAATCGCTGGCGGTCATGCAGCAGACGGAACAGATGGCCCGCCGTCATGACGTCTGGCACTACGCGTTATGGAGCATGATCCAGCAAAGCGAAATCCTCTTTGCGCAGGGGTTCCTGCAGGCCGCCTGGGAAATTCAGGAAAAAGCGTTCCAGCTGATTCGCGAACAGCACCTTGAGCAGCTGCCGATGCACGAGTTCCTGCTGCGGATTCGCTCCCAGCTGCTGTGGGCCTGGGCGCGGCTGGATGAAGCGGAGACCTCCGCGCGCAGCGGCATGAACGTGCTTTCCTCCTATCAGCCGCAGCAGCAGCTGCAGTGCCTGACGCTGATGGTACAGTGCTCGCTGGCACGGGGCGACCTGGATAACGCCCGCAGCCATTTGAATCGCCTGGAAAACCTGCTGGGCAACGGCCATTACCATAGCGACTGGGTATCCAATGCCGACAAAGTCCGGGTGATCTACTGGCAGATGATTGGCGATAAAGCCGCCGCGGCAAACTGGCTGCGCCAGACGCCAAAACCGGAATTCGCTAACAACCATTTCTTGCAGAGCCAGTGGCGCAATATCGCCCGCGCGCAGATCCTGCTCGGCGATTTTGATTCCGCCGAAATGGTGCTGGAAGAGCTAAACGATAACGCCCGCTCGCTGCGTTTGATGAGCGACCTGAACCGCAACCTGCTGCTGCTCAACCAGCTCTACTGGCAGGCCGGGCGTAAGAGCGAAGCGCAAAAAGCGCTGCTGGAAGCGCTCACCCTCGCTAACCGCACCGGGTTTATTAATCATTTTGTCATTGAAGGCGAAGCGATGGCGCAGCAGCTGCGCCAGCTGATTCAGCTCAATACGCTGCCGGAGCTGGAGCAGCACCGCGCCCAGCGTATTCTGCGCGATATCAACCAGCATCATCGGCATAAGTTCGCCCACTTTGACGAGAGCTTCGTCGAACGGCTGCTGAACCACCCGGAAGTGCCGGAGCTTATCCGCACCAGCCCGCTGACCCAGCGCGAATGGCAGGTCCTGGGACTTATCTATTCCGGCTACAGCAACGAGCAGATTGCCGGTGAGCTGGACGTGGCCGCCACTACGATTAAAACGCATATCCGTAACTTGTATCAGAAGCTGGGCGTGGCGCACCGCCAGGATGCCGTTCAGCATGCCCAGCAGCTGTTGAAAATGATGGGATACGGGGTTTAAGCCGCTATCGGCTCGCTTCAGGCAACATAACCGTTACGTCATCGCCGGCGGCAGGTTTCCCTCCGCCTGGCGGCGGAGATAATCCCGTCACTCATCAACATCACGCCATCAATCGCGCGCGTCAGGCGGAGCAACGCTCTGGCATGACCCGGAAATGCTAAAGGTTCAGCACAGCTCCAGCTGAAGGTTGTTATCGGTAATCACCTTCAGTACGCCGGCGGGCGGCATCACATCGGTATAGACCGCATCAACCATGCTGATGCTGCCCATGTTGACCATCGCATTACGGCCAAATTTAGAATGGTCAACGACCAGCATCACGTGGCGGGAGTTTTCAATAATCGCCCGTTTGGTGCGCACTTCGTGGTAGTCAAACTCCAGCAGCGAGCCATCGCTGTCGATACCGCTGATGCCGAGAATGCCGAAATCAAGGCGAAACTGGGAGATAAAGTCCAGGGTGGCTTCACCGATAATACCGCCATCCCGGCTGCGCAGCTCGCCGCCGGCCAGGATAATGCGGAAGTCCTCTTTCACCATCAGCGTATTGGCGACGTTGAGGTTATTGGTGACGATGCGCAGGTCGTTATGGTTAAGCAGCGCGTGGGCCACCGCTTCCGGCGTGGTGCCGATATCGATAAACAGCGTCGCGCCATCGGGGATTTCGCTCGCCACCTTGCGGGCGATGCGCTCTTTTTCCTGGGTCTGGGTCGATTTTCTGTCGTGCCAGGACGTATTCACCGAGCTGGACGGTAGCGCAGCGCCGCCGTGATGACGCAGAATCATTTTCTGATCGGCTAAATCATTCAGATCGCGGCGAATGGTCTGCGGGCTGACGGCAAACTGCTCGACAAGCTCTTCGGTACTGACGTATCCCTGTTTTTTTACCAGCTCGATAATCGCGTCATGACGTTGTGTTTGTTTCATGAAATATCCCTGGGAATCTCTACGTTCGTTTTCGCACATTCTGCGTATCAACAAACGCCATCGCCAGCCCGGTCACCAGACCGGCCACGTGCGCACCGTTCGCAATCGACATGCCGAAAACATCAAACCATCCAGCAATTAACCATACTAAAGAGAAGAGTATCAAGCCGCGCTGTAAATAAACGCCGCTCTGCGGATCGCGCTCGCCCCGTAGCCAGACATAGCCCATTAGCGCATAGACTACGCCGGAGAGTCCGCCAAACCACGGGCCGCTGAACTGATGCTGCACAAAGCCGCTCAGCAAAGCGGCGATCACCGTAATCACCACCAGCTTGCCGCTGCCGATGCGCTTTTCTACCGCTCCGCCGAGGTACCACCACCATAGCAGGTTGAACAGAATATGCATCAGCGAGAAGTGCATAAGCGCATGGCTAAAGTAGCGCCAGACTTCAAATTTCAGCGAAGGATCGTAGGGCCAGGCCAGCAGCAGCATGATCGGTTGATCGCCAATGACCGTTTGCAGGATAAAGACGGCGATGCAGGCGAAGAGCACGCCCCATGTCACCGGCCCGGCGTTATGGCGAAGCGTCGCTAAAAAGGGAAAGCGCTGGTAGTGCAGCCCGCTATTAGTGTGCCCCGACTGCCAGCTGGCGGCGAGGTAACGCGGATCGGCGGGATTTTCCAGAAAGCGGGCCAGCTCGGCCTGTACGCGTCCGGCCTGGGACTCATCAGCCAGCCAGATATCGCTCTGCGTATGCTGCTGAATAGTCAGAATAATGCCCTGCGTCGCCATATAGTCGACAAACGCCTGGGCCACGCGCGGGTTGGCAAAAGAGGTAATCATTAACATGCAGCGGATCGCTTATTCCACACAAAGGGGGATATTATAGCCACAACCGGCGCTAACGCCTAAAGTGCGCCATGCGCGACTTCCGCCGGAAAATGCCGGTGCCAGGCATCAAACCCGCCGTCCACGCTGTAAACCTTGTCGTAACCCTGCTGCAGCAGATACTGCGCGGCGCCTTTGCTGCTATTGCCGTGATAGCACATCACCATGACCGCCGTATCAAAGTCGTTGTCGCGCATAAACGCGCCCAGCGTATCGTTGGTCAGATGGAATGCGCCCGGCGTGTGACCCATCGCGTAGCTTTGCGGGTCGCGAATATCGACCAGCACCGCCGTCTGCTGGTGCATTTTCTGGTGGGCTTCTTCTACGTTAATACATTCAAAGCGATCCATAAGCTCTCTTCTTTATATACGGATATACAGGCAGGCGGCGAAACGCCCTGGATTTTAGCGTCTAGTGTACAGCCTGGCGCTAAATAAACGCCAATATGTTACACGCATCACTCTGAAATGTTTTTTTGATGTTACCAATAGCGCGATTGTTTGCTATATTGAGCGATATCGAACATTTGTGAGCTTAAACGAAAGTGTAAGAGGTGGCGAGCGTGGAAACCAAAGATCTGATTGTGATAGGGGGAGGCATCAACGGTGCCGGTATCGCGGCAGACGCCGCAGGGCGTGGTTTATCCGTACTGATGCTGGAGGCAAGCGACCTTGCCTGCGCCACATCCAGCGCCAGCTCAAAGCTGATTCACGGCGGGCTGCGCTACCTTGAACACTATGAGTTCCGCCTGGTGAGCGAAGCGCTGGCCGAACGCGAAGTGTTGTTGAAAATGGCCCCGCATATCGCCTTCCCGATGCGCTTTCGTTTACCGCATCGCCCGCACCTGCGTCCGGCGTGGATGATCCGCATTGGCCTGTTTATGTACGATCATCTGGGCAAGCGCACCAGCTTACCCGGCTCAACCGGGTTGCGTTTTGGCACAGAATCGGTACTTAAACCTGAAATCGTGCGCGGTTTCGAATATTCCGACTGCTGGGTTGACGATGCGCGTCTGGTGCTGGCCAATGCCCAGATGGTGGTGCGTAAAGGCGGGGAAGTGCGCACGCGGACCCGCGCCATCTCGGCAAAACGTGAAAACGGTTTGTGGATTGTCGAAGCCGAAGATATTGATAGCGGCGAGAAGTTTACCTGGCAGGCGCGCGGTCTGGTTAACGCCACCGGCCCGTGGGTCAAACAGTTCTTCGACGAAGGGATGCACCTGCGCTCGCCGTACGGTATTCGCTTGATCAAGGGCAGCCATATCGTGGTGCCGCGCGTGCACACGCAGAAACAGGCCTACATCCTGCAAAATGAAGATAAACGCATTGTGTTTGTGATCCCGTGGATGGATGAATTTTCCATCATCGGCACCACCGACGTGGAGTATAAAGGCGATCCGAAAGCGGTAGCGATCGACGACAACGAAGTTAACTACCTGCTGAACGTTTATAACGCCCACTTTAAAAAGCCTCTCACGCGGGACGATATCGTCTGGACCTACTCCGGCGTGCGCCCGCTGTGCGACGATGAATCCGACTCGCCGCAGGCGATCACCCGCGATTACACTCTTGATATCCATGATGATAACGGGCAGGCGCCGCTGCTGTCGGTCTTTGGCGGCAAGCTGACCACCTATCGCAAGCTGGCCGAACACGCGCTGGAGAAACTGACGCCTTACTACAAAGGCATCGGCCCGGCATGGACCAAAACCGCGGTGCTGCCCGGCGGCGATATCGGCAGCGACCGTGACGACTACGCGGCGAAACTGCGCCGCCGCTTTTCGTTTATCAGCGAATCGATGGCCCGCCATTACGCCCGCACCTACGGCAGCAACAGCGAGCTAATCCTTGATAAGGCGACCTCACTGGACGATCTGGGTGAGCATTTCGGCCATGAGTTTTTTGAAGCCGAACTGCGCTATCTGGTTGAACACGAATGGGTTCGTTCGCTGGATGACGCGATCTGGCGTCGCACTAAACAAGGTATGTGGCTGAATGACGAGCAGCAGGCGCGCATCAGCGAGTGGCTGGCGCAGCACGCGGGAAAGTCTGAGCTGTCGCTGGCGTCGTAACACCGCAAACAGTAACGGGGCCTGCGGGCCCCGTTTTTTATGGCTAATCCGTTACAACCTTACCGGATCGATATGCCAGATATGGTCGGCATACTCCTTAATCGTGCGGTCAGAAGAGAAGTAGCCCATATTGGCGATATTCAGCATCGCTTTATTGGCCCACTCCTCCGGGTGACGGTACAGCTCATCCACCTTATCCTGACAATCCACGTAGCTACGGTAATCCGCCAGAACCTGATAATGGTCGCCGAAGTTAATCAGCGAATCCAGCAGGTCACGGTAGCGTCCCGGCTCCGATGGGCTGAACAGGCCGGTGCCGATCTGCGTCAGCGCCTGGTGCAGCTCTTCATCCTGCTCATAGTAATCACGCGGTTTGTAGCCGTTAGCCCGCAGGGCTTCAACCTCTTCCGCCGTATTACCGAAGATAAAGAAATTATCCGCCCCGACGTGCTCCTGCATCTCAACGTTAGCCCCGTCCAGGGTACCGATGGTTAACGCGCCGTTAAGCGCGAACTTCATGTTGCTGGTACCGGACGCCTCCGTCCCCGCCAGCGAGATCTGCTCGGAGAGATCCGCCGCTGGAATGATCAGCTGCGCGAGGCTTACGCTGTAGTTAGGAATGAACACCACTTTCAGCTTATCGCCAACGTCCGGATCGTTATTCACCACCGCCGCGACGTCATTGATTAAATGAATAATATGCTTCGCCATGTAGTAAGCCGAAGCCGCCTTGCCGGCGAAGATATTCACCCGCGGTACCCACTCGGCGTCGGGATCGGCCTTAATGCGATTGTAGCGGGTGATCACATGCAGCACGTTCATTAGCTGGCGTTTGTACTCGTGAATACGCTTGATCTGCACATCGAACAGGGCTTTCGGGTTGACCACCACGTTAAGCTGCTGGCCGATGTAGTTCGCCAGCCGCTGCTTGTTTTCCAGCTTGGCCTGGCGCACCGCCTGGTTAACCTTCGGATAGTCAATATGCTGCTCCAGCTCCTTCAGCTGGCTTAAATCCGTACGCCAGGTGTGGCCGATATTTTCATCCAGCACTTTCGACAGCGGCGGATTCGCCAGCGCCAGCCAGCGGCGCGGAGTGACGCCGTTCGTGACGTTGGTAAAGCGCATCGGGAAGATTTTGGCAAATTCGGCAAACAGCGACTCGACCATCAGCCGGGAGTGCAGCTCCGACACGCCGTTGACCTTGTGGCTTACCACCACCGCCAGCCACGCCATGCGTACGCGACGCCCGTTAGACTCGTCGATAATCGACGTACGGCCCAGCATCGCCGTATCGTTGGGATACTGCTCCTGCAGGGTCTTCAGGAAGTAGTCGTTAATCTCGAAAATAATCTGCAAATGACGCGGCAGGATTTTACCCAGCATATCGACGGGCCAGGTCTCCAGCGCTTCGCTCATCAGGGTATGGTTGGTATAGGAGAAGACCTGGCAGGTCACCTCGAACGCCTCATCCCAGCTAAACTTATGCTCGTCAATCAGCAGGCGCATCAGCTCCGGAATCGACAGCACCGGGTGCGTGTCGTTGAGGTGAATCGCGATTTTGTCCGCCAGATTGGCGTAGGTTTTATGCAGCTGGTAGTGACGGCTGAGGATATCCTGCACCGTCGCCGACACGAGGAAATACTCCTGGCGCAGGCGCAGCTCGCGCCCGGAATAGGTGGAGTCGTCCGGATAGAGCACCCGCGACACGTTCTCAGAGTGGTTTTTATCTTCCACCGCCGCGAAGTAGTCGCCCTGGTTGAATTTACCGAGGTTGATCTCGCTGCTGGCCTGCGCGCTCCACAGACGCAGCGTGTTGGTAGCGTCGGTGTCGAAACCCGGGATGATCTGATCGTAAGCTTCGGCAATAATCTCTTCGGTCTCCACCCAGCGGGAATGTTTACCTTCCTGCTGAATGCGGCCGCCGAAGCGCACTTTGTAGCGCGTATTGTGGCGCTCGAACTCCCACGGGTTGCCGTACTCCAGCCAGTAGTCCGGGGACTCTTTCTGCCGCCCGTCGACGATATTCTGCTTAAACATCCCGTAGTCGTAGCGAATACCGTAGCCGCGGCCCGGCAAACCCAGCGCCGCCAGCGAGTCGAGGAAGCAGGCAGCCAGACGACCAAGACCGCCGTTGCCCAGGCCCGGGTCGTTCTCTTCGTCAATCAGCTCTTCAAGATTCAGCCCCATCTCTTCCAGCGCGCTGTTCACGTCCTCATAAATACCGAGCGATAGCAGCGCATTGGACAAGGTACGGCCAATCAAAAACTCCATCGACAGATAGTAAACCTGACGCACTTCCTGAGAGAGCTGCGCCCGGTTTGAACGCAGCCAGCGCTCAACCATGCGATCGCGAACGGCGAACAGCGTGGCGTTGAGCCATTCATGTTTGTTAGCGATAGCCGGATCTTTGCCGATGATAAACATCAGCTTATAAGCAATAGAGTGCTTTAACGCCTCAACGCTCAGGGTGGGTGATGAGTAGCTAAAAGGTACATTCATAGCTTTGGCTCCTGGTTACAGCAAGCGTTGATAAAGTTCGCGGTAAGAATTTGCGGCAACCTGCCAGCTAAAATCCATATTCATCGCCTGACGCTGGACGTAGCGCCAGAGCGACGGGCGCGACCACAGGACGAATGTACGTCGAATAGCCCGCAGCAGCGACAAAGCGTTGCTATCTTCAAAAACAAAGCCGGTAGCCAGACCGTCGGCGAGATTCTCCAGCGAGCAATCGGACACGGTGTCCGCCAGTCCGCCGGTACGCCGCACCAGCGGTAGCGTGCCGTACTTCAGGCCGTACAGCTGGGTTAAGCCGCACGGTTCAAAACGGCTGGGCACCAGAATCACATCGGCGCCGCCCATAATGCGGTGCGAGAAGGCTTCATGGTAGCCAATCTGTACGCCGACTTTGCCCGGATGCTCGGCCGCGGCGGCCAGGAAGCCCTCCTGCAGCACCGGATCGCCCGCCCCCAGCAGCGCCAGCTGACCGCCCTGCTCCAGCAGGCCCGGCAGCGCCTCAAGCACCAGGTCCAGCCCCTTCTGGCTGGTCAAACGGCTGACAACGGCAAACAGCGGCGCTTTGTCATCCACCTTCAGCCCCATGGCGATTTGCAGCTGGCGTTTGTTTTCCGCTTTTTCTTCCAGCCGATCGCGATCGTAGCGCGCGGCCAGCAGCAGGTCGCTTTCCGGATTCCAGATATGGTCATCCACCCCGTTGAGGATCCCGGAGAGGCGGCCCTCATGCTGCCGCTGACGCAGCAGCCCTTCCATGCCGTAAGCGAACTGCGGCTCGGTGATTTCGCGCGCATAGGTCGGGCTGACCGCCGTAATATGGTCGGCGTAGTAGAGCCCCGCCTTCAGAAAGGAGATCTGGCCGTTAAATTCAAGACCATGAACGTTGTAGAACGACCACGGCAGCTCAATGTCGTTCATATGCCACGAGTAGAACATCCCCTGGTAGGCCAGGTTATGCACCGTAAAGACCGACTTAGCCGGGTGGCCGCGCGCCGCCAGGTAGGCCGGGGTCAGGCCCGCATGCCAGTCGTGGGCGTGAACAACGTCAGGGCGCCAGAAAGGATCCAGGCCGCAGGCCATCTCGCTACCGACCCATCCCAGCAGCGCAAAGCGCAGCACGTTGTCGGTATAGGCGTGCTGATTAGTATCGTGGTAAGGGCTTCCTGGGCGATCGTAGAGATGCGGGGCATCAATCAAATAGATGCCCACGCCGTTAAAGTGACCGAACAGCAGAGTGATGCGCCCGGCAAACGTCTCGCGGCGCGTCACCACCTGCGCATCCGTCACGCCGCGGCGGATATCAGGAAACGCGGGCAGCAGTACGCGCGTGTCGACGCCCCCGGCAATTTGCGCTGCAGGCAGCGCGCCGATCACATCCGCCAGTCCACCGGTTTTTAACAGCGGGAACATCTCTGAACATACATGTAATACCTGCATTAGCGCTCCTGTGGATACCCCAATTTCCGCAGCATGTCGCGGGTGACCAGCACGATACCTTCCTCCGAGCGGTAGAAACGGCGTGCATCCTCTTCCGCGTTCTCCCCAACAACCATACCTTCCGGGATCACGCAGGCGCGGTCAATAATGCAGCGACGCAGGCGGCACGAACGGCCAACCCAAACCTCTGGCAACAAGACTGCCGAATCAATATTACAGAATGAATTCACCCGCACGCGCGGGAACAGCACCGACTGCACAACCACCGATCCGGAGATAATACAACCGCCTGAAACCAGCGAGTTCAGGGTCATCCCGTGGCTGCCCGAGCGGTCCTGGACGAATTTTGCCGGAGGCAAAGGCTCCATATGGGTGCGAATCGGCCAGTTCTGATCGTACATGTCCAGTTCCGGGGTCACCGAAGCCAGATCGAGGTTGGCTTTCCAGTACGCTTCCAGGGTCCCGACATCACGCCAGTAGGGCTCAGACTGCGGATCGGACTGCACGCAGGAGAGCGGGAAAGGATGTGCATAAGCCATGCCAGCTTTGGTGATTTTCGGAATGATGTCTTTACCAAAATCGTGGCTGGAGCTTTCATCGCTGTCGTCTTCTTCCAGAAGCTCATAAAGGTAATCCGCGTCAAAGACATAGATCCCCATACTCGCCAGCGATTTGCTGGCATCGCCCGGCATCGCTGGCGGATTAGCCGGTTTTTCGACGAAATCGATAATCTTATCGCTCTCGTCCACCGCCATGACCCCGAACGCCCGTGCTTCTTCAATAGGCACCGGCATACAGGCCACGGTGCAACGCGCGCCTTTTTCGACGTGATCGATAAGCATGCGCGAGTAGTCTTGTTTGTAAATATGGTCGCCCGCGAGGATAACGACGTACTCCGCCTTGTAACGACGAATGATGTCGAGGTTCTGCGTCACCGCATCCGCCGTGCCGCGATACCAGTTTTCCCCCTGCATCCTTTGCTGGGCGGGCAGCAGGTCAACAAACTCGTTCATCTCTTCATTGAAGAACGACCAGCCGCGCTGGATATGCTGCACCAGCGTATGCGATTGATACTGGGTGATGACGCCGATGCGTCGAATGCCTGAGTTAATACAGTTAGATAACGCAAAATCGATAATGCGGAACTTGCCGCCGAAATGGACAGCAGGTTTCGCGCGTTTATTGGTCAGATCCTTCAGACGGGTACCACGTCCCCCGGCAAGGATCAGCGCAACGGATTTGATCGGCAACTGACGCGCCAGCATCAATGGATCGTTCTTTTCTACCCCAACCATAATTAACTCCTTTTTTACTCCCCAGCTTGCCTGCCCTTCTCGTCGCGCCGCCGCTTCGAGACCAACCGGAAGCCCCGAGGTTACGACCTTTGAAATACGCACACTCCGTGCGCGGGCCCATGCCAGACAGCTATAGTGACCGGATTATCCTCTCCGGCGAAAGGTGGAATGGCGCGCCATTCCCCCGCGGGTAAAACCATCTCTGCCACCTCGGCGGTGGCGTTGAGCGCCATCAGCCAGCGATCGGACAATATGATCTGCATACGCGGCGCACCGTGCTGCCATTCATCGGCGGACAGCGGCTGCGCATGTTGGTTTAACCAGCGAACGCTGCCGTCTCCCTCCTGCCACCAGCGATTCTCGGTTAAAGCCGGAACCCGCTGGCGCAGATGAATTAACGCGGCGGTGAACGCGGTCAGCCCGCGGTTAGTATGGTTCCAGTCCAGCCAGGTCAACGCATTGTCCTGACAGTAAGCATTGTTGTTGCCATGCTGGCTGTGACCGTGTTCGTCACCCGCCAGCAGCATCGGCGTTCCCTGCGCCAGCAGTAGCGTCGCCAGAAGAGCATGAACGCTGGCACGGCGCCGTTCAATCACGGCAAGACTCCCTTCTAATCCTTCTATACCATGATTGTTGCTGTAGTTATTGTTAGTCCCATCGCGATTCTCCTCCCCGTTTGCCTCATTATGTTTCTGATTGAAACAAACGCAGTCGCGCAGGGTGAAACCATCGTGCGCGGTGACCAGGTTAACCGCCGCCGAAGGCGCTCTGCCGTTACGCTGAAAAACGTCGCTGGATGCGGCAAAACGCTGAGCGAAGTCGCCCAGCGAGACGTTCTGCTGCAGCCAGAATCGACGCGCGGTATCGCGGAAATGGTCGTTCCACTCGGCGAACAGCGGCGGAAAGTTACCCACCTGGTAGCCGCCCGGGCCGATATCCCAGGGTTCCGCGATCAGCTTGACCTCCGCCAGACGCGGGTCGTTACGGATGGCCTCAAACAGCGGCGCATCCTGACGAAACGCCGGCGTCCGCCCCATCACCGAGGCGAGGTCGAAACGAAAGCCGTCAACGTGGCACTCGTCAACCCAAAAACGCAGGCACTGGCGGGCATACTCCACCACGCCGGGGTGGCTGAGGTTGAGGGTGTTCCCGCAGCCGGTCCAGTTGTGGTAATCGCCGTCTTCCCTGATCCAATAATAGCTACGGTTATCGATTCCGCGCAGGGAGAAGGTCGGCCCTTCCAGGTCTATCTCCGCGCTATGGTTCAGCACCACGTCAAGGATCACTTCGATGCCCGCCGCATGCAGCGCTTTTACCGCATCGCGAAACTCGTTTAACGCCTGCTTCGGCGCGCTGGCGTAGCGCGTGTCGAGGGCGAAAATCGCCAGCGGGTTGTAGCCCCAATAGTTGCTTAACCCCATCCGCTGAAGGCGCGGTTCGCTGGCGAACTGCGCCACCGGCATTAACTCTAGTGCAGTAATGCCCAGCATGCGGAAGTAATCGATCATCACCGGATGACCAAGCGCTTTATAGGTGCCGCGGATATTCTCCGGCAGATCGGGGTGCAGATACGTCAGCCCCTTGACGTGGGCTTCATAAATCACCGTCTGGCCCCACGGCGTGCGTGGCGGCTTATCGCCGCGCCAGTCGTAATGCAGGTCGATCACCCGCGACTTCGGCGCTATCGCCGCGCTGTCGCGACGATCGGGAACGCGATCGCCGCCGTGAAGACGTTCATCGTCAGGCAACCCGCCGTCTACCTGATGGCAGCAGGGGTCAAGCAGCAGCTTCGCCGGGTTGAAGCGGTGCCCTTGCGTTGGGTCCCAGGGCCCGTGGACGCGGTAGCCGTAGCGCAGGCCAGGCCCGACATCGGCGAGCCAGCCGTGCCAGATATCGCCGCTGCGCGCGGGCAGGTCGACGCGCCGTTCATTACCCTGCTCGTCAAACACGCAGAGTTCCACCCGCTCCGCGTGGGCGGAAAAGAGCGCGAAATTCACGCCCTTACCGTCGTAGCTGGCCCCTAAAGGCGCGGGCTGTCCTGCCGCGAGTGCGATCATTGCGCCTCCCGCACCAGCCACACCGTCGCCAGCGGAGGCAGCGTAATGGAGAGGGAGTGTTCACGACCGTGGCTGGCGATCGGGTCGCTCTCAACGACGCCGCCGTTGCCGGTGTTGCTGCCGTGGTAATGCATGGAGTCGGTGTTGAGCTCTTCACGCCAGCGGCCGGGCTGGTTGATGCCAAAACGGTACTCATGACGCGGGACCGGGGTGAAGTTGCTGGCGACGATAATTTCATTGCCCGCCCTGTCGCGACGAACAAAGATAAATACCGAACGCTCATGGTCGTCCACCACCAGCCATTCGAAGCCGTAGGGATCGAAATCCAGCTCGTGCAGCGCTTTATGGTGACGATAGGTATGGTTGAGATCGCGCACCAGCCGCTGGACGCCGTGGTGCCAGTTATCGCCGCCTTCCAGCAGATGCCAGTCGAGGCTTGCGTCGTGGTTCCATTCGCGCCCCTGAGCAAACTCATTGCCCATAAACAGCAGCTTTTTACCCGGGAAGGCAAACAGCCAGCCGTAGTAGGCGCGCAGGTTAGCGAACTTCTGCCAGGCGTCGCCCGGCATGCGGTCGAGTATCGATTTTTTGCCGTGCACCACTTCATCATGAGAGAGCGGCAGGACAAAGTTTTCGGTGTAGTTGTAGAGCATACCGAAGGTCATCTTGTCGTGATGATGACGGCGATGCACCGGGTCCAGCTTCATGTAGTCGAGGGTGTCGTGCATCCAGCCGAGGTTCCACTTGAACCAGAAACCCAGCCCGCCGGTGGAGGAAGGACGGGAAACGCCGGGAAAATCGGTCGACTCTTCCGCCATGGTTACCGCGCCCGGCGTCTGTTCGCCCAGCACGCGGTTGGTATTGCGCAGAAACTCAATCGCTTCAAGGTTTTCCCGACCGCCGAATTCGTTCGGCACCCACTCGCCCTGCTTGCGGCTGTAGTCGCGATAAATCATCGACGCCACCGCATCAACCCGCAGCGCGTCAATGCCGAAGCGTTCGATCCAGTACAGCGCATTGCCGACCAGGTAATTGCTGACCTCGCGGCGGCCGTAGTTGTAAATCAGGGTGTTCCAGTCCTGATGGTAGCCTTCGCGCGGGTCGCTATGTTCATACAGCGAGGTGCCGTCAAACGAGGCGAGCGCAAAGTCATCCGCCGGAAAATGGCCAGGCACCCAGTCCAGAATAACGTTAAGCCCCGCGGCGTGCGCGGCGTTGATAAAGTAGCGGAAATCCTCCCGGGTACCGAAGCGACGGGTGGGCGCGTACAGCCCGGTCGGCTGGTAGCCCCAGCTGCCGTCAAACGGATGCTCGTTAACCGGCAGCAGTTCGAGGTGGGTAAAGCCCATCCATTTGGCATACGGGACCAGCTGGTCGGCAAGCTCGCGATAGCTCAGCCAGAAGTTATTATCGGTGTGGCGGCGCCAGGAGCCGAGGTGTACTTCATAAATCGAGATCGGCGCATCAAACTGGTTAGCCTGCTTGCGCTCCGGCGGCTGTGCGACCTTTTCCGGCAGCCCGCAGATGAGCGAGGCGCTCTCCGGGCGCATTTGCGCTTCAAAAGCGTAAGGATCGGACTTCACCCGCAGGTTGCCGTGGGCATCGATAAGCTCGAATTTATACAGCTGGCCGTTCAGCGCGCCGGGAACAAACAGCTCCCAGATGCCGGACTCTTTACGCAGGCGCATCGGGTGGCGGCGGCCGTCCCAGTAGTTAAACTGGCCGACGACCGATACCCGGCGGGCATTCGGCGCCCATACGGAGAAACGCGTACCGACCACGCCGTCCATGGTATCGGCATGCGCGCCCAGCGTTTCATAAGGACGCAGATGCGTGCCTTCCGACAGCAGCCAGACATCGAGATCCTGCAACAGCGGACCAAAACGGTACGGGTCATCAATCAGGTTCTGCTGCCCGTGCCAGGTGACGGCCAGCTGATAGCGAAAAGGATTTTTACGACGTGGCAGAACGCCGCTGAAGAAACCGCGCGAGTCGAGGCATTCCAGCTTGCCGACTTTGCGTCCGGTTTTTGGTTCAATGACCCACACATCGGTGGCATCGGGTAATAATGCACGAACTTCCAGCCCGGCGTCGGTGTAATGCATGCCAAGCACGGAAAAAGGATCCGCAAAATGGCCGGCGATAAGCGCATTAATCACGTCCTTATCAATACGATTAGACATGGTTTCATCCTGTTGTAGGTGTCGCCCTTTCCTGTATCCGGCGACTTTTTTTTGACCTGAACGGCGCAGCACGTTATGCGTCCCCCTGCTCCGTCCCACCTTCAGGTAAGGAGACATCGTGACTCCTTACTTAAAGCATAGCCAAGGCTGAGTTACCTCCGTTGGGAAAAATCTAACATTCGCGTTTACTCCTTGTATTACGCAAAAAAAAGGGGTGTTTCAACACCCCTTTTCTCATCTTGTGACGACTACGCCAGCTGTCTTAGCATGCGGCGGAGCGGCTCGGCGGCCCCCCACAGCAGCTGGTCGCCCACGGTGAAGGCCGACAGATACTCCGGCCCCATGTTCAGTTTACGCAGGCGACCCACCGGGGTGGTCAGGGTGCCGGTAACGGCAGCCGGAGTCAGCTCACGCATGGTGATATCACGATCGTTCGGTACCACTTTGGCCCACGGGTTATGCGCGGCCAGCAGTTCCTCAACGGTCGGAATAGAAACATCTTTTTTCAGCTTGATGGTGAACGCCTGGCTATGGCAGCGCAGCGCGCCAACGCGAACGCACAGGCCGTCTACCGGAATCGGTGAGGCGGTCGCGAGAATTTTGTTGGTCTCCGCCTGGCCTTTCCACTCTTCACGGCTCTGGCCGTTATCCAGCTGTTTGTCGATCCATGGGATCAGGCTGCCCGCCAGAGGAACGCCAAAGTTGTCTACCGCCAGCTCGCCGCTGCGGGTCAACGAGGTGACCTTGCGTTCAATATCCAGGATCGCGGAAGCCGGATCCGCCAGCTCAGCCGCAACATGGCTGTGCAGCTGGCCCATCTGGGTCAGCAGCTCGCGCATATGCCGCGCACCGCCGCCGGAAGCCGCCTGATAAGTCGCCACGCTAACCCACTCAACCAGATCCTGAGCAAACAGGCCGCCGAGAGACATCAGCATCAGGCTGACGGTACAGTTGCCGCCGACAAAGGTTTTAACGCCGTTGTTCAGACCGGCGGTGATAACGTCCTGGTTCACCGGGTCGAGAATGATGATGGCGTCGTCTTTCATGCGCAGCGAAGAGGCGGCGTCAATCCAGTAGCCCTGCCAGCCGCTTTCACGCAGCTTCGGGTAAATATCGTTGGTGTAATCGCCGCCCTGACACGTGACAATAATGTCCAGCGCCTTCAGTGCTTCCAGATCGAATGCATCCTGAAGCGTGCCACCGGTACTGCCACCAAAAGATGGAGCAGGCTGCCCCAGCTGGGAGGTGGAGAAAAAAACAGGGCGAATGGCATCAAAATCGCGCTCTTCAACCATGCGTTGCATGAGGACAGAGCCGACCATTCCGCGCCAGCCGATAAAACCAACATTTTTCATAACGTATTCCTGCGAGGTGTGTGCTGTTTGTTCCAGGCCAGTTTCCTACTGGTTAGTCCTTCACATTACAAAATGCAGCTAAAGTCGCAAGTGAAATTAATCAATGATTGCCAGGCAATCAGTAACGTAACTAATTTTGCATAGCGGCAGCCGTCGCTGGCCCCCCGGAATACCCTAATAATTATCAGGGAATTTATATCGCGAAGGAAATATTTTCCGCCGCTATTTTATTGATCAGGATTATGGATTACGGCAGAAATTCGGTTGTTTTGCTCTTGCTAACCAAACCGGTTAAAGCCAGGCGTGGCGCGGGTTTGTGAGCCGTATGACGTTTATCGTATTTCTGATAGTGGCAGATCGGGAGAGGGGTAAAGCTAAGGGTTTTCGATATAAGTAGAGCGGAAAAATTAACCCGGCATCGCCTCGCTCCGCCGGGTGTTTCACTTTGTCGTTTAGCTCAATAGCGTAAACGCAATCATGCCGACAATCGCCCCGACGGTGCCGAGGATGGTTTCCATCATCGTCCAGGTCTTCAGCGTTTGCGCTTCGGTCGCGCCGGTAAACTTACCGAACAGCCAGAAGCCCGCGTCGTTAACGTGGCTGACGACAATAGAGCCGCCGGCGATGCAGATAGAGAGCGCCGCCATCTGCGCGCCGCTGTAGTGCAGCTGTTCGATAACCGGCATCACCAGCCCAACGGCCGTCAGGCAGGCAACGGTCGCGGAGCCCTGAATAATACGCACCGCCGCCGCCAGCACGAAGCAGGTGATAGCAATCGGCAGGCCCATACCGGTCAACGCTTCGCCGAGGGCAGGACCGACGCCAGAGTCGACCAGCACCTGTTTGAACACGCCGCCCGCACCGATGACCAGCAGGATAATGCCCGCAGGCTGGAGCGCATGACCGCAAATCTCCATCACCCGATCTTTGGCCATCCCCTGACGTACCGCAAGGCCATAGATAGCCACCAGGCACGCCACCAGAATCGCGGTAAACGGATGGCCGATAAACTCAAACCATTCGTAGGCGGTAGAGCCTTCCGGCACAAAGCGCGCGGCGATGGTTTTCAGGCCAACCAGCACCAGCGGCAGCAGAATCAGCGACAGGCTGAAGCCGAATGACGGCATTTTGCCTTCGCCGAGGTGCGGCTCGCTAATATCGTCCGGAATATGCAGCTCAACGTAACGGCTGATAAAGTTACCCCACAGCGGTCCGGCGATAATCATCCCCGGGATCGCGGCGCACAGGCCAATCAGGATCATCCAGCCAAAGTCGGCGTGCATCTGCGAGGCCAGCAGCATTGGCGCGGGCCCCGGCAGCAGGAACGCGGCCGCAGCGGCTACGCCAGCAAACAGCGGGATCACCAGCTTCACCAGGTTGGTGCCGGTGTGGCGCGCCATTGAGAAAGCCACGCTGATCAGCAGCACGATCGCCACTTCGAAAAACAGCGGCAGCGCGCAGATAAGTCCGGCCAGGCCTATCGCATAGTGGGCGCGATTGTGGCCGAAAGATTTCAGCATCTTAACGGCAATCTGGTCGACCGCGCCGGTTTCATGCAGGATCTTACCGAACATAGCCCCCAGCGCGACGACGATAGCCAGAAAGCCCAGCGTGCCGCCCATGCCTTTTTCCATCGTCGCCGCGATCTTGTCCAACGGCATTCCGGAAAAAAGCCCTGCTCCAATAGAAACCACCATCAAAGCCACGAAGGCATGCATACGCGCCTTCATCACTAAAAACAGCAGCAGCAAAACGGAGCCGACTGCTGTTAAAACAAGCGTTAATGTACTCACTATTTACTGCCTTTGTTGATCACCTCAATGGTGCTGGCGACCACGCCTTCCAATGACTGGTCGATATCGACGATTAAAACATCGTTTTCATCCGCGCCCGGTTCCTGCAGCGTTTCAAACTGCGTGACCAGCATCTGAGTTTTAAAGAAGTGGCCTTTACGCGCCTTCAGACGTTGTTCGATAACCTCGAAGTCGCCTTTCAGGTAGATAAATGAGAGGTTCGGGTTACCTTTACGCAGGATGTCGCGGTAGCTCTTTTTCAGCGCGGAGCAGACAATCAGCGACACTTTATTGGTACGCTGCATGGCAAACGCGGCATCGTTCAGCGCCTGCAGCCACGGGGTGCGGTCATCGTCATTTAACGGTTCGCCGGAAGCCATCTTGTTGATGTTGCTGCGCGGATGCAGAAAGTCGCCGTCGAGAAACGCGGCGTGCAGTTGATGCGCCACTTCGCTGGCGACAGCGGATTTGCCGCTGCCGGAAACGCCCATCAGGACATAGATGTGGTGATCATGGTTAGTCGTGCTCAAAGCTTCCTCCCACTGGACACATACGCGCAGCCTGGCAGCGTTTAACGGCGTGGAATACTGGCGTACAGGTTAATTGTTACGGGTAACTGTTATCGGTAACATTGTCATGCCGGAGTTGTGGAGAAGCAATAACCATTCGTGCCAGATGTGAATATGTGTGATCTACTTCAAATTTGTCAGTTTAAATAGATCCGCCCGGTGACAATGTGAAACCTAAATCTAACATCTTAGGCGTCACCGCTTCACCGCGAATACGCGCCAGCAGTCGTTCAGCACCAATCCGCCCCATCCGCTCGCGCGGCGTCAGCACGCTGGCCAGACGCGGCTCCATCACCTGGCCGATATCGTGGCCGTGGAAACCGGCAATCGCCATATCGTCAGGGATTTTAAGCCCCAGCCGCTGGCACTCAAACGCCGCGCCGACCGCAAGGTCATCGTTGGTACAGAAAATGCCGTCAAGCTGCGGATATTCGCGACGCGCCTGGCGCATCAGCTCAATCCCCGATGAATAAGAGGAAGACTGCTCAACCATCACGCTGTAGGGCGTCATTCCGGCATCAAGCATCGCCTGCTCATACCCCTTCTGTTTGATGATAGTACGTTCATCAAGACGTGCGCCAAGATAGGCAACGTGACGATGGCCATGATTGATAATCGCCGCGGTCATCTGCCGGGCCGCTTCAAAGTTATCAAAGCCGACGGCGATATCGAGGCACGGCGACTGGCTGTCCATCAGCTCCACAACCGGGATACCCGCCACTTCAATCATCTTCAGGGTGCGCGGCGTATGGGTTCGTTCGGTAAGGATCAGGCCGTCAATATTCCAGGAAAGCATGGATTCCAGGCGTTTTTCTTCCATTTCCGGCTTATAGCCGTAGTGCGCCAGCATCGTCTGGTAACCGAAAGAGTCGGTCACGCTTTCAATACCGCGCAGCACTTCTGAGAAAACCTGGTTAGTTAACGAGGGCAGCAGCACGCCAATAGCGCGGCTGGTGGCATTCGAGAGGATGTCGGGGGCGCGATTAGGAATATAACCCAGTTCATCGAGAGCAACGGCTATCTTGCCACGCAGCGCTTCGGAAACCTGTTCCGGGTTACGTAAGTAGCGACTGACCGTCATTTTGGTCACGCCGACAAGATCGGCTACATCCTGAAGTACGGGTCTTTTCTTTTTCATCGTCCTGACTGCGATCAACGGGGAAACATTTTCTCAGTTTATCACGGACAAAGCGCAACCTTCCCTAACATCAGGGAAGGTTGCGCAATTTATTTAGACCCGATCGGAGAACGATCAGACGGGCGGCAGATCGAACAGCAGAATTTCGCTATCGCCGTCGGCGTGTACGGAAATCGCCTGCTCGTCCCAAATGGCCAGGCCATCGCTGGTGGTGGCCTTCGTTCCGTTGATGGTGACGTCACCTTTCACCACCTGGATCCACACCCGCCGTTCAGCGGCAATCTGATGCACCGACTGCTCGTCTTTCAGCAGCGCCCAGCGGTACAGTTCCATATCCTGGTACACCTTCAGCGAACCTTCGCGGGCATCCGGCGACAGCACCAGCTGTTTGCCCTGCGCGGCGTCAAAGCGGCGCTGTTCGTAGCGCGGCGTGATGCCATTTTTTTCCGGCATAATCCAGATCTGGTACAGATGCAGTTTTTCCGTGTTGCTTGGGTTGTACTCCGAGTGACGAATCCCGGTACCCGCACTCATGATCTGGAACTCACCCGCCGGCACCTGCTCTTTATTCCCCATGCTGTCCTGGTGCTCAACGGCCCCTTCCAGCACGTAGGTCAGAATTTCCATATCTTTATGCGGATGGGTACCGAAGCCCTGGCCTGCATCAATCACGTCGTCATTGATCACCCGCAGCGCCGAGAAGCCCATAAAGTTAGGGTCGTAATAGTTCGCGAAAGAGAAAGTATGCCAGGAATCCAGCCAGCCGTGGTTAGCGTGGCCGCGTTCGTTAGCTTTGCGTAAGTAGATCATGTTGCACCCCCGTATGTTTTCGATGGGATAAGTGTGGACCCAATCCCCTGGCGATCATAGAGGGTGAAAATTGACTCCTCTGTTCAAAAAATATGAACGAGTGCAGAGGAGCCATGAGGGCTTATCGGGTAAGGGTAATCGTGGCCGGAGATGGCTGTTCAAAGCCGCGTTCGAGGATCTCCAGATTCGTGAGAACGTCAGATTCCTTGACGAAATTTGGCTGACCGTTAACGAGGGTTTCATACAGCGAATCATAGACCCGCCCATAGTCGCCGGTTTCAAGCGGGATCTCTTCCCGTACGGTTTCGCCCGCCTCATTGACGTACTCCAGCAGACCAACCGTCTCGTCCGCGCCGAATCCCGGCTCGCCCGGCATAATATTGGCCTTCAGGCTGGTCTCCTGCTGGTCGATACCGTATTTAATAAACGACCCTTTATGACCATGGACGATGAATTTTGGATAGGGCAGCTTCACCAGATGGCTGGTTTTGACAATCGCCTTCAGGTTGCCGTAGAACAGCTGGGCCTCAAAGGTATCGTCCGGATTGGCCTTGTTGCGCAGGCTACGGATGTCGTAAGAGACATGGTCAGGGCGACCGAACAGGGAGATAATTTGGTCCAGGGTATGGACGCCCAGGCCGTAAAACGTGCCGTCCTGAGGCAGGCCGGGTTTCCCTCCATCTACCGGGCGATAGTTGTCAAAATGGTTTTCAATCTCGACGATCTCCCCCAGCTTTCCGCTCTCAATCACTTTCTTCGTGGTCAGGAAGCAGGAGTCGAAGCGACGATTCTGGTACGGCGTGACCGTTAATCCCTTGCTTTTCGCCAGGGCGAATAGCGTTTTTGCCTCGTCAAGGGTCGGGGTAAAGGGCTTTTCGACCAGCACATTTTTGCCCGCCTCCAGCGCCCTTTTGGCATAGGCAAAATGGCTGTCCGCATGGGTGCACACAATCACCAGCTTGACCTGCGGATCGTTAAGCACTTCGTCGAGGTCGCTGGTGAAGTGAATATGCGAGTATGCCGGTGCCTGTTCCTCCGGCTTTGCGCTGCGGCGAAAGATATGCGCCACGTGCCAGCGGTCTTTTCGGTGCAGGACATAGGGAAGATGGTAGCGGGTGGTGCTTTTGCCGAATCCAATAAATGCGCAGTGCAAAGTCATAACGCGGTCCTTTGTTAGGTCTCTGCTATTAACCATAGCGCAAGCTGGCTGCGAACTTAACCCCTTCAATAAGTGTGCCAAATTCTTAAATGTAAAATTTAACGCTCAAATTCATTGACCCTACGGCCTAAATTCTGGATAAGAGGGCCCTCGGGAAAAGAACGTTTTTTATCCAGCGCGTGGGAGCATGACGCCGTATCGCGCTCGCCGTTTCCCAAAACACGATGACTAAAGGAGTAGCCATCTCGTTCGTATGGAAAGCAAGTATATCGCCCTGAATAGCGCCCTTCTCTTTTGGCTGCTTGGCCTGATGGCCTGGTGCTGCGAATCCACGTATCTGGCCTGGCTATCGGGCTCTTTCTCCTTGTCATCTTTCGTTTTTCATTTTCAATATCATCGGATTAACCATATGTTTAAAAAGAATAAAAACGTTGAAGCGACGCCACAGACGGTGGCTACGCCGGTACTCAACAGCGCATCCCCGTTAGCCGTTTCCCGCAAACCTGCCGCCACGGTTATCGCCAGCGGCATCCGCTTTGACGGCAATATTATCGCCGAGGGAGATGTCGATATTTACGGTACCGTAAGCGGTAATATCGACGCCGAAGAGAGCCAGATTAAGATTATGGCCGGAGGCCTGGTCGAGGGAAATATCACCTGCCGCGAGCTGATTATCGACGGCTGCATCCTCGGCCAGTGCCGCAGCGAGACGATTGAAATCGATAAGAACGGCCAGGTCACCGGCACGTTGGCCTACCGCACGCTGGCCATTAACAAGGGCGGCGTTTTTTCCGGCCAGGCAGAGCTGCTGCCTGCGGCGGCAGATAAGAGCAACGTGGTGGGGTTTATCGCGGATACCGCGGCTGAAACCAAAAACAGAGCAGACAGACACACCGTCGAAGCGGCGCAGTAGCGTCTTCGGGTGCAGGCTGAAAAAAAGCAAAAAAAAAGCCAGCACCCGGCTGGCTAAAGTAATACTGGAAGCAATGTGAGCAATGTCGTGCTTTCAGGCTTTCCGCAAGGGTCTCCCTGAATGCAGAGCAATAATAATCATTCTCATTCGCACTTGTCCACCTCTTTTTGCAAAAAATAGGCGTTGCTCCCTTTTTTAAAGTCAGCGATCTTTAAGGGGACGATTAACCTAAAAAGGAAAATGAAGAATGAGCGACATAGTGATACGTCACGCCGAGCCACGGGATGCTGAACCTTTACGCCAGATCACTGCGCATCCGGAGGTCTATCACGACACGCTACAGCTCCCTCATCCTTCTATGGAAATGTGGCAGGAACGCCTGCTACCGAAACCCGGTAGCCGTCATCTGGTCGCGACAATCGACGAACAGGTAGTGGGCCACCTCAGGCTCAGCATCGAACCCAGCCCTCGTCGCAGCCACGTGGCGACCTTTGGCGTCAGCGTTGCCGCGCAGGCGCACGGCCGTGGCGTAGGCAGCGCGCTGATGCGAGAGATGATTAATCTCTGTGATAACTGGCTGCGCGTCGATCGTATTGAATTAACCGTGTTTACGGACAACCCATCCGCGATGGCGCTTTACCGCAAATTTGGCTTTATTGTAGAAGGGACCGGCAAGCAATACGCCCTGCGCAACGGCGAATATGTCGATGCCTACTTTATGGCGCGGCTGAAGGGGTGACGCTCAACTAACCCTCTCCCGGCAGGGAGAGGGTCGGAGTGAGGGTAAACCTAATACCCTGCGGTTAAATCATCCGGGGAACGCGGATCGGATGCGCCGTACAGCGTGCCGTCCGGGCCAACCATAATACTCTGGGTGCTGCCCATCGCCTCTTTCACCGCCACTTTCTGCCCTTTGCTCTCCAGCAGCTTCAGCGTATCCGGGCTAAATCCCTTCTCTACACGCAGTTCGTCCGGCAGCCATTGATGATGGAAGCGCGGGGCGTTGGTGGCTTCCGCGACGTTCATTCCGAAATCAATGGTATTCACCACCATCTGCAGGACGGTGGTGATAATGCGGCTGCCGCCGGGGCTACCGGTCACCAGCCAGGTTTTGCCATCTTTCACCACAATCGTTGGCGACATCGACGACAGCGGACGTTTTTTCGGCTCGACGGCGTTGGCGTCACCGCCCACCAGCCCGTAGACGTTCGGCACGCCGGGTTTAGCTGAGAAATCATCCATCTGATTATTCAGCAGAATGCCGGAGTTCCCCGCCACGATGCCGGTTCCAAAGGTCGTATTCAGCGTATAGGTCACGGCAACGGCGTTACCGTCCTTATCCACCACCGAGAAATGGGTAGTCTGATTGCTTTCATACGGCGCCAGCTTACCGGGGCGAATCTGGCTCGACGGCTTCGCCTTATTGATATCAATCTGCTCAGCAATCGATTTGGCGTACGCTTTGCTGGTCAGCGCCTGCCACGGCACCTTGACGAAGTCCGGATCGCCAAGGTATTCCGAACGGTCGGCATAGGCGTGCTTTTCGGCTTCCGCCATCACCTGCATGGCGTCGGCGCTGCCGAAGCCGTACTTATGCATATCGAAGTTTTCGAGGATATTCAGGATCTGCACGATATGAATGCCCCCGGACGATGGGGGCGGCATTGAGAACACCTGATAGCCGCGATACTCGCCGCTCACCGGCGTACGTTCGACCGCCTTGTAATTCGCCAGATCCGCTTTGGTGATAAGCCCGCCGTTATTCTTCATCTCAGCGGCAATCTGGTCGGCAATCGCGCCTTTATAGAAGGCATCCGGCCCCAGCTCGGCAATCAGCTCCAGGCTTTTCCCCAGCTGTTTTTGCACCAGCTTATCGCCCTTTTTCAGCGGCTCGCCGTTTTTCCAGAAGATAGCCCGGCTGTTGGCATGGTCGGGGATCACTTCGCTGCCGTAGGTTTTCAGGTCGTCGGCCAGCGCATCATTTACCGTGAAGCCCTCTTCGGCCAGCTTAATCGCCGGGCGAATCACTTTGTTGAGCGGCATCGTGCCGTATTTTTCCAGCGCGAGGGAGAAGCCGGCGACGGTGCCCGGCGTGCCGGAAGCCAGATGCGAGGTCAGCGATTTCTTGCTGTCCGGGTTGCCCTGATCGTCGAGAAACATATCCCGGGTGGCCTGTTCCGGGGCCATCTCGCGGAAGTCGATCGCCGTGGTATTACCGTCTTTGGTTCGCAGCATCATAAACCCGCCGCCGCCGATATTACCGGCCTGCGGATGGGTGACCGCCAGCGCGTAGCCCACCGCCACGGCGGCATCGACCGCGTTGCCGCCCTGACGCAGAATATCCACGCCTACCTTCGTTGCCAGCGCGTCCACCGAGGCCACCATCCCCTGCTGAGCGCGGACCGGGTGAAATACATCTTCCTCTACGCCATAAGATACCGGCGGAGGGGCGGGATCTGCCGCGACGGTAAAACTGCCGCCCGCCAGCAACGCAGCGATGACCACCTGACGCCAGAGCGTTGTTTTTATCATTGTCATACTCCTGAATGATGTTTTTATTTACCCATAATCCTGGATGATAAGTCTTAAAAAATCATTGTTGCGCCGGAAAGGGAGTAAACTTAAGCGATCCCACGAAGTGAGGAGAGAACAATGAAAGCAATGTTATATCTGGCGGCGCTTCTGCCTCTGAGCGTCATGGCGCAGCCGATCAATATCGACAATAACCCCAATCAGCCGGGGTACGTGGTGCCCAGCCAGCAGCGGATGCAAAATCAGATGCAGACCCAGCAAATGCAGCAGCAAAACAATCTTAAGCAGAGTATTCAAAGCCAGTCGCGCGCGCAGCAGCAGCATCTTCAGACGCAGTTGAATAACGATCGGCAGCGGGTACAGCAGAATAACAATCTGACCCGTGAGCAGCCTCTCCCTAACACCAACGGTGGGATGCTGCAGCGCCAGACGACCCCGTAAGGGCCGCCTGACGCAGAAGCGGATTACGCCGGGAAGTTGGGGCCGATGACGTCAATCGCATCGGTGCAGATGCTGTCCACGCCCCAACGCAGCAGCTCGGCGGCGCGCTGCGGTTTGTTAACGGTATAGACCAGAATATGCAGGCCCGCGGCCTTCAGGCTCGCCACGCGCGCTTCATCCAGCAGCTTATGGTTGAGGTGAATAGAGACGCAGCCGAGACGCGCGGTCAGTTCGCGCCAGTCGTTGCGCCACTCATCCAGCAGCAGCCCGCGCGGCAGTTCGGGCACCGCCTCCTGCGCGGCTTCCAGCGCATCGACGTCAAACGATGAGAGCAGCGGCGGCGTCATCCCCTGCCACAGCTCACGCGCCGCCAGCGCCACCGCTTTACCGGTCAGCGGCCCGGTGCCGGTGGTCGGTTTAATTTCGATATTGGCCATCATGCCGTGCTGACGGCAGCGGTCGGCCACCTCGCTCAGCAGCGGCAGCGGCTCGCCTTTGAACTCGCCGCTGTACCAGCTGCCGGCATCCACTTTTAGCAGATCGTTCCACGCCAGTTCGCCCGCCACGCCCCAGCCGTTGCTGGTGCGTTCGAGATTGTCATCGTGCAGTAAAAAAATCTGCCCGTCTTTCGATAACTTAGCGTCAAACTCAATCATCGTATGGCCGTAACGAGCGCCGGTATCGATGGCCGCCAGGGTATTTTCCGGGGCCAGTTTACCGCCGCCGCGGTGGGCGACGATATGAGGATAAGGCCAGTGACTCATGCGCGTTGTCCTGTTTCACTATCAAAAAGATGCAGACTTTCCTGCGGCAGATGCAGCCACAGGGTGCTGCCCGCCTGCGGACGCTGCTGGTGCGGCAGCCGGACCACCAGCTTTTGCTCGCCCCAGCGCCCGTGGGCGAGGTTATCGGCACCTAAAATTTCCAGCGTATCCATCACCAGCGGTACGCCACCTTCCGCCTCGGAGCTTAATGCAAAATGTTCCGGACGGATACCCAGGGTCATCTTACGCCCGGCATAGCGGCGATGCTCGCTGTTGATGGGTAAAAGCATCCCGCCCTCAAGCTCGAAGCGGCTACCGTCGTCGCTGACCCGGCCTTCCAGCAGGTTCATTGCCGGGCTGCCGATAAAGCTCGCCACAAAGCGGCTGGCCGGTTTTTCGTAGACCTCGACCGGCGTACCAATCTGCTCGGCGATGCCTTTATTCATCACCATCACCCGCTGCGCGAGGGTCATGGCTTCCACCTGATCGTGCGTCACGTACAGCGAGGTGGTTTTCAGCCGACGGTGCAGCTGCTGCAGCTCCAGACGCATCTGCACGCGCAGTTTGGCATCGAGGTTGGAGAGCGGCTCATCAAACAGGAATACCGCCGGGTCGCGCACGATAGCCCGCCCCATCGCCACGCGCTGGCGCTGGCCGCCGGAGAGTTCGCGCGGACGGCGCTTCAGCAGGCCGTCCAGCTCCAGAATGCGCGCCGCTTCCTGGACGCGTTCGGCAATTAATCCTTTACCTAAACCGCGAATTTTCAGGCCCCACGCCATATTCTCTTCCACGCTCATATGCGGGTAGAGGGCGTAGTTCTGGAACACCATCGCAATACCGCGATCTTTCGGTTCCATTTCGGTGACGCGCTTGCGGTCGATCCAGATATCGCCGCTGGTGACCCGCTCCAGGCCCGCCACCATGCGCAGCAGGGTTGATTTTCCGCAGCCCGAGGGGCCCACCATCACAATAAATTCGCCGTCCGCGACGTCCAGCGTCAGCGGCTGGATCACCTGGGTTTTGCCATCCCAGCTTTTGGTTACTGCCTGTAGCTTAAGTCCTGCCATTTTATTTCTCACTATCCACTAGACCACGCACAAACGCGCGCTGCATGGCTAAAACGATGACAACCGGAGGAATCAGCGTGAGCAGCATCGCCGCCATCACCTGATTCCACTGCGTGGTACCCTGGCCGATGGCGATCATCCCTTTAATGCCCGCGACCGCCGTGCCGAGATTCACGTCGGTAATGATCAGCAGCGGCCACAGATACTGGTTCCAGCCGTAGATAAAGGTGATGACGAACAGCGCCGCCAGGTTGGTTTTCGACAGCGGCAGCACGATGTCGCGGAAGAAGCGCATCGGCGACGCGCCGTCGATACGTGCGGCCTCTATCAGCTCGTCCGGCAGGGTCATAAAGAACTGGCGGAACAGGAAGGTGGCGGTCGCCGAAGCCATCAGCGGCAGGGTGAGCCCGGCATAGCTGTCGAGCATTTTCAGGTTGGCGATCACTTCCACCGTCGGGAAAATACGCACCTCAACCGGCAGCATCAGCGTGATGAAGATCATCCAGAAGAACAGGTTGCGCAGCGGAAAACGAAACCAGACGATGGCGAAAGCGGAGAGCATCGAGACCGTAATTTTGCCCACCGTGATGCCGAAGGCCATGATGAAGCTGTTGAGCATCATCAGCCAGAACGGCGCGCTATTGGCCCCTACGCCGTTCACCCAGATAAACTTCATGTTTTCGAGCAGATGCCCGCCGGGAATCAGCGTCATCGGCGTATCAAAAACCGCTTTACTGTCCAGCGTCGCCGCGACAAAGGCGACATACAGCGGGAACAGAATGACCGCGATCCCTAAAATCAGCATGGTATGGCTGAAAATCGTCAGCCCGCGTCGATTCTCAATCATTGGTAGCGCACCTTTCGTTCAACGTAGCGGAACTGCACCACCGTCAGAATAATGACGAGGAACATCAGCACCACCGACTGGGCGGCGGAAGCGGAAAGGTCGAGCCCGGCAAAACCTTCACGGTAGATCTTATAAATCAGCGTTGTTGTCGCCTGAACCGGCCCGCCGCCGGTTGCGGCATCGATAACCGGGAAGGTATCAAAGAAGGCGTATACCAGGTTCACCACCAGCAGGAAGAAGCTCACCGGGGCGATCAGCGGCAGCGCCAGCCTGAAGAAGCGGCGAACCGGGCCGGCGCCGTCAATCGCGGCGGCTTCTACCAGCGAGCGGGGAATAGATTGCAGCGCGGCGAAGAAGAACAGGAAGTTGTAACTAATCTGCTTCCAGACCGAGGCGAAAACCACAAGGAACATCGCCTGACCGCTGTTCTGCGCGTGGTTCCAGTCGTAGCCCATCTCACCGAGGAGATGCGTAATCAGCCCGCGTCCGGGGTTGAACAAGAAGATCCATAGCACCGCCGCCACCGCGGGCGCAACGGCATAGGGCAGGAGCATCAGCGTCTGATAGAAGCGGCTGCCGCGCACCACGTAATCCACCAGCGCGGCGAAAAACAGCGAGATCAGCAGGCCGCTGACGGTAACCATCGTGCTGAACTTAATGGTGGTCCAGAAGGAGTCCAGGTAGTACGGGTCCTGGAAGAGGGCTAAAAAGTTATCCAGGCCAACAAACTGGCTGGAGAGCCCAAACGGATCGACGCTCTGCAGTGAATACCACAGCGCTTCGCCCGCGGGCCAGATAAAAAAGATGACGGTGATAACCAGCTGCGGCGCGACCAGCACATAGGGCAGCCAACGCGAGCGGAACACCGGACGGGATGATGACATAGTTAAACTCTGAGTTGGTTTCCCCTCATCCCGGCCCTCTCCCTAAACGGGCGAGGATGAAAAGACGGCTCCGGGCGATCCCCTCTCCCCGACGGGGAGAGGGTGAGGGGCTGGCTATAAGATTACGACCTGGTTGACTGCTCGAAACGGCGCAGCAGCTGATTACCGCGCTCAACCGCGGCGTCCAGCGCCTGCTGAGGCGTTTTCTTCCCGGTCCATACGCTTTCCAGTTCTTCATCCACGATGGTACGAATCTGCGGCATATTGCCCAGGCGCAGACCTTTGGTGAACGGCAGCGGCGGCTTGTTCAGCATCTGGCGCGTCGCGATATCGGCACCGGGGTTCTTATCATAGAAGCCCTGTTCGCGGGTCAGGTTATAGGCGGCGGTGGTAATCGGCAGATAGCCGGTTTTCTGATGCCATTCGGCGGCGTTTTCCGGCTTAGTCAGGAAATCGAGGAATTTGGCGACGCCGGTATAGGTTTCTTTGTCTTTACCCTGCATCACCCACAGGCTGGCCCCGCCGATAATGGCGTTTTGCGGCGCGCCCTTCACGTCGGCGTCGTACGGCATCATCCCTACGCCATAGTTGAACTTCGCGTACTGGCGAATATCCGCGAGGGAGCCGGAAGAGGCGGTGGTAATGGCGCAGTCGCCGTTATAGAACTTCTCGGTGGATTCGTCTTTACGCCCGAAGTAGCTGAAGTCGCCTTTCTTGTTCAGTTCTTCGAGCAGAGCGATATGCTTCACCTGATCCGGCTTGTTGAACTCCAGTACCGCATCGGTACCGTCGAAGCCGTTGTTTTTGGTCGCCACCGGCAGGCCGTGCCAGGCGCTGAAGTTTTCAATCTGAATCCAGCCCTGCCAGCCGCTGGCGTAGCCGCATTTCATCCCGGCAGCTTTCAGCTTCGCGGTATACGCCGCCAGATCCTGCCAGGTTTTCGGCGGCTGTTCCGGATCTAATCCGGCTTTTTTAAAGGCGTCTTTGTTGTAGTACAGCACCGGCGTGGAGCTGTTAAACGGCTGGGAGAGCAGATGGCCGGTTTTCGAGTCGGTGTAATAACCGGAGACGGTTGGCACGAACTGCGTTTCATCAAACTGAATGCCCGCATCGCTGAACACCTGATAGACCGGCTTAATCGCCTTCGAGGCCATCATCGTCGCGGTGCCGACTTCGTAAACCTGCAGAATAGCCGGCGCGTTGCCGGTACGGAAGGCGGCGATGCCGGCGCTCAGGCTCTGCTCATAGTTGCCTTTATACACCGGAACAATTTTGTAGTCCGGGTTGGCTGCGTTGAAACGTTGCGCCAGTGAATCAACTTCTTTCCCCAACTCCCCTTCCATCGAGTGCCAGAACGGGATAGTGGTTACCGCCAGGGCTTGTCCGGCAAATGCCAGGCTGAGCGCCAGTCCTAAAGCTGTATGTCGTAACGATATCATCGGTTATCTCTCTTGTTGTTCCGGATGCGCGATTTCACGCGTTTTATGTTCGCGGGGGTAACATGACATGCTCGAATGACAGAAAAATAACTATTGCATTACAAAAATATTACAATAAATTGGCAAAAACATGATGAAACGGTGAAAAAAAAGTGGCAGGGAAATGGCAAAGCGAAAAAGAGAGGCGGCGCAGGCTACAGATAAGCGGGGATCTGTAGTTAAATAGGGGGCGTTAAACAGCACTCTCCGGCGAGCCGTCATAAGGAAAAATATGAAGACGCTTCATAAACCTACCGAACGCGTTTTACTCATTCTGGAAACCTTAGCCAACGCGGACGGAATGACGCTTTCCGAGCTATCGCTCAAAACGGATATTTCGAAGGGAACCATTTTCCCGATCCTCAAATCGCTGCAGTACCGGAAATATATCAGCCACGACGATCGCAACGGCATATATACGCTGGGGATCTCGTGCGCGGTTCTGGCCAGCTCAACGGTGGAAAAAGAGTTCTGGCTGAAAACGATCAATAGCGAAATGCACGCGGTGGTCAATGAATGCAATGAAGTTTGCCAGCTCGGCATTCTGGATGACGCCTGGGTGCTCTATGTTGATAAAGTTCAGGGCGACCAAACCGTGCAGCTGGTCTCTAAGGTAGGGACTCGCCTTCCGGCGATCTGCTCTGCCCTGGGCAAGGCGCTGCTGCATAAGCACCGCGACGAAGAGATCCTGGAGCTCTATCCGCAGGGTTTTCCTTCCGTTACCGCCCGCAGCGTAACGAATATGGCTCAGCTTCGTCAGCAGCTGGAATGGGTCGCCGCCAACGGTTATGCCATGGACGATCGGGAAATCAACGACGATACCATCTGCTTTGCCGTCCCCCTGCTGCAGAAAGGCATTATTCTGGCGGCGATCAGCGTCTCATTGCCCTCTTTCCGCGCCAGCGATGAAAAAACGCAGCAGGTTATTCGCGCGTTAAAAGAGGCAAAGGGTCGTATCGAAAGCGTGCTGAATAAGCTGCCTGATATTAAAAATTACTGATTTATTCGCCAGCGGTGCCGTCGGAATTGTGATTTCCCACACAATACCGATATTTAATGATCCGCCGTGATGCCCATATCTTCTGCATAATTCCCTATTTATTCATTGATTTAATCAATTATCCATCCGCCTTTTACGCCATTTGACTTCACGTCGATGGCGTGTTTACTTATGCTTAATCGCAAATACAAACAGTGTTTGTATATACGAACAACAAAGAGGTTGAATATGCAAAGTCGTTACATCACCCCGGCAATAACGGTTTTTGATGAGCAGGGCAGGCTGGATCCTGACGGAAATTTTCGCCTGTACGATTTTATTAAAAGCAGCGTATCGGGATTTGTCGTCATGGGCAGTACCGGCGAGTTTTTCTCGCTGGATATGAAAACATCCCGTCAGATAATTCAAATGGCGGCAGAGTTCCCGCGCGAGGGAATAAAGGCCTATGCGGGTACCAGCCGCATGGATATTGACGAGTGCGTAGAGCTGGCAAACTATGCAGATGAGTGCGGGCTGGATGGCGTCATGATTATCAGCCCGTGGTACTTCCGCCTGACTGATGAAGGCATTTATACATTTTATAGCCAGATTGCCCGCCGCACCGCCGCCAAAATATTCATCTATAACTTTCCGGAGCGTACCGGCTATTCCGTCTCGCCGGAGGTCTGTTTACGACTCGCCAGCGAGTTCCCAAATATTGTCGGTCTTAAAGACACCATTCCGGACACCAATCACACGTCGCAGGTGATTCGCCAGGTAAAATCTGAACTACCGTATTTTGAAGTCTATGCCGGTTATGACAATAACTTCGCGCACAATGTCCTGGCGGGGGGCGATGGATGTATTGGCGGGTTATCCAATATTTGCCCTGAAATATTCCGCGACTGGATGCAGGCATTTAACGATAACGATGTGCAGCAAATTTCTCGGTATCAGCAAAAAGTGGATGGGTTAATGGATATTTACGCGGTTAACGATCCGTTCATTCCAACATTTAAAAAAGCGTTACAGCTGCGCGGAATTATTCAGTCCGACCGCTGCACGCCACCGTTTAGCTCGCTCGCCACCTGCCAGACCGAAAGTATTCTGCGGATACTTTCCCGCGCTGGTATTGAAATTAATGCCTGACCCCCACGCGGAGGTATTATGAAAACCATCACAGCTTACGACAATCCGGCCCTCAATTCCGCGATTACCAAATCATGGAAGCGCCTGGTGCCACTGATGTTTATTTTGTACTTCATCGCCTTTATCGACAGGGTGAACGTGGGATTCGCCAAAGAGGCGATGCAGGTGGATATTGGGCTCTCCAATTCCGCCTTCGCCCTCGGCGCGGGGATCTTTTTCGCCGCCTATGCGCTGTTTGGTATTCCCGCTAACCTGATTCTGAATAAAATCGGCGCGCAAAAATGGTTAAGCATCACCACCGCGCTGTGGGGCGTTCTCTCTGCCCTCACCGGACTGGTGCAGACGGAAACCCAGTTTATTGTTCTGCGCTTTTTACTGGGGTTAGGCGAAGCCGGTTTTTATCCCGGTATTCTGCTGCTGGCCTCAATCTACTTTCCCAATAAAGTTCGCGCCTCCGTCGTCGGTATCTTCGTGCTCGGCGTGCCGCTGGCATTAACCTTAGGCTCGCCCATCTCCGGGGCGCTTCTGGAAATGCACGGCTTCCTCGGCAAACCCGGCTGGTTCTGGATGTTCTTTATCGAAGGCATTCCGGCGGTCATCATGGGGATCTTTGCCTGGTTCTGGCTTGATGATACGCCGGCCAAAGCGCGATTCCTGAACGACGAAGAGAAAAAAGCGCTGATTGCTCAGCTTCAGCAGGAGCAGCGGCAGACGGAAACCAGCAGCGTCGGCACCGCCCTGAAAAGCCTGAAAGTCTGGCACCTGGCGCTGATCTACGGCACCATCCAGATCAGCGTTTACGGGCTGATGTTCTTCCTGCCTTCGCAAGTCGCCTCGCTAATGGGCTCCACCCTCGGCTTTAAGGAGTCGCTGGTTGCCGCCATTCCGTGGGCCTGCTCCGCCGTCGGCGTCTATTACATTCCGCGTCTGGCGGACAAAATGCCGGCCCGTCGGGTGCTGATTTCAGTCATCTGTATGCTGGCGGCGGCGCTGGGGCTGTTTGTTTCTGCCTGGTCCGGCCCGGTACTCGCCATTGCCGCGCTCTCGCTGTCGGCCATCGGCTTCCTCTCCGTGCAACCTATCTTCTGGACTTTCCCGGCGCAGATTGTGTCAGGCTCGGCGCTGGCCGCCAGTATCGGCTTTTGCACCACCATGGGCGCATTTTGCAGCTTCCTCGCGCCGCTGATTCGCGTTGAGGTCGATGCCTTCTTCGGCAACGATTCGGCGGGTCTGGTCGCCCTGTCGCTCATCACCGTCTGCTGCGCGCTGCTGATTGCCGCCCTTGCCGGCAGAAAAGCGACAAACGGCGTCGCGGTCCCCCATCACTAAGTCCTGATGCGCTTATAACAAAGGATAATGAACATGCAGACCATCTTAAAAATTGACCCTACCGATAACCTGATCGTTGCGCTGCAGGACTTACGCAAAGAGCAGCGGGTTCACTGGAACGATGAAGCCTACGTTCTGCGTAGCGATGTCAAAGCCAAACATAAATTCGCCACCGAGGATATTGCGCCCGGCGATATCGTGTCGCTGTACGGCGTTCCGGTCGGTAAAGCGACGCGCCCCATCACCCGCGGCGAAGCCATTACCACTGAGAATATCAAACACTACGCGGCCCCGGTTTCGCTTGACGACGTCGCGCCCTATGACTGGCAGCAGCCGGATGTTTCCGCCTGGCAGCAGCGGACTTTCAAGGGGATCGTGCGCGAAGATGGCCGGGTCGCCACCGCGAACTACTGGCTGGTCATTCCGCTGGTATTCTGTGAAAACCGCAACGTTCAGCGCGTCACCGATGCGCTGAACGACGCCCTCGGCTACGCCAATAACGGCCTGAAGAATTTTGCTCGCCAGGTAACGTCGGCGGGGGCATTAAACGATACCCGGCATCTGCCCTTCCCGCATCTTGACGGCATCCGCTGTATTACCGTCAATTCCGGCTGCGGCGGCGCCACCTCGGACAGCATGACGATGTGCGACGTGCTGGCCGCCTATTCCGATCATCCCAACGTTCTTGGCGTGACGGTTTTTGCCCTCGGCTGTGAAAAAGCGCGGATTGTTGATTTCAACGCCGCGCTGGCGAAGCGCAACCCGAATTTCAACAAACCGATTATTTACTTCAGACAGCAGGACTGGAGTAGCGAAGAAAAAATGATGCAGGATGCGTTGACTGAAACCTATAACGCGATCCGCGAAGCCCCCGTCGCCGAGCGGCAGGACGTCCCGCTCTCCCACCTCAAAATCGGCGTGAAGTGCGGCGCTTCTGACGGGTTCTCGGGGATCAGCGCTAACCCGGCGATGGGCGAAGTGTCGGATCGTCTTGTCGCCCTCGGCGGCGCGTCGGGGCTGGCGGAATTCCCCGAGCTGTGCGGCGCTGAAGGGGATATCGTGCAACGCTGCGCGACCCGCGAGCTGAAAGAGAAGTTTTTGTCGCTGATGAAAAACTATGAGCATGTCGCGAACTTCTTCGGCACCACCATCGCCGATAACCCCAGCCCGGGAAACATTGCCGATGGGCTGATCACTGACGCGATAAAATCCGCCGGCGCGGCGAAAAAAGGCGGCAGAGCGCCGGTAAGCGCGGTATGCGACTACGCCGAACCGATGGGAGAAAGCGGCCTTTCGCTGGTCTGCACGCCGGGCAACGATGTGGACGCGGTAACGGGCCTGGTCGCGGCGGGGTGCAACGTGGTGATCTTCTCAACCGGGTTAGGTACGCCGACGGGGAACCCTATCGTTCCGGTGCTTAAGGTTTCAACCAACTCCGCGCTGGCGAAAAAGATGCCGGATATTATCGATTATGACTGCGGGCCGATTATCGAAGGCACACCGCTGGCGGACATCGCCGACGGCCTGTTTGAGAAAATCATCGCCACCGCCAGTGGGACCTGGCGCACCAAAGCGGATGCGCTCGAACAGTATGATTTTATGCTGTGGAAACGCTCTCTGGAACTGTAGTAGCCAAGTAAAACGCCCGGCAGATGCCGGGCGTTTTGTCTTCACTACCCGCCCAGATAGGCGCTGCGTACCGCTTCATTCGCCAGCAGCGCGTCGCCGGTATCCTCAAGCACCACGTGACCGTTTTCCAGCACGTAGCCGCGGTCTGCCAGCTTCAGCGCCTGGTTGGCGTTCTGCTCGACGAGGAAGATAGTCATCCCCTGCTCGCGCAGCTGTTCGATGGTATCGAAGATTTGCTGAATGATAATCGGCGCCAGACCGAGCGAAGGCTCATCCAGCAGCAGCAGGCGCGGCTGGCTCATCAGCGCGCGCCCGATAGCCAGCATCTGCTGCTCGCCGCCGGACATGGTGCCCGCCCGCTGAACCCGACGCTCATGCAGGCGCGGAAACAGCTCATACACCCATTTGATGCGGGTCTGGAACTGGTCGCGGTCGGCAAAAAAACCGCCCATCGCCAGGTTCTCTTCCACCGTCATCCGCGAGAAAACGCGGCGTCCTTCCGGCACGATCGCCACCGCTTCGCGCATGATTTTCGCCGTCTGCCAGTCGGTAATATCTTTACCGTCGAAAACCACGCGGCCGCTGGAGGCGCGCGGGTCGCCGCACAGGGTACCCAGCAGCGTGGTTTTCCCCGCGCCGTTGGCGCCAATCAGGGTGACAATCTCTCCCTGATTGATATGCAGACTGACGTTGTGCAGCGCCTGGATTTTGCCGTAATGCGCGCTGACGTTGTCAAAAGATAACATCACTTTTTCCATCTTATGCGTCACCACCATTATGCTTCACCTAAATAGGCGCGGATCACGTCCGGGTTGTTGCGGATCTCTTCCGGCGTACCGTTGGCCAGCGGCGTGCCCTGGTTTACCACGTAAATACGATCGGAAATGCCCATCACCAGCTTCATATCGTGCTCAATCAGCAGGATGGTGGTGTTGTGATGGCTGCGCAGCTCGACGATTAGCTCGTCCAGCTCTTTGGTCTCTTTCGGGTTCAGCCCCGCCGCGGGCTCATCCAGCATCAGGATTTCCGGCTGGGTCACCATACAGCGGGCAATCTCCAGACGGCGCTGGTCGCCGTAGGCCAGGTTACTGGCCTGCCGGTTGGCGTGCTCAAGCAGGCCAATACGTTCAAGCCAGGTCGCGGCGCGGTCCAGCGCTTCGCTCTGGGCGCGGCGGAAGGACGGCGTCTTCAGCAGGCCGGAGAAAACCCCGGTTTTCAGCTGCTGATGCTGCGCCACCAGCAGGTTTTCAATCACCGTCATTTCGCGGAACAGACGCACGTGCTGGAACGTTCGCACTACGCCCATACGGGCAATCTGCTGGCCCGGCAGCCCTTCCAGATGCTGGTCGCGCAGCATAATGGTACCGCCGGTTGGCTTATAGAAACCGGTCAGACAGTTAAAAACGGTGGTTTTGCCCGCGCCGTTAGGGCCGATAAGCGAAACGATTTCCCGCTCGCGCAGCTCCAGCGACACGTTGTTGACCGCCAGCAGGCCGCCAAAACGCATCATCAGACCGTTTACGGATAATAATGGCTGACTCATGCCTGCTCTCCTTCTTTGGCCTGCCCATTTTTCAGCTTCAGCTGCGGACGGGTCATCGGCAGAAGCCCCTGCGGACGCCAGATCATCATCAGTACCATCAGCGCACCCAGCATCAGCATGCTGTATTCATTGAAATCACGCATCAGCTCGCGCGAGACCACCAGCAGAACCGCCGCCAGGATCACCGCGAACTGGGAGCCCATACCGCCGAGAACCACAATCGCCAGCACAAAGGCCGACTCGGCGAAGGTAAAGGATTCCGGGCTGACGAAGCCCTGACGGGCGGCGAACAGAGTGCCGGCAAAACCGGCAAACGCGGCGCTAATGGTAAAGGCGGTCAGCTTGATGCGCGTCGGGCTGAGGCCCAGCGAGCGGCAGGCAATCTCATCTTCACGCAGCGCTTCCCACGCGCGGCCCAGCGGCATACGCAGCAGGCGGTTAATCACGAACAGACTTAACACCACCAGCAGCAGAGCGACCAGGTAGAGGAAAATCACGCGATCGGAGGGATCGTACTTCACGCCGAAGAAGTTGCTGAACGTATCCCAGCCGCCTTCGCGGGCGCTGCGGCTGAATTCAAGGCCGAACAGCGTCGGTTTCGGGATCTGGCTGATGCCGTTCGGGCCACCGGTTATTTCGGTGTTGTTAAGCAGCAGGATGCGCACGATTTCGCCAAAGCCAAGCGTGACAATCGCCAGATAGTCGCCGCGCAGGCGCAGGACCGGGAAGCCAAGCAGGAAGCCCGCCGCCGCCGACACCAGCCCCGCCAGCGGCAGGCAGGTCCAGAAGCCCAGACCGTAATAGTGGTTCAGCAGCGCGAAGGTATAGGCGCCGATGGCATAAAAGCCGCCGTATCCCAGCACCAGCAGGCCGGAAAGCCCCACCACCACGTTAAGGCCCAGGCCGAGGATGATATAGATCATCGTCAGGGTAGCGATATCCACCGTCCCGCGCGACACCATAAACGGCCACGCCACGGCGATAACCAGCAGGGCGATCAGGAACAGCTTCTGTTTTACCGTCGAACCGTCGATAGCCGGCAGAATAAACTTCGGCCCGGAGACGTTCTTCATGGTTTTCTGGAAAATGGGACGCAGCAGCTGGAAGAAGAAGACCACCGCGGTACCGATATAGATCCACTGCCAGCGGATATCGGCGGCGGTATCCACCACCAGCTTCGTGCCGTCAAGCTCCAGCTGCACGCCCATAAAGACGCCCGCCAGGATAAAGAACATCACCGCGGACAGCAGCGCCATCGCAAAATGCATCGGTTTCATACTTTTTCTACCTCCGGACGGCCCAGGATACCGGTAGGCATCACCAGCAGAACCAGGATCAGCAGCGCGAAGGAGACCACGTCTTTATATTCCGTACTGAGATAGGCAGAAGAGAGCGCTTCGGCGATACCGAGGATCAGCCCGCCGATCATCGCCCCGGGAATGCTGCCGATGCCGCCCAACACCGCGGCGGTGAAGGCCTTCATCCCGGCCATAAAGCCGATGTACGGGTTGATTACGCCGTAGAACTGACCGAGCAGAACGCCGGCAACCGCCGCCATTGCCGCGCCGATCACAAACGTCAGCGCAATCACCCGGTCGGTGTTGATGCCGAGCAGGCTGGCCATTTTCAGGTCTTCAGCGCAGGCGCGGCAGGCGCGCCCCATGCGGGAATAGCGGATAAACAGCGTCAGCGCCAGCATGGCGATAAACGTCACCACCCAGATAACCAGCTGCATGGTGGTGATAGTAGCGGTGAAGTTATCGCTGCTGCCTACCGTCCACTGGCCGTTGAACAGGCTCGGCAGCGCGACATCGCGCGAACCTTCCGTCAGGCTGACGTAGTTTTGCAGGAAGATGGACATCCCGATGGCGGAGATCAGCGCAATCAGGCGTTTTGAGCTGCGCACCGGCCGATAGGCCACGCGTTCGATACTCCAGCCGTAGGCGCTGGCAATCACGATAGCGCCGACGAATCCGGCGGCAACCAGCAGCCAGCTGGTATCGATACCCATCATCATCAGGGCGGCAATGATCATGAAGGAGACGTAGCTGCCAATCATATAGACCTCGCCGTGGGCGAAGTTGATCATGCCGATAATGCCGTACACCATGGTATAGCCGATGGCAATCAGCGCATAGGTGCTTCCCAGCGTGACGCCGTTAAACATCTGCTGCAGAAAATAGAGAAACTGCTCGGACATAAGGTAACCTTTTTCTACCCGCCCGCTTTGCACGGGCGGTGGGATAACTTGTCTTATGGCTTATTTCGCGAGGGTGGATGACCCGTCCGCGTGCCACTGGAAGACACCAAATTCAAATCCCTTCAAATCGCCTTTTTCGTCCCAATTCAGCGGCCCAATCACGGTTTTCGCGCCGTGAGCTTTTAGATCTTTGATTAAATCCAGCGGCTCCTGGCTTCCGGCCCGGTCCATCGCCTGCGCCAGCGACTGCACGGCGGCGTAGGTGATCCAGACATACGGACCACTCGGGTCTTTCTTCTCGGCTTTGAGCGCGTCAACGATAGCGCTGTTGGCCGGGTCCTGGTCATAGCGTTTTGGCATCGTCACCAGCATGCCTTCCGCCGCATCGCCCGCGATGTTGGACAGCGACGCGTTACCCACGCCTTCCGGGCCCATAAACACGGTTTTCAGGCCCACGGAGCGCGCCTGGCGCAGCATCTGGCCCATTTCCGGGTAGTAGCCGCCGTAGTAAACGAAGTCGATATTCTCTTTTTTCAGGCGCGCCAGCAGCGCGGAGAAGTCTTTTTCACCGGCGGTAATGCCGTCGAAGAAGACGATATTCGCGCCGCCTTTTTTCAGGCTCTCCTGGACAGAACGCGCAAGGCCTTCGCCGTACTGCTGCTTATCATGAATGATAGCAATACGCTGCGGCTTGACGGTTTCCATGATGTATTTTGCGGCGGTTGGCCCCTGCGAAGAGTCCAGACCGGCGGTACGCATGATGTACTGATAGCCGCGCTGGGTCAGCTCCGGGTTGGTCGCGCCCGGGGAGATCATCAGAATGCCTTCATCTTCATAGATATCGGATGCCGGCTGGGTGGAAGAAGAGCAGAGGTGGCCGATAACGTACTGAATGCCGTCATTGACGATTTTGTTCGCCACCGCAACGGCCTGTTTCGGGTCGCAGGCGTCATCGTACTCCACGGCAACCAGCTTATCGCCCTTGATGCCGCCCTGGGAATTAATATCTTTGATCGCCTGACGCGCGCCGTTGAATTCCATATCGCCCCACTGGGCTACCGGGCCAGACATCGCGCCAACAACGGCGACCTTAATATCTTTGGCAAAAGCCGCCTGGGACATCGCCAGTGCGACTAACCCCGCGATAACCGTTTTCGCGTTCCTTTTCATGCTGCAGAACCCCGTTCGTGATGTGGTGTAAATATTTTGTATTTTTATGGTTAAAAAGCATTCTGTACTTTTATTAAACAACGCTACTTTTACCATTATCTTTAATGGTTTAGCGAGGTTTTTTGCCTGAATACAGAGTAAAATCTCTATTTTTCAGGCGATTAAGCAAAGATAATATTCTGTATTTACTGGAAGATAAACAAAAAAAGTCCAGTAAACAGCATAAAATAACGATACATAAGGCGGAATAAAACGCTACATATCAGGTTAAAATTCTGCTTATTTTTCGATCCATGATGAATTGCTCTACCCTGCTCCTTCCAGGAAAACGAATCCCCTGATGAACAGGCAAAAAACGGCGCTCCGCCTGGCGGGGAATTTGGATACACTAACGCCTCTGTTTTGACTGGACCCTCGCGTATGAAACTGACCATTATTCGTTTACAGCACTTCAGCGATCAGGATCGCATCGACTTAGGTAAAATCTGGCCGTCGCAGGATCTTGCGGCGCTGGCTCTGGATGAGAGCCATCGTATTTATGCTGCCCGCTTCAATGAGCGCCTGCTGGCCGCGGTTCGCGTGACGCTAAACGGCGTTGAGGGCGAACTCAGCGCGCTGTGCGTGCGTGAAGTGACCCGCCGTCGCGGCGTCGGACAGTATTTAGTGGAAGAGGTGCTAAGGGATAACCCGGAAATCAGCAGCTGGCGCATCGCGGATGCCGACGCGGAAGACCGCGGCGTGATGGCGGCGTTTATGCAGGCGCTGGGCTTTAACGCGCAAACCGGCGGTTGGGTAAAAAAGCAATAAATCGGCGAAAGAAGGCTGAACATTCCCGGATTGCGGCGTAACGCCTTATCCGGGCTACAAAAAACCAGACCGCACCAGCCTGTAGCCCGGGTAAGCGCAGCGCGACCCGGGAAGAAACCGTACCAATGCATCAACTCCGGCGCATTCCCCGGGTTGCGGCGTAACGCCTTACCCGGGCTACAAAAAACCAGACCGCACCAGCCTGTAGCCCGGGTAAGCGCAGCGCAACCCGGGAAGAAACCGCACCAATGCATCAACCCCGGCGCATTCCCCGGGTTGCGGCGTAACGCCTTACCCGGGCTACAAAAAACCAGACCGCACCAGCCTGTAGCCCGGGTAAGCGCAGCGCAACCCGGGAAGAAACCGTACCAATGCATCAACCCCGGCGCATTCCCCGGGTTGCGGCGTAACGCCTTACCCGGGCTACAAAAAACCAGACCGCACCAGCCTGTAGCCCGGGTAAGCGCAGCGCGACCCGGGAAGAAACCGAACCAATGCATCAACCCCGGCGCATTCCCCGGGTTGCGGCGTAACGCCTTACCCGGGCTACAAAAAACCAGACCGCACCAGCCTGTAGCCCGGGTAAGCGCAGCGCGACCCGGGAAGAAACCGAACCAATGCATCAACCCCGGCGCATTCCCCGGGTTGCGGCGTAACGCCTTACCCGGGCTACCGACTAAAAAAGGCAACTTACGTTGCCTTTTTGCTTTTACCTTTCTCCTCGCCTATGCGAAGAGGCAAGGATCAACTGATTTAACCAAGAATTTCGCGTTGCAGAAAGGCGTCAAGACCCGAAATCCCCGGGAGCTTACATCAGTAAGTGACCGGGGTTGAGGGGCGCAGACAACGCATCTGCGGCGTGAAAGGCGCAGGTTAAATTATTTGGCGTCGGTCGCCGTACCATTAGCATGCCAGGTAAACACGCCGAACTCGAAGCCCTTCAGATCGCCCTTCTCGTTCCAGGTGAGCGGCCCCATTACGGTGTCGACCGTTGCGCCCTTCAGGTATTTAGCGATTTCAGCCGGATCTTCAGACTGATTCAGGCCTGCTTGCAGCGACTGCAGCGCGGCATAGGTGGTCCACACGAACGCGCCGCTTGGATCCTGTTTCTTCGCTTTGATCGCATCCACAATCGGTTTGTTCGCCGGAACCTGGTCGTAGTTCTTCGGCTTGGTGACCAGCATACCTTCCGCAGAAGCGCCCGCGATGTTAGACAGCGACACGTTCGCTACCCCTTCCGGCCCCATAAACTGCGTTTTCAGGCCAGCGGCGCGAGACTGACGCAGGATCTGCCCCATCTCCGGGTGATAGCCGCCGTAGTAAACGAAGTCGATATTCTCTTTCTTCAGACGCGCCACCAGGGTAGAGAAGTCTTTCTCACCGGCGGTGATACCGTCAAAGAACACCACGTTAGCGCCGCCCTTCTTCAGGTTATCCTGTACCGCGCGGGCCAGGCCCTCGCCATACTGCTGTTTGTCGTGGACAATCGCGATGCGCTGCGGCTTCACTTTTTCCAGAATATATTTGGCAGCGGTTGGCCCCTGATCGGAGTCCAGACCGGTGGTGCGCAGAATCAGATGATAGCCGCGAGCCGTCAGCTCCGGCGCGGTGGCCGCCGGGGTGATCATCAGCACGCCTTCATCTTCATAGATATCAGAGGCCGGCTGGGTGGAAGAAGAGCACAGGTGACCGATAACGTATTTGATACCGTCGTTAATCACTTTGTTAGCGACGGCAACCGCTTGCTTCGGGTCACAGGCGTCGTCGTATTTTACCATCTGCAGCTTATTGCCTTTGATACCGCCTTTGGCGTTGATATCGGCAATGGCCTGCTCTGCGCCAGTAAACTCCTGGTCACCGTACTGCGCTACCGGACCGGACATCGCGCCAACAACGGCGACTTTGATATCTTCGGCCATTGCCGTACCGCTCATGATTAAGGCAATACATCCTGCCAGTAACGCTTTACCCTTCATATTCATCCTGAGGCTCCCCATTATTATGGTTTTTGCATTTGTTGTGATGTTGTTTATTAGCGCATTATTCTAATTAGACACATAAGAAAAGCATATGATAGTTAGATTAGGGTCTGCCGCCTGCGCTTTTGCAGCACACTATGCTAAACATACCGTCATTCAGGAGAATTGGAAACGATAAAATTGCGGAGTATGTAACAGATAAGTGACAAATAAAAACCCGCGCCGGAATAAACCGAACGCGGGGGCATGAGCAACGCGACTACCAGCCCGCAGGCAGGTAGCCAAAGGCCGAAGCGATGGCGTAGGCGGCGCTGCAAAGATAGAGCAATACGATGAAGATCTGGATTAAGGGATGCGTGATTAGCGCCGGGCAGGTCCAGCCGGGGGTGATGTCACCCTGCCGACGCGAGCCTTTGAGGATCAGGATCGGCATGATAGATAAAATCACCCCGCTAAATACCCCGGCAAAATAGAGCGCGTTCACGAAGGACACCATCCCGCTATAGGCCAGAATAAAAGGCGGCACGGCGACCACTAACAGCACCTTAAAGCGTTTGAACGGCTGCTCGTCGTTGCCCAGGCGAAACTGATCGAAAATATTGGTCAGGAAGCTTCCGCCCAGCCCCCAATAGGAGGTCAGCATCGCGCAGAGCGCAAAAAGATTTGCCGAGAAGAAAGCCCACTCGCCGAGCGCCCTGCCCCAGGAAATGGTTGCCACATCAGAAATATTATCCAACCCGCTTAATGCAATCACCGAAAGCGGGACCAGCGCCAGCAGGCAAAAGGTTAATAACATCCCCACCATAATGGCCTTCGGCAGCTTCTCCGGTTTATCGGCGAAGCCGCGCGCCATTTCCGGCACGATATACTGCGCGGAGAAGCAGAACGCGACCACATTAAACACTGGCACCATATACAGCCAGTTGCCGTCGAGCAAATAACCGACGCTGGCGGTCTCTTTCAGCAACGTCGCGGCAACCAAAATGGTTATCATAACGACCATGCCGATACTGATAAATTTCTCACCCCGGCCAATCGCCTTCAGGCCGAGATAAAGCACCCCGGCCGCCGGAATAAAAAACAGCGCGCTGCCCAGGGCCGGCGAGATGCCGAATAACGAATGCAGGAGTTTACCGCTGCCGGTCATATAAGCCGTCAGCGCGCCGACACTGTTGACGCAAACGGAGAGGAACATCATCAGCGCGCCAAAGCGGCCGACGTAGCGCTGCGACAGGCCGCTAAGCTGCAGATGCTTACGCGTGCGCAGCGTCGATTCCGCCACGTAGAGCATGGTGATGGTCGTCAGGCTACCGACCACAATCAGCCAAAACAGCAGCGGCAGAAAGCCCGCTTTGCTGGAGGCATAGGCGATGGATAGCACCCCAGCGCCGATATTGGTGCCGACGATCATCGACACGCCTTCAATGAAACTGAGGGATTTTGCAGGTACAGCGGTACGCTCCCGGCTCGTCAGAGCCGGAGAAAAGGTGGAGTTGTCAGACATAATATTTTCCGTTTTATTCCGGCAGCGTGCGCCGCCGGAAAAAAGGTGATATCAGGGTGATAAACACTCACGCTGAGCATAGCTGGTCAGAAAGCGGCGTCCTGTTTCTCTTCGGCTTCCCTGCCGCCGCAGCCTGACCGGGCGAAAAGTTAGCGCTTCAGCACGCGGGCCAGAATATCCAGCGCCTTCGTAAACTGCGCATCCGGAATCGTTAACGGATAGAGGAAGCGAATAACGTTGCCATAGACGCCGCAGCTCAGCAGCAGCAGGCCGTTCTCCTGGGCTTGTTGCTGGATTTGACGGGTGATCTCCGCCGACGGCTCGCCGGTTTGCGGATCGTTAAACTCCACCGCCACCATCGACCCCTGGCCGCGTACGTCAGCAATGGCCGGGCAGCTTTGACGCGCCTGATTCAGCACCTCTTTCAGATGGCTGCCTAAGCGCTCAGCGCGCTGGCACAGCTGTTCTTCTTCAATCACGTCCAGCACCGCGTGCGCCGCCGCGACCGCCAGCGGGTTACCGGCATAGGTGCCGCCCAGACCGCCCGGCGCAGGCGCATCCATCACCTCAGCGCGACCTACCACGCCGGAGAGCGGGAAACCGCCGGCCAGGCTTTTGGCCATCGTCATCAGGTCAGGCTTCACATCATAGTGCTGCATCGCAAATAGCTTGCCGGTGCGTGCAAAGCCGGTTTGTACTTCATCGGCAATCAGCAGAATGCCGTGGGTATCGCACAGCGCGCGCAGCGCCTGCATAAACTCAGGCGGGGCAACGTTAAAGCCGCCTTCCCCCTGAATCGGCTCCAGCACAATCGCCGCCACCTGATCGGCCGCGATATCGGCTTTGAAAATGCGCTCCAGGCTCTTCATCGCGTCGGCGGTGGTAATGCCATGGGCGGCGTTAGGGTAGACGGCGTGATAAACCGAGCCCGGGAACGGGCCGAAACCAATCTTGTAAGGCGCCACTTTGCCGGTCAGCGCCATGGTCATAAACGTACGGCCGTGGAAGCCGCCGCCGAAGGTAATCAACCCCGGACGGCCGGTATAAGCGCGCGCGATTTTCACCGCGTTTTCAACGGCTTCCGCCCCGGTGGTAAAGAACGCCGTTTTTGCCGGACCGTCAATCGGCGCCAGTTCGTTAATCCGCTCGGCCAGCGTGACATAGCTTTCGTACGGGACAATCTGGTAAGCCGTGTGGGTAAAGGCCTGCAGCTGCTGTTCAACGGCGGCAACGATTTTGGGGTGGCGATGGCCGGTATTCAGCACCGCGATGCCGGCGGCGAAATCGATCACCTCATTCCCTTCAATATCCCACAGCGTAGCGTTCTCCGCTTTCTCAACAAAGTAGCTGCACATCACCCCTACGCCGCGCGGAGTCGCCTGCTGGCGACGCTGATTCAGTTCTGAACTTTTCACCGAGAATCTCCTGTCATGTGTGTCACGTTATCGCAACAAATCCGAAACTATGTCGTTTATTTACACAGGATTTGGCCCTATAATCGAGTACCAATTCAGATTATCTGAGGGATCCAATTGCGTTCGCTTATCGCAGACCTGGTGCTGGTCAGATTGCAGAAAGAAACCGATCCGCTCCTGCACAAGCGCCTTTACAAGGCGATTCGCCACGCCATTCTGGATGGTTCTCTCCCGCCCCATAGCCGCCTGCCCCCTTCACGGGATCTGGCGGGAGAGCTGAAAATGTCTCGCAACACAATTTTAACAGTTTACGAACAATTGCTGGCTGAGGGGTATGTCGTGTCCCGTCGCGGCAGCGGAACATTCGTCGCGAAAACGCTGCCCGATATGTTTCTTCCAACCAGCAGCGCCAGTGAAAGCAGCCCTGCGCCAGCAGCCAGCGCGCCCATCTCCCGACGCGGCCAGCATCTGCTGGGGCACATCAGCGCCAGCCCGCGTCAGTGGGGGGCATTTATCCCCGGCGTACCGGACGTCAATGCGTTTCCCCACCCGCTGTTCAGTAAAATCCAGGCGCGTATCAGCCGCCGTCCAAAACCCGAACAGCTCAGCTATAGCTGTAACGGCGGAACGGCCGAGCTGCAGCACGCGTTGGTGGACTATCTGAGAGTAGCGCGCGGCGTTCAGTGCCAGGCAGATCAAATTCTTATTACTGAAGGGATCCATCAGGCTATCGACCTGATCACCCGCATGCTGTGCGACCGCGGCGATCTCGCCTGGGTGGAGGAGCCGTCCTACTGGGGCATTCGCCATGTGCTGGCGATGAATGAAGTGCGGGCCGAGCCCGTGGTGGTTGATGCCAGCGGCCTGTGTCCGCCCGAAAGCATAGCCGAAGCCCCGCGGCTGATCTTCGTTACGCCATCCCATCAGTACCCCCTCGGCGCGGTAATGAGCCTTGAGCGCCGACAGCGCCTGCTCACCCTGGCCCATCAGCACGGCAGCTGGATTGTGGAAGATGATTACGACAGCGAGTTTCGCTTTTCCGGTCAGCCGATCCCGGCGCTACAGGGCTTAGTCCCCGAAGCGCCGGTGGTCTACGTCGGTACGTTCAGTAAAACGCTCTACCCGGGGCTGCGGCTGGGCTACGTCGTGCTGCCTCGCCCGCTGGCGGCTGAACTCAAAAACGCCCACGCCGAGCTCTACCGCGGCGGCCATTCGCTTATCCAGCTGGCGCTGGCGGAATTTATCAACGCCGGTCATTACTCGGCACACATTCGCCGCATGCGCCTGCTCTACAGCCGCCGTCGCGTCTTTTTGACCGAGCTGATTCAGCGGCACTGCGGGCCGCACGCGCTGTCGGACTTCAGCGATAATGCCGGACTGCATCTGATCCTGAATTTGCCGGATGAGGCGGATGACGTGGCGATTGCCCGCGATGCCAACGCGCGCCATATTTTAGTGCGTCCGCTGTCGCGCTATTACCTGACGGCGCAGCGGAAGAAAGGGCTGTTGATGGGTTTTGCTTCGCAGCCGGAAACGCAGATGGAACCGGCGTTCAACGTCCTGCTTGAGTGTCTGAAAATGCACTGCCCGCAGGCGCTGGCGGAGGCAGAAAAACAAAACGCCCCATCGTAATGTGGGGCGTTATCGGGGGACTGGCGCTCAGATTAGGCTTCGATAGCGGCGCGCAGTTTTTTCATGGCGTTCTTTTCAAGCTGACGTACACGTTCAGCCGACACGCCGTAGCGGTCTGCCAGCTCCTGCAGCGTGGACTTGTTGTCTTCGTCCAGCCAGCGGGCGCGGATGATGTCCTGGCTACGTTCGTCAAGACCCTGCATCGCGTCGGTCAGCTTGTTTGCCGCCTGCTCTTCCCAGTTATCGTCTTCAATGCCGTCGGCAAAGTTAGACGTTTTATCCTGCAGATAGAGCACCGGCGCCATCGGCTGGCTATCGGACTCATCATCCGACGACATGTCGAAGGTCATGTCCTGCGCCGCCATACGTGACTCCATCTCACGCACGTCTTTGCTCGACACGCCCAGCTCGCGGGCCACCATTTCGACTTCATCCTGGTTAAACCAGCCCAGACGCTGCTTGGTTTTGCGCAGGTTAAAGAACAGCTTACGCTGTGCTTTCGTGGTCGCGACCTTCACGATACGCCAGTTACGCAGCACGTATTCATGAATTTCCGCTTTGATCCAGTGCACGGCGAAGGAAACCAGACGCACGCCCACTTCCGGGTTAAAACGGCGCACGGCTTTCATCAGGCCAATGTTGCCTTCCTGAATCAGATCCGCCTGCGGCAGGCCATAGCCCGAGTAGTTACGAGCAATATGAACAACAAAGCGCAGGTGAGACAGGATCAGCTTTTTCGCTGCTTCCAGATCGCCCTGGTAATGCAGCTTTTCAGCAAGCTCCCGCTCTTCATCAGCCGATAACATCGGCCAAGTGTTAGCAGCCCGGATGTACGATTCCAGGTTACCAACGGGGGCTAAGGCTAAAGTTTGCATATCTTTGGTCATTCAAATCCTCTCAATCGATATCTTCTGGCATCTTTCTGTCCTCACAACGGAGCAACAAACATGCCAGCATTGATGAGCAACGAGAATATCACTCACATTAGTATCAGACAGTGATTTTATCCACAAGTTCCATGCAATGATGTGAATAGATTACGCACAAAATGTGACATGGTTATGAAGTTTAGGGAAGCGTCGACAGGGACTCTTTCCCTGCAGAGAGATATTCAGTGCAGGGAAAGATTATACCAGATTTTTACTACTCGGGAGTAAAGTGACGTAAATGTTGAACGGTTGCCAGCCAGGCGGCGACCCAGCCAATCATCGAGCAAACAATCAGCATCAGCAGGCACTCGTCAAAGCCTAAGCCGCTGAGTTCAAACTGCGTGCCGAAGACTTTCGCCACTTCGGTGACCGCCGACGACAGGCGCATGACCATAATTTCCGACAGGATCAGCGACAGAAACGCGCCGGAGAACCCCAGCAGCGCCCCACCGTAAAGGAACGGACGCAGAATAAAGCCGTCGGTCGCGCCAATCAGTTTCTGCACGTTAATGGTATCGCGGCGGGCGAAGATGCTCAGACGCACGCTGTTGCCGATCACCAGGAAGACCGCCGCCACCATCAGTACGCCGATCATCGCCGAAACGCGTCCGACCAGCCCGGTCAGCGACGAGAGCCGCGCAAACCAGCTGTCATCCATACGCACTTCATCAACGCCCTGCACGTGGCTCACGCGGTCGCGCAGCGTGTTCAGCGCTTCAACGCTCTGGAAATCAATCTTCGGCACCACGATCGCCACCGCCGGCAGCGGGTTCTCTTCCAGCATATCCAGCGCGCCGCCGAAGCCTGACCAGTTGCGGAATTCGCCAAGGGCTTCATCGCGCGACAGATAGTTAACCTTCTCGACGCCCTGCTCCGCCTGCAGCTGGCCGACTACCCGCGCAGCGGCGTCGTCATCCAGCGTTTTTTCCAGATAAACAGTGATTTGCGGCGTGGGATAATACTGCGACGCCGCGGTGCTGACGTTTTTGTAGACCATGTAGCACACGCTTGGCAGGGTCAACGAAATGGCGATCACCATCACCGTCAGAAACGTCGCCAGCGGCGTGCTTTTCAGATCCTGTACCGCGCCGTGCCAGGCGTAGCGCACCTGTTCATTGAATACGTTGCTCTTGCGGGAAGCCGGATTCGGCGCCGCTTTTGGCCGCTTCGACGCATTGCGCCCGCCGCTACCGCCCGCTCCGCCCGCATTGCGGAAACGGTCGAATCGATTGCCGAATCGGCGAATGTGGTTCATTGCCTCGCGCTTATTCACCGATGTGGCCTCCATGCATATGCCCCTCGCTGAGGGACAGGACGCGGTACGGACGACTGGAGATAAGCCCCAGGTCATGCGTCGCCATCAGCACCGTCACCCCAACGCGGTTAAACTCTTCAAACAGACGTAAGATCCCTTCCGACAGCGCCTCGTCGAGGTTACCGGTCGGTTCATCCGCCAGCAGGACCGCAGGTTTGTTCACCACCGCGCGGGCGATGCCCACGCGCTGTTGTTCCCCGCCTGAAAGCTGAATCGGCAGGTTTTTCGCTTTGTCCAGCAGCCCGACTTTATCCAGCGCCGCCGAGACGCGACGACGGATATCATCCCCGCTGGCGCCGGCGATAATCAGCGGGATCGCTACATTATCGTAAACGGTTCGGTCCATCAGCAGATGGTGGTCCTGGAAAATCATGCCAATCTGACGGCGCAAAAACGGCACCTCGCGGCTCTTCAGGCGGCTAATATCATGGCCGCCGAAAAGGATTTTGCCGGCGCTGGGCCGTTCGATACCGCAGATAAGCTTCAGCAGGGTACTTTTCCCCGCGCCGGAATGGCCGGTCAGAAACGCCATCTCGCCCGCCTGCAGGTGGAAAGTCACCCCCTGCAGCGCTTGTCTCCCACCGAGATAGGCTTTGCTGACTTGTTCAAAGCGAATCATTTTTAATCCTCTCGGGCAAAAAGTGCCTCAATAAAGTCGCCCGCATTAAACGGACGCAGATCTTCAATACGTTCGCCAACACCGATGTAGCGAATCGGAATACCGAACTGATCGGCAACCGAGAAGATAACCCCGCCCTTGGCGGTCCCATCCAGCTTAGTCAAGGTAATACCGGTCAGTCCAACCGCCTCATGGAACAGTTTGGCCTGGCTAATCGCGTTCTGCCCGGTGCTGGCGTCAATGGTCAGCATAACTTCATGCGGCGCATCGACATCGAGTTTTTTCATGACGCGGACAATCTTCTTCAGCTCTTCCATCAGGTGCGATTTATTCTGCAGACGACCCGCGGTATCGGCAATCAGGACGTCAATATTGCGCGCCTTCGCCGCCTGGATGGCGTCGAAAATGACCGATGCCGAATCCGCGCCGGTGTGCTGGGCAATCACCGGAATATTGTTGCGCTGCCCCCAAACCTGGAGCTGCTCAACCGCCGCCGCGCGGAAAGTATCCCCCGCCGCCAGCATCACCGACTTGCCCTGCTGCTCGAACTGACGCGCCAGCTTGCCGATGGTGGTGGTTTTACCGACGCCGTTGACGCCGACCATCAGAATCACAAACGGCGTTTTGCCTTCTACGTTCAGCGGCTCATCCACTTTCGCCAGAATATCGCCCATCTCTTCTTTCAGCAGGCCGTACAGCGCCTCGGCGTCGCGCAGCTGCTTGCGGCTGGCGTCGTTGGTAAGACGCGTGATGATCTTACGCGTGGTTTCCACGCCGACATCGGCAATCAGCAGCTGCTCTTCCAGCTCTTCAAACAGATCATCGTCGATTTTCTTACCGCGGAACAGACTGATAAATCCGGAACCGAGGTTCTGTTTGGTTTTTACCAGGCTGCGTTTGAGGCGGGCGAAGAAACCTTCTTTGGTCGGTTTTTCCTGCTCTAACGGCGTCACGACGGTTTCGTCCGGCACCACTTCAACGGCGTTTTCTGCCGCATCGGCCGCCGCCAGAGCCTGTGCTTCCAGCTCTTCATCGGTGATATCGGCCTCAGCCTCTTCTACCGTTTCGTCTGGTTCCGGCTGGTCAACGGCGGTTTCTTCAATAACTGCCGTTTCCGGTTCGGTAATGACCTCTTCCGGCGTCTGTTCAGCGACGGCTTCAGCCACTACCGGCTCGGCGATGACCTCTTCCACCAGCGGCGCAGCGACCGTCTCTTCAACCGCGGGCTGCTCCGCTATCTCCTCAACCGCCGGGGAGTCGACAACCGCCTGCGGCTGTTCGCTCTCCACAACCTGCTCGGTCACCTCAACCACCTCGGCGGCAAAGGCTTCGGCATCCTGTTTCTCTGTCGCAGTGGCGTCGACCGTTTCCGGCGCAACCGCAGGCGCTTCGCTTTCCTGAGCCGGTTCTTCAACCTCTTGCTGGGCTTCTACTTTTTGTTCTGTTTCGCTTTCCTGCGCCTGTTCTTTTTGACCAAAGCCCAGCCAGGAAAAGAAGCCACGTTTTTTGTCTTTCGCCATTTGCGACTACACTCCTCGCTGTTAATTCATGGCACAGCTTCGGCCAGTAGGTAGCGGAAGCTGAAAAATGATGAAATTAGTCGGATAGTCTACCACTTAACTTAACTCGCATCACCGCCCCCGGATTAAGGTTTCGTCAACCGCCGCCGATCGTTAGAATAGCAGCCCGGAAGTTGAGACTTGAGCAAAGAGATGAAGAAACCAAACCACGCGGGCAGCGGCCAGATCCGTATTATCGGCGGGCAATGGCGGGGCCGTAAACTCCCGGTGCCGGAGAGCCCGGGTCTGCGCCCGACCACCGACCGGGTGCGCGAAACGCTATTTAACTGGCTGGCGCCGTCGATCGTTGACGCGAACTGCCTCGACTGCTTCGCCGGCAGCGGCGCGCTGGGCCTTGAAGCCCTCTCCCGCTATGCGGCCAGCGCCACGCTGCTGGAAATGGAACGCGGCGTCGCGCAGCAGCTGCAAAAAAATCTGGCGACCCTCAAAGCCAGCAACGCTAAGGTGGTCAATACCAATACTTTAGCGTTTCTTGCTCAGGCGGGCACGCCGCATCACATCGTGTTTGTCGATCCCCCGTTTCGTAAAGGACTGCTTGAAGAGACGCTAAAGCTGCTGGAAAACAACGGCTGGCTTAGCGATGAAGCGCTTGTCTACATTGAGAGTGAAGTCGAAAACGGTTTACCGCCGGTGCCGATGAACTGGCACGTCTATCGTGAAAAAGTGGCCGGACAGGTCGCCTACCGTCTCTATCAACGTGAGGCCCAAGGAGAAAACCATGCTGATTAATTTTGGCCGCTTGCTGATGCTGTGCGTGTGGGCGTTTTTATTGCTGAACCTGTTTCAACCGTTCCCAAAACCGCTGAACATCTTCGTTAACGTGGCGCTGATCTTTATGATTCTGATGCACGGCCTGCAGCTGACGCTGCTCAAGGCGACGCAGACGAAAGAGATGCCGCCGCTGGGGCGCTTCGAGCAGATTCGTATTTTCATCTTCGGCGTGTTCGAACTGGTCGCCTGGCAGAAAAAGCTCAAGGCGACCCTGAAGAAGAAGTAATGCCAGGAAAAGGTTCAGGGGTCTGGCGTAAAGCCCATAAACCGCGAACCTTTATAGCTCAGGACGCCCTTATCGCCGACGCTTAGCGCATGATACTGCGGCGCCTGCAGACGAAAAACCACTTCCAGCCCGCCGCTTTCCGGCCTGAAGCTTGCTTCATAACGCATTTCGCTACCGGCAGGCGCCACCGTCTGCTGGCGCGAACGGCGATCGTTAATCACCTTCTCCCGCTTATTGCTCACCACCACCCGTTTTTGCAACAGCGGCGCGGCATCGTTATCCATTTTTTCCCGACGCTGCTGCACATAGCGATACGACGCGGCAATCGCAATGATGGCAACGGCAACCATAAAAAACAGCGGAACTTTACTCATTCACCTTGCCCCCAGGAATTATCAGGAATAAGCATACTGTGGCTTGATTATCATTGTCATCTTCCTCTGCAAACCACTACACTGAGATTCAGTACTGTAAGTACAATCACTTACGTAATGATAACAGATACAGGGACTTACTATGCTTTGGTCATTTATTGCTGTCTGTTTCTCCGCATGGCTTTACGTCGATGCGTCCTATCGTGGGCCTGCCTGGCGTCGCTGGGTGTTTAAACCCGTCACGCTGATCCTGCTTCTGTTACTGGCCTGGCAAGCGCCGATGTTTAACGCCATCAGCTATCTGGTGCTGGCCGGGCTTTGCGCCTCGCTGGTCGGCGATGCGCTGACCCTGCTGCCGCGGCAGCGGGTAATGTACGCCGTGGGGGCGTTCTTTCTCTCGCATCTGCTCTACACCATCTGGTTTGCCAGCCAGCTGACGCTATCTTTCTTCTGGCCGCTGCCGCTGGTGCTGCTGATCCTCGGCGCGCTGCTGCTGGCGATTATCTGGACGCGTCTGGAAGAGATGCGGATGCCGGTGTTTACCTTTATCGCGATGACGCTGGTGATGGTCTGGCTGGCCGGTGAGCTGTGGTTCGCCCGCCCGACGGATACCGCCCTGTCCGGCTTCGCTGGCGCGGCATCCCTGCTGCTCGGCAACGCGGTCTGGCTCATCAGCCATTATCGCCGCCGCTTCCGCGCTGACAACGCGATCTCCTCGGCATTTTACTTCGCCGGGCACTTCCTGATCGTCCGCGCGCTCTATTTGTAATTAAGCGCTTGACTCTGGAGTCGACTCCAGAGTGTATCCTGCGGGTAATGAGAAAATTATCATTACCCGGAGGGTCCTATGTCGGCTCCAGAATCGCAGGATAAAAAAGTCCCACACTTCTCATCGTTAAAATTTACCCCTGCCGCGCAGCCTGCGGAAAGCTGCTGCGCGGACCCCGCCTGCAGCAGCGAAACCGCCGCTGAAAACGATGCGCTGAGTCACGCGCGCTTTAGCTGGCTGGTAGAAGGCATGGACTGCGCGGCGTGCGCCCGCAAGGTCGAAACCGCCGTTCGCCAGGTGCCGGGGGTCAGCCAGGTGCAGGTACTGTTCGCCACCGAAAAGCTGCTGGTCAACGCCGAGGGCAATGTCCGTCCGCAGATCGAAAGCGCCGTGCGCGCCGCGGGCTATCAGCTGCGTGATGAAAACGCGCCACGGGCAGAGGAGCCCACCTCTTGGCTGCGCGAGAATCTGCCGCTCCTCACCCTCGTCGCCATGATGGCGCTCAGCTGGGGGCTGGAGCAGTTCAGCCCGCCTCTGGGCGAAATCGCCTTCATCGCAACCACGCTGGTCGGCCTGTGGCCGGTCGCCCGGCAAGCAATACGCCTGATCAAAAGCGGAAGCTGGTTCGCCATTGAAACCCTGATGAGCGTCGCAGCCATCGGCGCGCTGTTTATCGGCGCCACCGCCGAAGCGGCGATGGTCCTGCTGCTGTTCTTAATCGGCGAACGTCTTGAGGGCTGGGCCGCCAGCCGCGCGCGGCAAGGCGTCAGCGCCTTGATGGCGCTGAAACCCGACACGGCAATCCGCGTGCGCGACGGCGTGCGTGAAACCGTAGCCCAGCGCGACCTGCGCCCCGGCGACGTGATTGAAGTCGCCGCCGGAGGCCGCCTGCCCGCCGATGGCCAGCTGCTCTCGCCCTTCGCCAGCTTCGATGAGAGCGCGCTAACCGGTGAATCCGTACCGGTGGAGCGTAACGCCGGGGAACGCGTGGCGGCCGGCGCGACCAGCGTCGATCGTCTGGTACAGCTGACGGTGATCTCCGAACCGGGCGACAGCGCTATCGATCGCATCCTTAAGCTGATTGAAGAAGCGGAAGAGCGCCGCGCGCCGATTGAGCGCTTTATCGATCGCTTTAGCCGCATCTATACCCCGGCGATTATGGTCGTCGCGCTGCTGGTGGCCATTGTTCCGCCGCTGCTGTTTGCGGGCGCATGGCTGCCGTGGATCTATAAAGGTTTAACGCTGCTGCTGATTGGCTGTCCGTGCGCGCTGGTGATCTCAACCCCGGCGGCGATTACCTCCGGGCTGGCGGTGGCGGCGCGTCGCGGCGCGCTGATTAAAGGCGGCGCGGCCCTGGAGCAGCTGGGCCGCGTGCGCCAGGTGGCGTTTGATAAAACCGGCACCCTGACCATCGGCCAACCGCGCGTCACCGCGGTGATGACGACCGCAGACATCGGCGAAAACGAGCTGCTGGCGCTGGCGGCCGCCGTGGAGCAAGGCTCCAGCCACCCGTTAGCCCAGGCCGTCGTACGTGAGGCGGAGCAGCGCCAGCTGGTCATTCCGCCGGCAAGCGGCCAGCGCGCGCTGGCCGGATCCGGCATTGAGGCGCAGGTTGAAGGACGTCAGGTGCTGATTTGCGCCGCGGGTAAAAACCGCGATCCACAGTACGATGAACCTATTCAGCAGCTGGAGAGCGCGGGGCAAACCGTGGTGCTGGTGATGCGCGATGAGGCGCTGCTGGGGATTGTGGCGCTGCGCGATACGCTACGCGATGATGCTCGCCAGGCGGTGGATGAACTCCATCAGTTAGGCGTTCAGGGAATCATACTGACCGGCGACAATCCGCGCGCGGCGGCGGCTATCGCCAGCGAACTGGGGCTGGCGTTCCGCGCCGGGCTGCTGCCTGCGGATAAAGTGCAGGCGGTGATGGCGCTTAATGCCCAGTCGCCGCTGGCCATGGTCGGCGACGGGATCAACGACGCGCCGGCGATGAAAGCGGCGACCATTGGCATCGCGATGGGCAGCGGCACCGACGTCGCTCTGGAGACCGCCGATGCGGCATTGACCCACAACCGCCTCACCGGACTGGCGCAGATGATTTCGCTGGCGCGCGCCACTCACGCCAATATCCGGCAGAATATCGCTATCGCGCTGGGTCTGAAGGGGATTTTCCTCATCACCACCCTGCTCGGCCTCACCGGCCTGTGGCTGGCGGTGCTGGCGGATACCGGGGCGACGGTGCTGGTCACCGCTAACGCGCTGCGGCTGCTACGTAAGAAGTAGGGACAATACCCGGGGGCGGCGCTTGACGCGCCTTGCCCGGGATACGGATTAGTGGGTCTGGTTTTTTGTAGCCTGGATCAGTGGCTTTTACGGATCAGATAGCGGTACGGCAGCGCCTCGGTTTCCTGCGCCAGCAGCTCATGCTCCATAAAGCGGCAGAAACCGGGAATATCGCGGGTCGTCGCCGGATCGTCGGCCACGATTAGCAGCGTCTCGCCCACCGGCATCGTACGCACGGTCTTGCGCACCATCATCACCGGTTCCGGGCAACGAAGCCCCTGCGCATCAAGCGTATGGTCAGGGCTGGAGAAAAGTTCGCTCATTTTCATCTCACATTAACAAAACGGCCCTAGTTTACCCCCAGTTCGCCAGTACGCAAGCCAGGTTAACGTTTGCGCGAAAAACAACCATTGCAATACGCTCGCAACGCAGTATCATGCAGCCGTTTTTATTGGGTTCCCTCACCCCAACCACTAAAAAGGTCACAATATGAGTCCGTTTACTACCGTACAGCGTAAAAAAGCGCTGATCTGGCTATCGCTTTTCCATCTGCTGGTCATCACTTCCAGTAACTATCTGGTGCAGCTGCCGATCTCCATTTTTGGTTTTCATACCACCTGGGGCGCGTTCAGCTTTCCGTTTATTTTCCTCGCCACCGACCTGACGGTGCGGATTTTCGGCGCTCCGCTGGCGCGACGCATTATCCTCGCGGTCATGATCCCGGCGCTGGTTATCTCCTACGGGGTTTCCGCGCTGTTCTATATGGGCGAGTGGCAGGGGTTTGCCGCATTAACCAGCTTTAACCTGTTTGTCGCCCGTATCGCCGCCGCCAGCTTTATGGCCTACGCGCTGGGGCAAATTCTCGACGTCCACGTCTTTAACCGCCTGCGTCAAAACCGCCGCTGGTGGCTGGCGCCCACGGCATCCACCCTTTTTGGTAACGTCAGCGATACGCTGGCCTTCTTCTTTATCGCCTTCTGGCGCAGCCCGGACCCGTTTATGGCGGCGCACTGGGGCGAAATCGCCATCGTCGACTACTGCTTCAAAGTGCTGATTAGCATCGTATTCTTCCTGCCGATGTACGGCATGTTGTTGAATATGCTGCTGAAAAAACTGGCAGATAAATCTGATTTATCCGCATTGCAGCCAGGTTAAGAGTACTCACGAAACGATGTGATAAGATAAGCGAATGAGCCGTTAATGGCCGTTTATCGAAAGGAAGATGTCAATGCGCAATTTGGTTAAATATGTCGGTATTGGCCTGCTGGTTGTGGGTCTTGCGGCCTGTGATAACAGCGATACAAAAACGCCGACTGCCGGGGCTGCTGCGGAAAGCAACGCCAGCGGGCAACCTATTAGTCTGCTGGATGGCAAACTGAGCTTCTCCCTGCCAGCCGGTATGACCGACCAGAGCGGCAAGCTGGGCACCCAGGCCAACAATATGCACGTCTATTCTGATGCCACCGGCCAGAAAGCGGTGATCGTGATTGTGGGTGACAATACCAACGAGGAGCTGGCGGTGATGAGCCAGCGTCTGGAAGAGCAGCAGCGCAGCCGCGACCCGCAGCTGCAGGTCGTGAGCAATAAATCCATTGAGATCAAAGGCCACACGCTGCAACAGCTGGACAGCATCATCTCCGCCAAGGGTCAGACCGCCTGGTCTTCCGTCCTTCTCGGCAAGGTTGATGACAAACTGCTGACGCTGCAAATCACATTGCCAGCGGATAACCAGCAGCAGGCGCAGACCGAAGCGGAAAACATTATCAACACCCTCGTCATCCAGTAACTACTGGCCTGACGCCGCGGCCTCCGGTTCACCGACCGGGGGCCGTTTTTTTAACCGCCATCCCAGCAGCAGCGCCACCGCAACCAGCCCCGCCGTCGCCAGATAGATCGATGAAATGCCCGCCCACGCCATCAGCAGACCGGCAAGCGGACCGGTGATCCCCAGCGAGAGATCCATAAATACCGTGTAGGTTGCCAGCGCCGACCCCTGGTTCTGCTGCGGTACGGCCTTCACCGCCACCACGCCAAGCGCCGGGAACACCAGCGAAAAACCGGCTCCGGCAAAGAAAGTTCCGATTTTCGCCATCAGCGGCGTCTCCGCCAGGCCCACTAACAGCAGCCCAATAATTTCGACGACAAAACAGAGCATCGCCACGTTCAGCCCGCCGAGGCGGTTAATTCCGTTGGGGAACAGCAGCCGGGTGCCGACAAAGGCGCAGCTAAACAGCGTCAGGGCGAAGGCCGCGCCGTCCCAGCCTTTAGCATCATAAAACAGAGTGATAAAGGTGGCGATAACGCCAAAACCCGCCGAAGCCAGGGCCAGCGCCATGCCGTAGAGCCAGACGCGCCCCAGCACCGCGCGAAACGACATCGCTTTACCCTTGCCCGCTTTGACCGCCGCCCGCGGCAACGCGCACAGCACGACCACCAGGGCGACCGCCATAATGGTCAACGCCAGCCCGTGCAGGCCAATCAGCGAGTAGCAGAGCACGCCGAGCGGCGCGCCCATCGCCATCGCTCCGTAGGTGACAATGCCGTTCCAGGAGATAACCCGCCCGATATGCAGCGAACCGACTACCCCGACGCCCCACAGCGTGGAGCCGGTTCCCGCGAAGCTCTGCCCGATGCCGAGGATAATCCGGCCAAGGCACAGCAGCGCCAGGCTAACCACGGGCAAGCCGCCGAAGAGCGCCGCCAGCAGATAGCCGAGTCCGCTCAGAAAGCAGCCGCACAGGCCGAAAATGACGATCTTTTTTGGCCCCAGAAGATCGGCATAGCGCCCGGCGTGAGGGCGGCTGAGCAGCGTAGCGAAGTACTGGAGGCTAATCACCAGCCCGGCCCAAAAGGCGCTAAACCCCATCACATCATGAACATAGCCGGGCAAGACCGCCAGCGGCAGGCCAATGGTCAGGTAGCTGGCAAAGTTAAAAATCACGACAGAGACAATCCGCAGATTGAGGCGCAATCCATTAAGCGCCGGTTCGGCGACGGTTTCGGGCATCGGGTTCCACCAGATTTTTACAACTGTGTTTCATTTCTACCACGCCACACGTTATAAATCAGCAGCCAGATTAGGATTCCTGGCAGCAAGCCAGCCGCTACACTTAATGAAAATCATAGAAAGGAAGAGTGAATGACAACCCCTCAGCCCGATAAAACGGGCATGCATATTCTGCTCAAACTGGCGTCACTGGTGGTTATCCTCGCCGGTATTCACGCCGCGGCAGATATCATCGTGCAGCTATTACTGGCGCTGTTCTTCGCCATTGTCCTCAACCCTCTGGTCACCTGGTTTATTCGCCGCGGCGTGCGTCGCCCGGTCGCCATTACTATCGTGGTGGTGGTGATGCTGATCGTGCTCACCGCGTTAATTGGCGTACTGGCCGCGTCGGTTAACGAATTTGTCGCCATGATGCCAAAATATAATAAAGAGCTGACGGCAAAAGTCCTGCGGCTGCAGGAGGCACTGCCCTTTTTGCATATTCATATGTCCCCGGAGCGTATGCTGCAACGCATAGACTCCGACAAGCTGATGACGTTCACGACCACCCTGATGACCGGGCTGTCCGGCGCCATGGCCAGCGTCGTTCTGCTGGTTATGACGGTGGTATTTATGCTTTTTGAAGTCCGGCATGTGCCCTATAAACTCCGTTTTGCCCTCAACAACCCGCAAATCCACATCGCCGGTCTTCATCGGGCGTTAAAAGGCGTTTCGCATTATCTGGCGCTGAAAACGCTGCTTAGCCTGTGGACCGGGGTGATTATCTGGTTAGGGCTGATGCTGATGGGGGTGCAGTTTGCGCTGATGTGGGGCGTGCTGGCTTTTCTGCTGAACTATGTGCCTAACATTGGCTCGGTGATTTCCGCCGTCCCGCCGATGATCCAGGCGTTACTTTTTAACGGGTATTATGAATGCCTGCTGGTCGGCGCACTCTTTTTAGTCGTGCACATGATTATCGGCAATATTCTCGAGCCCCGCATGATGGGCCACCGGCTGGGCATGTCTACGCTGGTGGTTTTCCTCTCGTTGCTGGTCTGGGGATGGCTGCTTGGCCCGGTGGGAATGCTGCTGTCGGTACCGTTAACCAGCGTGTGTAAAATATGGATGGAGACCACCAGGGGCGGCAGTAAGTTAGCCATCCTGCTCGGGCCCGGGCGCCCCAAAAGCAGGCTACCGGGCTAGCTGATCTTGTCGTATCAATGCATCCGTATACCCGTATTTAAAAAAGCGGGTATGCGGGAAATACGTTATTCAGATAAGCTTCATAGATAAATCACAACAGAACACTATTCACCTGCTATTTATTTTCAACTTTTTCGCTACAGAGCAGAAACATCCCTCCTTTGATTATATTCATTGATAGAGCATATTAATTTAATTATACTTTTGCACCGGCCTCTAACAAGCGGCCTCCATTATTCGTCTTGACAATAAAAAACCATTAACATCAGAGTCTCCATCTATCTGAACGACTTAAAAGCAGACAAACACACGAATTAATGTAGAATAAAAACGATAGCCGCATAACATCTACGTATCAATATTTCCAACACGATATATTATTTTTTTAACCAATAAAATGATAGGGAGTATTCATGAAAAAAATAATTCGCTGGGTTGCCGCCGCAACGATTATCGGTGCTCTGGCAGGCTGTGCCCGTACAGCGCCCATTGAACAAATCCATACAACAGTAAGCGCAGGCCATACCGAAGCCGAGGTTAAAAATGCAATCATCAAGGCAGGTGCCCAGAGAGAATGGATTATGTCAGACGCTGGGCCGGGGGTGATCAATGCCCGCCAACAAATACGCGACCATATTGCTGAAATTAAAATTAACTATTCCGCAACCAGCTATTCCATCAACTATGCCAGCAGCATTAACCTGATGGCCTCCGGTGGAAAAATTCATAGAAACTATAACCGCTGGGTGCACAACCTTGATAAAGATATTCAAATTACCCTTGCTGCGGACTCAGCTCGGTAAATGAACTCTCTTTGGGCCAATAACGGCCCGTTCCCCCACTAAACTGTAAAGGCTGTGTCAATCGTGTACAAAAAGGACACTCTCAGCGCACTGGATGCTATTACCGAAGCGCAGCGGATTGCTTTTGCCCCCATGCTTTTTCAAACTGCATTATGCCTACGCAACTCAGGCGTACTAGATTACCTCGACCATCAAGGTAAACTCGGTGCGACGCTGGAGGCTATTTGTGAGCATTGCGAGGTAAATGAATACGCCGTCAGCGTATTGCTGGATATGGGATTAAGTGGACGTATCCTTACTCATAAAGGAGAGTGCTATTATCTCGCTAAAGTAGGACATTTCTTACTTCATGATACAATGACCCGGGTAAATATGGATTTCACACAGGATGTTTGTTATCAGGGATTGTTTTTTCTGGAAAATGCGCTCCAGGAAGGAAAGCCAACCGGGTTAAAAGTATTTGGCGACTGGCCCACGATTTATCCAGCCCTGGCACAGTTACCGCAGGCGGCGCGTAAAAGCTGGTTCGCTTTTGATCATTACTATTCTGACGGGGCATTCAATGCTGCACTGCCGTATGTATTCGCCAGCCAGCCCGCAACCCTGTACGATGTAGGCGGAAATACCGGAAAGTGGGCTTTACGCTGCTGTCAGTATGATGAAAATATCGCGGTAACGTTATTAGATTTGCCTCAACAAATTGCACTGGCTCGTGAAAATATAGAAAATGCAGGCCTTACCCACCGCATCGATTTCCATGCTGTGGATATGCTGAGCGACGCGCACCTTCCCGGGGAAGCGGATGTCTGGTGGATGAGTCAATTTCTTGACTGCTTTTCACCAGAACAAATTATCACCATGCTCAGTAACGTGGCGCGCGTGATGAAACCCGGCGCTCGCCTGTGCATTCTGGAACTGTTCTGGGACGCGCAGAAATTTGAAGCTGCATCTTTCAGCCTGAATGCGTCTTCGCTCTATTTTACCTGCATGGCCAACGGTTACAGCCGGTTCTACAGCGTCGACAAGTTTTATCGCTATCTGGAAATGGCAGGATTCCAGGTAGAACAACGTCAGGATAATTTAGGCGTTGGGCATACCTTATTGATATGCCAGAAAATAAAATAACAAAGCAGCGTTACTCGCTGTTTTGGCGTTCAATTTAACGCCAGCAAAATCATTGATTGATCGCGGACGCGAGCGGATGACATTTTCATTTAACATAATTGACTGGCAAGCCATGGCTCCTGGGGTCAGTGGCACCGAACAGTGGCAAAAGTGGTCACGGCATTTGCACGCCATCGACCCCACGGCACCGTTGGCTAAGCTCAGCGAGCTGCCAATGATGACGGCCCGCCGGCTCAGCTCCGGTAGTAAGCTGGCAGTCGAGTGCGGGCTGGCAATACTCCGTCGCCATGAGATAGATGCTGTTGTGTACACCAGCCGCCACGGAGAGCTGGAGCGTAACTACCGGATCCTGCACGCGCTGGCGACAGAGCAGGCGCTCTCTCCAACCGATTTCGCCTTATCCGTGCATAACTCCGCCGTAGGTAATCTGACTATCGCCGCGAAAAAGCCGATCGTTTCATCGTCGCTCTCCGCCGGCCGCGATACTTTCCAGCAGGGATTGTATGAAGTCATGGGTCTGCTGAATGCGGGGTACCAGCGTATTTTAATAGTCGATTTCGACGGTTTCCTGCCTGTTTTTTATCACCCGCAGCTACCACCTTTGATGCCCACCTGGCCCTATGCAACGGCGTGGATTATTGAGGCTGGTAGCGAATGGCAGTGTAAAACCCAACGCTGCGAGGTTGGCGAGGAGAGCGAGCTACCGCAAAGTTTGCTGTTTTTACAACACTATTTGCAGAATACCAGCACATTCACCATCCCCGGTGAGCGCGTGCAGTGGCAGTGGTGCCGCTCATGAATAGTATGCTACCCAAGCTAAACCGTCTTTGGCGAGCGGCAATGACCGGCTTTTGTTTCGCGCTTTTCGGGCTTGGCGGGCTGCTGCTCTCGCTTGTCTGGTTTAATCTGCTGCTGGCAACGATTCGCGACAAAGCCCGTCGCCGTCGACTCGCACGGCGCAGCATTTCAGCCAGTTTCCGATTCTTTCTCACCGTGGTAAAAGCCGTTGGTGTACTCGATTTTCGCATTGAAGGCGGCGACGTTTTGCGCCAGGAGCGCGGTTGCTTGATCGTCGCCAACCACCCTAGCCTGATCGATTATGTCATGCTCGCTTCAGTAATGCCCGAAACAGACTGCCTGGTGAAGAGCGCGCTGCTGAAAAATCCGTTTCTCAGCGGCGTTATTCGCGCGGCGGATTATCTGATTAACGATCAGGCTGATGCCCTGCTTCCGGCCAGCAGCCAGCGTTTACAACAGGGTGACACCATTTTGATTTTTCCCGAGGGAACGCGCACGTTACCTGGCGAAAAAATGACGCTACAGCGCGGTGCGGCCAATATCGCGGTTCGCTGCGGTAGCGATTTGCGCGTAGTCGTTATCCGCTGTACCGAGCATATGCTGGGCAAACAGAGCAAGTGGTATGATGCTCCGCCAACGAAACCACGCTTTACCATTGCGGTTGGTGAGCGGCTACAAATCAACCAATTTTACGATGCAAACATACAAGAACCGGCGCTGGCGGCAAGGCAGTTAAACCGGCATATTTTGCTTCAATTACAATCAGGTACTACGCCTGGCACAGGAATTAATGATGCAAGCGCTCTATCTTGAAATTAAAAATCTGATCATAAATACACTGAACCTGGACGAACTGTCCGTTGACGATATCGAAACCGAAGCGGCGCTGTTTGGCGATGGTTTGGGCCTGGACTCAATCGATGCTCTGGAACTGGGTCTGGCAGTGAAAAACCAGTACGGTGTGGCGCTGTCCGCCGAGAGTGAAGAGATGCGTCAGCACTTTTTCTCCGTTGCCACGCTGGCATCTTTCATTCACGCGCAACGTACCTGAGGAGACGCCGTTATGACCGCACAAAACGCCATTTACGAAGAAGTCTCCGCGCTGCTGATTAAGCTGTTCGAAGTCGACGCGCAGGCAATTCAACCTGAAGCGCGCCTGTACGAGGATCTGGAGCTGGATAGCATCGACGCAGTCGACATGATCGTACATCTTCAAAAGAAAACCGGTAAGAAAATCAAGCCGGAAGAGTTTAAAGCCGTTCGTACCGTGCAGGATGTCGTCGATGCGGTAGAACGCCTGCTCAAAGAAGCATAATTCTCCGTGTCAGGCGCACGGTCGCTGCCGGTCATCACCCTGCTGACAGGTTTATTGCTGCTGACCTGGCCATTTTTGATCTGGTTTGGTCTGGCGCATAACGGCCTGCGCTGGCTGCTGCCGCTAATTGCACTCTTGCTATTTTTACGCTGTCGTCAGATCCGACGACAGGCGGGGCCACTACGCATCGTCACACAGATCGTTGCTGCCGCAGGCATCACGCTGTGCTCTGCCAGCTATCTGCTCAAAACTCACCAACTGCTACTGTTTTACCCGGTGGTAGTGAACAGCGTCATGCTAGCGGTTTTTGGCGGTTCGCTGTGGTCAGCTATGCCGATTATCGAACGCCTGGCACGACTGCGAGAACCAGACCTTCCAGAAACTGCCGTTCGTTATACACGCCGAGTGACACAAATTTGGTGCGCATTTTTCATCTTCAACGGCAGCATTGCGCTCTTAACCGCGCTGCACGGCGACATGTCCATTTGGACGGCGTGGAACGGGATGCTCTCTTATCTGTTGATGGGCATGCTGATGGCCGGTGAGTGGTTAGTACGCCGGCGGGTAATGAAAAGAGATAATCAATGAAGCCGATCCTCACTCTGGCCCAGTGGCTCAACGCCCCTCGCCCGGTCGACACGTCGATTGCATGGCAGGAAGGACATACCTGGACACTTGGGCATCTGCGCAAGGATGTCGGTCATCTGCTTGAATACCTGCAACAGCAGGAAGGCGATCGCTGGGCGCTATGTTTTGAAAACAGCTATTTGTTCATCGTCGCGCTGCTGGCAACGCTGCATGCAGGTAAAATACCGGTGCTCCCTGGACACTGCCGCGTAACATTATTGAGTGAGCAGCACACCCTGTTTGACGGTCTATTGAGCGATAAAGTGCTGGACTGGCAGGGCTCGCTGCGGGTGGTCAGTTCCGCCATGACGCTCGCCACTGAATCCTTCGCCTTTCCAGCAATCGACAACGATGCATATATTGAGCTGTTTACCTCCGGATCGACTGGTCAGCCAAAACGTGTGAACAAACCAATACGCCTTCTCAACAACGAAGCACAGCTGCTGGCAACGCGCTTTGCCGATCGTCTTGCAAATTGCCGCATAGTCGCTTCAGTCACACCTCAACACCTGTACGGCCTGACATTCCGTATCTTCCTGCCGATGGCCTTAGGTCTGCCTCTCCACGCAGGGATGCTCTGGTACGCAGAGCAGTTGGCGGCTCTGAGCCATAAATATCGGTACGCGTTTATCAGCAGCCCTGCATTCCTCAAACGCCTCGACGGCCAGCTCGCTCCCCCACCGGTAGAGATGATCCTGTCCGCGGGTGGTGTGCTCTCCTGGTCAGATGCCGCGCGAGCAGCTAGCTGGCTGAACGTTTGGGTGGATGAAATCTACGGCAGTACTGAAACCGGCGTTATCGCCTGCCGCGATTACCAACAAGATGATGCGAAATGGTTGCCTTTTCCTGGCATCAGCATCCATCAGGAAAATGGTTCATTTCGCGTTATTTCACCGCTAATCGCAGATGTTGATGGCTTTTTACTCGATGATATTCTGCAATTTTCAAAAAATGGACAGTTCGGCCTGATTGGACGCCGGGGGCGGGTGGTCAAAATTGAAGAGAAGCGCATTTCGCTCAGCGAAGTGGAGCAGCGCCTGCTGATGTTGGACGGCATCCTTGATGCAGCGGTATTAACGGTAACACGCGGCAGCCGTCAAAGCGTGGGCGCCTTGCTGGTCCTGGATAACAACGCGCGAAAGCGCTGGGGTAAAACCCAGGAATTAACATGGCGGAAAGCGTTGAGCTCATGGCTGGAGCCGGTCGCCGTTCCCCGCTACTGGCGGGTGATTGATGAAATTCCGGTAAACAGTATGAACAAGCGTGTCTATGCGCAATTACAGGAGTTATTTCATGAAACCCCATGAAATTGAGCGCCATCAAGCACAACCTCATCAGATTCAAATCGATTTATATCTCGACCCCACGCTGTTCTGGTTTCGCGGGCATTTTGCCGTCCAGCCGCTGCTCCCGGGCGTTGCGCAGATAGATTGGGTGATGCATTACGCTACCACCCTACTCGCGCCCGGCTGGCGTTTTCATAGTATTCAGAACGTGAAGTTCCAGGCGCCGCTATTGCCGGAGACAGCCGTTACGCTCACCGTGCTCTGGCAGGAAGAACGGCAAATACTCACCTTTAGCTATCAGCGCCACGACGGCGAAGCGCGACACACAGCCAGCAGCGGGAAGATCCGTTTATGCCGTTAAATTTTTCCCCGTGCGTGCTGATCCCCTGCTATAACCACGGCGCGATGATGTCGCGCGTGATGGCGCGTCTTCAGCCGTTTGGCCTGCACTGCATCGTAGTTGATGATGGCAGCGATTTCCGTACGCAACAGGAACTCGAACGATTAGCGGCAGCATCTGCAAATATGACTTTAATTCGCCTGCCGATTAACTCAGGTAAAGGCGCAGCGGTTATTCGCGGCATGCAGACGGCAGCGGAAGCTGGCTTTAGTCATGCCGTCCAGGTTGATGCCGACGGCCAGCATGCTCTTGAAGACATTCCCAAACTGCTTGCACTGGCCGAGGAACACCCGACGGCGCTGATTTCCGGACAGCCAATTTATGATGACTCCATTCCCCGCTCACGCCTGTATGGGCGCTGGGTGACCCACGTCTGGGTGTGGATCGAAACGCTTTCGCTTAAATTGAAAGACAGCATGTGTGGCTTTCGGGTCTATCCGGTTGCGCCAACGCTGCGGCTAGCGCAGCGCGTGGCGCTAGGTAAGCGGATGGACTTCGATACTGAAGTTATGGTGCGTCTCTACTGGCAGGGTAGTACCAGTTATTTTATCCCAACCCGCGTTACCTATCCGCTGGACGGGCTATCTCATTTCGACGCCTTCAAAGATAACCTGCGTATCTCACGGATGCACACGCGACTGTTCTTCGGCATGCTGCCGCGCATCCCATCGCTGTTGTTCCGCCACACATCGCCACACTGGGCGCATCAGCAGGAGGTCAGGGGATTGTGGGGAATGCGTGTGATGCTTCTGGTATGGCGCCTGCTAGGGCGCAAGGCATTTACTCTGCTACTCTATCCAGTGGTCGCCGTTTACTGGCTCACGGCTTCCACTGCTCGTAAAGCTTCGCGGAACTGGATATCTCGCGTACGCGAACAGCTCACCGAGCGTCTGATGCCGGTCCCCCCTTCGCTCACCAGCTACCAGCACTTTCTGCGCTTCGGAAATGCAATGCTCGATAAAATTGCCAGTTGGCGCGGCGAGCTGCGGTTGGGCCGCGATGTGGTATTTTCGCCTGGCGCGGAAGAAGCGCTCAACGTCAACTCACCGTACGGCAAGCTGCTGCTTGCATCACATCTGGGCGATGTTGAAGCCTGCCGCGCGCTAGCGCAATTACAGGGCAGCAAAATCATCAACGCGCTGGTATTCAGCGACAATGCCCAGCGCTTTAAGCAAATTATGCAGGAAATGGCTCCGCAGGCTGGACTCAACCTGATGCCGGTCACCGACATCGGCCCGGAGACCGCCATCCAGCTTAAAGAGAAGCTAGAGCGCGGCGAGTGGATTGCCATTGTCGGCGATCGCATTGCGGTTAATCCCCAGCGCGGCGGCGAATGGCGCGTCTGCTGGAGCCGCTTTATGGGCCAACCCGCTCCGTTTCCACAGGGGCCGTTCATTCTCGCCTCGATTTTAGGTTGTCAGGTGGATCTGATTTTCGCCCTGCGCCAGCAGGGAACGCTGCGTATTCACTGCGAACCGTTCGCCGATCCGCTGCTGCTGCCGCGCGCCGAACGTCAGGATGCCTTGCAGAAAACTATCGAGCGCTACGCCGAACGCCTCGAGCACTATGCGCTCCAGTCGCCGCTGGACTGGTTTAACTTTTTCGATTTCTGGCAACTGCCGGACACCAAACACAAGGAATAAAAGGTGCTGAACGATCCCCGCTTTACGGCTGAAGTCGAGCTGGCTATTCCGTTCCACGACGTTGATATGATGGGCGTGGTGTGGCACGGCAACTACTTCCGCTACTTTGAGATTGCCCGCGAAGCGCTTCTGAACCAGTTCGACTACGGGTACCGACAGATGAAAACCTCGGGTTACCTGTGGCCCGTGGTTGATGCGCGCGTAAAGTACCGTAATCCCCTGACCTTTGAGCAGCGCATTCGCGTCCGCGCGCGTATAGAGGAGTTCGAAAACCGCCTGCGCATCGGTTATGAAATTTTCGATGCCGAAACAGGAAAGCGGGCAACGACTGGCTACACCATTCAGGTAGCGGTTGAAGAAAAGAGTCGTGAACTGTGCTTTGTCAGCCCCACGATTCTGTTTGAACGTATGGGAGTTACGCCATGAGATTCTTACCACTGCTGGCGCTGTTCATCAGTCCCATAGTCAGCGCCCTGACGCTTGATAATCTGCAACAGCGCTTTACCGAACAGCCGGTGGTCCGGGCGCATTTCGATCAAACCAGAACGATTAAGGATCTGCCGCAGCCGTTGCGATCTCAGGGGAAGATGCTGATCGCCCGCGACCAGGGTTTACTATGGGATCAAACCAGCCCTTTCCCGATGCAGTTGCTGCTGGATGACAAGCGGATGGTGCAAGTGATTAACGGCCAGCCGCCGCAAACCATCACCGCCGAGAACAACCCTCAGATGTTCCAGTTCAACCATCTGCTGCGCGCGCTGTTCCAGGCCGATCGTAAAGTGCTGGAAGAGAATTTCCGCGTAGAGTTTGTAGACTTAGGCGAAGGACGCTGGACGCTGCGCCTGACCCCCATCACCACGCCGCTGGATAAGATTTTCGCGACCATTGATTTAGCCGGAAAAACGTATCTGGAGAGCATTCAACTCAACGACAAGCAGGGCGATCGTACCGATATCGCACTTTCCCAACATCAACTCACGCCAGCGCAACTCACCGATGACGAACGCCAACGCTTTGCCGCCCAGTAAACGCCCTGCGTTGCTATGGGGAATCGCCTGCCTGATCCTGCTGGGCGTTCTGCTAACGCAACTGCCTCAGGCGCGGCTAAACAGTAGCGTGCTGGCGATGCTGCCAAAGCAAACACTGGGGAAGACCCCACCGAGCCTGAACGACGGTTTCATGCAGCGTCTCGACCGACAGTTGGTCTGGTTGGTAAGTCCTGGTAAGAAAGCCGATCCGGCGGTAGCCCACGACTGGCTGATGCGATTGCAAAAATCGCAGGCGCTGGCTGAAGTGAAAGGCCCAATGGACGCCAACAGCCAGCAAGCGTGGGGAGCTTTTTTTTGGCAGCATCGCAACGGACTAATCGATAGCGACACCCGTGCGCGTTTGCAAAACGGCGGCGAGGCGCAGGCGCAATGGATACTTTCCCAGCTCTACTCGGCATTCTCCGGCGTTAGCGGCAAAGAGTTGCAAAACGATCCGTTGATGCTGATGCGCGGCTCGCAGCTGGCAATGGCCAAAAACGGCCAACGCCTGCAGCTGATGGACGGCTGGCTGGTGACTCAGGATAAACAGGGCAACTACTGGTATCTGATGCATGGCGAGCTGGCCGGTTCCTCGTTTGACATGCAGCAGACGCATCGGTTGGTCACCACGCTAAAAACGCTGGAAGCTGAACTTAAAGCGCAATATCCGCAGGCAAAGTTGCTGTCTCGCGGCACGCTCTTTTACAGCGATTACGCCAGCCAGCAGGCGAAACAGGATATCTCCACCCTCGGCGTGGCGACTCTGTTCGGCGTGATTCTGCTGATTATGGCGGTATTCCGCTCGCTGCGCCCGCTGCTTTTGTGTCTGATATCCATTGCTATTGGCGCGCTGGCGGGCACGGTCGTGACGCTGCTTATTTTCGGCGAGCTGCATCTGATGACGCTGGTGATGAGCATGAGCATTATCGGAATTTCCGCTGACTATACGCTCTATTATCTGACCGAACGGATGGTGCACGGTGCACAAATGTCACCGTGGCAAAGCCTCGCTAAAGTGCGGAATGCGCTGCTGCTGGCGCTACTGACTACCGTAGCGGCGTACCTGATTATGATGCTCGCCCCCTTCCCCGGTATTCGTCAGATGGCGGTCTTCGCGGTGATGGGGTTAAGCGCCTCCTGTTTAACGGTGATTTTCTGGCATCCGTGGCTATGTCGTGGTCTGCCCGTCCGTCCTGTTCCGTCCATGGTACAAATGCTGCGCTGGCTTGCCGCATGGCGACGCAATAAAAAGCTTTCCATCGGTTTACCTGTGGTGCTGGCGCTGTTCTCGCTGGCAGGTCTTGCCACGCTGCGCGTTGATGATGATATATCACAGCTACAAACGCTGCCGCAGGACATCCTGGCCCAGGAAAAAGCCATTACCGCGCTCACCGGACAAAGCGTCGACCAGAAATGGTTCGTAGTTTATGGCAAATCTGCCCAGCAAACCCTGGAGCGGCTGGAACGCTTTACCCCCGAGCTGGAGCAAGCGAAAACAGAAGGATGGCTCAGCGGGTATCGCACCATTCCGCTAAATTCGCTCGCCCGACAGCAGCAGGATCTTAGTTTGTTGAAAAATGCTGCGCCCACCGTTACCGCAGCCCTGAATAACGCAGGACTAACGGCAGTAAATCCCGACCTCAACGCCATGCAGGTAACGGTTGATGCCTGGCTTGCCAGCCCGGCTAGCGAAGGGTGGCGGCTATTGTGGATAACGCTGGCAGATGGAGAAAGCGGCGTACTAGTGCCAGTAGAAGGCGTGAACAATAGCGCAGCGCTAAATGCTCTCAGCACAAGATATGTTGGTGTTGCGTGGGTGGATCGCAAAAGCAGCTTCGACGAGCTGTTCACACTTTATCGTCATATCCTGACAGGCCTGCTGTGCGTTGCGCTAGCGGTGATTGCCTGCGGGGCGATGATTCGGCTTGGGTGGCAAAAAGGGCTAATAAGCCTGGTGCCGTCGATGTTATCCCTTGGCTGCGGGCTGGCCGTACTCTCGCTGAGCGGTCATACGGTAAACCTGTTCTCGCTACTGGCGCTGGTGCTGGTGCTCGGAATTGGCATTAACTACACGCTGTTTTTTAGCAATCCGCGCGGCACTCCGCTGACGTCGCTACTGGCGATTACGCTGGCGATGCTAACTACGATCTTGACCTTGGGCATGCTGGTTTTTAGCGCCACCCAGGCTATCAGCAGTTTTGGCATTGTACTAGTAAGCGGTATTTTCACCGCGTTTCTGCTTTCACCACTGGCGATGCCCGCGAAAAAGAGAAAAAAAGATAATGATTAAACCGACGTTCTGGCGCGCCATCGCTCTGATCGCAACGCTGATACTGGCCGGATGCAGCAGCTCGCAGCCGGAACAACAAGGGCGCCCTCAGGCCTGGCTCGAGCCGGGCACGCGCGTCACACTGCCTTTGCCGGACATCTCTCCGCCGATTAATTCACAGCAACTGCTCACCGGCAGCTTTAACGGCAAAACCCAGTCGCTGCTGGTACTGCTCAATGCTGACGATAAAAATCTCACGTTGGCAGGACTCTCCTCTGTCGGCATTCGCCTGTTCCTTGTGACCTACGATGAAAAAGGGCTGCACAGCGAACAGTCAATCGTGGTACCGCAGTTGCCGCCAGCAAGCCAGGTGCTGGCTGATGTCATGCTCAGCCACTGGCCAATTCACGCCTGGGAGTCGCAGTTGCCAAAAGGCTGGACATTGATCGACTGCGGCGATAAGCGCGAACTGCGCAACGCCAGCGGTAAGCTGGTCACCGAAATCATCTATTTGAATCGCAAAGGCAAGCGTGAGCCGATCAGCATCGAACAACATGTCTTTAAATACCACATCACCATTCAATATCTGGGTGACTGAAATGATCTATATTTCTGCCGTCGGCATGATCAACGCGCTGGGTAGCGATAACAATGAAATTGCCGCCAACCTGACGCGCGGCGTGGCACCCGGTATGCGCCCTCGTTCAGGCTGGCTTCGGGGACATCCGCACGCGGTATTAGCCGGTGTAGATGGCGAACTGCCGGTCATTCCCGATGAGTTCAGCGCCCATCGTTCACGCAATAATCAATTACTACTGGCGGCGCTTAAACACATTCAGCCGCAGGTCGATAAGGCTATTACGCAGTACGGACGGGACCGGATTGCCGTGATACTCGGTACCAGTACCTCTGGACTTGATGAAGGCGATACGCACGTTAATCTGACGCTTAACGGACAGGAAAGCGCGGCCTGGCAGTACCCGCAACAAGAGCTGGGAGACCCATCGCGCTTTCTTAGCCGCTGGCTGGCACTGGCTGGCCCGGCATTCACGCTGTCAACCGCCTGCTCTTCCAGCGCCCGGGCAATAATTAGCGGACGCCGCCTGCTTGAAGCCGGGCTAGCGGACGTCGCGATTGTCGGCGGTGCGGATACGCTGAGCCGAATGCCGATCAATGGCTTCCACAGTCTGGAATCCCTCTCCCCAACGCTGTGCCAGCCGTTCGGTCGTGACCGCAATGGCATTACTATTGGTGAAGGTGCCGCGTTGATGCTGCTGACTCGTGAACCGCAGCCTATTGCTTTACTGGGCGTGGGCGAGTCGAGCGACGCATACCATATTTCAGCGCCGCATCCACAAGGTGAAGGAGCGATCCGCGCCATTCATCAGGCGCTGCACGACGCAGGAATCACGCCAGAGCAGGTGGGCTACATCAATCTGCACGGTACCGCCACGCCGCTTAACGACCAGATTGAATCCAGAGTGGTGCACGAACTGTTCGGCGAAACGGTGCCATGCAGTTCCACTAAACACCTAACCGGCCACACGCTGGGTGCAGCAGGGATCACCGAAGCGGCGATCGGTATGCTAATTTTGCAACGCAACCTGCCACTACCGCCGCAGAATTTTCGCTCCTCGCCACGCGACGAAACGCTGCCGCCCTGCGGTATCATCGAGCAGCCGCAGCCGCTTGAACGTCCAGTTATCCTGTCAAACTCGTTTGCCTTTGGCGGCAATAACGCCAGTATTCTGCTCGGGAGGATCTCATGAGCGACTATTTACCCCCCGGCGAATACCTGCCGCACGACGAGCCAATGCTGCTGCTTGATGAGGTGGTAAATGTGACGGACGACTCCACCCTCTGCCGAGTCACGGTATCGGCCAATGGCACGCTGGCCCCCTTTCTCGATGCAGAAGGCCATCTCCCCGGCTGGTTTGCCCTGGAGCTTATGGCGCAAACCGTTGGCGTCTGGTCAGGCTGGCACCGCCACCGGCAGGGACAAGAGAGTATTTCCTTAGGCATGGTGCTCGGCGCGCGTGAACTGGTCTGCGCGGCGGGGATTGTTCCCGCCGGATTAACGCTGAATGTCTCCGTCACGTTGCTGATGCAGGATGAGCGCTTCGGCAGCTTTGAATGCACGATTGCCGCTGGCGAAGAGACGTTGGCTACTGGCAGGGTTAACACCTTCCAGCCAACATCTGAAGAACTTAACACCCTATTTCAACAAGGAGCGTCCGCATGAATCGTTCAGTTTTGGTTACCGGCTCCAGCAAGGGAATCGGTCGCGCTATCGCCCTCCAACTGGCAGCGGACGGCTTTATTGTTGGCGTCCATTATCATCGCGATGCGCAGGGCGCGCAGGAGACGCTGGATGCGATTCTCGCCGCAGGCGGCGCTGGCCGCCTGCTGACGTTTGACGTCGCCAACCGCGAGCAGTGCCGCAAGGTGTTAGAGCAGGATATCGAGGCACATAGCGCGTGGTACGGCGTGGTGAGCAATGCTGGTATCACACGCGATGCGGCCTTCCCGGCGCTCAGCGATAACGACTGGGATACGGTGATCCACACCAATCTGGATAGCTTCTACAACGTTATTCAGCCGTGCATCATGCCGATGATTAGCGCGCGTAAGGGCGGGCGAATCATTACGCTTTCTTCGGTTTCCGGCGTAATGGGCAATCGGGGCCAGGTTAACTACAGCGCGGCCAAAGCGGGGATTATCGGGGCGACGAAAGCGCTGGCAACTGAGCTGGCAAAACGCAAAATTACCGTCAACTGCATCGCACCGGGGCTTATCGACACCGGGATGATCGAAATGGAAGAGGCCGCGCTTAAAGAGGCGATGTCAATGATCCCCATGAAACGGATGGGCCATGCGGACGAAGTGGCCGGGCTTGCCAGCTATTTAATGTCGGATGTGGCGGGCTACGTGACCCGTCAGGTGATTTCCATCAATGGAGGGATGTTATGACGCGTAGAGTGGTGATTACAGGCATGGGCGGTGTCACCGCCTTTGGAGAAAGCTGGCAGGCCGTTTCCACCAGACTGCTTGACTACGAGAACGCAGTACGCAAAATGCCGGAGTGGCAGGTTTATGACGGCCTGCATACGCTGCTGGGCGCGCCGGTCGATGATTTCACCCCACCGGAGCATTATACCCGTAAGCGTATTCGCTCCATGGGCCGCGTATCGCTGATGTCCACTCGCGCCACTGAACTGGCGCTGGAACAGGCAGGGCTAATTGGCGAGGCAGTGCTAACCAACGGCGAAACTGGTATCGCCTATGGCTCCTCAACCGGCAGCACCGGACCAGTGAGTGAATTCGCCACTATGCTGACCGAAAAACACACCAATAACATCACCGGCACCACCTACGTACAGATGATGCCGCATACCACCGCCGTCAACACCGGGCTGTTTTTCGGATTGCGCGGTCGCGTTATCCCCACATCCAGTGCCTGTACCTCAGGCAGCCAGGCGATTGGTTACGCATGGGAAGCGATTCGTCACGGATATCAAACAGTAATGGTGGCTGGCGGCGCAGAAGAGCTATGTCCGTCGGAAGCGGCAGTGTTTGATACCTTATTCGCCACCAGCCAGCGTAATGATGCCCCCAAAACCACCCCTTCCCCGTTCGATGAACAACGCGATGGTCTGGTGATTGGCGAAGGCGCAGGCACGCTGATCCTGGAAGAACTGGAGCACGCCAAAGCGCGCGGTGCGACCATCTACGGTGAGATTATCGGCTTCGCCACCAACTGCGACGCGGCGCATATAACCCAACCGCAGCGAGAAACCATGCAGATATGCATGGAGCAGTCACTGAAAATAGCAGGCCTGAGTGCTCTGGATATTGGCTATATTTCCGCTCACGGAACGGCGACCGATCGCGGTGATATTGCAGAAAGCCTGGCAACAGAGGCGATTTATGGTAACAACGTCCCCTTCTCTTCCCTGAAAAGTTATTTTGGCCATACCCTGGGTGCCTGCGGTGCGCTGGAAGCCTGGATGAGCCTGCATATGATGCGCGAAGGCTGGTTTGCGCCAACGTTGAACCTGCATCATCCGGATGCCAACTGCGGCGCACTGGATTACATCATGGGTGAAGCCCGCAAAATTGACTGTGAGTTTCTGCAAAGCAACAACTTTGCCTTTGGCGGCATTAACACCTCTATTATCATCCAGCGCTGGCCCTGAAATGTACCGGCTTTTTCTGGGAAACGTGTCGGCCTTAAGCGCAGGCGATCTGCCGTCTGCATTGTTCTCCTGCGCGCCTCAGGGCGCCGGCCAAACTCGCTGGCTGGCCGGGCGTGCCCTGCTTTCCCACGCTGTTTCGCCACTGCCGGAAATTATCTATAGCGAACAGGGCAAACCTGCTTTCTCGGCCGGTACGCCACTGTGGTTCAATCTGAGCCACAGCAACGACGATATCGCGTTACTGCTGAGCGACGAAGGTGAAGTGGGTTGCGATATCGAAGTTGTACGCCAGCGCGATAACTGGCGCGCGTTGGTAAGCGCGGTTTTTAGCCCCGGCGAACAGGCTGAGATCGAGGCTACCCCCCCGGAACGGCAGATAGCTGCCTTCTGGCGGATCTGGACACGCAAAGAAGCCATCATCAAGCAGTACGGCGGAAGCGCCTGGCAAATGCGCAGTATCGACAGCACGCAGCCCTCCGCGCTGTCGGTGAGCCAGATTCAGATAGGATCGCTCAGCCTCGCGGTCTGCACGCCAACACCATTTCTTTTGACCACCGCGAACATCAGCCGGGCTCGCTCGTAAAATCAAGCCCTGCGGGCAACCGGCACCAGACTGCACGCTCCCGTAGCGCGGTCAACACTGCACCACCGGAAAGATTCAATGCCAATCATCAGCCCCGCCACACTTCCCGGAGGCGATGCTGCGCATCTGTCCGGGCTACCGGCCAGCAGCCGGCTCAACTCCGCAGCCCGAGCGGCGCAGCGCCACCGGGAAGAAACAGTGATATTAGCCAGGCTAATTGAGCCGCTTCACCGGCCAGAAGATCGTCAGCACCCCGGCGACAATCAGCAGCACGCCCAGCAGCGATTGCCAGTGGAAAGGCTCATGCCAGCCGGGGAGCCAGATGGCGGCGGCCCATACCAGGATGTAGCTCAGGCTCAGCAGCGCGTAGGCTTTCGCCAGCGGCAGTTGATGGAGGGCGAAGTACCAGCAGACCATCGACAGCAGGTAACCCATAAGCCCGAACGCCAGGCCAAACGTGCCCGCCCGCAGATGCAGCAGATGGTTGAGGAAGGTGAATATCTCCGTCAGCGGCGGGAGCTCGACCATCGCGCTGCGCAGCAGCAGCTGCGCGCCGCTCGCCAGGCCGACGCTGAACAACGCCCAGATTAAGCCCATCAGATACGGCTCCCGAGAATAACGATCCCAACGACGATGAGTCCCACGCCAAGCCAGTGGCGACGCGCGACCGGCTCGCGCCAGATCCCCCACGCCGCCAGCGTCACCCAGACGAAGTTCAGGCTCAGCATGGGATAGGCGATGCTGACCGGGATCGACTGCAGCACGCTAAGCCACAGCAGCATGCTGCAGCCGAGAGAGAGCAGCGCGAGCCCCAGCCAGACAAGGATATGGTACCCGCGCCGCCCGGATTTGGACGGGCGGGTCGCCTGTTTCTGGCACAGCTGTCCGGCGCAGCTCAGCAGGCTGGCGAAAACCAGACAGATCCAGACGCTCATTGCGGCAGATACTGGATATACACCACGCGCCCAAGCTCGTAGGAGCTATCCGGTTTCGGTAGCGCTAAATCAGCCATACTTTCTCCTTTATCCATCAGCAGAACCAGCGAGACGGGGCCCTGTTGGCGGTGCGTCGCTAGCCAGTCAGCAAAATGGGCTTGATCGACAAACTGGTGCTGCGCGTCCGGCCAGGAGAGACCGTACTTCAGCTCGCCCTGCTTGTCGAACAGAATGATATCGCTGCGCTTGAGCTCCCACGACAGCCCGCCGGCGATACCGACGTTATTGGTCAACACGTAGCGGCTCGGGGTCAGCGATTCGCTGACGATATCCACCAGGAACTGCGGCTGCTTGCTGTCGATCACCCGATCCGGGATAGCGAAGCCCACCAGCAGCGCCAGCCCGAGCGGGCAGCAGGCGGCGAGGGTCCAGCGGTGGCCGTTGTCCTTCATCGCCAGCCAGCCCATCAGCGCCCAGCAGCCAAATATCAGCGCCGCCAGCAGGCACTTATAGAGTTCAATATGGCTCCATACCGGCTTGTGCATAATGCCCCACGGCGAAACCACCAGCACGGCGACCAGGCCAATCAGGCCAAAGGCCAGGTTGATCGCGCCGTTAATTTTCAGCACCTTCGCCCCCGCCTTCGCCGCGTCCAGCGCGTAGCGCGCCATCAGAATCGACAGGGGAGCAAAACAGGGCAGGATATAGGTTGGGAGTTTACCCTTAGCAATGCTGAAGAACAGGAACGGCATCGCCACCCATCCGAGCAAATAGAGCGCACCGCGTGACTCATCGCGTTCGGTCCAGCCGCGCTTGAGCGCACCCGGCAGCAGCGCCAGCCACGGCAGGCTGCCGGCAATCAGGAACGGAATGTAGTACCAGAACGGCGCTTTATGCTGGGCATCTTTTTCCGCGAAACGCTGGATATGCTCCACCCAGAAGAAGTAGCGCCAGAAGTCCGGCTCGCGTTTGGCGATGGCAAGACCCCACGGCAGCACCACCAGCGCGCAGACGCCCACCGCCAGCCAGCCGTAAGTCAACACTTCGCGCCAGCGCTTACGCGCAATCACCCACGGTAGTACCCCGACCACCGGCACCGCCAGCGCGAGGAAGCCTTTGGTCATCACCCCCATCCCGCAGGCCACGCCGAGTAAAACATAGCCGAGAATTTTGCCGCCGCGGCTTTGGGCCTGCGCCGCGCCCCAGAAGCTGCACATCGCCAGCGCCATCCACATGGTGATCATCGGGTCGAGCACCGCGTAGGTGCCGATACCGTAGACCAGCAGCGCGGTCAGGAAGATCGCCGGTGACAGGATCGCGACGCGTTTATCGCGGAAAAGACGCCATGCCAGCCAGGCGACCAGCAGAGCGGTGACGGTAATGGAAAACACCACCCCAAAGCGGACGGCAAAATTATTGTGGCCGAATAGCCACTGGCCGATGCTGTTGATCCAGTAGCCGGCAATGGGCTTTTCAAAGTAGCGCAGCCCGAGGAAATGCGGCACCACCCAGTCGCCGGTCGCCAGCATTTCGCGGCTGATCTCCGCGTAGCGGGTTTCATCAGGCTGCCAGAGCAGGCGGAAGTTAAGCGGCAGTAAATAGTAGAGGACAAAAAGGGCGACCAGAGAGGCGCCGTAGCGAATGCTTTTCATCAAACACCCGAATTGAGTAATTGTTCACGTCCAAGCCAGCCTTCCCGGCCGGCCAGTTCACCACGAACCACTTTACCTCGCGGCAGCACGCTAAAATCGGCGGGCAGCAGCTGGCTTAGCGGGCAAAACCGGATCTCTTCCTGTGCGGCCATGGTCAGCAGTTCATCAAACTGCTCCGCGAAGGCGATGCCTTCCACTTCGGCATGGATGGTATAGACCGGCGTCCCCGCGTCGCGATGGATGCAGTCCAGCAGATAGCGGTTGAAGCCCGCACTATCCACCGCGTTGCCCACCACTTCATCCCAGGTCGGTAAGGTTACCGGGATCTGCACGGTTCCCGGCGCGCCGTTCCCCAGCTGCGGCAGAAAAGGCCCGGTCCCCCGGCAGTCGCTGTTATAAAGGAAATCGAAAGCCTCTTTGGCTTTGATCACCCGCTGATCGGCACGCCAGCCGGCAACGGCGGAACAGGTTACCGGGCGACCGATAATCCGCTCCAGCTCCAGCAGCCCGCGTTCAACCTCCAGCGTCAGCCTTTCCTGCGGCCAGACGCCGCTCCACGCCTGCCAGCTATAGTGATCCCAGGCGTGCAGGCCGACTTCATGCTCCTGCGCGGCGGCGCGGATAACGTCCTCATTCCCGGCGCCGATCCTGCGCCCTGGCCAGGCGGTACCGGCCAGCAGGATATCCCAGCCGTACAGCGACGCGGCCTTTGAGCGCAGCATCTTCCACAGAAACTTCGGTTTTATCAGGCGCCAGATATGGCGCCCCATGTTGTCCGGCCCGACGCTGAAAAAGAAGCTTGCCTGAATCCCGTGCTGGCTCAGCAGAGCCAGCAGCCGCGGGACCCCGTCCCGCGTGCCGCGAAAGGTATCGACATCTATGCGTAAGCCGACCTGTTTCATGATTTTCCGCTGTCCGTCAGCTCAACCGTGCGCAGGAAGAAGTCCAGGGTGTGTTCCACGGTCTCTTCCATTTCCACCGTTGGCACCCAGTTCAGGCAGCGCTTCGCGTTGCGAATGCTCGGCTTACGATGTTCGACGTCCTGGTAGCCTTTACCGTAGTAATCGCTGCTTTCCACTTCGCGGAACCCGGCAAACGGCGGGAAGCGGTCGCGCAGCGGATGGCGTTCAAAGCAGGCCAGCAGCATTTCCGCCAGCTCTTTGATACTCGCTTCGTTATCCGGGTTGCCGATGTTGATGATCTGCCCGTCGCAGCGGCCGTCTTTGTTCTCAATGATGCGGAACAGCGCTTCGATACCGTCGCTGATATCGGTAAAACAGCGTTTCTGCTTACCGCCCTCAATCAGCTTGATCGGCGAACCTTCAACCAGGTTCAGGATCAGCTGGGTGATGGCGCGAGAGCTACCGATGCGCGCGGCGTTGAGGTTATCGAGGCGCGGCCCCATCCAGTTAAACGGACGGAACAGGGTAAACTTCAGGCCGTTCTTATCGCCGTAGGCCCAGATCACGCGGTCCAGCAGCTGCTTGGAGACCGAGTAGATCCAGCGCTGTTTGTTAATCGGCCCGACCACCAGATTGGAGGTATCTTCATCGAAGTTATTGTCGGTGCACATGCCGTACACTTCCGAGGTCGACGGGAAGATGATGCGCTTATCGTATTTCACGCAGTCGCGGATAATCTTCAGGTTCTCTTCGAAATCCAGCTCAAACACGCGCAGCGGGTTGCGGGTATATTCGATTGGCGTGGCAATCGCCACCAGCGGCAGGACCACGTCGCACTTCTTAATGTGGTACTCGATCCACTCGGAGTGAATGCTGATATCGCCTTCAACGAAGTGGAAGCGCGGGTTGTCGAGGAAGCGGCTGATAGCGTCGGAGCCAATGTCCAGGCCGTAAATCTCGTAGTTGTCGTCCTGCAGCAGACGCTCGGTCAGGTGGTTGCCGATAAAGCCGTTCACCCCGAGGATCAGCACGCGGGTACGGCGCTTAATCGCCACCACCGGTTTGCTGCTCAGCACCGCGCCGGCAACCAGGCCAAGCGCCTGCGCCAGCTGCGTACCCTGCATATAAACGCCGCGCTCGGTCTGCCCGGTAACGATTTCTAACGCCCCTTCCTGGCAGGCGACCACCAGCGGCGCAACGGAGATCACCGTCCCCGCTTTGGCGGCGGCCAGATCGTGGCGCACGCGGGATTTCCAGACGATAAACTTGTTCGCGCCGGCGTAGCCGAACGCGCCCGGCCACGGATCGGAGACCGCACGGACGAGGTTGTGCAGCGTCTGGGCCGAGCGTTCCCAGTCGAGGCGACCGTCTTCCGGCGTACGGCGACCGACGTAAGTCGCCTGGCTTTCATCCTGGGCGCGCTCTTCGGTTTTGCCGTCGCGGATGGCGGGCAGCGCCTGAGCCAAAAGTTCCGACGCCGCGGAACAGAGCTTACGGTGCAGCGCTAGCGCCGCGTCATCCGCGCCGATCGCGACGCTTTTCTGCGCCACGATATTGCCGGCATCGGCGCGGTTAACCATACGGTGCAGCGTCACGCCGGTTTCGCTTTCGCCGTTCACCAGCACCCAGTTCAGCGGCGCGCGGCCGCGGTATTTTGGCAGCAGTGAACCATGCAGGTTAAAAGCCCCCTGCGGCGCAATATTCAAAATGTCATCGCACAGCAGGTTGCGGTAGTAGAACGAGAACAGCACGTCCGGTTTAATCTCACGGATACGTTCGATCCACAGCGGATGATTCGCATCTTCCGGCGCCCATACCGGGATGCCTTGCTCAGCGGCAATACGCGCCACGGAGCCAAAAAAATGGTTTTCGCCAGGGTTATCCGGATGGGTAAAAATAGCGGCGATGTCATAACCGGCATCCAGCAGAGACTGAATACCTGCACAACCCATATCGTGATAAGCGAAGACTACGGCTTTCATGAACGATCTTCCTCTTGAGATGCCGTTTCCGGCTGGCGAACAACACGTTGAATAAAGTAGCGGGGGCGGGCGCGGACATCGTTATAGATGCGGCCGATATACTCCCCGAGCAGGCCCATCCCGACGAACTGGGCGCCGATAAACATAAACAGCACCGCGAACAGCATGAACACCCCTTCCGCCGCCCACTGGGGACCAAACACCAGACGCAGCACCACCAGCATCAGGCCGAAGGCGAAGCCCAGCAGAGCGATGACGCTGCCGAACAGGCTCAGCAGGCGCAGCGGCGTGGTGGTCAGGCAGGTCACCAGGTCGTACATCAGGTTAATCAGGCGCATAAAGCTGTATTTGGAATCGCCGAATTCGCGCTCGGCGTGCATCACCGGGATCTCAACCGCCCGGCGGGCAAAAGTATTCGCCAGAATCGGGATAAACGTACTGCGCTCATGGCAGTTGAGCATCGCGTCGATGATATGGCGGCGATAGGCGCGCAGCATGCAGCCATAGTCGCCCATCGCTTTACCGGTGGTGCGCTGGATCAGGCGGTTGATCATCTTCGAGGCGCTTTTACGGAAGAAGGTGTCCTGGCGGTTCTGGCGCACGGTACCGACCACGTCGTAGCCCTCGTCGGCCTTCTCGACCAGGCGCGGGATCTCTTCCGGCGGGTTTTGCAGGTCGGCATCAAGGGTAATGATCAGGTCGCCGGTAACGTGGCTGAAGCCCGCCATAATCGCCGAGTGCTGGCCATAGTTGCGGTTCAACAGGACCGCCACCACGTGGCTGCCTTCGGCCTCGGCGGCTTCGGTGAGCATTCGCGCCGAGTCATCGCTGCTGCCGTCGTCGACCAGCAGAATTTCATATTGCCGTCCGAGCGTCGCGCAGGCGGTGTCGGTGCGGCGGATAAGCTCCGGCAGGCTCTCCTGTTCGTTATACACAGGAATAACGACCGAGACCTTTTTCACGGGAGGATAGCTAAACATATCAACGTCCTGACAGCTGGTGCAGTGCGGAAATGACCCGAGTGACATCGTCATCGGTCATATCCGGGAACAACGGAATGGAACAAATGCGCGCGCTGTTCCATTCCGTATGCGGTAATGAAACTTCAGGGAAACGCTCGCGGTAATACTTTTGCGTATGGGCCGCGCGGAAGTGCAGGCCGGTGCCAATGCCCATGGCCTTCAGTCTTTCCATCAGCGCATCGCGGCTGATGCCGCAGGCGGCTTCGTCAACGCGGATAATAAACAGGTGCCAGGCGTGCTGATGCTCCCACGACGGCGCCACCAGCGGCCTGAAGGGCGTATCCGCCAGCTCTCGCAGATAGCGTTGCGCAATGGCGGCGCGGCGCTGATTGGCGTGGGCGAGCTTGTCCAGCTGCACCAGCGCCAGCGCGGCGTTGATATCCGCGAGATTGTATTTAAAGCCCGGCGAAATCACCTCCGCCTGCGGGGCGCGGCCCAGGGTCTGGCGGTCATAAGCGTCAACGCCGAGGCCGTGGAACTTCAGGCTGCGAATGCGCGCGGCCAGTTCGTCATCGTCGGTCACCACCAGCCCGCCTTCGGCGCAGGTCATATTCTTGATCGCATGGAATGAGAAAATGGCGGTACCGCGCCACCCGACGTGGCGGCCTTTGTAGTACGTCCCCGCCGCGTGGGCGGCATCTTCAATCACCGGAATAGCGTGACGCTCGCCAATCGCGCGAATGGCGTCAATATCCGCCGGTGCGCCAGCATAGTGCACAGGGATAATGGCTTTGGTTCGCGGGGTGATTGCCGCTTCAACCGCTTCGGGGGTAATCATCAGGTTATCGGGATCGACATCGATCATCACCGGGGTCGCGCCGAGCAGGCAGATCATGTTCAGCGTGGAGACCCAGGTCTGGGAAGGGGTGATCACTTCATCGCCCGCACCGATACCCAGCCCCATCAGCGTGACGTGCATGCCGCCGGTCGCCGAACTGACGGCGATGGCGTGACGGTTGCCGGTTAACGTGCAGAACGCCTCTTCCAGCGCCTGATTTTTCGGTCCAGTGGTGATCCAGCCCGATTGCAAAACTTCACGCAGCGCAGCCAGCTCTGCGTCGCCCATCGACGGGCGCGAAAACGGCAAAAAATCGCTCATCATGTTCCTGTTCTGTGAATGACCCGCGAAAAACCGGGTCGATAAGAAATATCCTGCACCTGCTGACCTAAACAAAATGAAAATGAAAGCGAAATCAGCCCGATGGCGCATTTCATTATTTTGTATTCAGATGTTATTAAATTTAGTCAGATTTGCTTAGGATAATATTAAGAAATTAATATTAATTAGATATGCATGATGATTTTGTTAAAAATCATTGAGATAGATTGGAATTTATCGCAGAAAAAGGCGCTATAGCGTTCCCGCCGGACGGAGAAATAGCGGGAACGCATTGGCGAAAAGTAAACGGATGCTCAACCAGATTCCAATAAGCTATCTTTAAACATCGTTCAGCAAATATAAAAAATCCAGTCGAATCACGAAACTATTTCAAAATGATTACAGGTTGGCAGGAAAGTTGTCAGGTAATTCGTTAGCCGGGCAATTAATCACTTCGTCATTATCCGCACCGCAATCGCGCACAAAAGTGATGGTGGCAAACTCATCAATCACTTCTGTCGGATAAGCCGGACCGGCTTCACGATAAGAGACCATCAGCGGAATATGATCGTTCTGGAAGCAGACGGTTTTCTCCGGGTTATTCATTACCCAGCGCGGGAAAAAGATGGTGCCGTGAAACAGTTTGTCGCCGAGGTTAACGATCAGGCTCACGTCGGTACCGGTCGGTTCGGTCCAGGAAATTTTGTAGATGCTTTCGCCGACGCGAACGATATAAGCCTGCTGATCTTTCACCCAACGATTCGCGACGATACCGCTGTGAATACGATAATCCAGGGTGGTGCCGTTTTTAACGTAAATTTCGTAGTTCCAGCCATTATCGTAGGTATAAACCAGATGCTTGCCGATAAAACCGCTCAGGTCATGTTTGTCGAATGTGCTCATAATCTGTTCTCCTCTGTTTGTTGAGAACAAGCATACTGCTTTAAAAAATGGATGAATAACGCTATGTTTGGATTAAACTCATTCACTTTTTAGATGGATTATGCACAAGACTACGCTGGAACAATGGGCGCTGCTGGAGAAAGTTGTCGAGCTGGGTAGCTTCGCGAAGGCGGCGGACGAGACCCACCGCAGCCAGTCGTCGGTGAGCTATAATCTCGCGCTGTTGCAGGAGCGGCTGGGCGTCACGCTGCTGACGCCATCGGGCCGTCGCGCGGTGCTGACCCCGGCAGGCGAGCTGCTGCTCGGCCAGGTTAAGCCGCTGCTGCAGGCCTTCTCTTATGTCGAAACCCATGCCGCCACCCTGCGAGACGGCGCCCGGACCCGGCTGGATCTGGTGGTCGACAGCATTTTCCCACGCCAGCGGCTGTTCGCCATTCTGCGCCAGTTTCAACAGCGCTACCCGCAAACTCAGGTCAGGTTGACCGAAGTGCTGGAAAACGTTGAGGAAGAGCATCCGGCCCGCACCGAGGCGGACGTGATGGTGCTGACCCGCCGTCAGGATATTACCGGCCGCGGCGAATGGCTGATGAACATTGATTTTGTCGCCGTCGCCCATCGCGATCATCCACTCTCCGCACTGGCGGGGCCGCTGGACGACAGCGCGCTGGCCCCCTGGCCGCTGGTGCGCATCGCCGACCGCAGCAACGACCTGCAATCTTCCCGCGATGCATGGACGTTTTCCACTATTGATGCCGCCATCGATGCGGTGCTGTATCAGGTCGGGTTTGGCTGGCTGCCGGAAGAGCGCATTGGCCCACAGCTTCAACAAGGGGTGCTGAAGGCGCTGCCGCTGGGACACGGCGCGCGGCGGGCAACGCCGCTGCACCTGATCGTTAAGCGTGATTTAACACCTATTGATGAGCAGGTCGCCACGCTGCTGGATCTGTTCAGAGCGCCCTGATGGGCTTGTTTACCCGGCTCGCGCTGCGCTTAGCCGGGCTACAGATTCACTGCGGTCTGCTCCCGGGGGCGGCGCTTAACGCGCCTTGCCCGGGCTACAAGGTCCCCGCCGTCTGCGAGCCGGTAGCCCGGACAGATGCGCAGCATCGCCTCCGGGAAATTCAGCCTCTCTGCGCGCTGCTCCCGGATGACAGGCACACCAACGACAGCACTCTCTGGTGCTGTCGTTTTTTCTCAGGGAACGTTGTTACGCTATCAACAGCTCATGCTGTGAGGCATCGAACGTCTTTCCTGACTTCAGTACTCCATAAGCCACCTGCGCCAGCTTTCGCATCATCGCCCCTATGATGACTTTTGCCCGCTTTCCGCTCTCTTCCAGCCTTTTCCTGAACGCTTTTCCCCACGCCGTATGGTACAGCGCCGATAACGCTGGCATGTATAACGCCTTGCGCAGTTGAACCGGCCCCGCTTTGCTCATCCGGCTCGCCCGCATCACGCTGCTGCCCGACTCATGCTGCACCGGCGTCAGTCCTGCATACGCCGCGAACTGCCGCGCTGTACCGAACTTCAGCCTCAGGCCCGTATACGCCAGCAGAACAGCCGCTGTTTTCTCCCCGATGCCCGGAATACTGTTCAGCAGCTTCCGCCGTCGTTTCATATCCGGGTCGTTATCCGTCAGGTCTTTTATCTGTTTTTCGATACGCGCCAGCTCCGCGCTCAGACATCCCAGCAGGATATCAATGCTGGCCAGCTGAACCTCCGGCGCGGTTTCCCGCCGGTTTTTCTCCTGCGTCTGCATCTCTGTCAGCGCCTGATGCCTTAACACCAGGGCTTTCAGTGCCCGCTCTGTCGGATGAGGGGCCTCCCAGGCTGACGGGCGTTTTTCCCGGCAGAAGTGAGCCAGCATACGGGCGTCCACTTTGTCAGTTTTACTGCGCAACCCCTCACTCTGTGCGAAAGCTTTACTGAGGGCGGGGTTGATGATGGACACGGTATACCCGGCATCACTCAGATGCGCGGCCGCGTCTTCCATGTAGGTGCTGGTGGACTCCATGCAGACATGGGCACGGTTCACGTCATGGCCGCGAAGCCAGCGGACCAGCGCTTCGTGTCCGGAGAGGGTATTGTCAAATTTTTTACAGCGATGCCGGCCATCAGGGCGAAGAATATCGACATCCAGTTTAGCTTTGGCGACATCAATACCGATGAAGTGGAGTTCATTTTCCATAGTGAAACCAACCTTGCAAATACGGGTTACCGGTGAAAGCCGGTCCATGATACTGTCCGGTTTATCACATGAGAAAGAACGGCGGTCCGGTGCAAAGGATCTACGGAACAGGCGCGAAAGCCTAAGCCCGGACACGGCATCCGGACCGCCATCAGAGAGAACTGGCCGGTTCTTTCTGACGGAGTAATCATACAAGCCCGGACAGATGCGCAGCATCGCCTCCGGGAAATTCAGCCTCTCTGCGCGCTGCTCCCGGGGGCGGAGCTTATCGCGCCTTGCCCGGGCTACAGGGTCCCCGACGTCTGCGAGCCGGTAGCCCGGACAGATGCGCAGCATCGCCTCCGGGAAATGTGCCGAAGCTGATGCTTCCCGGCTTGCGCTGCGCTTAGCCGGGCTGCAGGCGGGTTCGTAAACTCATACAGCCAAAAGAGATATACCGTTTTCTTATACTTTCAGGCCCGATATTGATCCAGCTTACGCCGAAAGTATGATGAATCTTTAAAATCGTCATACTTTCCTGTCGCTGAGAAAAAGCCTTGTCTATTATCCGCACCACCCTGCTGGCGCTATTCGCCTGCGCCCCGTTGCTGGCCTGCGCCGCGTCCAATGAAATCACCACCGCCTGGCCGGTCAACGTGGGGCCGCTCAACCCGCACCTCTATACGCCCAACCAGATGTACGCCCAGAGCATGGTCTATGAGCCGCTGGTAAAGTATCAGGCGGATGGCTCGGTAAAACCCTGGCTGGCAAAAAGCTGGACCCACTCGGCGGACGGCAAAGTCTGGACCTTCACCCTGCGCGATGACGTGACATTTTCCAACGGCGAAGCGTTTGACGCCCATGCCGCCGCGGAGAACTTCCGCGTGGTGCTCGATAACCGCCAGCGCCACGCCTGGCTGGAGCTGGTCAATCAGATCGTCGAGGTCAACGCGCTCGACAAAAACCAGCTGCAAATCACCCTGAAAAGCGCCTATTACCCGTTCTTACAGGAGCTGGCGCTGCCGCGCCCTTTCCGCTTTATCGCCCCGTCGCAGTTCAAAGACAATGAGACCCTGCACGGCATTAAAGCGCCGATTGGCACCGGTCCGTGGGTGCTGAAGGAATCAAAACTCAATCAGTACGATGTGCTGGTGCGTAACGATCGCTACTGGGGCGAAAAGCCGCAGATTGAAAAAATTACCGTCAAGGTGATCCCGGACCCGACGACCCGCGCGGTGGCCTTTGAAACCGGCGATATTGACCTGCTCTACGGCAACGAAGGGCTGCTGCCGCTCGACACCTTCGACCGCTTCAGCCACAACCCGGCCTACCGTACCCAGCTTTCCCGCCCGATAGAGACGGTGATGCTGGCGCTGAACTCCGCCAAAGCCCCCACCAACGAGCTAGCGGTGCGCGAAGCGCTGAACTTTGCGGTGAATAAAAAATCGCTGATTGATAACGCCCTGTACGGCACTCAGCAGGTGGCCGATACGCTGTTCGCCCCCACCGTGCCCTATGCCGATATTGGCCTGACGCCGCGCCGGTACGATCCGCAGCAGGCGAAGGCGCTGCTGGAAAACGCGGGCTGGGTCCTGCCTGCGGGTAAGGATATTCGCGAGAAAAACGGCCTGCCGCTGCGCGTTGAGCTGTCGTTTATCGGTACCGACGCGCTAAGCAAATCGATGGCGGAAATCATTCAGGCCGATATGCGCCAGGTTGGCGTGGACGTGGCGCTGGTCGGCGAGGAAGAGAGCAGTATTTATGCCCGCCAGCGCGATGGTCGCTTCGGCATGATTTTCAACCGTACCTGGGGCGCCCCCTACGATCCGCACGCTTTTATGAGTTCGATGCGCGTACCGTCGCACGCCGATTTTCAGGCGCAGCAGGGATTAGCCGACAAACCGATTATTGATAAAGAAATCGGCGAGGTGCTGAAAACCACCGATGAAACGCGGCGTCAGGCGCTGTACAAAGACCTGCTGACCCGACTGCACAACGATGCGGTCTATCTGCCCATCAGCTACGTCTCGATGATGGTGGTCGCCAGACCGGAGCTGGGGGCGATTCCCTACGCGCCGATCGCGTCTGAAATTCCGTTTGAACAGATTAAGCCGGTGAAACCCTGATGTTACGTTACGCGCTGCGGCGGGTCGCGCTGCTGATACCGATGATCTTCGCCGCCTCGGTGATTATCTTTTTAATGCTGCGCCTGGGCACCGGTGACCCGGCGCTGGACTATTTGCGCCTGTCAAACCTGCCGCCGACGCCGGAGATGGTGGCCTCAACCCGCGCGATGCTGGGGCTGGAGCGGCCGCTTATCGTCCAGTACGGCAGCTGGCTGTGGCAGGCGCTGCATCTGGATTTTGGCGTTTCGTTCGCCACCCAGCGTCCGGTGCTGGATGACATGCTGAGCTTTCTGCCCGCCACGCTGCAGCTGGCCGGCGCCGCGCTGGTGCTGATCCTCCTCACCTCCGTACCGCTGGGCATCTGGGCGGCGCGGCACCGCGACCGTCTGCCGGATTTTATTGTGCGGATCATCGCTTTTCTCGGCGTGTCGATGCCCAACTTCTGGCTGGCTTTCCTGCTGGTGATGTTCTTTTCGGTTTATCTGCAATGGCTGCCGGCGATGGGCTATGGCGGCTGGCAGCACATCATTCTGCCGGCGGTGTCGATCGCCTTTATGTCGCTGGCGATCAACGCCCGCCTGCTGCGCGCCAGCATGCTGGAAGTCGCCGGGCAGCGTCACGTAACCTGGGCCAGACTGCGCGGCCTGAACGACAGGCAAACCGAGCGCCGCCATATTCTGCGCAACGCCTCGCTGCCGATGATTACCGCCGTGGGGATGCATATCGGCGAGCTGATTGGCGGCACGATGATTATCGAGAATATCTTTGCCTGGCCCGGCGTGGGCCGCTACGCCGTCTCGGCGATTTTTAATCGCGATTATCCGGTGATTCAGTGTTTCACCCTGATGATGGTGATCGTTTTTGTGGTCTGTAACCTGATGGTTGATCTGCTGAACGCCGCGCTGGACCCGCGCATTCGCCGCCATGAAGGAGCGCGCTCGTGAACTTTTTCCTCTCTTCACGCGGGTCCGTCCGCATTTCTTTGCTTATCATCGCCCTGCTGGCGGTCGTTGCGCTCACCAGCCAGTGGTGGCTGCCGTACGATCCGCAGGCGATCGATCTGCCTTCGCGCCTGCTGCCGCCCGGCAGCCAGCACTGGCTCGGTACCGATCATCTGGGGCGCGATATCTTCTCGCGTCTGCTGGCGGCGACCCGCGTATCGCTCGGCTCGGTGATGGCCTGCCTGCTGCTGGTGCTGGCGCTGGGACTCCTCGTCGGGGGCTGCGCCGGGCTTATCGGCGGCCGCGTCGATCAGGCCACCATGCGCGTCGCGGATCTGTTTATGACCTTCCCGACCTCAATCCTCTCTTTCTTTATGGTGGGGGTACTGGGAACCGGGCTGACCAACGTAATTATCGCCATCGCCCTGTCGCACTGGGCGTGGTATGCGCGGATGGTGCGCAGCCTGACAATCTCCCTGCGCCAGCGCGAATTTGTGCTCGCCGCGCGGCTTTCCGGCGCGGGACACGTGCGGGTATTCGTCGACCATCTGGCCGGCGCGGTCATTCCGTCGCTGCTGGTGCTGGCGACCCTGGATATCGGGCATATGATGCTGCACGTCGCCGGGATGTCGTTTCTCGGCCTCGGCGTCACCGCGCCAACCGCCGAGTGGGGGGTGATGATTAACGACGCCCGCCAGTATATCTGGACCCAGCCGCTGCAAATGTTCTGGCCGGGACTGGCGCTGTTTATCACCGTCATGGCCTTCAACATGGTGGGCGACGCGCTGCGCGATCGCCTGGATCCTCATCTGATCGCGGAGCACGCCCACTAATGCCGCAACAAATTACACTGCAAAACATCGTCTTACAGGCCGAGCGTCCGCTGGTGCACGGCGTATCATTGACGCTCAAACGCGGGCGCGTGCTGGCGCTGGTTGGCGGCAGCGGCAGCGGAAAATCGCTAACCTGCGCGGCGGCGCTGGGCATTTTGCCTCCCGGCGTACGGCAAACGGCGGGGATGATCCTCGCCGACGGCCAGCCGGTCTCCCCTGGCGAGCTGCGCGGCAGCAAAATCGCCACCATTATGCAGAACCCGCGCAGCGCCTTTAATCCGCTGCACACCATGGCGACCCACGCGCGGGAAACCTGCCGGGCATTGGGTAAACCCGCAGACGACGCCACGCTTACGGCGGTACTGGAAGCCGTTGGGCTGGAGGAGGCGCAGCGCGTCCTGAAGCTTTATCCGTTCGAGATGAGCGGCGGCATGCTGCAGCGGATGATGATTGCCATGGCGCTGCTGTGCGAGGCGCCGTTTATCATTGCCGATGAACCCACCACCGACCTGGACGCCGTGGCCCAGGCGCGCATTCTCGATCTGCTGGCAGGTGTTATGCAAAACCGCGGGCCCGGGATGCTGCTGGTCACTCACGATATGGGCGTCGTGGCGCGGCTGGCGGACGATGTGGCGGTGATGGATAGCGGCTGCATTGTGGAACAGGGGGATGTCGAAAGCCTGTTCAACGCTCCGCAGCACAGCATCACCCGCAGCCTGGTGGCGGCGCATCTCGCCCTCTACGGACTGGAGCTGGCCTGATGACATTACTGAGCGTATCCGCGATAACCCATCAATATACCGATTCAACGGTGCTAAAAGAGGTCTCTTTGGCGCTGAAAAGCGGTGAAACCGTTGCCCTGCTGGGACGCAGCGGCTGCGGGAAAAGCACCCTGGCACGCCTGCTCGTTGGCCTGGAATCCCCCACTCAGGGCAGCGTCTGCTGGCGAGGAGAACCGCTCTCTCGGCTCAATCACGCCAAGCAAAAGGCGTTCCGTCGGGATATTCAGATGGTGTTTCAGGACGCCATCAGCGCGGTGAATCCGCGTAAAACGGTACGCGAGATTTTGCGTGAACCCATGCGACATCTGCTGTCATTGACGAAAGCGGAACAGCTGGCCCGGGCAAGCGACATGCTCAGGGCGGTGGATCTCGATGATAGCGTGCTCGATAAGCGCCCCCCGCAGCTGAGCGGCGGACAGCTGCAGCGCGTCTGCCTGGCGCGCGCGCTGTCGGTTGAGCCGCAGCTGCTGATCCTTGATGAGGCGGTGTCTAACCTCGACCTGGTGCTCCAGGCGGGCGTCATTGGTCTGCTCAAAAAGCTTCAGCGACAGTTTGGCACCGCCTGTCTGTTTATCACCCACGACTTACGTCTGGTGGAGCGTTTTTGCCAGCGGGTGATGGTGATGGATGAGGGGCAAATCGTTGAGACGCAGGTCGTGGGCGACAAATTAACGTTTTCTTCCCACGCCGGTCGCGTGTTACAAAATGCGGTACTTCCCGCCTTTCCCGTGCGCCGTAATAAGGTTTAAAACAGATGCAACGTATCACGATTACTCTTGATGACGATTTACTCGACACGCTGGATAGCCTGAGCCAGCGCCGCGGCTATCATAATCGCTCCGAAGCCATCCGCGATATTCTGCGCGGCGCGCTGGCCCAGGAAAGCACTCAGGAGCACGGCACCCAGGGCTTCGCGGTACTCTCCTATGTTTATGAACATGAGAAGCGCGATTTAGCCAGCCGTTTAGTCTCCACCCAGCATCATCACCACGACCTCTCCGTCGCCACCCTCCACGTACATATCAACCATGACGACTGTCTGGAAATCGCCGTGCTGAAAGGCGATATGGGCGACGTTCAGCATTTTGCCGATGACGTTATCGCCCAGCGCGGCGTGCGCCACGGCCATTTGCAGTGTTTGCCAACGGAGAAGGAGTCACCCCACTCATAGCCGTGGGATGCGATAAATGACTCTTTAACGCGCGATCGGGACTAACGCCATTATGGCGACTCGTTGGCCCATGCGCCTCGTATCGGTTTTGCCAGCAGGGCAAGAACGGCAATCATGCTGATTTCAATCGAAAACGACCAGCAAATATGTCCGAGGGTTTCGCTCCACAGCTCATAGCCATTCAGGTTCCACAGCCACCCGGTTTCCCCGTTTAAATAGGCGGGATGCCTGAAGCCCAGCGCGGGAATGAGGAAGCCGTGCATAACGAGAGTAATAATCAGACCATAGGCCGCGCCGTACCAAAGCCGGATTTTCGGCCAGTATGCGGAAATGAAGACATAGAGAAAGGCAAAAGCAAAGCTGAACAGCCAGTGGTAAAGCATGACGGCGCCGGGGATTGTCACCCCCTGATAAACGTAGTCCAGCGAGTGTGAATTAATGCCAAGCCAGCCGAGCCAGGCGTCGATATGCGCCGCCGGGGGCGATATCTCGCCCGCCACGCGGGGCGGCATATTAGCTTCCGTTCCCGACTTCACCAGAGAGCTGATGAACCCTCCAATGAGCGTCGTCCAGATAATAACCTGAAGATTAATCCTGTTTTTCAACATAACAGCGTTCCTCTTAAATATCGCTTATACGATGGGTCACCTCAGTTTTTTCAACCAACAATCTCGCGGGAAATAGCATTTATAACGCATCCACTGCTAAGTATAGTTTGAAAAAATTTTGTTCACCCTAAGAGGGCAAAATCCCTGTATCGCCCTGATCGCAATAAACTTTCGCCTTTTCTCAACAATTAATAAACCACATGAATTATATGCTTGGTTAATCATCTCTCTTCGCGAATAATCAGGCCTCATTTAACGATCTCGTTATGGCGAGGCTCCTGCATAAACATAAGTTACCGCCCTGTTGGTATCGAGAGAGACCACTCAGGGAAATACAGGCTTCCATCGAATCAAGGTGTTGCCAAGGTAACTTCTGACGGCGTTCATGCCGGGCAGATACGTTGTGCAGTGCTAAAACCAGGACGTAGGGATCTGCCTGTGCTCATCCTGTCTTGTTCGCCCCTATGAGTGATTTTTTATAGGGAATTACACCATGTCTTCCATTCAACTGTGCGCCGCACATCAGGCTACCGCAGCGTTCGACGGCGACGCGATCGCCCAGTATATGCGTACCGATTTCATTACCCTGCCGGAACATTTCAGCGTTCATGAAGCACGTGAGCTGTTCGTTTCTCAGCTGGCCAGCGATGAGATCCCCGGCCAGGTTTTTGTCGTCGCCGGGAAAAAACTGCGCGGCAGTTTATCGATTAAAAAGCTGCTGCAGGAGAGCGATACCGCCCAGTCCATTCGTTATTTAATGGATAGCTGCCTGTTTCGCGTCAGGCCTGACGACCCGCGGCCGCAGGTGGTCGCCGAGCTGGCCGAGCGCGGGCTCGACCTCGTGCCGGGGGTCGAAAAGGGCGAGCTGGTCGGCTGCCTGATGGAAAAAGAGATCGCGCATCTGCTGGAAGATGACGTGACCGAGGATGCTCAGCGTCAGGGCGCGACGCTGCCGCTGGAAAAGCCCTACCTGGAAACCAGCCCGTGGGCGCTGTGGAAAAAACGTTCGGTATGGCTGCTGCTGCTCTTTGTCGCCGAAGCCTATACCAGCAGCGTGTTACAGCATTTTGAGGAAGCGCTGGAGTCGGCGATTGCGCTGGCCTTTTTCATTCCGCTGTTGATTGGTACCGGCGGCAATAGCGGGACGCAGATCACCTCCACCCTCGTGCGTTCCATGGCGCTCGGCGAGGTGCGGCTGCGCGATATGGGACGCGTAATCCGTAAAGAGGTTTCAACCTCGCTGCTGATTGCCATTACGCTCGGCCTGGCGGGCTGCCTGCGCGCCTGGATGATGGGCATCGGCATGGAGATCACCCTGATTGTCAGCCTGACGCTGGTATGCATTACCCTGTGGAGCGCGGTGGTGTCTTCGGTGATCCCCCTGACGCTCAAACGCGTCGGCATCGACCCGGCTGTAGTTTCAGCGCCGTTTATCGCCACCCTTATCGACGGTACCGGACTGATTATCTACTTCAAAATTGCCCAGTATTTCCTGGGGCTGAACTGATTATTTTGCCCGGCGGGAAGGACTTGCCGGGCTGTTTTATTCCCGCCCGAATATCCGCAATCGCATTAAGCAATATCAGTAACTCTGGAGCAAGCCGATAAAAAGCGTGTCCTTTTTCCGTTAAGATAACTTTTCTGATATTCCTGCCGCGCTTAATCAGGTTGAAACCCAGTTCATTTTCAAGCGCACATACGCTGGTTGTTATCAACGAAGGCGCAATACTCAGCCGCTGCGATACAAAATGAATACTCCCCTCCCGAACCATAAGCATGAATATCTCCACCTGTGATTTATTCATTGCCGAAACCTCTCCAGATTAACCTTTGGCTTACGTTTTAAGTTGTCCACCGGGCAATGTCAATCGCTACAAGAAAATGCTCTCCGCATATAAATAAAATAAAGTGTGAAGCTCGCCATTCGCACATTTAATTATGCATTTCAGCCATTTCATAATTAAATAACCGGCCTCACTCCGGCGTTCAGGTATGTGAAGAACATCACCACAACTCGTTGACCACAAAAACAAAATACACATACATATCAAAGCATTACAAAAAAACATTCATCTTGCATGAATGTATGGCACACGCCATGCAATTACCTCCACGTAATCAACACTGGAGATAGTTAAATGACGTACAAAATTTTACTCCCGCAGGAAATCATGGCAGAAGGGAGAGAATATCTGGAAAGCCGCGGTTATCAACTGATTAACGGCTCAGGGATGGAAGAAGAAGATATCATTCGCGACATCGTCGATTGCGACGGTATTATCGTCCGCCTTTCAAAAATGTCCGACCGCGTATTTGAAGCAGCTAAAAAGCTGAAAGTCGTTGCGCGTCACGGTGCCGGTTACGATACGGTCGATCTGGCGTCGGCTAAACGTCACGGCGTCGTCGTATTAAATGCGCCAATTGCTAACAGCATGTCCGTTGCCGAACTGGCCATATTTTATATGCTGCACTGCTCGCGTAATTTCAAGCTGGTACAGGAAAAGATGCTTGAAGATTATTACTGGGCAAAACTGCGCACGCCAAAAGTGGAGCTGGATGGAAAAACGCTGGGTTTAATTGGCGTCGGGAATATCGGTTCACGCGTGGCAATCAAAGCGCTGCATGGCTTTAATATGAAAGTTATCGCCTATGACCCGTATAAAACCCAGCAGCAGATCCCCGAAGGCGTAGAGCTTACCAACGATTTTGACCGTATTTTCAAAGAGAGCGACTTCGTTTCTCTGCACTGTCCGACGACGGCGGAAACCACCGATTTTGTCGGAGAGAAACAGTTTTCCATGATGAAGCCTACCGCCTATTTCATTAATACCGCACGCGGAAAGCTGGTTGATGAAAAAGCGCTGTATCACGCCTTGAGCACCCACGCTATCGCCGGGGCGGGCGTGGATGTTTTAAAGAAAGAGCCGTTTGATGCCAACGACCCGATTTTCTCGCTAAGCAATATTGTGATTGCCCCGCATATTGGCGCCGCCACCATTGAAGCGACCGACAGAGCCTCGCTCCATTCCGCGATTGGCATTGATGAAGTCTTATCCGGTAAGAAACCGTCCTGGCCGGTCCCGGGTTTTTAAGGAGAAAAAAATGACTATTGGTAACCGTATTTTTTTAAAGCGTCCGACCTGCAGCGTCGATCTTCTTAAAGAATTTGAACAGCTCCCGGCGGCGAATATTGCTGACACCATGAACCGTATTGCCGTTCTGGGTAACGGCATTAAACGTATCTCTTCGCCGAAAAAGCCGATTATGGCGGGGTTCGCCATCACCGTGAAAGTCCGCGCGGGCGATAACCTGATGCTGCACGCCGCGCTGGATATGGCGGGTGAGAACGATGTGATTGTGGTCTCCAACGAAGGCGACCGCTCGCGGGCATTAATGGGCGAAATCATGGTGGCCTATGCCCACTGCATGAAAAAAATCGCCGGTATCGTGCTGGACGGGCCTATCCGCGATATCGATGCGCTGTCGGTTCTCGATTTTCCGCTGTTCGCTACCGGCTCCAACCCGGCAGGCCCGTTTAAACAAGGTCCAGGGGAGGTGAACACGCCGATCGCCGTTGGCGGCGTCGCGGTTTGTCCGGGCGACCTGATCGTCGGCGATGCGGATGGCGTGATTGTTATTCCCCTCGGTGACGCAGAAGCCGTACTGAATAAAGCCAAAGAGTATGCAAAATTCGATGCCAGCAAAGTAGAGGCCGCCAAAAACGGCACCGCGAATCGCCTTTGGGTCAAAAAATCACTGGATGAGACCGGCGTTGAGTTTATCGACGACATGTATCGTTAATTTGATTAAATAATATCAGGCCGCGGTGCCCTGACGGGCCGTGGCTTTAAAGCAAAGGTAATAAAAATGCTTTATTTAAAACTCTTGCCCATTATCTTTTTCCCCGTTTTATTTTGGATAATACCGCACCCGGAAGGCGTCTCCGCACCGACCTGGCATATGGTTGGCATCTATCTGGCGATGCTGTGCGGGCTGGTTTTGCGCCCGTTTACCGATGCGGTCATTATGCTGATTATTCTCGGGTTTGCCTCTCTGGTTCTCGACCCCGCTCCCCTGTTTGCCGGTTTTGGCAGCCCTATGGTCTGGTTTATTATCAGCGCCTTTATTATTTGCAAAGCGTTTGTTATTACCGGACTGGGTAAACGTATCGCCTATCTTCTGCTAAAACGCTATGGAAAAAATACCCTCACCCTGGGTTATTTGATGATGGTGACGGATACCGTACTGGCCCCGGCAACGGGTTCAAATATGTCCCGTTCGGGAGGCATTACCTATCCCATCTTCAGGAACATCGCCGAAGCGCTGGGCTCGAAGCCCGACGACGGTAGCCGCAAAATCGGCGCCTATCTGACCATCCTGATGTACGTCGTCTCAATGGGAACCTCCAGCCTGTTTCTGACGGGGATGGCGACCAACTCAATTACCGTCTCGCTGGCCAACGAGATCATGAAGGTGAATCTCGAATGGATGACCTGGTTTAAAGCCGCCGTGGTGCCAGCCGGACTGGTGCTGCTGCTCGCTCCGTGGATACTGTATAAAATCTACGCGCCGGAACTGAAAGTTATCGATAACGTCAATGAAATTGCCGAGAAGGGCTTGCGTGAGCTGGGTCCGGTAAAACGTGAAGAGAAGCTGCTGATCGTGTTCTTTGTCCTGGGCGTGCTCGGCTGGATGACGGGTTCCATCACCGGCATCGCCTTTATTCCCGTCGGCCTGGCGTTCCTCGCCTGTCTGCTGCTTTTCGGCGTGCTGAGCTGGAATGACGTGGTGAGCGAAAAATCGGCCTGGCAGACCTTCGTCTGGTATGGCGCGTTTTATGGCTGTGCGGTTGCCCTATCAAAAGGCGGGTTCTACGTCTTTCTGGTGGACGTTATCAAAAACTATCTCGACCTGTCGCATCTCAATGAAATCAGCGCGATTGCCGTGCTGGTCTTTATCAGCCTTGCCGTCCGCTATTTCTTTGTCTCGAACAGCGCGTTCGTCGTCTCTTTCTATCCGGTACTCTTTACCCTGGGAATGACGACCCAGGCGCACCCGATGTACGTGGCGCTTTCTCTGGCTTTCTCCGCAGGCTATGGCGCACTGCTGACGCACTACGGCAACGGCGCGGGCGTATTTACGTTCTCCAGCGGCTACGTCCCGCAAAAAACGTTCTGGATGTTGGGCACCATCATGGTGGTGGTCAACGTATTAATCTTCTTCCTGATCGGTATTCCTTACTGGAAGTTTATCGGCATTTAACAGGAGCATAAAATGAAACTGGATATTCTGATTAAAAACGGTCTGGTCGCCGATCTCGAAGGTCATGATTATATTAATCGTAATATTGGCGTTATCGGCGATCGCATCGTGGACTTAAATACCGTTGACGATTTGCAGGCCGAAACGGTGATTGATGCCGCGGGTTGTATCGTGCTGCCTGGCTTAATCGACTTCCATGGTCATGTTTTTCACGGCGGGACCGCCATCAGCGTCAACCCTGACATCGTATGCTTGCCCAACGGGGTCACCAGCATGGTCGATGCCGGCAGCAGCGGCTGGGTGAATTATCAGCTTTTTCGCAATAGCGTGATTCATCCTGCCATGGTGAAAATCAAAAGCTATTTGAACGTGGTCAACGTCGGGCTTTCCACCCTCGGGGGCGGGCCGACCGGGTATCTGGAAAATACCAATCCGGCGAATTACAACGAGGAGAAAATCGCCCAAACGCTGAATAGCAACAGAGACAATATTCTGGGATTGAAACTACGCTACAGCCAGGATATCGCCAAAGGGAAACAGTACGCCAGCGACCCTCTTCTCTCTACCGTCTCCCTGGCGCGTAAACTGGATACCACGATTTGCGTTCACGTCACGGACTCTCTTCTCTGCGCCGATGAACTGATCCGCTATTTTAATGCCGATGATATTTACGCCCACTGCTTCCACGGTACCGGCCACTCGATTCTCGATGAACAGGGCGAGGTCTATGCGGCAATAAAAGAGGCGCAGACCAGAGGGGTTATCTTCGACTGTTCAAACGGCGTGGCCCACTTTGATTTTCACGTTGCCAGAACCGCCATGGAGCAGGGATTTTATCCCGATATCATCAGCACCGATCTCACCCTGAGAAATAGCTTACGGACGGATAAGGTCTACAGTCTGCTCCACGTCATGTCGAAATATCTCAACATGGGAATGTCCTTCTTCGATATCGTTCGCGCGGTAACCGCCACGCCGGCCCGCCTGATGAAAATGCAGGGGCAAATTGGTACCCTGGCGCCCGGCGCCAGTGCTGATATTTCCATTGTTAAGCTGCGAAAAGAGAACGTCATTTTTGAAGATACCCACGGGGTCAAACTCGAAGGTGACCGTTATATCGATAACTGCGCTACCTTATGCAACGGTCAAATTGTCTACCGCCGCCTGCGTTTCTAATCACTAATGACATAGCCTTACGCATTTGCTATGCGTAAGGCTTTTATTCTTAATATCGTATTATATGACCACCCTCATTGATTCTCCCTGTGCTCGCCATATAATAAACATTGCAAACCCAGAACACCTGAGCGAATAATATATGAAGAATAATGAAATTGTCATTTTTTCAGTTTCCAAAACAATAACCCAACGCATCATGAATGTTCTTATTGAGAGGAAGCTCGATGTTCCGGTATATGAATTTCGTTATTCTGACGTTCTCGATAAAGCGAATGAGATGATCCAGTCCGGCGCTAAGATAATTATTAGCCGAGGCGGCACCGCCGCCCTCCTGCGTAACAATATTAGTATCCCGGTCATTGAGATCGCCCATGATTTTCACGGCGTTTATCGCATTTTACAACAGGCCAAAATCAAATCACAAAAAATCGCCGCGGTTGGTTTCCCCCAATTTTGTAATGCCTTACGTCATTATCAGAACATGACTAACGAAGAGTTTAAAATTTGCCAGGTATACAACCACAATGATATTGAAAACGTTATAAAAAATCTTTCAGAGAACGATTACCATACGGTCATCGGCGGCCTTACGGTTGCTGAAATGGCTAAAAAATATAACCTCAATGCTATTATGGGAGACACCGATAATATTTCGATTGAGCAGGCCATCAATGAAGCTTATAGCTTATTAAAATATCTCAACCGAGAAAATACCAAGCTCATCATGAGCCACGCCGCGCTGAATCAAGCACGTGAGGGCATCATGTGTATTGATCAGTTGGGTGAGATCATAAATATTAATGCTATCGGCCTGAGCTTATTCCAGTGTCATGTCGGAGATAAAATATTCAAAAAAGAGGCATTTAAAGATATTTACGCCAGTATTATTAACGAATTAGACATTAAAGAACAGGTCATTGATATTAACGGCCAAACTATTTTTATTTCCATACGTCATTTTTCCAACCGCCAAACATCTTATAGCATTATTACAGGATTAAACCAGGAGAGTTCACTTTGGCAAAATAGTATCAGCAAAAAAAGTAAACTCCGCGGTTTTTCCACAACCTGGTCTTTCGACGACATTATTGGCCAGTCTCCGGCGATACGCGATGTAATAAAAAAAGCTAAACTGTGCGCCCGCCACGAACTTCCCATTCATATCTTGGGCGATACCGGCACAGGTAAAGAGCTTTTCGCTCAGAGTATTCATAACCATAGCGCCAGAAGCCGCGGCCCTTTTATCGCGATTAACTGCGCGGCCATTCCCGAGAGCATTCTGGAAAGTGAACTCTTTGGCTATGCCGACGGCGCATTTACCAGCGCGCGCAAGGGCGGAAAACCGGGGGTGTTTGAAATGGCGATGAACGGCACGGTGTTTATCGATGAAATCAGCGAAGCGCCGTTATCGGTACAGGTTAAGCTGCTGCGCGTGTTACAAGAGAAGCAATTCTCTCGTCTCGGCGGCGATACGCTGATCACCGCCGATTTTCGCCTGATCACCGCCAGCAATAAAGATCTGCGCCAGCTCGTCGCCAGCGGTGAGTTCAGGCAGGATCTGTACTATAGAATCAATATTCTTGAGTTGAGTCTACCGGCCTTACGCCAACGACCGGGCGATATCATGTTGTTGATTCAGCACCTGCTTTATCAGCAAGGTAAGCAAATCACATTTACCCCCGACGCGGTGGATTTTTTGCATCGCTATAGCTGGCCTGGCAACATTCGTGAACTTCAGGCGGTTATCTACCGGCTCATCGTCCTGCTGGACATCGATCGAGTGAGCAAAGACGTTTTGCTGCAGATCGGTCAAATTTCACCGGATGACGCCAACGAGAGCTCTCACTTCCCGGCCGCGGGCGTGGCATCAGATGAAACCGATTTATTAAAGAAACAAGAGAAACGGCTGATTAGCCATGTCATAGAAAAAACCGACGGGGACAGAACCAAAGCGTCGGTGATGCTCGGCATCAGCCCCACGACCCTGTGGCGCAAATTAAAGCAGCACAATATCAGCGGATAAGGCGGAGCCGGGTCCGCTGATACAGAGCAGGCGGTTATTTCTGTTCCGCTAAAGCCTGCGCGCATGCCCAGGCTGACGCCCACGCCCACTGGAAGTTATAGCCTCCCAGCCAGCCGGTGACGTCCATCACTTCGCCGATAAAGTACAGACCGGGCACCTTGCGGGCCTCCATGGTGCGCGAAGAGAGTTCGTTGGTGTCGACACCGCCGAGGGTCACTTCCGCCGTGCGATAGCCTTCGGTGCCATTCGGCTGGACGCGCCACGCGGTCAGCGTCTCAACCAGCGCCTGCTGCTCGCGAACGTTTAGCTGTTTCAGGGTGACGTCCGGCAGCTGCCCCAGCTGCTGCAGGCACTCAACCAGCCGCTTTGGCAGCTGTATTGCCAGGGTGTTCTTCAGGCTCTGATTGGGATGCGCCGCGCGCTGCTCGTTAAGGAAGTCATCAAGATGGCAATCCGGCAGCAGATTGATGCTGACGAACTCTCCCGGCTGCCAGTAGCTGGAAATTTGCAGTACCGCCGGCCCGGACAGCCCGCGGTGGGTAAAGAGCAGATTTTCCCGGAAGACGGTCCCGTTTTCCGCCGTGATGGTGGACGGCACCGACACCCCGGAAAGCACCTGCAGCTGTTCGAGCAGCGGCTTATGCAAGGTAAACGGCACCAGGCCCGCGCGGGTCGGCAGCACCTTCAGGCCAAACTGCTCGGCGAGCTTATAGCCAAACGGCGAGGCGCCCAGGCCGGGCATGGATAATCCGCCGGAGGCAACCACCAGCTTTTTCGCCGCCACCGTCTCGCCGTTAAGCTGTAGCGTATAGCCCTCATCATCCCGCTCTACGCTGATAATTTCGCTACGCAGGCGAATGTGTACGCCGCCTTTTTCGCACTCGGCCAGCAGCAGGTTAACGATTTGCTCGGCGGAATCATCGCAGAAAAGCTGGCCCAGGGTTTTCTCATGCCAGGCGATACCGTGTTTGCTAACCAGATCGATAAAGTCCCACTGGGTGTAGCGCGCCAGCGCAGATTTGCAAAAATGCGGGTTTTGGCTGAGATATGCCGCGGGTTCGATATACATGTTAGTAAAGTTGCAGCGGCCACCGCCAGACATCAGGATCTTCCGCCCGGGCTTTTTGCCGTTATCGAGCAGCAGCACCCGACAGCCTGCCTGCCCCGCCTGCGCTGCACAAAACATTCCCGCCGCTCCGGCGCCGATTACGATGGCATCAAACCTTTCCACACAACATTCCTCATATCCCGATTGTCGGGAATTGTAAATTTTTCATTCTGGTCGCACCAGACTGAAAAAAACAGATTTGCGTACCTCATTGAAAGATATAGGAATACTCCCAACAAGGTAAAACTTAAACAGGAAGAAAATCAAAAAAAGTCTATATTTCACTTTGCCCGCGCCGCGAAAGTCACTGATAATGCGCCGCGTTCATGTCCTCAAAATGGCGTAACGTCCTATGGTACATTTATTTGCCGGTCTGGATTTACATACCGGGTTACTATTATTGCTTGCTCTGGCTTTCGTGCTTTTTTACGAAGCGATCAATGGTTTTCATGATACCGCAAACGCGGTTGCAACGGTGATTTACACTCGCGCAATGCGGTCGCAGCTTGCTGTGGCGATGGCGGCTCTTTTTAACTTCTTCGGCGTTCTGTTGGGCGGTCTCAGCGTAGCCTATGCCATCGTGCATATGTTGCCGACCGACCTGCTGCTTAACATGGGTTCAGCACATGGCCTCGCCATGGTCTTTTCCATGCTGCTGGCGGCAATTATCTGGAACCTCGGCACCTGGTACTTCGGCCTTCCGGCCTCCAGCTCGCACACCCTGATCGGCGCGATCATCGGTATTGGTTTAACCAATGCCCTGATGACCGGTACGTCGGTGGTGGACGCGCTGAACATCCCGAAAGTCATGGGTATTTTTGGCTCGCTGATCGTCTCGCCAATCGTTGGCCTGGTCGTAGCGGGCGGCCTGATTTTCATTCTGCGTCGCTACTGGAGCGGAACCAAAAAACGCGCCCGTATCCACCTGACTCCAGCCGAGCGTGAAAAGAAAGACGGCAAGAAAAAGCCGCCGTTCTGGACGCGTATTGCGCTGATTCTGTCCGCCATTGGCGTCGCGTTCTCCCACGGCGCGAACGATGGTCAGAAAGGCATTGGCCTGGTGATGCTGGTGCTGATCGGCGTGGCTCCGGCTGGCTTCGTGGTCAATATGAACGCTTCCGGCTACGAAATCACCCGTACCCGCGATGCGGTCAACAACGTGGAAACCTTCTTCCAGCAGCGTCCTGAGCTGTTGAAAAAAGCGACCGGCGCCGAGCAGCTCATCCCGTCTCCGGACGCAGGGGCTGCCGCAAACGGCGAGTTCCACTGCCACCCGGCAAACACCATCAACGCGCTTGACCGCGTGAAGACGATGCTGACCGGTACCGAAAGCTACGACACGCTCTCCGTGGAACAGCGTAGCCATCTGCGCCGTATTATGCTCTGCATCTCCGACACCACTGACAAAGTGGCTAAGCTGCCGGAAGTGAATGCTGACGATAAGCGTCTGCTGAAGAAGTTGAAAACCGACATGCTGAGCACCATCGAGTACGCGCCAATCTGGATTATTATGGCGGTTGCGCTGGCGCTGGGTATCGGCACCATGATCGGCTGGCGTCGCGTGGCGACCACCATCGGCGAGAAAATCGGTAAGAAAGGGATGACCTACGCACAAGGTATGTCAGCTCAGATGACCGCCGCCGTATCGATTGGTCTGGCGAGCTATACCGGTATGCCGGTTTCCACCACCCACGTGCTCTCCTCCTCGGTAGCGGGGACGATGCTCGTTGATGGCGGCGGTCTGCAGAAGAAAACCGTCACCAGCATCCTGATGGCCTGGGTACTGACCCTGCCCGCGGCGATTCTGCTGTCCGGCGCGCTGTACTGGCTCTCGCTGCAGATTATCTAAGCGAATATCAGAAACAAGAAAGATAAACGGGTCAGGAAACTGGCCCGTTTTTTTTGTATCGTGAAGCTAGTGCCAGATAGCCAGGGCAATCATGCTGACCACCACCAGGCCGCATAGCGCGCTGGTGAGAATAAACTGCCGACGAACCCGCTCGCAGCGGCGGATAAATTCATCGTCGTGGTGATCGCGGTAGCGCTGGGCGTAGATGTACCACACCAGGCGCACCTGTTTGCCGGGCTGCCCGTGCGACGTAAAAAAACCGCCGCCGTCGACATATTGATAGAGCAAAGGGTCACAACCACGTAGCACAACAAGTAATGCACGCAGCGACGAGAAGTAGCGTGCCATATTCACTACACATACGATACACAGGGCCCAAAACAGCGCAACAGTGCTGATCATACCTCCTCCCCGGCGACCCGTCCTCGGAGGCTCCCTCCGGGACTACCGCTCCCCAATATCAAACCGACTGTACTGTGAAAGAGTGCGATTCCGATCACGTTTATTTATCCGACCGGCTCATTAAATAGTGTAGGAGATCAGTTAATTTTTTTACCACAACGTTAATCATTATCAATGCATAAGTCGGATATATTTGTTTAACTATTCGCTGAACAAGGTGGATTGACGGATCGCGAGGGGCGCTATAAGGTAGAAATATCTTCTACAATTAGGTCCTTAAGGACTCCCCCCGCGAATGTAGCACGCAGGACGCGGGCGAAGCGGCAGCGCTGGCTGTCAGGTCCAACGGTCATCGACAACTTATGGAAGGAGTAACACCATGGCTTACAAACATATTCTTATTGCAGTAGACCTGTCCCCGGAAAGCAAAGTACTGGTAGAAAAAGCCGTTTCTATGGCCCGCCCCTACAATGCAAAAGTTTCCCTGATCCACGTGGATGTGAATTACTCCGATCTCTACACCGGCCTTATTGACGTCAATCTGGGCGACATGCAGAAACGCATCTCCGAAGAGACTCACCACGCGTTAAGCGAGCTGTCCACCAACGCGGGCTATCCGATCACTGAGACCCTGAGCGGCAGCGGCGATCTCGGCCAGGTGCTGGTTGATGCGATTAAAAAGTATGATATGGACCTCGTGGTTTGCGGTCACCATCAGGACTTCTGGAGCAAACTGATGTCCTCGGCTCGTCAGCTCATCAACACCGTTCACGTGGATATGCTGATTGTCCCGCTGCGCGACGAAGAAGACGAATAACAAACAGGACGTTATTTCATTTCGCTGATGACCAACGCCCGCCAACGCGGGCGTTTTTATTTCCCCCACCCGCCGCAAAAAGCATATAAATCCAAATAATCGCCACAATGCCAGGTTGATCAACCATTTCAAAAGCAATATAGCCATATAATAATTCGCCAAAATAGATAAACATCATATCATTACGCAAAATTAACCTTTTTCAGCGCGTTTTGGCATACGCGTTCATACTTTTCCGGACAGGACTTAAAGGCGAAGAAAGATGAATTCAACCGCACCGACAGGCTTGCTGCAGCAACCTCGCCCATTCTTCATGATCTTCTTTGTGGAACTATGGGAGCGATTTGGCTATTACGGCGTTCAGGGGATCCTGGCCGTTTTCTTTGTTAAACAGCTCGGTTTTTCTCAGGAGCAGGCGTTTATTACCTTTGGCGCGTTTGCCGCGCTGGTATATGGCCTCATCTCCATCGGCGGCTATGTCGGCGATCACCTGCTGGGTACGAAACGTACGCTGGTTCTGGGCGCGATTGTGCTTGCCGCAGGCTACTTTATGACCGGCCTGTCGCTGCTCAAACCCAATCTGATTTTCATCGCGCTGGGGACCATTGCGGTGGGTAACGGCCTGTTTAAAGCTAACCCGGCGAGCCTGCTGTCCAAATGCTATCCGCCAAAAGATGCCCGCCTGGATGGCGCCTTCACGCTGTTTTATATGTCGATCAATATCGGTTCGCTGCTGTCGCTGTCGCTGGCGCCGGTGATTGCCGACAAGTTCGGCTATGCGGTAACCTACAACCTGTGCGGCGCCGGTCTGATCGTCGCCCTGCTGGTTTACTTCGCCTGTCGGGGTATGGTGAAAGATATCGGCTCTGAGCCGGACCACAAACCGCTGAGCCTGCGCAATTTACTGTACGTGCTGGCCGGTACGGTGGTCATGATTTTTCTCTGCGCCTGGCTAATGCATAATGTCAAAATCGCCAATCTGGTGCTGATTATCCTCTCAGTGGTGGTGACGATTTTCTTCTTCCGCGAGGCCTTCAAGCTGGATAAAACCGGGCGCAACAAAATGTTCGTCGCCTTTATCCTGATGCTGGAAGCGGTGCTGTTTTATATTCTGTACGCGCAGATGCCCACCTCGCTCAACTTCTTTGCTATCAATAACGTTCACCATGAAATACTTGGTTTCGCGATTAACCCGGTGAGCTTTCAGGCGCTAAACCCGTTCTGGGTGGTGGTGGCCAGCCCGATCCTCGCCGCTATCTACACGCGTTTGGGCAATAAGGGCAAAGACCTGACAATGCCGATGAAGTTTACCCTTGGCATGTTCCTGTGCGCGCTGGGTTTTCTGACGGCAGCCGCGGCGGGAATGTGGTTTGCCGACGCCCAGGGGCTGACCTCGCCGTGGTTTATCGTGCTGGTCTATCTGTTCCAGAGTCTGGGGGAACTGCTGATTAGCGCCCTGGGGCTGGCGATGGTTGCCGCGCTGGTGCCGCAGCATCTGATGGGCTTTATTCTTGGGATGTGGTTTTTAACCCAGGCGGCCGCGTTCCTGCTGGGCGGCTACGTGGCGACCTTCACCGCCGTACCGGATAATATTACCGACCCGCTACAGACGCTGCCGATTTATACCGATGTCTTCAGCAAAATTGGCCTGGTGACCCTGGGCGTCACGGTGGTCATGGCGATCATGGTGCCGTGGCTGAACAGGATGATTAATACAAAAAGCGCGTAAAAACGGTGCGGTCGACGGGGTTTCCCGGATTGCGGCTAACGCCTTATCCGGGCTACAGCCCCCCCAGATCGCAAGAACCCGTAGCCCGGGCTAGGCGCATCGCGCCGCCCCCGGGAGCAGAGTGCAGAGTGGCCGAATTTCCCGGAGGCGATGCTGCGCATCTGTCCGGGCTACCGGCCTACAGACGGCGGTGAACCCGTAGCCCGGGCAAGGCGCATCGCGCCGCCCCGGGAGCAGAGCGCAGAGTGGCAGAATTTCCCGGAGGCGATGCTGCGCATCTGTTCGGGCTACCAGACCCGCAGACGGCGGTGAACCCGTAGCCCGGGCAGGCGCAACGCGCCGCCCCCGGGGAAAGGGCCCTGACGCAGGTTGCTTACCCCTGCGGCTCAACCGCCGTTCCGGCATAGATATCAAACCGGTGGCCTTTGGTCACCACCGCGTTAGGCGTCGCGACATCCGCCAGCGGCGGCGCGTAGTCCGGGCGCTTAACCACCACCCGTTTGGTCGCCAGCTGACGCGCCGGCGCCAGCAGACCGTCGGCGTCTAAATCCGGCCCCACCAGCGACTGAAATACCCGCATCTCTTTCTTCACCAGCGCGCTTTTCTGCTTATGCGGAAACATCGGGTCGAGATAGACCACCTGCGGACGCGGGGTGATATCGGTCAGCGCCGTCAGGCTGGACGCGTGAATCAGCCGCAGACGCTCCTGCAACCAGGGGCCGATTTCAGCGTCGGCGTAGCCGCGCGCTAGGCCATCGTCGAGCAGCGCGGCAACCACCGGGTTACGCTCCAGCATCCGCACGCGACAGCCCACGGAGGCAAGAACAAAGGCATCCCTTCCCAGACCGGCGGTCGCATCGACCACATCCGGCAGATAGTCGCCTTTGATTCCCACCGCTTTCGCCACCGCCTCGCCGCGGCCGCCGCCGAACCTGCGCCGATGGGCCATGGTCCCGCCGACAAAATCAACAAAGATGCCGCCAAGCTTCGGTTCATCGCGCTTGCGCAGCTCAAGATGCGCCGGGGTCATCACCAGCGCCATCGGGTTATCCTCATCCTGCTCCAGCGCCCAGCGGTCAGCCAGAACAGATAAGGCGCCGTCTCCGGCGCCCGTTTCATCAATTAAACAAATTTTCACAACAGGATTAACTCTTAATACCGTAATGCTCAAGCATCGCGTCCAGCTGCGGCTCGCGACCGCGGAAGCGTTTGAACAGGACCATTGGCTCTTCCGAACCGCCGCGGCTAAGGATGTTGTCGAGGAACGACTGGCCGGTTTCGCGATTGAAGATACCCTCCTCTTCGAAGCGCGAGAAGGCATCCGCCGCCAGGACGTCGGCCCACAGATAGCTGTAATAACCCGCTGCGTATCCGCCGGCGAAAATATGGCTGAAGGCGTGCGGGAAACGGCCCCACGACGGCCCGGGGATCAGCGCCACCTGCTGCTTAATTTCCGCCAGCGTTTCGAGGATTTTCGCGCCCTGCTGCGGGCTGAACTCCGCATGCAGGCGGAAGTCGAACAGGCCAAACTCCAGCTGGCGCAGAATAAACATCGCCGCCTGGTAGTTCTTCGCCGCCAGCATTTTCTCCAGCAATTCCTGCGGCAGCGGCTCGCCGGTTTCATAGTGGCCGGAGATAAAGGCCAGCGCTTCCGGCTCCCAGCACCAGTTTTCCATAAACTGGCTCGGCAGCTCGACCGCATCCCACGGTACCCCGCTGATGCCGGACACGCCGGCGGTGTCGATACGGGTCAGCATATGGTGCAGACCGTGGCCAAACTCGTGGAACAGGGTGATCACTTCATCGTGGGTGAACAGCGCCGGCTTACCGTTGACGGGACGGTTAAAGTTACAGGTCAGATAAGCGACCGGCTTTTGCAGCGAGCCGTCAAGCTTACGCATCTGGCCAACGCAGTCATCCATCCATGCCCCGCCGCGTTTATGTTCGCGAGCGTAGAGATCGAGATAGAAGCTACCGCGTAGTTCATTTTTTTCATCGTACAGTTCGAAGAAGCGCACTTCCGGATGCCAGACGTCCACATCGGTACGCTCTTTCGCGGTAATACCGTAAATACGCTTAACCACCTCGAACAGGCCGTTAACCGCTTTGTTTTCCGGGAAGTAGGGGCGCAGCTGTTCATCGCTGATGCTGTAAAGATGCTGCTTCTGTTTTTCGCTGTAGTAAGCGATATCCCACGGCTGCAGTTCATCCACGCCGAATTCGGCTTTGGCGAAGGCGCGCAGCTGGGCCAGCTCTTTCTCACCCTGCGGACGGGCGCGTTTCGCCAGGTCGGTCAGGAAGTCGAGCACCTGCTGCGGATTTTCGGCCATTTTGGTCGCCAGCGACTTGTCGGCAAAGCTGTCAAAGCCCAGCAGCTGCGCCAGCTCGTGGCGCAGGGCGAGGATTTCCGCCATTACCGGGCTGTTGTCCCATTTTCCGGCGTTCGGCCCCTGGTCGGAGGCGCGGGTGGAATAGGCGCGATACAGCTCTTCACGCAGCGCCTGATTGTCGCAGTAGGTCATTACCGGCAGATAGCTCGGGATATCCAGGGTCAGCAGAAACCCTTCCTGCTCTTTGGCTTCAGCCTGGGCTTTCGCTGCGGCAAGCGCGCTTTCCGGCATGCCGGAGAGCTCAGATTCATCGGTGACCAGCTTGGTCCAGCCCATGGTCGCGTCGAGCACGTTGTTGCTGTACTGATTGCCCAGCTCGGAGAGGCGGGCGGCGATTTCGCCGTAGCGTTTCTGCTGCTCTTTCGCCAGGCCAATACCGGAGAGTTCAAAATCGCGCAGCGCGTTATCTACCGCTTTTTTCTGCGCGGTATTCAGGGTGGCGTAATGGTCGCCGTCGCGCAGGTCGCGGTACGCTTTGTACAGGCCTTCATGCTGCCCAACCCAGGTGCTGTACTCCGAAAGCAGCGGCAGGGTCTGCTCGTAGGCTTCGCGCAGTTCCGGACTGTTTTTGACCGAGTTCAGGTGGCTGACCGGGGAAAAAATACGCCCCAGCACGTCGTCTACTTCCGCCAGCGGCTGGCAAAGATTTTCCCAGGTATACGGCGCCCCTTGCGCCACCGCGCGCTCTACCGCCGCCCGGCAATCATCCAGCGCTTTAGTGACCGCGGGGACCACGTGCTCGGGTTTGATGGCAGAGAATGGCGGTAATGAAAAAGGCGTCAGTAATGGATTGGTCATATGCGCAGTCCTGTTGAATTGGGTGAATGAAGCGCGCGTCCGGCGCTATAGCATGAGATCTAGAATGGGGGATAGTTTGCTGAATTTCAATGTCAGGCGCCGCGCGCAGGCGGGTATTACTGCGATAAGTCTGGCCGTTGTGGCCAGAGCGCATAAAAAAGCCGGGTTCGCCTCGCGGCGACCCGGCTCGTTTTAGGCTGACAAGCAGCTTATACCACCATCCCCAGCAGCAGACAGCCTACCAGGCCGCACACTGAGATAATGGTTTCCAGCACCGACCACGACTTAATGGTCTCGCCGATGGTCAGGTTGAAGTATTCCTTAAACAGCCAGAAGCCCGGGTCGTTAACGTGGGAGAAGATAACGCTGCCGGAGCCAACGGCGATCACCATCAGTTCCGGGCTCACGCCGGTGGTGGCGATCAGCGGCGCGGCGATACCGCCCGCGGTGATCGCCGCAACGGTGGCGGAACCCAGCGCGATACGCAGTACCGCAGCAATCGACCATGCCATAAACAGCGGGGACATATTGGATTCATGCATGATAGAAGCAATGTATTTATCCATGCCGCTATCGACCAGCACCTGCTTGAAGGCGCCGCCGCCGCCGATGATCAGCAGCATCATGGCGATAATTTTGATCGAGGAGGTCAGCGTATCGTTAATCTGCTCCATGGAACGACCGCGGTTAAGACCGAAGGTGAACATGGCGATCAGTACCGCGATCAGCGTGGCCATGACCGGGTCGCCGAAGAATTCCGCGATCGGCAGGAAGGCATGACCTTTCGGCAGAACCATTTCGGCCACGGCGCGCATAGCCATCAGAATAACCGGTACCAGAGAGGTCCAGACGCTGACGCCGAAGCCCGGCATCTCTTCCTCAGTGAACGTTTTCGGGTTATGCAGGCCTTCCGGAATCGGCTTATCGATACCTTTCAGGAAGCGTGCGTAAACCGGCCCCGCAAGGATAACCGTCGGGATCGCCAGAATCGTACCGAACAGCAGGGTTTTACCCATGTCGGCATGGAAAATAGTGGCAATGGCCGTCGGGCCCGGGTGCGGAGGCAGGAAACCGTGCGTGACGGAGAGCGCGGCCGCCATCGGGACGCCGATATAGAGCAGCGGGATACCGGCGGATGCGGCGATGGTAAAGACCAGCGGCAGCATCAGTACGAAGCCCACTTCATAGAACAGGGCGAAGCCGACGGTAAAGCCGGTGAGCACAACCGCCCATTGAATATGTTGTTTACCAAATTTGGCAATCAGCGTGGTGGCGATACGCTGCGCGCCGCCGCAGTCCGCCAGCATTTTACCGAGCATCGCGCCGAAGCCCATGATCAGCGCGAGGCTGCCGAGGGTTCCCCCAACGCCGTTTTTGATGGAGACGATAACTTTATCCAGAGGCATACCCTGCATGAGCCCGACGGCAAGTGCCACCAGAACCAGAGCGATAAACCCGTTCAGCTTGAAACGGATCATCAGCAACAATAACAGGGCAACCCCGATAGCAACGATGACTAATGGCATGATTTACCTGGCCTTAATTTGTTATGGGTAACGTCATAGTTTCAACATTGACTTCATCCGTTCCGACCGGAACAAAAAATGTCTGACGCCGTAGAAGCTGGCTTTATCCTTACCCAGAGAAAGGATAGCTGGCTATTTTTTTATCTGTGGCGCCTGAAGCGAATGATACGGGTAACATATGAAGTTTGAGAATCACCTGGGCGGTGAAAATTTCAAATATGAGACTTAAGTCATACTCTTTCCCGGGTTTCTGCCGGGTCGCTTAGCGGGAAATGTTGCGCGGTAACATGAAGAGAGTCGCCCGGCCGCGAAAAGGCAGCCGGGCGGGGAAATCAGTAGTAGGAGTGCTCGCCGCGCTGGTGTTCAGTCAGATCGCGTACGCCTTTCAGTTCCGGGAACTCGTTCAGCATCTGCTTCTCGATCCCCTCTTTCAGCGTCACGTCAACCATCGAACAGCCGTTGCAGCCGCCGCCGAATTGCAGAATCGCCAGGCCATCGTCGGTGATTTCCATCAACGTGACGCGCCCGCCGTGGCCGGCCAGCTGCGGGTTAATCTGCGACTGCAGCAGGTACTCAACGCGCTCCATGAGCGGGGCATCGTCGGACACTTTGCGCATCTTGGCGTTTGGCGCTTTCAGCGTCAGCTGGGAGCCCAGCTGGTCGGTAACAAAATCGATTTCAGCGTCTTCCAGGTACGGCGCGCTAAGCTCATCGACGTAGGCGGTGAGTTGCTCAAACTTCAGCGCGGTATCGGAATCTTCCACCGCATCCGGTGGGCAGTAGGACACGCCGCACTCGGCGTTAGGGGTGCCGGGATTGATCACAAATACGCGAATTTGTGTCCCTTCTTCCTGATTTGCCAGCAGTTTGGCAAAGTGCGCTTGTGCAGCATCGGAAATACGGATCATAGCGTTGGCCTAATAGTTGACTATTTTACTGGGTTATTATACGCCCATCAGCAGGGGTCTACAAGGTACGGCATATACACCATACCTGAACCGTCGCGGCGCCGTTTCGCAAAAGCAGGCGGGATATCTCGGCGACGGTGCTTCCGGTTGTGACGACATCATCCACAATGGCGATATGGTGGCCCTGGAGCGACAATTCAAGCTGGAAGGCGTTTTTCAGGTTCCGTTTGCGCAATCTGGCGCTGAGCTGATGCTGGGTGGCGGTGCGGCGCCGGCGGGTTAGCGCATCGCTGCGCCAGGCGCAGTCCAGCCAGCGGGAGAGCGGCCGGCACAGCAGATCGCTCTGATTAAATCCCCTCTTCCACTGACGACGCTGCCAGAGCGGCACGCTAATTATCCGGTCCGGGCGGGGAAGATCCCGACGCTGGCGAATGCGCAACAGCAGCAGACGCGCCAGCGCCGGGGCCAGCTCGGGCCGCTTATTGAATTTCAGCTGGTGAATCAGGCCGCTCAGCGGCGGTCGATAGTCATTCACCGTCACCAGCCGCTGCCACGGCGGCGGTTTTTGCAGGCAGCGCCCGCAGGGCAGCGTGCTTGATTGGGCCGGCAGGCCGCACTGCGGGCACAGCGGTTCAGACGCCAGCAGCGCCGACGCGCATCGCGAGCAGATCCCCCAGCTGGCGATGGCCAGCGGCATTTGGCATAGCCAGCATAAGCTGTGTGCTGTTAGCATATTTCCCCCTCGATTGGTGGAAAGAGAACAGTAACTGATGAAAACGATCGCGTGGCAGACCACGGGCGAAGGAAATTGTCATCTTGTGCTGCTGCACGGATGGGGGCTGAATGCCAAAGTGTGGGATTGCATCACGCCGCAGCTGGCTTCGCATTTTACGCTGCACCTCGTCGACCTGCCTGGCTATGGCCGCAGCGGCGGCTTTGGCGCGATGTCGCTGGAAGAGATGGCCCAGCGGGTGCTGGAAAACGCGCCGGAGCGCGCTATCTGGCTGGGCTGGAGCCTCGGCGGGCTGGTGGCCAGCCAGGTCGCGTTATCCCATCCCGATCGCGTGCAGGCGCTGGTCACCGTGGCCTCTTCCCCCTGCTTTAGCGCTCACGACAGCTGGCCCGGCATTAAGCCCGACGTGCTGAGCGGGTTTCAGCAGCAGCTGAGCGAAGATTTTCAACGCACCGTCGAACGCTTTCTGGCGCTGCAAACCCTGGGTACCGAAAGCGCGCGTCAGGATGCGAGAGCGCTGAAGAGCACGGTGCTGTCGCTACCGATGCCGTCGCCGGACGTTTTAAACGGCGGGCTGGAGATCCTCAAAACCGCCGATTTACGCCAGCCGTTGACCGCCCTCGACATGCCTTTTTTGCGCCTGTACGGTCGGCTGGACGGTCTGGTACCGCGTAAAATCATTCCGCTTCTCGATGCGCTGTGGCCCAAAAGCACGTCGATTGTCTTCGATAAAGCCGCCCATGCGCCGTTCATTTCACATCCGCAGGCGTTTTGCGCTCCGCTGATCGAGCTGAAGCGTGAGATCGATAAATTTTTTTAGCGGGACGTGGTAAAAACGCTGGGTGCAGCAATACTTAGGTTGTTGCGGGGGTTGACTATTTCACGCTGGCCCCGTGACCTAAAAAAAACAACCTAATGGAGAGTAGAGGCTATGAAACTTGTTACAGGAATTGTTGCATCTCTGGTGATTGGCTCCCTGTCCTTCGGCGCGTTCGCCGCCAAGGAAATTCAAAAAGACGAAGTGGCTAAGTTGAACCTGACCAAAATCGGTTCGATTACCACCTCCAGAACAACCTCTCCGATGGATGCAAAGCGCGATCTGTCGAAAAAAGCGGATGAGCTGGGCGGCACCTATTTTGTGGTGATTGCAGGCGAGAAGAACGAGAAAACGGTTCACGCTAACGCGGACGTCTACAAGTAAGCCAGAAAGCGGGTCTCAGGACCCGCTTGCGGTATATGCCGCAGTCGGTTCCCGGAGGCGGCGCGTTGCGCCTGTCCGGGCAACCCACCCCAGAACCGTACAAATCTGTGGTCGAATCTCCCGGGTCGCGGCGTAAACGCCTTACCCGGGCTACCAAGCCCAAAACCGCACAAACTCGTAGCCCGGATAAGGCGTTAGCCGCAAACCGGGAAACCTGCCTTCACAGCCCAATCAGCGCAGCGACCACCACTCCCGCAGGCAGGCTTTGCCTTCCGGGCAGCTTTTACAGCTGCCGGAGAGGCAGCCATCGGCATCTTCGGTCACTTTCACCGCTTTCCCCATCGCTTGCAGGCGGCCCAGCATGGCGTCAATCAGCGGCTGCGGCGTATTCAGGCGGACGCTGAGCTGCTTTGCCTCCATCCTCCCCTGCAGGGCCAGCATATCGCGGACTTCAATTAATGACGCCATCATCGCTCCTTAGTGGCAATCGCCCGCCGGACTCTGGCAGCAGGTGGACGGCGTTTTGCGCGTCGCCAGCAGCGAGACGTCCACCCGGCTGCGCGCTCTGCGCAGCAGGCCAAAGACCACGATATTGAACAGCACCACCGCCAGAATGCACACCAGGCTATAGCGCGGATGCTGGCTAAAGCTGACGGTCTGGTAGTACAGCGTAGAGAGCGAGTAAGCGATATTCAGCCCCCACAGGACGGAGAACATCATCCAGCCGCGGCTCGACTCGCGGGCAATCGCCCCCATTACCGAGATGCAGGGAATATAGAGCAGGACAAAAATCAGGTAGCTGTACGCCGCAGCGGCGCTACCGAATTTGCTGCCCATGACGCCCATCGCGCCGGTTGCCATTTCGCCGTCGCCTTTACTGGCTTCGATAGGGTTGGCCAGCACGCTCAGGCTGAACGTATCTTTCAGGCTCTGCCAGGTCTCGTCTACCGCGGCCAGCAGCTCATCGCCGAGGCTAAACGTCTGCGGATTAAACGCTTCGTTCTGGATATCTTCGGCGGTGTAGAGGGTGTTCAGCGTCCCCACCACCACTTCCTTGGCCATCGCGCCGGTAAACAGCCCGACGGTCGCCTGCCAGTTATCCTCATGTACGCCAATCGGTTTAAATACCGGGGTAATCACCCGGCTGACCGACGCCAGCGCCGAGTCGTTGATGTTATCGACGATCTTACCGCTCAGCGAGAAGCTGTTCAGCGCGCTGAGGAAGATACTGACGATAACGATCACTTTACCCGCGCGCAGGACGAAGCCTTTCAGACGCTGCCAGGTCTGGATAATCAGGCTCTTCACGTGCGGAACGTGATACACCGGCAGCTCCATCACGAACGGCGACGCTTCACCGCGCATAATGGTATGCTTCAGCATCAGTCCGGTCGCAATCGCCATCACGATCCCCAGTACGTACAGCGAGAAGACCGCCAGCGCGCCGTTCTGGCCGAAAAAGGCGGCGGCGAAGACGGCGAAAATCGCCAGCCGCGCGCCGCAGGACATAAACGGCGCCATCATAATGGTCATCAAACGTTCGCGCGGCGCATCAAGCGTACGCGCGCCCATCACCGACGGAACGTTGCAACCAAAACCGACGATTAACGGCACGAAGGATTTCCCCGGTAGCCCCAGCGCCTGCATCAGGCGGTCCATTACAAACGCCGCCCGCGCCATATAGCCAGAGTCTTCAAGGAAAGAGAGGAACAGGTACATCATGCCGATCTGCGGTACCAGCGGCAGTACGGTATTGATACCGCCGCCAATCCCCTGGGCGAGGAACACCGTCAGCCAGTCCGGGAAATGCAGGGTATAGCCAACCCACTGAATACCGTGGATAAAGATAGCCACGGAACCGGCATCAAAAATGGGCTGCAGCGCGCCGCCGATATTAATCGCCAGCAAGAACATCAGGTACATAACGAACAGGAAGACCGGCAGGCCGAGGAAGCGGTTGAGGATCACTTTATCCATCGCCGCGGTAAAGCGGCTGGGCTCGGCGGTAAGGGTGTTACTGACCGCATCGCAAATGGCGGCAATGCTTTGGTAACGGGCATCGGCGATATGCAGCGCGGGGTCATCCATCTCTTCGCTCAGGTGCGCCAGGGACACGTCCAGCTTGTGGGCAGCGTCACCGGCGTAGGCGCGGCTGTAAATATCGCCTTCAAGCATCTGTAAACCCAGCCAGCGACGCTGGCGCTGCGGAATATCCGCGGCCATGGCCTGCGCCAGCTTGTCCGCCTCCCGCAGCAGCGGCTGCGGATAGTGCACCAGTTCAATAGCCTGGTTCTGCTGATGGCGATCGATCGCCATTTTTAAGGCCTCGATACCGCGCCCGCGGGTGGAAACCAGCGGGATCACCGGGCACCCGAGACGCGCGGCCAGCGCGTCGACATCGATGCGGATCTTCTGTTTTTCCGCGATATCGAGCATATTCAGCGCGACCACGCAGGGGATGCCAAGCTCCAGCAGCTGCAGCGTCAGATAGAGGTTACGTTCCAGATTGGACGCATCGACCACGTTAATCAGCATGTCGGCGTCGCCGCTGAGAATATAGTGGCAGGCAATCTGCTCATCCAGCGAGGTTTGCGAGGAGATGGTGGTCAGGGAATACGTGCCCGGAAGGTCTACCAGCGTGACCTGATGATCGGTGGTGTTGAAACCACCCTCTTTGCGTTCAACGGTCACTCCCGCCCAGTTACCGACGCGCTGGCGCGCGCCGGTGAGCTGATTGAACAGCGTGGTTTTACCGGAATTAGGATTACCAATTAAGCCAAGGGTTAATTTTTTCATATTCATACTCTTAGTGCCGGTCAGGCATTATTGTGCAACCGCTTCCAGCTCAATTAACGCAAGATCCTTTTTACGTAATACCAGGCTAACGCGTCGGGTTTCAATATGAATAGGGTCGCCGAGCGGCGCCACGCGAACCACATTGAAAGAAGAACCCGGCAGCATCCCGAGGGACAGCAGCTTCTGCCGATACGCCGGACTAATATCGCGGGAGAAACCGGTGATTTTCCACGCACTATCAGGTGTAAATTGCATAGGACCTACTTGTTTATCGCCAACTGAAAAGAGAGTTTTCCGTATGCGCCGGAGACGCGGCGCCAGGGACCGTAGCTAACGAAGAAGAAAAAATACTCAATGCAAATAATGATAATGAGAATAGTTTTTATCATCAATACATATAATGCGGCCGTTTCGCTTTTTAAAGAGAAAATTGAGCTTTTGTTGATATTGAGCAAACTCTTTTTTCTCGCCGTCGCGGAGGTGATGATTATTCTTAATGACTAAATGTTTAATTAAAGTTTCGATAGTTAACGAAATGAAAATAATAATATCGCCGCCCGTAATTCGCGCTTATTACGACGTTATAAGAAAATACTGATGCTTGTTTGCACAATATGGCGAATGCCGGAAGAAATGCGGCCCCTTAGCAAAAGGGGCCGGAAAGAATTAACGTTTTTTACCCATTGCCGCCGCCAGCGCATCCATCATCGCGCTGTTGCCCGCAGGCTGCGCCTCGCGACCGCGAGGTTTAGCGGCCTTCGCCGCCGGGCGGTTGCCCTGAGGACGATCGTTACCGCCGCCGCGGCGCGCATTGCTGTCGCCTGGCTGTTCGTCCAGACGCATCGTCAGCGCGATGCGCTTACGCGGCAGGTCGACTTCCATCACTTTCACCTTCACGATATCGCCCGCTTTGACCACCGTGTGCGGATCTTCAACGAACTTATTCGACAGGGAAGAGATATGCACCAGGCCGTCCTGATGAACGCCGATATCAACGAACGCGCCGAAGTTGGTGACGTTGGTCACCGCGCCTTCGAGGATCATTCCCGGCAGCAGGTCGTTCATCGTCTCTACGCCATCGGCGAACTGGGCGGTTTTAAACTCAGGGCGCGGGTCGCGGCCCGGTTTCTCCAGCTCTTTGATGATGTCGGTCACCGTCGGCACGCCGAATTTCTCATCGGTGAAGTCAGCGGCTTTCAGATGACGCAGCTCGCTGCTGTTGCCCATCAAATCTTTCAGCGCCTGCTGAGTCGCCGCCAGAATGCGCTCCACCACCGGATACGCTTCCGGGTGCACGGTTGAGGCGTCCAGCGGGTTGTCGCCGTGGTTGATACGCAGGAAGCCCGCGCACTGTTCAAAGGCCTTCGGCCCCAGACGGCTGACCTTCAGCAGCTGCTGGCGATTCTGGAACTGGCCGTTCTCATCGCGCCAGGAGACGATATTCTGCGCCATCATGCGGGTCAGACCGGCGACGCGGGTAAGCAGCGGGACGGAAGCGGTATTCAGATCGACGCCGACGGCGTTTACGCAGTCTTCCACCACCGCGTCCAGCTTACGCGCCAGCTGGGTCTGGCTGACATCGTGCTGATACTGGCCGACGCCAATGGATTTCGGATCGATTTTCACCAGTTCGGCCAGCGGGTCCTGGAGACGACGGGCGATAGAGACCGCGCCGCGCAGGGAAACGTCGAGATCCGGGAACTCCAGCGCCGCCAGCTCGGAGGCGGAGTACACGGACGCGCCCGCTTCGCTGACGATGACCTTCTGCGCAGTCACTTTCGGGAACTGCTTCTGCACGTCGAGGAAGAAGCGCTCGGTTTCACGCGAGGCGGTACCGTTGCCGATCGCCACCAGCTCAACGTTGTACTTTTCACACAGCGCGGCAACCGCCACCGCCGCTTTTGCGGCCTGGCCGGTATGCGGGTAAATGGTATCGGTAGCCACCAGCTTGCCGGTACCGTCAACGACGGCGACTTTGACGCCGGTGCGCAGGCCCGGATCGAGGCCCATGGTGGCGCGCAGCCCGGCCGGCGCGGCCATCAGCAGGTCGTGCAGGTTGCGGGCAAAGACGTTAATGGCTTCATCTTCCGCGCGTTCGCGCACGGTCCCCATCAGCTCGGTTTCAAGGTGCATCAGCACCTTGATACGCCACGTCCAGCTCACCACGCCCTTACGCCAGCCGTCCGCCGGCGCGTTATTCAGGCGCAGACCGAGATGGTCGATAATGATTTGCTCACCGTGGCTCTCTTTCGGCGGCTCGTCGAACTGCGGGTCGGCGTTTAAAGAGAGCTGCAGCACGCCTTCGTTGCGGCCGCGGAACATCGCCAGCGCGCGGTGCGACGGAACGGTGGAGATCGGTTCATGGTGATCGAAGTAGTCGCGGAATTTCGCCCCTTCCTCTTCTTTACCGCTGACGACGGTCGCCACCAGGTGGGCGTTTTTCCACAGATAGTCGCGCACTTTCGCCAGCAGGCCCGCGTCTTCAGCAAAGCGCTCCATCAGGATATAGCGCGCGCCGTCGAGAGCGGCTTTTGTGTCCGCTACGCCGTTGTCGGCGTCGATATATTTAGCGGCTTCGGTTTCCGGGTCGTGAGAGGGTTCGTTCCACAGCAGATCGGCCAGCGGTTCCAGCCCGGCCTCAATGGCGATCTGCCCGCGCGTGCGGCGCTTCGGCTTGTACGGCAGATAGAGATCTTCGAGCTCGGTTTTACTCAACGTCCCGTTAATGGCTTTTTCCAGCGTCTCGGTCAGCTTGCCCTGCTCGCCGATGGACTTCAGGATCGCCTGACGACGGTCTTCAAGTTCACGCAGATAGCCCAGGCGGGTTTCCAGATTACGCAGCTGCGTGTCATCCAGACCGCCGGTGACTTCTTTACGATAGCGTGCGATAAACGGCACGGTATTCCCTTCATCAAGCAGGCGAACGGCAGCTTCTACCTGTTCAGCCCTGGCCTGAAGTTCACCCGCAATAATGCGGCAGAGCGAATCATTCATCATCGGTTTAATTCATCTTTAGGATCAAAAATCAGGGGGATAGTTATACGGACTGGCACGCTAAAATGCCAGCCGCGACCAAAGCCTCTCGGAATGTTCCGGACCTATTTGGCTTTGACGTATTCAATTTCGTTCACGTACCAGGCCGCCTCGCCCGCGGGGGTGTTCACGATAGCTAAATCACCGACCTCTTTTTTCAGCAGCGCGCGCGCCATTGGCGAATCAATGGAGATGTAGTCGTTGCGGCCAAAGATTTCATCGTAGCCGACAATCCGGAAGCGCTTCGTCTCGCCCGCATCGTTTTCAATCTCCACCCACGCGCCGAAAAAGACCTTACCCTCCTGCTGCGGCGAATAATCGACGATTTTCAGCTGCTCAAGGCACTTGGTCAGGTAGCGCACCCGGCGGTCGATTTCACGCAGGCGCTTTTTATTGTATTGGTAATCGGCGTTTTCACTGCGGTCGCCGAGGCTCGCCGCCCAGGTCACCTTTTTGGTGACTTCCGGACGTTCTTCGCGCCACAGGGTATCCATCTCTTTCTTCAGTTTTTCATACCCTTCACGGGTGATCAGCGGCGTTTTCATCGAAGGTTCCGGCTCCTGATTACAGATCTTTGTGCAATGCTGCGCACAATTCGTCGCACGTCATCATACCAACAGGATAAATAATGTGTCTTATGCTTAAATGTATACTTAAGCTGCTGTTAAATATGCTTTGTAACAATTTAGCCTGGAATATATACCAGATTTCGCTGGTGGGCGACCCGGGCTTTTTTGAGAATACGTACTGACAATTGCAGTGAACCTTTGGGAGTATAAACAATGCAAGAGAATTATAAGATTCTGGTTGTCGATGACGACATGCGCCTGCGTGCGCTACTCGAGCGTTATCTGACCGAGCAGGGCTTCCAGGTTCGTAGCGTGGCGAACGCTGAACAGATGGATCGCCTGCTGACCCGTGAATCCTTCCACCTGATGGTGCTGGATCTGATGCTGCCGGGCGAAGATGGCCTGTCCATTTGCCGCCGCCTGCGCAGCCAGAGCAACCCGATGCCGATCATTATGGTCACGGCGAAAGGGGAAGAAGTTGACCGTATCGTGGGCCTGGAAATCGGCGCCGACGACTACATCCCAAAACCGTTCAACCCGCGCGAGCTGCTGGCCCGTATCCGCGCCGTACTGCGCCGTCAGGCTAACGAACTGCCGGGCGCGCCTTCGCAGGAAGAAGCGGTTATCGCCTTTGGTAAGTTCAAGCTGAACCTCGGCACCCGCGAGATGTTCCGCGAAGATGAGCCTATGCCGCTGACCAGCGGTGAATTCGCGGTACTGAAAGCGCTGGTGAGCCATCCGCGCGAACCATTATCCCGCGATAAGCTGATGAACCTCGCTCGCGGTCGTGAATATTCGGCCATGGAGCGCTCCATCGACGTACAAATCTCCCGCCTGCGCCGCATGGTGGAAGAAGATCCGGCGCATCCGCGCTATATCCAGACCGTTTGGGGCCTGGGCTACGTTTTCGTCCCGGACGGCTCTAAGGCATGAAACGCGTGCGCTTTTCGCCGCGAAGCTCGTTTGCCCGCACCCTGTTACTGATCGTCACCCTGCTGTTCGCCAGCCTGGTGACGACCTATTTAGTGGTGCTGAATTTCGCGATCCTGCCCAGTCTTCAGCAGTTTAATAAGGTTCTGGCCTACGAAGTGCGTATGCTGATGACCGATAAACTCCAGCTGGAAGACGGCACTCAGCTGGTGGTGCCGCCGGCGTTTCGCCGCGAGATTTACCGCGAGCTGGGCATTTCGCTCTATTCCAACGAAGCGGCGGAAGACGCAGGCCTGCGCTGGGCGCAGCATTATGAATTCTTAAGTCAGCAGATGGCGCACCAGCTCGGCGGGCCAACCGAAGTGCGGGTCGAGGTAAACAAAAGCTCCCCCGTGGTGTGGCTGAAAACCTGGCTTTCTCCCAATATCTGGGTGCGCGTACCGCTGACCGAAATCCACCAGGGCGACTTCTCGCCGCTGTTCCGCTACACCCTGGCTATCATGCTGCTGGCGATTGGCGGCGCCTGGCTCTTTATTCGTATTCAGAACCGACCGCTGGTCGACCTGGAGCACGCGGCGCTTCAGGTCGGGCGAGGGATTATTCCCCCGCCGCTGCGCGAATACGGCGCATCGGAAGTGCGATCGGTGACCCGCGCCTTTAACCACATGGCGGCTGGCGTGAAGCAGCTGGCGGATGACCGCACGCTGCTGATGGCCGGGGTGAGCCATGATTTACGCACTCCCCTTACGCGTATCCGCCTGGCGACGGAGATGATGGGCGAAGAGGACGGCTACCTCGCCGAGTCGATTAATAAAGATATTGAAGAGTGTAACGCCATTATCGAGCAGTTTATCGACTACCTGCGCACCGGCCAGGAGATGCCGATGGAGCTGACGGACCTTAACGCGGTGCTGGGGGAAGTGATTGCGGCGGAGAGCGGCTACGAGCGAGAAATCGCCACCGACCTGCAGCCGGGCGAGATCCCGCTGCGCGTGCATCCGCTCTCCATCAAGCGCGCGCTGGCGAATATGGTGGTCAACGCCGCCCGCTACGGCAACGGCTGGATTAAAGTCAGCAGCGGCAGCGAGGGGAACCGGGCCTGGTTCCAGGTGGAAGATGACGGTCCGGGAATTAAACCGGAGCAGCGTGAGCATTTGTTCCAGCCGTTCGTGCGCGGCGATAGCGCCCGTACGATTAGCGGGACCGGCCTCGGCCTGGCTATCGTTCAGCGCATTATCGATAACCATAACGGTAAGCTGGAACTTGGCTCCAGCGAACGCGGCGGATTATTAATTCGCGCCTGGCTGCCGGTGCCGATGCAGCGCGCCCTGCCCGCGATAAAGCCCGCCAAAGAGATCTAATTCTGCCGGTACGCCCGCATTAAAACACCCGGCGGCGCCACGCTGTACGCCGCCGCATTGCCCTTGTATCCCGGAGAGGTGCGCCAGCACCGCCTCCGGACTGCACCAGGTTTAATGCGCTTTATTCGCCATCGCATACGCCGCTGGCAAATTCAGCCGCTGCCAGAACTGCTGCGCGTCGTTATCACCGGATAGCGGATACCCTGCGGGCAACGCCGTTTTGACCATCAGCGCCCGACGCTGCGCGGCGGACAGATTCGGCAGCGCAGCCTCCAGCAGCACTTCAGCCCCTTGCGGCACCTTCAGGCTCTGTTTTTCGCCCTTCTGCTGCGGCAGATCGTAGGTCATGGTAAAGCGATAAAACGCGACCATCGCCGGGTCGCGATACGGATCGTCTTTCGCAGGCACTTTCGCACACTCCGCCAGCGTCGTGCCGCACTCTTTCTCCAGCGCGGTACGCAGCTGGTCGCGGGCCTCATTAAACAGCCCCCGATACTTCGCGTCATTCAGGTAGTGGGCGACATTGCGCTGCGCCACCATCCGCGAACCCATCACGTCCAGCGGATAGTGCACGCCCAGCACGATGCGCGAATAGCCATAGCGGGCGCCGCGCGTCACCAGCGCGTCGAAGCGCTCCGGGATCATCTCCGCCATCAGCAGAGCGTCGGTATAGCCGGTGTTGGTGTGCCCGCTCGGAAACGAGCCGCCGTCGGCGGTATAGGGCTTATTGTCCTTAACGACCACATCGTCCGGCACCAGATGAATGGTATTGCCCTGAATCAGGAACGGGCGCGGGTTATTGAAGTGCTTTTTCGCCGCCCCGGTACTCACTTCCGAAGCTTTGATCAGCGCCGCCGCCTTACCGAGCTCGCCTTTGTCGTAGGCGGCGAGGAACGCTTTGCCGAGGCGCGGCCCCAGCGCATCGCTGAGGAAATAGAGATAGCTGATGCCTTCGGCATCCGCCAGCGCCTGGTGGCGAGCGCTCTGTGCGGCATCGCGGTTAATGGCGGTGACGGTCGCCAGGTTTTGCTGTATGACCGCCTTCGGCAGCGCGCTGAACGCTGAGAGCAGCTCGATTCCCGCCTGCTGGTTGGCTTTTGTCTGGAAGTCATAACCGCTGGCCTTCAGCCACGCGGTATCCGCCTGTGTTTTATTCTGTCTGGCGTGTTCAAGCTGGTCGCGAGTCAGGGTTGCCGCATCGCCCTTCAGCGCGTTGCGCAGCTGCGACAGGCTTTGGCTCTCCAGCGCGTCAAACCCCGGACTGGCGGCGGCTGGCGTCACGCCGTTGGCGATTGCCGCCGCCTGATTCAAAGGAACCTCTTTCGCCAATGCCGGCAGCGCCAGCATGAGCGCCGATGCGAGAAGCGTGATGTGCAGTTTCATTATTTTTCCTTTTATTCAAACCATTACCTTGCCTTTACGTGACGCTAGCCCTTCTGTTTGACGCTTTTATGACACGGTTATGTTTTGCAACGCTTTAAGCGGAATGGAAACAGCGCGGCGGTAATCCAGGCCGATCTGCGGTAAACTATCGGTCATCTTGTCTCAATCCCGGAATCACCGTATCCATGCTCAGTTATCGTCATAGCTTTCACGCAGGCAACCACGCCGACGTTCTTAAACACACCGTTCAGAGCCTGATCATTGAATCGCTCAAAGAGAAAGAAAAACCGTTTCTCTATCTGGACACCCACGCCGGCGCAGGCCGCTATCAGCTGAGCAGCGAACACGCCGAGCGTACCGGTGAATATCTCGAAGGCATCGCCCGCATCTGGCAGCAGGATGACCTGCCCGCCGAGCTGGAGCCGTATATCTCCGTCGTTCAGCACTTCAACCGTAGCGGCCAGCTGCGCTACTACCCCGGCTCGCCGTTGATTGCCCGCCAGCTGCTGCGTGAGCAGGACAGCCTGCAGATGACCGAACTGCATCCCAGCGATTTTCCGCTGCTGCGCGCCGAGTTTCAGAAAGACGACCGCGCCCGGGTTGAAAAAACCGATGGCTATCAGCAGCTGAAGTCGAAGCTGCCGCCGGTTTCTCGTCGTGGACTGGTGCTGATCGACCCGCCTTACGAAATCAAAAGCGACTACCAGGCGGTCGTGACCGGTATTCATGAAGGCTACAAACGCTTTGCTACCGGCACCTACGCGCTGTGGTATCCGGTGGTGTTACGGGCGCAGATTAAGCGCATGATCAAAGAGTTAGAGGCCACCGGCATTCGCAAAATTCTGCAAATCGAGCTGGCGGTGCGTCCGGACAGCGACCAGCGCGGGATGACCGCCTCCGGGATGATCGTCATCAACCCGCCGTGGAAGCTGGAGCAGCAGATGAACAACGTTCTGCCGTGGCTGCATAAAAAGCTGGTGCCGACCGGCATCGGCCATACCACCGTCAGCTGGATCGTGCCTGAGTAATCGCAGTCATCGGTGGAAACTATTGATTTCAGGTATACAATCGCGCCAATCAGACATTAAGGATAAGACTCATGAGCAAGCATTATGACTATATCGCCATTGGCGGCGGCAGCGGCGGTATCGCCTCCATTAACCGTGCCGCTATGTACGGCCAGAAGTGCGCGCTGATTGAAGCCAAAGACCTGGGCGGTACCTGCGTGAACGTCGGCTGCGTGCCGAAAAAAGTCATGTGGCATGCGGCGCAGATCCGTGAAGCCATCCATCTGTATGGTCCGGATTACGGTTTTGATACCACTATCAATCACTTCGACTGGGACAAACTGGTCGCCAGCCGTAGCGCCTATATCGATCGTATCCACACCTCCTACGATAACGTGCTGGGCAAAAATAAGGTCGATGTGATTAAAGGCTTCGCCCGTTTTGTCGATGCGAAAACCATCGAAGTTAACGGCGAGACGATAACCGCCGATCATATTCTGATCGCCACCGGCGGCCGCCCGAGCCATCCGAATATCCCCGGCGTCGAATACGGCATTGATTCCGATGGTTTCTTCGAACTGCCGGCGCTGCCGAAACGCGTTGCGGTTGTCGGCGCGGGCTATATCGCCGTTGAGCTGGCGGGCGTGATTAACGGCCTGGGCGCGGAGACGCACCTGTTCGTGCGTAAACACGCGCCGCTGCGTAGCTTCGATCCGCTGATCGTGGAAACGCTGGTTGAGGTGATGAACGCCGAAGGCCCGCAGCTGCATACCCATGCCATTCCGAAAGCGGTTGTGAAGAACGCCGACGGCAGCCTGACCCTGGAACTGGAAGATGGCCGCAGCCAGACCGTGGACTGCCTGATTTGGGCGATCGGTCGCGAACCGGCAACCGATAACTTCAACCTCGCCGCGACCGGAGTGGAAACCAACGATAAAGGCTATATCGTCGTCGATAAATTCCAGAATACCAACGTTCCGGGTATTTACGCCGTCGGCGATAATACCGGCGCCGTCGAGCTGACCCCTGTCGCCGTTGCCGCAGGCCGTCGTCTCTCCGAGCGTCTGTTTAACAACAAGCCGGACGAACATCTGGACTACAGCAATATCCCGACCGTGGTGTTCAGCCATCCGCCTATCGGCACCGTCGGCTTAACCGAGCCGCAGGCGCGCGAGCAGTACGGCGATGAAGCGGTGAAAGTGTATAAATCCTCTTTCACCGCCATGTATACCGCCGTGACCTCACACCGCCAGCCGTGCCGCATGAAGCTGGTCTGCGTCGGCCCGGAAGAGAAGATTGTCGGTATTCACGGTATCGGCTTCGGGATGGACGAGATGCTGCAGGGCTTCGCGGTGGCGCTGAAGATGGGCGCAACCAAGAAAGACTTCGACAATACCGTGGCGATCCACCCAACCGCCGCGGAAGAGTTTGTGACGATGCGGTAAGACGCGCACCATGCCTGAAAAAGAAGCTCTCCGGAGCTTCTTTTTTTTCCTCTACGCCACGCCGTTATTCCCGTGACGCTTAAACGCCGGCCGCTGATTCAGCGCCATATACCAGCGCTCCACTTCCGCCATTTCAGGATGGGCGAACGGCGTCATTTTCCAGCGATGCACCGACAGGCCAAGGACAATATCCGCCAGCGTAAACTCTCTACCGGCGACCCATGCCCCGGTTTGCTGCAGCTGCGTATTGACGATCTGCACGCAGCGGGTCCAGGCGGCAATGCTCTCTTTGATAGCCGTCGGATCCTGAAAACGCGGGTCCTTGCGTACCAGTCCCATAAAGGCATAGCGCCAGGCAGTATTAAATTCCGTTGCCTGCCAGTCCATCCAGTGCTCAACCTCGGCGGCAGCCCGCGGCGCCGTGGGGAGCAGGTCTTCCCGCCCGGCTTTGCGCGCCAGATAGCGGCAGATGCTGTTCGACTCCCATAACACAAAGTCGTCATCCCGCAGCACGGGCACCAGGCTGTTTGGATTAAGGGCGCGAAACTCCGGGGTCTCAATCGACTGAAACCCGCTGCCGTAATCTTCCTGCTGATATTCAAGCCCCGCTTCTTCGCAGGTCCACAGCACTTTGCGCACGTTAATTGATGAGCGTTTGCCCAGTATTTTTAGCATTGTCAGCAATTCCTCAATCAAAAGAGATGGTTGTTTCACAATACTGCATCGGCGGCGCATGTACAGCCGGATAATGTGTATAGTGGATTGCACGATTTTTCTCCAGGACAGGTTACCCGACATGTTGACCTCTTTTAACGTTTTAACACCGGGCAATATCCGCTTTGGACGCGGCCTTGCTCGCAGCGCCGCCCCCTGGCTCGCCGCCCGCTCCGCACAGATACTGCTGATTCACGGCGCCAGCCTGCAGCGCGCGGCGTTCTTATTAAGCGAACTCCACGCTCACCAGCTGAACGTCACCACGCTGTCTATCGCCCATGAACCCGGCCTGCAGGATATTGAACGGGGCGTTCGTCTGGCGCGGGAAAAAGGCGTCGGCGCGGTGGTCAGCCTCGGCGGCGGCGCGGTGATAGATGCCGGCAAAGCGATTGCGGCGCTGGTTCCCGCGCAGGGGCCCGCGATCGAGTATCTGGAAGTGGTGGGTACCGGGCGCCTGTTAGAAGCCAATCCGCTGCCGTTCGTCGCCATCCCCACCACGGCCGGTACCGGGGCGGAAGTCACAAAGAACGCGGTGATCAACGTCCCCGAGCAGCAGCGCAAGGTCAGCCTGCGCGACGACCGCATGCTGCCGGACCTGGCGATTGTCGACCCGTCGCTCACCGACAACACCCCGCGCGCGGTGACCCTCGCTTCCGGCCTGGATGCCCTCACCCAGGTGATTGAGCCCTGGCTGTGCGCCCGGGCGAATCCTTTTACCGACGCTCTCTGCCGGGAGGCGATCCCGCGCGGCATCAAAGCGCTCAGAACGCTGATGGCCAAAGAGTGTCCGGATAGCCGCGATGAGATGGCATGGGTCAGCCTGTGCGGCGGGCTGGCGTTAGCCAACGCCGGTCTCGGCGTCATTCACGGTCTTGCGGGCCCATTAGGCGGTCTGAGCAACGCCCCCCACGGTGCGCTTTGCGGCAGCCTGCTTCCCTTCGGCCTGGCGCTCAATGAAACGCAAATTAGCGACGAACGCCTCCGCCAGCGTTTTGCCGACGTACGCCAGTGGCTGGCCGCCGGACTGGACGCCGATCCGAACAGCGCCTGGGAGAGCCTGCGCGAGTGGAGCCAGCGATCCGGTCTGGGCAATCTGCGCGAGCTCGGCGTCCCCCGCGAAGCGCTGGAACCCGCGGCCCTCGCCGCCAGCAGCTCATCCTCCATGAAGGCTAACCCGGTTATGCTGACCAGCGAGCAGCTGCTGGAAATGCTGGAGGCCGCGTGGGAGTAATGGCTTAATCGCTAAAGCGCCTGGAAATTTAGATTTTGTTGCAAAACGAAATCTCCGAATTTTTCGGCGCAATACGAAGCGGTTAAAACGGTTTTAATGCGCCAGGTCAACGAGTTAAAGCAGAAACCCCGGGCAGACGGTTTAGAACAAAGCGTGATCTACCGCACACTTCTCTTTTCGTTTCCCGCTGCGAATGTCTAAGCTTAATAGACAGGTCGGGCGCGCCCGGCATCCTCTACTGACGCAATCCGGAGGTCCGTACCACTATGTTCAGCCAGAAATTACGCAACGTTGATGACGATGAGCTCAGGATCGAAATCGATCCGTGCTACGAAGCCGATCCGTATGAGTTAAAGCTGGATGAAATGTTCGACGCCGAACCCGAACCGGAGATCATAGAAGGGCTGCCCGCCTCGGATGCCCTGACCCCTGCCGATCGCTATCTGGAACTGTTCGCTCACGTCCAGAAGTCGCGAATTTTCGCCGATAGCAAAACCTTCCCCGACTGCGCGCCGAAGCAGGACCCGCTGGATATTTTGATTCACTACCGTCGCGTCCGGCGCACCCCCGGATTCGATCTCCGCCAGTTTGTTGAAGACCACTTCTGGCTGCCGGAAAACCGCGCCGAGGATTACGTCTCCGATCCCACGCGATCGTTAAAGGAGCATATTGATAATCTGTGGCCCGTCCTGACCCGCGAGCCGCAGGATCATATTCCCTGGTCATCGCTGCTGGCGCTGCCGCAGTCTTATATTGTGCCTGGCGGGCGGTTTAGCGAAACCTACTACTGGGATTCCTATTTCACCATGCTGGGGCTGGCGGAAAGCGGCCGCGAAGACCTGCTGAAATGCATGGCCGACAACTTCGCGTGGATGATTGAAATCTACGGCCATATTCCTAACGGCAACCGCACCTACTATCTCAGCCGCTCGCAGCCGCCGGTGTTTGCCCTGATGGTCGAACTGTTTGAAGAGGATGGGGTTCGCGGCGCCAAACGATACCTTGACCATCTGCGGATGGAGTACAGCTTCTGGATGGACGGCGCGGAATCGCTGATCCCCAATCAGGCCTACCGTCACGTGGTGCGGATGCCGGACGGCTCGCTGCTGAACCGCTACTGGGACGATCGCGATACGCCGCGCGATGAGTCATGGCGGGAAGATGTCGAAACGGCGAAGCACTCCGGGCGCCCGCCGAACGAGGTCTATCGCGACCTGCGCGCCGGGGCGGAGTCCGGCTGGGATTACTCCAGCCGCTGGCTGCGGGATATTACCCGGCTGGCGAGCATCCGTACCACCCAGTTTATCCCCATTGATTTGAACGCCTTCCTGTTCAAGCTGGAGAATACCATCGCCAACCTCTCCGGCCTGAAGGGCGACCGGGAAACAGAGGCCGCTTTTCGCCAGAAGGCCAGCGAGCGCAGGGCGGCGGTAACCCGCTATCTGTGGGATGACGAAAGCGGCTGTTTCCGCGATTACGACTGGCGCCGCGAGCAGCTGGCGCTGTTTTCCGCCGCCAGCCTCGTCGCGCTGTACGTCGGCATGGCGACCCATGAACAGGCCGACAGGCTCGCCGACGCGGTACGCGCCCGCCTGCTCACCCCCGGCGGTATTATGGCGACGGAATATCAAAGCGGTGAGCAGTGGGATAAGCCCAACGGCTGGGCGCCGCTGCAGTGGATGGCGGTACAGGGTTTTAAAATGTACGGCCAGGATCCGCTGGGCGATGAGATAGCCCAAAGCTGGCTGCAAACGGTGAATCATTTCTATAAACAGCACTATAAGCTGATTGAAAAGTACCATATCGCCAGCGCTACCCCCCATGAAGGCGGAGGCGGTGAATATCCGCTCCAGGATGGCTTTGGCTGGACGAATGGCGTGGTGCGCCGGCTTATCGGCCTGTACGGCGAACCGTTGTAAAAGCGGACTATTCCCGCGGTCGATGTCCTGCTATGTTCATGGCATCGACTTTCGCCGGAAGCCCAGCTATGCCTGAACTGGTTACCCCACGTCTGCGCTGCTCGCCGCTGCAGCTTGACGACTGGCCCTTTTTTCTCAGCTTACAGCAAGACCCCCAGGTGATGCTTTACGTCGCGGATCCCCGCCCGGTAGCGGACATTCGCGACGCTTTTGATGCCCGGCTTCCCGCGTGGTCGCCGGGCGCGGCCCACTGGCTGTGCCTGGTAGTGCGCGACCGCTACACCCACGCTCCCCTGGGCCTCACCGGCTATCAGCATCACGCTCCCGATAGCGCCGAAGCGGGCTTTCTGTTCGCTCCCCGGGCGCAGGGCAAAGGTTACGGCTATGAGTCTCTGCGCGCACTGTGCGATTACGCTTTCTCCGCCGGCGGCATCCGGCGGCTGACGGCAACCGTCACCGCGGGCAATCTGGCGTCAAAAAATCTGCTGCAAAAGGTCGGTTTTCACCAGGAGGGCGAGCTGCGCGACTGCTACTGGCTCAACGGTCGCTGGCACAACGATTGGCTGTTTGGCCTGCTGCGCCGCGATTACCACCAGCCTGGGCCATCTGGCGAATAGGGCGCGACGCGCTTTTCCTCTACACTGCAGGCCGACAACAGAGGAAGCGATAAATGTCCCCAACCATACCGCCGCTAAGCCTGCACGGGCTGGAGTTTATTAAGCGAATGCAGGGGTTAGCGCTCGCCCCCTATCGGGACGAAAGCGGCCTGCGCGTGATTGGCTACGGCCACGTTCTCAATGATTACGAATCGTTCCCTCACTTCACGCGCGAGATCGCGGAGACTCTGCTTATCGTCGATCTTCTGCAGTGCCAGCGCGAACTTAAGCGCAGGCTCCAGGTCACGCTTAATCAAGCGCAATATGATGCGCTGGTCTCTTTAGCCTTTAGCTGCGGGGCGGCGTCTCCGGCGCTTGATACCGTCCTGACCCATCTTAATCATCAGCGGTTCGCTGACGCGCTGAGCGCATGGGAAAATATTCGCAGCGGCCGCGAACAGCGGCGCGAAGAGTGCGCAAGATTCAAAACCAGAGCCGATTAAGTTTCGCTAACGCGATGAAAGACCATCGCCGCCTGGGTACGATTCTTCACGTCCAGCCGACGGTACAGCGACTCAAGATGGGCCTTTACCGTGCCGGTGCTGATATTTAACGTCCGGCTAATCTGTTTATTAGAGTCACCGGCGGCCAGCAGCTGCAAAATCTCCCGCTGGCGCTGGCTCAAATGAACTCGTTTATTATCGCTCACCTCCGCCATTATTAATCCATTGTCCGGCAAGCAGGGCAGCCCCCGCCGGAGACGGTTGATGGTCTGAGCGAAAGTGGGCAAACTTTCCTCGCGCTGCACGATGGCCCGCACATTATAAGACAGCGCGCGCTGTAGCCAGCCCTTATTATCGTCAGAAACGATCAGCAGGACCTGAGCGTGCGGAAAGCGACGCTGTTTTTCCTCCAGCAGCCAACAGCAAAACTCACCGTGCATATCCCCGTCCAGCATGAGCAGCGCGTCAGGATGCGCCGTCAGCTTCTGCCAGAGCTGTTCAGCCTGACAGGTGCCAAAAATATCAATCTCTGGAATGTATTGCTGGAGGCCAATTTTCATTCCATGAATAAATATCGACTGCCTGTCAAACATGAGTATCTGCATGGGTTTCGCTCCAATAAATAAATGCCCGATGAAAAGGCAAACATCAGCCAAAATAAATAACAACTTGCCGTTTGGCCTGGGGCATTTTACCGATAGGGATGCGAAACTAAATATCATAACAATGAATAGTTACAGGGCTTATTGGCCCCATTACTTATCCACAATATTTATTACATTTGAATTAAGGAAATCCTTAATGAAACTGGCAAGAAAAAATAAAAATAATACTAATTTTCTAGTTTAAACGAAGCCGGACACGCAGGCGATGGCGAAATGAGGAAAGTCTGTTACGAAATAAGAAAGTGCATGAAATACGTTAGCCCCTCCATACTCTATGGAGGGGCGCGGGATTACAAGAACATCCCACCGGAGACTTCTACGCGCTGGGCGTTCATCCAGCGCAGGTCATCGCTAAGCAGCGCGGCGATGGCATCGCCAATATCATCCGGCAGCCCCACTCTTCCGAGCGCCGTTTGCGCGGCAATATGCTGATTCACCTGCGCGTTATCCCTGACCACACCGCCGCCAAAATCGGTTTCAATCGCGCCGGGCGCAATAATATTGACCGAAATTCCGCGTTCTCCCAGCTCCTTCGCCTGGTAGCGCGTCAGCACCTCCATCGCGCCTTTCATTGAGGCGTAGGCCGCATAGCCCGGCAGCGCGAAACGCGCCAGTCCGCTGGAAACGTTGAGGATCCGCCCCCCGTCCTGCAATAACGGCAGCAGGCGTTGGGTAAGGAAAAACGGCCCCTTAAACTGGATGTTCATTAATTCATCAAACTGCGCCTCGCTGGTTTCAGCAAAGGGAATATTCAGGCCAATTCCGGCATTGTTCAATAAATAGTCGAAGGTCTCCCGCTGCCAGCGCTGCTGAAGCACTTCTCTTACCTTCTGAGCAAAACTGTCGAAACTGCCAACATCACCGACGTTTAGCGGTAATGCCGCGGCTTTCACGCCCGTTTGCTCAATTTCAGCCACCACGTCCAGCGCCGCCTGCGGGTTACTGTGCCAGGTCAGAATAATATCGGTTCCCTTTGCCGCCAGCTTTAATGCGGCGTTTTTTCCCAGTCCACGGCTACCGCCGGTGACTAAAGCGATACGTTGCGTCATCAGAAAACCCCTTCTTGGTTGCGTTTGCATCGTTGAAGATCTTATTAGCTGCTATAAAAACAATAAATATGGCAAATTACGTTTTACTGTTTCATTAAAAACAACAATAGGCCGCCGGCATGGATAAAATTCACGCAATGCAGCTGTTCATCAGAGTCGCGGAGCTGGAAAGTTTTTCCCGCGCCGCCGATACCCTTGGCCTGCCGAAAGGAAGCGTCTCGCGCCAGATTCAGGCGCTGGAGAGCCACCTTGGGGTTCGTCTGCTGCATCGCACAACCCGCCGGGTACAGCTGACGCAGGATGGTATGGTTTATTACGAACGCGCCAGAGACCTGCTCAGCAATCTTGAAGAGCTGGACGGCATGTTTCAGCTCGACCCCTCCAGCATCAGCGGGCGTCTGCGGGTTGATATGCCCGTCGCCGTAGCGAAAAAGCTGGTCATTCCACAGCTGCCGGCATTTCTGCAGCAGTATCCCGGCATCGAACTGGAGCTCAGCAGCAGCGATCGGTTAGTCGACGTGGTTCGCGAGGGCTTTGACTGCGTGGTGCGCGTCGGTACGCTGAAAGATTCCGGGCTCATCGCGCGGCCGCTGGGCAAGCTAACGCAAATCAACTGCGCCAGCCCGCAGTACCTGACGCGCTTCGGCTATCCGCAATCGCTGGACGATCTCGCCGATCATGCGCTGATCCACTACGCAAGCAGCCTTGGGGTGCGCCCGCTGGGCTTCGAAGTGGTCAGCGAGGGCGCCGTCCGCTGGATCAAAACCGGCGGCGTCTTGACGGTGAACAGCACCGAGACCTATCAGGCGTCGTGCCTGGCGGGGCTGGGCATTATTCAGGTGCCGCGGGTGGGGGTTCGGGAATGGCTGCGCACCGGGGAGCTGATAGAAATTCTGCCCCACTACCGCGCCGAGCCGCTGCCGGTGTCGCTCATTTATCCGCACCGGCGTAATCTCTCGCGCCGGGTACATCTGTTTATGGAGTGGCTGGGCGGCTTGATGAAAAACTACGTTGATTAGGCCGAATGATGAAAAATCTGTATTTGAGAGCGTGCCGATATTCCCTGCCGGGTGCTGGCTGACGCTTTATATGGCGTAAAAAACCAACAATATCATGCTATTATCAAATTCACCCAGGCCGATACAAACGCAGCGCAGCCGGGGAATAACACAAGAACGCGCTTCAGTGATTCGCAGATTCCGATGCCCGCTCCCCCCCGATACGCCCCATCCGTGATTTTACGTATATAATTTTTGAAGAATATCGCTGTAAAAAAGGAAGAAATAATTTATGACGCCGGAAAACGACGCTCAACGCCCAACCGAGGATCCGGGCCAGCAGCCGGATAAAAACAAAAGCGCGATGGCTGCGATAAACGACTCTACCGTGGCGAAAAAAGCCAACCAGGCGCTGAAAAGCGTCACCGGAACGGCGGAAAAAGTTCAGCGTAACCATATGGTCGCCCATATCATCCGCGCCGCGGAGCGCTTCAACGACAGGCTGGGTAATCAGTTTGGCGCGGCAATCACCTACTTCTCGTTTTTATCGATGATCCCAATCCTGATGGTCTCTTTTGCGGCAGCCGGTTTTGTTCTCGCCTCGCATCCCACGCTGCTACAGGACATCTTCGATAAAATCCTGCTTAACGTTAGCGACCCGACGCTGGCGGCAACGCTGAAAAATACCATCAATACCGCCGTACAGCAGCGTACCGCCGTCGGTATCGTGGGTCTGCTGGTGGCGCTCTACTCCGGCATTAACTGGATGGGCAACCTGCGTGAGGCCATCCGCGCCCAGTCGCGCGACGTCTGGGAACGCACGCCGCAGGATCAGGAGAAAATTTGGGTTAAGTATTTCCGCGACTTTATCTCGCTGATCGGCCTGCTGGTTGCGCTGGTCATTACCTTGTCGATCACCTCTATCGCCGGCTCGGCCCAGCAGATGATTATCTCGGCGCTTTATCTTGATTATATCGAGTGGCTGAAACCGGCGTGGCGGCTGATTGGCCTCGCGATTTCCATCTTCGCCAACTATCTGCTGTTTTTCTGGATTTTCTGGCGACTCCCGCGCCACCGCCCTCGCCGTAAGGCGCTGATTCGCGGCACCCTGATTGCGGCCGTCGGCTTTGAGATAATCAAAATCATTATGACCTGGACGCTACCGGCGCTGGTGAAATCCCCATCCGGGGCGGCATTCGGTTCGGTGTTGGGGATAATGGCCTTCTTCTATTTTTTCGCCCGCCTGACGCTGTTCTGCGCCGCATGGATTGCCACCGCCGAATATAAAGACGACCGCCGGATGCCGGGCAAAGCCCACGACTAAACCATCACTGGGCTGAATAAAAGACGCAAAATTCAGCCCAACCTGGCATTTCAGCATATAAATCCAACATGTAACTTTTATTTAACCTAAACCTGGTTTTATCGACCATTATTTGAATTTTGTGAAGCATTTCATAGAAGTTATTTTTCTGGCACAGAAATTATTCACTTTTTGCTTCTTTTTTCGCCTCCCCCGCCCCTTGTTACAGATTGAAATGTCCCCAAGGCTGTGGCTATATGGCCTTTCGTTCGCAAAAAATAAGAAAGATCTATGCAAGCCACAGCCACAACACTCGACAACGCGCAGGACACCGTTCCGGTTAACTCACGCAATAAAGTCGTCGTCGCCTCACTCATTGGTACCGCCATCGAGTTCTTCGACTTCTACATCTATGCCACCGCGGCGGTTATCGTATTCCCGCACATTTTCTTCCCGCAGGGCGATCCCGCCGCCGCGACGCTACAATCGCTGGCGACCTTCGCTATCGCCTTTATTGCGCGCCCTATCGGTTCAGCGGTCTTTGGCCACTTCGGCGACCGCGTAGGCCGTAAAGCGACCCTCGTCGCCTCGCTGCTGACGATGGGGATCTCCACCGTGGTTATCGGCCTGCTGCCCGGCTATGAAACCATTGGCATTATGGCACCGGTGCTGCTGGCGCTGGCGCGCTTTGGCCAGGGGCTCGGCCTTGGCGGCGAATGGGGCGGCGCGGCGCTGCTGGCGACGGAAAACGCCCCGCCGCGCAAGCGCGCGCTGTATGGCTCATTCCCGCAGCTGGGCGCGCCTATCGGCTTCTTCTTCGCGAACGGCACCTTCCTGCTGCTCTCCTGGCTGCTGACCGACCAGCAGTTTATGGAATGGGGCTGGCGTATGCCGTTTATCTTCTCCGCCGTGCTGGTCATTATCGGCCTGTACGTCCGCGTTTCGCTGCACGAGTCGCCGGTGTTCGCTAAGGTAGCCGCCGCGAAAAAACAGGTCAAAATACCGCTGGGCACGCTGCTGACCAAACACGTGCGCGTCACCGTTCTCGGCACCTTTATCATGCTGGCGACCTATACGCTGTTTTACATCATGACCGTCTACTCCATGACCTTCAGCACCGCCGCCGCGCCGATTGGCCTCGGCTTGCCGCGTAACGAAGTACTGTGGATGCTGATGATGGCGGTTATCGGTTTTGGCGTGATGGTACCGGTGGCGGGCCTGCTGGCGGATGCATTCGGCCGTCGTAAGAGCATGGTCGTGATTACGACCCTGATCATCCTCTTCGCGCTGTTTGCCTTTAAACCGCTGCTCGGCTCCGGCAACCCGCTGCTGGTCTTTGCCTTCCTGCTGATTGGCCTGAGCCTGATGGGGCTGACCTTTGGCCCCATGGGCGCGCTGCTGCCGGAGCTGTTCCCGACGGAAGTTCGCTATACCGGCGCATCGTTCTCCTATAACGTCTCGTCGATCCTCGGGGCATCCGTGGCGCCGTACATCGCCGCCTGGCTGCAGGGCAACTACGGTCTGCCTGCGGTAGGGCTCTATCTGGCCGCCATGGCGGCGCTGACGATGATCGCGCTGCTGCTGACTCACGAAACGCGTCATCAATCGCTGTAACTCTCCCTCCACGCCCCTGGCCATCCGGCGAGGGGCGTCTCCTTGCCGACTATTTTTTCATCTGCGACAGAATTGCCCGACACTGGTTCGCCTCGCCTTCGGCGGGTGAGATCAGCGCCAGCAGCGCGGCGGCCGGCGTCACCAGGGTCGCCAGCGCTGCCGCTACCGCGCCGCGGGCAATCAGCGGCCCCGCCTTCACGCCCGCATTCGGCGACTTAAAGGAGCCGCGCACGTAGAGCGGTGAACGCAGGGTGATAATGCGAAAGCCTTTGCTTTCCGGATCGATAGTGAGGTCCAGCTGCTCTGAGGCAAAGCTGGCGGTACCGGTGACGTTGATCAACGCGTTTTCCGTATCAAAGGCAAACACCTGCGGCCGGGCGACGCCGTTGACCACGTCGATATTGGCCGCCGCGCAGTTCACCCGCACCTCATCATCGCCAAAGATCTGCCCGATGATAAAGTTACCGACGTTCAGACCGAGGATCTCCATCAGGTTGCGGCTAATTAAACCGTCGTTCATCAGCAGCTTCAGGTTACCGTTACTGTTGCCCAGCAGCGCGGCGACGGAGTTGCCGGTGCCGCGAAGCTGCACATCGCCGTTCATTTCGCCGAGGGTTTTCTGCATCATCTCCACGTTTGGCATCAGCGCTTTCAGCTTCAGGCGGCGCGCCTGCAGGTTCGCCGTCCCCTGCAGCGGTTTTTTATCCCCTTCAAGATGAATGCTGCCGGCAATCGTGCCGTTGGCCAGCCCCAGACGCAGCGGCTGCAGGCGCAGGTCGCCCCGTTCGAGGATCACGTGGGTGGAGAGGTCGCTGATGGGGAGCGTGCCGCCGTGCTCAATGCGCCGTCCTTTAAAGCGCACATCGGCATCCATCACCTGCCACTTATCGGTTTCAAAGCGGTCATACGGCAACACTTTTCCGGCCGGCTGCGGGGAGGCTTCGCCTTTGCGCCGTTCGGTCTGGCTGCCTTTACCGCCGGAGTCGACGCCAATCAGCGGCCCCAGATCCGCCAGCCTTAGCTGTCTGGACTCAAGGTCGCCCTCCAGCTTAGGCCGGGGTTTACCGGTGGTGTAGGTCAGCGAGCCGTGGATATCGCTCTCGCCGATGCGGCCATTAAAATCCTGATAGGCGAAGCGTGAACCGTTTTTCTCCTTGAAGGTGGCCCGCAGATGCCCGTCGGTCGAAAAGGCCGGCGTATCCGGCAGCAGCACGCCGGTCAGGTCATAGAGATCGCCCAGCGAGTCCCCGGAAAACTTCAGCCGCAGATCGACGCCGCCGAGGTTAAGCGGATCGCTGACCGTGCCGGTAAACGCGACTCGGGTATTGCCGGAACGAAAATCCCCCTGCAGGGGGAACGGCGTCCCTTCGCTGCGCAGCGCCAGCATGCCGCCGATTTTGCCGCTACCGGAGAGCGGCTGTCCGTTGTAGCTCCCTTTCGCCTGCAGGCCGAAGACGTAATCGCCCACTTTCTGCGGCTGCCCTTTCCCCTTCTCGCCGGTCACTTCACTGAACGCCAGCGGCTTACCGAGCGGATCAACCACGATCGTCACGTCAGCGCGCGACACTTTGTCATCAACGGCAATCTTGCCGCGATCGAAAAGAATATTGTCGAGGCGGAAAGACCAGCTGGAAGGCGCCGCATCTTTCTCCGACGACCCCGCCGAAGCCAGGTCGAAAGTCCAGTTGTTGGTCTTCTCCGACAGTCGGATCAGCCGCGCGTCGGGCTGTTCAAGCTTAATCCACGGCAGATAGACCGTTTTGCTGAGCAGCGCCAGCGGGGCGAGAGTCGCCTCAACGCGCGGCAGGTGGACCATTGTGACCTGCGGGATATCAGGGGGGTTGCCAAGGACGATATCTTCGGCATGAACGTGCGGCCAGGGGATCCAGCTTCGCCAGCCGCTCTCGCCGGGCTGGCGTTCCCAGACGACGCCCAGATCGCCGCGAATCGCGAACGGGCGGTTCAGCTCGGCAGAGACTTTCTGGTTGATCGTCGGCTTCAGGCGGTTCCAGTCAAAGGTCGCCAGCACGATAAAAAACAGAACGATCAGTACGACAATCGTTCCCAGGATAATAGCCACGGTTTTTCGGGTTCTGCTCATCCCTTCTGCACTCCTTTTGCGTCTCGTCACTCCTGAATATAGTTGAGAAACGCCATTTGCTCCGCCGAATGAGGTTTTCGTCACATAATCCGCGTCAGGTCAAAAAAATAATGGAACGTTGTTTTAATATCATTGACCATCAAAGCGCCCCAGCGCACACTAGGGTTAATATTGATTTAATTTCAGGTCATCACTATGTCGAAGAAAATTGCCGTCATTGGCGAATGCATGATTGAGCTGTCAGAGAAAGGCGCAGCGGTTAATCGCGGCTTTGGCGGCGACACCTTAAACACTTCCGTCTACATCGCTCGCCAGACCGACGCCAGCGCGCTGGGCGTGCACTACGTTACCGCCCTGGGCACGGACACCTTCAGCCAGCAGATGCTCGAATCCTGGCAGCGCGAGAACGTTCAGACTGACCTGATTCAGCGCATGGCCGACCGTTTACCGGGCCTCTACTACATCGAAACCGACGAGAGCGGCGAGCGCACCTTTTACTACTGGCGCAACGAAGCCGCGGCGAAGTTCTGGCTGGAGAGCGAGCAGTCTGCGACCATCTGCGAAGAGCTGGCGACCTTTGATTATCTGTATCTTAGCGGGATCAGCCTGGCGATCCTCAGCCCGACCAGCCGCGAGAAGCTGCTGACCCTGCTGCGGGAATGCCGGGCGAACGGCGGCAAGGTTATCTTTGATAATAACTATCGTCCGCGCCTGTGGAGCAGCAAAGAGGAGACGCAGCGGGTTTATCAGCAGATGCTGGCCTGCACCGACATCGCATTCCTGACCCTCGATGACGAAGACGCGCTGTGGGGCGAGAAGCCGGTTGCGGAAGTGATTGCCCGCACCCACGCCGCCGGCGTTGAAGAAGTGGTGGTTAAGCGCGGCGCAGACTCCTGCCTGGTGGCGATTGCCGGCCAGCCGCTGCGGGAAGTCCCGGCCGTTAAGCTGCCGAAAGAGAAAGTGGTTGATACCACGGCGGCAGGCGATTCGTTCAGCGCCGGCTACCTGGCCGTACGCCTGACCGGCGGCGACGCCGAATCTGCGGCAAAACGCGGACACCTGACCGCCAGCACGGTGATCCAGTATCGCGGCGCGATTATCCCGCGCGAGGCGATGCCGCAGTAATTTTCGATTGCGTTAGGCCCGCCTGCGAGAATCCCGGCTTGCGCTGCGCTTAGCCGGGCTACTGTCTGGCGCTGGCATTAGACCGGATAAGGCGCCCCAGCGCCGCCTCCGGGAAAATCACCGGGCCAATCCAGCAATACGTAAAACAGATTAGCCATAAACCTCACCGGATAGCCACGCTATCCGGTTTTGCTTTACTGTGCTGGCGGGATATCCGTCGCTTCGTTACGCCCTTCCACAACATCACCGGCGGCGCTCGACGCCGCTGCGGCCGCTGGCGCGGGCACCATCAGCTTTTCCCACGTCGCCTGCAGTTCCTTCATGTTGTATTCCGGCTCGCCCTGCGGCTGCTGCAACACCAGCGCCATATCCTGCGACAGCTGCTGACGCAGGTACTGATTCAGCATGTCGACCGTCAGCGAATTGAGAAACTCCTGGCGCAGTTTCTGATACTGCTCGGGCGCGATATCCACCACCTGATTTTGCAACGAACGCATCCGCTGGCTAATCAGGATGTACGTATCGGTGCGCGCATAGGTGGCAAACAGCTTCTGCAGTTCGAGGTTTTTCTGCGCGATCAGGGCGTCAAACTCCTCCTGCGGCAGGCCGCGATCGCGGACTTTCGCCAGCTCGCGCGCCACGGTCGTTAAGTTGGCGTTCAGGCGCTCGCCCGGCGATTCGATATTGATCGCGCACTGGGCGCGCTGGTAGAGCACGCGGCAGTCAAAGCCAAGGCCGATATCCTTGATATTACTTTTGCTCAGATTCTGCTGTACGTGCCAGAACAGCGCTTCCCGGGCAAGATCGTCGCGCCAGTAGCGCTGCAGCGCGACCGAGTCGCGGATCGGCTGCCACGGCGCATCCCACATCAGCGACAGCTTATCCTGGCGCACCGCATCGGTCATGATGCTGACCGGCGTCGTCGGCAGCGGCGACAGCGTAGGAACCGCCACCGGCGTTTCGCGCTTGCCCTTCAGGCCGCCGAAAGTTTTGTTGATTTGTTCCGCGACGCTGCGGCTATCCACGTTGCCGACCACAATCAGGGTCATGGCATCCGGGGTGTACCACTTGTGGTAATACTCTTTTAGCTGAGCAATATCCACCGGCTGCTTCAGCGGCGCCGCCGGATCGTGCCCCAGCATGGTGGAGCCTTTCAGCCGATAGCGCCACCAGCCTTCTTTGGTATCCGCAGGCCAGGTCGCCACCATGTCTTCGCCCTGCAGCGCGTGGTTGACGGTTTCCGGGGAGATCGACATTTTACCGCTGGCGCTGGCCAGCCAGCTCAGCGCCTCTTTCAGCAGGTCGTTACGGTTATTCGGTATGCTCAGGTTAAACAAACTGTAGTCATAAGAGACGATGGCGGGCGGCAGAGGACGCTTCGGGTCAATACTCTGCTGCCATAGCGAACGGGCCTGCATGGTCGGGAGGCCACCGTTTTGCGTCAGCGCGAGGCGCGGGATAAAGTGGCTAAAGCCGCTCTGCTGAGTGCTTTCGCTCAGCGAGCCAATATTCACGGACAGGCGAACTTCGATACGATCGCTGGGACGCTGCGGGGTGGCTAAAACCTGCCACTGAAATCCATTCGCCAGTGTCCCCTGTTGCCAGGCCGGGTCCGGCTGGAGCGCTTCTGCCTGCACATAGCCGACCGTCGCCATCATCAGCAAACCACCGGTTAAGAGTCGAATTTTTGTGCCCTGCATGTGAACCCCTGATGAACAATCCTGGTTACAACAGCGGCCCACGGGAGGGCCGCCGAAAAAATATGGTGAGTTAAGTACGTCGGTTAGACCACACGGAGATGAAAATGTCGCATGTTGACGTGAAATAAACATAAGGGTCACCGCCGCGCAAGCGACAGTGACCCCTAATTATGCGCAGGAGCCCGTAGTCCAGCAAGGGACAACGGGCCTAACAGATGGATTTATGAGGATAATTCGTGCGATTTGCTTACCGGAGTACGGTTGTTCAGCACATCATCCAGCTGTTTCGCGTCCAGCTCTTTGACCCATTTAGCGACAACGATGGTCGCGACGCCGTTACCCACCAGGTTGGTCAGCGCGCGCGCCTCGGACATAAAGCGGTCGATGCCAAGAATGAGCGCCAGACCGGCAACCGGCAGGTGCCCGACGGCGGAAATCGTCGCCGCAAGGACGATAAAGCCGCTGCCCGTCACCCCCGCCGCGCCTTTTGAGGAGAGCAGCAGCACCACCAGCAAGGTGATCTGATGGAAAATATCCATATGGCTGTTCGTCGCCTGGGCGATAAACACCGCCGCCATCGTCAGGTATATTGAGGTGCCATCGAGGTTAAAGGAGTACCCCGTCGGGATCACCAGCCCCACCACCGACTTCCGGCAGCCCAGCTTCTCCATCTTATCGAGCATACGCGGCAGCGCCGACTCGGACGAAGAGGTCCCCAGGACAATCAGCAGCTCTTCGCGGATATAGCGGATAAATTTAAAGATGCTGAAGCCGGTGGCTTTGGCGATCGACCCCAGCACCACCACCACAAACAGGATGCAGGTGATGTAGAAGCAGACGATCAGTTGGCCAAGCTGCACCAGCGTACCGACGCCGTATTTCCCAATGGTAAAGGCCATGGCCCCGAACGCGCCAATCGGCGCCAGGCGCATGATCATATTGATGATGCCGAAGATCACCTGCGAGAAGCTTTCGATAACGTTAAAAATCAGCTGGCCTTTGCTGCCGAGGCGATGCAGCGCGAAACCAAACAGCACCGCAAACATCAGCACCTGCAGAATGTTACCGCTGGCAAAAGCGCCAATCACGCTGCCGGGGATAATATCGAGCAGGAACGCTACGATGCCCTGATCTTTCGCCTGTTCGGCGTAAACCGCCACGGCCTTCGCGTCGAGGGTCGCCGGGTCAACGTTCATTCCCGCGCCGGGCTGCACCACGTTTACAATGATCAGGCCGATGATCAGCGCAATAGTGCTCACGATTTCAAAGTAGAGCAGCGCCACCGCCCCGGTGCGGCCGACGGCTTTCATGCTCTCCATCCCGGCAATCCCCGTCACGACGGTACAGAAGATAACCGGGGCAATAATCATTTTAATCAGCTTAACGAAGGCATCGCCGAGGGGTTTCATCTGCGCACCCAGTTCCGGGTAAAAATGGCCCAGCAGAATACCGATCGCTATGGCCGAGAGAACCTGGACATAGAGGCTTTTAAAGAAAGAGATTTTCATAGGGTGTCCTTTGGAGATAACCACAGACCTTGAGGGGGTATTGCGTCCGTGGCTTAAAAATAACACCCATGAAACATTTCAGAAATAACGAGTGATGAAATTGCAATGCAATTGTTAATTTATTTGAACTGACTCGCATAAGCTAACAATGTTGTTACAAACTTGCATCCTCAACATCACCGGGTAAAAAACGGGCCATAAAAGCCTCAGGCGGCATGGCGCAGCCAAAAAGATACCCTTGCACCGTCTCGACGCCCGCCTCCTGCAGCCAGCGATACTGGGTATCGGTTTCGACGCCCTCCGCGACAATGTGCAGATTCAGCCCCCGCGCCAACTGGATAATCGCGGGCACCATGCTGATGTCATCGGGCAGCATATCGATAAAGACTTTATCGATTTTCAGGATGTCTACCGGCAGCGATTTAATATGCTGCAGCTGGCGCAAGCCCGCGTAGCCCATACCAAAGTCATCGAGGGCAATCCGCACGCCCGCTTCACGCAGCGGACGCAGCAGGGAAATAATCGCCTGCGGGTCGTCTATCCGACGGCTTTCAGTGACTTCCAGTACCAGCGTCCCCGGCGCGATACGATAGCGCGCCAGCAGCGCCAGCATCTCCTCGCCGCGATCGTGATGCAGCAGTTGCAGCAACGACACGTTGACCGACAGCGGCAACATGATCCCCTGATTTTGCCAGGCGGCAAGCTGCCGGCAGGCCTCTTCCATCACCCAGTAGCCGACCGGCACCATCAGCCCGCAGGCTTCGATACGCTCAATCAGATCGCCCGGCAGCGACCAGCTGCCGTCCGCCTGACGCTGACGCAGCAGCACTTCCGCACCGCACACCTCGCCGCTGTGGGTATCCACCTGCGGCTGCAGCCAGATGGCAAACTGCTGGTTATCAAGCGCCGTCAGAATATCGTGCTCTTCCATTAAGCGGCGCTGCGCTTTTTCCATCTGCTGCGGATCGAAGAACTCAATCTGGTTTTTCCCTTTACGACGCGCGGTTACGGCGGCGGAAAACGCCCGACGGTAGAGCTGTTCGGCGTTAATTTCGCCGTTAAACATCGCGATACCGACGCTGGCGCAGGGGCGCAGCTGGATGCCGTGCAGCGGCAAACGTTCATTTAAGACAGTGAGTACTTGCTTACTTAACGTCACCGCCTGCCAGGGTTCGTCAATGCCGTGGGCCAGAATCGCGAAGTCGTAGCCGCTCACCTGAGCCAGCACCATCTGCGCCGGAATAATCGCCCGCAGCTTTTCAACCAGGGTTAGCAGCAGCATTTCACGCTGCGTCTCTTTCAGTACGCCAGCGGTATCCTGTAGCGTTTCGCAGGCGATAATCAGCAGCGCCGAGGCCTGCGGGCGCGCGACGGTTTGCTCCAGCATGGCCATTAGAAAGGCTTTGTTCGGCAGCTCGGATACCGGAAAACGGGTCGATTGCAAAGAGAGTTCGTCGTGCAGGCGCAGCAGCGTCTGCTGATTACGGTTGTAGCTGCGCACCAGCATGCCGATTTCATCGTCATGATGGAGACGCGGCAGCGTGAGCTGATGGCCCAAACGCTCGTGCTGCGGGACATCGTTTAGCTCACGGGCGATTTTACGCAGCGGTCGTACCATCAGACGGTTGATGCACCAGGTGATCGCCACCGTCAGCATCAGCACCAGAAGCAAGTAAGCGGTCACTAACGTCGCCAGCGCGCTCATGACGAATTTATACATGCGGTATGAGTCGGCCTGGAGCACCAGATAGGCCAGCGGCTGTGGATTAGCGGGCCGTTCAAGGGAGTAGATAGGCAGCGAAATCTGTACCGGCAGTTCAAACATACGGGTGATGGTTACCGGTACCGGGCGCTCGGGGATAAAGCGCATCCGCAGCGCCTGGAACTGATTGGGCAGGACAACATCCGCCCGGCTGACGATGCCTGCGGGTTGAATACGGCTCAGAATGGCTTCCGCCTCAGGGATATCGGCTTTCAGGATAGCCGCTGACAGCGGTTCGCGAACGGAACGCGCGATGCTTTCTAACTGCGTGGCCGTGGTAAAACGACTCTGCTGAACAAAGTGGAACAGCAGAATAGAACAGAAGACCAGTACAAACGCCATGGACACGCTCGCGACCATCGCCATCTGTTTAATTGTAAGTGAACGGCTGACGCGCAACGGGGTTCTCCACTGAAACTGAACGCATATCGGGTATAGGTCCCTCTCACCGATCGTTATCAGGCTGATTATATACTCAAATTGTTCGCTCACGCCCGCAAGGCGCGAAGCAATGCCATCAGGCCGCTTTCCCGGAGGCGGCGCAATGCGCCTGTCCGGGCTACAAAACCCGCAGGCAGCACCGACCTGTAGCCCCGGTAAGCATAGCGCGACCGGGGAATATTCCCGGGTGGCGGCTGACGCCTTACCCGGGCTACGAAATTGCCCGGCCTACACGTTCACAGCCGCCATCGGGACGCTTTCCCGGAGGCGGCGCAATGCGCCTGTCCGGGCTACAAAATCCGCAGGCGGCGCGGGCCGGTAGCCCCGGTAAGCACAGCGCGACCGGGGAACATTCCCGGGTGGCGGCTGACGCCTTACCCGGGCTACAAAATTGCCCGGCCTACACGTTCACAGCCGCCATCGGGACGCTTTCCCGGAGGCGGCGCAATGCGCCTGTCCGGGCTACAAAACCCGCAGGCGGCGCGGCCGGTAGCCCCGGTAAGCACAGCGCGACCGGGGAACATTCCCGGGTGGCGGCTGACGCCTTACCCGGGCTACACGCTCACAACCACCATCGGGCCGGTAGCCCGGACAAGGCGCCCCTGGCGCCGCCTCCGGGATGCAGCGCGCTATGCAGCTTCCGCGCCACCGGAGGGGAAATCGGGCTGCCTGGCCGGAGGCAACGAGTATACGCGAAGAGCGCCGTGGAGTGGCGCCCTGTCGCATAATTCAGCCTAATCTGCTACCAGTCGGCATAAGGAACCAACGGCTGCGGCGGCATATCCATATCGCCCTGCCAGCCGGAAGCCGAATAGCGAACGTACAGCAGCGCATGGCTCGGGGTGTAATCCTTCGCCTGCTGGATATCCACCGCCGCCCCGACAAACCAGTTGCTGGTCACCCGTCGTTCAATCAGCGCCCGTGCGGTATAGCCGACGCCAGAACTGCTGCTGCCTTCTTCCGTGAGCTGGCTGGCATCATGACGATACTGCGAAGGAATCAAATTGAGCAGCGGATAGCGCGCCTCGGTTTTGGTGCGCGAGTGGGACCACGACACCGAGCCCCCCAGCTCCCATGACCAGTTCGCCGTCCGCTGACGCCAGGTGACCGGCACCGAGAAGGAGACATATTCCTGCGGACTGTAGTAACCGACCTGACCCAGCGTATAGCCGCTGAGATCCTTATCATAGTGCCAGAGCATATTGTTCAGGCCGACGGTGACCCGGCGGTTATCTTCGTTAACCACTTTATAGTAGTAGCCGGTCATCCAGCGCACGCGCCAGTTGTCGGCGACGTTTTTCCCGGTCAACTGGTCGACGCCCAGCGAAGACCAGACGCCGTTGGCCTCGCCTTTATCGTAGCTCAGACTCAGACCGCCGCCGTCGGCGCGCACCCCGCCCCAGGTCTTGCCGGTATGGCCGTCGTTAGGGTTATCCTTCTGCCCGCCAAAGGCCAGCAGCGAGCTGGAGATGGGGCGTCTGTGGAGGTTCACGGTGTAGCCCAGCGGGCCAACGTCGCTGCTGTAGCTCAGGCCGCCCACCACATCAACGACGTTAAAGCCCATCGGCGTGGTGCCGATATCGCCGCTCCAGGTATCGTTCTTCCAGCCCACCGCGACGCTGGCGCCGCTATCGCTCTGATGTTTGCTGCCGCCGCTACAGGCGATTTCACCGCAGGTGCCCCAGCTCGGCGAATAGCTGCCGTCGCTGTTCGTCGAAAAACTCCCGGCATCCATATTAACCAGATCGGTACGGAAGAACATTCGCCCGTCGGCCAGCGGCGCATCCACATGCAGCATCGTGGTATGGGCTTTCAGGTCGGAATAGCCGCCGGTACCGCTGGAGCCCCAGTAATCATGTTCGAGGGTGACGTTAAGATCCTGCTGACGATAAAGATCCGCCGCGTCGCTGCGGATCCCGCGCTTCAGCCAGTCATCGCTGCTATCGTTACGCGTCAGCCGCGTAAAGGTGTCGTTATCCTGCGGGCGCTCGCGGGCGACGCCGGAGGCCACCATTGCATCTTTATAGCCTTCCAGCGCCTGCTGCGGCTCGCCGTTCTGCGCCTGGAAACGCGCGGCGTCGCGCAGCACCAGCGCGCTTTCCATTGACGGCGGCTGCGCTTTCGCCTGCGGAACGATGCGGGCGAAGGTTTGCTGCGCCTGAGCGCGATCACCCAACCCGGCCTGCGCCTGGGCGATACGCCGCTGCATATTGATAGAATCGATGTCTTCGCCCTTGAGCTGCGCCACCTGGGCGCGGGCGGCGTTTTTATCGCCATCGGCAAGATACACTTCCGCCAGGCCCAGACGCGCATCGCCGTTGTCAGGCTGCTGCCCCAGCGCCCGCTGATATTCAGCAATCGCCGTCTGGCTGTCGCCGCGCTGCTGCGCCCAGTCCGCCAGCGTGAGCGCGTAGCGCACCGACGTCGGCTGCTGGTTAATCAGGGCGATCGCCCGGGCTTCCTGGCCGCTATCGCGCAGCTGATTCGCCTGGCGCAACACGTTATCGCTTTGCAGGCGCGCCTCCAGCTCGCGAATATTGTCCGTCCACTGCCCGCGCGGCAGGGCGTTAATCTGCGCCAGCGCCATCTCATCCTGATTATTCCCGGATAGATAGAGGCCGTAGGCGTAAACCCGGTCGGCATCGCCGGGCTGGCGGTTGACCATCGCGCGCATGATGGCATCGGCTTCGCTGCGGCTGCCCGCGCTGACCAGATCCCGCGACAGGCGGTAGGCGATCCATACGCTATCCGGATCCAGCGCCAGCCGTCTGCGCTGCACTTCCGCCGCCTGCGCCCAGTTGCCCTGGCTCTCCAGCGCTTCGGCCTGTTTCTCCAGCCGATCGTTCGTCAGGCTGCGTTCGATATCATCAATGCTGCGCCGCTGGCCCGGCGACAGGCTGGCGATGTACGCGCTGGCTTTTTCCGGCGATTCGGCGCGATACAGATTCGCCAGACCGCGCACCGCCAGGCTGTTGCCGCGATCCATTCTCAGCGCGCGCTGGTAGTAGCGCTCCGCCGCCGCGTTTTCTTTACGCGCCGCCGCCACGTCCCCCAGCCCCAGCACCGCATAGCTGTCGGTATTGTCTATGCGCTGCGCCTGGGCGTAATGATTTTGCGCCTGCGCCAGCTGGCCGCTTTTGAGGGCGCTATCGCCCTGCTTAATCAGCAGCCAGTAGCGGTTAGTCTTGAGCAGGCTGTCCCACTTATCGCGGCTCGGGCTATCCGGGTCCATTTTGATGGCTTTACTCAACTGGGCAACCGCCCGCGCCCGATCGCCGCGCTGGGAGTACGCCTGCCCCAATGCGCCAACCGCGTCGCTGTCTTTGGCATCCGCCCGCACAGCCTGCTGCAAATCGGCCACGGCCACCGAACCTTTCCCGGCCTTCACCGCCGCCAGCCCCTCTGCGCGATCGCGGAACGTCGGGTCTTTTAGCTGCGTCTGCTGCTGAGCGAGCAGGACGCGGGCATTCGCCGAGGTGGAACCGGTGGGAAACTGCATGAGAAAGCGCTGCAGCGCCTGCACGCTGGCCCGGCTGACCGGCATACTTTTCACTTCGTTAAACCAGATGTCCGCCGCGATACCGCGTCCCGCCGCCGAGCGGGACATCTGCTCCAGATAAGCAAATCCCTCTTCCGGCTTATTATCGCCAAACATCTGTTTCGCCAGCGCCGTTTGCAGCGGGACGTTGCCCGGCAAGCGGGCGTTGAGTCTTTTCAGCTGATTGATGCCTTCGTTATGACGGGCGGGCAGCCGCGCCACCAGCGTCCAGTACTCAATCGCCGCGTCATCATCATCAGGAACGCCGTTAAACAGCTTCTCGTAAGCGGCGATGGCCTCATCAACCTTCCCGGCCACGCCCAGCAGACGAGCCTGCTGCAGCTCCTGGCGACCATCGCCGGTGCTGCTTTTCATTTCGTCACGCGAGGCTTTCAGCTCGGGCGATTCCGGCGCCAGCTTCGCCAGACGCTCCAGCTGCTGCTTCGCGCCGGCGGTATCGCCCTGGCGGAGAAGATAGCGCATCCGCGCGGCAACAACGTCCGGGTTATTCGGGTCGATCAATTCCAGGCGATAGAGCGACTGGCGCACCAAATCCTCACGTTTGCTGGCCTCGCCGAGGCGGACCTGCTCCAGTAGATGTTCCTGAACAGGCGTAGTCGCGGCGTGCGCCAGCGGCATCAGCGCGACGCCTAAGGAGAGGGTGAATAAGCTTAGTGAGAACTTGTGCATTCCTGGTTCCAGTCAGGCCGTAATTCGCCACCGGCGGTGAAGCGAAAACGGTGTTGATCCCATCCCTGGCCGAAAAGGGTCAGGACCGCGCTGTAGTAAGCATCCGCGCCGGGATAGTTATCGGCGACGCGCTGGCGCTGAATGGCGCGTGCATCTTCCTTCTGCAAGAAAGGCAGTAGCGCAGCGGAGAAGCCAACCGGACCGTTGCCGGTAGTTTTACCGGTCGCGATGTTGGTTTTTTCCGGCGGCACGCCCTGGTCAATTGTCCGGGTCGCCATCGGTTTAAAACGCGCCAGCAGGCGAGCTTTTTGCTTATCGCCGTCATCGAGCATACCGGCCCACAGATAGACGCGAATGGCGTCATAGCTGCCGATAATGGGTTTATCCGCTTTCAGCTGCCAGCCTTTGCTTTTTTCGTAACGCACCCAGTCAGGCGAAAAACCTTTCGGCGCGGTTTCCAGCAGCAGACGCAGATTGCCGTCGCGTATCTTCGGCCAGGGAGCGCCAAACGCGGCAAAGTAGGTCGCCAGCTGCGGCGGCAGATAGCTGGGATTAAAACGCCAGCCGCGGTCATCGACGAAGCCGACTCTCCCCGGCAGAATCATCGGCCCCAGCCCCGGTACGGTGGCGACCTCTTCGTCGGCAATGCGCGCCAGCAGCGCCTTGCCTACCTCGGTGTACTGAGGCGTGTCCCACAGACGTCCGGCCTCCAGCAGCGCCCAGGCTATCCACAAATCGGAGTCCGAGGCTGAATTGTTGTCCAGCACCGTCCACTCGTCATCGCTCTTTTTCCCCCACAGCCAGCCCGGGAGATGCGCGCGCAAATCGCCCTCGGCAAGGTTGTTTTGCGTCCACTCGAACAGCTTGCGGAAGCCGTCGCGATCGTTAGCCGCCAGAGCAAAGAACAGCCCGTAGCTTTGCCCTTCCGAGGTGGTGATTTTTCGCGCATCGCTGGGGTCGATAATTCGCCCTTCGGCGCTGACGTACTCTTTTTTAAACTGCTCCCAGGCCGGCCACTGGCAGGCGGCGCTCACCTGCGCCGCCGCCAGCATCAATACCGATAACACCACACCGCGCACCGCGTTCATCATCAATTACTCATCATCAAGGTCGAGGCGGCGACGGCTGATAATACGCAGCATGCGCCATAGCACCCATGCCAGCAGGACGATGCTGACCGCGGCCAGAATAGCCAGCAGCACCGGATGGCTGGAGAGCGCAAACCAGATACGTTCGAACCACGGCAGGTGCCCGATATAGTAAATATCGCCCACCCTCAGGCTGTTGACGCCCGACTCACGAATCACCGCAACGGAACCAAACATCGCCGCGCGTTTACCGCTGTCGTTAAGCGCCTGAGTCAGCAGTTCGTTGCCGCGCGGGCTGTCGGCCAGCAGCGCCACGACGCTGCGCTGATCGTTGTACGGCGACTGGAAGCCAATAATCGCCGCCATCGGCCCGGTCGACGTGACGTCGGTGCGGGTATTCGGCGTTCTGGCCTCGGTATCTGGATAGATGCTGGCCAGATCGTAGTGGCGCATCGGCGTTTTCACCCAGCTTTTGGTCGCTTCAACCAGCAGGTTGATTTTCGTATCGTCCTTCAGCGCCTGCGGAATGGAGCCAATCAGCAGCAGATCGGCGTCTTTGTCCTTAATCTGGCTGCCGTCGTCGGTCATGCGCAGGTTAATGGCCGCCAGGCCGGTTTGCGCGCCAATGCCGCCGGCCGTCTCCAACAGCGTGGCAACCTGGCCCTCGGTCGGCGATTTGGGCACCACGACCAGGGTATCGGCGAGATCGGCCATCCGGCTGTACGGGAAGCCCGCGTTAGCAAATACGCGCAGATCCGGCATCGCCATAAAGTGATAGTACTTCGAGAAATCGATGGTCGAGTCGTCGCCTATCACCACGTGGTTCTGCACCGGCTGGAAGGTAATACAGTTATCGATAGAACCGCCCGGCATCGGGTTCATATACTGAAAGTCAAAGCGCAGCTGATTCATGGCGCCGAGGCGCAATGCCGGGATCGTCACTTCCGTTTTGCCGTCCAGCAGCCCCTGCAGCACCGGCAGGCGTAGTATCAGCTTATTCACATCCTGCGAGCTGTTGAGGCTGAAGGACTGTAAGAACCGATCGTTCAGGCTGATATCCATGCGCGAGCTGTCCTTGATAGGCGGCATGGTGTAGCGATAGTTCAGGTTCATATCGATGCCGTTGGCGCGCAGCAGGTAGAGGTCCGGCGGCAGGTTCAGCGCTACGTTGATGGAGTCCGGCACCAGGCCGCTGGATTGCAGCTGCTGTTCGTAGGTTTTCAGCTCGGCAAAGGTCACCGCCCGATCGGTACGCACCCAGTTCGGCGCATCGTAGGGTTTACGCGCCTGCAGCTGTTTGACATCGTCAACCGTCACGCTGCTGCCGCGGAACAGAATATTGCCCTGGGCTATCCCCTTCGCTGCCTGCAGCAGGTCGTTGTCATCCCGCCCGAAGACCACCAGCAGCTTGACGTACGGATTATCCGGGTGGTCGATCATTTCAATCGTCGGCGCCTTAACCGGCGGATGCTCGCGCAGGAAGTCAGGGCGCTTATCGTTGGTCGCAAACACAATGGCGTTACGGTCCGGCAGCGCGTTGAACTGCACCGGGAACTGCTGGCCGCGCCAGCCCGCCTTGCTGCCGAACCAGGAGGCGACGATGGCCGCTGCCTGCTGCTGCAGGACACCCGGCGCGGAGGCGAAGACCATCGGTAGCGTCAGCTGGCGGTTATCGCGCGAATCGTAGAACGGTATCGGGAAATGCGAAAGATCGTTGCGCACGTTCAGCGACTGGTAGGTTAAATCCAGATAGCTTTCGCGACCGACGTCCAGCCACAAGGTGCTGCTGGCCGGGTTTTCACAGACATCGCGATAGTGGCCGACAAACTCAAGGCGCACGCGGTTAAAGTCGGTGATATAGAGCGGATCGATAGGGATCTGCGCGCTGACTTTTTTACCCAACTGCTCTTTGGTGACCGGCAGCACGCCCATCAGCTCATCGTTAAGATACACCTTCAGCTGCGACTGCACCGGCAGCAGCGACGGAGAGGGCGTGTAGTCGAGATTCAGCAGCGCTTTTGCCACCACTTCATCGCTGCGCATACCGAACTCTACCGACCCCTCAGGGCGCGCGCCGCGCAGCACCATGCTGCCCGGAGGCGGGGCGATTTTGGCGAAGGTCAGCTTCACGTCGCGGGTCGGAGCGTTATCCAGCACCACCACCGGCGCTGCCGGATCGGCAAGCGTCGCCGTGGGCTGGCTGTCCGCCACCGTACCAGCGATACCGGGCACCGTCGTCGTCGGCGCGGCCTGAGTCGCCGCCGCCGTCGGTTCCGCATACGAAGCGAAGGGAGACCATCCGCTAATACCCACCGCTACTGCACAAATCAAAGAGAGTTTTCTGTTCATCGCATTATCATCATTGTTGAGCCATCGCCGGTTCTGCCGAGAGTGTCGCCGCTGCGCGTTCCGGACGGCGCGGAATAAACGAGACAAACCAGGCCACCAGCATGGTGAGCGAGCGGAAAATAACCTTCACCGACGGCGGAGAAAACTCCGCCAGGTGACGATATCCACGGAACCCCAGCTTCAGGATATCCAGCAGGCTTTCCATCGGCTTATCTTCCGGGAAGCTATCCTGCCAAAGCGCCCACGTATCTGCGCGGGCAAACGTACACTGTACAAAATCAATATGCTGTTGATTGCTTAACGGCAGCAGCTGTAGCCCGACCTCGCTGCCGTTGACCCGCGCGACCCGCACCGGGAAGGCGTACTCCTGCTGCCCGCGTTTCAGCAACAGCTTGACGTGCTGGCTTTCCAGCACCTGCGCCTCGCCGTGAATCTTGACCCCAAGGCCCCCGTCTGAGTAATCATGGACGGTACAGGAGAACAGGTGCCCGTCATCGCGGGCAATCGCCGCCGGCATCGACATCTCCACGCGGTGCGATCGCCGCACCTGCTTGCTTTCAACCGAGACCGCCACCGCGCCGCCGAGAATAATCAGGTTATAGAACACCCAGATAATGCTCACCCAGACGGTCAGAATTTCGTTTTCCGGGCCGTACATAAAGCGCCAGATCCCCACCCCGACGCCGACCAGATTCAGCAGCACGAGGTAGATATAGGGACGAGAGATCACCCAGTCGACGTACTCGTCCTCCACCAGTCCGCCTTTTGCCGTCACGTTGAATTTGCCCTTATGCGGGTTAATCAACGCGACAAAGGTCGGCGGCGCGATATACCACGCCAGCACCGTTTCATAGATCTCGCTCCAGAAAGAGTGGCGGTATTTGCCCTGAATCTTCGAGTTGGTCAGGCTGGCGTGAATCATATGCGGTAGCACGAACAGGGCGATCATCAGCGCTGGCGCATAGATGATATAGGCGTGCAGCAGCAGAAACGCCAGCGGCGCGGTCAGGAAGATCAGCCGCGGAATACCGGACAGAAAGTGCAGCATCGCGTTGACGTAGCAGATGCGCTGCGCCAGCTTCAGCCCTTTGCCAAACAAGGGGTTATCAAGGCGGAAAATTTGTACCATCCCGCGGGCCCAGCGGATGCGCTGGCCAATATGCGCCGACAGGCTCTCCGTCGCCAGACCGGCCGCCTGCGGGATACGCATGTAGGCTGAAGTGTGCCCGCGACGGTGCAGGCGCAGAGAAGTGTGGGCGTCTTCAGTCACCGTTTCCACGGCAATGCCGCCGATTTCATCCAGCGGGCCGCGGCGGATCACCGCGCAGGAGCCGCAGAAGAAGGTCGCGTCCCACATGTCGTTCCCGTCCTGCACCAGGCCATAAAACAGCGTGCCTTCGTTCGGCGTTTTGCGGAATCGTCCCAGGTTGCGCTCAAACGGGTCCGGGGAGAAGAAGTGGTGCGGCGTCTGCATCATCGCCAACTCTTTCTCTTTCAGGAACCAGCCCATGGTCATCTGCAGGAACGAGCGGGTCGGCACGTGGTCGCAGTCAAAAATCGACACGAACTCGCCCTTGGCGTACTTCAGGGCGTTGTTGATATTCCCGGCTTTCGCGTGTTCGTGGGTGGTGCGGGCGATGTAGTGCACCCCGACGTCTTTGGCGAACTGGCGGAACTCTTCGCGCCCGCCGTCGTCGAGGATCCAGATATTGAGCTTGTCCTTCGGCCAGTCGATCCCCTGGGAAGCGTAAATGGTGTTTTTCACCACGTTGAGGTCTTCGTTGTAGGTCGGCACGAAAATATCGACCGTCGGCCACTGCGCCATATCCTCCGGCAGCGGGACCGGCTGACGGTTCAGCGGCCAGACGACCTGGAAATACCCCAGCACCAGCACCACCCAGGCGTAGGTTTCGGCGAACAGCAGAATTATCCCGCACACGAGGCTCACGGGATCATCCCAGTTGAGCGTCGAGGTGTAGCGCCACCAGATGTAGCGGCAGGAGACGGTCAGCGACAGCACAATCAGCATCAGGGCCGAAAAGCGTCCCGGAATGCGGCGCACCAGCAGCGCCACGCCCCACAGCAGCAGCAGGAAAATAAACTGCGAGAGCGGGTTAAACGGCTGGGTAATACAGAGCAGCGCGAGGATTAGCGAGAAAAAGGTTATCGTGCCCAGAATAAACCGCCGCAGCTTTGGCGACAGGTGAGCCAGCTCTTTATGCTTATCCAGGTGACCGGTGCGGGCGTTAACCTTTTCCGGCAGCTTTTCCAGCCACTGGGCATAGCGCCCCTGGACGCCTTCCAGCGCCGCCAGCGAACGCCAGTTGATCTTTTTATCCGGCTCCGGCACCCGCGTCGCCAGCAGCCACACGCACTGCAGCAGGTAGCGAATCGGGTCCAGCGGGCGCGGCCGATGCGGATTAATATGCGGGAAAAACTCGCCGTGACGTTCGCGAATAGCCTGCCAGCGCGGCGTTTCCAGCGGCATAAACGCCCATGCCAGAGATGCCCACAGGCAGCCCAGCGCGGCCGACAGCCACGACGCGCCGTGCTGGCGATAGTCGCGATAGCGCTCGTTCAGCCGTTTCCCGACCGGCGGCGCCAGCAGTAAGGTGCTCAGGCGAATCATTCCGCCCCCTTCCCGGCGTAGTGCAGCAGACACCAGTTGGCCAGCGTCAGTATCTCCTCCGCCGCCAGAGAGTCCTGCCGGTACTCGCCGAGCGGCTGCTTCGCCGCCAGACACTCCGCCATCGCCTCATCACGATGGATAGTCACCGGCAGAATGCGGCGCTGGCTCTCCAGCCACAGCTGATACAAATCCTCCTGCAGCTGGCTGCCGACGCGCAGATCGTTAATCAAAATATCGCTATTGACCGGCAGCGCCTGCTGATGCAGGCGAATATGGCTGTTGCCGTCCGGATGCACGATGACCAGCGTGCGGTCGCAGACGTCAATGAGGGAGCGGGTCAGCGGCGAGTAACCGTCCGGCAGGTCAATCAGCAGCCAGCGGTGATCGCCCTGCTGATGAAGCTTCTGCACCATCCCGGCCATCGGCACCAGCGTCGGCTGAAGCTGGTCAATGTTCGCGCGCTCGCCCGGCGTCAGCTGCCCAAAGGGCAAAAGATCGATATGCGAGGTGTAGCGCAGACCGGCGTCGCGCCAGTCGCTGCCGTCGATCGTGGCGCGCGCCCAGCCCGCTTTGTGGCTGAAATCGACGTTGAAAAAAAAGCGCAACATGTTGTCCGGGCTGGCGTCCACCACCAGTACGGTTTCACCGAGTAATTGCAGCGCCCAGGCCAGCGCAGCGGTAATCGACGTGGTGCCGGTACCGCCGCGCACGCCCTGTAATCCCAGAATCGCCATCGACGGCTTCCTTACTTTTTCTCTGCTAATTCAGCCAGTAATGGCCAGCGTTTTAGCGCCGCGGTTAACTGCTCGCGTCGGGAAATATCGTGGTAGTGAATATCAGGCAGGGAAAATGCCCGGCTTAACGCCAGGAAATCATTTTGAAACGTGTAGCCCAAAGTCGCATCGGTGGGTACAGCAGGCTCTTTTGCTGGCATTTCTCTGTCCGTTGGAAAATACAATAAATTAAACCGAGAGGCGTAAGATCATCCTTAAAATATGTTTACATGCTAAAACTGATGTCCTTTAATTTCAATGTTAGGTTTACTCTGACGCTTTCGCTAGTAAACTAATCAAGTGTAAATCAAGTCTCACGAGGGACGCCGTGGATATCGTATATTCTTTGGGTATTTCATCATTATGGGACGAAGTACGCCATATGCCCGTGGGTGGAGTATGGTGGCTGAATGTCGACCGCTATGCCGACGCGGTAAGCCTGCTCAACCATACGCTGGCGGCCCAGGATAAACAGAGCCAGGTTGCGGCGATAGTCATGGGTGATAACCCAAATAAAATCATTGAACTAGAGAAAAATTGCGGGCCAGAAAAGGTGGCGTTATTTAGCATGCCGAACCGTGCTGAGGGGCTGCAAGAAATGCACCGCGATTTAGTTTGTTCCCTCGAACCTGGCAATTATTTGTTTATTCTGCTATGCGCTGAAAATGCCTGGCAGAATATAAAAAGCGATGATTTATGCAATTGGGTTGAGAAATCGTATCGATGGACTAATTATCATCGTTGTTCATTACTAGTACTTAATTCCGGGCACGATATCGATAAGCAACTCTCCCCTTTATTACGCGAGTACCGTTCGCTTTCCGGCCTGGCAAGTATTCGTTACCAGGGGGATAACCACCTGTTCGATATCGCCTGGTGGGGGAGTGAAAAAGGCATCAGCGCCCGGCAGCAGCTCATTGTTCTTCAGGATGAAAACGGCTGGCGGCTGGCACAGGATGAAGAAACGGTGGTGCAACCGCGCAGCGACGAAAAAGTCATTCTTAGCAATCTGCGCGTACTGGAAGGTGCCCCCGCGCTATCCGAATACTGGACGCTGTTCGATACCAACGACGCCGTTTTCAACGCCGGGAGGATGGCGCAGGCGGCAACGCTGATCTTCTCCATTACCCAGAACGAACAGATTGAACAGCTGGGACGCTATATCCATACCCTGCGCCGCCAGCGCGGCAGCGCGTTAAAAATCGTCGTCCGCGAGCAAACGCCGAGCCTGCGCGCCACCGATGAACGCCTGCTGCTGAGCAGCGGCGCCAATATGGTTATTCCCAGCGGCGCGCCGTTATCCCGCTGCCTCACGCTTATAGAAAGCGTTCAAAAACAGCAGTTTACTCGCCATATCCCGGAAGATTTTAATACTCTGCTGACCTGGAGCCAGCCGCTAAAACTGCGCGGCTACCAGAAATGGGGGGACTTCTGCGAAGCGGTGCACAATATTATGGCCAACACCATGCTGCCCGCCGATGGCAAAGGCGTAATGGTGGCGCTGCGCCCGGCGCCCGGCCTGCGCGTAGAGCAGGCGCTGACGCTGTGTAAGCCCAACCGTATGGGCGACATTATGACCATCGGCAACAACCGCCTGGTGCTGTTTCTGTCATTTTGCCGGGTGAACGACCTGGATACCGCGTTAAACCATATTTTCCCTTTACCAACCGGCGATATTTTTTCTAACCGCATGATTTGGTTTGAAGATAAGCAAATAACGGCTGAAATCATGCAGATGCGCGGGATTCTGCCGGAGAACTGGAACACGCCGCTGCCCATTTCGCTTGGCAAAAATGAAACCATCAACGCCACCCATGACGGGCGAAGCTGGCGGCGCAACCCCGAGGCGCACCGTCTGTCCATTGATGGGGAGCCAACCTTATGATGTCTATCGCCGATATTATTCAGCTGGTCGTCCTGTGCGCCCTGCTGTTCTTCCCGCTGGGATACCTGACGCGCCACTACCAGCGGCGTATTCGCACCACATTAAGACTGATGTTCTTTAAACCCCGTTATGTCAAACCGGCTGGCGTGCTGCGCCGGGAAGCGACATCCAGGCAAGGCAAATCAACGAAATGACCAAACCCAAAACACCCACCGCGTCGCTTCCGCTCTGGCGGTACTGGCGAGGCTTATCTGGCTGGAACTTCTACTTTCTGGTGAAGTTCGCATTGCTATGGGGCGGATACCTCAATTTTCATCCCATGTTAAACCTGGTGTTTCTGGCCTTCCTGCTGGTGCCAATTCCGCAGTATAAGCTGCACCGTATCCGCCACTGGATAGCGATCCCGCTGGGTTTTATGTTGTTCTGGCACGACACCTGGCTGCCCGGCCCGGAAAGCATTGCCAGCCAGGGCTCGCAGATTGCCGGCTTCAGCGCCGACTATATCTGGGATCTGGTGACCCGCTTTATTAACTGGAATATGGTCGGCGCGTTCTTCGTGCTGCTGGTCCTGTGGCTGTTTATCAGCCAGTGGCTACGAGTGACGGTTTTCGTCTCGGCGATCGTGGTCTGGCTGGTGGTCAGTCCGCTGCTGCCCTCTTTCAGCCTTTGGCCGGCAGGTCAGCCGACGACCGCGGCGGCGAACACCGCCGTTAATACGGCTGGCGGAACGGCCATCGCGACCAATACTGCGCCGGCGAATAACGATATTCCGCCGCAGACCGAGCCGCCGACGTCGGCCAATCTCACCAACTGGCTGAATGCCTTTTACGCTTCTGAGCAAAAACGTAAAACCACTTTCCCGGATGCGCTTCCGGCCGATGCCCAGCCGTTTGATGTGCTGATAATCAACATCTGCTCGCTCTCATGGTCGGATATTGAAGCGGCCGGGCTGATGGATCATCCGCTGTGGAAGCATTTCGACCTGCTGTTCAAAAACTTTAACTCGGCGACCTCTTACAGCGGGCCGGCGGCGGCGCGTCTGCTGCGCGCCAGCTGCGGCCAGCTCTCTCATGCGAACCTTTATCAGCCATCGGGCAGCGAATGCTATCTGTTTGAAAACCTGGCGAAGCTGGGCTTCACCCAGCAGCTGATGCTCGGCCACAACGGTATCTTCGGCGACTTCCTGAAGGAGCTTCGCTCGCTGGGCGGGATCCAGAGCCCGCTGATGGATCAAAGCGGCCTGCCGGTCATTCTGCAGGGCTTTGACGGCTCTCCGGTCTATGACGACCAGGCGACGCTGAACCGCTGGCTGCAGTCGCTGGATAAGCTGAATACGCCGCGCACGGCGACCTTCTACAACACGCTGCCGCTGCATGACGGTAACCACTATCCGGGCCAGAGCAAAACCGCGGACTATAAAGCCCGTGCGCAGAAGTTCTTCGATGAGCTGGATAATTTCTTCACCGAACTGGAGAGATCGGGGCGTAAGGTGCTGGTCATCGTCGTACCGGAACACGGTGCGGCATTGAAAGGCGACAAAATGCAGGTTTCCGGCCTGCGCGATATTCCCAGCCCATCCATTACTAACGTACCGGCGGCGGTGAAATTTTTCGGCATTAAGGCAAGACACCCCGATGCGCCGATTATCATCAACCAGCCAAGCAGCTACCTGGCGATTTCTGAGCTGGTGGTCCGCGCCCTCGACGGCAAGATGTTTGACGAAAACGACATCAACTGGCAGCAGTATATTGCCAACCTGCCGCAGAGCGCGGCGGTGTCGGAAAACTCCAACGCCATCGTCATTCAATACCAGGGGAAACCGTATGTTCAGCTGAACGGCGGCAGTTGGGTCCCTTATCCGCAATAAACGAAAAAGGCCGCAGGATGTTACCCCTGCGGCCCCGTTCGGGTGCATGCTGCCACTAAGGCAGGCAGATACCCACCGGCCGGCTACTTCCGGTTATCCATCCGGCTCACGATAATGCTAACCAGAATGCCAGCAATCACCGGAGCCGCCAGATCGTCCCACAGCACCAGGCCCAACTGAGCGAGCGTCATACAGCCGCCTTGTTGCAATGGCAACCGTTCGCGGCTATTCTCGAATTGTTGAGGTTCGAGATTAGCCCCCGATACGTTGCCAGGTTGATACCAAACAACGTGCGGGGGATTTCTCTTTCCAGCAACCCATCCATCGATGCCGCCGGGGTTCAAGCCCCCGCAACATTGCGCCTCACCGGGCGAGCCCGGCTTGCTGACGATTCTACTGGCCCGATCGGGTACCCGCACTCCGCCATTACGCGCGGTGCGAGACGCATTCCAGGAAACTTTTTTGTTGCAGCAATACAACGAAAAAGGCCGCAGGTTGTTACCCCTGCGGCCCCGTTCGGGCGCATGCTGCCACTAAGGCAGGCAGATACCCACCGGCCGGCTACTTCCGGTTATCCATCCGGCTCACGATAATGCTGACCAGAATGCCAGCAATCACCGGAGCCGCCAGATCGTCCCACAGCACCAGGCCCAACTGAGCGAGCGTCATACAGCCGCCTTGTTGCAATGGCAACCGTTCGCGGCTATCCTCGAATGGTCTAGATGCGAGGTTAGCCCCCGATACGTTGCCAGGTTTATACCAACAACGTGCGGGGGTTTTCTCTTTCCAGCAACCATCTCTCTATGCCGCCGGGGTTCAAGCCCCCGCAACATTGCGCCTCACCGGGCGAGCCCGGCTTGCTGACGATTCTACTGGCCCGATCGGGTACCCGCACTCCGCCATTACGCGCGGTGCGAGACGCATTCCAGGAAACTTTTTTGTTGCAGCAATACAACGAAAAAGGCCGCAGGTTGTTACCCCTGCGGCCCCGTTCGGGCGCATGCTGCCACTAAGGCAGGCAGATACCCACCGCCCGGCTACTTCCGGTTATCCATCCGGCTCACGATAATGCTGACCAGAATGCCAGCAATCACCGGAGCCGCCAGATCGTCCCACAGCACCAGGCCCAACTGAGCGAGCGTCATACAGCCGCCTTGTTGCAATGGCAACCGTTCGCGGCTATCCTCAAATTGTTCAGGTTTGAGAGTAGCCCCCGATACGTTGCCAGGTTGATACCAAACAACGTGCGGGGGTTTTCTCTTTCCAGCAACCAATTCATCTCTGCCGCCGGGGTTCAAGCCCCCGCAACATTGCGCCTCACCGGGCAAGCCCGGCTTGCCGACGATTCTACGGCGCCCTTCAGATTTCAGCACCCGGCTCGACTGCGTTATTCGAGGCGCATTCCATAGTTTACGCCTGGTCTTTATTTGCCAGCCATACCAGCAGCTTCAGGCTGGCGGAGTAATAGTCGTCCTGGGGCGTAATCTGCGGATCGGCCTGCGCTTCGCCAAGGGTTAAATCGCGTACCGCCAGCAGCCCGCCGGTCATAAACCACGGCGCCACTTCATCGGTATTCACGTTTATCCACGCCGGCGTCTGCGGACGCGGATAGCGCTGGAACCAGTTTTTCCACGGCGTCAGCAGGCTGCTTTTCGAGTCACTCCAGTAGACATACAGCGGAATACGGATCGCATCGAAGCTCATTCGCGTCGGCCACTCTTTTGCCGGCTCCATCTTACCGTCCGCTCTTAAGGCCACCCAGTCGCTGGGAAGCTGCGATTTCCCCCACGCCATGTTTCCCAGCAGCGCCTGGCCATCGCTCTGCAGCTTTCTCCAGGCGGTTAGATGCGTACGCGCGGCGAAGGCCTGCCACGCCGGAAAGATAAAGTAGGAGGGGTTAAGATTCAGGTGGTCGTTGAGATAGAATCCCTTTGCGCCCGGAAGCATCACCTGACGACCGGCAAACGTGACCACCGTAGACTTCAGGAGCGAAGCGGTTATCGCATCCGACGCGCTGCCGTAGGATTTTTCATGCCACTGCTGCTGCGCGCGCAGCAGCGCCCAGGCAATCAGGGTATCACCATCGGTGGCATCGTTTTTGTCCGCCACCGGATTGGGCGCCACCGGGTTATAGCGCCAGTAAAACAACCCGTTATCTTTGTTACGTAGGGTTTTATCGGTCCACTGCCATAGCTTGTCAAAGGCGGGGCGATCGTTATTAGCCACCGCTAACAGCATGGCAAAACCTTGCCCTTCGGTATGGGAGACGTTGCCGTTGCCGGTATCAATAATGCGTCCGTCCGGCATCATAAAACGCGATTTATAGCTTTCCCACGCCGTATCGGCCCACGCGTGGGGAAGCATCATCACCGTCGTCACCACGACTGTCGCTAAAGCACGCAAGGACATAAATTCACCCTTCAGGGATGGAAGTAAAGAAACTGAACGTCAGAGACCGAAAACAGCCGCTCGCGCTGTAACACCACGTGCGCCGCGCCGCCCTGTCCCTGTAGCCAGCGGGAATAAAGCCCCTCGAGTATGGCACAAAACGCATTACACCAGCGGACGCGGCGCGCTTCATCGCGGCTCACCGGCAGCGCCTGATGGCGTAACCGCAGGCCGTCATCGCTAACCTCAACGCTCACTACGCCCCACTGAAACCGGCTTAGCTGCGCATTCATATTGGCTTCCAGCTCACCGAGCGTTTCCGACTCCGGTAGCGGATGCTCATCGGCCAGCGCCTCGCCCATTTGCCGCAGAAAGGGCTGGCTCTCCAGCTCGCCCGCGTTATTGACCATGCCATCAACCATAATCAGCAGCAGATCGAACCACCCGGCAGGGGTTTGCTGCTGCTGAAACCAGGCCATTACCAGCGCATTATTATTGTCCGTCACGATCAGCGATCTCCCAGCATGTAGCGGATATAGAGGCCGGCGGTGCTCTCGTTGTAATCGCCGAAGGTGTCATAACCCACCTGGCCGCCGAGCGTCATCTGTTTATTGACTTTGTAATCCGCGCCGGCGCGCAGGGTATAGCCGATGCCGCTCTTCGAGGTGGCTGAATAGTAGGCCTCTTTGGCAAAACCGTTGCTCACAGCGGTCTCGAGCGTTTGCTGCCACTCGGCGTTGGTCGGGAAATAGGCGCTCTTATCCTGGCTGTAAGATTGATACCCCACCGAACCGCCAAGCTTCATCGTCCAGTTATCATATTTCTCCGTCAGGCTTACCGGCAGCGACACGCTGACGTAGTTCTGCGGGCTGAAGTAGCCCCCTTGTCCGTAGGTGAAGTAGCTCAGGTTTTTCGAGTAATCCATGTAGCTCATACTCAGCCCGGTCTGCAACTGACGATACTCATCGTGGTAAGGCCGCAGATAAACCCCGGCGTTGGCGTTGATGCTGGTATTGCTGGCGACGTTTTGTCCCAGGTAGCTATAGCCCCCGCCGCCGACGTAGAAACCGGCATCGCCGTCGTCATAGCTGAGCTGCAGGGTACCGCCGTTTTTGGTCACCTGACCCCAGGTTTTGCCGGAGTAGGAATCCTTCAGCCCCACCCAGGAGAGCAGGCTGTCGGTCAGCGAACGACGCTCGCCGGTAAAAATCAGCGACAGATAGTTAGTCAGCTTCGGCGACCACTTCACGCCGCCCACAACGGTATTCAGATCCTGACCCAGCGGCGTGCTGCCGATATCGACGCGATATTCGTCGCCGCTCAGCGCCAGCGCCAGCGCCACGCCGTTGGCTTTTTGCGAATCGGTTGAGCCGCTGGCCCGATCAACGTTAGGTTTCAGATTTGAAGAAGCCAGATAGCTGGCGACCTGCCCGGAATCGTAAGCGCCCAGCTTCGCCAGATTCTCCATGCCGCTGCTGGTGGTGGCGTTAAAGTCTGAAGCATTCAGCGTGCCGAGACCGCTCAAGGTCTCCGCCCCCGGATTGTTGGCAAAGTACGTCGTGCGCTCGGTATCGGTCATCGCCGCAATCGCCGCCTGCTCGCTGGTGGCGGTGGAGATCATATTGGAGACCGCGTTTGATAGCGGATTCGCGCCATAGCGCCGCCAGGCGTCCCCGGTTGCCGTCCCTGCGTTCAACGTAATCGGCGTCACGGTAAAGTCGAAACGCGAATCACCGAACGGCGAGGAGGACCAGGTCAGCGGGGTTTTGATTTCGGTCAGCTTACTGGTGCCGGATTCGCCATCGCGGCCGCGAACCTCCATGCCCCCCTGCAGCCAGGTGCCGGTTTTTTCCTGCAACGTCTCCATCATGGTATCCACCTGGCGCAGCATCCGGGTCTGCGCGGTTTCGACCGGCAGATCGGTGCGCTGGATCCCCGGCAGCGTACTGCCATCGCCCGTCGATACCTGTGAAACCTGCCACGGCATATATTGCCCGTAGGTGGAAGCGGTACGCGTCGCCGCCGGCGTGCGCGAGACGCCGACGAACGGATTATCCGCCGCCAGCACGCCGCCCACGGTCGGCGTTTGCGTGCCGTTGCTGCTCTGTAACCCCAGCAGCCTGCCGCGAGCGCTGCGCAGATAGGTCATCGCCTGCTGATGATGGCCCTGCGATTCGGCCACGCGCGCCAGCAGCAGCAAACGGTCCGGCGAATTATCCGGGCGCAGCCCGCTTGCCAGCTGCGCCGCCCGGTCGTTATCGCCCGCCGACAGCGCGACATCAATAGCCCCGCTGCGCGCGTCCTGGGTCGGCGTATCGCGGGTCATCAGGTAGTCATAGACGACCCCGGCCTCTTTATTCATTTTGCCGCTCTGATAGAGACGCGCCATGGCGAACATCAGGTCGGTATTTTGCGGGTCGCTCTGCATGGCGCCCATCAGCTTGTCATACGCCGCCGCGTAGTTACCCTGCTCGCGCAGGCGATCCGCGTCGTTAATCACATAGCCGTTGCGAATGCTGGCCAGCTGCGTCGGCGTACTGCTTGCCTGCAGCTGCGGGTTGGTGAGCAGCCTCTGCGCTTCGTTGGTCAGGCCAGCCTGGTTAAGCACCGTCACCTGATCGGCGTAATCCCCGGCGTTGCCGGAGATGCCGCCGTTAATATTGTTACGCACCAGCGATACCGCGGTAGTGACATCGCCGCTCTGGGCCAGCAGGCGCGCCAGTTTACCGACATCCGCCGGGGCTTTTGGCGGCGTCGCGGCCATCGCCCTCAGCGTATTGGACGCCGCGACGGAATTACCCTGCGCCAGATACCCCTCGGCCGTCGCCAGCTGCAGGTTGTAGTTCACCCGCTGGTGCAAATCGCGCATCTGGCTGGTCTGGCTGGCGGGGGGAATTCTTGCCAGCAGCGTTTGCGCCTGCTGCCAGCCGCCGTTCTCGCTGGCGAAAAGGGCGGCGGCGTACAGCGAGCTGCTGCTGGCGCCGGGACGATACGCGGCGCCCATAATCGCATTCGCCTCGCCGTCGTTGCCGGATTTTTGCAGCAGTCGGGCCAGATCGAGGCGCATCCACGCATCGTCCGGATAGCGAGAAACGCCCTGGCGCAGCGTGGCGATCGCCCCGGACACGTTACCGCCGCTGGCCTGCTCCTGGGCCTGTCGACGCAGGGAGTCTCCCGGCGTCCCGGTGACCACGCGCGGCTGCAGCTTTTGCTGCAGGCTTTCCGGCAGCGTTCGCAGCAACGACTGGGCTTCTGCGGTTTTATTCTGTTCACGCAGAACGTAATAGAGATTCTCCCGGGCGGGGCCATTTTGCGGCTGCTCGTTGAGCAGCGCCCGCAGCGTTTGTTCGGCCTGGGGCAGGTCTTTGTTGTGGCGCAGAACGTCGGCGCGGAACAGCTTCGCCGCCGAGCCCTGCGTCCCGCTCTGCTGCGCCAGCGGCGCGGAGAGCGCCAGCGCCTGGCTAATGTTGCCTTGCTTATAGGCCTGCTGCGCCTGAGCAAGCTGGCCGTAAAACAGCGCATCCCCTGCCTGCTGACGCCGGGTTTCAGAGCCCTCGCCGCCGAGATCCGCCGCCCGGCCCAAATACTGAGAGGCCGCCTGAAAATCGCCGCTGCGCTGGGCGATATAGCCCATCCCGGCAAGCGCGTCAGCATCCTGCGGATTGGTTTGCAGGACCTGTTCAAACTGCTGCTTCGCCGCGGCGGTATTGCCGCTGTTCAGATCAGCGTAACCCTGACCGCGCGCCTGGCCGCTGCGCCGTTCGCGGAAGTAGTTCTGCACTTCGCTATCCTGCGGGTGGCGCTGCATCCAGGTATCGTAAAACGGCTCATCTCCCGGCTGCGGCCCCATCCACAGCAGCGCCTGACGCAGTCCCGCATCGGCTTCTTTGCTGCCGCTGGCCATCGGCTCCAGCATGGCGATCCCTTCCCGGCGGGTCTCTTCGCGCCAGGTCAGCGCCTTGCCCAGGGCCACGCGCGGCCCGTTTTCCTGCGGATGCTGAGCGACGTACTGACGCAGTTCGCTCAACGCCTGCGGATAGAGCGATTTGTCGCTGGCCATCGTCATGTAGTATTCCGCCGCCAGTCCGGAAGGCGGAACGCTGCCGTTGAACATACTCCGCCAGGTCGCCAGCGCGGCAGGCACGTTGCCGCTGCGCGCCTGCTGTCTGGCCAGATTGAGCTGCCCCTGCGGGACCTGCGCCATTTTTTTGGCGCTATCCAGATCCTGCAAGCCGGGACTGTTGGGCGCCGCTTTCTCCAGTCGCGCCCGCCACTGGGCCGCGGCCTGCAGGTTGCCCCCCTGCTGCGCCCACAGCGCCATCAGGTACAGCGCCTGAGCGTTGTTGGCATCCACCGATAACACTTTTTGCAGCGATTCCATCGCCAGCTCGTCGTGCGATTTTTCGTGCCAGTAGTTGGCCTGCGCAAACAGCGCCTGCAGCGCCGCATCGTTACCCGCCGCCTGCGCCTCGCCGAAGGCGCCAAGCGTCAGCGCGCCGGACAGGCACAGCGTGGAAAATTGACGGGCCGCCTTCGTATTCATTTTACCGACTCTTTTCATTGGCTATCTCCCGACTCCAGGCGCTTGCGGGCATGACGTTTGAACATCGCGGTCAGCGCCAGACCCAGAATGGACGTGGCGATTAACCCCAGCACCGCCAGCAGGCCGGAGTGCTGGTTGGCATACCACACCGCCATCATGTACCACGGCATCTGGCCGCTGGGGAACGGCGTACTGACCTGGAAGCTACGCACGCCGTTGTCGCTGGTAATCACCGCCGTATCGCCGCGAATACCGGCATTGATGCGCGGTGAATTAAGATCGTCTTCCAGTTTCGCCAGCTGATCGTCGCTGCTGGCCATCGCCACCACGACCACCCGCTGCGGGTTCCACGGCGAGCGATAGCTAATAAACCCGCGCCAGGCGCTGCTGGAAGAGAAATAGCGATCGGCATCCACGCCGTCGGAGGCCCAGTCGCCGCTCAGCCTGCGCTGAATTTTTGTCCATAGCGCCGGTTCACGTACGCTCAGCAGGTTATCGACCGGTTGATAGGGAGAATCGGCCAGCAGGCGCTGATTAAACGCTTTCTGATCGAGGGCGCTCACCGCCAGGACATCGCGATCGCGCAGGAACAGCGCATTCGCGCCGTCGTCAGGAACGCCCAGCATCACGCGGTTATTGGCCAGCGCTTTACCGGTCGAGTTCCCCGAGCGGGCGGCCAGATTCAGCATCGTCGCGACCTGCGTTTCCGAAGGCTGTTCCGGCAGCAGCAGCGTGGTTTGCGAATAATCTGCCAACCGGGAGAACGGGAACGACGCGCCGACAAAATAGGAAAGATTCGGCAACAACGAGAAGTGCCGCGTACCGCTCAAATCGATCCACGAGTCGTCGGTAATGCGGCTTTTAATCGTGCTGTTCAGCAGAACTGAACAGGGCGCGCTGTCCTTCGGCACCAGATTGAAATAGAGCGAGAGCTGGTTATCGCCGTAAATCAGATACGGCGCCAGCGGGATAGTGAACCGTTCCTGACGCGCGTCGCCGCCCAGGTGACGCCAGAGCTTCTCCAGCGGACCCTGTTTATTCATCGGCAGGTTGTTGAGGAAGGTGTTGTTGAGCGTCACGCTCAGCAGCGACTTATCCTCGTTAATCCAGCTCTCCGACGGGAAACGGTAGCCGATCTGCAGGGGAATGGTTTCGCCATCCCACAGGTAGAGGTCCGGCGCGGCGCGGAAGGCCACGCGTAGCGGTTCATGCCATACGCCGCTGACGGTCATACTTTGATCCTGGCGGATCAGCTCGCTGATTTTTACCGGCCGATCGGTGGCGATCCAGCGCGGGGCATCGTACGGCCTGCTGACGGCTATCGTCTGCGGATCAACATCCATGCTGGCCGTCTGCGGGGCGAAATCGCCGCGGGTCAGGCGCCAGGCGGCCATCCGCAGCGCCGCGTCGTTCTGGCCGACGATGAGCAGCAGCTTATAGGCCGGATTGCCGGGGTTCTCAACGATCCGCAGCAGCGGCTTGTCGGTTTGCGGTAGCGTCAGGCCGCCCACCCGATCGCCGGGGTGGCCGATGATAATACCGTGCTTCTCGGGCAGGCGATCGCTCAGCGCGTCAAAAGCGATACCGCGATAATCGGCCTGAATACCCAGCCATGACGACACCAGCGCCGCAGCGCTGAAAATATCCGCCGTTGGTTTCTCCGGATACGCGATAGCGATATCCGCCGGCGTCATCTGCATACTGTCGAAAAACGGGCGCGGGAAATGGCCTAAATCGTTGCTGATATTAAGCTGCTGGCTCTCCCAGCTAAAGTGGGAGGCGGGCAAAATGGTCACCCGCGAGGTGTCGTGAATATCGAGCCGGCACTGCATTGCATCGCCGTCGTTAATCTTAAAGCTCAGGTTGTTGCTGGAGACCATCAGCGCCGCCGGGATATCCAGCTGATAGTGCGAGATCTCCTCGCCGTCCGCGCCCAGCGGTAGCGTGCCGAGCGGCTGGCCGTTGAGCATTAACTGCAGCGTGGCGTTGCGGGACGCCATCTCCGGCGAGACCTTAACATCCAGCATCAGTTGGGCGTGGGTGACCACCTGATCGGAGGGCAGCGTAAAGCTGGCGCCGCCCTGGTTTTGTCCACCGCTAAGGATGATGCCGTCCGGCATGCCCATCTGCATGAGGTTCAGGTCTCCGCCGACAATCGGCGTTAGCGGCACCGTATCAGCGACCCCAGAGGCAACCGGCGACGGCATCGCGGGTAGCGAAGCCGGCTGAGGGACGTTTGCCGGCGCGGGCTCCGTCGTGGCGGGCGAATTCGACTCGCTGGCAGGCGCCGACGCGCCGCTGGCTCCCGCATCAGGTAGCGGAAAATTAAGCGGCGGCAATGCGTCCGGGGGCGTTTCCTCGCTATGCAGCGCTGGCGCAGAGAGCATACCGGCCAGCAGCGCAAGCGTCGTTAAACGTTTCATAGGCTGCCATCCTCCTGCGCTGGATTCACCGCAGGCGGCTGACGACGCTGGCTACGGCGCGTCTTCCACGTCAGCCAGAACAGTTCGAATACGCAGCGCAAAATGGTGGCAAAAGAGCGGAACGGGTTGTCCTGCGGGCGCGGCGGGTTAATCCACGCATCGGCGCGGGCCAGCACCACGCGCACCAGCTCGCGGCGGCGGGAGAGCTGAATATTTTCATCAAATTGCAGACGAATAAACTGGTCGTCAGCGGTGACCTGGCGCACCGGGATCGAAATCGCGCCGGACTGGAGAATCAGCTCAATCTCTTCGATTTCATCCTGCAGGTGACGCTTATCCGGCGCGCTTACGCGGCAGCCGCCCATGGACAGGTCCGCGGTGTGGCTGCGGGAGACAATGCCGCTGGTGTAGTGGATCAGTACCGGAATATCGACATCAATACGAATCGTTTTTCGCACCTGACGGGTTTCGCGCGCCACGGCAATGGCGGCCAGCAGGAAGATCAGGCTGTAAATCCCCCAGCCGACGTTCAGCGCGATAACGTTCGGGTCTGAGCCAAAGTAGTCGTGACCGATGGCGCGGACGATACCGACCACCACCCCCAGGCCCAGCAGACAGGCGACGACCAGGTGCGGTCTGACGACGGTAAAGTCGAAGTAGCCCACGTCCAGCAGGCCGCCTTTATCGGTCACGTTGAATTTCCCGCGTTTGGGGAAAATCATGGTCACCAGCGTCGGCAGTACCAGGTGGAACGCCAGCACGATATCGTAGATTTCGCCCCAGAAGCTGTAACGATAGCGACCGTTCATGCGCGAGCCGACATAGATCGCGAGGAACAGATGCGGCAGCGCATAGGAGACAATCAGGCTGGCCGAGGAGTAGATGATATTCAGGTTGAACAGCAGGTAGGCCAGCGGTGCGGTGACAAAGACCACCCGCGGCAGGGCGAACTGATAATAGAGCATGGCGCTGAGATAGCACAGGCGCTGCTGGAACGTCAGCCCACGGCCCAGTAGCGGGTTATCCAGACGGAATATTTGCGTCATCCCGCGCGCCCAGCGGGTACGCTGAATCACGTGCACCACCAGACGTTCGGTGGCTAAGCCGGCCGCCAGAGGTATATCAAGAAACGCCGACTTCCAGCCCAGGCGCTGGAACTTCAGCGCGGTATGGGCATCTTCGGTCACGGTCTCTACCGCAAAGCCGCCGATCTGCTCCAGCGCGGCGCGGCGAATGACGGCGCAGGAGCCGCAGAAAAAGGTCGCGTTCCAGTTGTCGTTCCCCTGCTGAATCGGGCCATAAAACAGCATCCCTTCGTTGGGAATATTGCGGCCCACGGAGAGGTTGCGCTCAAAGGGATCCGGCGAATAGAAGTAGTGCGGCGTCTGCACCAGCGCCAGCATCGGATCGTTGAGGAATCCGCCCACCGTCGCCTGCAAAAAGACGCGGGTTGCCACGTGATCGCAATCAAAAACGCAGATCAGCTCGCCGTGGGTCAGCGTCATCGCGTGGTTGAGGTTGCCCGCCTTGGCGTGTTTGTTATCGTTACGGGTGATATACCCAACCCCAACGTCGGCGGCGAATACCGCGAATTCATTGCGCTTACCGTCATCCAGCAAATAGATTTTTAATTTATCTTTTGGATAATCAATACACTGCGCAGCCAGCACCGTATCACGCACCACCTCAAGCGGTTCGTTATAGCTGGGAATATAGATATCTACCGTCGGCCACTTGCTCATATCATCCGGCAGCGGGACAATTTCACGCTTTAGCGGCCAGACCGTTTGCAGGTAGTTAAGCAGCAGCATCACCCAGATATAGACTTCCGCCAGAAACAGCCCCATCCCCAGAATCGCTTCGATGGTGGAGTTAAAATGCAGGGTCTGCGTCAGACGGAAATACATATATCGGGTCGACATCAGCAGCGATGTCACCACCATGATGACGGAAACGCTGCGGTTTTTACTGAACCCCATCACAAAGAGAATACCGATGCTCAGCAGGCCAAAAATATACTGCTTTTGGCTGTCCATCGGCGTGATCACCACCAGCACGGCAATGGGCGAAAGTACCAGTACCAGCAACCAGAAAAGCGTCTTTTTCATTCAGCAGCCCTGCAATTAAATTAAAGCCCTGACCTGCGAGGCTGGCTATGCACCTTGCCGTCACCAATATTGATACCCAACTGCACAGAGATTTTTTTGGCAATAATTTCAATATCAAAGGCGGCTGCGGAGGAGGAGTTAAAGTCCAGGATAGACTTCTGGGAAGCATTCGCTTCCACCACGCTTTCATCACGATGGATGATGCCCAGCAGACGATCGCCCAGCTTTTCTTCCATTAACGCCGTAACATCGCGGCTGACCTGGCGACGGTTATCGCTCTGGTTGATCACAAAATAGTGTCCGAGTTTATGGTTGAGTTCGCCCCCGGTCAGACGCAGCTTTTCCACGGGCGCCAGCGCGGACATCGAGGCGGTATCCGCCAGCAGCGGTACCAGATGCATATCGGCAAGCGAAGTGAGCGCCTTTAGCGCGGGCGAAGGGCCCGGCGGCAGGTCGGCAATCGTAATCAGTCCCGGATAATTGAGTAATGCCGCCAGGCCGCGGGTCAGGAAATGCTCGTCATGGCTCAGGCGTTCATCGAAGGCCTGCCGCTGCGCGTCGCTCACGTCGCCGTAGGGCAAGACGAAAATATTGCTGCCGGCGCTTAATACGCACTGGCTCCAGTCATGGAGCTCCAGCGCTTTCGCGACATAGCCGCGCTCGTCGCTGAGGGGGACGCCAAAATGCAGGCGCAGGGCGTTCTGCACATCAAAATCGAGGGCCAGAACTTTACTGCCTGCGCGGGCCAGCGCCCAGGCCAGATTTGCCGCCAGGGTCGTTTTTCCTACGCCGCCTTTCGGTGAACACACGCAGATCAACGGCATGTCGCAATCCTCTCCAGGAGTGATTTCAGTGATTGATCTTTATCTTTTGCTACCGGCTCCGCGGTTTTGGCCGCAAAAAGATGGGCAAAACCCTCCGTCGTCGGCGCGGCCGCCGAACGAGGCCTGACTGCCGGAGCAGGGACGCTGACCGGTACCGGCTGCGCAGCAGCCTGAGAAACCGCCGGCTGGGGGGCGGGCGCAGCCGCTGCCAGGCTTTGCGGCAGCGCAGGCTCTACGGCCGCCGCAGCAGCAATGTCCGTCAGGGGGGCGGGCTGCGGCGCGGAGGGAGGGATAATCAGGGACGGTGCAGCCAAAGAGGGCCCCGGGGGAGCCTGAACGACCGCAGGCTCCACCTTGTGAAACATATCGGCAGGAACCCGCTGCGGCAGAGGTAAGGAAACTGACCCACCCATGGCCAAAGAAGACGCTTCCTCCGCCGGAATAAGTTGATTGAGAATAACCCAATCCCCTTTTTCACCGGCGGCGGCTTCTGATGATAGGTCCTTAAATTTTAGACTGTGTGTCCGCGTCTTTTCCTTGAAGCGCTGCAAATCATCATAATGGTTCATAGATAACCTCATGATTTAAATACGTCATATTTAATCTGTTTTAATTGTCATCCCACGCCACTAAAGCGTAGTTTAATTTGTTGTTTTTTGGGCATTTACCCGGCGTTACGGCCGTCACAATACGCTAACTTTAGTCGCGATTTGATTATTTTGGATAGGTCAGGCTGGTGTAATTCCATAGTGGCAGTGCGGTTACACTAACAGTTCTTTTTCAAAATGATAGCCCCATTTTTTGGGCGGCTGCGCCGTCAATCCCCCCGCAGCCTGCCAGGCTATTAGCAGATCGTAGTTTTTTATACTGTCTGAATTTTAAAAAATGGCGTAATACACGCCAGGGGAAGGCTAAAGAGAATACATTTTAATATTTTTTAAGGCGTTTAGAAATCACTTACCGCGCTTAATTAAAATAATAAAATAGTGTTCCCGTCCAAAATAAATAGCTCAGGATGTTAGCCAAAAACCAGGAATATAAAGCGTTGACCGAACAACAAGGAACAGTTTTATGCATCGCTTTTGCTGTTAATTTGCTCCGGCTAAAGAAACAATCAAGATAAAGTAAAATACATTCATGTAGTTATCCCGGACTCCCGGGATAGCAATAGTTGTGGCGTAAAATGCCAGTATTGTTCGTTGTCGGTTGTTCCAACAGTGCTGAGTTATGGTTAAAAAAAAGCCGAAGCACAGGCTTCGGCTTTGATTATCGATTGCCTGAATCAGCTCAGGGGCTTCTCGCCGTTCTGATCCTGGTCGACCGCAAAGCAGGCTACCAGCTGGCCGCCGTAGTCCTTCAGCTGCGGCTGAAGCTGGGTGCACGGGCCGAAACGGCGACGGCAGCGGGCGTTAAACGCGCAGCCCGGCGGCGGATTCAGCGGGCTCGGCAGCTCGCCGGTGAGCTTGATGCGCTCGCGGCGGTCATCCGGATTCAGACGCGGCGTTGCCGACAGCAGCGCCTGCGTGTACGGATGCTGCGGGTTGTTGAAGATTTGATCTTTCGTCCCTTTCTCCACGCAGCGGCCTAAATACATCACCATCACTTCATCAGCGATATGCTCCACGACCGACAGATCGTGGGAGATAAAGACGTAAGAAAGCCCCAGATCCTGCTGTAAATCCATCATCAGGTTCAGCACCTGCGCGCGCACCGAAACGTCCAGCGCGGAAACCGGTTCGTCGGCGATCACCACGTCCGGGTCAAGCATCAGACCGCGGGCAATGGCGATACGCTGACGCTGGCCGCCGGAGAACATATGCGGATAGCGGTCGTAGTGCTCGGTTTTCAGGCCCACTTTGGCCATCATCGCCAGCGCCTTCTCCCGGCGCTGCTCTTTGCTCAAGCTGGTGTTGATCTGCAGCGGCTCTTCCAGAATCTGCCCCACCTTTTTACGCGGGTTCAGCGAACCGTAGGGGTTCTGGAACACAATCTGGATTTTCTGCCGGCGCAGCTTCTGCGCCTGCGGATCGTGCTTAAGCAGGTCCTGTCCCTGGTAATAGAGCTCGCCGCCGGTGGGGATTTCAATCATCGTCAGCAGACGACCGAGCGTGGATTTACCGCAGCCGGACTCCCCCACTACCGCCAGCGTTTTACCGCGTTCAAGGGTAAACGAGACGCCGTCCAGCGCCTTGACCAGGCGTTCCGGCGTGAAGAGCCCCTTCTTCACCGGATAGTATTTTTTCAAATCGGTGGCCAGCAACAGAGGCTGTTGCGTGGTGGCCTCATGCGTACTCATAGCCCAGGCCTCCCGGCATCATCAAGTGGGTAATGACATTTCGACTGGCGACCGCCGTTAAGCAGGTTCAGCTCAGGTTCTTCGCTGCGGCATTTGTCGGTCGCATAGGGGCAGCGCGGGTTGAGCAGACAGCCGCTCGGACGGTCGTATTTGCCCGGCACCACGCCCGGCAGCGAGGCAAGACGCGCTTTATCCTGAGCGAACTCCGGCAGCGCGCGCAGCAGCGCCTGCGTATAGGGATGGCGAGGCGCGCGGAAGATATCCTTCGCATCGCCGGTTTCCACCACCTGCCCCGCGTACATGACGATGATTTTGTGCGCCGCTTCGGCCACCAGCGCCAGATCGTGGGTGATCAGGATCAGCGCCATATTCTCTTTCTGCTGCAGCTCCAGCAGCAGCTCGATGATCTGCGCCTGGATGGTCACGTCCAGCGCCGTCGTGGGCTCATCGGCAATCAGCAGCTTTGGCCGACAGGCGATGGCCATCGCAATCATCACGCGCTGGCTCATACCGCCGGAAAGCTGGTGCGGATAGACGTCAAGACGCGAAGCCGGATCGGGGATCCCCACCAGCGTCAGCAGGTCAATCGCCCGCTGCACGCGGGTTTTCTTGTTGCCGCCCTGGTGCACCTTAATGGCTTCCATAATCTGGTAACCGACGGTATAGCACGGATTCAGGCTGGTCATCGGGTCCTGGAAGATCATCGCCACTTCCGCGCCCACCAGCTGGCGGCGCTCTTTTTCGGAAATGCGCTTCAGGTCGCGACCGTTAAACTCCAGCTTTTCAGCCATCACCCGGCCGGGATAGTCAATCAGCCCCATAATCGCCAGCGAGCTGACCGATTTACCCGAGCCGGACTCGCCGACGATACCGACCACTTCGCCCTGATTTACGCTGTAGCTTACGCGATCTACGGCGCGGAACGGCGTCCCTTCGTCGCCGAAGTGCACCGAGAGTTTATCTACATTTAATAACGCCATCTCGAACCTCTTACTGCTTCAGTTTGGGATCGAGCGCGTCACGCAGACCGTCACCCATCAGGTTAAATGCCAGCACCGTCAGCAGGATAGCGACACCCGGAAAGGTGACGACCCACCAGGCGCTCTGCGCGAACTGCAGCACGTCGGAGAGCATCGTGCCCCACTCCGGTGTCGGCGGCTGCGCACCCATGCCAAGGAAGCCAAGAGCGGCCATATCGAGAATGGCGTTAGAGAAGCCCAGCGACGCCTGAACAATCAGCGGCGCAAGACAGTTAGGAAGAATGTTGATGAACATCTGACGCATCGCGCCTGCCCCCGCCACGCGGGAAGCGGTTACGTAGTCGCGGTTTACCTCTACCAGCACCGCCGCTCGGGTCAGACGCACGTAGTGCGGCAGGGCGACAAAGGTCAGCGCTATCGAGGCATTGACGATCGACGGACCGAAGATGGCTACCAGCACCAGCGCCAGCAGCAGACTCGGCAGCGCCAGCATAATATCGACAACGCGCATAATGACCGAGTCAACCACGCCGCCAAAGTAGCCCGAGACAAGGCCGAGCACCACGCCGAGGATCAGCGACAGTACCACCACCAGACAGCCGACCAGCAGCGACAGGCGCGCGCCGTACATCAGGCGCGACAGGATATCGCGGCCGACGTCATCGGTGCCGAGCAGGTGGCTCACGCTGCCACCCTCCTGCCAGAACGGCGGAGCCAGCAGCGCATCGCGGAACTGATCCGCCGGATTATAGGGCGCGAGGAAGTTGGCGAAGATGGCGATGATAATCATCACCACGACATAGGCCAGCCCCACGACGGCGCCTTTGTTGCGTTTAAAATAGTGCCAGAACTCCTGCAGAGGGGTCATTGGCACCGGCGCGGCGACAACTTTATTTTCAGTAATTTGTGACATGATGGCCCCTTACTTCTTATGCCGGATACGCGGGTTCACCACGCCGTACAACAGGTCGACCAGCAGGTTGACGAGAATAATCATCGTCGCCACCAGCAGCACCCCGCCCTGCACCACCGGATAGTCGCGGCGCTGCAGCGCGTCAATCAGCCAGCGGCCAAGGCCCGGCCAGGAGAAGATGGTTTCGGTCAGGATGGCCCCCGCCAGCAGCGTACCGACCTGCAGACCGATCACCGTGACCACCGGCAGCATCGCGTTACGCAACGCATGAACGATGATCACCCGCATCCGCGTCAGGCCTTTCGCGCGCGCGGTACGGATATAATCCTCGCCCAGCACTTCCAGCATTGATGAACGGGTCATACGCACGATCACCGCCAGGGGAATCGTCCCCAGCACCACGGCGGGCAGGATCATATGCATTACCGCATCAATAAAGTCGCCCGGCTCGCCCCAAATCGCGGTATCGATCAGCATAAATCCGGTCAGCGGCAGGGTATCGTCAAGGAAGACGGTATCGCTGATGCGCCCGGAAACCGGCGTCAGGTTAAGCTGTACCGACACCAGCATGATCAGCATCATGCCCCACCAGAAGATGGGCATAGAGTAGCCTGTCAGCGCGAGGCCCACGGAGGTGTGGTCGAAGATAGAGCCGCGTTTAACCGCCGCCAGCACGCCCACCGGGATCCCGACGATGACGGCAAAAATCATCGCGCAGACGCCCAGCTCCATCGTGGCCTTAAAGCGCGGTACAAACTCTTGCCAAACGGGAATACGGCTTTTCAGCGAGATGCCCAAATCGCCGTGCATCACGCCCCAAATATAGTTGACGTACTGCTGCCACATCGGTTTATCGAGGCCCATTTCGGCCAGCAGCTGCGCGTGACGTTCAGGGGAAATACCACGTTCGCCCGCCATAATCATCACCGGGTCGCCGGGGATCATATGAACGAAGGCAAAAGTGAGAAGGGTAATACCGATAAATGTTGGGATGACAAGTCCCAAACGTCGGAGAATGAACTGCAACATAACCCGGATTCTCTCTGGAGACGGCCCGCCTGGTGACAGGACGTCTGTATTGCTCACAAATGTCAATTCCCTCTCCCCAAGGCGGGGAGAGGGGAAACACGCTGTTATTATTCGATAGAGACGTTATCGAAGTGGTGTTTACCTAATGGATCGACCACGTAGCCTTTGACCTCTTTACGCACCGGCTCATAGACGGTGGAGTGGGCGACGATCAGCGCCGGAGCCTGATCGTGCATCACGACCTGAGCCTGCTTATACAGCTCAATGCGTTTGTTGTGGTCATCGGTGGCGCGAGCCGGCTGAATCAGGTCTTCAAACGGCTTGTAGCACCAGCGGGAGTAGTTAGAACCGTCTTTTGCCGCCGCGCAGCTGAACAGGGTGGCGAAGAAGTTATCCGGATCCCCGTTGTCGCCGGTCCAGCCCATCATGACGGTCTGATGCTCGCCCGCTTTCGCGCGCTTGAGGTATTCACCCCACTCGTAGGTCACGATCTTGGCCTGGACGCCGACTTTCGCCCAGTCGGCCTGAATCATCTCAGCCATACGGCGCGCGTTCGGGTTATACGGACGCTGTACCGGCATCGCCCACAGGTCGATGGTGAAGCCTTTTTCCAGGCCTGCTTCTTTCAGCAGCGCTTTCGCTTTCTCTGGATCGTAGGTGTAGTCTTTAACGTCGTCGTTATAGCCCCACATGGTCGGCGGGATCAGGTTCTTCGCGGCCTGGCCTGCGCCCTGGTAAACGGCCTTGATAATCGCTTCTTTGTTGACCGCGTAGGTCAGCGCCTGGCGAACTTTGACATCATCCAGCGGCTTCTTCTCGGTGTTGAAAGAGAGGTAGCCGACGTTCAGGCCCGGCTGTTCCAGCAGCGTGATGTTTTTGTCTTCCTTCATGCGCGCGATATCTGCCGGGTTCGGGTACGGCATAATCTGGCATTCGTTTTTCTGCAGCTTAGCGTAGCGCACGGAAGCATCAGGGGTAATGGAGAAGACCAGGCGATCGATTTTCGGCTTGGTGCCCCAGTAGCCCGGGAAGGCTTTATAGAGAATACGGGAGTCTTTCTGGTACTGCAGCAGCTGGAACGGGCCGGTACCGATTGGGTTGAGGTCCACTTTCTCCGGCGTACCGGCTTTCAGCATGTTGTCGGCATACTCTTTTGACAGAATAGAGGCGAAGTCCATGGCGAGATCGGCAAGGAACGGCGATTCCGGACGGGTCAGCACGAACTGGACGGTGTTATCGTCCACTTTCTTCACTTCGCTAATCAGGTCAGGTAATCCCATCCCTTCAAAGTATTCATAGCTGCCGCCAGACACTTTATGGTACGGGTTATTGGTATTTTTTTGTCTGTCGAAGGAGAAGACAACGTCATCGGCGTTCAGCGTGCGGGTCGGTTTAAAATCTTTATTATCCTGCCACTTCACGTCTTTACGCAGATGGAAGGTATAGGTTTTCCCGTCTTCGCTAACTTCCCATTTTTCAGCCAGGCCCGGGATGACTTCCGTGGTGCCGGTTTTGAATTCCACCAGGCGGTTATAAATCGGCACTGAGCTGGCGTCATAGGTGGTACCAGAGGTGAAGAGCTGCGGGTTAAAGCCTTCCGGCGAACCTTCTGAACAATAAACCAGGGTCTTCGCTTGTACGCTTGCTGCGACGGTCATGGCAACCAGGCTCAGACCAAGCTTCAGCATCCCTGATTTCTTCAAGGAAATACTCATTATTCTGCTCCAAATGTGATGTTGTTTGCATATATCCGCCAGACCTTTATTTATTTTTATTCGTCATATTGCGAACTACGGATGCGTTGGCTGCGCTCGATAACCCCGGTCACATAGTCATCTATGCTCCTTGGGATTCTCACGCTTGCCGCCTTCCCGCAGCTCGAACTATTTAGAATATACCCGGTCCGGTCGGTGGTGCCCGAAAGCGTTGAGAGAGATGGGGATTCCTTTCACAAAAACGACTGAGTTGCAGTACGGATTCTCCATGAAATGCCCCTCATGCCCTACAATCTGTCAACAGAATGGGGAAACGTCAATACAGCCAACCTGGTTTTACATCCGGTGTGAGAATTGGCGGGCAAAGATTAAAAAAAGTGCAAAGCGCTATTTCCAGCAGAGAAATTTATGCTAGCGGCCAATAGACAGAATAAACGCCTTAATATTTTCCAGCAGCCAGTGATAAGCAATTATGGTAAATGGTAAAAATTTCTTGCGATGTGACCAATATGTGAGCGATAAATAGCGTGAACGTTAAAACGCACAGCGGAAAATGCTGAAGTTATCCATAAGCTTCGCGAAAAAAGATCGGAGTATATATAAAAAAATACAATGGAAGATGTCACAAAATAGGGAATTGGCGCCAGGAAATGAGGGTGGAGGCGTTTTCTTACACTCTTAGCAAGCAGCGTATTTTCCCGGAGGCGATGCTGGCGCATCTGTCCGGGCTACCGGCCCGTAGACAACGCTGAACCCGTAGCCCGGGCAAGGCGCTTTGCGCCGCCCCCGGGAGCGGTGTGCAGTACGGCAGCATTTCCCGGAGGCGATGCTGGCGCATCTGTCCGGGCTTGTATGATTACTCCGTCAGAAAGAACCGGCCAGTTCTCTCTGATGGCGGTCCGGATGCCGTGTCCGGGCTTAGGCTTTCGCGCCTGTTCCGTAGATCCTTTGCACCGGACCGCCGTTCTTTCTCATGTGATAAACCGGACAGTATCATGGACCGGCTTTCACCGGTAACCCGTATTTGCAAGGTTGGTTTCACTATGGAAAACGAACTCCACTTCATCGGTATTGATGTCGCCAAAGCTAAACTGGATGTCGATATTCTTCGCCCTGATGGCCGGCATCGTTGTAAAAAATTTGACAATACCCTCTCCGGACACGAAGCGCTGGTCCGCTGGCTTCGCGGCCATGACGTGAACCGTGCCCATGTCTGCATGGAGTCCACCAGCACCTACATGGAAGACGCGGCCGCGCATCTGAGTGATGCCGGGTATACCGTGTCCATCATCAACCCCGCCCTCAGTAAAGCTTTCGCACAGAGTGAGGGGTTGCGCAGTAAAACTGACAAAGTGGACGCCCGTATGCTGGCTCACTTCTGCCGGGAAAAACGCCCGTCAGCCTGGGAGGCCCCTCATCCGACAGAGCGGGCACTGAAAGCCCTGGTGTTAAGGCATCAGGCGCTGACAGAGATGCAGACGCAGGAGAAAAACCGGCGAGAAACCGCGCCGGAGGTTCAGCTGGCCAGCATTGATATCCTGCTGGGATGTCTGAGCGCGGAGCTGGCACGTATCGAAAAACAGATAAAAGACCTGACGGATAACGACCCGGATATGAAACGACGGCGGAAGCTGCTGAACAGTATCCCGGGCATCGGGGAGAAAACAGCGGCTGTTCTGCTGGCGTATACGGGCCTGAGGCTGAAGTTCGGTACAGCGCGGCAGTTCGCGGCGTATGCAGGACTGACGCCGGTGCAGCATGAGTCGGGAAGCAGCGTGATGCGGGCGAGCCGGATGAGCAAAGCGGGGCCGGTTCAACTGCGCAAGGCGTTATACATGCCAGCGTTATCGGCGCTGTACCATACGGCGTGGGGAAAAGCGTTCAGGAAAAGGCTGGAAGAGAGCGGAAAGCGGGCAAAAGTCATCATAGGGGCGATGATGCGAAAGCTGGCGCAGGTGGCTTATGGAGTACTGAAGTCAGGAAAGGCGTTCGATGCGTCACAGCATGAGCTGTTGATAGCGTAACAACGTTCCCTGAGAAAAAACGACAGCACCAGAGAGTGCTGTCTTTGGTGTGCCTGTCATCCGGGAGCCGGAGAAAGTATCGGCAACTAAAAATGGTTGCAGGCGTTCACAGTATCTACCGGCCCATAGACAACGCTGAACCCGTAGCCCGGGCAAGGCGCTTTGCGCCGCCCCGGGAGCGGTGTGCAGTACGGCTGGATTTCCCGGAGGCGATGCTGCGTATCTGTCCGGGCTACCGGCCCGCAGACAACGCTGACCCCGTAGCCCGGGCAAGGCGCTTTGCGCCGCCCCCGGGAGCGGTGTGCGGTGCGGCTGGATTTCCCGGAGGCGATGCTACGCATCTGTCCGGGCTACCGGCCCGCAGACAACGCTGAACCCGTAGCCCAGGCAAGGCGCTTTGCGCCGCCCCCGGGAGCGGTGTGCAGTACGGCTGGATTTCCCGGAAACGATGCTGCATATCAGTAAGGACGACAGAAACAAAAAAGCCTGTTCGTTGAGCTGGCTTTTCGAATTTGGTCGGTGATAGAGGATAACTCGCCACTACGTGGCTCGCCCTGCGGGCCGTTGCTGACGCAACGTTCTCTCGCTCCGCTCGAGTCGAACCTCTACCCCCGGAGGTTCTCATCCTCACAAACCTCAGATGCAAAAAAGCCTGCTCATTGAGCAGGCTTTTCGAATTTGGTCGGTGATAGAGGATTCGAACCTCCGACCCCTTCGTCCCGAACGAAGTGCGCTACCAGGCTGCGCCAATCACCGAATGCGGGCGCATCTTACTGCTGCGATACACACCCGTCAATGCCTTATTATGAAAAAGTCGCTCAAGCGGCGAGAAACTCGCCACTCTGCTACTCCTTCTTCGCCGCAGCGTCAGGAACGTGGCACCAGTTGTTATATTGGTTAATCCCGCCGTCCGGCGAAGTATAGCCAAGACAGCCCATAATGGTGTCATACAGTTCTACGTGGCGGCGCGGCACCTTCATGGCCGCCTGCTGCTTCAGGCGCGCAAAAGAAGCTGCGTGGTCGGGCGACGCCAGATACTTATCCGACATCCACACCAGCATCGGCACGCGGAACTGCTCCGGCGGCGCCATCTTGCGCGGCGTACCGTGCAGGTGTTCGCGCTCGTTGATAGACTCGCCGTGGTCGGCCGCATAGAAAACAATCGCCTTCTTGTCCCGCAGCTGATCCAGCACGCTGACGATAAAGTGATCGACGTAGGTCACGCTGTTATCGTACGAGTTAATCAGCTCAGCCTTCGAGCATTTATTATCGACGCCGACGCACTCCGGCTTCCACTGCGCAAAGCTGCGCGGATAGCGCTGGGTATAGTTAAAGTGCGATCCTTTGGTATGCAGAATAATCAGGTGCTTACCATTGGGATTCTTCGCCAGACCGCGCTTCATTTCATCCACCAGCAGCATGTCGTCAACGCTCTTGCCGCGGTTACTCGGCTCAGCGCCAATCTGCTCGCGATAGGCGATATTGTTCGCCATCGTGTTGCTGTAGAACCACATCTCGCTCTGCATGGCGTACAGGTTGCCGGTAAAGCCGAGCTGGTGCAGGACGGCAAAGACGTTCTGTTCTTTCAGCGTCCGCTGCGGGTTATCATCCGCCCCGCCCTGACGAACGAACATACAGCGCAGCGACAGCTTCGTGGCGGTATCGCAGGAGTATCCGCGGAAAGCGACCAGGTTTTTTTCCTGCGCCAGCTTAGGCGTGGTATTGCGGCTATAGCCCAGGATGCCCATATGGTCCCAGCGGGTGGTTTCGCCGATGATAAACACCACGTAAGTATCATCCAGCCCTTGCGGCTCAACGTAGGTGAATTTTTTCGCCGGATTGATCAGGGATTTATTATCGGAAGACTCGTCCACCTGCGCCCACGCGTAAAGCCCCAGCGCTGATAGCCAGTTAGACGGCAGATAGGAGTTAGCCACCACCCCGCCATAGCTTGGCAGATCGACTTCGGAACTGCGCTCAAAGTTCTTCTGACGAACCTCCAGCAAGCGAATAGGGCCCCAGACCATCAGGCCAGCCAGCAGCACGATAGTAATATTCTTCATCCGCTGGCCGGGCGTACGAATTTGACGCAGCAGGGTGAAGCGACAGCGGTTGCTCCAGATAAGCACCAGCGGCAGCGCGCTCATCAGCACCAGCCAGAGAATCAGGTGCCAGCCGATAACCTCTCTGGACAAGTCGATGTCAGTGGTCATCACCGAGGCAATAATCCCGTAGCCGATCACCACGTTCAGGAAGGTCATGTAATAGCTGGCGGCGGCGGAGAAGAGTACGACGATGGTCGCGAGAATACGCCAGACCCGGCGGCCAAACAGCGACAAAATACGCAGCAGAAAGAAGGTGACCAGAAAGGTCCCTATCAGCTCAACTGCACCTGAGAGTCCTTTCCAGATGGTAAACTCCTGAGCGTACCCCTCGAAGCGGCGGAAGAATACGGCGGCGTTCATAAACCAGCCGATGTACAGCGCCAGCCAGATACTGAGCTTCAGCTGCGTCATCGTTTTAATGTATTTCATGCAAAAAACCTGGAAAACGAAGAGATAAAACCGCCCGACTTAAGCGATATAAGTAAGCAGGTTAATAAAGTGCGTTTAGCTTGGTTATAAGAAACCTCTACAAAGCGCGATAAGTAGACCACAGCGGAAGGAAAAAGTATCAGGAGGGAATGTGATCCAACCAAACATTTACAAAACATTTGGTTGGATTGGCACTATTAGCTTAGGGAATTAATCATCGGGGCCGGGATAACACCCGGTTTCAGGCGTGAGCCTGGTGGTAAATTTCACTTTTCGGCTGGCGAATCGTTGTCGAAAGCGCCAGAGAGAGAATCAGCAGCGCAAAGATGACGCAGAAGGTCACGTAGAAACCGCCGAACAGGGAAGCAATCAGCGAACCGCAGATGCTGCCGATACCAAAGCCGAGATAAATCACGCCGTAGTTTTTCGCCAGGTTATTGAGACCAAAGAACTCGCTGACCAGCGACGGGAAGACGGTAATCGTACCGCCGAAGTTAAAGGCCACGCAGGCGATAGCGGCGAAGAACGTCATGGCGTTCAGCGGAGCGAACAGCAGCGCCGCCATACCGATAAGCGAGACAACCTGTCCGATGGTAATCACCCGGATGCGGGACATTTTATCGGACAGAATGCCCAGAACCAGGCGCCCGCTCAGGTTAGCGATAGAGATCACCGTCACCGCGTTGGCAGCCGTCGCAACATCGAGGTGCACCATCCCCTGGGCGATATCTTTCGCCACGCCAATCACGTACAGGCCGCTCATGCAGGCGGTCAGGAACATCACCGCCAGCATCCAGTACTGAGGTTTACGCATCGATTCGGCGAGGGTGAAGTCATTTTCGACGACGCCGTTGTTGGCGGTAGCGGTGTGGTTCGGCGCGTCTGTCATCAGCGTCGCGCCAAAAACGATCATCACCAGCACAATAGCGCCCCAGATAATAAAGGTTTTTTCCAGGCCGACCGTCGCCAGCAGATGGGAGTCAATAAATTTAAAACCCAGGCTGCCAAGCCCGTAAGCACCGATGGAAAAAGCCGAAATCAGTCCCTTACGTTCCGGGAACCATTTGACGCAGTTCGACAGCGTCAGCAAATAGCCAGCACCGTCGGCCAGCCCAACCAGCAGACCCGCGCTCAGCCACAGCATCATCAGGCTGTTTGAATGCGCGGTAAGGAAGAATCCGAGGCCCAGCAGGACGCCGGAAGCCATGGTGACGCGTTTAACGCCGAAACGTTCCTGTAATTTACCTGCCACGGATGAAGAGAGCGCCAGGCCGAGGCTTAACAGGCCGAATGAAAACGCCACCTGGCTTACCGGTTCGTCCAGCTTGGCGGAAAGCGAACTATTGAACAAACTCCATGTATAAACCGATCCCAGCGCAAATTGCGTAATGATAGTGCCGAGCAGCGTAAGCCAGCGGGTGTATTGACGGTTTGCAGCGTTCATAGCAGTTGTCCTGAATAATTAACTGCCGCCACCATAACGAAGTCCCCTGTAAGTCTGGGGAAAAAAGGCATGAGCTGCCGCTACCGCGGAATGAAATGCATTAAAGGCGGAATGAATGACATTGCAAAACATTCCCGCCTTAACGATTTATCGGAAAGTTAGTGCCCGCTACCGCTGGAAGATGCGTCATTACTGTAATGATAAAGTAAATTAAACGTATCAACTATGCTACATATTTAGCCTGAATAACTCGAGTGGCAAATGGCGGCATGCCGCAGCCCCATCCGGGTGAGGCTCAGGGATGAGCCGAATCACAAGCGCCGCCAGCGTATCCGCAATAAATTAAAAATTGGCGCTCACGCCCATTAAATAGAGATAGTTTGCCCCGGTGGGTAAATTGTCCGCCTGGGATAGCGCCGCCCAGGCGGCAAGATGAGAGTTGAGCGACATATCTGCGCCCAGCGTCACGTCCCGCCAGGCACCGTCCTGCGCGCGGTTCGCCCCGCCGAAATCCGTCGTCAACTCCTGGTTATAGCTCACCTGAGCCCACGGATGTACGCCCCACAGCTTCTGATAATCGACCCGCCAGCCCAGCGTATTCACGTAGCCGGTTCCGGCCGCATTGCGGGTAAGCGGCGGCGACGTCAGATCGGAATGTAAACTGGCGACCGGGCCGGACGTCATCCCCTCGGTCAGAGAGAAATTCCAGCCGACGCTCATACCGCGTGCGCTATCCACCGGAGAGACCGCCTGATTAAACGCCAGTCCGGAAGGATCGTCGGACGCATTTATCCGCTCCGCGAGAATATCTTCATAGCGCGGTTGGTGATCGCTGTCCCATGTATAGCGTTCCGCAGTATTACTTTTTGTATCGATAGCGATATATTCCTGTTGCCAGGCATTCGCCCCGGCAACACACGACGCCCAGACGGATACGCACGCCGGGACCAGGAATACCCGGAGGCCATTGCATTTCTTTATTATCATTAATGCGACTCCAAAAAGAGCCGAAACGGCAAGGTTGCTGTGTTTTTTTTATGGGTGTCCTATCCCTGCTTGGGGAATAATAACCCTGTATTAACTATTATCTTTATCTTTCAGCCGTCAAGTTGAACGACTGAGTTTTTATCACAAAAGGGAGAGACAGATGCAACGTTGCGGATGGGTCAGTCAGGATCCTTTATACATTGAGTACCACGATAAGGAGTGGGGCGTTGCTGAAAAGAATCCCCGCAAGCTGTTTGAGATGATTTGTCTCGAAGGCCAGCAGGCCGGACTGTCGTGGATCACCGTGCTGAAAAAGCGTGAAAACTACCGCCGCGCTTTTCACCAGTTTGATCCGGTTCGCGTCGCGGCAATGGACGAAGAAGACATTGAACGTCTGGTTCTCGACGCCGGTATTATTCGCCATCGCGGTAAAATTCAGGCCATCATCGGCAACGCCCGCGCCTTCCTGGCGATGGAAAAAAATGGCGAACCTTTCGCAGATTTCGTCTGGTCATTCGTCGATAATCACCCCCAGGTGACGGCCGCCGCCACGCTGGCGGAGATCCCGACAACCACCCCGGCTTCTGACGCATTGTCGAAAGCGCTGAAAAAACGGGGCTTTAAGTTTGTCGGCTCCACTATCTGCTACTCCTTTATGCAGGCCTGCGGTCTGGTCAACGACCACGTCATCGACTGTTTCTGTCGCTCAGGAGGCCAGGATGATTCGTAACTGGGACGCTAACGAAACCGGCCCACTGCTCGAGCTGTGGCTAGAGAGTACGATCCACGCGCATCCGTTTATCGCCGAAAGCTACTGGCATGACAGCCTGGCGATAGTGCGCGACGTTTACCTGCCCTCCGCGCAAACCTGGGTATGGGAGCAGGACGGCGTGCTGAAGGGTTTTATCAGCGTGATGGATTCCCGCTTCATCGGCGCGCTGTTCGTCGCGCCGGATGCCGCCAGGCAGGGCATCGGCAGCGCGCTGATCGGCGAAGTCAAAAAACACTACGGTTGGCTAACCCTTGAGGTATACCAGAAAAACGTTCAGGCGGTGAATTTCTACCATGCGCAGGGCTTCCGCATTGAAGACTGCGCATGGCAGGATGAAACCCAGCATCCGACCTGGATTATGCATTGGTCGGCGGATCAAATGCCGTCAGCGTAAGCTCGGGCCCGGTATACTTTTCCAGCCAGGCCAGCGCCGTATTTCCGGCGCAGCCGTTACCCAGCCGCGATGTCGGAATATCTTTGGTCAGCACGTTCACCGCACCGTTTTTGCAAATTCCCGCCTGAGGGTCGAGATCGGGCCATGCTCCTTCGTGCAAGCAGATAACCCCGGGACGAATGCCGTCGGTCACTACCGCGCCGGCCAGCACCTGGCCGCGTGAATTCCATACCCGCACCAGATCGCCATCGGCGATATTGCGCGCCTGCGCATCGCGCGGATGAAGGGTTAACGGTTCACGGCCCGCCACCGCGTACTGTTCGCGCAGCGACGTATGGTTGAGCTGGCTGTGGAGGCGGTGCGCCGGATGCGCTGACAGCACCTGGAGCTGGCCTTCCTGCGCATTGCCGTGCCATTCGTCCGGCTCCAGCCACATAGGGTGCGGCGGGCAATCCGGATAAGCAAACCCGGCGATGGTCGGCGAGTGAATTTCAATTTTACCGCTGGCGGTTTTCAGCGGATTCGCCTGCGGATCGGCCCTGAAGGCGGCAAAGCGGGCGAAGCGCGCGTTTTCAGGGTTCTCCGGCATTTCAATCAGCTGATTATCCTGCCAGAACCGGGCGAACGGCGGCAGCGTAACCTGCTGCGCCGCCCCGCGCTGGGCGGCAATCTGGTAAAACGTCTCCAGCCACTGCAGATCGTTTTTACCCTCGGTGAAGCGCTCCCGCCCGCCCGCTTCCCAGCGCTCGCTGAGGTCGGCGAAGACCTCGAAATCATCGCGCGCTTCATCGCGCGGCGCGACCACCCGCTTCATCGGCACCAGATGCTGGTTGCTGTAGTCGCCGGTCATGGTCATATCGTTGCGTTCAAATGAGGTCGTCGCGGGCAGCACGATATCGGCATGGCGCGCCGCGGCGGTCCAGAAGCATTCGGAAATGACGATAAGCTCCGGTTTTTGCCAGGCGCGGATCAGCCGGTTGGTATCCTGATGGTGGGTAAAGTTGGCGCCGCCCGCCCACCAGATAAAGCGGATATCCGGGAAGCGGCGTTCCATACCGTTATGTTGATAAGACGCTCCGGGATTTTCCAGCGCTTCAACGATACGCGCGACCGGGATTTTTTCCAATGCATCGGTCCCGCCCGCCACGCTGCCCTGCATTGAGGCCAGCACCGCCGCGCGGCGCGTAGGGTTGCCGCCGTTGGCAAAGTGATAGGAAAGGCCAAAGCCCCCGCCCTGGGTGCCTATCTGGCCGAGCATGGCGGCAAGGGTCACCAGCATCCAGTGTTTTTGTTCGCCAAACTGCTGGCGCTGCATTCCCCAGCCGGACATCAACATGGTGGTGTTTTCGTGGAAAAGTTGTGCCAGTTCGCGAATTTTCTCCGCGCTAATGCCGCAGATCGCCGCCGCCCATTCCGCCGTTTTTGCCGTTCCGTCGCTCTCCCCGGTCAGATAGCGGGCGAAAACGTCATAGCCGCTGGTGCAGCGGGCCAAAAACGCGTCATCCTGCCAGCCGTTTTCCACCAGCGTATGGGCGATACCGAGCATCAGCGCCACGTCGGTGCCCATATGCGGGGCGATCCACTCCGCCGCGTCGCCAAAGAATTCCGCCGTTTCCGATCGCATGGGATCGATGCAGATCACCCGCTTCCCACTCTGACGCAGACGATCGAACCACGGGATGCCCTGCTCATCGGAAGCGTTCCAGGCAATTTTTAGCGTATTTAATGGGTTAGCGCTCCACAGCACCACGACATCGCTATGTTCCAACACCATTGGCCAGCTGGTCTGCTGCTGATAAACCTCATTACCGCCAACCACGTACGGCATGATCGCCTGGGCCGCGCCGGTAGAATAATCGCCCAGATGCCCGGTATAGCCGCCCGCCAGGCTCATATAGCGCTGGAGCAGCGTCGCCGCTTTGTGCAACACGCCATTTGAGCGCCAGCCGTAGGAGCCCGCAAAAATCGACGCCGGGCCGTAGCTTTCGCGAATGCGCCGGTGCTGGGCGTGAATCAGATCCAGCGCCTGCTCCCAGCTCACCCGCACAAACTCATCCTGCCCGCGCACGCCTTGTGGGCTTTCTGGCGAGGCGAGAAATCCCTTACGCACCATCGGATAACGTACGCGGGTTTTGCTATGCACCTGATCGCGCACTGCGGTTTGCAGCGAGTTGGGGAAAGGGGTATCAAGCGCCCCGCGCGAAGAGATGACGTTCTCGCCATCGGTTTCGACCAGCATTGGCCCCCAATGGGCTGCGGTCAGGATAGTTTTGGTAGCAGATGAGGTTGGCAATGCGGGCTCCTGGTCAGCGATAGCAGGTGTGGTGACGGCACGTTATTCAGCCGTTCAATGTTATTTACAAATTGAGATGCTCTCTGCGGAATTTTCTCCGGTTTCGGGCGTCATAATCAACCGTCACGGTCGCTGTGGCAAAGAATAAAAAGGATTAAGGAAATAAGATGAAAAAACGCGTACTCATGATTGCGGCTGTCGTTAGCGGCGCACTGGCCATTTCTGGCTGTACCACCAATCCCTATACCGGGGAGCGCGAAGCGGGTAAATCCGGGATCGGCGCGGGCATTGGTTCGTTAGTCGGCGCAGGCGTTGGGGCGCTCTCCTCTTCCAAACATGACCGCGGCAAAGGCGCGCTGATCGGCGCAGCGGCCGGCGCGGCGCTGGGCGGCGGCATCGGTTACTATATGGACGTGCAGGAAGCGAAGCTGCGCGAGAAAATGCAGGGAACCGGCGTAACCGTGACGCGAAACGGCGACAATATCGTGCTGAACATGCCGAACAATGTGACCTTCGACAGCAGCAGCGCCAACCTGAAACCCGCGGGCGCCAATACCCTCACCGGCGTGGCGATGGTGCTGAAAGAGTATGAGAAAACCGCCGTTAACGTAGTGGGTTATACCGACAGCACCGGCAGCCAGGATCTGAACATGCGCCTCTCTCAGCAGCGCGCGGAGAGCGTCGCCAGCGCGCTTATTACCCAGGGCGTGGCGGCTAATCGCATCCGCACAACCGGTATGGGCCCGGCGAACCCGATCGCCAGCAACAGCACGGCGGAAGGCAAAGCGCAGAACCGCCGCGTTGAAATTACCCTCAGCCCGCTGCAATAATGCCCTCTTTGCCCGGCGACTCGCCGGGCAAAATGCTTGATATAGCGAATTTTCGCGCTAAGGTGTGTGCAGATTTCAGCAAAGGAAGCCACCATGGCGAAAGCGGCGCGAGCAACCATTAGCGATGTGGCGAAAGCCGCAAAGACCGGTAAAACCAGCATTTCACGCTATCTGAACGGCGAGAAGCATCTGCTTTCCGACGATCTGCTGGGGCGCATTGAAAAAGCCATTGCCGAGCTCGACTATCGTCCCAGCCTGATGGCCCGCGGCCTGAAGCATGGCCGTACCCGGCTGATCGGCCTGATCATCGCCGATATCACCAACCCCTACTCCGTCAACGTGCTCAGCGGCATTGAAGCCGCCTGTCGCGAAAAAGGATTTACCCTGCTGGTATGTAATACCAACAATGAGCTGGACCAGGAGCTGCACTATCTCGACCTGCTGCGCAGCTATCAGGTGGAGGGGATCGTGGTCAACGCGGTCGGGATGCGCGAGGACGGCCTCAACCGCCTGCAGCAGTCGGCGCTGCCGATGGTGCTTATCGACCGCAAAATTCCGGAATTCGCCTGCGATGTCGTCGGCCTCGATAATACCCAGGCCGCCACCACCGCCACCGAACACCTGGTGGAAAAGGGCTTCGAAGCCCTGCTGTTCCTTAGCGAACCCCTCGGCTCGGTCAATACCCGCCGCGAGCGCCTGAGCGCGTTTCGCCAGACCCTCCTGCGCCATACCGGTATTGTCGCGGAAAACGCCGAAGTACCGTTGAACGATGGCGCGATGCTGGATAACGTCCTGCGTCACTTCCACTCCCACCATCGCGGCATGCGCAAGGCGGTGATTTCCGCCAACGGCGCGCTGACCCTGCAAGTGGCACGCTCCCTTAAACGCGTTGGCCTGATTTGGGGCAGCGATATCGGCCTGCTGGGCTTCGATGAACTGGAGTGGGCCGAGCTGGCGGGCGTGGGGATCACCACGCTCAAACAGCCGACCTGGCAGATTGGCTTCGCCGCCGTCGAGCAGGTGGTGCGTCGGATTGAAGGCAGCAACGACCCGGTCTGCGAACGGGTGTTTTCCGGCGAGCTGATCGTCAGAGGCTCCACCTCCCGCTAACGATCCTTCGTGATGGCGATCATAAATTAGACATCCTGGCCTTTGCTTTGGAACCGATACCATCTAGCGTAATAAACAACGCATCAGATTATCGTCGGGAGTATTGGGATGGCCAGAAAGATTATTGTCGTTACCGCCGCGTACGGGAATGACCGTGTTAAAGCGCTGGGCGGGCAGTCCGCCGTCCTGCCATTTATCGCCGGCTCCGGCGCCGACGGCGTAGAGATCCGCCGGGAACTGTTCAGCGCGGATGAGCTGAACCACCTGCCGGAACTGGCCGCCGATATTGAGCGCCGCGGCCTGCTGGTTTGCTATTCCGCGCCGGAAGCCCTGTTTACCGCTGACGGCTCGCTCAACCCGCGCCTCGCCGACTTTTTGCAGGAAGCGCAGACCCTTAACGCGCTGTGGCTGAAGCTCTCACTGGGCCGCTTTACCCACCAAAACGATCTGGACACCCTGCGCGATATCCTGCGCGAGAGCGGCATGGCGCTGGTGGTGGAAAACGATCAAACCGACTGCGGCCAGCTGGCGCCGATGCAGCGCTTCAAGGCCGCCTGTCGGGTTAACCAGCTGCCGATCACCCTCACCTTTGATATGGGCAACTGGCTGTGGGTTGGCGACTCGCCGGAAGAGGCCGCGCGCCACCTGGCGCCTGCCGTCAGCTATATTCATGTAAAGGCGGCTGAGCCGCACCATTCGCAGTTTCGCGCCGTACCGCCGGATGAAGCGTCCGGGCGCTGGCTGGCGCTGCTCGACAATCTGCCCGCAGACGCCCCGCGCGGGATCGAATTTCCGCTGACTGGCCATGACCTGACGGCCGTGACCCGCCGCTACGTCAACCTGTTACGCGAGGATTAAGTTATGCAAAAAGCGTTAGATGTCATCACGATAGGCGAAGCCATGGCGATGTTTGTCGCCACCGAAACCGGCGAACTGGCTGAAGTAGAACATTTTATGAAGCGCGTGGCGGGCGCGGAACTGAACGTCGCGACCGGGCTGGCCCGCCTCGGCTTAAGCGTCGGCTGGGTAAGCCGCGTCGGCGCGGACAGCTTTGGCCGCTTCGTCCTCACCGCGCTGGCGAAAGAGGGGATCGACGCCCGCGGCGTGAGCACCGATGGCCGCTACGCTACCGGCTTTCAGCTGAAATCTAAAGTCGAAAATGGAACCGATCCCATCGTGGAATATTTTCGCAAAGGCTCTGCCGCCAGCCATCTGTCGCCGGATGATTTTAACGAATCATACTTCGCCAGCGCCCGTCACCTGCACTTAAGCGGCGTGGCCGCCGCGCTGTCGGAAAGCTCATACGCCCTGCTGGACCGCGCGGCGCGCACCATGAAAGCGCAGGGAAAAACGATTTCGTTCGACCCCAACCTGCGGCCCACGCTGTGGAAAAGCGAAGCCGAGATGATCGAGAAGCTTAATCGCCTTGCGTTTCAGGCCGACTGGGTTCTGCCGGGGTTGAAAGAAGGCATGATTCTGACCGGCCAGCAAACGCCGGAAGCCATTGCGGACTTTTATCTCAGCCACGGCGTTCGCGCGGTCATCATAAAAACCGGCTCCGACGGCGCCTGGTATAAAACCGCAGACGGCGAACAGGGGGCCGTTGCGGCGATAAAAGTGGATAACGTCGTCGATACCGTTGGCGCCGGCGATGGCTTTGCCGTCGGGGTGATTAGCGCCCTGCTGGAAGGAAAACCGCTGCCGCAGGCGGTGAAACGCGGAAACAAAATCGGCTCACTGGCCATTCAGGTCCAGGGCGATAGCGAAGGCTTACCCACGCGTGAGGCGCTGGGCGAGTAAGCAGATTCAGCACAACGTCAGGCCGTTCTGTACCCTACATGCAGCGCGGCGTAACGGATCTTTTCTATGATGAGCGTCACCTCACTCACAGAGGCAAACCTATGAATAGTTCGACGAATGCAACAAAACGCTGGTGGTACATCATGCCTATCGTGTTTATCACGTATAGCCTGGCATATCTCGACCGCGCTAACTTCAGCTTCGCTTCGGCGGCCGGTATTACTGAAGATCTGGGGATCACCAAAGGTATCTCCTCCCTGCTGGGGGCGCTGTTTTTCCTCGGCTACTTCTTCTTTCAGATCCCCGGCGCGATTTACGCCGAACGCCGCAGCGTACGCAAACTCATTTTTATCTGCCTGATCCTGTGGGGCGCCTGCGCCTCGCTGACCGGGATGGTGCACAATATTCCCGCGCTGGCGGCGATTCGCTTTATTCTCGGCGTCGTCGAGGCCGCGGTCATGCCGGCGATGCTGATTTACATCAGCAACTGGTTTACTAAATCTGAACGCTCTCGCGCCAATACCTTCCTGATCCTCGGCAACCCGGTGACGGTGCTGTGGATGTCGGTGGTGTCCGGTTACCTGATTCAGGCCTTCGGCTGGCGGGAAATGTTTATTATCGAAGGCGTTCCGGCGGTGATTTGGGCCTTCTGCTGGTGGGTGCTGGTAAAAGACAAACCTTCGCAGGTCAACTGGCTGGCGGAAAGCGAAAAAGCCGCGTTGCAGGAGCAGCTGGAGCGTGAACAGCAGGGAATCAAACCGGTGCGCAACTACGGCGAAGCCTTCCGCTCGCGCAACGTTGTCCTGCTGTGCATGCAGTATTTCGCCTGGAGCATCGGGGTTTATGGTTTCGTTCTGTGGCTGCCGTCAATTATCCGCAGCGGCGGCGAGAATATGGGCATGGTCGAGGTCGGCTGGCTCTCATCCGTCCCCTATCTGGCGGCGACCATCGCGATGATCGTGGTCTCCTGGGCCTCCGATAAAATGCAGAACCGCAAGCTGTTTGTCTGGCCGCTGCTGCTGATTGCCGCCTTCGCCTTTATTGGTTCCTGGGCCGTTGGCGCCAACCATTTCTGGGTCTCTTATACCCTGCTGGTGATTGCCGGCGCGGCGATGTACGCCCCCTACGGACCGTTCTTCGCCATCATTCCTGAGATGCTGCCGCGCAACGTCGCCGGAGGCGCCATGGCCCTGATTAACAGCATGGGCGCGCTGGGTTCGTTCTTCGGCTCATGGTTTGTCGGTTACCTGAACGGTACCACCGGCAGCCCCGCAGCCTCGTACATTTTCATGGGAGTGGCGCTTTTCGTCTCGGTATGGCTTACTTTGATTGTTAAGCCTGCTAATAATCAAAAACTTCCGCTCGGCGCACGTCACGCCTGAAACCTTAACGCAACGGAGAACCGCATGAAGCCGTCAGTCATTCTCTACAAAACGCTTCCCGACGACCTGCAACAGCGTCTGGAACAACACTTTACCGTCACCCAGGTGAAAAACCTGCGTCCGGAGACCGTTTCACAGCACGCCGACGCGTTCGCTGAAGCGGTAGGTCTGCTGGGTTCCAGCGAAAAAGTCGATACCGCGTTACTGGAGAAAATGCCCAAGCTTCGTGCGACCTCGACCATCTCCGTCGGCTATGACAACTTCGACGTCGATGCGCTGAATGCGCGCAAAGTGCTGCTGATGCACACCCCGACGGTACTGACCGAGACCGTCGCCGATACCGTGATGGCGCTGGTATTAAGCACCGCGCGTCGGGTGGTTGAGGTGGCTAACCGCGTGAAGGCCGGCGAGTGGACCAAAAGCATCGGTCCGGACTGGTTTGGCAACGATGTGCACCATAAAACCCTCGGTATCGTCGGGATGGGGCGTATCGGAATGGCGCTTGCCCAGCGCGCCCACGCGGGCTTTGGTATGCCGATCCTCTACAACGCCCGCCGCCAGCACCCTCAGGCAGAGGAGCGCTTTAACGCCCGCTACTGCGATCTCGATACCCTGCTGGAGGAAGCGGATTTTGTCTGTCTGATCCTGCCGCTGACCGACGAGACTCATCATCTGTTCGGCAAAGCGCAGTTTGCCAAAATGAAGTCCTCCGCCATCTTTATTAACGCCGGGCGCGGCCCGGTGGTGGATGAGAAAGCGCTGATTGCCGCACTGCAGGAAGGTGAAATTCATGCCGCCGGCCTCGACGTTTTCGAACAAGAGCCGCTGGCGAAAGACTCCCCGCTGCTAAATATGCCAAACGTGGTCGCCGTGCCGCATATTGGCTCAGCCACGCATGAAACCCGCTATAACATGGCGGCCTGCGCGGTGGATAATCTGATTGATGCCCTGAACGGCAACGTTGAGAAGAACTGCGTGAATCCGCAGGTGAAGTGAGAAGTGAAAAAAGAAAACCCGGGCTAAGGTGAAGCCTTGCCCGGGCTGTCAGAGCCGTTAACGCGTCGCGTTAACTGCCGCGGTCCACGCCTGATTAAAGGCCTGGTGCTGAGCGGCCAGCGGCCCAATCAGCGTATTGTACTGACTGGCCTGCTGCGAAGTCGGGAACTGAATACCGTTCGCCACAAAGCTGACCTGGGTTTCTTGCTGAGCGATAAAATCACCCACCTGCACCAGCTGTTGGGTAAATACCTGCGCTGCCGGAATTAACGGCTGTAGCGCATTCGCCGGCGCCGTCACGACTTTGTTATAGACCTGGTCGAAGACCGGCTTGAGATCGTCGCCCTGTTTCAGCGCGCCGTGGGCGGCATCCGCCTGTATTTTTGCGTTCTCCAGCTGCTGGCTCAGTACGCCCAAAGCGCCGTTTGCCTGACGCAGCGGCTCGCGTTGGGTAACATAATCCTGCGGTACGCGGATCGCGTTCACGCTATCAACCACCGGACGTAAACCCGCATCCATCGCCTGGCTTACCTGCTGTGAATAGCCGTAAATCACCGCGTAATCGGAAACGAAAGGCCCGAACTGTTTTTTCTGATCGGCGGTCAGCGTCGGCAGACGTTCGCCGCTACGCATTGCCGTATTTTGCAGGAAGTCGATAAACGCTTTGCGCTGATCGCCTTCTTTATCAAAACACCCACTCAGGCTAACCACCATTAACAGGGCCGCAATAGCCGCAAACCAGCGAGAGCAGGACTTTCCTGTCGCCATTTTTTTACTCCTTTCAGCCAAAAAAAGCGCAAACAGACACACACGTGCCAGACGCTGACAAGGATAGTCCAGGTCGGCCTTGCAGGATACCTTTTCCTGACAATCTTCCTCCCTGAAAGCCGGTTTTTTAGCGTTTTAGCGACCAGTCGCGTCGGCTGTTAAGTTCATCACAATTACCGCTATCATCCGGCATTCGGCTGAAACGCTTAACAAATTGATTTTGTTATTATTAATTTATTCTCTCTTCTGCACGGGTCGCAAAGTGGACGATAATCGCACGCTTCCCTTTTCGCCTGCATTGCCTGAACCGCCGTTCGATGATTTTATTAAATGAGCGATTAACGGCTTTTTGTTCGATAATCGCACAAACAACATCAACGACCGCGAGGGAGATAACAATAATCTATCTCTGTCCCCCGCTCTGCCTGCCAGGAATGCCGCATGAAGAAAACAACCATCGATATTCAGGCTTTTATCAATGAACATCCCTTCACGAAATACCAGTGGATGATTCTGGCCTTATGTTTTATCACCGTCGCGATGGACGGATTCGATACCGCGATAATCGGCTTTATCGCCTCTGACCTGGTGCAGGAATGGGGCGTCGAAAAATCGGCGTTAGGCCCGGTTATGAGCGCCGCCTTAGTCGGGCTCGCGGTCGGTGCGCTGACCGCCGGACCGCTCGCCGACCGCGTTGGGCGGAAAAAAGTTCTGATTATGTCCATCGTGGTTTTCGGTGGCTTCAGCCTGCTGACCGCCTTTGCTACCAGCCTTAACCAGCTGACGTTGCTGCGTTTTCTTACCGGCCTTGGCCTGGGCGCCGCCATGCCGAACGCCGCGACGCTGATGAGCGAATACGCCCCAGAGCGGCGTAGGGCTCTGATGGTTAACCTGATGTTCGTCGGCTTTCCGATGGGCTCCTCGCTGGGCGGCTTCCTCTCCGCCTGGATGATCCCCCATTACGGCTGGCAAAGCGTGCTGGTGCTTGGCGGCGTGATGCCGCTGCTGCTGGCGGTAGTGCTGATCTTTCTTCTGCCGGAATCCGCGCGCTATATGGTGGTCAAACGCCAGCCTGCCCAGCGTATCGCCGCGATCCTGCGCCGCATCGCGCCTGTTCCCGAGCAGGCGGAATTTGAACTACGCGAAGCGGGCCAGGTAAAGGAGAAATCGTCCATCGGCGTGATTTTCTCACCGCGCTACGCCGTCGGCACCGTCATGCTGTGCCTGACCTACTTTATGGGCCTGCTGATCTTCTATTTGCTGACCAGCTGGCTGCCGCTGCTCATCCGCGAAACCGGTGCGACGATGAGCCAGGCCTCTATTATCACCGCGCTGTTCCCGCTGGGTGGCGGGATTGGTGTGCTTATCCTCGGCGCGCTGATGGATAAGCTCAACCCAAACAAAGTGGTGGCCGTGGGCTGGCTGCTGACCGGCGTGTTCGTTTGTCTGGTTGGTTTCTCGACCCATAACCTGCTGCTGATGGGGATAATGGTATTTATCGCCGGCAGCATTATGAACGGCGCGCAATCATCAATGCCTGCGCTGGCCGCCGGTTTCTATCCCACCCAGGGACGCGCGACCGGCGTGGCCTGGATGTTAGGGATTGGCCGCTTTGGCGGCATTCTCGGCGCCTTTAGCGGCGCGTTCCTGATGCAGGCCCAGCTCTCTTTCGAAACGATTTTCTCCTTGCTGGCAATCCCGGCCTTCCTGTCGGCCACCGCGCTGCTGGTCAAATATAAGCTTGGCCAACGGCAACCTCCGGCGGCCCAGGGTGAAGTGGAGAAGCTCCAAAAGGCGTAACTCACCGGCCAGCGGGCGCGCGCTGGCCTTTTCCGCTTTTCTTCTTATCTGTTTACAATAATTTGCTTATCGGCTCTCTCTATTACTTTTCAGCATGTTATATCGCCCGACGCGGCGCGAAAGAACCTCGGGTGATAAATAATTACCAGGGTAAGCATTCCTGGCCTTTTTTTCCGACTATTCTTAAGAGGCTCTACATAATTCACCCTCCGCCGTATGAAAGAGAGGAGTTCTCAATGGAATATAAAGATCCTGCATTTGAACTGCTGAGCAACCTTGAACAAATTATTTTTAAAGATCAGGCTCAGGCGGCCTCGCTGACGCGTAAGCCCGCCGCATGCATTGAATTTGACCAGCTACGCAAAGGTACCGGGCTGAAAATAGATGATTTTGCCAACGCCATGGGCGTCAGCGTAGCAATGGTACAAGAGTGGGAATCGAGACGCGTAAGGCCTTCTCCCACAGAGCTTAAGCTGATGCGCCTGATCCAGGCGAATCCGCAGCTTTCAAGACAGCTTATTGATTCATAATTTTAGCGTTTATGGGTTTCGGCTAGCGGTCCTGCCAAAGGACCGTTTTCATGCCAACGAAAAAAAAGTTTGCTATCACAACGTGAACATGCGTTAATGCTCGCAGGTTTGAAGTAAAGACCACAGAGCATTCGAATAGAGCAGTCCTTCAAAGGTTATCCGTTGATACCCCGGTAGTGAACTTTCCCTTTATCGCTTTAAATCTGTAGTCCAGACCGTAACGCCGCAAGGCTCATTTATTTTTTTAAAGGTAATTCACTATGTCCGGTAAAATGACTGGTATCGTAAAATGGTTCAACGCTGACAAAGGCTTTGGCTTCATCACTCCTGACGATGGTTCTAAAGACGTGTTCGTACACTTCTCTGCTATCCAGAACGAAGGCTACAAATCTCTGGACGAAGGTCAGAAAGTTTCCTTCACCATCGAAAGCGGCGCTAAAGGCCCGGCAGCTGGCAACGTAACCAGCCTGTAAGCTTAAAAAGCTCAAAATTATTAAGTCCCTGCCAAACGGCGGGGATTTTTTTATTTGCGCCTTAAGTCACCGCCATCCATCGATGGCGGTTTTTTGCATTTATAGCCTCTCAACGCTCCAGCCCTCTTCCCGCCATGCCAGGCAATGGGTCAGCTTCAGCGCCCGTAAAAAAGCTTCATCATGCGACACCACCAGCATCGCGCCGGGAAACTGTGCCAGCGCTTTTTCAATCGCCAGAGTGGACGCCAGGTCCAGATGGTTAGTGGGCTCATCCAACAGCAGCAGCTGCGTAGCCTCCCGTCGCCAGAGCACGCAGGCCAGCGCCGCTTTTAATCTTTCGCCTCCGCTCAGAACCGATAGCGGTAGATGGACTTTGTCCGCCCCCAGCTGTAGCTGCGCCAGCTGGCTGCGCAGCACACCTTCTTCTAAGGGCGTATCACCGAGATTCAGGTGCGCCATGATAGACAATGACAGGTCCAGCTGGCTCAGATGCTGATCCAGATACGCCGCGTTGACCGATAAGCGGCAGCTTCCTGAGAGCGGCGGCTGCAGGCCCAACAGCGTTTTAAGCAACGTTGTTTTACCGCAGCCGTTAGGGCCGCGCAGCGCCACGCGCATCGGCCCATCTATACGCCAGTCCAGCGCTGCCATCGGTGAATGGGTCAGCCGCAACGCGTCCAGCTCCAGCACCTGCTTTCCCGCAGCGACCTGGCTACCGGGCAGAGTAAACATCACCGGGTTGTCTTCCTCTACCCGCTCACGCGCTTGCTCTATCGCATCGTTGAGGATGCTGCTTTGTTCACGATGCTGGCGCTTAAGGGTGCCGGGACGCTCTTTTGCCGCCCCTTTCCAGGCAACACGCTCAAATGAAGCGATATTGAGCGTGTCGATAGTGCGCAATGTCTGCGCCGAGCGGCGCCGGCAGGCATCGTGCTCTTTTTGCATCCGCGCCCGGGTTCGTCGCCTTTCAGTAACCGCATGCTCCAGCGCGGCGCGAGCCGCCTGCTGCTCCAGCTCACGCTGCTGCTGATAATCCACATAATTGCCGCCGTAGCTGCGCAAAGCCGCGGATGCCAGCTCGAGGATGCGCGGCATTTGGGTCAGTAGCTCCCGATCGTGGCTGGCGATCAACGCCCCTCCGCGCCATTGCTCAAGCTGCTGATATAGCCACGCGCGGCCTTGTCGGTCGAGATGGTTGGTGGGTTCGTCAAGCAGGAGGAAATCCGCGTCGGACAGGAACGCTCCGCACAGCTGCGCCTTCACTCTTTCCCCGCCGCTCAGCGAAGAGGCGAGCCGTCCGGGGGAAAATTCTCCTAAGCCAGCGGCCTGGAATCCTGCATTCAGGCGCTCCGGGAGATCCCAAAAGCCATCAAGACGTTCAAGATCGTCGGCTCGCCCTTCGCCCCGTTCAAGACGAGCCAGAGCAGAAAAAACGAATTCGACACCAAGCCATTCCGCCAGCGTCGTATCAGGAAACATGACATGCTGCTGAGCAACGTAGCTCACCGAAGCCACACGTTCGATATGGCCGCTCGACGGCGAGTCCAGGCCCGCCAGCAAACGCAATAATCGGGTTTTACCGACGCCATTGCGCCCGACAAGCCCGCAGAGGGTGCCTTCCAGCGATAAATTCAGCGGACCAAAAAGCGTATCTCCCGTCGCTAACTGACAGGTGACCTGATGCAAAAGAAAAGAGGGGGACCGGGCACAATGAGCCATAAGCACTCCTGAATGAAATCAATACCTCCCCTGCTCGCAAATAGCGCGAAGCAAGGCGTGAAATTCATCAGTCGTGTTTGTTCATTTGGCGCGTGCTCTCCGGTGAGACGAGGGATTCGTCGGGCCATAGGATAGCCATACCCCGGTATACATTTCAAGCCTGTTTTTTCGACAGGCCGTGAATCCGGAAAAAAAGCCTCCTGGTTTCAGGAGGCGAAATAATGATTTCATGAAAAAAACAGGGTGCTATAAGAATGCTTAACGCCGTAAGAATGGCGGAGATCGCTCTCCGCCACCGTCTCTTACGTTTTAATCCCACAGGCTAAGAACGCCACCAGCTCAATATTCCCCTGCCTGAGCTGTAATTCACACAGCGAATCACGCACCATCCAGGTAAATAATAAAATAGTGAAGCAAATCACTATTAAGCTAAACAACAGATACTTTTGCGGCATTCCTCGCCTCCCGTGTTGATTTTCAACAGGTAAGAGGCTACTCTTATGGTGTTCATGCATAGGGGAGCCTCACTTTGATTTATCATCAGGTGGGGCTTTTCTCTGTTTGTCTCCCGCTGAACGCCTGAGACAAACAGTCTCAAGCACCCGTCAGCATTCTACCGTAAATATCTGACCAGACTACGTTGGCATATTCCTAAAATAATTCCCGGCAATCAATGAAAATAACGAAAATATCAATCAGCGAATTATTAATGGTTCGCTTACTTATATTTTTAGTATAAAAAAACCTGCCCGCAGGCAGGTTTTTTATTATTACCCATTCACTTACTGCAGCAGGGAAATATCCGCTACCTGCAGGAACAGATCGCGCAGCTTGGACAGCAGCGTCAGACGGTTTACGCGCACATCCTGGTCTTCTGCGTTCACCATCACGTTCTCGAAGAACTCATCCACCGGCTCGCGCAGGGACGCCAGCTCAATCAGCGCATCCTGGTAACGCCCTTCGGCGAAGTACGGCTGCAGCTTATCGCGCAGCACGACTAAATTGCCTGCCAGCTTGATTTCAGCCGCTTCTTTCAGTACGGAGGCGTGAACGATATCGTTCAGCGTCACGTCTGATTTCGCCAGAATGTTGGATACACGCTTGTTCGCCGCCGCCAGGGCGGAGGACTCTTCGAGGGTACGGAAGTGGGAAACCGCCTTCATACGCGCATCGAAGTCTGCCGGACGGGTTGGACGACGCGCCAGTACCGCCTGAATCGTGTCGACGGTATAGCCTTCATCCTGATACCAGGCGCGGAAGCGCCCCAGCATGAAGTCGATAACATCGTCGACCACGTTGCCATTCGTCAGCTTGTCGCCGTACAGACGCACCGCTTCTTCAGTCAGCGTTTGCAGATCCAGATTCAGGTTCTTCTCAACGATGATACGCAGCACGCCCAGCGCGGCACGACGCAGCGCAAACGGGTCTTTATCGCCTTTCGGATGCTGGCCGATACCGAAGATACCCGCCAGGGTGTCCATCTTATCGGCAATCGCCACGGCGCAGGCCACCGGGTTAGACGGCAGGTCATCGCCGGCAAAGCGCGGCTGATACTGCTCGTTCAGGGCAACGGCAACGTCTTCCGCTTCGCCATCATGGCGCGCGTAGTGCATCCCCATCACGCCCTGCGTGTCGGTGAACTCGAAGACCATGTTGGTCATCAGATCGCACTTGGAGAGCAGGCCCGCGCGGGTAGCGTGATTGACGTCCGCGCCAATCTGCTCAGCGATCCAGCCGGCCAGCGCCTGAATACGATCGGTCTTATCGCGCAGCGTACCCAGCTGCTGCTGGAACAGCACGGTTTGCAGACGCGGAAGGTTATCTTCCAGACGTTTTTTACGGTCGGTATTGAAGAAGAACTCAGCGTCCGCCAGACGCGGACGCACCACTTTTTCGTTACCGGAAATAATCTGGGTCGGATCTTTCGATTCGATGTTGGCGACGAAGATAAAATTCGGCAGCAGCTTGCCCGCGTTGTCGTAAACCGGGAAGTACTTCTGGTCCCCTTTCATGGTGTAAACCAGCGCTTCGGCAGGCACCGCAAGGAATTTTTCTTCGAACTTCGCGGTGAGGACCACCGGCCATTCAACCAGTGAAGTCACCTCTTCCAGCAGGCTTTCGCTCAGATCGGCGTTGCCGCCAATTTTACGCGCCGCTTCTTCCGCATCGGCTTTAATTTTGGCTTTACGCTGTTCGTAATCGGCGATGACTTTACCGCGCTCCAGCAGGATCTGCGGATACTGATCGGCATTGTCGATAGTGAACTCCGCCTCACCCATAAAGCGGTGGCCGCGAATAACGCGATCGGACTGCACGCCCAGAATGGTGGCCGGGATCACTTTGTCGCCCAGCAGCAGGGTCACGGTATGAACCGGACGCACGAAGTGGACGTCGGACGCGCCCCAGCGCATCAGTTTCGGGATCGGCAGCTTCGCCAGCGAGGTCGCGATCATGTTCGGCAGCAGCGCTTCGGTGCTCTCGCCTTTCACGTGGGCACGATACAGCAGCCATTCGCCTTTATCGGTCGTCAGACGTTCAGCCTGATCGACGGTGATACCGCAGCCGCGCGCCCAGCCTTCGGCCGCTTTGCTCGGGTGGCCGCTGGCGTCAAACGCCTGGGCAATCGCCGGGCCGCGTTTTTCAACTTCACGGTCTGCCTGCGCAGCCGCCAGATTCGCCACTTTCAGCGCCAGACGGCGCGGTGCGGCAAACCATTCAACTTTACCGTGCGCGAGGCCAGCGTTATCCAGCTCTGCGGTCACGTTCGCAGCAAAGGATTCAGCCAGGCTGCGCAGTGCTTTTGGTGGCAGCTCTTCAGTGCCGATTTCCACCAGGAAAGTTTTCTCAGACATGGCCGCCTCTTATTTATTCTTGTTGCACATCGGGAAGCCCAGGGCTTCACGGGAAGCATAGTAAGCTTCAGCCACTGCTTTGGTCAGGGTGCGAATGCGCAGGATATAGCGCTGACGCTCGGTGACGGAGATGGCTTTACGCGCGTCCAGCAGGTTAAAGCTATGGGCGGCTTTCAGAATGCGCTCGTAGGCAGGCAGCGGCAGCGGGTTTTCCAGCGCCAGCAGCTGCTGGGCTTCTTTCTCATACTGCTCGAAGCAGGAGAACAGGAAGTCCACGTCGGCATATTCGAAGTTATAGGTGGATTGCTCCACTTCGTTCTGATGGAACACGTCGCCGTAGGTCGTTTTACCCAGCGGGCCATCGCTCCAGACCAGATCGTAAACGCTGTCGACACCCTGGATATACATCGCCAGACGTTCCAGACCGTAGGTGATCTCGCCGGTGACCGGCTTACACTCCAGACCGCCAACCTGCTGGAAGTAGGTGAACTGCGTGACTTCCATACCGTTCAGCCACACTTCCCAACCCAGACCCCAGGCGCCCAGCGTCGGGTTTTCCCAGTTGTCTTCGACGAAGCGAATGTCGTGGATGGTCGGATCCATACCCAGCTCTTTCAGAGACCCAAGGTACAGCTCCTGGATATTATCCGGAGAGGGTTTTATCACCACCTGGAACTGATAGTAGTGCTGTAAACGGTTCGGGTTTTCACCGTAGCGACCATCGGTCGGACGGCGGGAAGGCTGCACGTAGGCGGTCGCCATCGGCTCGGGACCCAATGCGCGTAAGCAGGTCATCGGGTGAGAGGTGCCTGCGCCGACTTCCATGTCCAGTGGTTGAACAATGGTGCAGCCCTGGCGAGCCCAGTAATCCTGTAAGGTCAGGATCAGGCCCTGGAAGGTCCTGGTATCAAACTTTTGCATATGATTTCGTGCTGGATACGTGTGGATTTAAAGGAAGGAGCCAGTATACCCGCTGGCTGCGAGATATACAGTATGAAACGGGATTGTTTAGGGAAAATTGCGGAAATAAGCGCCACCGTGGGCGCGTTTAGCGCATGGAAAGATGCAAAAACTGTCCGTCCGGGTCAAAAGAACAGATAAAACGTTCATTCCGCGCAGTCTTGCCCGAAAGCTCGTAGCTCCCCTGAAACTGCTCGAAATGGCTGATGTCAACCTGGCGCACGCCTGTACTATAACGAACGGCGGCATTATCCTTGCAAAGCTGCGCCATATTGAGGGTAGCCTGCGGCGTTATCCGTGCTTTCTGCGCCTTCTGCACTGGCGGAGACGGCGTCGCGCTACAGCCCGCCAGCAGGCACAGCAGTAGTCCAGAAAACACATATTTCATCACCATTTTTTCTCGACCGCCTTGTTAGTAAATTGTTATCGTGCAGGTTACGTTAAATAATCGGCACATTGTGCGAATTGGGCCACACCTCGACAAGTCTATGCCGAAAAACTCGGATTATTCCACTGCGATACCAGCGTATAAGGGCGGTCAGACCCTTTCTGAGAAGGAGAAACAGAGGCACTGATGCAGGAAAAAATTCACTGGATTACTCATTTGCGCGGCATTGCCTGCATGATGGTGGTCATGATTCATAGTACCACCTGGTATATCACGCATCCGCACACCATCAGCCTGCTGGAGTGGGATCTCGCCAATATCCTCAACTCGGCATCTCGCGTCAGCGTCCCCCTGTTTTTCATGATTTCAGGCTATCTGTTTTTCGGCGAGCGCAGCGCCCAGCCCCGCCATTTTCGGCGTATCGCGCTGTGCATTCTCTTTTATAGCGCGCTGTCGCTGCTCTATATCACCTTGTTTACCCACATCAACGTTGAACTGTCGCTGAGAAATTTGCTGCAGAAACCGGTGTTCTACCATCTGTGGTTCTTCTTCGCTATCGTGGTCATTTACCTGCTTTCTCCGCTGGTGCAGGTTAAGCAGGTGAGCGGCAGGATGCTGCTGGCGCTGATGCTGGTGCTGGGTATTCTGGCAAACCCCAATATGGTCCCGGTGAAAGCCGCAGGCGTTGAATGGCTGCCGCTCAATCTCTATATCAACGGCGATACGTTCTACTACGTGATGTACGGCGTATTAGGGCGGGCAATCGGCACGCTGGATACCGATAAAAAATGGCTGACTGCGCTCTGCGCTGGGCTATTCATCACGGGAGTATGGGTAATATCACGCGGCACGCTGCACGAACTGCGCTGGCGCGGCGATTTTGGTGATACCTGGTATTTATACTGCGGCCCCGCGGTTTTTGTCTGCGCGCTCGCCCTGCTGACGCTGGTAAAAAATACGCTCAATACGCGTCAGCTGCCGTTTATTGCGCTTATTGCGCGCCATTCGTTAGGCATTTACGGATTTCATGCGCTGATTATTCACGCGCTGCGCGCCAGCGGACTGGAGCTGACCCGCTGGCCAATGTTGGATATTGCCTGGATATTCAGCGCTGCGCTGCTGGGTAGCCTGGCGCTATCAATGTTGGTACAGCGCATTGACAGCCGCCGGCTGGTGAGCTGAAAAACGGCGCCTGCGGTTCAACGCCGGCGCCGTCGTTTACTCAGCGGGCTCTTCCGTGACTGCGCCGACCTCGCTTAGAGAAGAACGATCCCAGACATCACGTATATTCTTCTGCACCGCCACGGCGCCGAAAAGGCTTAAAAAGAACGCCAGGCCATAAAAGCCTTTCTCACTGAGCATCAGCGTTGCGTTCCACAATCCCACCGCCAGCAGACCCACAGCAATCGCAAAGGCGATCAGGCAGGACAAGTAATACATCGTAGTGGTTGGGATCTTTTCGTATTTATCACGCACCGTCTTTTGATAAGAGGCGGCGGAAAAAAGCCCCAGAACCAGTACGGCAAAATAGTAGCCCTTTTCATTGAGCTCCATCTGCGCGTTCCACAGGCCAATCAGATACGTCAGGATGCCGCCAACCAGCGCAATCCATGAGATCAGATGAAACGCGGGTGAATATGTCGTCTCTTTCGTTTCCATTTGTAACTACCTCTCTTCGCTGTCCGCTGACAGCTTATTCCACTGAGTTATTGCGAGCTTTATCCGTGACTTTAGCGGGATAAGGCGTTGCCGACGCGCCGTACATACAGACAAACCACGCCATCACGTAAATACTTTTTTCACGCCACGGAGCCGGGACAAACCAGGCGCCGACCAGCAGCAATCCCGCCGACAGCAGCACCACCAGCCGGCACAGAGAGATAAAATCGCCGTCTCGCTGTGCTTCTTGCGCCGTTCGCTGATGCGTGAGCACAGCAAACATCCCCATGACCAGAACGCCCAGAAAATAGCCTTTACCGCTAAATAATGGGCAGGTTCGCCAGATTCCCACCAGATAAACCAGTGCGCCAATAGACATCAACAGCCTTGCAATAAGATTGTTTTTCATGGTGCCTCCCTGGCATAAGACAGGCCCCATTGTGGACTGGCAGAACGCGTTTATCCGTACTTTTCGTCCCTGAAACGATAAATTCAGAATATATAAATACACTCGATAACTACATGAATTTAAAATTATTCATGAGATGAATTCGCCCCATCGACAGGGGCGAAAGAATCAGGACATCAGCGGTAAAAGCTGCTGATAAATCTGGCGGAAGGTTTCCCGGCGAGGGGCGTAACGAGCAAAGCGCTCGGCATCAGGACGATGAGCCTGTTCCAGCGGGAGCTGAGGAAGTAGATCGGAAAACGCGATATTTTGATGCAACGCCAGCTGGGCCAGCCGCGCCGCGCCAAGCGCGGGGCCGACGTCACCGCCGGTGCGGAAATCCAGCTGCTGGCCGCTAATATCCGCCAACATTTGCCGCCAGTAGGCGCTGCGCGCGCCGCCGCCGATAAGCGTGACGCTCTCGGGCTTCACGCCGCAGGCGTGAACCACATCCATACCGTCCGCCAGCGCATAACCGACGCCCTCCAGCACCGCCCGCGCCAGTTCCGCCGGACCATGTTGATGAGTCAGGCCGAAAAAGACGCCTTTGGCCTGCGGATTATTGTGCGGCGTACGTTCACCGGAGAGATAGGGCAGGAACCAGACCGGATCGGCATCGTCGTTCGCCGCTTCCGCCGCCGCAATCAGCGCCGGAACCGTGCCGAGGCCGGTTAATGTCGCCGCCCAATCGAGGCAGGAAGCCGCGCTCAGCATGACCGACATCAGATGCCAGCGCCCGGGCAGCGCGTGGCAGAAACTGTGTACGGCGCTTTCCGGCTTGCTCAGAAAGCCGTCGCTGACGGCAAAGTAGACGCCGGAGGTCCCCAGCGACAGCATCGCCTGGCCCGCATCCGCCATGCCAACACCCACCGCCCCCGCCGCGTTGTCGCCGCCGCCGGCCACCACCAGCGCTTCCGGCATATTCCACGACTGCGCGACGGCCGGGCGCAGCGAACCCGTCACTTCACATCCTTCGAACAGCGCCGGCATGTTATCGCGGCTCAGACCGCAGGCGGCGAGCATCTCATCGCTCCAGTCGCGGCGCGCCACGTCCATCCACATCGTTCCGGCGGCATCGGACATATCGCTGGCAAACTCACCGGTCATGCGCAAACGTAAATAATCTTTTGGCAGCAGGACTTTATCGACCTGTTTGAAGATCTCAGGCTCGTGACGTTGTACCCACAGCAGCTTCGGCGCGGTAAATCCCGGCATCATCAGGTTGCCGGTTATCTGCCGCGAACGGCTGACGTTCTCTTCCAGCAGCGCGCACTCTTCACCGCAGCGGCCATCATTCCATAAAATTGCCGGGCGCAGGACGCGCTGTTGCTTATCCAGCAGCGTCGCGCCGTGCATCTGGCCCGCAATACCTAACGCTTTGACTTCGCGCAGCGAGTGCTGCGCGCCCAGCGCTTTCATCGCGCGGTCCGTCGCCAGCCACCAGTGCTCAGGATCTTGTTCAGACCATAAAGGGTGCGGACGCGACACGTTGAGCTTTTCGGTATGCGAAGCCACGACCTCGCCCTGCTCGTTGAGCAGAATAGCCTTGACGCCCGAGGTGCCCAGATCAATCCCGATATACATACAGCCTCTCCTTACTGACGCGCCACGGCTAAGCGTGGCGCGAATAAAGCATCGGTTATCGCCAATGCCCGGGCTCGCCGGGCATCATCGCCCTCATTAGCGATCAAAGAGGTAACGGTTAACCACGTTTTCCAGCAGTTCCTGATGGCCGCTCTGGTGCTCCGGCGCCAGGTTATGCTGAGTGGCATACTGGGCAATGTCCGCCAGGTTCATCTGGCCTTTCAGTATCTGCTGACCCAGCTCGCCGTTCCAGCCGGCATAGCGCCTGGCGACGCGTTTATCCAGCTCGCCGTCTTCAATCATACGAGCAGCGACTTTTAACGCCAGCGCCATGGTGTCCATCGCGCCAATGTGGCCGTAGAACAGGTCGTATTTGTCGGTGCTCTGACGACGCACTTTAGCATCAAAGTTCAGGCCGCCGGTGGTGAAGCCGCCCGCTTTCAGGATTTCGTACATCACCAGCGCATTCTCTTCAACGCTGTTCGGGAACTGGTCGGTATCCCAGCCCAGCTGCGGGTCGCCGCGGTTAGCATCAACGGAACCAAACAGACCCAGAGCAATGGCGGTCGCAATTTCGTGGTGGAAAGTGTGGCCGGCCAGCGTCGCGTGGTTCGCTTCGATGTTCAGTTTGATCTCTTTTTCCAGGCCGAACTGTTTCAGGAAGCCATAGACGGTAGACGCGTCGTAATCGTACTGATGCTTGGTTGGCTCCTGCGGTTTAGGTTCAATCAGCAGCGTGCCCTGGAAACCGATTTTATGTTTATGCTCCACGACCAGCTGCATAAAGCGGCCAATCTGCTCGCGCTCCTGGCGCAGGTCGGTATTGAGCAGAGTTTCATAGCCTTCGCGGCCGCCCCACAGGACGTAGTTTTCCCCGCCCAGTTTGTGGGTCGCATCCATCGCGGTCACCACCTGAGTGGCCGCCCAGCTGAACACTTCCGGATCCGGGTTGGTTGCCGCACCGGCACCGTAACGCGGGTTCGTAAAGCAGTTTGCCGTACCCCACAGCAGCTTGACGCCGCTCTGCTGCTGTTTTTCCGCCAGCACATCCACCATCTGCGCGAAGTTGTTGGCATACTCTTTCAACGACGCCCCTTCCGGAGAAACGTCAACGTCGTGGAAGCAGTAATACGGTACGTTTAGTTTTTGGAAAAACTCAAACGCGACATCGGCTTTGCGTTTCGCCATTTCCAGCGCTTCGCCCGGCTGCTGCCACGGGCGGTTAAAGGAGCCCACGCCGAACATATCAGCGCCGTTCCAGCAGAAGGTGTGCCAGTAGCAGGCCGCAAAGCGCAGGTGCTCTTCCATCCGTTTGCCCAGGACCAGCTCATCCGGATTGTAATGACGGAAAGCCAGTGGGTTAGCGGATTTCGGGCCTTCATAACGAACGCGATCGAGCTGATCAAAATAGGTCTGCATAATGAACTCCATATTCAGGGATGCGGCGAGTAATAAGTCATAAGCCAATATAGAATTCTCTTTTTAGTTTCCTCAATTACGTTATTTCACACTGTGATTGAGAGAATCCACAAACGTGCGCCAGGTCGCAAAAACAATAGAACAACGCCCTCACTTCGCTGCTTACGCCACGAGAGATCAATGAAATACGATGAGAACTAATTATTAAAGTACGATCGCGGTCATAAATTAACAAATAAACAAAATTTCATAACGGCAAAATAAGCATAGATAATTGCCAGCGCTCCTTTCCGCGTTAAAAATCTGCTACGTATCAGGCCGTTTATTTTTATCGTTCGTCTTATCCTGCACTTTACAAAAAAGGTGTTATTATTATGAAGATAAAGAACCTTTGCCTAACGCTCTGTGCTTCACTCCTCCTCACCAGCCTGTCGGGCATTGCGAAAGAAGTCAAAATTGGCATGGCGATTGACGACCTGCGCCTTGAGCGCTGGCAAAAAGATCGCGATATTTTTGTCAATAAAGCTGAATCATTAGGTGCAAAAGTATTCGTCCAGTCAGCCAATGGCAACGAAGAAACGCAAATGTCGCAAATCGAAAATATGATTAATCGCGGCGTCGACGTTCTGGTTATTATTCCCTATAACGGTCAGGTGCTGAGTAATGTGATAAAAGAGGCTAAACAGGAGGGAATTAAAGTTCTCGCCTACGATCGTCTCATCAATAACGCCGATATTGATTTCTATATTTCTTTTAATAATGAGAAAGTTGGCGAAATGCAGGCGCAAAGCCTGGTCAATAAAGTGCCTCAGGGCAACTATTTCTTAATGGGCGGCTCGCCGGTAGACAATAACGCCAAGCTTTTCCGCGCTGGCCAAATGAAAGTTCTTAAGCCCTATATTGATGAAGGAAAAATTAAAGTCGTCGGCGATCAGTGGGTCGACGGATGGCTGCCAGAAAATGCGTTGAAGATTATGGAAAACGCCCTGACCGCCAACAATAACAAAATTGATGCGGTCGTCGCCTCTAACGATGCCACCGCCGGCGGCGCCATTCAGGCGTTAAGCGCCCAGGGGCTCGCAGGCAAAGTGGCGATTTCCGGCCAGGATGCCGACCTCGCCGGCGTGAAGCGCATTATCGCTGGCACTCAGACGATGACCGTTTACAAACCGATCGCTGACCTTGCCACCACCGCAGCAGAGATCGCCGTCGAACTGGGCAACGATAAGCAACCGAAGGCCGACGCCACGCTCAACAACGGCCTCAAAGATGTGCCTTCCCGGCTGCTGACGCCCATTGAGGTCAATAAAGACAACATTGACCAGACGGTAATCAAAGACGGTTTCCACAAAAAAAGCGAGCTGTAATCTCTGACGCCCTCTCCCGGGGGCGTTGCCCCATCCAGCCGGATATCGCTTATGTGGAGTCTCTATGTCCTGGTTACTCGAAATGAAAAACATTACTAAAACCTTCGGTACGGTGAAGGCGATTGATAATGTCAGTCTGCGGCTTAACGCCGGAGAAGTGGTCTCGCTGTGCGGCGAAAACGGCTCCGGTAAATCCACGCTCATGAAGGTCCTTTGCGGAATATATCCGCACGGTAGCTATGAGGGAGAGATTATTTTTTCCGGGGAAACGTTGCGGCCGGGCCATATACGCGATACCGAGCGCAAAGGGATTGCCATCATTCATCAGGAGCTGGCGCTGGTAAAACATCTGACCGTTCTGGAGAATATTTTTCTCGGCGCGGAGATCTCCCGCCACGGTCTGCTGGATTACGAAACCATGACCTTACGCTGCGAAAAGCTGCTGGCCCAGGTCAATTTAGCCATATCACCCGATACCCGCGTCGGCGATTTGGGCCTTGGCCAGCAGCAGCTGGTCGAAATAGCAAAAGCGCTGAATAAACAGGTACGGTTGTTAATTCTCGACGAACCCACCGCCTCGTTAACGGAGCAGGAGACGGCAATTCTGCTGAATATTATTCGCGATCTGCAAAATCACGGTATTGCCTGTATTTACATTTCCCACAAGCTCAATGAAGTCAAAGCCATCTCCGACACCATCTGCGTGATCCGCGATGGGCAGCATATCGGTACCCGTAACGCTGACGGCATGAACGAAGATGACATTATCACCATGATGGTCGGCCGCGAGCTTACCGCCCTCTATCCAAGCGAAGCCCACAACTGCGGCGAGGAAATCCTGCGGGTGGAAAACCTGACGGCCTGGCACCCGGTGAATCGCCATATTAAGCGGGTCAATGACGTCTCCTTTTCGCTGCGGCGCGGTGAAATACTGGGGATCGCCGGGCTGGTCGGCGCGGGCCGTACCGAAGCGGTCCAGTGCCTGTTCGGCGTCTGGCCGGGCCGCTGGCAGGGAAAAATCTTTATTGATGGCCAGCAGGTGACGATTCACAGCTGCCAGCAGGCTATTGCGCAGGGCATCGCCATGGTACCGGAAGACAGAAAGAAAGACGGTATTGTGCCGGTCATGGCAGTGGGTAAAAACATCACCCTCGCCGCGTTAAACCAGTTTACCGGTCCGCTGAGCAGCCTTGACGATGCCGGAGAGCAGCACTGTATTCAGCAATCCATCCAGCGTTTGAAGATCAAAACCTCATCGCCGGAGCTGGCGATCGGTCGCCTGAGCGGCGGCAATCAGCAAAAGGCGATCCTCGCCCGCTGCCTGCTGCTGAACCCGCGCATTCTGATACTCGATGAGCCCACCCGCGGCATCGACATCGGCGCCAAGTACGAAATCTACAAGCTGATTAATCAGCTGGTGCAGCAGGGGATCGCCGTCATTGTCATTTCATCCGAACTACCCGAAGTGCTGGGGCTAAGCGACCGGGTGCTGGTGATGCATGAAGGTAAATTGAAGGCTAATTTGATCAACCAGGGCCTGACCCAGGAACAGGTGATGGAAGCCGCACTGAGGAGCGAACGCCATGTCGAAGAACACGTCGTCTGAAATGAAACTCACCCCGCCTGCCGCTGGCGCGCTATCGGGGCTGAAGGGGATGAACCTCCAGGTATTCGTGATGATCGCCGCTATCGTGGCCATTATGCTGTTTTTCACCTGGACCACCGAAGGCGCTTATCTGAGCGCGCGTAATATCTCCAACCTGCTGCGCCAGACCGCCATTACCGGCATTCTCGCGGTCGGCATGGTGTTTGTGATTATTTCCGCCGAGATCGATCTCTCCGTCGGCTCAATGATGGGGCTGCTCGGCGGCGCAGCGGCAATATTTGATGTCTGGCTGGGCTGGCCGCTACCGCTGACCATTGTGGTCACCCTGGCGCTTGGCCTGCTGCTGGGGGCCTGGAACGGTTGGTGGGTTGCCTATCGTAAAGTCCCCTCGTTTATCGTGACGCTCGCCGGCATGCTGGCATTTCGCGGTATTTTGATAGGCATTACCAACGGGACCACCGTCTCTCCCACCAGCCCGGCGATGTCGCAAATCGGCCAGAGCTATCTGCCTGATGGCATTGGCTTTGGTATCGGCGTGGCGGGCATGGCGGCCTTTATCATCTGGCAGTGGCGCGGCCGTATGCGACGTCAGGCTCTCGGCCTCTCCACGCCCGCCTCCGCTTCAGCCGTTGGCCGCCAGACGATTACCGCCGTTATTGTGCTGGGCGCCATCTGGCTGTTAAACGACTATCGCGGCGTCCCGACGCCGGTACTGATTCTCGCCGCGCTGCTGCTGGCGGGCATGTTTATGGCCACCCGTACCGCGTTTGGGCGCCGCATCTACGCCATCGGCGGCAACCTGGAGGCCGCGCGTCTATCCGGCATCAGCGTGGAACGCACCAAGCTGGCGGTGTTCGCCATTAATGGCCTGATGGTGGCGATTGCCGGGTTGATTCTCAGCTCGCGTCTTGGCGCCGGTTCCCCTTCCGCCGGCAACATCGCCGAACTGGACGCCATCGCCGCCTGCGTGATCGGAGGTACCAGCCTCGCCGGCGGCGTCGGCAGCGTCGCGGGCGCGGTCATGGGCGCTTTTATCATGTCCGCGCTGGACAACGGCATGAGCATGATGGACGTCGCCACCTTCTGGCAGTACATCGTTAAAGGGGTCATTTTATTGCTCGCGGTATGGATGGATTCCGCCACGAAACGCCGAAGCTGAGGGCTGTGAAAAAAAATGCCCGAATTATTTGCGCTACCGCCAAACTTAGGCACAAGTAGCTTGAAAAAATCCGGGCATTGGCCGGTATTGTATGGCCTGCAAGAGAGACCAGGAACAACACTATGTTTGAAAAGCGTCACCGAATTACGCTGTTATTCAATGCCAACAAAGCCTACGATCGCCAGGTCGTTGAGGGCGTCGGCGAATATTTACAAGCATCGCAACTGGAATGGGATATCTTCATTGAGGAAGATTTTCGGGCACGAATTGAAAACATCAAAGAGTGGTTAGGCGACGGCGTTATTGCCGATTACGACGATCCGGAAATTGAAAACCTGCTGATCGACGTGAATGTTCCGATTGTCGGCGTCGGCGGCTCCTTCCACCGCCCGGAGTGCTATCCGCCGGTTCACTATATCGCCACCGACAACGCCGCGCTGGTTGAGAGCGCCTTCCTGCATCTGAAGGAAAAAGGCATTAACCGCTTCGCCTTTTACGGCCTGCCCGCTTCCAGCTGTAAAGGCTGGGCCGCCGAGCGCGAACACGCGTTTTGCCAGCTGGTCGCCAGAGAGAAATATCGCGGCGTGGTCTATCAGGGGCTCGAGACGGCGCCGGAAAACTGGCAGCACGCGCAAAACCGCCTCGCCGACTGGCTGCAAACCCTGCCGCCGCAAACCGGCATCATCGCCGTTACCGACGCCCGCGCGCGCCACGTATTACAGGCCTGCGAGCGGCTGCATATCCCCGTCCCGGAAAAGCTGTGCGTTATCGGCATAGATAACGAAGAGCTTACCCGCTACCTGTCGCGCGTGGCGCTCTCCTCCGTTGCGCAGGGCACCCGTCAGATGGGCTACCAGGCGGCAAAGCTGCTGCATCGCCTGCTGGAGAATGAAGAGCTGCCGCTTCAGCGTCAGCTTATCCCGCCGATGCGCGTGGTAGAACGCCGCTCCACCGACTACCGTTCGCTCACTGATCCTTCGGTCATTCAGGCGATGCACTATATCCGTAACCACGCCTGTAAAGGGATTAAAGTTGAGCAGGTGCTGGACGCCGTGGGGATTTCCCGCTCGAATCTGGAAAAGCGCTTCAAAGAGGAAGTCGGCGAAACCATTCATACGGTGATCCACAGCGAGAAGCTGGAAAAAGCGCGCAGTCTGCTGGTATCAACCACCCTATCGATTAACGAAATCTCCCAGATGTGCGGCTATCCATCGCTGCAGTATTTCTATTCGGTGTTTAAGAAAGAGTACGACGTGACGCCGAAGGAGTACCGCGACCGGCACAGCGAAGTCATGATGTAGCGCGCAAAGAAAAATGCCCGGGCTTACGCACCGGGCATCAATGATGACATGTAAGAGCAATTACATGTGCGCGGCTATCAACCGCTGGTTATCCTGATACATCGCGAAGAGATAGTTGTTATAGCTCGACCCTTTGGTCGAATAGCCCTTCAGCTTATGAATCATCGTGCTGGCGGTCACTTCCTGATCGGCTTTACGCAGCTGCGCACGCGATTTACGGAACGACGAGTAGGCCGGATGCGTATTCAGATTTCGGACATAGGCCTGAACGGACTCTTCCACCGAATCAAACTGGGAGTAGCCCTTCACCGCACCGCGGCAGTTTCCACCGCCACACTTCATACCAAATAAATTGTTGTTCACCCGCGCCAGCTTTGACGTTCCCCAGCCGCTTTCCGCCGCTGCCATGGTAGCGACCATGCTATTCGGGATAATGTCGACGCGCTCAAGCAGCGAGTTCCATGGAATATGGCGAGTATTGCCGGACCACTTCACTTTATAGCGAGAGGCGATCTCTTTCAGCCGCGTACGCTCGCTCGGCGACCAGCGCGCATCGTACTGCTTGGAAACAAGCCAGTTACGATCGGCGGTAATCACCTGATTCTGTTTCGTAATGTAAGGCATTACCGTCCGGAGAAACGCTTTTTTCCTTGGTGTCCCGGAAGGGTATTTTCGCAAATCAGGAAGTGAACTGCTCTTTACACTATTGCGAGAATACTCTTGTTTACTGCTTACCTTGCTTACTTTAACGGTGCTTTTCTTCTTAACTATTGGGGCTTTATGACTCGTTGTTGCTGTGTGTGTTGTTGCCAGCACACTACCTGAAAATATGCAGGTAAGTAACATGAGTATCGCGGCCCCATATCGTCGAATGGGAGTCGATATCATTAGGTCTCCTGGTCGGATGCAATCATTCCAACGCCTTGTTTTTCACAAAAAATCGATAGTTGAATCGCGAATAGTATCAAAAATACCCAGATGACGCACCCACAGAAATAGTCCAATTCCGAAAAGCTGTCATCTGAAATCGGTTTCCGCCCCATGACAACAGTACAAAAATGCGACAACCATCGCATTTTTTGCTTGTTTTTTGAACGCGATCACTCACCCTTTTTCATCCTCCCTGGAAAAGCGCCGGTGGGATGAGTTCATTAGACAGCCAGACGCGCAAACTGAACAAAAAACCGCACACAGGACTCCGGAATGAAACTCGCTGCGCTTGCGTCGCTGCTGTTGCCTGGGATGGCCTTCGCCGCCTGGACTACCGCAGATTTCCCCGCCTTTACCGAAGAAGGCACCGGCAGATTTATCAGTCAAAACGAGGTAGCAAAGGGTACGCGCCCTCTGCGGATTAATTTTGACCAACAGTGCTGGCAGCCTGCCGGCGCGATCAAGCTCAACCAGATGCTGTCTATGGAGCCTTGCCGCGATCCGGCGCCGCAGTGGCGCGTATTCCGCGATGGCCGCTATACCCTGGAAGTCGATACCCGTTCAGGTACGCCAACCATGATGGTCTCTCTGGAGGAGAAACAGACCGCCGCCGCCGCGCCGCAGATGAAGCAGTGTCCGAAATGGGATGGCAAGCCGCTTACCATTGACGTCAGCAAATCCTTCGCCGAAGGCAGTAAAGTTCGCGATTTCTACAGCGGTAATATCGCGACCGTCAGCGGCGGTAAAGTTACCCTCCAGCCGGCGTTTAACAGCAATGGTCTGCTGCTGCTTGAACGCGCGGAAACGGAAGCCGCCGCGCCGTTCAACTGGCATAACGCCACCGTCTATTTCGTGCTGACCGATCGCTTTGTCAACGGCAACCCGGCCAACGACAATAGCTATGGCCGCCACAAAGACGGCATGCAGGAAATTGGCACCTTCCACGGCGGCGACCTGCAGGGCCTGACCAGCAAACTGGATTACATCCAGCAGCTCGGCGTTAACGCGCTCTGGATCAGTTCGCCGCTGGAACAAATCCACGGCTGGGTCGGCGGCGGTACGAAAGGCGATTTCCCGCATTACGCCTATCACGGCTATTACACCCAGGACTGGACGAAGCTGGATGCCAATATGGGAACGGAAGACGATCTGCGCCGCCTCGTCGATGAGGCCCACAAGCGCGGGATCCGCATTCTGTTCGACGTGGTGATGAACCATACCGGCTACGCGACCCTGGCCGATATGCAGGAGTTTCAGTTTGGCTCGCTGTACATCCAGGGCGATGAGCTGAAAAAGACCCTCGGAGAACGCTGGACCGACTGGAAGCCCCGCGCGGGACAAAGCTGGCACAGTTTTAACGACTACATTAACTTCAGCGACAAAGCCGGTTGGGAAAAATGGTGGGGTAAAAAGTGGATCCGCACCGATATTGGCGATTACGACAACCCCGGATTTGATGACCTGACGATGTCGCTGGCCTTCCTGCCGGATCTGAAAACCGAATCCACGGCGCCATCCGGCCTGCCAAACTTCTATCGCCATAAGCCGGATACCGCGGCCAAAGCGATCCCCGGCTATACGCCGCGCGATTATCTGACCCACTGGCTGAGCCAATGGGTGCGCGACTACGGCATCGACGGCTTCCGCGTCGATACCGCCAAGCACGTCGAGCAGGCCGCCTGGCTACAGTTAAAAACCCAGGCCACTGAAGCGCTGGCGGAATGGAAAAAAGCCAATCCGGATAAAGCGCTGGATAACGCGCCGTTCTGGATGACCGGCGAGGCCTGGGGCCACGGCGTGATGCAGAGCGACTACTATCGCCACGGTTTTGACGCAATGCTGAATTTTGATTATCAGGATCAGGCGGCGAAAGCGACAAGCTGCCTGGCGAATATCGACCTGACCTGGCAACATATGGCAGAGAAGCTTCAGGATTTCAATGTGTTAAGCTATCTCTCCTCGCACGATACCAGCCTGTTCCGCGAAGGCGGCAGCACGGCGGCGGAACTGCTGCTGCTCGCGCCTGGCGCAGTGCAGATCTTCTACGGCGATGAATCCTCACGACCGTTCGGTCCGACCGGCTCCGATCCGCTTCAGGGGACGCGTTCAGATATGAACTGGCAGGACGTCAGCGGCAAAGCCGCGCGCAGCGTGACCCACTGGGAGAAACTGGGCCAGTTCCGCGCCCGTCATCCGGCGATTGGCATGGGTAAACAAACCACCCTATCGATGGCGAAAGGCTACGGCTTTATTCGCGAGACCGGCGATGACAAAGTGATGGTGGTATGGGCAGGTCAGCAGTAGCCTTCTGACCCAAGGCTCCCCTGACACTCGGGGGAGCCGCTTCAGAACAAAAATCCAAAATATCTTCCTTTAGCAGCATAAAAACAAAATATCTCACTGATACCTCGATTTGCACCCTGTCTGCGCTGGCGTTATGGTTACCCACTTTCCTGGAATACCGACAGACTAATCGCGATGACATTTTCACTTTTTGGCGACAAATTTACCCGTCATTCGGGCATCACCCGCTTGATGGAAGACCTCAATGACGGCCTGCGTACCCCGGGCGCCATCATGCTGGGCGGCGGCAATCCCGCGCAGATTCCGGAAATGAATGATTACTTCCATAGCCTGCTGGCCGACATGCTGAACAGCGGCAAAGCCCTTGATGCGCTTTGTAATTATGACGGTCCGCAGGGTAAAAGCGAGCTGCTGGCCCTGCTGGCGCAGATGCTGCGTGATGAACTGGGTTGGGAGATCGAACCACAGAATATTGCACTGACAAACGGCAGTCAGAGCGCGTTTTTCTACTTGTTTAACCTCTTCGCAGGCCGTCGCGCGGATGGAACCACCCGTAAAGTGCTGTTTCCGTTGACGCCCGAGTACATCGGCTACGCCGATGCCGGCCTTGAAGAAGATCTGTTTGTCGCCACTCGCCCGAACATTGAACTGCTGCCGGAAGGCCAGTTTAAATACCACGTGGATTTCGAACATTTGCAGGTCACGGACGAGACGGGAATGATCTGCGTTTCCCGCCCCACCAACCCAACGGGCAACGTGATCACCGACGATGAGCTGATCAAGCTGGATGCGCTGGCCAACCAGCACGGCATCCCGTTGGTGATTGATAACGCCTACGGCGTTCCGTTCCCGGGGATTATTTTCAGCGACGCCAGGCCGCTGTGGAATCCGAATATCGTGCTGTGCATGAGCCTCTCCAAGCTGGGCCTGCCGGGTAGCCGCTGCGGGATTATCATCGCTAACGAAAAAATCATCACCGCCATCAGTAATATGAACGGCATTATCAGCCTCGCCCCCGGCGGAATGGGGCCGGCCATGATGTGCGAGATGATTAAACGCAACGATCTTCTGCGCCTGTCGGAAACGGTGATTAAGCCGTTCTACTACCAGCGCGTTCAGGAGACTATCGCCATTATTCGCCGCTATTTGCCGGAAGATCGCTGCCTGATACATAAACCGGAAGGCGCGATTTTTCTCTGGCTATGGTTTAAGGATCTGCCGATTTCTACCGAGCTGCTGTACCAGCGCCTGAAAAAGCGCGGCGTCCTGATGGTGCCGGGCGACTATTTCTTCCCTGGCCTGGATAAGCCGTGGCCGCACACGCATCAGTGCATGCGCATGAACTATGTGCCGGACCCGGAGAAGATTGAAGCAGGCGTGAAGATTCTCGCCGAAGAAGTTGAACGCGCATGGGGTGAACAGGACGCGTAAACGGGCGCCAGAATCCTGAATAATCCAGATATATTCCCGGCTCGCGCTGCGCTCAGCCGGGCTACAGACTTCCAGCGTTCTGCGGACAGACAGCCCGGACAAGGCGCGCCAGCGCCGCCTCCGGGAACACGCCGTAAGAAGGCATCATCGCTACATCGCCAGCGCCATCCGCTGGCGACGTTCAGCGGCTATTCTCTCCAGCTCCATCGGTTCCATGCAGCGCAGCGCCTGCGTCGGGCATGCCGCCACGCAGGCCGGGCCTTCTTCCCGATGGCTGCACAAATCGCACTTCAGCGCCTGTACGCCCTCCTCCACCCGCATCACCGTCATCGCGCCATAGGGGCACGCCACCATGCAGCTTTTGCAGCCGATGCAGCGGCGCTGATCCACGCGCCAGACCGAATTTTCCCGGCGGATAGCGCCCTCGGGGCAGACGTTGGCGCAGGGCGCATCTTCACACTGGCGGCAAAGCGTCGCCGTCGAGAGTTCGTCATTTTTCACCACGCGGATCCGCGGCGCAAAGCGCATGGCGGAAACGCCAGAACAGTCCTGGTCCCGCTGATGGGATACCACGCAGGCGACTTCACAGGTACGACAGCCGATGCACTTTTGCGCATCCGCGATAATAAACCGGTTCATCCTTGCTCCACTGGGGATAAAAACGCAGAGTGCCAGAAAAAACCGCTTCCGCGCCTTGATCCTGAATGGAGTCAGCGGCGTTTTCTCTCAGATGCCCGGGACAATTTGGTCATCTGCCTTACCCTTCCCGCACGGAAAAGCCCAGTTCGCGGGAAATCGCCTCTGCCGTATCGCGCAGCGGCTTGAGTAAATTCTTCTCTCCTACCTGCTTGAGGCGCGATGTTGATAAGGAGATAGAAATGGCATAAGGCACGCGTCCATGAATATCGAAAACCGGGACCGCCAGGCAGGACACGCCCAACTCGTTCTCTTCCCTGTCCATCGCCATATTACGCTCGCGGATCTGCGCCAGCTCATCATGCATCGCAGGTAAGCCGGTAATGGTATTCCGGGTCAGCGGCTGAATAATATCCTGGTGTGAATTCCAGTAGCTCTCAACGTAGTCAGGATGGCCAAACGCCATATAAATCTTGCCCATTGCCGAGCAGTACAGCGGCATATGCTGGCCAATATAGGCGCGCGTACGCAGCATGCCGGTGGTCGGCTCCAGCTTATAAATCAGGATAGCGTGGTCATCTTCACGGCTGGAGAAGTTCACCGTCTCGCCGGTGGCCAGGTTGAGCGCCTCAAGATGCGGCGCCGCGACGTGGATGATATTGAGCGACGACAAAGCCTTTTGGCCAACGGCGATAAACTTTGTCGTCAGACGATAGCTCCCCGCCGCCGGGGCTGGCGTCACGTAGCCGCAGGATTGCAGCCCCTGCAATAAGCGATGAACGGTGCTTTTGTTCAGGCCCGCCAGTTCCGACAGATGCGCCAGCGGGCATCCGTTTGGATAATTACTCAGGATCTCAATCAGCATCAACCCACGAAAAAGGCTCTGGCTTCCGGCAGGCCTCTCCTTGTCTTGCGTTACATCGCTCTCTTTTGTGCCCATCGTTTCCGCTCCCCGTTTTTGTCGCGTTCAGATGGTAGCGCAAAGTGTGTTTCAGTTCACGATCTGAACCGAAAAAACACAACTTTATGATTTTTATGATTTTTAAAAATAACGCTGCCCGTTGATCTGATAAAAATTGATCGCTATATTTGAAATCAGATTTCGCATAGTGAAATTTAGAGATAAAAAAGCGATCAACTCTGACCAGGGAAACAGGAATGAAAGTAACGTTTGAGCAGTTAAAAGAGGCATTCAATCGAGTACTGCTGACGCGGGGTATCGCCGCAGAAACCGCCGATGCCTGCGCAGAAATGTTTGCCCGTACCACCGAATCCGGCGTCTATTCTCACGGCGTGAACCGCTTTCCTCGCTTCATCCAGCAGCTGGACAACGGCGACATCATCCCCGAGGCTAAACCGCAGCGGGTGACCAGCCTAGGCGCTATCGAACAGTGGGATGCCCAGCGCTCCATCGGCAACCTGACGGCGAAAAAGATGATGGACCGGGCCATCGAACTGGCTTCCGATCACGGTATCGGCCTGGTGGCGTTACGTAACGCCAACCACTGGATGCGCGGCGGCAGCTATGGCTGGCAGGCGGCGGAAAAAGGCTACATCGGCATCTGCTGGACCAACTCCATCGCCGTTATGCCGCCATGGGGCGCTAAGGAGTGCCGTATCGGTACCAATCCGCTGATCGTCGCCATTCCGTCAACGCCGATCACCATGGTGGATATGTCGATGTCGATGTTCTCCTACGGCATGCTGGAAGTTAACCGCCTTGCCGGCCGCGAGCTGCCCGTGGACGGCGGATTCGACGATGAAGGTCATTTGACCAAAGAACCGGGGGTTATCGAGAAAAACCGCCGTATTTTGCCGATGGGCTACTGGAAAGGTTCCGGCCTGTCGATCGTGCTGGATATGATTGCCACCCTGCTTTCCAACGGCTCTTCCGTTGCCGAAGTGACTCAGGAAAACAGCGATGAATATGGCGTTTCGCAGATCTTCATCGCCATAGAAGTGGATAAGCTGATCGATGGCGCAACCCGCGACGCCAAGCTGCAGCGAATTATGGATTTCATCACCACCGCCGAACGCGCCGATGAAAATGTGGCGGTCCGCCTGCCCGGCCATGAATTTACCCGACTGCTGGATGAAAACCGCCGCAACGGTATTATCGTCGATGACAGCGTATGGGCCAAAATTCAGGCGCTGTAAGGAGCTCACCCATGATTTTTGGCCATATTGCTCAACCGAATCCGTGTCGTCTGCCCGCGGCCATTGAACAGGCGCTTGATTTCCTGCGCACGACGGATTTTCACGCGCTGGAACCCGGCGTCGTGGAAATCGACGGCAAGAACATCTTCGCGCAGGTTATTGACTTAACCACCCGCGATGCCGCTGACAATCGTCCGGAGGTTCACCGTCGCTATCTGGATATCCAGTTTCTGGCGTGGGGTGAAGAAAAAATCGGTATCGCCATTGATACCGGCAATAATCAAATCAGCGAATCGTTGTTAGAACAGCGCGATATTATTTTCTATCACGACAGCGAACATGAATCGTTCTTTGAAATGACGCCAGGCAACTATGCGATATTTTTCCCGCAAGATGTGCATCGTCCTGGATGTAATAAAACTGTAGCCACCCCGATCCGCAAAATAGTCGTTAAGGTCGCTATTTCAGTTTTATAATAAGGAGCACAAAATGAATTCGAATAATACCGGTTACATTATCGGTGCGTACCCCTGTGCACCCTCATTTCACCAAAAGAGTGAAGAGGAAGAGACGGAATTCTGGCGGCAGCTCTCCGACACCCCGGATATTCGCGGGCTGGAGCAACCCTGCCTTGAACATCTTCATCCGCTCGGCGACGAGTGGTTATTGCGCCATACCCCGGGACACTGGCAGATTGTCGTTACCGCCATCATGGAAACCATGCGCCGCCGCGGTGAAAACGGCGGCTTTGGGCTGGCATCCAGCAACGAAGAGCAGCGCAAAGCCTGCGTGGAGTACTATCGTCACCTGCAGCAGAAGATCGCTAAAATCAATGGTAAGACCGCCGGAAAGGTCATTGCCCTTGAGCTTCACGCCGCCCCGCTGGCGGGCAATGCCAACGTGGCTCAGGCGACCGACGCCTTTGCCCGTTCATTAAAAGAGATTACCCGCTGGGACTGGTCCTGCGAGCTGGTGCTGGAGCACTGCGACGCGATGACCGGCACCGCGCCGCGCAAAGGATTTTTGCCGTTAGAAAACGTGCTGGAAGCCATTGCCGACTACGACATCAGCATCTGTATCAACTGGGCGCGCTCTGCCATTGAAGGGCGGAATACCGTTCTACCGCTCACACATACGCAGCAGGCAAAACGGGCAGGGAAGCTCGGCGCGCTGATGTTTTCCGGCACGACGCAAACCGGCGAGTACGGCGAATGGCAGGATTTACACGCGCCGTTCGCGCCTTTCTGCCCGCAGAGCCTGATGACCACCGACCACGCTCGTGAATTATTTGCCTGCGCAGGAGACGATCCCCTGCAATTCTCAGGTATCAAATTACTGGAAATCACTGCCAGCGCAAACGTTGACCATCGCATCGCGATATTACGCGACGGCATCTCAGCGCTAAAACAAGCACAATAATAATAGCCACCTTCATCGCCAGAATATTTTTTAATATTACGAGACTATAAAGATGAATATAACCTCTAACTCTACACCCAAAGATATACCGCGCCAGCGCTGGTTAAGAATTATTCCCCCAATACTGATCACCTGTATTATTTCTTATATGGACCGGGTCAATATTGCCTTTGCCATGCCCGGCGGCATGGATGCCGACTTAGGTATTTCCGCCACCATGGCGGGGCTGGCGGGCGGTATTTTCTTTATCGGTTATCTATTTTTACAGGTTCCCGGCGGGAAAATTGCCGTTCACGGCAGCGGTAAGAAATTTATCGGCTGGTCGCTGGTCGCCTGGGCGGTTATCTCCGTGCTGACGGGGTTAATTACCAATCAGTACCAGCTGCTGGCCCTGCGCTTCTTACTAGGCGTGGCGGAAGGCGGCATGCTGCCGGTCGTTCTCACCATGATCAGTAACTGGTTCCCTGATGCGGAACGCGGTCGCGCCAACGCGATTGTCATTATGTTCGTGCCGATTGCCGGGATTATCACCGCCCCGCTCTCAGGCTGGATTATCACGGTTCTCGACTGGCGCTGGCTGTTTATTATCGAAGGTTTGCTCTCGCTGGTTGTTTTAGTTCTGTGGGCCTACACCATCTATGACCGTCCGCAGGAAGCGCGCTGGATCTCTAAAGCAGAGCAGAACTATCTGGTCGAGACGCTGGCCGCAGAGCAACGGGCCATTGCCGGCACCGAGGTGAAAAACGCCTCTCTGAGCGCCGTTCTCTCCGACAAAACCATGTGGCAGCTTATCGCCCTGAACTTCTTCTACCAGACCGGCATTTACGGCTACACCCTGTGGCTGCCCACCATTCTGAAAGAATTAACCCACAGCAGCATGGGGCAGGTCGGGATGCTCGCCATTCTGCCGTACGTCGGCGCCATTGCCGGGATGTTCCTGTTCTCTTCTCTTTCAGATCGAACCGGTAAACGCAAGCTGTTCGTCTGCCTGCCGCTGATTGGCTTCGCTCTGTGCATGTTCCTGTCGGTGGCGCTGAAAAATCAAATATGGCTCTCCTATGCCGCGCTGGTCGGCTGCGGATTCTTCCTGCAATCGGCGGCTGGCGTGTTCTGGACCATCCCGGCACGTCTGTTCAGCGCTGAAATGGCGGGCGGCGCGCGCGGGGTTATCAACGCGCTTGGCAACCTCGGCGGATTTTGTGGCCCTTATGCGGTCGGGGTTCTGATCACGCTATACAGCAAAGACGCCGGCGTTTATTGCCTGGCGATCTCCCTGGCGCTGGCCGCGCTGATGGCGCTGCTGCTGCCGGCGAAATGCGATGCCGGTGCTGCGCCGGTAAAGACGATAAATCCACATAAACGCACTGCGTAAAATCGAGCCCGGCGGCGCTGCGCCTGCCGGGCCTGCGAAATATGCCGGGTCCTCCCGGCAAGAATGAGATGCGAAAGATGAGCAAGAAACAGGCCTTCTGGCTGGGTATTGATTGTGGCGGCACGTATCTGAAAGCCGGTTTATATGATGCCGAAGGTCATGAACATGGCATTGTGCGGCAAGCGCTACAGACGATGTCGCCCCTGCCGGGTTACGCCGAACGCGACATGCATCAGCTCTGGCAACACTGCGCGGCAACCATTGCCGGACTATTACAACGGGCAGGGATATCCGGTGAACAGATTAAAGGCGTGGGCATCTCCGCTCAGGGTAAGGGTCTCTTTCTCCTCGATAAGCAGGATCGGCCGCTGGGTAACGCCATCCTCTCGTCCGATCGTCGGGCGCTGAATATCGTTCAGCGCTGGCAGCGGGACCGAATTCCCGAACGGCTCTATCCCGTTACCCGCCAGACGCTATGGACCGGGCATCCGGCTTCTCTGCTGCGCTGGGTCAAAGAGAATGACCCCCAGCGCTACGCGCAAATTGGCTGCGTGATGATGGGGCATGACTATCTGCGCTGGTGCTTAACCGGCGTGAAAGGCTGCGAGGAGAGCAACATCTCCGAGTCCAACCTCTACAACATGTCCACGGGCCAGTACGACCCGTGTCTGACCCAATGGCTGGGGATCGGCGAAGTGGATAGCGCGCTGCCCCCCGTTATAGGGTCAGCCGAAATATGCGGGGAGATCACCGCTCAGGCAGCCGCTTTAACCGGTCTGGCGGCGGGTACTCCCGTCGTTGGCGGCCTGTTTGACGTGGTCTCCACCGCCCTTTGCGCCGGGATTGAGGATGAGTCGACCCTCAATGCGGTGATGGGGACCTGGGCCGTCACCAGCGGTATCGCTCACGGTCTGCGCGAACATGAGGCTCACCCTTACGTCTATGGCCGCTACGTCAATGACGGCCAGTATATCGTTCACGAAGCCAGCCCGACCTCATCCGGCAACCTCGAGTGGTTTACCGCTCAGTGGGGCGATCTCTCGTTTGATGAGATCAATCAGGCCGTAGCCAGTTTGCCGAAAGCCGGGAGCGAGCTGTTTTTTCTGCCGTTTCTCTACGGCAGCAACGCCGGGCTGGAGATGACCTGCGGCTTTTACGGCATGCAGGCGCTGCATACCCGCGCGCACCTGCTGCAGGCGGTTTATGAAGGCGTGGTATTCAGCCATATGACCCATCTCAACCGTATGCGCGAACGCTTTACAAGCGTTCAGGCCCTGCGCGTCACCGGCGGCCCGGCGCACTCCGACGTCTGGATGCAAATGCTGGCGGACGTCAGCGGCTTACGCGTTGAACTGCCGCAGGTGGAAGAGACCGGCTGCTTTGGCGCTGCCCTCGCGGCGCGCGTCGGCACCGGCGTATACCGCAGCTTTAGCGAAGCCCGGCGCGCCCGGCAGCACCCGGTACGCACGCTGCTGCCCGATATGACCGCCCACGCGCGCTATCAGCGCAAATACCGCCACTACCAGGATTTGATTGAGGCACTACAGGGCTATCACGCCCGTATTAAGGAGCACGCATTATGAGCCGACCATTACTGCAGCTGGCGCTGGACCATACCAGCCTTCAGGCTGCGCAGCGCGATGTCGCCCTGCTACAGGATCACGTTGATATCGTGGAGGCGGGGACCATCCTCTGTTTGACCGAGGGGCTTAACGCAGTTACAGCCCTGCGCGCCCAGTGTCCGCAGAAGATCATCGTCGCCGACTGGAAAGTCGCCGACGCCGGTGAAACCCTGGCGCAGCAGGCCTTTGGCGCTGGCGCCAACTGGATGACCATCATCTGCGCCGCGCCGCTCGCTACGGTCGAGAAAGGCCACGCCGTGGCCCAGGCCTGCGGCGGTGAAATTCAGATGGAGCTGTTCGGCAACTGGACGCTGGATGACGCCCGCGCCTGGTACCGTACCGGCGTCCATCAGGCGATTTACCATCGCGGGCGCGATGCCCAAGCCAGCGGGCAGCAGTGGGGGGACGCGGATCTGGCGCGCATGAAAGCGCTCTCCGACATTGGCCTTGAGCTATCGATCACCGGCGGGATTACTCCGGCCGATCTGCCGCTGTTCAAGGATATCAACGTCAAAGCGTTTATTGCCGGGCGCGCGCTGGCAGGCGCTGCCCATCCGGCACGGGTTGCCGCCGAATTCCACGCGCAAATCGACGCTATCTGGGGAGAACAGCATGCGTAACCACCCGTTAGGTATTTATGAAAAAGCGCTGGCGAAGGATCTCAGCTGGCCTGAACGGCTGGTGCTGGCCAAAAGCTGCGGTTTTGATTTTGTCGAAATGTCGGTGGACGAGACCGACGAACGCCTTTCGCGCCTGGAGTGGACATCGGCCCAGCGGGCATCTCTGGTGAGCGCGATGCTGGAAACCGGCGTCGCTATTCCCTCAATGTGCCTGTCCGCCCATCGCCGTTTCCCCTTTGGCAGCCGCGACGAGGCGGTACGCGAGCGGGCGCGGGAGATTATGACTAAAGCCATCCGCCTGGCGCGCGATCTGGGGATTCGTACTATTCAGCTGGCGGGTTACGACGTCTATTACGAAGAGCACGATGAAGGCACCCGGCAGCGTTTTGCCGAAGGGCTGGCCTGGGCGGTAGAACAGGCCGCCGCCGCGCAGGTGATGCTGGCGGTGGAGATCATGGACACCGCCTTTATGAACTCCATCAGCAAATGGAAAAAGTGGGACGAGAGGCTTTCGTCACCGTGGTTTACCGTCTATCCGGACGTCGGCAACCTCAGCGCCTGGGGGAACGACGTCACCGCCGAGCTGAAACTGGGTATCGATCGTATCGCCGCCATCCACCTGAAGGACACGCTGCCCGTGACCGACGATAGCCCGGGCCAGTTCCGCGACGTGCCGTTCGGTGAAGGATGCGTTGATTTTGTCGGCATCTTTAAGACGCTGCATGAGCTGAACTACCGCGGTTCGTTTCTGATTGAGATGTGGACGGAGAAGGCCAGCGAACCGGTGCTGGAGATTATCCAGGCCCGGCGCTGGATTGAATCACGGATGCAGGAAGGAGGTTTCACATGTTAGAGCAACTGAAAGCCGAGGTGCTGGCGGCAAACCTGGCGCTCCCGGCACACCGGCTGGTCACCTTTACCTGGGGCAACGTCAGCGCGGTGGATGAAACGCGTCGTCTGATGGTCATTAAGCCCTCCGGCGTCGAATATGAGGTGATGACCGCCGACGATATGGTGGTCGTAGAGATCGCCAGCGGTAAGATCGTTGAAGGCGCTAAAAAACCCTCTTCGGATACGCCAACGCATCTGGCCCTTTATCGTCGCTATCCGCAGATCGGCGGGATCGTGCATACCCACTCCCGCCATGCGACGATCTGGTCGCAGGCCGGTCTCGATCTCCCCGCCTGGGGCACCACCCACGCCGACTATTTTTATGGCGCCATCCCCTGCACCCGGCCGATGACCGTTGAGGAGATTAACGGGGAGTATGAGTATCAGACCGGCGAAGTGATTATCAAAACCTTTGAACAGCGCGGTCTGGATCCGGCGCAAATCCCGGCGGTATTAGTCCATTCGCACGGCCCGTTTGCCTGGGGTAAAGATGCGGCCGACGCCGTACATAACGCCGTGGTACTTGAAGAGTGCGCCTATATGGGCCTGTTCTCGCGCCAGCTGGCGCCACAGCTGCCGGATATGCAGTCTGAACTGCTCGATAAACACTACCTGCGTAAACACGGCGCGAATGCCTATTACGGGCAAAACTAACACCGCGGGACTCCCGGATGGCGGCTAACGCCTTATCCGGGCTACCGGCGGTCTGCGGTCTCGTAGCCCGGGCAGGCGCTTTGCGCCGCCCCCGGGGGAAGCGTGCAGAATGTTGCAGAACTTTCCCGGAGGTGATGCTGCGCATCTGTCCGGGCTACGCATCCCCGGCGGTCTGCGGTCCCGTAGCCCGGGCAGGCGCTTTGCGCCGCCCTCGGGGGAAGCGTGCAGGATGTTGCAGAATTTTCCCGGGGGCGATGCTGCGCATCTGTCCGGGCTACGCATCCCCGGCGGGAAAAAACCATCAACCCTACGCCGAATTAATATGTTCCTTGCAGTAACGACGCTTCCACGCCGCGGGCGTCAGGCTGGTATGCTTACGAAAAATCTTGCGAAAATAGCCGACATCGTTAAATCCGCATTTCATCGCCACCTCGGTGAGCGACAGGGAATCGCTGATAAGCAGCTTTTCCGCCGCCCTCACCCGCTGACGGTGCAGCGCTTCGGTTAAGGTCAGCCGGAAAACATGGCGATAAATCCGCCCCAGATAATCGGCGTTGCAGTGCAGCTCCTGCGCCAGCGTGGATGCGGAAAGGGGCAAATGAAACCGGGTACGAATGATTTGCTGCGCTCTCCACGCCAGCGCGTTGCCGGGGCTGTCGGCGGGCTGTTCGCCCGCTGCCGCCGAAACTTGCTGCAGAATCAGCAGCAGGATCAGCTCCAGCGCCACGCTACGATGAATATTTTCCTGCTCGCGTAAGAATTGGCGGAACAACGAAATAATATACTGCGGCTCGCTGACGCGCGTGTGCTGCGGAATCGACAGCAGCGCCTCAGGCAGCGAAACGTTTTCACCTGAGGTCACTTCAAAATGCAGCCAGTAGAATTTTAAATCTGCCGGAAATTGCCCGATTCCGACGTGTAAACGCTGCGGCCAGAGCAATAAACTTTCCCCGGCGTTGACGCTAAAAATCTCGTTGTTTTCGCGGATCGTTAATGTTCCTTTTTCCACAAAGATTATTTCCCAGGAGTGAAGCTGACGAGCCGGATGGCTGCCGATGCCTCGGGAAATAAACAATCCACCATTTTGCACCTTAATCGGAAGTGACATGGACAATTCAAGCATAGACATTCAATATTCCGCTTTTAATAGCACCAATAACCCCTGTTATCTTTGATTATTCACGATAAAATAGCCGCCCGCTGGATCGAAATCACATTTTTACCATCAGGTCGGAATCGTCCTCTTTTTATACTTTTTCCTTCCCTTGTTGCCCCCAACATTTAGTGCAGAATAAATAACGTAATTTGCAAATAACACAATTAAAGCCCGCACTTCAGCGGGATATTATTCGCACATCATCTCCGGGAGTTATTTATGACTTCGGCTCCGATTACCACAACTGATTTGGCACAGCGTGCCCAGGACGACAAATTATCCCTTCGGGAAAAAATAGGCTACGGATTGGGCGACGCGGGCGGGACGGTGATTACCTGCCTGATCATGAACTTTTTAACTTTTTTCTATACCGATGTCTTCGGCCTGACGCCCGCGCTGGTCGGGACCCTGTTTCTGGCCCTGCGCGTTTTCGACGCCGTTTCCGACCCGATTATGGGCGTGCTGGCCGACCGTACCCAGAGCCGCTGGGGACGCTTTCGTCCCTGGCAGCTGTGGATTGCCGTGCCGATCGGCGTTATCGGCGTCCTGACGTTTACCGTGCCCGACGCCAGCATGGGGGTAAAAATCGCCTGGGCGTTCGGCACCTATCTGCTGCTGTCAGTGAGCTACACCGCGATAAACGTCCCCTACTGCGCGCTGATCAACACGATGACCACGCGTCATAGCGAGGTTATCTCATGCCAGGCATGGCGCTTTGTCCTGTGCGGCGTGGCGGGATTCTTAGTCTCCGTTGGGCTGCCGTGGATGGTAAAAGCGCTCGGCCAGGGCGATACCGCACAGGGCTATCAGTACGGCGTCGGCGTACTCTGCGCCATCGCGGTGGCGATGTTCCTGTGCTGCTTCTTCTGGGTTCGCGAACGCGTCTCGCTGGATGTCATGGGGAAATTTACCCTGCGCGAGCACATCGCCGGGCTGCGTAAAAACGACCAGCTGCTGCTGATGCTGGTGATGTCATTTCTGCTCATCAACGTCTTCAATATCCGCGGCGGCGGCTACATGTACTTCATCACCTACGTGCTGGGCGGCTCCACCGGCTACACCTCGCTATTCTTCACCATGGTAACCTTCGCCTCGATTGCGGGCTCCGTCATCATCAACCTGCTCTCGCGCCGCTTTGATACCGTCAAACTCTACTACTATACCAACCTGGTGCTGGCCGCGCTGGCCGTGGCGATGTGGTTTTTGCCAACCGGGCAGGCGTACCAGACCCTGTGGCTGGTCGTCATCCTCGGCAACGGCATTATTCTCGGCTTTACCCTGCCGCTGCACTTTTCGCTGATGGCCTTCTCCGACGACTACGGCGAATGGAAAACCGGCGTGCGTTCTTCCGGGATGAACTTCGCCTTTAACCTGTTCTTTATCAAGCTGGCGTGGGCCTCCAGCGCCGGCATTATCAGCCTCGTGTTTATCTACGTGGCCTATCAGCCGGGCGTGGAAAACCAAACGGCATCATCACTGGCGGGTATCGCCTCCATGGAGACCCTGCTGCCCGCCCTGTTCCATCTGCTGCTGGCCTTCACTATTCGCGCCTGCAAGCTCAACAATTCTATGATGGCGCGCATTGCCAGCGACCTGCGCACGCGTCACGTTCAGCCTTAAGGAGTCCGCCATGTCTGTTATGGAAGTCGATCTGCACAAACTGAAAATCAACGACCCGTTCCTCGGCCAGTACCAGCAGCTGGTGCGCGATGTGGTGATCCCTTATCAGTGGGATGCGCTTAACGACCGTATCGAGGAGGCGGACCCGAGCCATGCGATAGAGAACTTCCGCATCGCCGCCGGGCGACAGGAGGGTGAATTCTACGGCATGGTCTTTCAGGACAGCGACGTGGCGAAATGGCTGGAGGCGGTGGCCTGGTCGCTGTGTCAGAAGCCGGACCCCGGGCTGGAAAAAACCGCCGATGAGGTGATTGAACTGGTCGCGGCCGCCCAGTGTGAAGATGGCTATCTGAATACATATTTCACGGTCAAAGCGCCAGAGGAGCGCTGGACCAACCTCGCCGAATGCCACGAACTGTACTGCGCCGGGCACATGATTGAAGCGGGTGTCGCCTTCTTCCAGGCCACCGGCAAACGTCGTCTGCTGGATGTCGTCTGCCGCCTCGCCGACCACATCGATAGCGTGTTTGGCCCCGGAGATAACCAGCTGCACGGCTACCCTGGCCATCCGGAAATCGAGCTGGCGTTAATGCGCCTGTATGACGTCACTCAGGAGCCGCGCTATATCGCCCTGGTTAAGTACTTCGTTGAGGCGCGCGGAACACAGCCGCATTTTTACGATATCGAATATGAGAAGCGCGACAAAACCTCTTACTGGAACACCTACGGTCCGGCGTGGATGGTGATGGATAAACCCTACAGCCAGGCGCATCAGCCGATTTCCGAACAGCCGGTCGCCATCGGCCACGCGGTGCGTTTCGTCTATCTGATGACCGGCGTTGCCCATCTTGCTCGCTTAAGCCAGGACGAGGGCAAGCGCCAGGACTGCCTGCGCCTGTGGAAAAATATGGCCCGGCGTCAGCTGTATATCACCGGCGGCATCGGTTCGCAGAGCAGCGGGGAGGCCTTCAGCAGCGACTATGACCTGCCAAACGACACGGTCTATGCCGAAAGCTGTGCTTCCATTGGCCTGATGATGTTTGCCCGCCGGATGCTGGAGATGGAAGCCGACAGCCAATATGCCGACGTGATGGAGCGCGCGCTGTATAACACCGTGCTGGGTGGAATGGCGCTCGACGGCAAGCACTTCTTCTACGTCAATCCGCTGGAAGTGCATCCAAAATCCTTAAAATTCAACCATATTTACGATCACGTTAAGCCCGTCCGTCAGCGCTGGTTCGGCTGCGCCTGCTGCCCGCCGAATATCGCACGGGTGCTCACCTCGCTGGGGCACTATATCTACACGCCGCACGACGACGCCCTGTACATCAACCTGTATATCGGCAACAGCGTGGAGATCCCGGTGGGCAATGAGGCGCTACGCCTGCGCATCAGCGGCAACTATCCGTGGCAGGAACAGGTGAAGATAGTCATCGATTCATCTTCACCGGTTAATCATACCCTGGCGCTGCGTCTGCCGGACTGGTGCGATAAGCCGCAGGTCACGCTCAACGGCGCGCCGGTTACGCAGGACGTGCGCAAAGGGTATCTGCACATCAGCCATCTCTGGCAGGAGGGCGACACGCTACAGTTAACCCTGCCGATGCCGGTGCGCCGCATTTACGGTAACCCGCTGGTGCGCCACCAAGCAGGCCAGGTCGCCGTCCAGCGCGGTCCGCTGGTTTATTGCCTGGAGCAGGCGGATAACGGCGAGCAATTGCATAACCTGCAGCTGCCGCGCGATGCCCGGTTTAGCACTGTCGAAGGCAAAGGGATTTTTGCCCGCAAGATACTTCTCCAGGCGCCGGGCTATAAGCAAACGGCGGAAGATGCCGAAAACCAGGCCCTATGGCACTATGACCGCGCGCCGTCCTCCCGTCAGCCACAAGTATTAACCTTTATTCCGTGGTTTAGCTGGGCCAACCGCGGCGAAGGCGAGATGCGCATCTGGGTGAACGAGACGGAAGCGTAAGTGTGAACATTCCCCGGTGGCGCTGCGCTTACCGGGGCTACAAGGTTTGTGCGTTATCGTAGCCCGGGTAAGGCGTTCACGCCGCGACCCGGGACAACCTGCTTATGCTAAAGGAACAAGGCCTTATCGCGCAGAATATGATCGTTGCCGCGACGGCGGGTAAAACCGATGCGGTCGAAATATTCGAGGATCTGAATCGCCAGCTTGCGCCCGACGTTCAGCGTATCGCGGAAATCCGCCGCGCAGGTTGAGCCCCTTTCCAGATCCAGATCGCGGATCATTTTGGCAAACGCCACAATCCGATCGTTGCGATAGTAGCGATCTTTCACGATCGAGGTAATCATCCCCTGCTGCGCCGCCTGGCGTAATACCGCCCGCATTAACGACTCTTCTACGTTGGCTTCCCGCGCCAGATCGCGCACCCACCATGGCTCATCGGCAAACAGCCCGGCAACCCGCTGCCAGATGGCCTGCTGCTCGTCGGTAAAGCCCGCTTTATGCTCCGGCAGATGCAGCCAGCCGTGGTGGCTGTGAACAATGCCGCTTTCGCGCATCTGTTCAATCAACAGCAGTACCAGCGCTTCATCTTCCATCGGCAGCGCAATACGCCGCAGGCGTTCGCGGCCCGGTCCTGGCTCATCGCGATGCTGATCGTGATAGCGCGCCAGGGCATCGAGCAGCTTCCGCTGCCAGCGCGCGGCGAGCGGGGCGCTCAGCAGGCTATTTCCCGCCTGCAGATAGTCAGGGCGGTGAATCAGCGCGTTGAGGCCATCGCGGCTGAGCTGACGCGCCCAGGCGAAATCATCGAGGCGCACCGCATCGCGCTGAAGGTGAATATCCAGCGCCTGGACGTCATCGCCCTGCGCGGCGGCCAGCGCGTGCAGCCACTGTAAATACTCCGGCTTACGCTTGCCCCGGCGCGGCGGATTGAGGGTCACCACTCGCGCACCGGCCAGCGTCAGGCGCGCGGAAATATCACGCAGCACCAGACGGTCGTTATCCGCCAGCCGCAGCGGCGTATCGAGAACCAGCTCCGCCAGCGCGCCTTCGAGCAGCGACACGCGGCCGGTAATATGGCTGGCGGCGTGGTGGATATGCAGCGGCTGCCACTGGCTAAGCGGCGTATGGCACTGCAGTTCAACGATGACCCGCTCAGAGGCTTCCGGCGGCGGTACCGCCAGCAGCCAGTCGCCGCGGTTGAGCTCCTCTTTTTGCGCATCGCCGGCAATATTCAGGGCAATGCGCTGGCCGGCCCAGGCCTGCTCAACCGGCTGATTCTGCGCGTGCAAACCGCGCACGCGCATCGGTTTATCCACGCCGGTCAGCCACAGCGTATCGCCAACGTTGACCTCGCCGGATAACGCGGTCCCGGTAACCACCAGCCCCGCGCCTTTGACGGTAAATGCCCGGTCGATGGCCAGGCGAAAGCGCTGATGCTGCGGGCGCGGGCGCGCGGAGAGCTGCAGGAGATGTTCGCGCAGCTCTGCGATGCCCCGTCCTTCCGTCGCCGCGACGGCAAACAGGGTCGCGCCGGTAAAGCCGAACTCCGCCAGCACCGCGTCGATTTCCGCCTCCACCTCCTCAATCCGCGCCGCTTCTACGCGGTCCGCTTTGGTCAGCGCCACGGTTAGCGTTGGCTGCCCGGTAAGCTGGAGGATCGCCAGATGTTCGCGGGTTTGCGCCATCACGCCATCATCGCAGGCCACCACCAGCAGCGCGTGATCGATACCGCCGACGCCGGCCAGCATATTGGACAAAAACTTTTCGTGGCCGGGAACGTCGATAAAACCCAGCACCCGCCCGTCGGGCTGCGGCCAGTAGGCGTAGCCGAGGTCGATAGTCATCCCGCGCGCTTTCTCTTCCGGCAGGCGATCGGCGTTGATACCGGTAATCGCCTGCAGCAGCGTGGTTTTGCCGTGGTCAACGTGTCCGGCGGTGGCAATAATCATCTCAATAACATCTCCATAAACCGGGATTCATCCTCAAGACAGCGCAGGTCCAGCCACAGGCGGCCATCGTAGATCCTGCCAATAACCGGCACGGGCAACTGACGCCAGCGTGCCGCCAGAGCTTCCAGCCGACTGCCGCGCCCATCGCGCGGAGTCAACGTCAACGCCGCGCTGGGCAAGCGGTCCACCGGCAGCGAGCCGCTGCCGATCTGCGACAGGCATGGCTCGACCCGCAGGTCAAAATCAGCATAATGTGCAGCCAGCGCGGCCCGCATGCGCTCGCCCTGCAGGCGGATCTCGTCCGCCTGGCGAGTCAGCAGACGCAGGGTCGGCAGTTCAGCGGCCAGCTTTTCCGGATGCAGATAGAGGCGCAGCGTGGCCTCCAGCGCCGCGAGGGTCATTTTATCCGCCCGCAGGGCGCGCTTAAGCGGATGGCTCTGCAAACGCGCGATCAGCGCTTTTTTACCGACGATAATTCCCGCCTGCGGGCCGCCCAGCAGTTTATCGCCGGAGAAGCTCACCAGGCTGACGCCTGCGGCAATCATCTCCTGCGGCATCGGCTCTTTCGGCAGGCCGTACTGGCTTAAATCCACCAGCGAGCCGCTGCCGAGATCGGCCACCACCGGGATATTGAGTTCGCGGCCAATCTCCGCCAGCGCCGCTTCATCGACCGCTTTAGTAAAGCCCTCAATACTGTAGTTGCTGGTGTGCACCTTCATCAGCAGGCCGGTATTGTCATTCACCGCCTGACGATAATCTTTCGCGTGGGTGCGGTTGGTGGTCCCGACTTCATGCAGAACGCAGCCCGCCTGGCGCATCACGTCGGGAATACGAAACGCGCCGCCGATCTCCACCAGCTCGCCGCGCGACACCACCACCTCACTGCCGCCGGCGGTTGCCGCCAGCATCAGCAGCACCGCCGCCGCGTTATTGTTGACGATACAGGCGTCTTCCGCGCCGGTGATCTGGCAAAGCAAGTCGGCCAGCGCGCGATCGCGGTGGCCGCGTCCGGCATCGTCAAGATCGTATTCCAGCGTCACCGGCGCGCGCATCGCCTGGGTCACCGCCTCTATCGCCGCTTCCGCCTGAATCGCCCGCCCAAGGTTGGTGTGCAGCACGGTACCGGTCAGGTTGAACACCGGGCGCAGCGCGCTCTGCTGTCGCTGCGTCAAACGACGCGAGGTCTCCATTAGCCACGCTTCGCACCAGTCCGGCAGCGCCTGGTTCAGGCGGATGTATTCCCGCGCCTCGTCCAGCATCTGACGCAGCTGCGCCACCGTCTGGGCGTGACCGTATTGCATCAACAGAGGTGAAAATGCGGGGTCGCGGAGTAAACGGTCGATGGCCGGAAGCCGGGTATAAAGCGCACGAATTTCGCTAGTCATGAATGAACCTATTTTCCCCCCTCCCGACGGGAGAGGGAGTCAACAAATGAGCAGCAATTGTAATGCCTCCGCGCAAAAACTGTTACCTGTCTGGGTCAACTCACCGGCGGTTCAGTGCGCGCAAAGCTGGCGCGCTGAAAGAGGGAATCCACCAGGCGAACCAGCTTCGGTCGGGTGGCGCACCAGCCCGGCGCGACGCGGCGGAAATTGAGATAAGCAATGGCGCAGGCTGCGGAAATGGTTGCCAGATTGACCTCATCAGGACGTAATGTCCCGTCACTGGCATACCCTTCCAGCGCATCAAGCCCGCGCGCAATTTTTTCACGCTGGCGCAGCAGTTCGCTTTCCGACTGCTGGGCCGCCGGGCGCGTTTTCTCCCGTACCAGCGTTTGCGCAGCCTCCATCACGCCATCAGCCAGCGCTTCAATTTGACGCAATTTCAGCGCAGCCTTCGGCGCCGCAGGCAGCATATCCGGCGCGATGCCGAGCAGCTCCAGATATTGCGCAATAATGGGCGAGTCGTACCAGCATTCACCGTCGTCGGTGAGCAGCGCGGGGACTTTTCCCAGCGGATTGTACTGCTCCACGCCGTTGGTCTCGTGGTAAGGGAATTCGTTGACGAACTCGAAGGGAATCGCTTTTTCCAGCAGTATGACGGAAATTTTGCGCACAAAGGGACTGGTGTAGCTGCCGATCAGTTTCATTGCCTGCTCCTTTCGCCAACAAAGTAGTAAGTATGGCGCAGGCGCAGGCAAATAGCAGAGAGAGAAATCACCTCATGCCGGACCGACCCCGCTAATGGTCCAGATAGAGATAGTGCATCCAGCTGGTCATCCGCAGCAGCACCTTGCGCATCACCGAAACGTGGGTGAAATGATCGGAGTAGACCGCCACCTGGGCGTAAATGCCGTCAGGCAGGGCGTCTACGGCGGCATCGGGCTCCAGCTCAATGGTCGCCAGCACGCCGTCGGTGCCCGGCGTCACCGTCAGCGCCTGCAGCGTGCCCTGCGCCTGGTATGTTCCCCCCGGCACGACTGGCAGGATGCTCACCAGCTTGCCGCGAAAGACCTGTCCCGGCAGCGCGTTGAACACCGCTTCAGCATCGTCGCCCTTCTCCAGCCTGAGCAGCGAATTTTGCCGGAACTGCGCCACAATCAGCCGTTTTTGCTGGGGGATAAAGACCATCACCGGACGCAGCGGCAGCGAGGCGGCATAGGTCCCAGGACGAATTAACACCTGGGTGATATACCCGTCGCTGGGCGCGCGTACGGTCGTCTGCTCGAGGTTATATTTCGCCTCCGCCAGCTGCGCGCGCAGGCTTACCACCTGCGACTGTTCGCCGTTTATCATGCTGTCCAACTGGCTCTGAATTTGCGCCTGCTCCGCCACCGATCCTTTCACCATCGCATCCTGGGCGAGGTAGTTTTGCCGGGCATTATCGATATCGCTTTCCGAAAACGGATTGACCCGCGCCTGGCTTCCTTTCAGGTAGCGCTGATAATCCTTATACAGACGGTCGCGCTCCGCCGAAACGCGCGTGGTGTTGGCCTGAGCCTCAGAAAGCTGGGCTTTAAGGGTATTGATACTGTGCAGCGCGGTAACAAGGTCGGCCTGTAGCCGGTCCACCCGCGCCTGATAACGCACCGGATCGATGGTAAACAGCACCTCGCCCTTTTTAACCCGTTGATTTGCTTTATCCGTGACGCTGCTGACCACCCCGGTAACCTGCGGCGTAATAGGAATAGAAATAACCGCTTTTTGCGCGGTAAAGGTATACGGATGGTTGTAGTTCATTAATAAGATAAGCGCGCTAACAATAAATACGCCGCCCAGCGCCGCGGTGGGAACCGTCCATTTATTTACCGGGATCTTAAATATTTTAAATATCGACCAGGCAATCGCCACATAGGTCAAAATAATCAGCAGATCCATGAGTTATTTCTCCACCGAAGGAGGTTGAGCTGACGGTCTGAGACCGGTTATTTGCTGCTCGAGCGCGATAACCCGCTGGCGCAGTTCGCTGATGTCGTCCCCCTCTTCCGCCGCCTCAGACGGCGTCTCGTCCCGCCGATGCTGCATACCCCAGCCGCGTTCTGGCCGGTAAAGCGTGGCCCAAATCCATAAAAACGGCCAAATGACGTGCAGCGTAAAAAGGCTCACCCAGCCCGCGACGTGAATCGCATCGGCATGCGGGTGATTACGTTTCTTCGCGATCAGGTAAGGAATATCATGGAGAATGATGATTCCATAAAAAATCACCAGAAATACAAAGATCAGAACGCCGAGCGCAAAATAATTGAGAAACATAATTTCCTCGGATTTACGCTAATTATTTTCAGGATGTGTGCCGGGCCGGATCAAAAAAGGGCCGACAAAATGAGCATAATTCACCCGTATCATTTTCGCCATTGACGACTAAAATGTTCTTTAAGCAATTGCGTTGCTGAGTGACGTATCAGCAAGCGGAACGCGGCATAACCTGCGCGAGATCACACCGGGCTAAATCCTGGTGAAAATATTTTGTGACGAACATCACAAACAAATAACAAAACGTCAAAGTAAATTTGTGATTTTCATCACATAAAAATGCATTATCCCCCCTTAAAACCCGGTCTGTTGTTTTTTTACACATCCATTTTGTGATGGAGATCACTACAAAAGACCATCATCGCCCTATATTCATGTGATCTAAATCACATAAAAATCCACCGACTGGACAGCTTAACGATTCAGTGCCAGATTTCGCACTATCACTCAGGGCCCGGCTACCTCTGCCGCCTTATTAACAACAAGCCTCGGGCTTTCAGCCTGCCGATAGCAAAAACAGAAGAAGGGGTGTTTTATGTCATCCGATATCAAGATCAAAGTGCAAAGCTTTGGTCGTTTCCTCAGCAATATGGTGATGCCAAATATCGGCGCGTTTATCGCGTGGGGTATTATCACCGCACTATTCATTCCGACAGGATGGTTACCGAACGAAACGCTGGCGAAGCTGGTCGGTCCGATGATCACCTATCTGCTGCCGCTGCTGATCGGTTATACCGGCGGTAAGCTGGTTGGCGGCGAGCGCGGCGGCGTGGTCGGCGCGATTACCACCATGGGCGTTATCGTCGGCGCGGATATGCCGATGTTCCTCGGCTCCATGATCGCCGGTCCGCTGGGCGGCTGGGCAATTAAAAAATTCGACGTCTGGGTAGACGGTAAGATCAAATCCGGTTTTGAGATGCTGGTGAATAACTTCTCCGCGGGCATCATCGGTATGATCCTCGCCATTCTGGCGTTCCTCGGCATTGGCCCGGCGGTTGAAGTCCTGTCGAAAATTCTGGCCGCAGGCGTTAACTTCATGGTGGCGCACGAGATGCTGCCGCTGGCCTCTATCTTTGTTGAACCGGCGAAAATCCTGTTCCTCAACAACGCCATTAACCACGGCATTTTCTCGCCGCTGGGTATTCAGCAATCCCACGAGCTGGGCAAATCCATCTTCTTCCTGATTGAAGCTAACCCGGGTCCGGGGATGGGCGTCCTGCTGGCGTATATGTTCTTCGGCCGCGGCAGCGCGAAACAGTCTGCAGGCGGTGCGGCAATCATCCACTTCCTCGGCGGTATTCACGAGATTTACTTCCCGTACGTGCTGATGAACCCGCGTCTGATTCTGGCCGTTATCCTCGGTGGGATGACCGGCGTATTCACCCTGACTATCCTCAACGGCGGGCTGGTCTCTCCGGCCTCTCCGGGTTCTATCCTCGCCGTGCTGGCGATGACGCCGAAAGGCGCTTACTTTGCTAACATCGCGGCGATTATTGCGGCGATGGCCGTCTCCTTCGTGGTCGCAGCCGTGCTGCTGAAAACCAGCAAAGTTAAAGAAGAAGATGATATCGAAGCCGCGACCCGTCGCATGCAGGATATGAAAGCGCAGTCCAAAGGCGGCGCCACGCCGCTGGCCGCTGGCGATGTCGCGAACGACCTGAGCCACGTGCGTAAAATCATCGTCGCCTGCGACGCCGGTATGGGCTCCAGCGCGATGGGCGCAGGCGTGCTGCGTAAAAAAGTGCAGGATGCCGGGCTGAGCAACATCTCCGTGACTAACAGTGCGATCAACAACCTGCCGCCGGATGTTGACCTGGTCATCACCCACCGCGACCTGACCGAGCGTGCGATGCGTCAGGTGCCGCAGGCGCAGCATATTTCGCTGACCAACTTCCTCGACAGCGGCCTGTACACCAGCCTGACCGAACGTCTGGTTTCGGCGCAGCGCCACACGGATAACGAAGAGAAAGTCCGCGACAGCCTGAAAGACAGCTTCGACGCGTCTGACACCAATCTGTTCAAACTCGGCGCGGAAAACATCTTCCTCGGTCGTAAAGCGGCGACCAAAGAAGAAGCGATTCTGTTTGCCGGCGAGCAGCTGGTGAAAGGCGGCTACGTTGAGCCGGAATACGTCCAGGCGATGCTGGACCGTGAAAAGCTGACCTCCACCTATCTGGGTGAGTCCATCGCGGTCCCGCACGGCACTATCGAAGCCAAAGATCGCGTTCTGAAAACCGGCATCGTCTTCTGCCAGTACCCGGAAGGCGTACGCTTCGGCGAAGAAGAGGACGAGGTGGCTCGCCTGGTTATCGGTATTGCCGCGCGTAATAACGAGCATATCCAGGTGATTACCAGCCTGACCAACGCGCTGGACGATGAATCGGTCATTGAGCGTCTGGCAAAAACCACCAGCGTTGAAGAAGTTCTGACGCTGCTGAAAGCGTAATCCGTCACCCGGCGGTGCGCCGGGCAACGCCCCCCTCTCTCCTTACGCGTGGGGAGAGAGGGTTGGGGTGAGGGAAACGCCTGACCCCAGCCCTCTCAGGTAAAAACATTAATTGAAGGTTAATACTATGAAAGCATTACATTTTGGCGCAGGTAATATCGGTCGTGGCTTTATCGGCAAACTGCTGGCGGACGCGGGGATACAGCTGACGTTTGCGGATGTAAATCAGGTCGTGCTCGATGCCCTGAATGCCCGTCATAGCTACCAGGTTCACGTGGTCGGCGAGAATGAGCAGGTCGATACCGTTTCCGGCGTTGACGCCGTCAGCAGCATCGGCGACGAAGTTGTAGAGCTGATTGCCAGCGTGGATCTGGTGACCACCGCCGTCGGCCCGGTCGTGCTGGAACGCATCGCCCCGGCGATTGCCAAAGGCCTGGCCAAACGTAAGGCGCAGGGGATTACCGCCCCGCTGAATATCATCGCCTGCGAGAACATGGTCCGCGGCACCACCCAGCTGAAGGGTCACGTTTTTAACGCCCTCGCCGAAGAAGACAAAGCCTGGGTTGAAGCCAACGTCGGCTTCGTTGATTCCGCCGTTGACCGCATCGTTCCGCCGTCGGCTTCCGCCACTCACGATCCGCTGGAAGTCACCGTGGAAACCTTCAGCGAGTGGATTGTCGATAAGACCCAGTTCAAAGGCGAACTGCCGAACATCCCAGGTATGGAATTAACCGATAACCTGATGGCATTTGTCGAACGTAAGCTATTCACCTTAAACACCGGACATGCTATAACCGCCTACCTCGGAAAACTGGCGGGTCATCAGACGATTCGCGACGCGATTCTTGATGAGCACATTCGCGCCGTGGTCAAAGGCGCCATGGAAGAGAGCGGCGCGGTGCTGATCAAACGCTATGCCTTTGATGCGCAAAAGCACGCCGCTTACATCCAGAAAATTATCGGTCGTTTTGAGAACCCGTATCTGAAGGATGACGTTGAGCGCGTTGGCCGCCAGCCGCTGCGCAAACTGAGCGCGGGCGACCGCTTAATTAAGCCGCTGCTCGGTACGCTGGAATACGGCCTGCCGCACCGCAATCTGGTGAAAGGGATCGCCGCTGCCATGCACTTCCGCAGCGAAGAAGACCCGCAGGCGCAGGAACTGGCGGCGCTGATTGCCGAGAAAGGCCCCCAGGCCGCGCTGGCGCAGATTTCGGGTCTGGACGCAGCAAGCGAAGTGGTGGCGGAAGCCGTTAACGACTATAACGCCACCAAATGAGGCAAGACCTGGCGCGGTCAGAACCGCGCCCATTACTCATGTCAGATATGCAGGCAATAATGGAAGAAACACAGGCATTTGAAAACCGTGTGCTTGAACGTCTGAATGCTGGCAAAACCGTAAGAAGCTTCCTGATCGCCACCGTTGAACTGCTGACGGAAGCGGTCAATATTCTGGTGCTTCAGGTATTCCGTAAAGACGACTACGCGGTGAAATACGCAGTGGAGCCGTTGCTGGACGGCGACGGGCCGCTTGGCGACCTTTCTGTACGCCTGAAGCTGATTTACGGCCTTGGGGTGATTAGCCGCGCCGAATATGAAGACGCTGAACTGCTGATGGCCCTGCGCGAAGAGCTGAATCACGACGGTAATGAGTATAGCTTTACCGACGATGAGATCCTCGGACCGTTCGGCGAGCTGCACTGCGTCGCCGCCCTGCCGCCCACGCCGCAATTTGATGAGAGCGATGCTGAACTGCTGGCAATGCAAAAGCTGCGCTACCAGCAGGTCGTACGTTCCACAATGATGCTATCTCTGACCGAGCTGATTTCTAAAATCAGCTTAAAAAAAGCCTTTCAAAAATCAACGCTCTGATTCTGGCTCTTGCTGGTCGCACGTCGGCCGATAAAGCTGACGATAATACTCAAGACGCCGCAGAAATAGCGCTTCTTTATCTGCCGGGATATCCGGCGGTATATGCTGCAAACGCGGAGATTTTTTTAGATATTCCATAAAAGCCTGACTTGAAGCCATAAAATCTACGGCTTTATCAATAATGCGCGGTACGCTGTCGCCTATTTTCGCCATCACGCTCTCCTCTTTTGGGGGAATGATCCTATTAAGGATTAGCCAAAAACAGGGTTTCAGATGAGGAAAACGTGCTGAATGGCCGTCAGGCTTCACAGAAATGAATATTCGCCAACTCTGGGTTAAAATGATTTTTATGTTCAATAAGTTATAATATGCCGCTGCGGTTGTTATGAGCAAAAAACGGCGACGTTTTGATAAATAACTACCCACAACCCAAGCGACAGCACATACTATAGTCTGATAACGCCCCTTTCTTAATAGATTAAGCCACCATGAAAGAAGTCGAAAAAAACGAAATTAAACGTCTGAGCGATCGTCTTGACGCTATCCATCATCAGCAGGCCGACCTGTCCCTGGTCGACGCCGCAGAAAAATACGCCGAGCTGGAAAAAGAGAAAGCCACCATTGAGACGGAACTCGTTCGCCTGCGTGAGGTTCAGGGCCAGAAGCTGAGCAAAGAAGCGCAAAAGCTGATGAGCATGCCGCATCGCCGCGCCATCACCAAAAAAGAGCAGGCCGATATGGGTAAGCTCAAGAAAAGCGTACGCGGTCTGGTTGTTGTCCACCCGATGACCGCGCTGGGCCGCGAAATGGGCCTCAAAGAGATGACCGGCTTCTCAAAAACCGCGTTCTGATATCTTCATCCCGTGAATCTCCCGGCTCGCGCTACGCTTAGCCGGGCTACGGGTTCACAGCCCTCTGCGAGAGGGTAGCCCGGACAGATGCGCAGCATCGCCTCCGGGACAGGCTCTGTTTCAAACGTCATTCCCCACTAATTGGCCCTACCAATGTTTTCTTAAATCGTCCAATGGTTCACATATCCATCATTTTTCGTCACAGACATATTGCTCATCAATAACATTTGATTAACCATTCGTTGTCGTTAATCCTACAATCGCAATTTGGCTGGGCCAATTTTACAAATGATGTGACCTGCTAAGAGCGCAAGACTCAGCACGGCATCATAACGGCCCGATGGAGACCTGCATGAACCTCTGGCAACAAAATTACGATCCGGCCGGCAACATCTGGCTATCGAGTCTTATCGCATCGCTACCGATTCTGTTTTTCTTTTTTGCCCTGATAAAGCTCAAGCTGAAAGGGTACGTTGCCGCGACCTGGACCGTGCTCATTGCGCTCTCCGTCGCCCTGCTGTTCTACAAAATGCCGGTTGACCACGCGCTGGCCTCCGTCATCTACGGCTTCTTCTACGGCCTGTGGCCAATCGCGTGGATTATTATCGCCGCGGTCTTCGTCTATAAAATCTCGGTGAAAACCGGGCAGTTCGACATTATCCGCTCATCGATTTTGTCGATCACCCCGGACCAGCGTCTGCAAATGCTGATTGTCGGTTTCTCCTTCGGCGCGTTCCTCGAAGGGGCCGCCGGTTTTGGCGCGCCGGTCGCCATCACCGCAGCGCTGCTGGTGGGGCTCGGCTTTAACCCGCTGTATGCGGCGGGCCTGTGTCTGATCGTTAACACCGCGCCGGTCGCGTTTGGCGCGATGGGCATTCCGATTCTGGTCGCCGGACAGGTGACGGGCCTCGACAGCTTCGAAATCGGCCAGATGGTTGGCCGTCAGCTGCCGTTCCTGACCATCATCGTCCTGTTCTGGATCATGGCGATTATGGACGGCTGGCGCGGCATTAAAGAGACCTGGCCTGCGGTCATGGTCGCCGGCGGCTCCTTTGCTATCGCTCAGTACCTCAGCTCTAACTTCCTCGGCCCGGAGCTGCCGGACATTATCTCTTCGCTGGTATCGCTGGTCTGTCTGACGCTGTTCCTCAAACGCTGGCAGCCGGTACGCATCTTCCGCTTCGGCGATATGGGCGCATCGCAGGTCGATATGAACCTGGCCCGCACGCATTACACGCCGGGACAGGTGATTCGCGCCTGGTCGCCGTTCCTGTTTCTGACCGCGACGGTGACCCTGTGGAGCGTGCCGCCGTTCAAAGCGCTCTTCGCCCCCGGCGGCGCGATGTACGATTTTGTGATTAATATTTCCGTGCCGTTCCTCGACAAAATGGTGGCCCGCATGCCGCCGGTGGTTAGCGAAGCCACGCCGTACGCCGCGGTCTATAAGTTTGACTGGCTCTCCGCCACCGGCACCGCCATCCTGTTCGCCGCGCTGCTTTCCATCGTCTGGCTGCGCATGAAGCCAAAAGACGCGATCTCGACCTTTGGCAGCACGCTGAAAGAGCTGGCGCTGCCGATTTACTCCATCGGCATGGTGCTGGCGTTCGCCTTTATTTCCAACTATTCCGGTCTATCCTCAACGCTTGCGCTTGCGCTTGCGCACACCGGTCATGCGTTTACCTTCTTCTCGCCGTTCCTCGGCTGGCTGGGGGTATTTCTGACCGGTTCGGATACCTCGTCTAACGCGCTCTTTGCCGCGCTGCAGGCCACGGCGGCCCAGCAGATTGGCGTCTCCGATATCCTGCTGGTCGCAGCGAACACCACCGGCGGCGTGACCGGGAAAATGATCTCTCCGCAGTCTATCGCCATCGCCTGTGCGGCGGTCGGTCTGGTAGGTAAGGAGTCCGATCTGTTCCGTTTTACCGTCAAACACAGCCTGATTTTCACCTGTATGGTCGGCGTTATCACCACGCTGCAGGCGTATGTCTTAACCTGGATGATCCCGTGATAGTGATGCCAAAACGCCTTGCCGACGATGTCGCCCGTCGCGTGCGGGCGCTGATTGAAGAACAAAAGCTGGAGGCGGGCATGCGATTGCCCGCCGAACGTCAGCTGGCGGCGCAGCTGGGCGTATCGCGCAATTCGCTGCGCGAAGCGCTGGCGATGCTGGTCAACGAAGGGGTGCTGCTCAGCCGTCGCGGCGGCGGCACCTTCGTGCGCTGGCAGCACGAAGCGTGGTCGGAGCAAAACATCGTTCAACCGCTGAAGACGCTGCTCTCCGACGACCCCGATTACAGCTTTGATATTCTCGAAGCCCGTCACGCCATCGAAGCCAGTACCGCCTGGCATGCGGCGATGCGGGCAACCGATGCCGAAAAAGAGAAAATCCGCCTCTGCTTTGAAGCCACCCAAAGCGAAGACCCTGACCTGGCCTCGCAGGCCGATGTCCGCTTCCATCTGGCGATCGCCGAAGCGTCGCAAAACGTGGTGCTGCTACAAACCATGCGCGGTTTTTTTGACCTTTTACAGTCCTCAGTCAAGGAGAGCCGCCAGCGGATGTATCTCGTCCCGCCGGTCTTCGCTCGCCTGACCGAACAGCACCAGGCGGTCATGGAGGCGATTATCGCCGGTGACCCGGAAGGTGCCAGACAGGCGATGATGGCCCATTTGGGCTTTGTTCACGCCACCATCAAACGCTTTGATGAAGACCAGGCCCGCCAGGCGCGAATTACCCGCCTGCCCGGTGACCATAACGACAATTCCAGGGAGAACTTGTGATGATTATTTCCGCCGCCAGCGACTACCGCGCCGCCGCACAGCGTATCCTGCCACCGTTCCTGTTCCACTATATCGACGGCGGCGCTTACGCCGAGCACACCCTGCGCCGCAACGTTGAGGACCTGTCCGACGTCGCGCTCCGCCAGCGCATTCTGCGCAATATGTCGGACCTGAGCCTGGAAACCACCTTATTCAACGAGAAGCTGGCGATGCCAACGGCGCTGGCGCCGGTTGGGCTGTGCGGGATGTACGCCCGCCGCGGTGAAGTGCAGGCCGCCGGCGCGGCGGATGAAAAAGGTATTCCGTTTACCCTCTCTACCGTTTCCGTCTGCCCGATTGAAGAGGTCGCCCCGACCATTAAGCGCCCGATGTGGTTCCAGCTGTACGTCCTGCGCGACCGCGGTTTTATGCGCAATGCGCTGGAGCGGGCGAAGGCGGCGGGCTGTTCAACGCTGGTCTTTACCGTCGATATGCCGACCCCCGGCGCGCGCTATCGCGATGCTCACTCCGGGATGAGCGGCCCGAACGCGGCAATGCGCCGCTACTGGCAGGCGGTGACCCATCCGCAGTGGGCATGGGACGTCGGGTTAAACGGCCGTCCGCACGATTTGGGCAACATCTCCGCCTACCTCGGCAAGCCGACCGGTCTGGAGGATTATATCGGCTGGCTGGCGAATAACTTCGATCCTTCGATTTCCTGGAAAGACCTTGAGTGGATCCGCGACTTTTGGGACGGCCCGATGGTGATCAAGGGGATCCTCGATCCGGAAGACGCCCGCGATGCGGTGCGCTTCGGCGCTGACGGGATCGTGGTTTCCAACCACGGCGGCCGCCAGCTCGACGGCGTGCTCTCTTCCGCTCGCGCTCTGCCCGCGATTGCCGACGCGGTTAAAGGCGATATCACAATTCTTGCCGACAGCGGTATTCGCAACGGCCTTGATGTGGTGCGGATGATTGCCCTCGGCGCCGATAGCGTGCTGCTGGGCCGGGCTTATCTGTATGCGCTGGCCACCCACGGCAAACAGGGCGTCGCCAATCTGCTGAACCTGATAGAGAAAGAGATGAAGGTGGCGATGACGCTGACCGGCGCGAAAACCATCGGCGAAATCAGCCGTGAATCTTTAGTCCAGAACGCCGATGCGCTGCGGACCTTTGATGCGATCAAAGCAGGAAACGCGGCGGTTATCCCTGACCCTCTCCCACAGGGAGAGGGAACCGTCCGGCAGGCGGGTTAACGTCCTCATCAGGCCATCCGGCTCACAGGCCGGCGCCGGTTTTCTCCCGCCCCCTTTTCGGGAGAGGGGCGGGATGAGGGTTAACCAAATATCTGCTATTCTGCCCCCCGCAATTAAGGGGGCAGCATGCTTAACATCGTCTTATTCGAACCAGAAATCCCGCCAAATACCGGGAATATCATCCGCCTGTGCGCCAACACCGGCTTCAATCTGCATATTATCGAACCCATGGGTTTTGCCTGGGACGATAAGCGTCTTCGCCGCGCAGGTCTGGATTACCACGAGTTTGCCGCCGTCCAGCGCCATGGTGATTACGCCGCCTTTATTGAAAGCGCAAAGCCGCAGCGCCTGTTCGCCCTGACGACCAAAGGCACGCCGGCGCACAGCGCGGTAAGCTATCAGGACGGCGATTTTCTGCTGTTTGGCCCGGAAACCCGCGGACTGCCGGGCAGCATTCTTGATGCTCTGCCGGCAGAACAAAAAATCCGTATTCCGATGATGCCGGACAGCCGCAGCATGAACCTGTCAAATGCGGTGTCGGTGGTGGTCTATGAAGCCTGGCGCCAGCTGGGCTATCCCGGCGCGGTGCTGCGCAGCTGAGCTCGCTTTCTCCCGGAGGCGGCGCGTAGCGCCTGTCCGGGCTACCAGACAGCGCTCGGTTTTGTAGCCCGGACAGATGCGCAGCATCGCCTCCGGGAAATCAATCAAATACCGTCGCCGTACTCGAAGGTATGGTGTATGCCGTTAAAGTGCTGATCCATATCCATCGCGGGCTTATCGCTCTCCGGCTTGCCCACAATGCGGGCGGGAACGCCTGCGGCGGTAGTATGCGGCGGCACCGGCTGTAGCACCACCGAACCCGCGCCGATTTTTGCCCCGCGCCCGACTTCGATATTGCCGAGGATTTTCGCCCCGGCGCCAATCATCACCCCTTCGCGAATTTTCGGATGACGATCGCCGCTGGTTTTACCGGTACCGCCCAGGGTCACGGATTGCAGAATCGATACGTCGTCTTCAATCACCGCCGTTTCGCCGACGACGATGCCGGTGGCGTGGTCCAGCATGATCCCGCGGCCAATCTTCGCCGCCGGGTGGATATCCACCTGGAACGATACGGAAACCTGATTTTGCAGGAAGATCGCCAGCGCCCGACGCCCCTGATTCCACAGCCAGTGGCCGATACGATAGGCCTGCAGCGCGTGGAATCCTTTCAGATAGAGCAGCGGGGTGGAGTATTTATCCACCGCCGGGTCGCGCGTTCGCACCGCCTGAATATCGCAGGCGGCGGAGGCAATCATTTCCGGGTCGGCGGCGTAGGCCTCTTCCACCACTTCACGAATCGCGATGGCGGGCATGATCGGAGAAGCCAGTTTATTCGCCAGCATATAGCTCAGGGCGCTGCCGAGATTTTCGTGCTTGAGTAGCGTGGCGTGGTAAAAACTGGCGAGCATTGGCTCACAGTCAGCTAAAGCCCGAGCTTCGGCTTTAATATTATTCCAGACGATATCCAGTTCTTCACACGGCATTGCTGACTCCAGACGATATAATAATGACCGGCCAGTTCTTTGCTGGCCGGGTCATTCAGGTGATCCAGGTTCCATCGCAGTTAGTTGCTACGCTCGTCCTTGCGTGCACGACCTAATAAGGTCAATGCTGCCTCGCGCGCAATTTTTCCGCAATACAATACCTGATAAATTTCCTCGGTTATTGGCATTTCGACGCCTAAACGCTGCGCCAGAACGCGAACCTCTTTGGTATTGCGATAGCCTTCAACCACCTGGCCAATCTTCTCCTGCGCGCTTTGCACATCCATGCCCTGACCGAGCATCATGCCGAAGCGGCGGTTACGCGACTGGTTATCGGTGCAGGTGAGCACCAGATCGCCTAAGCCCGCCATTCCCATAAAGGTCTCCGGATCGGCGCCCAGGGCCTCCCCGAGGCGCGACATCTCAACCAGCCCGCGGGTAATCAGCGCGGTACGCGCGTTGGCGCCAAAGCCGATGCCGTCAGACATGCCGGCGCCGATAGCGATGACGTTTTTCACCGCCCCGCCGAGCTGCACGCCGATAAAGTCCGGGTTGATATAGACGCGGAAGCTCTTGCCGCAGTGCAGCAGGCTTTGCAAATCGTCAGCGAACTGCGGATCCGTCGACGCCAGCGAGATCGCCGTCGGCAGGCCTGCCGCCAGCTCTTTCGCGAAGGTCGGGCCGGAAATCACCGCCAGGGGGATCGCGTCGCCCAGCGCTTCACGGGCCACGTCCTGCAGCAGGCGCCCGGTTTCCGCTTCCAGACCTTTCGTCGCCCATACCAGGCGAGCGTCGGGGCGCATCAGCGGTTTAATCTGCCGCAGCACCTGGCCGAAAACGTGGCTCGGCACGACGACGAGGATATCGCGGCTGGCCGCCAGCGCGGTCGCCAGATCGCTTTCCAGATGCAGCGTGTCGGGGAAAGGAACGTCAGGAAGAAATGCGGCGTTGCAGCGGTCGTGCTGCAGCGTCGCAATATGTTTCGGGTCATGGCCCCACAGCACAACGTGGTGGCCATTTCTTGCCAGGGTGATGGCAAGAGCGGTGCCGTAAGAGCCGGCACCGATCACAGTCATTGCAGCGTTAAGCGCGTTCATCAGGCATCCTGATGTTGTTCAGCACCTTCGCCAGCCTGCTGCTGCAGATAGTTCATAAACAGCGCATCGAAGTTCACTGGCGCAAGGTTCAGTTGCGGGAAGGTGCCGCGAGAAACCAGGCTGGTGATGCACTCACGCGCGTACGGGAACAGAATGTTCGGGCAGTATGCGCCGAGGCAGTGCGCCATCTGGGTGCCGTCGATGCCTTCGATGGAGAAAATACCGCCCTGCTGTACTTCGCACAGGAATGCGGTTTCTTCGCCCAGAGAGGCGGTTACGGTCACGCGCAGCACCACTTCATACACGCCTTCAGCCAGCTGGCTGGAAGCGGTATCCAGATCAAGTTTAACTTCCGGCTGCCAATCTTTCTGGAAAACTTGCGGCGCGTTCGGCGCTTCAAAAGAAATATCTTTGGTGTAGATGCGCTGAATCTGGAAAGTCATTTCGGTGCTATTTTGTTCTGACATAGTAAAACCCTTTCGTGTTGTCCTTAAGTACGCCCGTCCAATGGGGATGAGCGCAAAAATTAGCGCAGGAGGGGATCGAGTCCACCACGTGAATCAAGCGCGTACAAGTCGTCACAGCCGCCAATGTGCTGCGCATCAATAAAAATCTGCGGAACCGTCGTTCGACCGCTGCGCTGAATCATCTCTTCACGCTTCGCAGCATCGCCATCGATAGGCAACTCGTTGAACGTCACGCCCTTGCTGTTCAGCAGCGCTTTTGCACGTACGCAGAACGGGCAGGTCGCTTTGGTATAGATATCAATATTGGCCATGACTTCACTCCTGTTTTTACCCCCGAGAGTTTTACGCCGCAGGCGTTGTTTTCCCGCTGACGAATAGCCGCCGCAGGGAAAACCGCGCTACGCCATAAAGACGCGGGTAAATTATTTACCGCGTACCAGCGGAAGGTTCTCGCCGCTCCAGCCAGCGATGCCTTCTTTCAGTACGAAGACCTTTTCAAAACCGGCTTTGTTCAGCGCGCTGGCGGGTTCTTGCGCCTGCATACCTGAGCCGTCTACCACTATAATGGGTTGTGCTTTGTGCTTTTCCAACTCGCCGACGTTATTTGCTTTGATATCGCTCGGCAGCAGGTTAATAGAACCCGCAATGTGGCCTTTACGGAAATCGTCACGCTGACGCAGATCGACAACCACGGCATCTTCTTTGTTGATCAGGCGCGTCGCTTCACCGCGGGTGATGACTTTAACTTTCGACATCAGCCCTTTAAAGGTGGTGAACAGCACCGCCACCAGCAGCGCGACCCACGCGATGCTCAGGACGGGGTGACGGCTGATGAATTGCATAATTTCTTGCATGGGGGGTTACAACTCCCGACTAAGTGATAAAAAAACCAGGGAAGGAGTATACCTGTGCATTGCGGCAAATACAGCCAGTGAGCGCGATGTAATGTATTTTCTGCGGCCCGTCACGAAAAAAAACCGCTCTCGCCGCGGCAATGCGCTCTGGCCGCCCTCTTTCTTTGATCTTTTACGGTGATTTGATCGATTCAGCTGTAGTAAAATTACGCAAATTTTCTGTCTTTGAGCATGAGGTTGTCGCAATGTCGGTTTCTAAAAAACCTATGGTACTGGTCATTCTGGATGGCTATGGCTACCGTGAAGACCAGCAGGATAACGCTATTTACAGCGCCAAAACCCCTGTTATGGACGCACTGTGGGCGAAACGTCCGCATACCCTGATTGATGCTTCAGGCCTGGAAGTCGGTCTGCCGGATCGTCAAATGGGCAACTCCGAAGTGGGCCACGTCAACCTCGGCGCGGGCCGTATCGTGTATCAGGATCTCACCCGCCTGGACGTTGAAATCAAAGAACGTACCTTCTTCGCCAACCCGGTACTGACCGGTGCGGTCGATAAAGCCGTTGCCGCAGGCAAAGCCGTGCATATCATGGGCCTGATGTCTCCGGGCGGCGTCCACAGCCACGAAGACCACATCATGGCGATGGTTGAGCTGGCAGCCGAACGCGGCGCGGATAAAATCTATCTGCACGCCTTCCTCGACGGCCGCGATACTCCGCCGCGCAGCGCTGAAAAGACGCTGGCGAAATTCGAAGACAAATTTGCCGCGCTGGGCAAAGGCCGCGTTGCCTCGATCGTTGGCCGCTACTACGCCATGGACCGCGACAACCGTTGGGACCGCGTTGAGCAGGCTTACGATCTGATGACCCTGGCAAAAGGCGAGTTCCAGGCCGATACCGCCGTTGCGGGCCTGCAGGCCGCTTATGCGCGCGATGAAAACGATGAGTTCGTGAAAGCGACCGTTATTCGCGCTGAAGGCCAGGCCGATGCGGCGATGGAAGACGGCGATACGCTGATTTTCATGAACTTCCGCGCCGACCGCGCGCGCGAAATTACCCGCGCCTTCGTTAACGCCGATTTCGACGGCTTCGCCCGTAAGAAAGTGGTGAACCTCGATTTCGTCATGCTAACCGAGTACGCCGCGGACATCAAAGTCGCCTGCGCTTATCCGCCGGCATCTCTGGTGAACACCTTCGGCGAATGGATGGCGAAGAACGACAAAACCCAGCTGCGCATCTCCGAAACTGAAAAATACGCTCACGTAACCTTCTTCTTCAACGGCGGCGTTGAAGAGCCGTTCAAAGGCGAAGAGCGCATTCTGATCAATTCACCGAAGGTCGCCACCTACGATCTGCAGCCGGAAATGAGCTCCGCTGAGCTGACCGAAAAACTGGTTGCCGCCATCAAGGGCGGTCAGTTCGACACCATCATCTGTAACTACCCGAATGGCGATATGGTTGGCCACACCGGCGTAATGGAAGCCGCCGTTAAAGCGGTCGAAGCGCTGGATGACTGCATCGACCAGGTGAGCAAAGCCGTTGAATCCGTTGGCGGACAGCTGCTGATCACCGCAGACCACGGCAACGCCGAGCAGATGCGCGATCCGGCCACCGGCCAGGCGCACACCGCGCACACCAACCTGCCGGTTCCGCTGATTTACGTTGGCGATAAAAACGTCAAAGCGGTCAACGGCGGCAAACTTTCCGACATCGCGCCGACCATGCTGACGCTGATGGGAATGGAAATCCCGCAAGAGATGACTGGCAAGCCGCTGTTCATCGTGGAATAATCCTTCCCCATGAGGGGAAAGGCGACGTATTCAACTACATGGATCGCAACGGCAGTTCGATCCGTCTTTTACGCCAGCGCGCTTAGCGCTGGCGTATTGCTGTGCGCCGCATCTGCTCACGCCGACGATCGCGACCAGCTTAAATCCATTCAGGCCGATATCGCCGCTAAACAGCGGGCGATTAAGCAACAGCAGCAGCAGCGCGCTTCCCTGGTCGCCCAGCTAAAAGCGCAGGAGGAGGCCATCTCCGCCGCCGCGCGCAAGCTGCGCGAAACCCAGGAAACGCTGAACCAGCTGAATAAGCAGATCGACGAAATGAACGCCGCGCTGGCCAAGCTGGAGCGTCAGCGCGCCTCGCAGGAGCGTAACCTTTCCGCGCAGCTCGACGCCGCGTTTCGTCAAGGGCCGCATACCGGCATCCAGATGATCCTCAGCGGCGAAGAGGGGCAGCGTAATCAGCGCCTGCAGGCCTACTTTGGCTATCTGAACCAGGCGCGCCAGGAAACCATCGCCCAGCTGAAGAAAACCCGCGAAGACGTGGCGGTGCAAAAATCGATGCTGGAAGAGAAACAGAGCCAGCAGCAAACCCTGGTGTACGAACAGCGCGCCCAGCAGAGCAAGCTGGAGCAGGCGCGCAACGAGCGTAAAAAGACCCTCGCCAGCCTGGAATCCTCCATTCAGCAAGGCCAGCAGCAGCTCAGCGAGATGCGGGCTAACGAATCACGTCTGCGCGGCCGTATCGCCCAGGCGGCGGCGGCGGCCAAAGCGCGGGCGGATCGCGAAGCCCGCGAAGCGCAGGATGTGCGCGATCGCCAGCAGGAAGCCTCGCGTAAAGGCACCACCTACAAACCTACCGAAAGCGAACGCTCGCTGATGTCCCGCACCGGCGGACTTGGCTCACCGCGCGGCCAGGCATTCTGGCCGGTTCGCGGCTCAATTCTCCATCGCTATGGCGAACAGCTGCAAGGTGAACTACGTTGGAAGGGGATGGTTATCGCTGCGTCTGAAGGCACCGAGGTCAAAGCCGTTGCCGATGGTCGGGTTATTCTCGCCGACTGGCTGCAGGGCTATGGCCTGGTGGTGGTCGTTGAACACGGCAAAGGCGACATGAGTCTTTACGGCTATAACCAAAGCGCGCTGGTCAGCGTCGGCACTCAGGTCCGGGCGGGCCAGCCGATCGCTCTCGTAGGCAGCAGCGGCGGTCAGGGCCGTCCGTCGCTCTATTTCGAAATTCGCCGCCAGGGTCAGGCGGTCAATCCACAGCCGTGGTTGGGAAGATAAGTTTTGCTTCAATTTCGCAGAATTGCACTCGCGGTAACCGGTACGCTGGTTATGGCGTCGCCGGTTTTTGCCGGCAAACTCTCCATTGTTATCGACGACTTTGGCTATCGTCCACAAACGGAAAACCAGGTGCTGGCGCTGCCAGCGACGATCTCCGTTGCCGTCCTTCCTAATGCGCCCCACGCCCGAGAAATGGCGACCAAAGCGCATAATCTCGGCCACGAGGTGCTCATCCACCTGCCAATGGCGCCGCTCAGCAAACAGCCGCTGGAAAAAGACACCCTCCGCCCGGATATGAACAGCAGCGAGATAGAGCGCATTATCCGCGAAGCCTACGGTAAGGTTCCGTACGCCGTGGGGCTGAATAACCATATGGGCAGCGCCATGACGTCGAATCTCTTCGGCATGCAGAAGGTGATGCAGGCGCTCGAGCGCTACAATCTCTACTTCCTCGATAGCGTCACCATCGGCAATACCCAGGCCATGCGCGCGGCGCAGGGCACCGGCGTAAAGGTGATTAAGCGTAAGGTTTTCCTCGACGATACCCAAAACGAAGCGGATATCCGCTATCAGTTCAACCGCGCTATCGCTTTGGCGCGGCGCAACGGTTCCGCCATTGCTATCGGCCACCCGCACCCGACGACGGTGCGCGTGCTGCAGCAGATGGTGTATAACCTGCCGCCGGATATCACTCTGGTTCGCCCGAGCAGCCTGCTCAACGAGCCGCAGGTGGATACCTCAACGCCGAACACCGCGCCGCCGTCCGTTCAGCCGTCGCGCAATCCGTTCCGCGGCGTGAAACAGTGCAAATCTAAGCGTCCGCCGGAGCCGGTCAACGCCAGCCGCTTCTTTACCATTCTGAGCGAAAGCATCACTCAGAGCACGCTGGTGCAGTATTACCAGCTGAAGTGGCAGGGCTGGGATAAGCCTACCAACTAAATCGTCCGGGAGTCCGTGTGCTTATCCGCCGCGGATTCCGGCTTGTCCTGATGGGCATACCAGGCTTTAAAGTATTTAAGAAAGCTGTAAAAGGTCGCGTAAAGCCCGGTGACCACGCCAACCTTGCCCTTTCGCCACGCTCCGCTGAACAGATACCACTTAAAGAAAGCGCCAATCGCGCTGATCGCTCCGCGCGCAAGAGACGGCCTGATTTTCTGGTGTTTAACCAGCCGCGTGGTGTAGCTATTGAGCTTACTAAACACTTCATGCAGGGAGTAGAAGGTATCGTGGCGCACGAATCCCGGTAGCCGGGCAGAGTGCGTAAAGCCAACCACCTGATCGTCTACCGGCCGATCGTTGAACCTGGCGACGGAGCGGTTAAACAAGCGAACCGGGAAATCCGGCGATGATACCGGATAAATGGTGCGCACCTCTTCACCCAGCACGAACCAGTAGCGCGGCAGACGCCATGCGCAGGCGGGGTCCGGCTCATCGCCGGCCTTGAGCGCCAGAATTGCCGCCACCACCTCGTCGTCAAGGATCTCATCGCTGTCCACACACAGCACCCAGTCGTGGCGGGCCAGAGAGGTCGCATAATTCATCTGCGTACCGTGAGCGGTATAAGGATGATGGTGAACGGAGAGACCGAACTGTTGGCAAATCTGCAGCGTAGCATCCGTACTGCCTGAATCGACGACGATAAATTCATCAGCCACCCTGAGCAGCGGTGGTAACACCTCCCGTAATAAGCGGGATGAATTACAGGTCAATAAGCATACAGAAAGTTTAAGCATAATCTTTATAGGGTTAAACCATGGTTAAACTGACTGTATAAACGAATAGGCGAGAAAGCGATTTAGAAAAAGTGCGGAGTGGATTAAGTATCACAAAATTGTAGGATAACTCTCAAAAAAGCGCCCGTGGGCGCTTTTTTACCATCCTGACCGGGGCGGAATTAATCCCAGCTGAGAATGACTTTGCCAGACTGGCCGGAGCGCATCGCGTCAAAGCCCTGCTGGAAATCATCAATGCCAAAGCGATGGGTGATGATCGGCGACAGATCGAGCCCGGACTGGATGAGCGCGGCCATCTTGTACCAGGTTTCGAACATTTCGCGACCATAAATCCCTTTGATAAACAGCCCCTTGAAGATCACCTTGGTCCAGTCGATAGACATATCCGACGGCGGAATACCCAGCATGGCAATACGCCCGCCGTGGTTCATGGTATCGAGCATGGTGCGGAACGCCGGCGGCGCGCCGGACATCTCCAGACCCACGTCGAAACCCTCGGTCATGCCCAGCTCGGCCATCACATCGTTAAGGTTCTCTTTCGCCACGTTCACCGCCCGGGTGACGCCCATTTTGCGCGCCAGCTCCAGGCGATATTCGTTAACGTCGGTAATCACGACGTTGCGCGCGCCAACGTGTTTCGCCACCGCGGCGGCCATCACGCCGATCGGGCCGGCGCCGGAAACCAGCACATCTTCACCGACGAGGTCGAATGAAAGCGCGGTATGCACGGCGTTGCCAAACGGATCGAAAATCGACGCCAGATCGTCAGAGATATTGTCGGGGATTTTAAAGGCGTTAAACGCCGGGATCACCAGATATTCGGCAAAACAGCCCGGACGGTTGACGCCGACGCCCGTCGTATTGCGGCACAGATGCGTACGCCCGGCGCGGCAGTTACGGCAGTGGCCGCAGGTGATATGCCCTTCGCCGGAAACGCGGTCGCCCAGCTTAAAGCCGCGAACTTCCTGACCGATACCCACCACTTCGCCGACGTATTCATGCCCCACCACCATCGGAACCGGAATGGTCTTTTGCGACCACTCGTCCCAGTTGTAGATATGCACGTCGGTACCGCAAATCGCGGTCTTGCGAATTTTAATCAGCAGATCGTTGTGGCCGACTTCCGGTTCCGGTACGTCGGTCATCCAGATGCCTTCTTCCGCCTTCAGTTTGGATAACGCTTTCATCTCACACCCTCAGGCAATGACGCCCAGTTGTTTACCGATGCGGGTAAAGGCTTCCACCGCACGTTCAATTTGTTCAGGGGTATGCGCCGCAGACATCTGGGTACGGATACGCGCCTGGCCTTTTGGTACCACCGGGTAGAAGAATCCGGTGACGTAAATACCTTCTTTTTGCAGCTCGCGCGCGAACTGCTGCGCCACGGTGGCTTCACCGAGCATCACCGGGATAATGGCGTGATCGGCGCCCGCAAGGGTAAACCCTGCCGCGGTCATTTTTTCACGGAACAGGCGCGCGTTAGCCCACAGACGATCGCGCAGCTCGCTGCCCGCTTCCACCATCTCCAGCACTTTGATGGATGCGGCGACAATCGCCGGCGCCAGCGAGTTGGAGAACAGATACGGACGCGAGCGCTGGCGCAACCACTCGACGACTTCTTTACGCGCGGCGGTATAGCCGCCGGACGCGCCGCCCAGCGCTTTACCCAGCGTACCGGTGATAATGTCGACGCGGCCCATCACGTCGCAGTACTCATGGGAACCGCGGCCGTTTTCACCCACAAAACCCACGGCGTGCGAATCATCGACCATCACCAGCGCGTCGTATTTATCCGCCAGATCGCAGACGCCCTTCAGGTTGGCGATCACCCCGTCCATGGAGAACACGCCGTCGGTGGCGATCAGCACATGGCGCGCGCCGGCTTCACGCGCCTCTTTCAGACGGGCTTCCAGCTCCTGCATATCGTTGTTGGCATAGCGGAAGCGCTTCGCTTTACACAGGCGCACGCCGTCGATGATCGACGCGTGGTTCAGGGCATCGGAGATAATCGCGTCCTCTGCGCCGAGCAGGGTTTCAAACAGGCCGCCGTTGGCGTCGAAGCAGGAGGAGTACAGAATCGCATCTTCCATACCGAGAAAATCGGCCAGCTTCTTCTCAAGCGCTTTGTGGCTGTCCTGGGTACCGCAGATAAAGCGCACGGAGGCCATGCCGAAGCCGTGGCTGTCCATCCCGCTTTTCGCGGCGGCAATCAGTTCCGGGTGGTTCGCGAGGCCGAGATAGTTATTGGCGCAGAAGTTAATGACCTGGCTGCCGCCGACGGTGATATCCGCCTGCTGCGCCGAAGTGATAATCCGTTCTTCTTTAAACAACCCTTCCGCGCGCGCGGTATCCAGGTCATTGGTTAACTGTTTGTAGAAATCCCCACGCATTGCAACTCTCCAGATTCGGCAAAATTTGGCACATATTACCTAAAGCTATACGCTGATACGAGATGATGCATTACTGCATGAATTATTTGCAGCATAAATCACGAGTCCCTCTCTACCTTATCGGCGAATGGCTGAAGCCTTTCCGATGTAGTGATATGATAGGAGTATTCATGTCCGGATTGTCTCTGGACTACCAACTTCAAAGGTTACAGTTATGATCATCGTTACCGGCGGCGCAGGCTTTATCGGCAGCAATATCGTTAAGGCGCTGAATGACCAGGGTATTACCGACATTCTGGTCGTAGATAATCTGAAAGACGGGACCAAATTCATCAATCTGGTGGATTTGAACATTGCCGACTACATGGATAAAGAAGACTTTCTGATCCAAATTATGGCGGGCGAAGAGTTCGGCGATATCGACGCTATTTTCCATGAAGGCGCCTGCTCTTCCACCACGGAGTGGGACGGCAAGTACATGATGGATAACAACTATCAGTATTCCAAAGAGGTACTGCACTACTGTCTGGAGCGTGAAATCCCGTTCCTGTACGCCTCTTCCGCAGCGACCTACGGCGGCCGCACCAGCGACTTTATTGAATCCCGCGAATACGAGCAGCCGCTCAACGTTTACGGCTACTCCAAGTTTCTGTTTGATGAATACGTCCGTCAGATCCTGCCGGAAGCGAACTCGCAGATTGTCGGCTTCCGCTATTTCAACGTCTACGGGCCGCGCGAAGGCCATAAAGGCAGCATGGCCAGCGTCGCTTTCCATCTGAACACCCAGCTGAATAATGGCGAAAGTCCGAAACTGTTCGAAGGCAGCGACGGCTTCAAGCGCGACTTCGTCTACGTCGGCGACGTCGCGGCGGTGAACCTGTGGTTCTGGGAAAACGGCGTTTCCGGCATCTTCAACCTCGGCACCGGGCGCGCGGAGTCTTTCCAGGCCGTTGCAGACGCAACGCTGGCTTATCACCAGAAAGGCAGCATCGAGTACATTCCATTCCCGGATAAACTCAAAGGCCGCTATCAGGCGTTTACCCAGGCGGATCTGACTAACCTGCGCGCAGCGGGCTACGATAAACCGTTTAAGACCGTTGCCGAAGGCGTAACGGAATATATGGCCTGGCTCAATCGCGACAATCATGCGAATTCATAAAATCATTCGAGCGGTATCAAGGCGGCAACTCAGTGATTCTCCGGGAGCTGACTAAAGTCAGTGACCGGAGGGAACGCAGGCAGCCAACGCAGAGACAGCTTGAAGGATGGAATGAATGAAAATATTGGTGGTTGGCCCGTCATGGGTGGGCGACATGATGATGTCGCAAAGTCTTTACCGTACGCTCAGGGCGCGCTATCCCCAGGCGATAATCGACGTGATGGCGCCCGCATGGTGCCGTCCGCTGCTATCGCGCATGCCGGAAGTCAACGAAGCGATCCCGATGCCGCTCGGCCACGGCGCACTGGAAATCGGTGAACGGCGTAAGCTTGGGCACAGCCTGCGCGAACGTCGCTACGATCGCGCTTTCGTGCTGCCCAACTCGTTTAAATCGGCCCTCGTGCCGTTCTTTGCGGGAATACCGCATCGCACAGGCTGGCTCGGCGAAATGCGCTACGGCCTGCTGAACGACGCCCGTAAGCTGGATAAAGACGCCTGGCCGCTGATGGTCGAACGCTACGTCGGTCTGGCCTACGACAAAGGCGTGATGCGCTGCGCGAAAGATCTGCCGCAGCCGCTGCTCTGGCCGCAGCTGCAGGTGCATGAAGGCGAAAAATCGCAGGCCTGCAGCGCGTTTAATCTCTCAGCCGAGCGCCCGATTATCGGCTTCTGCCCCGGCGCAGAGTTCGGCCCGGCAAAACGCTGGCCGCACTATCACTACGCCGAGCTGGCGAAACAGCTGATCGACGAAGGCTTTCAGATCGTACTGTTTGGCTCCGCGAAAGACCACGAAGCGGGCAATGAAATCCTCGCCGCGCTCACGACCGAACAGCAGGCATGGTGCCGCAATCTGGCCGGCGAAACCCAGCTTGAGCAGGCCGTTATTCTGATCGCCGCCTGTAAAGCGGTGGTCAGCAACGATTCCGGCCTGATGCACGTCGCCGCGGCGCTGGACCGTCCGCTGGTGGCGCTCTACGGGCCCAGCAGCCCGGACTTCACTCCACCTCTGTCGCACAAAGCGCGCGTGATCCGCCTGATCAGTGGCTACCACAAAGTGCGTAAAGGCGACGCCGCCGAAGGCTATCATCAGAGTTTGATCGACATTACGCCGCAGCGCGTACTGGAAGAATTAAACGACCTGCTGCTGGAAAAAACGGAACAAGAGGAAGCCTGACGGATGCGGGTACTGATCGTAAAAACCTCGTCCATGGGCGACGTGCTGCACACGCTGCCCGCGCTGAGCGACGCCGCGCTGGCCTTTCCCGGCATTCGTTTCGACTGGGTGGTTGAAGAAGGCTTCGCGCAGATCCCTTCCTGGCATGAGAGCGTCGACCGGGTCATCCCGGTGGCGATTCGCCGCTGGCGTAAGGCGTGGTTTTCCGCGCCGATCAAAGCCGAGCGCAAGGCGTTCCGCGAGGCCGTGCGCGCGGAAAAGTACGACGCTATCATCGATGCCCAGGGGCTGGTGAAGAGCGCCGCGCTGGTCACCCGACTGGCCCGCGGCGTGAAGCACGGTATGGACTGGCAGACCGCCCGCGAGCCGCTGGCGAGCCTGTTTTACAACCGTCGTCACCATATCGCTAAACAGCAGCACGCCGTTGAGCGCACCCGCGAGCTGTTCGCGAAAAGCCTCGGCTACGCGAAGCCGGAAACCCAGGGCGACTACGCGATCGCCCGCCATTTTTTGCGTCAGGCTGACCCGTCCGCTGCGCCGTATCTGGTGTTCCTCCACGCCACAACGCGCGATGATAAACACTGGCCGGAAGAGAACTGGCGGGCGCTTATCGCCCTGCTTGCCGACAGCGGCGTACGCATCAAACTGCCGTGGGGCGCCCCCCATGAAGAGGCGCGGGCCGGACGCCTGGCGGAAGGGCACGATTTTGTCGACGTCCTGCCGCGCATGAGCCTGGAGCAGGTAGCCCAGGTGCTGGCCGGCGCGCGCGGGGTCGTTTCCGTCGACACGGGGCTGAGCCATCTCACCGCCGCGCTCGATAAACCGAACTTCACGCTGTACGGCCCGACCGATCCGGGGCTGATTGGCGGCTACGGTAAAAATCAGCACGTGGTGCGCCCGGAAAGCGGCAGCAGCACGGGCGATATTCCCGCGTCCCGGGTTCGGCAACTGTTGAAATCTCAGGAACTGGCTTAATGGGTTCATTATTTAAGCAGATCTATCGCTACACGCATCGACGCGCCTTTCGCCATAACGAAAATCTCTGGCCGTTTACCCATATCACGCGCGCGGCGAGCGGCGAAATCCGCACCCTGAAATACAAAGGGAAAGCGGTTCCGCTGGTCAATCTCAGCGAACTGAAGGATAGCGCTCAGGGCGAGGTGCTGCTGACCGCCACCGGCCCCTCTACGCGCCGCATCGATTTTACGCTGCTGCCGAAAAGTATTCCGGTGATGGGGGTGAACGGCGCCTGGCATCTCTCTGATAAAATTAAATTTTCGCTCTATACCATCGTGGATATGGAGTTTTACGATAAAAAACCGGACGTGATCCGTTCGGTGATTAGCCAGGCTGACATTGTGCTCTTCACCACCATGCACGGTATCGCCAAAATCCTCGACCGCCACGGCGCAGAGCTTCGCTGTCGTTTGGCATTAATTGAAGACGCCTGTTATAAAATTTATCAGCCTAAAGTCGCCAAAAATGCGATACAGCAGGCCTGGCGCGGCGTCCCCGCGCTACGCTTTCATCCGCAAAGGCAGGATATTTGCTTTAGCACCGACATTCGTCACGGCATTTTCGATGCCGGAACCGTGGTCTACTGGGCACTGCAAATTCTGATGTGGCTGGGATTTAAAACCATTCTGATAAGCGGGCTGGATATGAGTAATTTCAACCAGCCGCGATTCTACGAAACGGAACAGGATAAACTCCCCTCCTGGCTGGCAAATAAGGTGGATGACCTGGTCATGCCGTCCTTTTCGCACGCTGCCAACGTGCTGCAACAAAACCATATTCGGGTCGTCAACTTCTCGTTAGAAAGCGCGGTTCCGGAAACGATTTTCGAAAAGGTTTCTTTTGATGAGTACTTTAAAAATAAGTAATTACGCCAGACAGGGCTACACCGTTTTCTTCACTTTGTTTCTGTTTTTTAGCGCTATTTTCTGCGTATCAACCCGGACAAATAACCTCCTTCATTTATCTATTTTGCTCTTTTTGCTTTCACTGCTTAACAAAGACAACCGTCAGGCAATAGCGGAAAGCATCCGCCAGCGGTGGCCGGTTTATAGCCTGCTGGTGGTATTCTGCGTGTACTATGCGCTGAGCAATATTTGGGGGCAGACGCCGCAGCATATCGATTCCCCTCTGACCCACGGCACCTATTTAATTTTCTATCTTCTGCTGCTGACAACGCTACTTTGCCATCCCCGGACCCGACATCTGGCGCTGCTGAGCGTCGTGGCCGGGATCACGGTGCTCTCCGTCTGGACGATGGCGATCGACTTCACGCTGGTCCTCAAGGAACGCCTGGTTTCGCCGGAGAATCCCGGCCCGACCAACGTGATCGACCTGGCGGGCTATTGCGGTATCGGCATCCTTATTTGCGCGATGCTGCTGAAGGAGAAAGGCAGCCACCTGCTGTATGTGCCGATGGCCATCATGCTGGTGATGCTGTTTCTGACCCAAAGCCGCGGCCCGATTATCGCGCTGCTGGTGGCGTTTATTTGCACCCTGCACCTGCACGTCTTTACCCGCCGCAACCTTCTGATTGTCGCCGCGTTAGCGTTGGTTCTGGGCGCGCTTTTCTTCTTTACGCCAACGGGAGACCTGCTGCTGGCGCGCTTTGAAGAGCTGGGCACCCAAAGCGGATTGCGCTTGAGTATCTGGCACCATACGGTACAGGAAGTGGCCAGCCAGCCGTGGCTGGGTCGGGGCTTTGACTACGAGCTGAACTTTACCAACTACAGCGGCGAGCATATCACTACCACCCACAGCGTCTATCTTGGTGCTCTGTTGAAAGGCGGCATAATCGGCCTGGCGCTGCTGCTGGCGGTGATTGCCGGAGGGTTATGGCATGCATGGCGTAAACAGCAGGATGGCCGCTACGGGCTGGCGATTTTTATCTATGCGCTGATTTTTATGGCCTCGCAGGGCATGTTTATCATCAGCAACCCTCGCGAAAGCTGGCCGCTGTTTTGGCTGCCGCTGGGCATCGCGCTGAGCGGCAGCCTGAAGGCGAAACGCTAAGAGAAGGGCCCGCAGCGGGCCCTTTTTTATGCCTGCTGGCGAGCGGCGATCAGGGCATCCACCTGCGCTTTGATGACCGGCCAGACCGCGTCAATGGTCATGTCGGCGACGTTAGTCTCTTCGCAGACAATTTGTCTGGCCTTGTCATAACCCGGCGCCCAAATGGTATAGCCCGGCAAACCGGTATCTTTGAGTTTACGTTTGTTGTAAACCGCCACCATGGGCTTGTCGAACGCGCGAGCAATATGCACGATGGCGGTATCCGCCGTAATCACCAGATCGCAGTGGCGAACAATCTCAACCGCTGAATTAATATTGCTATCTGGCAGATGCAGCGCCGTTTCCAGATTAAGCTGACGAATTTTCTCGCTATGCCCGACCATCACGACGCTGATTTTATAAGGGAGCGTATATAAGCGTTCAATCAGAGCAGAAACCTGATGACGGCAAAAGTCTTTATCCGTTGAGGCGGTAAACGGGTTTATGGCAATACAGAGCTGACTCCCCTTGTGCTGAGCCAGCAGTGTTTTGACTCTTTCCCGCTCAAAAGCATCGCCGGGCAGATGATAGTGGTAATGAGGGTGTTCTATACCAAATAGCCTGGCGACGGCTTTATAGCGCGCGGAAATATGGCTGCTGCTATCCAGAAAAGGGATGGAGTGATCGTAAAGCTTATATTCTTGTTTATTAAAACCGATAACGCAGCCAGGGCGTAAATCAGCCAGCAGTTTAAAACGCTCGTAGGTTTTCACGTCATCAAAATCAACGACCGCGTCAAATCCTGCCGCACGCAGTGCGTTTAACGGCATCCGCGGCTGATATAAATAAACCTGCTCAAGAAAATCCGCACCGGCAAGCATCTGTTTACAAACCGGCCCGGTAAGAACCGAAACCTTATAGCCCCGGTCAGCTAAAAGCTTTGCGCAGCCGGTCGTTACGACCATATCCCCAACTTTGTCATCCAGGCGCAATAATAAAACATGCTGAATCTTCGCGGAATTAAAGGGCTGGCGTGCGCTTTTATTTCTGTAACGATAGTTAATTAAATTAAACTTAATTTCGCGGAAGAAGGCATTTTTCTTCCGCGTAAACTGCTTCACGATACGCATACGGTACCTGGTTGTGATCTTTTATCGCTGTGTGAGTTTCTGTTGGTAGTACTCCGCCAACGTCATTCCCTTCACCTGCGGCGCCAGCCAGCTGAAAAAAGCGTCCAGATCGGCATATAAGCGCTCGATATCCTGCTCGTTTTTAAACGTTGGGCTGCCGCCGGGCATGTACTCTGAAGAGTGGAGCATATATTCGACGTAGTCATTACCCTGAGTCAACGTTTGTTCGACCACTTTTTTCATCGTCTCAACGTTGCCGCCCATCGGACGCAGCCAGTGTACCGACGGCGAGCGTACTTTGCCGCGCAGGCGATCGTAGCCCTGCTTCAGGCTATTCATCCACGCGGAATGCTTGTACTGAATGCTCATCGGCACTTCCAGCAGCGATGATTGCCCTTCACGACGGATATCATTCTCGTCAAGAAAATAGGCGTGCTGCGGGAAATGACGGTAATCGGTACCGCCGTCGCCCTGCGGCGCGCCTTTCGCCGTCTTCCAGTTCACCCTCGGGGTAACCGAGCAATCCACCAGATAGCCATACTCCACCAGCAGACGCGCGTAGCGCTCGTCAAACGCCCAGCGCCCGGCGCGATGGCTGACCATTTTGGTCTGGAAGGTGTCCTCCAGCAGACGGGTCATATAGTCGACTTTTGCCCGCATCGCCGCATCGCTGTACTCGATCAAATACGGTTTATGTCGCCAGTCGTCATCGGTGAGCGGATCGGTCGGCGGGCTGTTCCACGCGTGGAGATGCATACCGATTTCCGCGGTTCCCCGGGCGATCGCATCTTTGGCAAATTCGATATAAACCGGGTCGATGGCCATTTCATAGTTGGTCAACCAGACCGGTTTAAAACCATACTTTTCGCAAAGCTGCTGAAAACGCGGTAGATAGCGCGCATTCTCGGTGGTGATGCTGTCATGTTTTTGCCAGAGGTTATCACCCTCTGTATCAATCGTGATGAGAAATGCGGGTTTGTGCACGAAAACGTCCTCAGGCCATACGTATCGGGTCATGGTAGAGCAAGACAAGGCTTCTCTCAATCTATCTGATCCCCTAGAATCGGAGCCCTGCCCCTGAATGAAGAATAGAGAATGACGCCTGAAACCCGCACTTCCGGCCGCGTGAACCCGGCGCGAATCCTGGTTATTAAGCTTCGCCATCATGGCGATATGTTATTGATAACGCCGCTTATTCACGCGCTTAAGCAGCAATATCCCGCCGCCAGCGTGGATGTGCTGCTTTATGAAGAAACCCGGGATATGCTCGCAGCGAATACGGATATCCGCCACATTTACGGCATTGACCGGCGCTGGAAAAAACAGGGCGCCGGCCATCAGCTGAAGATGGAGTGGCGGCTGATTCGCACGCTCCGCCAGCAGCGCTACGATATGGTGCTCAATCTTGCCGATCAGTGGCCCAGCGCGATCATCACCAAACTGACCGGGGCGGCCATCCGTATCGGCTTTGACTTTCCGAAGCGTCGCCACCCGGCCTGGCGTTTTTGCCATACCGCCCTCGCCTCAACCGAGCGGCATAACCAGCTGCATACCGTGCAGCAGAATCTGTCGATTCTGGCGCCGCTTGGGCTGGATATTGCTGACGCGCCGGCGACGATGGGCTACAGCGAGCAGGACTGGCGCGCCAGCCGCGCGCTGCTGCCGGCAGGATTTCAGGATAACTATATCGTCATTCAGCCAACCTCCCGCTGGTTCTTTAAGTGCTGGCGCGAAGGGCGGATGAGCGCCCTGATAAACGCGCTTTCTGAAGCAGGCTACCCGGTCGTGCTGACCTCCGGCCCTGACGCCAGAGAGAAGCAGATGATCGACACCATTATGGCGGGCTGCCCCAATGCTCGCCTGCACTCCCTCGCCGGGCTGCTCACCCTGCGCCAGCTGGCGTCCGTCATCGACCATGCCCGCCTGTTTATCGGCGTCGACTCCGTGCCGATGCATATGGCCGCCGCGCTCGGTACGCCGCTGGTGGCGCTATTCGGCCCCTCCAAGCTCACCTTCTGGCGTCCATGGCAGGCGCAGGGCGAGGTGATTTGGGCGGGTGATTTCGGAGCGATTCCCGATCCTGACGACATTGATACCAACACCAACGAACGCTTTCTCGATTTAATCCCCACCGACGCGGTTATCGCGGCGGCGAAAAAGGTACTGGCATGAGTAAATTCAGGCTGGCTCTGGTACGCCAGAAGTATCGCCCGGACGGCGGCGCGGAGCGCTTTGTCTCCCGCGCGCTGGAAGCCCTCGACGACAGCGATCTTGAACTGAACGTCATCACCCGCGAATGGCAGGGGCCGGTGAAGCCCGAGTGGAACATCCACATCTGCAATCCGCGCAAATGGGGGCGGATCAGCCGCGAGCGAGGATTTGCCGACGCCGCCCGCCAGCTGTGGCAGCGCGAAGCCTTCGATCTGGTGCAAAGCCACGAGCGTATCCCCGGCTGCGACCTGTACCGCGCCGGAGACGGCGTGCACCGCCGCTGGCTGCAGCAGCGCTCGCGCATTTTGCCCGGCTGGAAAAGCCGCCTGCTGTTTGCCGACCGCTACCATCGCTATGTGATGCAGGCCGAGCGCGACATGTACCAGGACGCGCACCTGCGCGGCGTTATCTGCAACGCGGAGATGATTAAACGCGAGATTATTGAAGACTTCGGCCTGCCGGCGGAAAAAATCCACGTTATCTATAACGCTATCGATAACCAGCGTTTTCTGCCGCCGACGGAAGAAGCCTTTGTCGCGCTGCGCGCCAAATGGAATCTGCCGATCCAGGCGACCTGCCTGATCTACGTCGGCTCCGGCTTTGAGCGCAAGGGGCTGGATGCGGCGATCCGCGCCATCGCCCCGACCAACCGCTACCTGCTGGTGGTGGGCAAAGATAAAGAGCAGGGCCGCTATCAGCAGCTGGCGAAAACGCTGAACTGCGAGGAGCGGGTGCGCTTCTTCGGCATGCAGTCGGAAACCCTGCCGTTCTATCAGATGGCCGACGGCCTGCTGCTGCCGACGCTGTACGATCCGTTTCCCAACGTCATTCTCGAAGCGATGGCCTGCGGCCTGCCGGTGATTACCACTACCGGCTGCGGCGGCGCGGAGTTTATTGTTCAGGGCAGCAATGGCTACGTTTGCGATGCGCTGGATATCCCGGCCCTGCAGGAGTCAGTTAGCGCCCTGCCCACCCGGGCGTTAGGCTCTGCGCAAGGCGAACGCGCCCGCGAGCGCATCATGACCTGCACCAGCGAACGTCTCTCGGCGCAGCTGCTCTCCCTCTATCAGGATTTGGTGAAATAACGATGCGCATACTGTTTGTTATCGACGGCCTGCCCGGCGGCGGCGCGGAAAAAGTCGTGCTGACGCTGGCAGCGCATTTTCTTAGCCAGGGTGAACAGGTATCGCTTTTTTCCCTGCGCGACGTCTGCGATTATCCGCTGCCGGAAGGGCTGGATTATCAGGTCATCGCCGATCGCTGCCGCAAGCCGTGGCGTAAGCTGACGGAGCTGTCCCGGCGCGCGCGCCAGCTTGATGCGGCAATCGAGAAAGCAGAACAGCAGGGCCGTTTCGATCTGGTGCTCTCGAATCTGCATAAAACCGACCGCATTGTCTCCCGCAGCCGCCTGCTGAACGGGCGCAACGTCTGGTTTTGCCTGCACGGCGTGTTCTCCGCGTCCTATCTCGGACACCGCAGCGGTTTTGACCGCTGGCTGAAACAGCAGAAAATCGGGCGCGTTTACCAGGGACGCAACGTCGTCGCCGTCTCCGATGCGGTAGGTCAAGACCTGGTCGAGCAGTTCGCCATTCGCCCGGCCCAGTTGAAAACCATCTATAACCCGTTTGATATCCCCGCTCTGCGCGCCGCGGCTGAAGAGCCCAGCCAGCGCCCCGACGGCGACTATATTATCCACGTGGGCCGCTTTCATCCCGGTAAACGCCACGACCGCCTGATTGAGGCGTATGCGCAAAGCGGTATCGATGCGCCGCTGGTGCTGCTGGGGCAGGGAAAACCGGAACAAGAACAGCGCCTGCGCCAGCTGGCGCAGCAGCTACAGGTTGCCGATCGCGTCCTGTTTAAGGGCTTCCAGAAAAACCCGCTGCCGTGGATTAAAGGCGCGCGGATGCTGGTCCTCAGCTCCGATAGCGAAGGCTTTGGCAACGTGGTGGTTGAGGCGCTGCTGCTGGATACGCCGGTCGCCAGCACCCGCTGCCCGGGCGGCGTGACCGAGATCCTCACCGGCGAGCTGTCGCGTGGCCTGGCGGATCTCAACAGCCCGGCGCTGGCTCAGACGATGCAAAGCATTTACCATAGCCCGCCGGCCATCGACGCAGCGGCGCTGGAGAAGTTCAGCGTGGCATCGATTTGTCAGCAGTATCGTCAGTTGCGCAGCGCCTGACGCCGTTATTCAACCAGGATCGAATGAGTTATGAGTCAAACGCCTTTACTAAGCATCGTAGCCGCCGTCTATAACGGCGAAAAATTCCTTGCGCAATTCTTTGAGTGCCTTGAGCAACAGCAGCTGGAAAGCTATGAACTGATCCTGGTGAACGACGGGTCGACGGACGGCAGCCTTGCGGTTATCGACCAGTGGAAAGACCGCCTGCAAAACGTGCTCGTGCTGGAGCAGGAAAACCAGGGCGTGTCGGTGGCGCGCAATACCGGCCTCGCCGCGGCGACGGGTAAGTACCTGACCTTCCCGGATATCGACGATAAGCTTTACCCGGGCATGTACCGTACGCTTCTGGAGATGGCGGAAAAGGGCAATCTAGACGTCGCCACCTGCAACGGCCGCTACGTCTACGAGACGAAAAAAGATATCCATCCTATTTTCCCGCTGGACCGGCTACAGTCGACCGGCGTTTTGCCCGGCCACGTCTGGTTAAAGCAGGCGCTGGATTCTCGTAAGTTCCTGCATGTCACCTGGCTGAATATCTACCGCCGGGAGTTTATCGCCAGCCACCGCTTCCACTTTGAGCCTGGCCTGCGCCATCAGGATATTCCCTGGACCACCGAAGTGCTGCTGGCGGCAGAACGCGTGCAGTACACCAGCGAACAGTTCTACGATTACTATATTCACTCGGAATCGGTGTCGCATAAGCCGGACAACGACGACACGCTGATGCGTTCAGCGCGCCACTATATGAAGATTCTTGAGATGCTGGACGCCATCAACCAGCGCTATCCGGACAAGGTTCGCGATATTTCCGCCTGCCGCTGGCAGATCGCCAAAGAGGGGCTGGGGATTATTCATACCTTCGATAGCATGAAAGATGAGTCAAAAAAGCATATTATCATTAAAGAGTTCTTTGACCGCGGTATCTGGCGCCTGATCTGGAAAAACGCCCGTACGTTCCGTCTGCGCTGGCGTCTTGGACGCCGCTATCTGCGCATCAAGCGCTATCGCGACGCGGCTTAATACTGAATCCCTTAGTTTCCGCCAAAGAGATAGCTTTACGCGGGTTAAATGCTTAGAATTTGCCCGCAAAAACATAAATACGGATAAATCGCTTGGAATTGCTTTATACCGCCCTACTTTACCTCATTCAGCCGCTGGTGTGGCTGCGACTGCTGTTACGCAGCCGTAAGGCCCCTGCCTATCGTAAACGCTGGAAGGAACGTTATGGCTTCTGCCAGAACAAGGTAGAACCGGGTGGCATCCTGCTGCATTCCGTTTCCGTAGGTGAAACGCTGGCGGCGATTCCGCTGGTGCGCGCGCTACGCCACCGTTACCCCTATCTGCCGATCACCGTCACCACCATGACGCCAACCGGCTCTGAACGCGCGATGTCCGCTTTCGGCAAAGACGTGCATCACGTCTATCTGCCTTACGATCTGCCCGGCGCGATGAACCGCTTCTTCAATACCGTTCAGCCGAAGCTGGTTATCGTCATGGAAACCGAACTCTGGCCGAACATGGTCGCCACGCTGCATAAGCGTAAAATCCCGCTGGTAATCGCCAACGCCCGCCTCTCCGAACGCTCGGCGAAAGGCTATGCCAAACTGGGGAAATTTATGCGTCGGCTGCTGAGCCGCATTACCCTTATCGCCGCGCAGAATGAAGAAGATGCCAGCCGCTTTATCGCTCTTGGCCTGAAACGCAATCAGCTGGCGGTCACCGGCAGCCTGAAGTTTGATATTTCGGTCACGCCGGAGCTGGCGGCTCGCGCCATCACCCTGCGCCGCCAGTGGGCGCCGCACCGCCAGGTATGGATTGCCACCAGCACCCACGACGGCGAAGAACAAATTATTCTTCAGGCGCATAAGCAGCTGCTGGAGCGTTTCCCCAACCTGCTGCTGATCCTTGTCCCGCGCCATCCGGAGCGCTTCGGCGACGCCCGCGAGATGGTGCAGAAAGCGGGAATGAGCTACACCCTGCGCAGCACCGGCGAAATCCCGTCGAACAGTACCCAGGTGGTGATTGGCGATACCATGGGCGAGCTGATGCTGCTGTACGGTATTGCCGACCTCGCGTTTGTCGGCGGTAGCCTGGTGGAGCGCGGCGGCCATAACCCGCTGGAGCCCGCCGCCCATGCGATACCGGTACTGATGGGTCCGCACACGTTCAACTTCAAAGATATCTGCGCCAAGCTGCAGCAGGACGATGGACTGATTACCGTCACCGACGCCGACTCGCTGGTAACGCAGGTGTCTAACCTGCTGACCGATGAAGATTACCGTCTGTGGTACGGTCGCCATGCGGTGGAAGTTCTGCACCAAAACCAGGGCGCGCTTTCCCGTCTGCTACAGTTATTGCAACCCTATCTGCCGCAGCGGAGCCACTAATGTCGCCTCGACTCTCGGTCGTGATGATTGCCAAAAACGCGGCGGATCTGCTGCCTGATTGTCTGGCGTCGGTAAGTTGGGCCGATGAGATAGTGCTGCTGGATTCCGGCAGCAGCGACAACACCGTCGAACTCGCCCGCAGCCAGGGCGTTCAGGTGCATGTCAATCGCGACTGGCAGGGCTACGGTATTCAGCGCCAGCGCGCCCAGGCCTACGCCACCGGCGACTACGTGCTGATGATCGATACCGACGAGCGCGTCACTCCGGAGCTTGCGCAGTCTATCCGCAGCGTGCTGGCCACGCCGCAAACCGGCGCGATATACAGCATCGCCCGGCGCAACTATTTCCTTGGCCGCTTTATGCGCCACAGCGGCTGGTACCCCGACCGCGTGATGCGCCTGTACGAACGCGACCGTTACCGCTATAACGATAATCTGGTCCACGAATCTCTCGACGCCCAGGGCGCGCGGGTTATCGAACTCGCGGGCGACCTGCTGCATCTGACCTGCCGTGATTTCTCCGGCTTTCAGCAAAAGCAGCTGGCCTACGCCGCCGCCTGGGCGCAGGAGCGCCATCAGAGAGGCAAAAAGACCTCGCTGGCCGCTATCTTCGGCCATACGCTGGGCGCCTTTGTGAAAACGCTGCTGCTGCGCGGGGGCATTCTGGATGGGAAACAAGGTTGGCTGCTGGCGGTGGTCAACGCGCAATACACGTTTAATAAATACACCGAGCTGTGGGCCCTGAGCCGCGGCTACTCGGAGAAAGTGTCATTATGAGCACAAAAGCGATCTATCCGGGAACCTTCGACCCTATCACCAACGGCCATATCGATATCGTCACCCGCGCGGCCAGCATGTTCGATAAGGTGTTGCTGGCTATCGCCGCCAGCCCGAGCAAAAAGCCGATGTTCACTCTCGATGAGCGCATCGCGCTGGCCACCCAGGCAACGGCGCATCTGGTCAACGTTGAGGTTATTGGCTTCAGCGATTTAATGGCCAATTTTGCCCGCGCGCAGCAGGCGAATATTTTAATTCGCGGCCTTCGGGCGGTGGCAGATTTTGAATATGAGATGCAGCTGGCGCATATGAACCGTCATTTGATGCCGACGCTGGAGAGCGTGTTTCTGATGCCGTGCAAAGAGTGGTCGTTTATCTCCTCTTCGCTGGTGAAAGAAGTGGCACGCCACCAGGGCGACGTCTCTCACTTTCTGCCGGCAAACGTTCACCAGGCGCTGCTGAAGAAGCTGTAATCCTGCGCCGTCTAGGCTCTTCCCGGAGGCGATGCTGCGCATCTGTCCGGGCTACCGGACCAAGCGCAGCCCTGTAGCCCGGCTAAGCGCAGCGCAAGCCGGGTTCACGGCAACCCCCGCATATTACTTCTGGCACTGGCGACAATAAAACGTCGCCCGCTGGGCGTGTTTACTGCCGATAACCGGCGTCCCGCAAATGCGGCACGGCTCGCCCTTGCGGCCATACACCTGCAGCTCCTGGGCAAAGTAGCCCGGTTTACCGTCACTTTGCAGGAAATCTTTCAGCGTCGTCCCGCCCTGTTCGATGGAGCGCAGCAGGACCAGCTTAATCACTTTCACCAGCTGCTCGCACTCCTCGCGCGACAGCGAAGAGGCCAGCCTGTCGGGGTGAATGCCCGCCGAAAAGAGCGATTCGCTGGCGTAGATATTGCCCACCCCGACCACCAGCTTATTGTCCATTAGCCAGGGCTTAATCGCGGTTTTTTTCTTCGCGCTCTTCGCCTGCAGATAATCGGCGTTGAACTCATCGCTCAGCGGCTCCGGCCCCAGATGCGCCAGCACCGGATGCCCTTCCAGCGCTTTGGTCCACAGCCAGGCGCCAAAACGACGCGGGTCGGTATAGCGCAGCACCTTGCCGTTACTCATCACCAGGTCCACGTGATCGTGTTTTTCCGCGGGCAGCTCTTCGCTCAGGATACGCAGGCTTCCCGACATCCCAAGGTGGACGATAATCCAGCCGTCGGGCAGTTCCAGCAGCAGATATTTAGCGCGGCGGCGTACGCTGAGCACCGGAACGTCGCTCAGACGATAGATCTCTTCAGAAACGGGCCAGCGCAGGCGCCCGTTGCGCACAACGGCGTGCAGGATGGTGGCTCCCACCAGGTGCGGCTCAATGCCGCGGCGGCTGGTTTCTACTTCAGGTAATTCAGGCATTCTTTTCTCGAACAAAAACGGCAGGATGCACTATCTTACCGCGTTCAGCGACGAGGTTCAGGGCAATTATTGTTCAGCATGCTCTTCCGCCTGGCGCAGGGGGTAAACGTTCGCCAGCGCCAACGGTGTAGACGGTAGCGTAGTCTTGATAACAAAAAACCCCGCCGAGGCGGGGTTTTTCTTTACAAGGAATCTAAAATTATTTGATTTTAGCTTCTTTGTATAAAACGTGCTGACGGACAACTGGATCGAACTTTTTCAGTTCCAGTTTTTCCGGCTTAGTACGTTTGTTCTTCGTGGTGGTATAGAAGTGACCAGTACCAGCAGAAGAAACCAGCTTGATTTTCTCACGAATACCTTTAGCCATGACTTATTTCCTCTAAGTACTTAGTACTTTTCGCCACGGGCACGCAGTTCGGACAGAACTGTATCGATGCCTTTCTTATCAATAACACGCATACCTTTAGCAGATACGCGCAGGGTGACAAAACGCTTCTCGCTCTCAACCCAGAAACGGTGAGAGTGCAGGTTCGGCAGGAAACGGCGTTTAGTCGCGTTCAGTGCGTGGGAACGGTTGTTACCGGTCACCGGACGCTTGCCAGTAACTTGGCAGACTCGGGACATGTCTATTCTCCAAAAATCAAATTAGCTCGAGCTTCGTATGGGGTATTGGCGCCTCGTCAGGCTTTACAGCCCGGTCATCGCAGTTCTAAGCGAACTCTCGATTGCCAGGCCCAAATGCCAAACCCGAGATTCTCAAAGGTGGCGTAGTATACGCTGACTCGGCGATGTGCTCAAGTCCCGAACAGACAAAGATCCCGATGGATCGCGCGATCGGGGCTAAATCCAGCCGCGTTCAGCAAAAGATACGTACGCTCCGCGGCCAATAACAAGGTGATCCAGCACACGTATATCCATGAATCGACAACATTTTATCACTCTTTCGGTAATCAACCTGTCGGCCTTGCTCGGCTCAGGACTACCGGATGGATGATTATGTGCCAGGATCACCGCGGCGGCGTTCACTTTGATGGCTTCGCGTACGATTTCTCGCGGATGCACCTCAACGTGGCTAAGAGTACCAGAAAAAAGGCGGCTATGTTTCAATACCCGGTTCTGATTATCTAAAAAGATCACCATGAAGATCTCACGCTCTTCGTCGGCCAGCTGGCTTTGCAGAAATTCCCGCGTCATCGACGGGGTAACCAGCGAGGGTTCTTCCGTCATTCGCAGGCTAAAATAGCGTCGCGCCAGTTCAGCAATCCCTTTTAGCTGCGCATATTTCGCCAGACCAATGCCTTCCACCTCAGCAAACTGCGACTCCTCCGCCGATAGCAGGCCGTACAGCGAGCCAAAACGCTGTAGCAGCTCCCGCGAAAATGTCATCACGTCCTGCGTGCGGGTACCGGTACGTAAAAATAGCGCCAACAGCTCAATATCCGACAAAACTTCGATACCGTAGCGCTGCATCTTTTCCCTCGGCATGAGGGATTCTTGTATTTCCATCGCGGCATCTCCTTCCCACTGCGCGCTATCCTGGCACAGCCTTTTTGCGCCGCCGAGATGCAAGTTTTATCCCTGCGTAGCGCCTCGCAAAGTGTATCTGCGCGAGGCACACGATGCCGTCAGGATTGTGATAAGATGCGCGAATTCTGGTGTACCGCAACAGGAAAAAATCATGATGAGTCTGGCTGGTAAAAAGATCGTTCTTGGCGTGAGCGGCGGCATTGCTGCCTATAAAACGCCGGAACTGGTGCGCCGCCTGCGTGACCGCGGCGCGGATGTCCGCGTCGCCATGACGGAAGCCGCAAAAGCCTTCATTACGCCATTAAGTCTACAGGCGGTATCCGGTTATCCGGTTTCCGACAGCCTGCTCGACCCGGCCGCCGAAGCGGCGATGGGCCATATTGAGCTGGGGAAATGGGCCGACCTGGTCATTCTTGCCCCCGCCACCGCCGACCTAATCGCTCGCGTCGCGGCAGGGATGGCCAACGATCTCGTTTCGACGATTTGTCTCGCTACGCCCTCGCCGGTCGCCGTCGTGCCCGCCATGAATCAGCAGATGTATCGCGCCGCCGCCACTCAGCATAATCTGGACGTCATTGCCGCCCGCGGTCTGCTGGTCTGGGGCCCGGACAGCGGCAGCCAGGCCTGCGGCGATGTTGGCCCGGGGCGGATGCTGGACCCGCTGACCATTGTGGATATGGCCGCGCAGCATTTCTCGCCTGTCAAAGATTTGCAACATCTGAACATCATGATTACCGCGGGCCCCACCCGCGAGCCGCTGGATCCGGTGCGTTATATCACCAATCACAGTTCTGGTAAGATGGGCTTCGCGATTGCCGCCGCCGCCGCGCGCCGCGGGGCTAACGTCACGCTGGTGAGCGGCCCGGTTTCGCTGCCTACGCCGCCGTTTGTACACAGAATTGATGTCACCACCGCGCTGGAAATGGAAGCCGCGGTGCAAAACAGCGCGCCTCAGCAGCATATTTTTATTGGCTGTGCGGCGGTCGCTGACTACCGTGCGGTCGCCATCGCCGAAGAAAAAATCAAAAAACAAGGTGATGAATTAACCCTGAAAATGGTTAAAAATCCGGATATCGTCGCAGGGGTCGCCGCGCTTAAGGCCAACCGCCCTTACGTCGTTGGGTTTGCCGCCGAAACAAATAATGTGGAAGAATACGCACGGCAAAAGCGAGCCCGCAAAAATCTTGATCTGATTTGCGCCAATGATGTTTCTCAGCCAAATCAGGGATTTAACAGCGACAGCAATGCATTACACCTTTTCTGGCAGGAGGGAGATAAGCGCTTACCACTTGAGCGCAAGGAACTCCTGGGCCAATTATTACTCGACGAGATCGTTACCCGTTATGATGAAAAAAATCGACGTTAAGATTCTGGACCCGCGTGTTGGTCAGCAATTTCCGCTGCCGACCTATGCCACCTCCGGCTCCGCCGGACTTGACCTGCGAGCCTGTCTCGATGACGCCGTAGAGCTGGCTCCTGGCGCAACGACCCTCGTGCCAACCGGTCTGGCGATTCATATTGCCGATCCCTCTCTGGCGGCGGTGATTCTCCCGCGCTCCGGACTGGGCCATAAGCACGGCGTCGTACTGGGTAACCTGGTCGGTCTGATTGATTCTGACTATCAGGGCCAGCTGATGGTTTCCGTCTGGAACCGCAGCCAGCAGAGCTTCAGCATCGAACCCGGCGAGCGTATCGCGCAAATGGTGTTTGTGCCCGTTGTGCAGGCAGAATTTAACCTGGTGGAAGATTTTGACGCCACCGATCGCGGCGAAGGCGGCTTCGGTCACTCAGGGCGTCAATAAGCCCGGCGATAGACAAAACTCTTTCGGGGCGCTGCCGGCAAAAGGGCTGCCTGAAGGATGAAGTGGAACCAGCATCGCAAAGCGCACTAATGCAATAACATCACCGCAGGCAACAGCTTGCGGTCGCTTTGTGGGTGCCTGCCTGACAAGTGCTTTTTTTCAGGGGTATTTTAAAACATGGCAGAAAAACAAACTGCGAAAAGGAATCGTCGCGAAGAAATACTTCAATCTCTGGCGCTAATGCTTGAATCCAGCGATGGAAGTCAGCGCATTACCACAGCGAAACTGGCGGCGTCCGTTGGCGTATCCGAAGCGGCTCTGTATCGGCACTTCCCGAGCAAGACCCGCATGTTTGACAGCCTGATTGAATTTATCGAAGACAGCCTGATTACGCGCATCAATTTGATTTTAAAAGATGAAAAAGACACCTCAGCGCGCCTGCGTCTGATTGTGCTGTTGATTCTTGGGTTTGGCGAGCGTAATCCTGGGCTGACAAGAATTCTGACCGGCCATGCGCTGATGTTTGAACAGGACCGGCTTCAGGACCGCATCAATCAGCTGTTCGAGCGCATTGAAGTTCAGCTGCGTCAGGTGTTGCGTGAAAAGAAAATGCGCGAAGGCGAAGGCTATACCGTCGATGAAGCCCTGCTGGCCAGCCAGCTATTGGCATTCTGCGAAGGGATGCTATCGCGCTTTGTGCGCAGCGAGTTTAAATATCGCCCGACGGACGATTTTGACGCCCGCTGGCCGCTGGTCGCCGCCCAGCTGAAATAATTCTCGCCGGTCTCTGTGCAGCCCGAAGGGCTGCATCTCTTCCCGCAGGAATGCCCGGCATTATCCGCATTGATACCCAGGCGCTCTTCTCGCCTCGGCTGGCCGTTTTGCCAGCAATCGACCCGACAGACCGTTGCCTGCCGGGCAGATGTTTATACGCCGTACGCTTCGCGATAGGCGCGAACGGCAGTCAGGTGTTCAGCCATTTCCGGCTTCTCTTCCAGATAGCTAATCAGGTCTTTCAGCGTCACGATGGAAATTACTTTACAGCCGTAGTCGCGCTCAACTTCCTGAATCGCGGAGATTTCGCCGCGTCCGCGTTCCTGACGATCCAGAGAGATCAGTACGCCGGCCAGCTCAGCGCCGTTGGCCTGAATAATTTCCATCGATTCCCGAATCGCGGTGCCTGCGGTAATCACATCATCCACCAGCATCACGCGGCCCTGCAGCGCGCTCCCCACCAGGTTTCCGCCCTCGCCGTGAGTCTTCGCCTCTTTGCGGTTAAAGCAGTAAGGCAGATCGCGGTCATGGTGTTCCGCCAGCGCGACCGCCGTGGTCGTGGCGATAGGGATGCCTTTATAGGCCGGGCCGAACAGCAGGTCAAAATCAATCCCGGAATCCACCAGCGCTTCGGCGTAAAAACGGCCTAACAGTGCCAGATCGCGCCCGGTATTAAACAGGCCGGCGTTGAAGAAATAGGGGCTCTTGCGCCCGGATTTCAGCGTAAACTCGCCAAACTTAAGTACCTGCTTGTTAAGCGCAAACTCAATAAACTGGCGCTGATACGGTTTCATGGATTCGCTCCTCATCTTACTTTTCTACGGACAAAAAAAAGGCGACTTCTCAGTCGCCTTAAAAACTAGTTTTGCAACGCCGCCTTCTGCGTCGTGACAATGGATTCGATACCCCCCCGGGCCAATGCCAGCAGGGTGAGGAGTTCTTCATGGGTGAACGGCTCGCCTTCCGCCGTACCCTGCACCTCAATGATGCGGCCATCTTCGGTCATCACCACGTTCATATCGGTTTCCGCCGCGGAATCTTCAACGTATTCCAGATCGCAAATCGCTTCGCCATTCACGATGCCTACGGAGACCGCCGCCACCATTCCTTTCATCGGGTTGGTTTTCAGCTTACCGGCCGCGACCAGCTTATTCAGCGCATCGGCCAGCGCCACGCAGGCTCCGGTGATAGACGCGGTACGGGTGCCGCCGTCTGCCTGCAGCACATCGCAGTCCAGAGTGATGGTGAACTCACCCAGCGCTTTCAGGTCAACCGCAGCGCGCAGCGCACGCGCGATCAGGCGCTGGATTTCCATGGTGCGTCCGCCCTGCTTACCTTTTGCGGCTTCACGCGCGTTACGCGTGTGGGTAGAACGCGGCAGCATGCCGTATTCGGCGGTGATCCACCCCTGGCCCTGGCCTTTCAGAAAGCGCGGCACGCCTTCATCAATAGAAGCGGTGCACAATACTTTCGTGTCACCAAATTCGACCAGCACGGAGCCTTCTGCGTGTTTTGTGTAGTTACGGGTCAGGGTTACTGGGCGCACTTGATTAGCGCTACGGCCTGCTGGACGCATGATGTTCTCCGGCTTGAAACGAATGTGGCTGCGCATTATACGGATAATGCGCGCTTATTCCTATCCTGATAAGGCCTCGAAAGCTATAATCCACCCCACTCTCCTTTAAAAACAGGAACGTCTATGATCCGCAGTATGACCGCCTACGCCCGGCGTGAAATCAAGGGTGAATGGGGTAGCGCCGCGTGGGAACTGCGCTCGGTAAACCAACGATATCTGGAAACCTACTTCCGCCTGCCGGAGCAGTTCCGTAGCCTGGAGCCCGTGGTGCGTGAACGTATTCGCTCCCGTCTGACCCGCGGTAAAGTCGAATGTACCCTGCGTTTTGAGCAGGACCCGAGCGCGCAGGGTGAGTTGATCCTTAACGAAAAACTGGCAAAGCAGCTGGTTAACGCCGCCAACTGGGTCAAAATGCAGAGCGACGAAGGCGAAATCAATCCGGTAGATATTCTGCGCTGGCCTGGCGTGATGTCGGCCCATGAACAGGATCTGGACGCCATTGCCGCCGAAATTCTGGGCGCGTTGAACGGTGCGCTGGATGACTTTATCGTCGCCCGCGAAACCGAAGGCCAGGCGCTGAAAGCGCTGATCGAACAGCGTCTCGACGGCGTGACGGCCGAGGTGGCTAAAGTACGTGCCCATATGCCGGAAATTTTGCAGTGGCAGCGCGAGCGTCTGGTTGCCAAGCTGGAAGATGCGGAAGTGCAGCTGGAAAACAACCGCCTCGAGCAGGAGCTGGTGCTGATGGCGCAGCGTATAGACGTCGCCGAAGAGCTGGATCGTCTGGAAGCGCACGTGAAAGAGACGTGGAATATCCTGAAGAAGAAAGAAGCGGTCGGTCGCCGCCTCGACTTTATGATGCAGGAGTTCAACCGCGAGTCGAACACCCTGGCGTCTAAATCAATCAATGCCGAAGTGACGAACTCCGCCATTGAGCTGAAGGTGCTGATCGAACAAATGCGCGAGCAGATCCAGAACATCGAGTAACGGTTTTTCGCTCGCCAACCCACGCACGGACAGAAGGCCATGGTAAATCATGGCCTTTTATTTTCGCTGCGTTTCAGAAGGAATAGTTCTTATCCAATATCCGGCAGGTTAAAAATGCCCCTGCGGCGCACAGCAGCGTGGGGGCCAGATAGCTGTGATCCATGTGGGTGAACTCCATCACCAGCGCGACCGCTGTGAGCGGCATCTGCATGGATGCAGCGAGAAACGCCGCCGCGCCGACGAGAGCAAAACTGCCGTAATCTCCGCCGGGAAGCAGCTGTTGCCAGAGCATACACAGCAGCAGGCTGGTCAGGCCGCCGACCGCCAGCCCCGGCGTCAGCAGGCCGCCCTCCGCGCCGCCGCGCAGCACCGCCAGAATCACCACCATTTTCAGCGCCAGCAGCATCGCCGCCCTGGGGAAACCCAGTTCATCGCTGAGAGCCAGCTGCATAGGCCCTTTACCGTTTCCCGGAAGCTGGGGGAAATAGAGGCTGAGGGCGGCAAGCAGGGAAAACGCCAGCAGACAGAAAACCGGCATCTGCCAGTTGCTTCGAACGCGCGAGCGGGCCGTGCTGGTCGCTTTGCGAAAGAGCCAGGCCCCGGCGCCAAGAATGGGGCCGGCGATAATCGCCCACCAGAGAAATGAATGCGGCAGGATGTCGGAAGTAAAATGGTATTGCGATTCCTCGCCTAACCCGAGCGTTGCCGTCCACGCGGCAATCGCCGAGGTGATAATCGCCGCCAGCGTTTTTTCCCAGCTAAACGACAGCAGCATTACCTCAAGGCTGAATAACGCACCGGCCAGCGGAACGTTATACACCGCCGCCAGGCCCGCACCGGCGCCGCAGGCAACCAGCGTTCGGGTTTCATCCGCCAGCAGTCCCAGCTTACGCGCCACCATCCCAGCCCCCAGCGCGCCCATTTCCCGCGGAGCGACTTCGCGGCCAAGCGGAGAGCCCAGCGCCACGGTGACGATCTGCAACAGGGCATGAATCGTTGTAGTACCCGCAGGCATTGCCACCGAAGGATTTGCCACCGCTGACGCTATTGAGACTCGCTTCTGCCCATAGCGCCCAAGGAGCCACCAGCCGAATCCTGCGATGGCTCCCCCCGCGACGATTGCCGAGAGGCGACGAGGCCAGGATGAATCCGTGACGCCCTGTAGAAATGACTCCGCGCTCACGATCTGCCCGGGGCTGTAGCCAAAGGCCAGGTGCTGAATCGCGTGTAAAATCAGCGCCAGAACCATGCCTGACAGGCCGGCAAGTAGCCCCGTCAGCACAACGGCAATCAGGCGGGTGAGATAGTTTTTATTGCCAGCTGCTGCAGTCATTTTCTCAGGCCCTGAAGGAGGAAAATAAAAGGATAAAGGTCGAGAGTTAAACAACAGGTATTCATCGCGTTTTCAATATCGATACGCATCGACGGCTTTCACATTACTTTTTATAATCACTAAAAATGAATAAATGACAAAGGAACCGTTAAATTCAGCCGATTTAAACCTATCGTGCATTAGTTTAATCAGGTTAAATTCATTCGCTTTAGAAAATCTCAATCGTGATCTTGCGCACAAATCGTTAACCTTCCGCCATCACCGTGGGGGATTTATGCTGCTTCATATTCTTTATCTGATTGGGATTACTGCGGAAGCCATGACCGGCGCGCTGGCTGCCGGGCGCCGCCGTATGGATACGTTTGGCGTCATTATCATTGCCACCGCGACGGCCCTCGGAGGCGGTTCAGTGCGCGATATTCTGCTCGGCCACTATCCTCTGGGCTGGGTGCAGCACCCCGAGTACGTCATTATTGTCGCCATTGCTGCGGTCCTGACCACGATTGCCGCGCCGGTGATGCCGCATCTGCGCCGTCTGTTTCTGGTGCTTGATGCGCTCGGCCTGATCGTGTTCTCTATCATTGGCGCCCAGATCGCGCTGGATATGGGCCAGGGCCCGGTCATCGCCTCCATTGCCGCCGTCATCACCGGCGTTTTTGGCGGCGTGCTGCGCGATATGTTCTGCAAGCGTATCCCGCTGGTGTTCCAGAAAGAGCTTTACGCCGGGGTGTCATTCGCCGCCGCGATTTTATACATCGCGCTTCAGCATTACGTCAGCAACCACGATGTGGTGGTGATCTCTACCCTGCTGTTCGGCTTTACCGCCCGCATGCTGGCGCTGCGCTGGAAGCTGGGCCTGCCGGTATTTAACTACAACCATAGCGCACATTAATGCTTTCAGAATCCCGGAACGCGTTGCCCGCTTAGCCACTTCGCCAGTGCGGCAACATCCGGGTGATGTAAGAACGTCACCAGCTGCCGCGCTCTTTCCGCCCCGATCCCCGGCAGGCGCCGCCACTGCTCTTCGTTTCGCTCCTGCATCCGTCGCCAGTCATCCTCCTTCAGCCGGGCAAACGCCGTCTTCGGTATAGGGACTCCCATCGCCTGGATCCAGCGCAGAAAAGGCCGTTCGCGCGCAAGATTGAACTGGTGCCACAGCCTCTGCCCGCGCAGCGTCGAGACCCCCGGTATGGCTTGCAGCCGCTCCGGCGTAAACGCCAGCCATGAAAAGAGATGCTCCATGCTGCGCGCGTCATGCAGGGACCGCCATAGCGCTTCTCCCGCGCCGTCAATATCGAGAACCGATCGGGATGAGAGCCAGACCAGCCGCGAAAGAAACTGTTCCGCACACTCGGGCGTGGCAAAATAGCAGGTTAAAGCATTGAAACGCGCCGCCGGTGGCTGGGGTTTATTACGCTGAGCCGTGCGCCAGACGACCGAATCGATGCGCGGTATCCCCTGCCCGGCAAGGCTGATTTGCAGCTGGTCGCCAATACCGATATCCAGATTGTACCAGCGGGATACCGAACCGACGCTCACCCGCTGCACGCGCTTATCGTCCAGCATCTGCGGCTCCAGATGCGCCACCACGGCTATTTTACCGCTGCGCCCGATGCTAAAGCGGATACGGCGAACCTCCATGACGCGTGAGGCGGGCGGGTATTTCCAGGCGATAACCCAATCGCCCTGACCCGGAACCCAGAAGCGCCCGGGAGATGCTTTTTCCCGCCGCACCACAACGCCATCGCTGGCAAAAGGCAGCGGTGAAGTGAACCAGCGCTGGCGCCACTGTTCAACCTGCTGCGCATCCGCGACAGGGTGCGAAAAAAGCGCGCTGTAAATAAAGCCGCCCTGCCGCAGCAGCGCCAGCCGCTGTTTCATATCCTGCGGCCCATCGGGCCATGCCCAGATAAAGAGACCCAGTTGATTAAGATCCGCCGCAGCCTGCTGGCGCATCATCATGCCGGCAACTTTTGCCCGCGCGTTCATGCCGCCCATCTGCTTTTGCACGTGCCCCTCGCGGAGCAGGAACAGCTCACCCTGTAGAACGCTATTCGCCAGTACGCCGTCAGAGACTTTAGGCACGGAGGGGATCTGCAAGACCCTGGCCGTCCAGTCTTCCCCGGCCAGGCCATTACCCCGGCTTATCGCCTGGGTCAGACGCCCCTGCCGATACACGAGCGTGACCGCGACGCCATCAACTTTAGGCTGCACCCACAGGCCGGATTGACCGCGCATCCAGCGCGCCACGTCGGCTTGATTTGCCAGTTTACGCACGCCGGTGTGCGCCACCGGATGTCTGGCCTCCCCTTTTAGGGGAGGAGACGCGTCGTGAGCGGGAGCCTCGCCGGTGAAGCAGCGCCGCCAGTACGCCAGCCGCTCCGCAAGCTGGTCATAGACCTCATCGCTTACCGTACTGCTCCCCTGCTGCCAGTAGGCGTTTTTCCATTCCGTTATCTGCTGGCTGAGACGTTCAATCTCCCGATCGGCCCTGGCCTGCGGCCATGCGGGGCAGGCTGCCTGCCCGTCTCCCACCAGCATCCACAGCACCAGCGCCCAGACTCCATTTTGCATCGCGATGCCCTCCTGTTTTCTCGTCACCAATTGTGCCGCAGGCGTATTTTCGTCCGCGAGGAGGGATTTTTAACGCTGCGAGCAGGCATCCAGGTTTTCTGCGTTGTTTCTGCAACGCCCGGAGAAATCAGGGAAACGGCAAGCAAAATGAAAGAAAGAACGCAAAAAGTGTGACAGGGACTGCGTCACGCGGTGCCGCCGTGTATAATAGGCTCGTATGTAAGCTCTATTTCGACCACCACATACAAAAGACACTCATGGCTCAAGGCACGCTTTATATTGTTTCCGCCCCTAGCGGCGCGGGTAAATCCAGCCTGATTCAGGCTTTATTAAAAACCCAACCGTTGTACGACTCTCAGGTTTCTGTTTCGCATACCACGCGCGCTCCGCGCCCGGGTGAAGTGCACGGTGAACACTATTTCTTTGTGAATCACGACGAATTCAGGACAATGATTGGCGAAGACGCTTTTCTTGAACATGCAGAAGTCTTTGGCAACTATTACGGCACCTCGCGCGAAGCTATCGAGCAGGTACTGGCGACCGGCGTCGACGTCTTCCTCGATATCGACTGGCAGGGCGCGCAGCAAATCCGCAACAGAATGCCCGGCGCGCGCAGCATTTTTATCCTGCCGCCGTCAAAAGATGAGCTTGATCGTCGCCTGCGCGGCCGCGGTCAGGACAGCGAAGAGGTTATCGCAAAACGTATGGCGCAGGCAGTTGCAGAAATGAGCCATTACGCGGAGTATGATTACCTGATTGTGAATGATGATTTTGATACCGCGCTGAGCGATCTGAAAATTATTATTCGCGCCGAACGTCTGCGCATGAGCCGCCAAAAGCAGCGACATGGCGCTTTAATCACCAAACTGTTGGCAGACTGAACCCACATTCAGTATCATGCCCAGTCATTTCTTCACCTGTGGAGCATTTTAAGTATGGCACGCGTAACTGTTCAGGACGCTGTAGAGAAAATTGGTAACCGTTTTGACCTGGTACTGGTCGCCGCGCGTCGCGCTCGTCAGATGCAGGTAGGCGGAAAGGATCCGCTGGTACCGGAAGAAAACGATAAAACTACCGTTATCGCACTGCGCGAAATCGAAGAAGGTCTGATCAACAACAAGATCCTCGACGTTCGTGAGCGCCAGGAACAGCAAGAGCAGGAAGCCGCTGAATTACAAGCCGTTACCGCTATTGCTGAAGGTCGTCGTTAATCACACTGCGGGTCGCCCTTGTATCTGTTTGAAAGCCTGAATCAGCTGATTCAAAACTACCTGCCCGAAGAGCAAATTAAACGTCTTCGGCAGGCTTATCTCGTTGCACGTGACGCTCACGAGGGCCAGACACGTTCAAGCGGTGAACCCTATATCACGCACCCAGTAGCGGTAGCCTGTATCCTGGCCGAGATGAAACTCGACCATGAAACGCTGATGGCCGCTCTGCTGCACGACGTGATAGAAGATACCCCCGCCACCTACCAGGACATGGAGCAGCTTTTCGGTAAAAGCGTTGCTGAACTGGTAGAGGGGGTGTCAAAACTTGATAAGCTTAAGTTTCGCGACAAGAAAGAGGCCCAGGCTGAAAACTTTCGCAAAATGATTATGGCGATGGTGCAGGATATCCGCGTCATCCTTATCAAGCTCGCTGACCGCACCCATAATATGCGCACGCTGGGCTCATTGCGCCCGGACAAGCGCCGCCGCATCGCCCGCGAAACGCTGGAAATCTACAGCCCTCTGGCGCACCGTTTAGGTATCCATCACATCAAAACCGAGCTCGAAGAGCTGGGCTTTGAGGCGCTGTATCCTAACCGCTACCGCGTCATTAAAGAGGTGGTTAAAGCGGCGCGCGGCAACCGTAAGGAGATGATTCAAAAGATCCTCTCCGAAATCGAAGGGCGCCTGCAGGAAGCGGGAATTCCCTGTCGCGTTAGCGGTCGCGAAAAGCATTTGTACTCCATCTACTGCAAGATGGTGCTCAAAGAGCAGCGCTTTCACTCGATTATGGATATCTACGCTTTCCGCGTGATTGTCCATGATTCCGACACCTGCTACCGCGTGCTTGGCCAGATGCACAGCCTTTACAAGCCGCGTCCGGGTCGCGTCAAAGACTATATTGCCATTCCAAAGGCGAACGGCTATCAATCTTTGCACACCTCGATGATCGGCCCGCACGGCGTCCCGGTTGAGGTACAAATTCGTACCGAAGACATGGACCAGATGGCGGAAATGGGGGTGGCGGCGCACTGGGCTTATAAAGAGCACGGCGGCGAGAGCAGCACCACGGCGCAAATCCGCGCCCAGCGCTGGATGCAGAGCCTGCTGGAGCTCCAGCAGAGCGCCGGTAGTTCATTTGAATTTATTGAGAGCGTGAAATCCGATCTGTTCCCGGATGAAATTTACGTTTTCACCCCGGAAGGGCGCATTGTCGAACTGCCCGCCGGCGCGACGCCGGTGGATTTCGCCTACGCGGTGCATACCGACATCGGCCATGCCTGCGTCGGCGCCCGCGTCGACCGCCAGCCGTATCCGCTGTCGCAGTCGCTCTCCAGCGGCCAGACGGTGGAAATCATCACCGCGCCGGGCGCACGTCCGAACGCCGCATGGCTGAACTTTGTCGTCAGCTCGAAAGCGCGCGCCAAAATTCGCCAGCTGCTGAAAAACCTTAAGCGCGACGACTCCGTAAGCCTCGGGCGCCGCCTGCTCAATCACGCCCTCGGCGGTAGCCGCAAGCTGGCCGAGATCCCGCCAGAGAACATTCAGCGTGAACTTGAGCGCATGAAGCTGACCACGCTTGACGATCTGCTGGCCGAAATCGGCCTCGGCAACGCCATGAGCGTCGTGGTAGCAAAAAACCTGCAGCAGGGTGAAACCACCGCCGTGCCTGTACAGCCAGCGCCTGTCGGCCATAATCATCTGCCGATTAAAGGCGCGGATGGCGTGCTGATCACCTTCGCCAAATGCTGCCGCCCGATCCCCGGTGACCCGATTATCGCGCACGTCAGCCCGGGCAAAGGCCTGGTTATTCACCATGAGTCCTGTCGTAACATTCGCGGCTATCAGAAAGAGCCGGAGAAATTTATGGCGGTCGAGTGGGACAAAGAGACAGCGCAGGAATTTATCACCGAAATCAAGGTGGATATGTTCAACCATCAGGGTGCCCTGGCGAATCTTACCGCGGCGATCAACACCGCGTCTTCCAATATTCAAAGCCTGAATACGGAAGAGAAAGATGGCCGCGTTTACAGCGCCTTTATTCGCCTTACCGCGCGCGACCGCGTGCATCTGGCGAATATCATGCGCAAAATTCGCGTCATGCCGGATGTAATAAAAGTCACCCGTAACCGAAACTAGCTCTTCCACAAAATCATTCGAATTGCGTCAAGGCGGCAAGCGAATGACAAATCTGCCGGGAGCAGATTTGAACGCTGCTTACAGCGGCCCGGTAAGGGGCAAGGCCCAGGAATGGGCTGCGTAATCCGCAGCGATTAAAGAGTCATTCGAAGGATGGAAGTATCATGAATTTACAGCGTTATGCGCGTATCTGCGAGATGCTCGCCAGGCGCCAGCCTGACCTGACAGTCTGCATGGAGCAGGTCCATAAGCCTCATAACGTCTCTGCGGTCATTCGTACCGCAGACGCCGTTGGCGTGCATGAAGTGCACGCCATCTGGCCAGGTAGCCGTATGCGTACCATGGCCTCCGCGGCCGCCGGCAGCAATAGCTGGGTGCAGGTCAAAACCCACCGTACTATTGGCGAGGCCGTCACCCATTTAAAAGGCCAGGGCATGCAGATCCTGGCGACCCATCTCTCTGATAACGCCGTCGATTTCCGTGAAATCGACTATACCCGTCCCACCTGTATCCTGATGGGGCAGGAGAAAACCGGCATTACGCAGGAAGCGTTAGACCTGGCGGACCAGGACATCATCATTCCGATGATTGGCATGGTGCAGTCGCTGAACGTTTCCGTCGCCTCAGCGCTTATCCTCTACGAAGCCCAGCGCCAGCGGCAGAACGCCGGCATGTACCGGCGCGAGAACAGTATGCTGCCGGAAGAAGACCAGCAGCGCCTGCTGTTTGAAGGCGGCTATCCGGTGCTGGCGAAGGTCGCTAAACGCAAGGGACTTCCCTACCCCCACGTCAACGAGCAGGGCGAAGTCGAAGCCGATGCCGCGTGGTGGGCCACCATGCAGGCGGCGAAGTAATCATGCAGGGCCGTCTGCTGGATGCGGTGCCGCTCAATTCCCTGACGGGCGTTGGCGCGGCCCAGAGCAGTAAGCTGGCAAAAATCGGCCTGCATACGGTACAGGATCTGCTTCTGCACCTGCCGCTACGCTACGAAGACCGCACCCATCTGTATCACATCGGCGAACTGCTGCCCGGCGTTTACGCCACCGTTGAAGGCGAAGTCCTCAACTGCAACATCACTTTCGGCGGCCGCCGGATGATGACCTGCCAGATAAGCGACGGCTCCGGCATCCTCACCATGCGCTTTTTTAACTTCAGCGCGGCGATGAAAAATAGCCTGGCAACCGGGCGCCGCGTGCTGGCCTACGGTGAGGCGAAGCGCGGTAAGCACGGGGCGGAGATGATCCATCCGGAATATCGGGTTCAGGGCGACATGAGTACCCCTGATTTACAGGAAACGCTGACCCCGGTATATCCCACCACTGAAGGCATCAAGCAGGCTACGCTGCGTAAGCTCACCGACCAGGCGCTGGAGCTGCTTGAAACCTGCGCGATCGCCGAGCTACTGCCGCCTGAGCTGGCGCAGGGGATGATGAGCCTGCCGGACGCCTTGCGCACGCTGCATCGCCCGCCGCCCACGTTACAGCTTAGCGAGCTGGAAAGCGGCAAACATCCGGCTCAGCGGCGCTTAATCCTGGAAGAGCTGCTGGCGCATAACCTCAGCATGCTGGCGCTGCGGGCAGGCGCCCAGCGCTACCACGCCCTCGCGCTCAGCGCTAACGACACGCTAAAAGATAAACTGCTGGCCTCCCTCCCCTTTACGCCGACCGGCGCGCAGGCGCGCGTCACGGCTGAAATCGAGCGCGATATGGCGCTGGACGTGCCGATGATGCGTCTGGTGCAGGGGGACGTGGGCTCCGGTAAAACCCTGGTCGCCGCGCTTGCCGCCCTGCGCGCCATCGCCCACGGCAAACAGGTAGCGCTGATGGCGCCGACCGAGCTGCTGGCTGAACAGCACGCCAATAACTTCCGCAGCTGGTTCGAACCGCTGGGCGTTGAGGTGGGCTGGCTGGCTGGCAAACAAAAAGGCAAAGCGCGCCTGGCGCAGCAGGAGGCTATCGCCAGCGGACAGGTACAGATGATTGTCGGCACCCACGCCATCTTTCAGGAGCAGGTCCAGTTTAACGGCCTCGCGTTGGTGATTATCGACGAGCAGCACCGTTTTGGCGTCCATCAGCGGCTGGCGCTGTGGGAGAAAGGGCAACAGCAGGGATTTCACCCGCACCAGCTGATTATGACCGCCACGCCGATTCCGCGTACCCTGGCGATGACCGCGTATGCCGACCTCGACACCTCGGTCATCGATGAACTGCCGCCGGGCCGAACGCCGGTTACGACGGTGGCCATTCCGGATACGCGACGCAGCGATATTATTGACCGCGTACGTCACGCCTGCACTCACGAAGGTCGCCAGGCCTACTGGGTTTGTACGCTGATTGAAGAGTCGGATCTGCTGGAAGCTCAGGCGGCGGAAGCCACCTGGGAAGAGCTGAAGCTCGCCCTGCCGGAGCTGAATATCGGCCTGGTGCACGGGCGTATGAAATCCGCCGAGAAGCAGGCGGTAATGAGCGCGTTCAAGCAGGGCGAGCTGCATCTGCTGGTCGCCACCACAGTGATTGAAGTCGGCGTGGACGTGCCCAACTCTAGCCTGATGATCATCGAAAACCCGGAGCGTCTGGGGCTGGCGCAGCTGCACCAGCTCCGAGGGCGCGTCGGGCGCGGTGCGGTAGCCTCCCACTGCGTGCTGCTCTATAAATCGCCGCTGTCAAAAACCGCCCAGAAGCGCCTGCAGGTTCTGCGCGATAGCAATGACGGTTTCGTCATCGCCCAAAAAGACCTGGAAATTCGCGGCCCCGGCGAGCTGCTCGGCACCCGTCAGACCGGCAACGCTGAATTTAAAGTCGCGGACTTATTGCGCGATCAGGCTATGATCCCGGAAGTTCAGCGCATCGCCCGCCATATTCACGAACGCTATCCCCAGCAGGCACAGGCGCTGATAGAGCGCTGGATGCCGGAAACCGAACGCTATTCCAACGCGTAGCGCGAACGTCATCTCGCCACGCTGCGCATAATTTTTATTCAGATGAGTGGATTATGAAACGAGAACTGGCCATCGAATTTTCGCGCGTCACCGAAGCCGCCGCGCTGGCAGGCTACAAATGGTTAGGCCGCGGTGATAAAAATACCGCCGACGGCGCCGCCGTCAACGCCATGCGCATTATGCTCAACCTGATCAACATCGACGGCACTATCGTGATTGGCGAAGGCGAAATCGACGAAGCGCCGATGCTGTACATTGGCGAGCGCGTCGGTACCGGCCACGGCGATGCGGTAGATATCGCCGTCGATCCCATCGAAGGCACCCGCATGACGGCGATGGGCCAGGCGAACGCGCTGGCGGTGATGGCGGTAGGCGATAAGGGCAGTTTCCTGAATGCACCAGATATGTACATGGAAAAGCTGATTGTCGGCCCGGGAGCGAAGGGCACCATCGATCTGAACCTGCCGCTGGCGGAGAACCTGCATAATATCGCCCGCGCGCTGAATAAGCCGCTGAGTGAATTAACGGTCACCATCTTAGCCAAGCCACGCCATGACGACGTCATTGTTGAGCTGCAAAAGCTGGGCGTGCGCGTGTTCGCCATCCCCGACGGCGACGTTGCCGCCTCTATTCTGACCTGCATGCCGGACAGCGAAGTTGACGTCATGTACGGTATCGGCGGCGCGCCCGAGGGCGTCGTTTCCGCTGCGGTGATCCGCGCGCTGGACGGCGATATGAACGGCCGTCTGCTGGCGCGTCACCACGTGAAGGGCGACAGCGAAGAGAACCGCCGCATCGGCGAAAACGAGCTGGCACGCTGTCAGGCGATGGGAATTGAAGCAGGCAAAGTGCTGCGCCTGGACGATATGGCGCGCAGCGACAACGTGGTTTTCTCGGCAACCGGCATCACCAAGGGCGATCTGCTGGACGGTATCACCCGTAAAGGCAATATGGCCACCACCGAAACCCTGCTGATCCGCGGTAAATCCCGCACTATCCGCCGTATTCAATCGATTCATTATCTCGATCGCAAAGACCCGGATATTCAGCTGCACATCCTGTAAAAACATTTGATCAATAGAGCTTTCCAGCCTTTTCGGGCTGGAAATCTGCTCTCGTCGCGGTGAAGATACGTTAACAGGATTGAGAGGAGAGTCGCTATGGCAAACTGGGTTACGGGCAAAGTGGTAAAAGTACAGAACTGGACTGATGCACTGTTTAGCCTCACCGTTCACGCGCCGGTTGCGCCCTTCACCGCTGGGCAGTTTGCCAAACTGGGGCTGGACGTAGACGGAGAACGCGTGCAGCGCGCCTATTCCTACGTCAACGCCCCCAGCAACCCCGATCTTGAGTTCTATCTGGTGACGGTTCCGGAGGGCAAGCTCAGCCCGCGGCTGGCGGCACTGAAGCCGGGCGATGAAGTCCAGGTGGTCAGCGAAGCCGCCGGTTTCTTCGTGCTGGAAGAGGTGCCGGATTGCGAAACCCTATGGATGCTCGCCACCGGCACGGCGATTGGCCCGTACCTGTCGATTCTGGAAGAAGGGAAGGACCTGGATCGCTTTAAAAACCTGGTACTGGTGCACGCCGCGCGCTATGCCGCCGACCTCAGCTATCTGCCGCAGATGCAGGCGCTGGAAGCGCGCTATGCGGGCAAACTGCGCATCCAGTCGGTCGTGAGCCGGGAAACCGCGCCGGGCATGCTCACGGGACGTATCCCGTTCCTGATTGAAACCGGCGCGCTGGAAGAGGCCGTCGGCCTGCCGATGAACGCCGAGAGCAGCCACGTCATGCTGTGCGGTAACCCGCAGATGGTGCGCGACACCCAGCAGCTGCTGAAAGAGACCCGGCAGATGAGCAAGCACCTGCGTCGCCGGCCGGGTCATATGACCGCCGAACACTACTGGTAATCAGGATTCCGCTTTCCAGCGCACGTCCAGCGTCTCTTTACCAAACTTATTCGCGCCCTGGGTACCGACAAACGCGCCCAGGTCGATCAGCATCATGACGATAATCAGCGTCGGTATAAACCGCCCGACGCCCCACTGCCAGACCCCAGGCAGCATCGACCAGTTGCCCGCCAGCAGCATCCACGCCAGAATCATCAGCAGCGCCCAGAGCCCGGATTTACCCCGATCGTGCAGGCGTTTAATGGTCACCGCCGCCGTCGGCCACAGCAGGCACACCAGAATAAAAGCCGCCGTCTGTAAATTGAGAAGGTTACTACCGGCCAGCGTGAACAGCGCGCTCATGGTCATTATCCAGATAGCGATCCAGATCCAGAAGTCGCGACGTCCAATCCGCCCTTTAATTGAGAATAGCCACTGCTGTAGGGTCATGTTTTATTCCTTATCATCATCACCGACGTAGTTTACCCTGAAGGCGTGACTTTTTGACAAGCGTGACGGTTCTCGTTTTAATCGTCAGCAGATAAAAAAAGGGAAGATGGGCATGAAGAAGTGGGCAACCTTATGTTTAATTGGGCTGGCGGCATTATCCGTCGGCCAAAAAGCGTTGTCCGCCGAGTCAGACGCCAGCGCTACGGCGCCCTATCTTCTCTCCGGCGCGCCGGCCTTTGATATTTCCATCAGCGAGTTTCGGGAAAAATTCAACAACGATAACCCGAAGCTATCGCTCAATGAATTTCGCGCCGTCGCCGCCAGCAAAGACCAGGCAAACCTGACCCGCGCCGCCACGAAGATCAATGAGAACCTTTACGCGTCGACCGCGCTTGAACGCGGCACGCTCAAAATTAAATCGATGCAGATCACCTGGCTACCGATTCAGGGGCCGCAGCAGAAAGCGGCGAAAGCGAGAGCCCAGGAGTATATGAGCGCCGTGATGCGCGCGTTCGTACCCACGCTCAGCCTGACGCAAAGCCAGCAGAAGCTGCAGAAACTGCTGACCGCCGGAAAAGGCAAACGTTACTTCTCCGAAACGGAAGGTGCTGTGCGCTATGTGGTGGCGGACAACGGCGAAAAGGGGCTGACCTTCGCTGTTGAACCGATTAAGCTGGCGCTATCTGAAACGCTGGAAAACAACAATAAATGACAAAAAGCAAAGCCTTTCCAGTGATGAATCTCTATACTGTTTCACAGACCATGCTGCCCGCGGGGGCGGCTATATTCCTTAATTCGCTTTAAAGCGTGGAGAATAAAAATGCGACATCCTTTAGTGATGGGTAACTGGAAACTGAACGGCAGCCGCCACATGGTAAACGAACTGGTCGCGAACCTGCGTACCGAACTGGCTGGCGTAACCGGCTGTGCAGTTGCCATTGCTCCGCCTGAGATGTACATCGACCTGGCTAAACAAGCCGCTGCGGGCAGCCACATTCACCTGGGCGCGCAGAACGTTGACCTGAACCTGTCCGGCGCGTTCACTGGCGAAACCTCTGCCGAAATGCTGAAAGACATCGGCGCTGAATACATCATCATCGGCCACTCCGAGCGCCGTACCTACCACAAAGAGTCCGACGAGTTTATCGCCAGGAAATTCGCGGTACTGAAAGAGCAGGGTCTGATCCCGGTTCTGTGCATCGGTGAAACCGAAGCGGAAAACGAAGCGGGCAAAACGGAAGAAGTGTGCGCGCGTCAGATCGACGCCGTTCTGAAAACCCAGGGCGCGGCGGCGTTCGAAGGCGCAGTTATCGCTTATGAACCCGTATGGGCGATCGGTACCGGCAAATCCGCTACCCCGGCTCAGGCTCAGGCTGTACACAAATTCATTCGCGACCACATCGCTAAAGCCGATGCGAAAGTGGCTGAACAAGTGATCATCCAGTACGGCGGTTCCGTTAACGCGGGCAACGCAGCAGAGCTGTTCACCCAGCCGGACATCGACGGCGCGCTGGTTGGCGGCGCATCCCTGAAAGCTGACGCTTTCGCGGTGATCGTTAAAGCAGCAGAAGCCGCGAAAAAAGCGTAATTCGCTTTAAAGGCTATCCCCGGTCGCGCTTTGCAACCGGGGTTATCGCCCGGTTGCCCGGCCAGGTTCCGGGAAAATCCCCGAGCGGTGCAGCCTACAGTTTCCCCAACGCCTGATACCACAGGTAGTCCAGCGGCAGCAGAATCAAATAGCTTACCGCCGCCAGCGCGATACACAGCAGCATTCCCGCCCGCGCAGGCACTTTCCCTAGCCCCATCGCCACCACAATCGGTGATGCCTGATACGGCAGCAGCGGCGTGGAGTATCCCAGCACCTGAATCATAATCACGCTCAGCAGCGGGAAGCCGGTCGCATCGGAGAAGCTCTGCGCGAAGGTGGTATACAGCGCCGGTACGCCGTTAGCGGTCATGATAAAGTTCAGCGCGCTGGTAATGCCGGTCAATGCGAGAAAGCTGGTGAACGGGCTCTCTTTATCCAGCGGCATAATCTGCAGCAGGGCATTCCCCACCACGCCGCCGATACCGGTTTGCGTCACGGTGATAGCCAGCCCCAAAATCCCGGCGACGTAAATACAGGTGCGGATATTCACGCCGCTGGAAAACTCCTCGCCGCTGATAAAACCGACCCGCGGCAGCAGCGTTATCACCGCCGCCGCCAGCCCCGTCCAGGCCGGCCCCACGCCGTGCCAGCTCTCCGTCACCCAGAGCGTCAGCACTACCACCAGCAGCCACGCCAGGCGCTTCTCATCGCGGCTCATCGGCGGCAGCGGCGTCATGTCGCGCGGCGGGTGCGGTTTTCCGGGAAACAGCCAGCATATCAGGGCGATCAGCACAGCCCCTTTGAGCCAGCCGAGCACAGGCGTATGCAGCAGTAAATAGGGAAGATAATTCAAATGGATACCATACGATCCCTCCGCCGCGCCGCTCATCACCAGATTCGGGACGTTGGCGGGCAGGATGGTGGCAGACAGCTGGAAGGTCCCGAACCCCACTGCCAGTGCCAGGCCAAACCACGGGCGCGTCCCCTCTTCAATGCCGGCACGCCTGGCCATTGCCGCCACAATCGGCATCAGCAGCGCGATACGCCCCATATTGGACGGCATCACAAACGCCAGCGCATAGCTGAGCAGCACCACGCTGCCGACCATCAGCGGCCAGGAGTCGGTCAGCCGCGACGAGAGCGACCGGGCCGCCCTGTCCGCCAGCCCGGTTTTGCGTATGGCGATCCCCAGCACAAAGCCGCTGAACACCAGCCAGAAGGCCGAGGAAGCAAAGCCGCCAAAAATCACCTCCGGCGGCGCGATTTTGGCGATCATCGCTGCGGCAAAAAACAGCAGCGCGGTCATAAACTCCGGCAGTAGCGAAGTCGCCCAGAGGAGAATAGTGATGCCGACGATGATAGAAGGAAGGAACAGAGGGTGGGACAACCAGAGCGACATACCTGTCTCCTGTCGATTTTTTCAGCAAGAATACGACGGACGATAAGACAGGTAAACGCCAGATATGGTGGGGTTATTGCAGGATTGCGCAGCTGTGATCCTGAATCTCTTCCGCCGATGCGCGATTAAGCGTTAGCAGGTTACGCTCGGTCGCCAGCAGCACCAGTGAGCCATCGCTCTGCTTTGCCATCGCCAGCGCAAAACGGCCCATATGTTCACGCGCTTCCGGCACCTCTTCGGCCAGCATCAGGAACGGGCTGCGCTGCGCCAGCTCCGTTTCAGTGACCCGACGCGCCAGATATTCGTGGCCCAGTAGTCCACCGGGCAGCGGCAACCAGCGGCTGCTGATTGCGGGCGCGTCCTTGTCCAGCTGGGTACGGACATCGGGACGCAGGCAGGAGATATGGATATGGAAATGATTTTGCGTGCGTCCGCTGCGCGAGTTGATGGTCAAGGAGACCGCGTCATCCGATACGGCGGAACCACGATGCTGGCTCATGATTTCGCGCCCCTGCCAGGCCTGCCAGAAGAAGTTCGGCGTCAGGGGATTAAGCAGCAGCGGACTTTCGGTGCCGTTAATACGGTAAGTCGGCATCAGCAGATACTGCAGCGGGCCATTGCGGTCTTTAAACAGCACATAGCCGCCCTTGAGGTTCACTTCCGCACAGGGCGCGGGATTCTGGTGCTGCTGTTGATTGGGGACGCACTGTTGCAGAACAATTTTGCGCAACGCATCAGGGTTGCCGGAATGAAGCCAGTAGTAGCCGCCGGCCATCGCCGCCACAACGACCACCAGCAGCGCTAATAAAAGGTATCGTACTCTTCGCATTATTTTTTCCTGTCTCAGCCAGAAACGGAAGAGTAACGCAGTTTGATGACCAAATGAAAACAGGAAGAGGTTCGGTGTGTTTTCCCGGAGGCGGCGCTACCAGACTTCTCAGCCCCGGGTCGCGGCTTACGCCTGTCCGGGCGACAAGAGTTGTATCCCCGCTAAGCGCAGCGCAAGCGGGGATAAGGGGAGGCTATTTAACGCTGGTTGATCTGGTCGAAGGTGCCGCCGTTGGAAAAGTGCTCTTTCTGCGCTTTCGTCCAGCCGCCAAACACGTCATCGATGGTGAACAGCTTCAGTTTCGGGAACTCATTCGCGTATTTTTTCGCTATCTCAGGATCGCGCGGACGATAGAAGTTCTTCGCCGCAATCTCCTGGCCTTCCGGCGAGTAGAGGTACTTCAGATACGCTTCCGCCACCTGGCGAGTGCCCTTCTTGTCGACCACTTTATCCACCACGGAAACCGTCGGCTCGGCGAGAATCGATTCGCTCGGGGTCACGATCTCAAATTTGTCTTTACCCAGTTCGTTGGTCGCCAGCAGGGCTTCGTTTTCCCAGGCAATCAGCACATCGCCGATCCCACGTTCCACGAAGGTGTTGGTCGCGCCACGGGCGCCGGAATCCAGTACTTCGACGTTCTTAAACAGCGCTTTTACGAACTCTTGCGCCTTCGCCTGATCGCCATTGTTCTGGTGCAGGGCATAGCCCCATGCCGCCAGATAGTTCCAGCGCGCGCCGCCGGAGCTTTTCGGGTTCGGGGTAATCACCGACACGCCCGGTTTAATCAGGTCGTTCCAGTCGTGAATCTGCTTCGGGTTGCCTTTGCGTACGAGGAACACGATGGTTGAGGTATACGGCGCGGAGTTATCCGGCAGACGCTTCAGCCAGTTTTTGTCGATTCGGCCACGCTCGGCAATCGCATCGACGTCATAGGCCAGCGCAAGGGTCACCACGTCGGCTTCAATGCCGTTGATCACCGAGGTCGCCTGTTTGCCGGAGCCGCCGTGGGACTGACGAATCACCACGTTGTCGCCGGTTTCTTGTTTCCAGTGCGCGCTAAAGGCTTTGTTGTACTGTTCGTACAGCTCGCGCGTTGGATCGTAAGAAACGTTTAATAGTTGAATGTCTTTTGCCAGAACGCTGGCGGATGCCAGCAACAGAGTTAACCCCACGCCCCACTTATTCATCGCACCGCTCTCTTTATGTAGTGTTGTGATGGATTAAGCGTGCCAGAAAGCGGACTGATGATTAAAGAATAAAAAAAGATTGGCTATAACTTGTGAGTATATAGAGCGGGGGAGAGTTTGCCCCCTCCCGAACGGGAGGGGGCGGGAAGCATCAGACTTCTTCCATGCGGCCCAGCAGCGCCTGCAGACGATCCTGCCAGCCCTGCTGCTGTTCTTTCAGCTGACCGTTTTCACGCTCAAGCTCTTCACGGCTGTGCTGCGCGCTCTGTACTTCCTGCGCCAGCGTGTTGTTCTTCTCTTTCAGCTCTTCGATTTCCATCTGTAACAGAGTGATGGTATCAATCGCCTGCTGAACTTTAGATTCTAATTTCTCAAACACTTCTAATGACATCGTCATACCTCTCCTGAACTTGCAAGGCGTTGATAGAAACCGTCCGTTTCGTATACGCGTTGACGCCTTAACGAAAATTAGCGCACTACAGTGGTGATGTAGTCGATTGTATGAAGCCCCGCCTCCCCTGTCCAGCGACAACCCGCGTAGATTGCGGTTTGCAACACTTTTCAGCCTTTACCTGGTCCGTTCGCCGCTTTTACCCGGTACTTTTTCGTAATTGTTAATCAACACGTAAAAAAATGTGCGGTGAAACGCTCCCGCAAAAGGCCGAACACGCGTTTATGGCGCGAAAACGCTCATTTTCTTGACGTGGTACACACATTTGAATTTCGATATTTCTCGTTTTTGTTCGTTAACGATAAATTAACACTATGCCTACATGGCAGCGTGGTCGCCTGCGACCTTCACACATACAATAATCATCACTACGCTTCAGGATTCGATTATGAGCCAAACATCAACACTAAAAGGCCAGTGCATCGCAGAGTTCCTCGGTACCGGGTTGTTGATCTTTTTCGGCGTTGGGTGCGTCGCTGCGCTTAAGGTCGCGGGAGCCAGCTTCGGTCAGTGGGAAATCAGCATCATCTGGGGTCTGGGCGTCGCCATGGCGATTTACCTGACCGCAGGGGTTTCCGGTGCGCACCTTAACCCGGCGGTCACCATCGCGCTGTGGCTGTTCGCCTGCTTTGACGGTCGTAAAGTTGTTCCATTTATCGTTGCGCAATTCGCTGGCGCCTTTTGCGCTGCGGCTTTAGTTTACGGGCTTTATTACAATCTTTTCTTCGATTTCGAACATACCCACAATATGGTGCGCGGTAGCGTCGAAAGTCTCGAGCTGGCAGGCATTTTCTCCACCTATCCGAATCCGCATATCAATTTTGTGCAGGCCTTCGCGGTAGAAATGGTGATTACCGCTATCCTGATGGGCGTCATTCTGGCGCTGACCGACGATGGTAACGGCGTGCCGCGTGGCCCGCTGGCGCCGCTGCTGATTGGTCTGCTGATCGCCGTCATCGGCGCATCCATGGGCCCGCTGACCGGCTTCGCCATGAACCCGGCGCGTGATATCGGACCGAAAGCCTTCGCCTGGCTGGCAGGCTGGGGCAACGTCGCCTTCACCGGCGGCAAAGATATTCCTTATTTCCTGGTGCCGCTGTGTGCGCCAATCGTCGGTGCTGCGCTGGGCGCATTCTGCTACCGCAAGCTGATTGGCCGCCACCTGCCTTGCGACACCTGCGTCGTCGAAGAGAAAGAAGCTGCATCCCACTCTACGACGCAACACAAAGCTTCGCTGTAATCTGACTACGGGACTCATACTATGACCGACAAAAAATATATCGTAGCGCTCGACCAGGGCACCACCAGCTCCCGCGCCGTGGTAATGGATCACGATGCCAATATCGTCAGCGTTTCTCAGCGAGAATTCGAACAAATTTATCCGCGTCCAGGCTGGGTTGAACACGACCCGATGGAGATCTGGGCATCGCAAAGCTCTACGCTGGTCGAAGTGCTGGCAAAAGCCGATATCAGCTCCGATGAAATCGCGGCGATCGGCATCACCAACCAGCGTGAAACCGCCATCGTGTGGGAGCGCGAAACCGGGAAGCCGATTTATAACGCCATCGTCTGGCAGTGCCGCCGTACCGCCGAGATCTGCGAACAGCTCAAGCGCGACGGCATGGAAGAGTACATCCGCAAGGCCACCGGCCTGGTGGTTGACCCCTACTTCTCCGGCACCAAAGTGAAGTGGATCCTCGACCACGTCGAAGGCGCGCGCGAACGCGCTAAACGCGGCGAGCTGCTGTTCGGTACCGTAGACACCTGGCTTATCTGGAAAATGACCCAGGGACGCGTTCACGTAACCGACTACACTAACGCCTCGCGTACCATGCTGTTTAATATCCACGAGTTGGACTGGGACGACAAAATGCTCGATGCGCTGGATATCCCGCGCGCCATGCTGCCGGAAGTGCGCAAGTCGTCCGAAGTGTACGGCCAGACCAACATCGGCGGTAAAGGCGGGACGCGTATTCCGATCGCCGGTATCGCCGGCGACCAGCAGGCTGCGCTGTTCGGCCAGCTGTGCGTGAAAGAGGGGATGGCGAAAAACACCTACGGTACCGGCTGCTTTATGCTGATGAATACCGGCGAGAAAGCGGTGACGTCAACGCACGGCCTGCTGACGACTATCGCCTGCGGCCCGCGCGGTGAGGTGAACTATGCGCTGGAAGGCGCGGTGTTTATGGCTGGCGCCTCTATTCAGTGGCTGCGCGATGAGATGAAGCTGATTAGCGACGCGTTCGATTCCGAATATTTCGCCACCAAAGTGAAGGATACCAACGGCGTGTACGTCGTTCCGGCGTTTACCGGCCTCGGCGCCCCGTACTGGGACCCGTATGCCCGCGGCGCGATCTTCGGCCTGACCCGCGGCGTGAACTCCAACCATATTATTCGCGCCACCCTGGAGTCGATTGCCTATCAGACCCGCGACGTGCTGGAAGCGATGCAGGCTGACTCCGGGATCCGTCTGCACGCCCTGCGCGTTGACGGCGGCGCGGTCGCCAACAACTTCCTGATGCAGTTCCAGTCCGATATTCTCGGCACCCGCGTGGAACGCCCGGAAGTCCGCGAAGTCACCGCGCTGGGTGCAGCCTATCTGGCCGGTCTGGCGGTCGGTTTCTGGCAAAACCTGGATGAACTGCAGGAGAAAGCGGTCATCGAACGCGAGTTCCGTCCGGGGATTGAAACCACCGAGCGTAACTATCGCTACAGCGGCTGGAAGAAAGCGGTAAAACGCGCGCTGGCGTGGGAAGAGCACGACGAAGCGTAAGATGGGGTATTCCCGGCTGGCGGCGTAAACGCCTTAGCCGGGCTACCGCCCGCAGACCGCACAACCCCGTAGCCCGGCTAAGCGCAGCGCGAGCCGGGGGGAAACCGCGTCGATGTAATAAATCCCGGAGTATCCCCGGGTTGCGGCGTAAACGCCTTACCCGGGCTACAGCCCGCACCCGTAGCCCGGCTAAGCGCGGCGCGAGCCGGGGGGAAACCGCGTCGATGTATAAATCCCGGGGTATCCCCGGGTTGCGGCGTAAACGCCTTACCCGGGCTACCGCCCGCAGACCGCACAACCCCGTAGCCCTGCTAAGCGCGGCGCGAGCCGGGGGGAAACCCCGTCGATGTATAAATCCCGGGGTATCCCCGGGTTGCGGCGTAAACGCCTTACCCGGGCTACCGCCCGCAGACCGCACAACCCCGTAGCCCGGCTAAGCGCAGCGCGAGCCGGGGGGAAACCGCGTCGATGTATAAATCCCGGGGTATCCCCGGGTTGCGGCGTAAACGCCTTACCCGGGCTACAGCCCGCAGACCGCACACCCCCGTAGCCCGGCTAAGCGCAGCGCGAGCCGGGGAGAAACCGCGTCGATATATAAATCCCGGGGTATCCCCGGGTTGCGGCGTAAACGCCTTACCCGGGCTACCGCCCGCAGACCGCACAACCCTGTAGCGCACCGCCTCCGGGTTTTTATCAGCCAAATACCGGCAGCAGCAGATAGAGCTTAATCACCAGCGCGTTAACGATATCGATAAAGAACGCACCCACCATCGGCACCACCAGAAACGCCATGTGCGACGGACCGAAACGGTCGGTAATCGCCTGCATGTTGGCAATCGCCGTCGGCGTCGCGCCGAGGCCGAAACCACAGTGGCCGGCGGCCAGCACCGCGGCATCGTAGTTTTTGCCCATCATCCGGTAGGTCACAAACACCGCATACAGCGCCATAGCCACTGCCTGAACCGCCAGAATAATAATCATCGGCAGCGCCAGCGACGCCAGCTCCCACAGCTTCAGGCTCATCAGGGCCATCGCCAGGAACAGCGACAGACTGACGTTACCCAGCACCGACACCGCGCGGTCGAACACGCGGTACAGGCCCAGCGCCGACAGGCTATTGCTCAGGATCACGCCGATAAACAGCACGCAAACGAAGGTGGGCAGTTCAAATACGGTTCCCGCCAGCAGTTGCGCAACGATCTTCCCTACCGTCAAACAGATGGCGATCAGCGCGATGCTCTCAATCAGCACCAGCGACGTGATCATGCGCCCCATATCCGGCTTTTCAAACGCGGTCGGCGCGAGCTGATCGTCCGGCGTACCGTCCGGGGAGGAAGAGTGCTTAACCAGATAGCGCGCCACCGGTCCGCCGATCAGGCCGCCCAGGACGAGGCCGAAGGTTGCGCAAGCCATGGCCACTTCGGTAGCGTTGGCAAAGCCATAGCGTTCAACAAACAATTTACTCCACGCCGCGCCGGTACCGTGGCCGCCGGAAAGGGTAATCGAACCGGCCAGCAGCCCCATCAGCGGGTCGAGGCCAAGCAGCTTCGCCATGCCGATTCCGAGCGCGTTTTGCAGCAGCAGCAGCCCCACCACCACGATCAGGAACGTCCCCAGCACTTTGCCGCCGGAGCGCAGGCTGGCGAGGTTGGCGTTGAGGCCGATAGTGGCAAAGAAAGCCAGCATCAGCGGATCTTTGAGGCTCATATCGAAATCGATTTCGATATCCATGCTTTTCTTTAATACCAGCAGCGCCAGCGCGACCAGCAGGCCGCCCGCAACGGGTTCAGGAATGGTGTATTTCTTCAGGAAAGGGACGGTTTGAACGAGTTTTCTACCCAGTAGCAACACGAGTGTTGCGGCAACGAGCGTCGATAAGGTATCGAGATGAAACATAAAAAAGAGCTCCTTATAGGCGCATGATCCATTCACACGCGACGGTATTCCCGGTGTCGATTGCTTCTCATCATGAGTAATCGGGAAGGGATTTTAAGCAGAAGTACGGAAAAAAGGACAGGAAAAGATATTTTGTAGGGATAATGATGCGATCAAGCATACAAAATGTTAATAAATATTTGACACTTATTCCCTGCTTAAATATTTGCCGCTTAAGAGTGGCAAACGTTTGCTTTTGGTCTACAGTCCGATAAAATCCCCGCTTTGCCACCTTTGGGATTGTTGTGATGTCCGTTAACACCGCAGAATCAGAAAATGCGCAACCGGTTGCGCATAAGCAAACCAGCGAATTAATCTACCGCCTTGAAGACCGCCCGCCGCTACCGCAAACCCTGTTCGCCGCATTCCAGCACCTGCTGGCGATGTTTGTCGCGGTCATCACTCCGGCGCTGTTAATTTGCCAGGCTCTGGGCCTTCCGGCTCAGGATACGCAACACATCATCAGCATGTCCCTGTTCGCCTCCGGCGTGGCCTCCATCATTCAAATTAAAGCCTGGGGCCCGGTGGGGTCTGGTCTGCTCTCGATTCAGGGCACCAGTTTTAACTTCGTCGCGCCGCTGATTATGGGCGGGACCGCCTTGAAAACCGGCGGCGCCGATGTTCCGACCATGATGGCCGCGCTGTTCGGCACCCTGATGCTGGCCAGCTGCACAGAGATGGTTCTCTCCCGCGTTCTGCATCTCGCCCGCCGCATTATTACCCCGCTGGTCTCCGGCGTGGTGGTGATGATTATCGGCCTGTCGCTGATTCAGGTTGGCCTGACCTCCATCGGCGGCGGCTATGCCGCCATGGCCGACCACACCTTCGGCGCGCCAAAAAACCTGCTGCTGGCAGGGATCGTGCTGGCGCTGATTATTATCCTTAACCGCCAGCGCAACCCGTACCTGCGCATCGCTTCGCTGGTTATCGCGATGGCGGCCGGCTACCTGGCGGCATGGCTGCTCGATATGCTGCCGGCCAATGCCGCGCCGACGGAAAGCAGCCTGATTATGGTACCCACGCCGCTGTACTACGGGCTGGGCATCGACTGGAACCTGCTGCTGCCGCTGATGCTGGTGTTTATGATTACCTCGCTGGAAACCATCGGCGATATTACCGCCACCTCTGACGTCTCCGAGCAGCCGGTTTCCGGCCCGCTATATATGAAGCGTCTGAAGGGCGGCGTGCTGGCCAACGGTCTGAACTCGTTTGTTTCGGCGGTATTCAACACCTTCCCGAACTCCTGCTTTGGCCAGAACAACGGCGTGATACAGCTGACCGGCGTCGCCAGCCGCTATGTCGGTTTCGTGGTCGCACTGATGCTGATCGTGCTCGGCCTGTTCCCGGCGGTAAGCGGCTTCGTGCAGCATATTCCTGAGCCGGTGCTCGGCGGCGCGACGCTGGTGATGTTCGGCACCATTGCCGCCTCCGGCGTGCGTATCGTCTCCCGCGAGCCGCTGAACCGCCGCGCGATCCTGATTATCGCCCTGTCGCTGGCCGTCGGCCTCGGCGTTTCCCAGCAGCCGCTGATCCTGCAATTCGCCCCTGACTGGCTGAAGAATCTGCTCTCCTCCGGTATCGCTGCTGGCGGCATCACGGCGATTATTCTGAATCTGATTTTCCCGCCAGAGAAAAACTGATCCTTTCTGACGCTCCGGCCACGCGATGCTGGCCGGAGCGTCAGCATCATCAACCTCACATCATCTCATTACACAATTCCTGTCTTGAGGATTGCGCATAATTCGGGCATAACAGCCTTATGTGCCTCGCTCAGGATCGAAGACCATGAAATTTCTCAGAAAGCTGATTCTCTGGCTGCTGATTGCCCTGCTGGTGGTGATTATTGCCGCTTACTTCCTGCTGCAAACCCAGTGGGGCGGGCGCCAGGCCAGCGCCTGGCTAAGCGACGGTACCGGCTGGAAGGTCTCTTTCAACAAGATGGACCATAATTTCTCCTCGCCACTGCACCTGCAGCTGCAAAACGTTACCCTCGGACGCGACGGCAAACCCGCCACGCTGGTGGCGCAAACGGTGGATATCGGGTTTAGCAGCCGCCAGTTTAGCGACCCGCTGCATGCAGACGAAATCGTCCTCAGCGACGGTACGCTGAACTTCTCCCCTTCTTCCGCGGCGCTGCCATTCGCCGCCGACCGTCTCCAGTTGCGCAATATGGCGTTCAATAGCCCGGAGAGCGACTGGGATCTGAGCGCGCAGCGCGTCACCGGCGGCGTCAGCCCGTGGGCGCCGGAAGCGGGCAACGTGCTCGGCAAGAAAACGCAGATTCAGATGAACGCCGGGTCGATGACGCTCAACGGTATTGAAGCCAGCAACGTGCTGATTCAGGGGAATATTGATAACGGCGAAGTGTCCCTCTCGACCATTGGCGCGGACGTCGCCCGCGGTACGCTCACCGGCACGGCGAAACGCAGCGCCGACGGCGGCTGGCAGGTCGATAATTTGCGGCTCAACGAGATTCGCCTGCAAAGCGATAAATCACTCGCCGACTTTTTCGCGCCGCTGACCACCCTGCCGTCACTACAGATTGGCCGCCTTGATGTAACCGACGCCAGCCTGCAGGGGCCTGACTGGGCGATCGCCGGCCTCGATCTTAACCTGCGCAACCTCACCCTGAGCCGCGGCGACTGGCAAAGCCAGGAGGGTACGCTGTCGATGAACGCAAACGAGTTCATTTACGGCTCGCTGCATTTCCTCGACCCGATCCTTAACGCCGGGTTCTCGCCGCAGGGCATCGCGCTGCGCCAGTTCACCTCACGCTGGGAGGGCGGGATGGTGCGCACGTCCGGCAACTGGCTGCGCGCCGGCCATGCGCTGGTGCTGGATGACGCGGCGTTCGCCGGGCTGGAATATACGCTGCCAACCAACTGGAAGCAGCTGTGGATGGCGCCGCTGCCCGACTGGCTGCAAAGCCTGACGCTGAGAAAGTTCAGCGCCAGCCGCAACCTGATTATCGATATTGAACCGGCGTTCCCGTGGCAAATCACCGCGCTCGACGGCTACGGCGGCGAGCTGCAGCTGGTGAAAAACCGCAGCTGGGGCGTGTGGAGCGGTAGCGCGACGCTGAACGCCGCCGCCGCGACCTTTAATCGTATTGATGTCCGCCGCCCGTCGCTGAAGCTGAGCGCCAATGCCTCCACGGTGAACGTTAACGAGCTCAGCGCCTTTACCGAGCGAGGGATCCTGCAAGCCACCGCGGCGGTGTCGCAGCTCCCGCAGCGCCTGGTCAACCTGAGCCTGAACGGTCGCGGCGTGCCGCTGAATATTTTGCAGGCATGGGGATGGCCCGCGCTGCCGGTCTCCGGCGACGGTAACCTTCAGCTGACGGCGACCGGCAGCGTGCTGGCGGATGCGCCGCTGAAGCCGACCGTCAACGGCCAGCTGAGCGCGATAAATATGGAGAAACAGCAGGTGGCGCAGGTGATGCGCAACGGGGAGGTCACCAGCACCCAGCCCCCTTCAGCGCCGGCGACAACGACTCCCTGACTTTCCCCCTCCCTCTCCCCCACGGGAGAGGGGCCTGTTCCCTTCGCGAAACCTGTTGCCATTAAGCGGCTGTTTGTACCTATTTCCCGCAACCTGTTCCTTTCAAATAGCGGACTTGCTATAACAAAAATACTGGAAGTTAAAAAAATAATTAAAGTCCCTGAACCTATACCCAAAATAATTCGAGTTGCTTAAAGGCGGCAAGGGAGTGAGTCCTCAGGAGCATAGATAACTATGTGACTGGGGTGAGCGACAAATCTGCCGGGAGCAGATTTGAACGTCGCTTGCGACGGCCCGTGAGGGCGAGGCCCTTGGATGGGCCGAGTAATCCGTAGCTAACACATAAGCAACTTGAAGTATGACGGGTATACAAAAATAAAGGAACGACCATGTCTGTAATACGTCAACGTATTCTGGAGAATATGCAAAAATTCTCCAGAGCAATGATCGGTGCAGTATTGTTCTTGCCGGTCATCGGCTTAATTTTGGCACTCAGTTCAGTCTTAACCAACCCAACATTAATTTCGGAGACCAGCTTTTTACACCAGCTCGGCCAGCTGCTCGGCGATACCTTCTGGCCTTTATTCGGCAATCTGGGATTACTTTTTTGCGTCGGCATCAGCTATGGCCTGGCAAAAGATAAAAAAACCGAAGTGGCGCTGGTGTCGGTGATGTGTTTTATCATGTTTCTTGGCGCCAACCACTCGTGGCTGGAGCATACCCACGGACTCGCGGAAAAAATTAACGGCGAATATTACGGTACCGGGCAGACTCAGCTGCTGGGGTTTGTGGTAGTCGATATGGGGGTCTTCCTCGGGATTATTCTCGGCTGCACCATCGCCTGGGTGCATAACAAAGTGTCGACGATTGAACTGCCCGGCGCGCTCTCCATGTACGGCGGAGCCAAGCTGACGCTGGTGGCGATGACCCCGGTCGTCATTTTCTACGCCATCGCCTTTACCTGGATCTGGCCGTTTATGACCCACGGCATCGCGGCGCTGACCGGCTTTATGAAAAACGCCGGCGTGGCGGGGGTCTTCGTCTACGGCTTCTTTGAAAAATTCCTCATCCCCACCGGCCTGCACCACTTCGTCTGGTCGCCGTTCCAGCTCACGCAAATCGGCGGTACGCTGAACGTCGACGGCCAGGTCGTCTCCGGCACCCAGGCGATTTTCCTCGCCTATATGCGCCACCCGGATTTAACCCCGGTGATGAACGAGGCGCTGCGTTTCTCGCAGCAGGGGATGACCACTATCTTCGGCCTGGCCGGCGCCTCGCTGGCGTTCTACCACACGGCAAAACCGGAGAAAAAAATGATGGCCAAAGCGATTCTGCTGCCGGCCATTATCACCTCTATGCTCACCGGCATCACCGAGCCGATTGAGTTTACCTTCCTGTTTGTTTCGCCGCTGCTGTGGGTGATCCACGCCACGTTAACCGCGGCCTCGCAGGCGATTTGCGACATCTTTACCGTGCGTCCCTGGGGCGCTTCCGGGCTGATTGAGTTCCTGATTTACAACCTGCCGCTGCCGGTCTCCCTGACCCGCTGGCCCGGCTACGTGCTTATCGGGATTGGTCAGTTCGCCGTCTACTACGTTATCTTCCGCACGCTGGTCGTTAAGTTGAATCTTAAAACCCCGGGTCGCGAAGACGATGAAAACGTGAAGTTATATAGCAAAGCTGATTACCGAAAAAAAATGGGCGAACCGCAGTCGGTGACCAACGAGATTATTAATGGTCTGGGTGGTAAAGAGAACATTATTTCCGTCGACAACTGTTTTACCCGCCTGCGCGTCGCTATTCATAATATGGATCTGGTTGACGATGCGATATTAAAAAGCACCGGCGCAAACGGCGTAGTACGAAATCGAAATGAAGTTCAGGTTATTTACGGCGTCAAAGTGGGACAGGTTCGTTCCCGGGTTGATAGCTGGCTAGCAGAAAATTAATTGGGAGTGATTTATGAAATTAACCGTATTAGGCGGGGGCGGCGTTCGCTCTGCGTTTCTGGCGAAATCTCTGGCATATAACGCGCATCGCATTGGTTTAACGGAAGTGGTCTTTCTCGACAGCTCCGCGGAGAATCTGACAATATTCGGCGAGATCGCCCGCTATGTGTTTAATGCCATTCGCCCGGATATTCATTTCAGCGTAACCAGCGACCCGGTGCCGGCGCTAAAAAATAGCCACTATGTGATAACCACTCTGCGGGTGGGCGGCGATGAGAGCCGGATCCGCGACGAGCGTATCGCCCTGGCGCACAACACGCTGGGCCAGGAGACCACCGGCGCGGGCGGTTTCGCCATGGCGATGCGTTCCATTCCGGCGATTCTTCACTACTGCCGCCTGATTGAAGAGCACGCCGCCGAAGATGCCATTCTGTTTAACTTCACCAACCCGTCAGGGCTGGTCACCGAGGCGATTATCAAATCCGGCTTTAAGCGTCGGGTGTACGGCATCTGCGATGCCCCGTCGGAGCTGATTCGCGAGCTGCCCGAGATCCTCGGCTGCGACGAGCGCGATCTCGGCGTCGAGTGCTACGGGCTGAACCACTTCTCCTGGTTTACCCATTTCACCGTGCGCGGCGAGGATGTCACCGAGCGCCTGATCGCCAGCCCGGACCTGTATCGCAAGACGGCGATGCAGTACTTTTCGCCGGAGCTGGTTCAGCTATGCGATAAGCAGCTGCTTAATGAATATCTTTACTACTACTACTATCGCGAAGTGGCTTTGAAAGCGATTCAGAACGCGCCGGAAACCCGCGGCGAGCAGATTGCGCGCATCAATCACGATATGCGCGAAGCGCTGCTGACCGTTGATGTCAAAGCCAACCCGGAAGTGGCGTTTACCATCTGGATGAAGCACTATCTGCGCCGGGAAAATAGCTATATGCAGAACGAGTCGCAGCAGGAAAAATTCCATACCCGCGAGCCGTTGACCTTAAAGCAATTTATCGAGGAGCCGGATACCGGCGGCTACGCGGGCGTGGCGCTGGATATTCTGGAGGCGGTCAACAGCACCACCACCAAGCGCATCGTGGTATCGATGCCCAACAACGGCACGCTGGACTTCCTGCGCCCGGACGATGTGATTGAGATCAGCTGCGACCTGAGCAAAGAGGGCCTGAAGCCGGTGACGCCGAAGCATGTGCCGACGGCGCAGAAAAACATGATCGCCAGCGTGAAAGAGTATGAGCGGCTGGCGGTGGCGGCCATTCTGCAGCGCGATAAATCGCTGGCGGTACGGGCGCTGATGGCGCATCCGCTGGTAGGCTCTTATTCGCTGGCAAAAACGCTGGTTGAAGCCTATCTCGACGATAAGCAGTTCGCCGACTGGCAATAAACGCCCGGTGAAATCCCCCGGATGGCGGCTAACGCCTTATCCGGGCTTGTATGATTACTCCGTCAGAAAGAACCGGCCAGTTCTCTCTGATGGCGGTCCGGATGCCGTGTCCGGGCTTAGGCTTTCGCGCCTGTTCCGTAGATCCTTTGCACCGGACCGCCGTTCTTTCTCATGTGATAAACCGGACAGTATCATGGACCGGCTTTCACCGGTAACCCGTATTTGCAAGGTTGGTTTCACTATGGAAAACGAACTCCACTTCATCGGTATTGATGTCGCCAAAGCTAAACTGGATGTCGATATTCTTCGCCCTGATGGCCGGCATCGTTGTAAAAAATTTGACAATACCCTCTCCGGACACGAAGCGCTGGTCCGCTGGCTTCGCGGCCATGACGTGAACCGTGCCCATGTCTGCATGGAGTCCACCAGCACCTACATGGAAGACGCGGCCGCGCATCTGAGTGATGCCGGGTATACCGTGTCCATCATCAACCCCGCCCTCAGTAAAGCTTTCGCACAGAGTGAGGGGTTGCGCAGTAAAACTGACAAAGTGGACGCCCGTATGCTGGCTCACTTCTGCCGGGAAAAACGCCCGTCAGCCTGGGAGGCCCCTCATCCGACAGAGCGGGCACTGAAAGCCCTGGTGTTAAGGCATCAGGCGCTGACAGAGATGCAGACGCAGGAGAAAAACCGGCGAGAAACCGCGCCGGAGGTTCAGCTGGCCAGCATTGATATCCTGCTGGGATGTCTGAGCGCGGAGCTGGCACGTATCGAAAAACAGATAAAAGACCTGACGGATAACGACCCGGATATGAAACGACGGCGGAAGCTGCTGAACAGTATCCCGGGCATCGGGGAGAAAACAGCGGCTGTTCTGCTGGCGTATACGGGCCTGAGGCTGAAGTTCGGTACAGCGCGGCAGTTCGCGGCGTATGCAGGACTGACGCCGGTGCAGCATGAGTCGGGAAGCAGCGTGATGCGGGCGAGCCGGATGAGCAAAGCGGGGCCGGTTCAACTGCGCAAGGCGTTATACATGCCAGCGTTATCGGCGCTGTACCATACGGCGTGGGGAAAAGCGTTCAGGAAAAGGCTGGAAGAGAGCGGAAAGCGGGCAAAAGTCATCATAGGGGCGATGATGCGAAAGCTGGCGCAGGTGGCTTATGGAGTACTGAAGTCAGGAAAGGCGTTCGATGCGTCACAGCATGAGCTGTTGATAGCGTAACAACGTTCCCTGAGAAAAAACGACAGCACCAGAGAGTGCTGTCTTTGGTGTGCCTGTCATCCGGGAGCCGGAGAAAGTATCGGCAACTAAAAATGGTTGCAGGCGTTCACAGTATCTACCGGATCGCAGCCGATAGCCCGGACAGGCCCTCAGGCGCCGCCTCCGGGGATCCCCGTCTGCATAAACCACATCTTCAGCAGCCGCTCAAAGCCGAGTATGCAGTAGCCAAAAAAGGGGTTACTCCAGTAAATATCATCATCGAACTTCTGCGGATCATGGATGATAAACGCCGTATCCGCCGCCTGCGCCAGCGGGCTTTGATAATCGCCGGTAAAGCAGACCAGGTTAATCTCTTTCCCTTCCAGCGCCTTCACCCAGTTCAGCGCCGAACTGCTGCGTCCGGATTTGGAAATAATCCAGATCGAATCAAATTTGGCGGCGTTCTTCTGCTCGAGGATTTCGTAATCCGGCCACAGCGCGAGGCTGGCATTCACCCCGGTCACCAAAAATTTATTATAAATATACTGGGCGATCAGCTGCGAAAAGCCGCTGCCGTGAATCAAAATGCGGTGATGTTGCAGGCTTTCCAGCAACGGCGTTATCCGCTCCACCGGCTGAATGCTCATATAATCGATGTCGTTGGTCACATCGAGTTTGGGCATAGTGATATTGAATTTAATAAAATAGACCAGCTCCAGCCAGCCGCTGAATTTCAGCTTCTTCGCCAGGCGTACCAGCGAAGAGGGATTGCTATAACAGTGCTCCGCCACGGCGCGGATCCCTTCGCGAACGCATTGCTCAGGATCGTTCTGAATAAAACGCAGCACGGTCATTTCCGTTTTGCTTAGCTTAACGTCACGAAAGATGTTTTCTAAATCCATACCGGGCTCCTCTCAGCGCTAAACTACGCTATCACCCGGCGGCGCTGGCGTCTGTGGCATCAATCACCAGAATGAAATGAACGTTACTTTTTTAGACAAAATGGAATAAAAAAACCCTCCGTAAGGAGGGTGGTGGATTCGACAACGTCTATCTCTTTTCAGCGTCCGTACTCACTGCACAATAACCATTTTTTCGGTTCATCTTCCTGAATCATCGGGAAGCGACCGCTATCTTCCAGAAAACGATTGTCGCGCTTATCATCGTTCACCATCGAAATTTCCCAGCCCATTACCAGCGCGTTTTCAGCCCAAAAACGGTGGTACAGCGTGGGCGGCAGGCAAACGCCCTGCCCGGGGTTAAGAGCCAGGGTTTCTCCCGGTTTCAGCGTGCGCTGGCGGCCATCAACCGCGACGCTCACGCTGCGCTGCATATCCAGCCGTTCATCTTCTGTCGCCCATGCCAGCTGCAGACAGAGCCGGCCGCCGCCGCGGTTCAGAATATCTTCCATTTTGTGATAATGAAAATGCCAGGGGGTTTGCTGATCCTGCTGAATCTGCAACATCTTCTCGGCGTAGGGCTTGGGATAGCGCGAATCGCCCGGCGCGCCGTTACGCAGGGTCAACAGCGTCAGTCCGGTTTCCTGAAAACGGCCGCTGCCAAAATCGGTAATATCCCAGCCAAGCTGTAGATCCCGAACTTCTCGCCACTCTTCAAACCGCTTTTTCGCCCAGATATCGGCGGTAAAGCAGGCAAACTCGGGTAAGCAAATGCGAAAGGACTCGGCGATAGCATGCGCTTTATCAATCGCGTAGTTAATCTGTGAACGTTTCATTTTCGACTCCGCTGCGGACGGCCAGCCAGGCTGCGCCGCGCATGCCGCTACTGTCACCATGTCGGGCAGGCACGATGGGGGTGGTGAAATGGTCGGTAAACACCAGCGGGGCGACATCCGCCTCCAGGTCGTTCACCAGCAGCGCTACGTTAGACAGACCGCCGCCGAGAACAATCACGCCGGGATCGATAAGATTCACCACCGTCGCCAGCGTCCGCGCCAGCTGCTGGCGAAAGCGCAGCACCTGCTCGCAGGCGGCATGCTCGCCCTCCAGCGCCCGGGCGATAATAGCCTGACTGCTGAGCGCCTGCCGGGTCATCAAACGATAGCGCGCGCTCAGCCCGGTGCCGGAAATAAAGGACTCGACGCAGTTATATTTTCCGCAGTAGCAGCGCTCGGGCGGCCCATCGTTGACCTCCTGATATCCCGGCAGCGTGATATGCCCGCACTCCGCCGCAATCCCTGACGCGCCGGGGAAAATCTGGCGATTAAGCGCAATACCGCCCCCGCATCCGGTCCCCAGCGTCATGCCAAATACCAGCGAATAATCGGCACCTGCGCCATCACAGGCTTCTGATAAGGCGAAACAGTTGCCATCGTTCGCCAGCACAACCGGCTGGCCCAGGCGCTGCTCAAGCTCATCCTGTAAGCGGCAGCCGTTGATGACCTGAATATTGGCATTGCGGATCTTGCCGGTCTGCGGGGAGATACTCCCCGGCAGGGCGATACCGATAGCCAAAGGCTGAGCCAGCTCATCCCCAATCGCGGTGATTAACGCCACCAGCGTTGCGATAAACTGCTGCCGGGTCTGTTTTCGCGTTTCAATGCGAAAACGCCTCCATTCATGGCCTTGTTCATCCATCACTACGGCGGCGATTTTGCTCCCGCCGATATCCAGCCCCAAATACTTCATACCGGCCTCCTTATTCATAGCGAGGCAGGTTTCCCCGCCCCGCCGGGGGATTAGTACAGGCTGGCCTTGCCGGTAGAGCCAAAGAGCTTCATTTTGTGGCGAATCACCTTCCGCGCGGCGTTAATCGGTTCCGGATAAATGACATTCGGATCCCACCATGTCTCTTTTGTCAGAATTTCGCGCGCTTTCTGGAAATAGGCATATTTCATATCGCTGGAAATATTGATTTTGCCGACGCCAAGCGTAACGGATTCCGCAATTTCCGCATCCGGATTAGCCGAGCCGCCGTGCAGCACCAGCGGAATCGACAGACGCCCGGCGATATCGCGCAGAATGTGCATCTGCAGCTCCGGCTGCATCCCCTTCGGATAGATACCGTGCGCGGTGCCAATCGCTACCGCCAGCGTATCCACGCCGGTACGGGCGACGAAATCTTCCGCCTGCGCCGGGTCGGTATAGGTGACTTCTGACACGCCGCCTTCCACAGAGGTTCCGGTCTGGCCGATGGTCCCCAGCTCACCTTCGACCGACACGCCCACCGCATGCGCCAGCCGCACCACTTCGCGGGTCAGGGCCACGTTTTCTTCATAAGGCAGCAGCGAACCATCGATCATGACCGAGGTGAAGCCACACTGAATGGCGCGCAGAACATGTTCCACCGAGGCGCCATGATCCAGATGCAGGGTGAAAGGCACGCGGCTGCGCTGGGTGATATCCCGCACGTAGCTAAAAAACGCGTCGCCCACAAAATCGTGCTCGCTGGGGTGAATGGAAATAATCGCCGGCGTATTTGTCGCTTCCGCCTCTTCCACCACGGCGCGAATAAAACAGCTATCCGCCACGTTAAATGCGCCGATAGCAAAACCATGTTCACGGGTGGGTTTAAGTAATTCGTGCATTGAAACTAACATCGTTATTCTCCAGTTTCAGGGTGTGGTAAGCCCTGCCAGGGCATACGGGCGCCGGCATGGAAGGCCTTACTGAGATTTAATCAGGCTTTGTTGATTGAGCCGGATGCGTGTAAATAGGGAACGATGGCGTCAGCGCTGGCCTGCTCCATCACCGATAGCGCATCGGCCAGCTCAATGGTGCTGTCGTGGCACAGGGTGTGCAGCAGCGCCGCTTTCCCCGCTTCAAATACCGCCGCCCCAACGTTGATTTTTGCGACCCCGAATTCCGGGCAACGTTGCAGCTGCTCGAACGGCGTACCGCTCCCGCCGTGCAGCGCCAGCGGCACGGATGACGCGCGCTGTATCTGCGCCAGGCGGTCGAAATCGAGCATCGGTTTTACGCCGGGGGCGTACATACCGTGGGCGGTTCCCACGGAGACCGCCAGCAGGTCAATCCCGGTCTGTTCGATAAAGGGAGGGACGTCCTGCGGCTGGGTCATTAAATCGGCATTGCTGGCCTGGTCGTAGCGCGGCGCATCCGCCAGGTGCCCCAGTTCGCCCTCCACGCACAGCCCAACGCTGGCGGCCAGTTCAGCGACCTCTCGGGTCTGGCGGATGTTCTCCGCCAGCGCGAACGCCGAAGCATCGATCATTAACCCGCTAAATCCGGCGCGGAAAGCCTGACGTATTTTTATCGGCTCTTTGCCGTGATCGAGACTTAACGTCACGGGTACGCTCGCTTCCTCCGCTAGTACCCTGACTACCGCCGCCGCCGTCGTCGCCGGAAAGTGCGACAGATGCCCCTGATACAGGTTGAGAATAATCGGCGCGCGATGTTTTTCCGCCACGCGCACCGCCGCGCGTGCGCTTTCCAGGTTCATGCAGTTAATCGCCAGCAGGGCATACCGTTCACGCCAGGCTTTGATCACCATACTTTTCATATCGGCAAACATAGGGCCTCCGTTTATTCGAGGGTAAAGGTGATTTCGTCGTCTTTGACCTTTTGGTCGTTCAGCTCATCAAACTCTTCATCGCGCTCGGTTACCGGCTTTTTCCACAGCGAGAGCATCACACCGCAAATCACGGTGCCAATCGCCAGAGAGAGGCAGAACAGCAGGGGATGCGTAAAGAGCGGCACCACAAACATTCCACCGTGCGGCACCGGACTCTCCACGCCCCAGGTCATGATCAGGCCACCGGCCACCGCTGACGCCACCACGCAGGATCCCACGACGCGCAGCAGATCGCGGGCGGCGATGGGGATCACCCCTTCGGTGATCATGCAGATCCCCATCGGGAACGCGGCCTTCAGGGCTTCGCGTTCAGCACGGGTATATTTATGGCGGGTCAGCAGGAACGAGAGGGTGATACCGAACGGCGGGATTATCGAACCCACAAACTTCACCGCTTCCGGGCCGTAAACGCCGCTGACCAGCAGACCATCGGCAAACAGCGACATGGTTTTATTCACCGGACCGCCGAAGTCGAAGGTCGCCATGGCGCCAAGGATGGCGCCCAGCAGGAAACGCGAGCCGCCCTGCATCGACTCCAGCATGTGAATCAGCGCGTCCTGCAGCCAGGCAATGGGCTTGCCGATCAGGGTCATCATCAGCAAACCGCTAATGATGGTGCTTAATACCGGCAGCACCATAATCGGCATCAGCCCCTGCATCGACTTCGGCAGCCGAATATAGTGTTTTAGCGCCAGTACCGTGTAGCCCACGAGGAAGCCGCCCAGCATGCCGCCAATAAAACCGGTATGAATTTGCCCGCAGACAAAACCCACGATCAAACCCGGAGCAAATCCAGGACGATCGGCAATGGAGTAAGCGATAGCGGCGCAGATCAAGGGCACAATCAGCCCCATTCCCCAGCCGCCGATTTGGTTTAACATCCACGGAATGGTGCCGGTTTTCTCGCCAACGTTCGTCCCGCCAAGGACTTGTCCCAGCGCGATACAGATCCCGGCGGCGACGATCAGCGGTATCATCCATGAAATACCGGTTAATAAATGCTTCTTAATTTCCTGTGAGACGGGAATTTTATTCTCACTCATGGTAGATCCCTCCAGATTAAGGATCAGGCATTCGCTAAGGATTTTTCGACCTTTTCGATAAACTGAATCGGCGACTTAATCACGACTTCCGTTTTTACTCTGACAATCCGTTTATTTTTAAAACGCTCTTCGCCTTTAATTTTCACATCAATGGCAAGAATAACGACATCCGCAGCGTCAATATCTTCCGCCGCCAGTTCATTTTCAGTACCAATGGTTCCCTGGGTTTCGACTTTGACATTGTGGCCCAGCGCTTTCGCGCCTTTAATCAGCTTCTCACGTGCAATATAAGTATGAGCAATACCTGCGGTACAGGCAGCAACACAGACAATATTCATCTCGGACTCCGCTAGTTATTGTTAGTAAATGTCCGACTCGGCATATTGGTTAAACAGATCAATAATCCTCTGCGGACTGGTTTCTTTGAGCAGTTGTTCAATAATGTCATCATCCGCCAGCGCTCCGGCGACCTGGGACAACAGGCGAATATGGGTGGTATTTTGATCTTCCAGACGAACGGCAAATAAAATAATGCAGCGTACCTGGCTGCCGTCCAGCGTTTCCCAGGCGATATCCTGCCGGGTGCGGCCAATGGCAAGGGTGGTATTAACAACGGCGGACGACTTTCCATGCGGGATCGCAATATGATTTTCAAACCCCGTTGAGCCTTCCGACTCACGCTGCCAGACATCCTGAATAAAGGTTTCTCGACAGCTTATCGCCCCGTCTTTTTGTAATAAGTCGGTTAACTCCTCGATGGCTTCCGCTTTATTCGTAGCGTGCATATCTAACAAAACGCGTTTGGTGTTTAAAATCCTGGTTATGTCCATATTCTTTACCTCATGGATATAAAACTTCATTATCTACAGCAGATATTGCCGCACGATGTAATTTGTCGGTAACGATTTTTTCCGTAACCCGCCGGATATCGGCATCATTAAAAAATGCGCTAACATAGACTACCGGCAAAGCTATTTCCGGCAGATTGATCGTCGAAATAACCAGTTCAATCTTGTCCTGCGGCTGAAGGGTATGCAGGCTGCTTGCCGAAACCACGCCGACGATGGTCCAGTCAGGAAACGCTCTCAACACTCTACTTTTCAACAGGTGAGATGTGCCGATTCCGGTAGAACAAACCAGCAGAACGCGCTTGCTGGCGACCTGTCTTTCCATCGCCGCCTGGAAATGAACGGTGAGATAGCCAATCTCGTCGTCGGAAACCGCACGCTCGCCCCAGCGGCTAAAAACCTGATTGACCGCCCGCTGGGTGAGCGGCCACACGTCCGTCAGCTCGCCCTTGATATCCTCAAGCAGAGGGTTACGAATATAAATCCGAAAATTAAGGCGGTTAATGAGCGGCTTGATATGAATGAGCAGGCCATCGTATAACGCGCGATCGGCGGTTAAATCGAGATCAATCATGGTGGAAAAAGCGCTAATCAGGCGATCGGTAATTTGTCGGGCCTCATCGCTAGAATGCATATAGCGCACCATGCTGACATCATCTCGCTCTTCCACCACAACGCCAGAGGAGATGATGTACTGATAAATAAACCAGACTTCATCTTCCGGCAACGAATGGTCAATACGGTGTTCAATTTTTCGCAGCATATTCTGGGCAACGCTAAATATCGTCTCATCAAAAATCTGCTGCCCCTGTTCACGCCGCGGTAAGGCATTCCCACGGGTAATGCGATACATCATAATGAGGATATGGGTAAAAATATTCACATAATACGGTTCGCCTAATGACCAGCACAGCTTGCGCTCCATTTCCTGTAATAATGACTGAACAAATAAAACGTCATCCTCACCAAAATAATGCACCAGCGCTTTATAGCTTCCTGAGTCCAGCCGGGAATGGATAATACAGCCGGGCTCATTATGATTAATCACTCCATTAATTAACGACGCCATCGCCTGGCGGACGCTGTTTTCGCTGCCTTCAATATGCGTCCCGCTCTGGCTACGAATCAGCGTTAAGCCGAGCGGAGCAATCCATGACTCAATAATTTTCAGATCATTAACGATAGATGCACTACTGATAAAATAACGCTCAGAGAGCTTATTAATTGATGTCTCCCGCGGAGTCTCACTTAAGAGCTGCGAAGCAATTTTCACACGCCGGGAGTTATTCATCATGACATCGCTGTCCTCCCCCTCGTTACTGAGTAATTGGTCTAATTGCAGCAGATCCGTGACATTATCAGCGATCAGCATCACGCCGGTACCTGAGCGTTTGTCGATAGTCATTTTCCACTCAGATAACCACTGTTCTAAAAAGCGTAAATCACGCTGAACCGTTTTTTCTGACACATTTAAATATTCAGCAATTTTCAGCAGCGTAACGTATTCTCTGCGGGGCAGGAGAAATTTCAATAATCTGTTCTGTCGTGAGGTAATCATTTGCATTATTTACCCTTATTGCATACCAGATTAATGTCTGGAGGCCAGCGCGATACCACGCGAGCGCTACATAAATCATTGAGGATAAATATAAGTAGCAGAGGCGTAAACAACAATACTAAATTTTGTCCAGACATCCGGACAGAAATAAAACGAAGAGAGGGATTAAGGAATAATTATAATTCAGATCACATTTCAGGAAGAAATATACGTGATAGCGATCTCAATTCATCATAAGAATATACCCGGGAATGGTTAACCGCCTTTAGCCTGACAGCATTCCCGGAGGCGGCGCTTGACGCGCCTTGTCCGGGCTACCGGCGTGCAGACGGCTGGAAACCTGTAGCCCGGCTAAGCGCAGCGCTAACCGGGAAGCCGCAGCGCTGATGCAGCAGGTTCGGCACCTTCTTCCCGGAGGCGGCGCTTGACGCGCCTTGTCCGGGCTACGGCGTGCAGACGGCTGGAAACCTGTAGCCCGGCTAAGCACAGCGCGAGCCGGGAAGCAGCTGCGCTGATGCATCAGGTTTGGCACCTTCCCCGGAGGCGGCGCTTGACGCGCCTTGTCCGGGCTACGGCGTGCAGACGGCTGGAAACCTGTAGCCCGACTAAGCGCAGCGCGAGCCGGGAAGCAGCAGCGCTGATGCATCAGGTTTGGCACCTTCCCCGGAGGCGGCGCTTGACGCGCCTTGTCCGGGCTACAAAGCGCTTACAGCGTAATCGTCAACGCATTGCCCTGCGCGGTCACCACCACGCCCAGCTCGCTACCCGCCTGAGTCCCGCCCTGCACGCCCGCCACCTGCTGGATGTTGCGCAGGCACAGCGTCCAGCCGCTGGCCTCACCGTCACCGCTGACGGTGATGACGTTGCCCTGGCGTTTCGCCGTCAGGGTAAAGACCACCGACCCGTCCGCGGCCGGCACCTGGCAGACGGCTTCGCGACCATCGTCGAGGCAAAACAGCTGGAAGGCGGTACCTTCGTTCCACGCGTAGTCTGGCTTCTGATCATTGTTTCCCAGCGCCAGCAGAGTGTTGTCACGCACGTACACCGGCAGGCTCAGCACATCGTGATTCTGCTTATGCCAGCGGCTACCCTGCGCTTCATCGTTATGCCACAGATGGGTCCAGCGGCCTTCCGGCAGCCAGAACTGGACGTCTCCCGCTTCGCTAAACACCGGCGCCACCAGCACGGAATCCCCCAGCATGTACTGCCGATCCAGATAGTCGCAGGCCGGGTCGTGCGGGAACTCCAGCATCATCGAACGCAGCATCGGCGTACCGAACTCATTGGCCAGCGCCGCCTGACGGTACAGATACGGCATCATGCGGCATTTCAGCTGCGTGAAGTGGCGCACCACATCGCAGGACTCGTCATCGTAGGCCCACGGCACGCGATAGGATTTGCTGCCGTGCAGACGGCTGTGGCTCGACAGCAGGCCGAAGGCGCACCAGCGCTTGTAGACGTGGGCGGGCGCGGTGTTTTCGAAGCCGCCGATATCGTGGCTCCAGAACCCAAAGCCGGACATGCCGATCGACAGGCCGCCGCGCAGGCTTTCCGCCATCGATTCATAGTTGGCGTAGCAGTCGCCGCCCCAGTGCACCGGGAACTGCTGTGCGCCCACCGAGGCGGAGCGCGCGAACAGCACCGCTTCTTTCTCGCCGACGGTCTCTTTCAGTACGTTCCACACCAGCTCGTTATAGATGAAGGCGTAGTGGTTGTGCATTTTTTGCGGATCGGAACCATCAAACCACTGCACGTCGGTCGGGATACGCTCGCCGAAGTCGGTCTTGAAGCAGTCAACGCCCATCGCTACCAGGCCTTTCAGCTTGTCGGCATACCACTGGCAGGCTTGCGGATTAGTGAAGTCATAAATCGCCAGGCCCGGCTGCCATTTATCCCACTGCCACAGCGAACCGTCCGGGCGTTTCAGCAGATAGCCTTTCTCCTGCAGCTCTTTAAACACCGGCGAACGCTGGCCGATATAGGGGTTAATCCACACGCAGACCTTCAGCCCTTTCTCTTTCAGGCGCTTAATCATGCCTTCCGGGTCAGGGAAGGTCACCGGATCCCATTCAAAATCGCACCACTGGAAAGCCTTCATCCAGAAGCAGTCAAAGTGGAACACGTGCAGCGGCAGGTTGCGCTCCGCCATGCCGTCGATAAAGCTGTTAACCGTCGCTTCATCGTAGTTGGTAGTGAACGAGGTGGTCAGCCACAGGCCGAAAGACCAGGCCGGCGGCAGCGCCGGACGCCCGGTAAACCGGGTATAGCGGTTCAGCACCTCTTTCGGGGTCGGGCCGTCGATAACGAAGTACTCCAGGTATTCACCTTCGACGCTGAACTGCACCTTAGAGACTTTCTCGGAGCCGATTTCGAAAGAGACGCGCTCAGGATGATTCACCAGCACGCCGTAGCCGCGGTTGGTCAGATAGAACGGGATATTTTTGTACGACTGTTCGGTGCTGGTGCCGCCGTCTTCGTTCCAGGTGTCGACCGTCTGGCCGTTGCGCACCAGCGCGGTAAAGCGCTCGCCGAGGCCGTAAACGGTGTCGCCGACGCCGAGATCCAGGCGCTCAAACATATAGTTACGATGCGTTTTCGTATCCTGCACGTAGCCGTCGTTTTTCAGCTGGCTACCGGTAATCCGCACGCCGTCGCGCAGGAAATCCAGCGACCAGAAGTCGCCTTTCGTGACGCGAGCGGTCAAATTGCCGCTCTTCAGCTCGGCATACTCAGCGCCGTTGTTAATCTCCACCTTGACGTCTTTCAGCACGTTCAGCGGATAGTGTGGGCCGTTGTTCAGCGCGCCCTGGAAGTGCTCCATACGTACGCCAATCACCCCTTCCTGCGGGGAGAAGAAGCGCACGGTAAATAGCGGGACGTCCAGCTGGGCGGCACGCTCGCGCACTTCGCGCGACGCGACGTAGACCACCATGTCGTTGCCCTGTTGCTCAACCTCGTACACCTGTACAGGTTGGATCAGATTGAGCCCTGGTTGAATAAGCCAGTTTCCATCACTGATTTTCATGAATAGCTTCCTCTTAGTTTTGCAATTCTTTGCCGTTCGGCGCTGAAGTGAAGTCGTGTTCGTTGCGGCGCGCGCCCTGAGCCAGCTCCGCCATCATCTTTTTCAGGAACGGGGTTTTCAGGGTGTAGTAGCGTTTCGCGATAACCGCGCTCAGCAGATAACAGACCGCCGGAGCGAGGGTGAACAATGAGATGATGATGGTGATAGTGGCGCTGTTCTGGGTTTTGGCCGCGGCATCGTAACCGCCGCCCGCCAGCATCCAGCCAATCAGCGCGCCGCCCAGCGCCAGGCCCAGCTTGAGCACGAACAGGGTGCCCGCAAAGCTGATACCGGTCAGGCGTTTGCCGTTACACCATTCGCCGTAGTCGACGGTGTCGGACATCATCACCCACTGAATCGGCGTCACCAGCTGGTGCAGCACGCCAATCACGAAGATAAAGGCGAACATGGTGATTTCGGCGTCCATCGGCACGAAGAACATCGCCACGCTCAGCGCCGCCAGCAGGGCGTTAGTCCACCAGAAGACGCTGACTTTGCATTTCCAGTCGGTGAGCGGCTTCGCCAGCGCCGAGCCAATCAGGTTGCCGACGCAGTAGGTGGTGAGGAAGGCGGTGAACAGACCAGCAGATCCCATGATCCAGGTGGTGTAATACATCATCGCGCCGCCGCGAACGCAGACCGCGAGGATGTTGAGGATGGTCAGCAGACCAACGACACGCCACTGATCGTTGCGCCAGATATCGCGCAGGTCTTCCCGCATTGAGGTAGAGCTCGGCGGTGCTTCGACGCGCTCTTTGGTGGTGAAGAAGCAAAACGCCAGCATCAGGAAAGCGATCGCCGACAGCACCGCGATGCCGCCCTGAAAGCCAAAGGCTTTGTCTTCGCCGCCGATAAAGTTCACCAGCGGCATCATCAGGACGGTGGAGAGCATGCCGCCCGCCGTCGCCAGCACAAAGCGCCAGGACTGCAGGGAGATACGCTGCGTTGGGTTGTCGGTGATGACCCCGCCCAGCGCGCAGTACGGGATGTTGACCACGGTGTAAAGCAGGGTCAGCAGCGTGTAGGTGACCGCAGCGTATATCAGCTTGCCGTTATGACTCAGGTCCGGCGAGCTGTAGGCCAGTACGCACACGAGGCCGAACGGAATCGCGCCGAACAGGATCCACGGGCGGAATTTCCCCCAGCGGCTGCGGGTACGGTCGGCCAGCAGCCCCATGCAGGGGTCGGATATCGCATCCAGCGCGCGGGCCAGCAGGAACATGGTGCCGACATAGCCGGCAGGAATACCAAAGATATCGGTATAGAAAAACATCATATACAACATGACGTTATCAAAAATGATGTGGCTTGCGGCATCGCCCATGCCGTAGCCAATCTTCTCTTTGACGGACAAAATATGATCTTTCATCGCACACTCTTCTCTCAGCGCTGCCGCGGGTTGGTACCGGTTACATGCTTTGTAAACCATCCGCGCAGTAAGATGAATTGCGATATCTCATATTCAAATTACGTTTCTTGTTTTATGTGATCCCGGTAGCCTGAAAGAGTGTGTAAAAGTGTAAGCCACGGATTTTGCAAGGAATTGTTTAAGAAGGTTCTGTAAAGTCCAGTTTTAACAGTAAAAAAGTGCGTTGGGGGATGTGGTTAATGCAGGAAAGTAGCTATAATGCGCCCCGCCTCCATGTAGCAATCGAGGCGCGGAAGATCGTCATCTCCGGTGAGGTGGCTGGACTTCAAATCCAGTTGGGGCCGCCAGCGGTCCCGGGCAGGTTCAACTCCTGTGATCTTCCGCCAGTTCAATCATTTTTATCCATGTGAACTTATCCAGAAAATCAGCCTTTCGGTTCAATACCTTTCGCTTTTAGCGCTTCTCGCCAGCTCTTTAAACCAGCTCGTAAGTCTTACCCTTTCCGGCAAGTGGTTACGCGCAGCGGGGTTCGATACCGGAAAGCGCTTCACGGTTAAGGTAATGGATGGCTGTATTGTGCTGCTGCCGCAGAGCGATAAGGAAGAAATGCTTAAAGCGGAGCTACTGCAAATTCAGCAATCCTTTAAAAGCGTCAACAATACGCTTCATCTCGTCTGACGCCCGGACATGTTCGCCTTCTGGATAGCCGCTCCCAAATGACGCCGGGTTAATCGTCCGTCTAATGAAATTTATGCTCTTCTGACATACTATGCGAACCAAAGCAGGTTAACCCGGAGGCTATATGCCAAATGAACATTTAACTTCGCCCCCAATAGGTGAATTCGTTATGTTTGCCAGCGGTGATGGGAAAGTACGCGTAGAATGCCGCTTTGAAAGCGATACGCTTTGTCTCCCTCAGGCATCCATCGCAAATCTTTATCAGATCACTCCCCAGGCAGTTACACAGCACATTAAAGCGATCTATGAAGAAGAAGAACTTGATCAAAACGCAACCTGTAAGTCTTACTTACAAGTTCAACAGGAAGGTCGTCGCCAGGTAAGCCGCAACCGGCTTCACTACAGCCTGCAAGTCATCCTTGCCGTTGGCTATCGCTTTTCATGCGGATTCTCCGCCAGCAGGCGAGAGCATAGCGCGGCGTTCTCACGCACATAGCGCTCGTATCCATTGCGCTGAATATATTGGCGAATATTTAAAATCTGCTCGCAAAATTCGCTATCGAGATCGATAAACCGGTAGCTCATCGCCTGCGCCAGCAGCGCTCCAACCGTGCTTTTTCCCACCCCGCCGGGGCCAATCAGAAATAGCGTATTCATCTTTATTCCTCGCGTCCGTGTGAAAGCATTATGTCAGCAGAATACGCCAAATAATGCCGCGATCGCGGCGGTTTTTTGTTCACTTCCATCTCCCCAGCCAATCATTTCCATCCAATGTTTGCGTTATTCCCTTCACCTTTAAATCCTTACACTAACGGGATAACGTGGCTTAGAAAGGAGACCAATGATGACACCCGAACTCGAACACAGCTTCTCTATCACCATTCAGGTAGACAAACCGGTCATCGTCTCCCGCAGCCCGCAGAGCGGGAAACGTCAGCTGATCCCAATCCTCAGCGGAACCGTACGCGGTGAGCTTAACGGCCACGTCTTACCCGGCGGCGTCGACAGCCAGATCGTCGAACCTGACGGCACCTGCCGCCTCTCTGCCCGCTATGCATTACACGTGGAAGAAGGCACGGTATACATCGAAAACAACGGCATTCGCCGCCTACCCGAAGAGTACAAAGAGCGTCTTTTCGGCGACGATATGCGCTTTTTTAGCGATATTCCGCCGGAAGCTATCTATTTTCGTACCGTACCGACTTTTGAAGTGGATGCGCCTGCGCTGCGCTGGCTGACCACCTCGCTGTTTATCTGTTCCGGCGGCCGCACGCAGGACGGCGTGATGCTCGATTTTTATCGCGTCCGCTGATTTTCACTTTTTCAATATAACTGTTATCGCCGTCGGGCCATTTTTCCCCCGCGTGCCGCGGTCTATCCTCAATACATTCAAACGATGAACCTTATTCAAAACCGGAGAGTGTATGAAAGCGATCGCCATTACCCGCGCGGCGGCAGAAGGCAGCAATATTCCTTTTTTAACCGACATCGAGCTGCCGCAGCCGGTTGCCGAGGGACATGACCTGCTGGTTGAAGTGAAGGCTATTTCCGTCAACCCGGTGGATACCAAAGTCCGCGCCGGGTTTAACGCCGATACCCCGCGCGTGCTGGGCTGGGACGCGGTGGGCGTGGTGAAAGCCGTCGGCAGCGCGGTGACGCTGTTCGCCGCGGGAGATGAAGTGTGGTACGCCGGCGCGCTGGGCCGTCCTGGCAGCAACAGCGAGTTTCAGTTAGTGGATGAGCGCATCGTCGCCCGCAAACCGCGTTCTCTGGATAATGCCGCCGCCGCCGCGCTGCCGCTCACCGCCATTACCGCCTGGGAGCTGCTGTTCCACCGTCTTGGCGTAGAGGAAGGCGGCAACGCGGGTGACACGCTGCTGATCGTCGGCGCGGCGGGCGGCGTCGGTTCGATACTGACCCAGCTCGCCAGCAAGCTCACCGGTATGACGGTCATTGGCACCGCCTCGCGTCCGGAAAGCCAGAAATGGGTACGGGAAGCGGGCGCGCATCATGTTATCGATCACAGCAAACCGCTCGCCGAAGAGCTGGCGCGGATTGGCGTCAAAGCGGTGACCCACGTCGCCAGCCTGACCAATACCGACCAGCACTATCCGCAGCTGATCGCCGCTCTCGCACCGCAGGGCAAGCTGGCGCTCATTGACGACCCGGAAACCCTCGACGTGGTGCCGCTGAAGGCGAAAAGCATCTCCCTGCACTGGGAATTTATGTTTACCCGCTCGATGTTCGACACGCCGGACATGATCGCCCAGCATCAGCTGCTGACCCGCGTGGCGGCGCTGATAGACGACAACACCATTAAGACCACCCTCGGCGAGCACTACGGCGCCATCACCGCCGCCAATCTGCAAAAAGCGCACGCGCAGCTGGAAACCGGGCGCTCGGTGGGCAAAATCGTGCTGGAGGGTTTTTAAGATGAGCGGCGAGGTGATTTCACTTCTCGCGGTGCTGACGGCGAAACCGGGCCGCAGCGACGCGCTGCGCCAGGCCCTGCGGGCGCTGCTGCTGCCGACGCGTCAGGAGCCAGGCAACCTCGATTACGCCCTGTTTCAGCTGCGCGATGCGCCGGATACGTTCTATATGCGCGAATCCTGGCGCAATCAGGAAGCGCTGGACGCGCATATCACCCTGCCGCACTTCCAGGATTTTATTGCGCAGATGGATAGCCTGCTTGCCGGGCCGCTGCGGCTGGATTATCTGACGCCCGTCGCGCCCTGATATTTTCTGTACTCCGTTTGCGGGGGTGAGCCCATCTTTAACCCTTTGAGCTCTCCCCCACCCATCGCGCCTCAACCAGGCTACGCTTGATCCTGCCGCTCAAAAAACGCTCTCCCCCCTCCGTTTTATTCAACGCCGTTATGTAGAAGAGGTTTTGCTATGCAGATCAACGCTATTGGAACGAACTCGGCCAGCCAGCCGTTAGGGTCTATGGCCATCACCCGCCGCGAACCGGGGCCGGACGATGTGCAGATCGCCATTGATTATTGCGGCGTCTGCCACTCGGATGTACACCAGGCCCGCTCCGAGTGGGCAGGGACGCTCTATCCCTGCGTGCCGGGCCATGAAATCGTCGGCCGGGTGACCGCCGTAGGCAGCCGGGTCTCCGGCCACGCCGTTGGCGATCTGGTGGGCGTCGGCTGTATGGTCGACAGCTGTAAAGAGTGCGAGGAGTGCCGGGACGGGCTGGAAAACTATTGCGATCGTATGGTGCTCACCTATAACGGCCCGACGCAGGACGCGCCCGGCCACACGCTCGGCGGTTACTCCCAGCAGATCGTTGTGCATCAGCGCTACGTGCTGCGCGTCCGCCATCCCAAAGAGCAGCTGGCCGCCGTCGCGCCGCTGCTGTGCGCGGGCATCACAACTTACTCGCCGCTACGCCACTGGAACGTCGGACCGGGCAAAAAAGTCGGCATCGTGGGCATTGGCGGGCTGGGGCATATGGGCATCAAGTTGGCCCACGCCATGGGCGCCCACGTGGTGGCCTTTACCACCTCGGAATCCAAGCGTGACGCGGCGCGGGAGCTGGGCGCGGACGAAGTGGTGGTCTCGCGCAACGAAAACGAAATGGCCGCCCACCTGAAGAGCTTCGACTTCATACTCAACACCGTGGCGGCGCCGCATAACCTCGATGCCTTCACCACCCTGCTCAAGCGCGACGGCACCATGACGCTGGTGGGCGCGCCCGCCACGCCGCATCCCTCGCCGGAAGTGTTTAATCTAATCTTCCGCCGCCGGTCAATTGCCGGGTCGATGATCGGCGGCATCCCGGAAACCCAGGAGATGCTCGATTTCTGCGCCGAGCACGGTATCGTCGCCGATATAGAGCTGATTCGCGGCGACCAGATTAACGAGGCCTGGGAGCGGATGATTAAAGGCGACGTGAAATACCGCTTCGTCATCGACAGCGCCACGCTCGGCGGCTAAGCCCCGCGACGAAAAGTGCGCCGCCACTCCGCCGGGCTGACGCCAAAGCGCGCTTTAAACTGCTGGCGCCAGGTTACGGCGGAGCGATAGCCCACTTCCTCCGCCACCTGCCCGACCGGTAAATCCCCGGCCTCCAGCAGGATCTGGCTGCGCCGCAGGCGCTCGGCGGCCAGCCAGTCGGCGATGCCCATGCCGGTCGCTTTGGCGAAATGGCGGGTCAGGGTTCGGCGGCTCATCGCCGCCACCTGCGCCAGCGAGTCGAGATTATGCGGTTCGCGGATGTGCTGCTGGAGATACTCAAGCAGGCCGTTTATCCGCGCGTCGCGGGTGTTTTTGGGTACCGGCTGGGCGATAAACTGCGCCTGGCCGCCCTCACGGTGCGGCGGGACGATCATCCGCCGGGCGATCTGATTGGCGACAAGGCTGCCAAAACGCTGGCGAATGAGATACAGGCAGCAGTCGAGCGCCGCCGCGGTGCCCGCCGAGGTGATAATCCCCTCATCGTCAACGTACAGCGCGTTGATATCCAGCCGCACCTGTGGAAACAGGCGCTGAAAATCCTGCTCAAACTCCCAGTGGGTCGCCGCGCGCCTGTCGTCCAGCAGCCCGGCGTAGCCGAGTACAAACGCCCCGAGGCACAGGCCGACGATCTGCGCGCCGTTATTGCGCGCGCGAACCAGGCCGTCAAGCAGCGGCTGCGGTGGGCGCTGATTCACCGCCCCCCAGTAAGGCACCACCACGATATCCGCCTGCGCCAGGAGGGAAAAATCGCCGCTGGCGTTCAGCGCGAAGCCGTCGCGGGCGCTGAGCAGCCCCGGCCGTTCGGCGCAAATATGCAGGTTAAAGCGTTTGGTTTCCGAGACCATATCGCCAAACAGCATACAGGGCACCGAGTAGTGAAACGGGCTAAACCCATCCACCGCCACAATCGCCACTTCCGTGAGTTTCATCGCCCGCTCCGCTTCTAAAAGACCATGCTTTCCCCATCCTGCGGGATGCTGACCGCTTCGGCAATCTGATTGTCAGCCACGTACTGGCGCAGCTCATCGCGGCTCAGCAGACAGTGGTTCACCGCGTCCATATGGCTGGCGACGATTTTGGCTTCCGGCAGGACGAAGTGCGCCTTCAGCACATCCTCTTTGCCCATGATGATCGGCCCAAAACCGATGACGTGCGCATACCCGGCATTCAGCACCACCACGTCAGGGCGCAGCCTGAGCATGTCGGCTTCCACTGCATCGCGCCAGATAGTGTCCCCCACCAGCCATAGGGTTTTCTCCTGCGGATGGCGCAGCACCACGCCGCAGGCTTCGCCCAGGCGCTCGGCCATTGCCGGCACCGCATAGGTGCGGTCGCTGCCGTGCTGGCCCGAGGTGGTTTTCACCAGCGCAACGTCAGCAAATGCGCTGTCCTCAGAGAGCAGACGAATATCGCGAAAGCCCTGGCCGCGCAGCAGCTGTCCGTCGGCATCATGCTGGACGTAAACCGGCAGGGTTTTGGGGATCGCGGCGATCGCCGCCTCGTCCCAGTGATCCTGATGGGTGTGGGTGACGATAACCGCATCCACGTCAACGATCGTTTCGATGGAAAAAGGCAGTTCCACCAGCGGGTTACGCAACTCGCTGCGCGCGGTACCGGCAAAGCCCGCCCAGGCGCCCTTGGCTGAAAGCATCGGGTCAATCAGAAACTTTTTACCCGCATATTCAATAAGCTGGGTAGCATTACGCACATGGGTGATTTTCATGATGTTCATTCCTCTTCGCGGTTATCTGCTGAACATCGTACGTCCCACAAGCCTGGCGCAATATGGGCGTTTGGGCAATGAACGATGAAATCGGGCCAATCTGCGACGGTTGCCATCGGCTCCCGGCTATGGTGTGCTGAACGCTCAACTTTGAGGAACAGTGGCTACGATGAAAAAGAAACTCACCTCCGCCGATATGCATGATGTCGAGGTTCTGGCAGACACCCCATGGTTCAGCATGCGCAAGGTCGGAATTGATATGGCACCCGGCGATCGGCGGGATTTTTTCTCCATTCACTATCCTCGCCCGGCGGTGGGGATTGTGGCGATGCAGGATGACAAAGTGCTGCTGATTCGCCACTACCGTTACCTGATCGATCGGGTGGTGTGGGCGATTCCTTCCGGCGGCGTCGATGAAGGCGAAGACCCGCGCGAGGCGGCCCTGCGCGAGCTGCGGGAAGAGACCGGCTGGCAGGCGCAGCGCGCCGACGAAATTATCCGCTATAACCCCTCCTACGGCAGCAGCGACCAGCTATTTATTACCTGGCTGGCCCACGATTTGACCTGGGTGGGAATGGATGAAGATCAGGATGAAGTGATGGAAACGGGCTGGTTTACCCTCGAAGAGATAGGCCAGCTGATCGCCCGCGGCGAGATGCCGGACGGGCTATCGCTGGTGCCGCTGCTGCATCTGATGGCGCAGCGGCGCACCGGTTTAGCGTAGCGGCTTCAGCATCCGCCAGCGGAACCACAGCTGAGCGACGAGGATCAGCAGGCCGCCGATAATTTTCTGCAGCGGTAGCTGTTCGCCGTACCACAGCGCGGCGGCAATCACCGTGAGCAGCGGTTCCAGCACCATAATAATCGCCGCGCTGGCGACCGCCGCGTACTTCTGCCCCTTCATTTGCAGGCCGAAGCGCAGGCTGGTGGCGATAACGATGCTGGCGAGCAGCCAGCCGAAGGTCGGCAGGGTAAACGGCTGAGTCCAGCTTTCAACGGCGGCGGAGATCCCCAGTCCGACAATGCCGGTAATGCCGAGCTGCACGGTGGTCAGCGGTATCAGCGGCACCTCGCGGGCGCTTTTGCTGGTGTAGCAAAACCAGATCGATTGCACCAGCGCGGTCAACAGGAACCAGCCCTGGCTGGGGTGAAACGCAATCGGCATATGCAGGCTGAGTAAGCCGAGACCGACAACCGCAATCGGCAGGCACTCCCAGTAGGCCCGCGCCGGCCGCACCTTCATCATCACCCATGCGGTAAGCGGCACGAACAGCATCGACAGGCTCATGATAAACGCCCCTTCGCCCAGCGATGGGGTCGTTGATACCGAGTAGATCCACAGGCACAGGTTTAGCGCAAACCACAGGCCGCTGATAATCATGCGCGGCCACTGCTGCCTCTCGACGCGAAGGCCGCGGCAGAAAGGCAGCAGCAGCAGCGCGGCGAAGAAAAAGCGCAGGCCGAGGAAAGCGAAAACCGGCATGCCGGCAATCGCTTCACGGGAAAAAATCCATCCGCAGGCGGCGATAACCGTCGCGGCTATGAGCAGCAAATCAGCCTGGCGTTGCCGGGTCATCGCCACGTCTCCTTGTGTGAGTGATTACCAGCCGGGCACCGCGCCGCCGTTAAAGATCGTCTCCGCCGCCTTCGCCACCTCTGGCGACTGGTAGGACTGGATAAACGCTTTGACGTTTTCCGCGTCTTTGTTGTCTTCGCGGGTCACGATGATGTTCACATAGGGCGAGTTTTTATCTTCAATAAAGATGCCGTCGCGTACGGGGGAGAGGCCGGTCTGCTGCAGGTAGGTAGTGCTGATGATCGCTACGTCGACCTTCGGGTCGTCGATGACGCGCGGCAGCTGCGCCCCTTCCAGCTCCATAATTTTCAGGTGATGCGGGTTGTCGATGATATCAACCGCCGTCGGCAGCAGGCCGGTGCCCGCTTTGAGGGTAATCAGCTTTTCCTGCTGGAGCAGAAGCAGCGCGCGGCCCAGGTTGGTCGGGTCGTTCGGAATGGCGATGGTCGCGCCGTCTTTCAGCTCGGCGACGGATTTTATTTTGCGCGAGTAGCCCGCCATCGGGAAGACGAAGGTGTTGCCCACCGCCACCAGGCGATAGTTGTGGGCTTTATTATCCTGTTCGAGGAACGGGCGGTGCTGAAAGACGTTGGCGTCCAGATCCCCGGCGTTGGTGGACTCATTCGGCAGCAGCGAGCCGCTAAAGCCCACCAGCTCCACGTCGAGGCCATATTTCTCTTTAGCCACTTTCTTCGCCACTTCCGCCACATCCTGTTCCGCGCCGTTAATGACGCCGACTTTAATGTGTTTCGCATCGCTGCCCTTCTGGTCGCAACCCGCCAGCAGCAGGCCCGCCAGCACCACGGCGGCGGCTGTCCGTAAACGCAATTTCATTGTTATCACCCCATCAGTCCATAGAAATCGTTATTATTTTTTCGTCTGAAACTATAACGACTTTGTGCTGGGGTTTTAAACGCAAAAACCGCAACCGGAAATAAAATCATCTTCCCCCTTTCTCCCGGGGGCGGCGCGATGCGCCTGCCCGGGCTACGGGCTCACCGTCGGCTGCGATCGAGTAGCCCGGACAGGTGCGCAGCGCCGCCTCCGGGGATCTCTTCAACGGTGAGGCTCGTTCCGCAGAACGGCGCCTTACAGCCCCAGCTCGCTCAATCCCGGGTGATCGTCCGGGCGACGGCCCTGGGGCCAGTGAAACAGACGCTCGCTCTCCGTAATGGGCAGATCGTTGATGCAGGCGTAGCGCGTCTGCATCAGGCCGTGCCGATCAAATTCCCAGTTCTCGTTGCCGTATGAACGAAACCAGTTGCCGCTGTCGTCGTGCCACTCATAGGCAAAGCGTACCGCAATACGGTTATCGCTCCACGCCCACAGCTCCTTAATCAGCCGGTACTCCTGCTCTTTACGCCATTTCCGCTGCAGGAAGTCGATAATCTGCGTTCTGCCGTGAACAAATTCGCTGCGGTTACGCCATTCGCTCTCGATGGTATAGGCCAGCGCGACCTTAGCGGCATCGCGGCTGTTCCAGCCATCTTCAGCGGCACGGACTTTTTGTGCGGCGCTCTCGCGGGTGAACGGCGGCAGAGGCGGACGTTGTTCGGTCATCATGAATCTCCTGTATGAATACCCTTCATACTTCAAGTTGCTTATGTGTTGGCTACACTCGTTCACCCCAGTCACATAGTTATCTATGCTCCTGGGGACTCACTCCCTTGCCGCCTTTAAGCAACTCGAATTATTTTGGGTATATAAGCTGCTGCAGGCGCTGATTTTCCCGCTCCAGTTCGTCAATACGCTGTTGCAGCGTCTGGCTATACTCCGCCACCTGCCGGGCGGTGTAGCGGGGGGTAATATGCTGCGGGCAGTTCCAGTCAAAAGCCTGTAAGTGGAAACGGTAGATGCGCTCAATCCGGGCCCGATAGTTCTCCGGCGCGACCTGCGCCAGCAGCTGCGGGTCGGCATCCACCGCCACAACCTCTACGGTGGCGTAGATTTTCAGCCTGGCACGGCGCGGGTAATCCATCAAAAACAGACAGGCCCGATCGCTGCCGCGCAGGTTGCCGGTGGTGATGTACTGGCGATTACCGGAAAAATCCGCCATCGCCAGGGTGGTTTCATCCAGCAGATGCAGAAAGCCCACCGGGCCGCCGCGATGCTGAATATAGGGCCAGCCGGTTTGCGAAAGGGTAGCCAGATAGAAGCTGTCGCGGGTGGCAATCATCGCCTCCTCGCTGGCGCCGAAGCGCTCACCCCGGCGCTGGCGATGCGGCGACTGCCACAGCTCATCGCTGCCCATTTCATGCTGGACATCCATCACGTCCGGCGTCATGGCGATATCAAGAAATTCTGCTGGCATAGGTCCTCCCGATGCGTTGCGGCGTAACTCATCATGGACTGTGCTGACAGAAAAGATAATAGTGGCAATATGACAATCATCTTTCCGTAAAACGGGATAATTATGGACCGACTCAGCGCGATGGCGCTGCTGGTGAAAGTGGCCGAACTCGGCAGTATGTCGGCGGCGGCGCGGGCGCTGAATATGCCCCTGACCACCGTTAGCCGCCAGATTGGCGAACTGGAAAATACCCTCGGCGTGCGCCTGATGATCCGCACCACCCGCAAGCTGACGCTGACCGATGCCGGCGTCGATTATGTCGCCGCCGCGCGGCGCATTCTCGAAGAGGTGGAGAACGCCGAGCGCCAGGCGGCGGGCGAATATCAGGAGCCAAAAGGCGAACTGGTTCTCTCAGCCCCAACCATGTTCGGTCGTCAGCATGTTTTGCCGGTGGTGACGGATTTTCTCGCCCGCTACCCGCAGATTCGCGTCCGTTTACTGCTTAGCGACCGCAACGCCGATCTGGTGGGCGATCATATTGATTTAGCGGTGCGTATCGGCACGCTGCCGGACAGCGGGATGGTGGCCACCCGGCTGGGCGAGATGCGCATTGTGACCTGCGCGCACCCGGCTTTGCTGGAAAAACACGGCATACCCGAACGCCCGCGCGAGCTGGCCGCGCTACCGATCATTCGTATTGAATCGCCGATGCCTTATCGCGGCTGGCGCTTTAACGCCGAAGAGGCGGAGGACCGGCTGGTGGCGCTGCAGCCGGTGCTGTCGCTGACCACGCCGGAGAGCGCCGCCGACGCCGCCCGCCTGGGGGCCGGCGTGGCGCGCCTGCTGCATTACCAGGCGATCGACGGCCTGGCCCGCGGCGAGCTGAAGCTGCTCCTGCAGGCGATGGAACCAGAGCCTGCACCGGTGCACCTGCTGTACACCTCGCGGGATCTGGCTCCGCTTAAGCTGCGTAAATTTATCGATTTCGCCGCGCCGGCTCTGCATCGGGCGCTGCTGCGTATTGCCGCCGCCGTCTAGCGTGTGCCGGTTTTCAGCGGCGCTTCTTTCAGTAGCCAGGAGAGGGCAAACGCCACCGCCATAATGCAGGCCGCCATCAGAAACGCCGCATGGATAGCGGACCCGAAGGCGTCCAGATAATCGAGGCGGATCTCCGCCGGGAGATTCTGTACCGCCGCCGGGTTCAGCGCCCTCGGCAGCTGCGCCCCTTCCGGCAGCAGGCGCTGGAGATTGCTTTGCAGCACGTGAGTAAACACTGCCCCAAACAGCGCCACGCCGATGGAACCGCCAATCGATCGAAACAGCGTGACCCCGGAGGTCGCCACGCCGTACATCTGCGCGGGCATCGCGTTCTGTACCGCCAGCACCAGCACCTGCATCACCAGCCCCAGGCCCGCCCCCAGTACGCCGGTAAACAGGTACAGCTGCCACATCGCGGAGTGGATGGTGATGCGCGTCAGCAGCACCATGCCGACGACCCCCAGCAGGGTGCCGATAATCGGAAATACGCGATACTTGCCGGTGCGGCTGATAATGCGCCCGCTGACGATCGAGGTCAGCAGCAGGCCGCCCATCAGCGGGATCAGCTGCAGGCCCGCCTCGGTCGGCGTCGCCTCTTTGACCACCTGCAAATAGAGCGGCAGGAAGGTCACCGAGCCGAACAGCGCCATGCCGATAACAAAGCCAATCAGGCTGCACAGCAAAAAGCTGCGGTTGCGGAATAAGGAGAGCGGAATAATCGGCTCGCTGGCCAGCCGCTCTTCATGAATAAAGCCAACGATCCCGACCAGGCCAAACGCCAGGATGCACCACAGCTGCGGGTCGCTCCACGCGCGGACGCTGCCGCCCTCGGAGGTAAACAGGATGATGCACAGCAGCGCCATGCTGAGGTAAATCGCCCCCAGCCAGTCGATCTGGTGCTGGCTGCGCTTGTTGCTGCTGTGAAAAACCGCACCGATCACCAGCAGCGCAAACAGCCCCAGCGGCAGGTTGATGTAAAAAATCCAGCGCCAGGAGGCGTGCTGCACCAGGAAGCCGCCGATTAACGGCCCGATTACCGTCGCCAGACCAAAGACGCCGCCGAACAGACCCTGATAGCGGCCGCGATTCGCCGGCGGGATGACGTCAGCCACCGCCGCCATGCTGATCACCATCAGGCCGCCGCCGCCCAGCCCCTGCAGGCCGCGCATCAGCACCAGCTGGGTCATATTTTGCGCCAGCCCGCAGAGGGCGGAACCGGCAAGAAACAGCACAATCGCCACCTGCAGAACGATTTTGCGCCCGAACAGATCGCCGAATTTACCGTACAGCGGCACCGCGATGGTCGAACTCAGGATGTAGGCGGTGACCACCCAGGAGAGCTTATCCAGCCCGCCGAGCTCGCCGACGATGGTCGGCAGCGCGGTGGAAACGATAGTCTGATCCAGCGCCGAGAGCAGCATCACCAGCAGCAGGGCGCTGAAGAGCAGGCGGATCGAGGGCACCGCCGGTTGGCTGGCGATTTCAGATGTCATAGCATCACTCGCTTGAAATTAATTAAATGCATAATTAATATTTAGGGAAATGATGAATCTGGTCAAGGGATCGCCACAGGATGTCAGCACAAAAAGACAACGAAGCCCCGCGTCGTCCCGGTCGCCCGCGCGGGCAGAAATCCGGCTCCGCCAACCGCAAACAGCTGATGGATATTGCCCTGGCGCTGTTTGCGCGCCACGGGATCGCCCGCATTTCGCTGAACGCCATCGCCAAAGAGGCGGGGGTAACGCCCGCGATGCTGCACTACTATTTCAGCTCGCGCGAAGCGCTGGTGGAAAAGCTGGTCGAAGAGCGCTTTATGCCGCTACGCAGCGAGATCGGACAAATTTTTGTCGCGCACGGCGACGATCCGGTCACCGCTTTTACGCTGCTTATTGAAACCCTGGCGGCCATGGCGGAGAAAAACGCGTGGTTCGCGCCGCTGTGGATGCAGGAGATCATCGGCGAGATGCCGGTGCTGCGCCAGCATATGCACGCGCGTTTTGGCGATGAGAAGTACCACAAGATGCTGGAGACGGTGCGCCGCTGGCAGCGGGAGGGCAAGCTTAATCCGGCGCTCTCCCCGGAGCTGCTGTTTACCACCCTGATAAGCCTGGTGCTGGTGCCGTTTTCCCGCCCCCACACCGATTCGCGGTTGCAATCGGTAGACCGGAAGATGATTGTCAGCCACGCCCTGGCCCTGATAGGCCGGGGGATCGGCGGCTAATTCCCCCGGTTCGCGCTGCGCTTAGCCGGGCTACAGGTTCACAGCCGTCTGCAATCCGGGGAATACAATCCGGTTCACAACCGCCTGCGATCGGGTAGCCCGGATAAGGCGACAGCCGCCATCCGGGGGATTCAATCCGCTTCACAGCCGCCTGCGTTCGGGTAGCCCGGATAAGGCGACAGCCGCCATCCGGAGGATTCAATCCGCTTCACAGTCGCCTGCGTTCGGGTAGCCCGGACAGGCGCACAGCGCCGCCTCCGGGAGGGTCTCCTGAGGCCCGGCTTACAATACTTTCGACAAATAGTGGCGCTGCATGCCCACGTGCGGAAAATCCGGCAGCGACATCTGCAGCTGATAGCCCAGCTTCTGATAAAACGGCAGCGCCTGAAAGCTGAACGTATCCACCAGCACGTGGCTGCAGCCGCGCGCCCGCGCCTGGTTTTCCGCTTCATGCATCAGCTCGCTGCCAAGGCCGCTGCCGCGCGAGGCTTCGCTGACCCACAGATAGTCAATACACAGCCAGCTGCCCTTGCGTTTGCCGATCAACCCGCCGCGCATCGCGCCAGCGTCATCGCGTGAATAAACGCCCAGCTCGCCGAACTGAGCCGGGTCCAGAAAGCGCAGATTGTATTCCCGCAGTCCCGCCAGCAGCTCTTCTTGATCGGCGGGATTAATGTTCTCTGTTATTATTAATGTCATTGATTATCTCCATCTTTTATTTTTCACAGACCATTCACCACCCTACTTTCACAAAATATCCTTTTTTTCTCCATTATTTCCTGACTAAATTCCCTGCACTAAATTTTGTGTAAAAAACCTTCCCATCATTCGGTACAGACGTATAATGGGGAAAAATGAGAACGATCATTCTCAAAACCAAAAACCATGGAGAACCCCACAAGTAATGCCCTGTAGCAGGCGTTATCGCTCGGTTCAGAGCCTGTAACCGCCGTCTGATGCCGTATTCGCCGCACGGGAAAATCTCGGAAAAACCGCTTAATCAATAGCGGTATTCACCGAGTTATTTACTGCAAACAGGAATATTTATTTCCCATTGGGTTATTTGTGCTTGCCCGGAGATGCATCATCGCCCGGCCCATCACCCCGCCAGTGAATTTGCGGGGCGGACGTCGTTCATCCTGAGAAAATATAATGAAATATACTTTAGCCCCCATCGCAGCAGCATTATTTCTCCTTAGCGGGTGCGATAATGCGCAAAACGCTTCCCCGCAGCAGATGACGCAGGAAGTGGGTGTCGTTACCCTGCACGGCCAGCCTGTCCCGGTGGTGAGCAGCCTGACCGGACGCACCACCGCCTCGCTTAGCGCCGAAGTGCGCCCGCAGGTCGGCGGGATCGTGCAAAAACGCCTGTTTACCGAGGGCGATATGGTCAAAGCCGGACAGGCGCTGTACCAAATCGACCCGTCAAGCTATCGCGCGACGTTTAACGAAGCCGCCGCATCGCTTAAACAGGCCCAGGCGCTGGTCATCGCCGATTGCCAAAAAGCCCAGCGCTACGCGGTGCTGGTCAAAGATAACGGCGTCTCCCGTCAGGACGCCGATGACGCGATAGCGACCTGTAACCAGGATAAGGCCAGCGTCGAGTCGAAAAAAGCGGCGCTGGAAAGCGCGCGCATCAACCTGAACTGGACCACCGTGACCGCACCGATTGCCGGGCGCATCGGGATCTCTTCCGTCACGCCGGGCGCGCTGGTGTCCGCCGATCAGGATACCGCGCTGGCGACGATCCGCGGCCTGGATACGATGTACGTCGATCTCACCCGATCCAGCGTCGATCTGCTGCGCCTGCGTAAGCAAAGCCTGGCGAGCAACAGCGATACTCTTAACGTCACCCTGACTCTTGAAGATGGCAGCACCTACAGCGAAAAAGGTCGCCTGGCGCTGACCGAAGTGGCGGTGGATGAATCGACCGGCTCGGTCACGCTGCGCGCGGTCTTTCCCAATCCGCAGCACGTGCTGCTGCCGGGGATGTTCGTTCGCGCCCGCATAGACGAAGGCATCATGAACGATGCGATCCTCGCCCCGCAGCAGGGCATCACCCGCGATGCCAAAGGCGATGCCACCGCGCTGGTGGTTGACGCTAATAACAAGGTTGAACAGCGCAGCGTGGAAACCGGCGAAACCTACGGCGACAAATGGCTTATCGTCAACGGCCTGAAGAGCGGCGACAGGTTGATTGTCGAAGGAACCGGCAAAGTGGCGCCGGGCCAGCAGGTCAAAGCCGCCGAAGTCAAAAATGACGGAGGCAACGCCTGATGTTCTCCCGTTTCTTCGTGCGACGCCCGGTCTTCGCCTGGGTTATCGCCATTCTGATTATGCTCGCCGGGATTCTGGCTATCCGCACCCTGCCGGTCGCCCAGTATCCTGACGTCGCCCCGCCGGCGATAAAAATCTCCGCCACCTACACCGGGGCCTCTGCGGAAACCCTGGAAAACAGCGTCACCCAGGTTATTGAGCAGCAGCTCACCGGACTGGACAACCTGCTCTACTTTACATCCACCAGCAGCTCCGACGGCTCGGTCAGCATTACCGTCACCTTTGAGCAGGGTACCGATCCGGATACCGCCCAGGTTCAGGTGCAGAACAAAGTGCAGCAGGCGGAATCCCGTCTGCCGAGCGAAGTTCAGCAGTCCGGCGTAACGGTGGAGAAATCGCAGAGCAGCTTCCTGCTGATCCTCGCGGTGTATGACAAAAACAACAAAGCCACCAGCTCCGACATCTCCGACTGGCTGGTCAGCAACATGCAGGATCCGATGGCGCGTATTGAAGGCGTCGGCAGCCTGCAGGTGTTCGGCGCGGAATACGCCATGCGCATCTGGATGGACCCGACCAAACTGGCCTCATATTCGCTGATGCCATCCGATGTGCAATCGGCCATTGAGGCGCAGAACGTGCAGGTGTCCGCCGGTAAAATCGGCGCGCTACCCGCCTCCAACGCGCAGCAGCTGACCGCCACCGTGCGTGCCCAGTCGCGGCTGCAAACCGTCGCCCAGTTCAAAGAGATTATCGTCAAGAGCAAGAGCGACGGTTCGGTGGTGCGCCTGAGCGACGTCGCCCGCGTTGAGATGGGCAGCGAAGATTACACCGCCTCCGCCAATCTCAACGGCCATCCGGCTGCCGGGATCGCGGTGATGATGGCGCCGGGCGCTAACGCCCTGAATACCGCGACGCTGGTGAAAAACAAGATTGCCGAGTTCCAGCGTCAGATGCCGCAGGGTTACGATATCGCCTACCCGAAAGACAGCACCGAGTTCATCAAAATCTCGGTGGAGGATGTGATTCAGACGCTGTTCGAGGCGATTATCCTCGTAGTCTGCGTGATGTATCTGTTCCTGCAAAACTTCCGCGCCACGCTGATCCCGGCGGTGGCGGTTCCGGTCGTGCTGCTGGGCACCTTCGGCGTGCTGGCGCTGTTCGGCTACTCCATCAACACCCTGACGCTGTTTGCGATGGTGCTGGCGATAGGCCTGCTGGTGGATGACGCCATCGTGGTGGTGGAAAACGTCGAGCGTATCATGCGCGACGAGGGGCTGCCCGCCCGCAAAGCCACCGAAAAATCAATGGGCGAAATCTCCGGCGCGCTGATCGCCATTGCCCTGGTGCTCTCGGCAGTGTTCCTGCCGATGGCCTTCTTCGGCGGCTCAACCGGGGTGATTTATCGCCAGTTCTCGGTGACCATTATCTCGGCGATGATGCTCTCCGTGGTGGTCGCCTTAACCTTAACCCCGGCGCTGTGCGGCGCGCTGCTGAGCCATTCTAAACCGCATACCAAAGGCTTCTTTGGCGCCTTTAACCGCCTGTGGGGACGCACCGAGCAGGGCTATCAGCATCGTGTTGTTGGCGGCCTGCGCCGCTCGGCGATGATGATGGGCGCTTTTGTCCTGATTTGCGGCGGCATGGCGCTGGCGATGTGGAAACTGCCGGGCAGCTTCCTGCCGACGGAGGATCAGGGCGAAATCATGGTCCAGTACACGCTGCCCGCCGGGGCGACGGCGGTACGTACCGCCGAGGTTCGCCGCCAGGTCACCGACTGGTTCCTGACGAAAGAGAAAGCCAATACCGACGTGATCTTTACCGTCGACGGCTTTAGCTTTAGCGGCAGCGGACAAAACGCCGGGATGGCCTTCGTGTCGCTGAAAAACTGGTCCGAACGTAAAGGCGAAGAAAATACCGCTCAGGCCATCGCCCTGCGCGCCACCAAAGAGCTCGGCAGCATTCGCGACGCCACCCTGTTCGCCATGACCCCGCCGTCGGTAGATGGCCTGGGGCAAAGCAACGGCTTCACCTTCGAACTGATGGCCAGCGGCGGTACCGATCGCGATAGCCTGATGAAAATGCGCAGCCAGCTGCTGGCCGCGGCGAATCAAAGTACCGAGCTGCAGTCGGTACGCGCCAACGATCTGCCGCAAATGCCGCAGCTGCAGGTGGATATCGATAATAACAAAGCCGTGTCGCTCGGGCTGTCGTTAAGCGATGTCACCGATACCCTTTCCAGCGCCTGGGGGGGGACCTACGTTAACGACTTTATCGATCGCGGTCGCGTGAAGAAGGTCTATATCCAGGGCGAAAGCGACGCCCGCGCCGTGCCGTCCGACCTCGGTAAATGGTTTGTGCGCGGCAGCGACGACAGCATGACGCCGTTCTCCGCCTTCGCCACCACCCGCTGGCAATACGGTCCGGAAAGCCTGGTGCGCTACAACGGTTCCGCCGCCTTTGAAATCCAGGGTGAGAACGCCAGCGGCTTCAGCTCCGGCGCGGCAATGGACAAGATGGAGGCCTTAGCCAATAACCTGCCCGCCGGTACCACCTGGGCGTGGAGCGGCATGTCGCTGCAGGAAAAACTCGCCAGCGGCCAGGCGATGAGCCTCTACGCTATCTCGATTCTGGTGGTCTTCCTGTGCCTCGCGGCGCTGTATGAGAGCTGGTCGGTACCGTTCTCGGTGATCATGGTGATCCCGCTTGGGCTGCTCGGCGCGGCGCTGGCGGCGTGGATGCGCGGTCTGAGCAATGACGTTTACTTCCAGGTGGCGCTATTAACCACCATCGGCCTGTCGTCGAAGAACGCCATTCTGATCGTCGAATTCGCTGAATCGGCGGTGGAAGAGGGCTACTCCCTGTCGCGTGCCGCCATGCGCGCCGCGCAGACCCGTCTACGCCCTATTGTGATGACCTCGCTGGCGTTTATTGCCGGGGTGCTGCCGCTGGCGATCGCCACCGGAGCCGGGGCCAATAGCCGCGTGGCGATCGGTACCGGGATTATCGGCGGCACCCTGACCGCAACGCTGCTGGCGGTGTTCTTCGTGCCGCTGTTCTTTGTGCTGGTGAAACGTTTCTTCACCCGCCATCGTTCTTCTCAGGAGTAAGTTATGTTTCGTTTTACCTTAGTTTTTGTTGCGCTCCTGACGGCGGGCTGCGTCTCTCTCGACCCGCACTATGAACGTCCGGCCGCGCCTGTCCCGGCGACCCTGCCGGGTAGCCACGGCGAGGCAACCGCGGTAGTCAGCGACTGGCAGCAGGTAGTGAATGACGCTCGCCTCAAAAAAGTGGTGAACATCGCCTTGACCAGCAACCGCGACGTGCAGAAAGCGCTGGCCGATATCGAAGCCGCGCGCGCCCAGTTTGGCGAAACCCGCGCCTCGCTGTTTCCGACCCTCGACGCCGAGCTGAGCCATACCCGCAGTAAAACGGTGGCCAGCGGCCTCACCTCGTCAGCGGAAGCCGACGGCGCGGTTTCCAGCTTCGAGCTGGATCTGTTTGGCAAGAACCAAAGCCTGACGCGCGCGGCGCGGGAAACCTGGCTTGCCAGCGAATTCACCGCCCAGAATACGCGTCTGACGATGATCGCCGATCTGACCACCGCATGGATAACGCTCGCCGCGGACAACAGCAATCTGGCGCTGGCGCAGGACACCATGGCCAGCGCGGAGAACTCGCGCCGCATCGTCACCCGCCAGATGGAAGTCGGCACCGCCTCGGCAGGCGACCTGAGCGATGCCGAAAGCGTTTATCAGCAGGCGCGCGCCAGCGTCGCCAGCTACCGCACGCTGGTGGCGCAGGATAAAAACGCGCTCAACCTGCTGGCCGGAGAAACCGTGCCGGATAGCCTGCTGCCCGGCACGCTGGAAAGCCTTGGCGATCGGAGTATCACCCTGGTGCCGGCGGGCGTCTCTTCATCGGTACTACTGCGCCGCCCGGATATCCAGGAAGCGGAGCATAATCTGAAGAGCGCTAACGCCGATATCGGCGCGGCGCGGGCCAATTTCTTCCCGTCCATCTCGCTGACCGCCAGCGCCGGGGTCGGCAGCGACTCGCTCTCGTCGCTGTTCAGCCACGGCATGCAGGTGTGGTCATTCGCGCCGTCCATCAGCCTGCCGCTGTTTACCGGCGGCAGCAACCTGGCGCAGCTGCGCTATGCTGAAGCGGAGAAAAAGGGGCTGATCGCCACCTATGAGAAGACGATTCAGAGCGCCTTTAAGGATGTCGCCGACGCGCTGGCGCGCCGGGAAACGCTCAGCGAACAGCTGGACGCGCAGAATAAATACGTCGCGGCGGAGCAGAAATCGTTGAATATCGCGATGAAGAGCTATCAGGCCGGGGTCGGAGATTATCTGTCGGTGCTGACCGCCCAGCGAACGCTGTGGTCGGCGCAGGCCACGCTTATCTCCCTCCAGCAAACGGATCTGGAAAACCGCATTACCCTCTGGCAGTCGCTGGGAGGCGGCGCCAGCTAACGCTTTTGCCGGGCGGCAACGCCCGGTTTGATGACAAGGAGCCCGTTGATATGTCCCGAATTTCCCTCTCCTGGGTCGTGGTTCTCGGTTTGCTCAGCGCCATTGGGCCGCTGTGTACCGACTTCTATCTGCCCGCGCTACCGGAAATCACCCAGCAGCTCAGCGCCACCGGCACGCAGACCCAGCTTTCGCTGACCGCGGCGCTGATTGGCCTCGGCCTTGGACAGCTGTTTTTTGGCCCGCTGAGCGACCGCATTGGCCGTAAAAAGCCGCTGGCGCTCTCCCTGCTGCTGTTTATCTTCTCCTCGGCGATGTGCGCGATAACCTACGATATCCATATGCTGATCGCCTGGCGCTTTCTGCAGGGCTTCGCCGGCGCGGGCGGTTCGGTGCTGTCGCGTTCCATCGCCCGCGACAGGTATCAGGGTACGCTGCTGACCCAGTTTTTCGCCCTGCTGATGACCGTTAACGGCATTGCGCCGGTGCTTTCACCGGTACTCGGCGGCTGGATCATCACCGCCTTCGACTGGCGTATCCTGTTCTGGGCGATGGCGGCGATCGGCGTTGTCTTGCTGCTGCTCAGCCTGACGGTGCTGCACGAAACGCTGCCGGCCAAAAGCGCCGCCTCGGCTACGCGGCAGCAGGCTGATGCGCCGGTGCTGAAAAACCACCGCTTTATGCGCTACTGCCTGATTCAGGCCTTTATGATGGCAGGGCTGTTTTCGTATATCGGCTCGTCTTCGTTCGTTATCCAGAGCGAATATGCCATGAGCGCGATGCAGTTCAGCCTGCTGTTCGGCCTTAACGGTATCGGGCTGATTATCGCGGCGCTGATCTTTTCCCGCCTGGCGCGCCGCTTCAGCGCCGAAGCCCTGCTGCGCGGCGGCCAGCTGCTGGCGGTGGCGTTTGCCGCCATCACCCTGCTCTTCGCCTGGCTACCGCAGCCGACGCTGGCGCTGGTCGGCCTGTTTTTTACCGTTTCCATGATGAGCGGTATCAGTACCGTTGCCGGCTCGGAAGCGATGAACGCCATTCACGCCCGCCAGTCCGGCACCGCTTCCGCCCTGATGGGCACGCTGATGTTTGTGTTCGGCGGTATTGCCGCGCCGCTGGCCGGTCTCGGCGGCGAAACGATGCTCAAAATGAGCTTCGCGATGACCCTTTGCTATCTGGCCGCGCTGCTGATTGGCCTGAAAAAGCCGCGCCCCATCGCATAACCTCCTCAGGGGTAATAAAATATTCCAATTATATTACCCCTATTTTTCCCGCCAGTACTGTAATCTCCTATTATTCCTTCAACACCAATCGTGATAACCTTCACAGGAAAGGAATAATTAATTCCTTATACTGCCCGCCACCGTGACTAAAGAGGTTCCTATGAGTATCGACCTGAGCAAACTGCTGACCGAGCGCCGCAACGCCAATAGCGCCAACATTGATATCCTCACCACCGAAGAGATGCTGACGGTGATTAACCAGGAAGACCAGCAGGTGGCTCACGCCATCACCCCCTATCTGCCGCAAATTGCCCAGGTGGTGGATAAGGTCGCGGCGGCGCTGCAGGCGGGTGGTCGACTGATTTACATTGGCGCGGGCACTTCCGGGCGTCTGGGGATCCTTGATGCCAGCGAGTGTCCGCCGACCTTCGGCACCCGCCCGGAGCAAGTGGTGGGCATTATCGCGGGCGGCCATAAAGCCATACTGAGCGCCGTAGAGAACGTCGAAGACAACAAAGCGCAAGGGGCGATGGACCTGCAGAACCTGAACTTTAGCAGCCGCGACGTGCTAGTCGGCCTGGCCGCCAGCGGACGCACGCCGTACGTCATCGGCGCGATGGAGTATGCCCACAGCCAGAACGCTTTTGTCGCCATCGTCAGCTGTAACCCGCACGGCGAAATGGCCCAGCTGGCGGACGTCGCCATTACGCCGGTCGTGGGTCCGGAAGTGGTGACCGGCTCAACGCGCCTGAAGGCGGGCACAGCGCAGAAGCTGGTGCTGAATATGATTTCTACCGGGGCGATGATCCGCATCGGCAAGGTCTACAGCAATCTGATGGTGGACGTGGAAGCGACCAACGCCAAGCTTATCGAGCGCCAGGTGTCCATCGTCATGGAAGCGACCGAATGCGATCGCGCAACCGCCCAGAGCGCGCTGGAAGCCTGCGATCGCCACTGCAAAACGGCGATTGTGATGGTGCTGGCTGATTTAAGCGCCGCGGATGCCCAGGCGCTGCTGGCAAAAAATAATGGCTATATCCGCAAGGCGCTGAGCCACTCCTGACCGCTGACTCACGGGTAATCTGCAATGGCAAAAATAAATAAAGAGATGATAGCGCGGATCCTGCAGCACGTTGGCGGAGCCGGGAACGTCGCGCAGGCGGGCAACTGTATGACCCGGCTGCGCCTGACCCTGCGCGATGAATCACGGGCCGATAGCGCCGCCATCCGCCAGATTGACGGCGTAATGGGGGTGATCGTTAGCGATGAACAGTTCCAGGTCGTCCTTGGGCCCGGCAAGGCGCAAAGCGCGGCGGAAATGATGAATGCGTTACTGGAAGAGGCCCCGGCGGATGCGCCATCGCTGGCCGATGTCGCCGCCGAAAAGAAACAGGCGCTGAAGAGCAAGCAAACCAGCGGTATTCAAAAATTCCTCGCGAAATTCGCCACCATCTTCACCCCGCTCATTCCCGGCTTTATCGCCGTCGGCCTGCTGTTGGGGTTCGCGACCCTGGCGGAGCAGATATTTGTCCTCGAAAACGCGCATCCGAACGCGACATTGATGGCGCTGATCGGCTACATGAAGGTGTTCAGCAAAGGGATGTTTACCTTCCTGAGCATCCTGATCGGCTATAACGCCCAGAAAGCCTTCGGCGGCTCCGGGGTCAACGGGGCCATCATCGCTGCGCTGTTTGTTCTCGGCTATAACCCGGAAGCCACCAGCGGCTTCTATTCCGGGATTTCCACCTTCTTCGGCCACGGTATTGACCCGCGCGGCAATATTATCGGCGTGCTTATCGCCGCGATTATCGGCGCGTGGGTGGAACGACAGGTACGCCGCATCATGCCTGCCAACCTCGATATGATCCTCACCTCGGCGGTGACGCTGCTGATCATGGGCGCGATCACCTTTACCGTCATTATGCCTATCGGCGGCTGGCTGTTCACCGGGATGTCATGGCTGTTTCTGCACCTTAACGGTAACCCGTTCGGCTCTGCGGTACTGGCCGGCCTGTTCCTGCTGGCGGTGATGTTCGGCGTCCATCAGGGCTTCGTGCCGGTCTATTTCGCGCTGGTGGATGCGCAGGGGTTTAACTCGCTGTTTCCGATTCTGGCCATGGCTGGGGCCGGACAGGTTGGTGCGGCGCTGGCGCTGTTCTGGCGGGCGAAGCACGGTTCTCTGCTGCGCACGCAGATTAAAGGGGCGATTATTCCCGGCTTTCTCGGCATCGGCGAACCGCTGATTTACGGCGTGACGCTACCGCGCATGAAGCCCTTTATCACCGCCTGCCTCGGCGGCGCCTGCGGCGGTTTCTTCCTCGGGCTTGTCGCCTGGATGGGGCTACCGGTCGGCCTGAATACGGTATTTGGCCCGTCCGGGCTGGTGGCGCTGCCGCTGATGACCTCCGGCAGCGGGATCTACGCCGGAATGGCGGTGTATGCCGCCGGGCTGGCGGTCTCTTACCTGTGCGGCTTCGCCCTGACCTGGCTGTTCGGCAGTAAAAACGTTGATTTGAGCTAAGAGGCGCGCACGGCGCATAAAAATTGAATCTTTTTTAACCCGCCGAATGGCGGGTTTATTTATTTCTGTGTAATCTACACGTGTAGATTACACAGGAGATTCCCTATGCCAGCCGCAAAACGCAATAAGCAGAACGTCAGCGTGACACTGGACCCAGGCCTGGTTAAACAGGCTCGTGAGGTCGGCATCAATCTGTCTCTAACGTTGACTAACGCTCTAAAAAGCGAAATCCACAGCCTCGAAATAGCCCGCTGGCAAAAAGAAAATGCCCAGGCAATCGACTACCTCAATAATTTAACTGAGGAAAATGGACTTCTCTCTGATGAATACAGGACGTTCTAAATATGCAGTATTACGTTTATAAGAATACAGGTCGAATTGCTGCGTATCCTTACCTCCTTGATGTACAGAGTGACATTATCGGCAAGCGCAATACTCGGGTCGTAATTCCACTGTTTCCACTGAAAAACTATAAAGGTCCACGCGCCGATCGTTTAACACCGCTTGTCACCGTAGAAGGGGAAGAATACGTCGTGATGACTCACGAACTCGCCAGCATCCCACATCGTGTTCTGGGTGAAGAAGTTTGTAATCTGAATCACCAGCGCGAAGTCGTTAAAGCTTCAATGGATTTTCTTTTCGACGGGATCTAACTCGCTACAAGCTTACGCGTCAGATCGCCAAACCCAACGATCTTCCGCCGCAAGGGGCACGCAAATACTCCGACTACCCTTTCCTGCCCCGCTTCCCGCGCGTGCTCATGCTATGATACTGCTTTCGCGCTATTTTCACCTGAGGGAAAGATGGGCTCCAGCAAAAAAGGGATGCTGAACGTACTGATCGCCGCCGTGCTGTGGGGCAGCTCGGGCGTCTGCGCGCAATATATTATGCAGCAAAGCCAGATGTCATCGCCGTTTCTGACCATGACGCGCCTGCTGTTCGCCGGCCTGATCCTTCTGATGCTCTCGTTCTTCCACGGCGATAAGATTTTCCGCGTCCTGCAAAACCGCAAAGACGCCGCCAGTCTGCTGATTTTTTCGCTGTTCGGCGCGCTTACCGTGCAGTACACCTTTCTGATGACTATCGAGCAATCCAACGCCGCCACCGCGACGGTGCTGCAGTTTCTGTCGCCGACGATTATCGTCGCCTGGTTTGCCATCGCCCGCAAAACGCGCCCCAGCCCGCTGGTGCTCGCGGCCATCGCCACCTCGCTGGCGGGCACTTTCCTGCTGGTGACCCACGGCAACCCGACGACGCTGTCGATTTCCCCCACGGCGCTGTTCTGGGGGATTGCTTCGGCGTTTGCCGCCGCTTTTTATACGACTTATCCTTCGACGCTGATTGCCCGCTACGGCACGCTGCCGATTGTCGGCTGGAGCATGCTGCTCGGCGGCGCCATGCTGCTGCCGTTCTACGCCGGACAGGGCAACCATTTTGTGGTGACCGGCGGCCTGCTGCTGGCCTTTTTCTACCTGGTGGTAATCGGCACCTCGCTGACCTTCAGCCTCTATCTGAACGGCGCGCAGAAGATTGGCGGCGCGAAGGCGGGGATCCTCAGCTGCGCGGAGCCGCTGAGTAGCGCCCTGCTCTCCCTGCTGCTGCTCGGCATCACTTTTACTCTCCCGGACTGGCTGGGCACGCTGCTGATTCTCTCGTCGGTGGTGCTGATCGCCATGGATTCGCGGCGGCGGGTTAAAACGGCCTGACGATTATCGGCCAGGAGAGGCTGCGACCGGCGTTTGCAGCCTCTTCAGGTCGTCATCCGTCAGCTCGCAAGCCACCTGCACCAGCTCGCGCTCAAACCCCTGCTCCAGAAGTGAACGGGCAATACGCAACGCTTCTTCTTGTCTACCCTCTTGTTTACCTTCTAACTTGCCCTCTAACTTGCCCTCCAACTTGCCTTCTCGTCTCCCTTCCTGCCGTAGCCTTTCCGCAATCGTCATGAGTACCTCCTTATGTTGAGGAACGCGCCGCTCGACCTCGTGAAGAAATTCACCAAAATGAGGCGCATCGCCGCACTGCAGCATGTAATTAAACAGCGCTTTCAGCTGGCTGTCATTAGCGCAACCTTTAACCAACAGCTCGGCTAATCGCTCCACCAGGCCAAGTAAATCGCGCTGGCGAATATGCTTTTGAATCAGCTCCAGCAGCGCCACGCGCCGGTGCTGCATAATGTCGTCATCCGGCACCACCGTAATATCCACCAGCGGGAAAGCGGCGGCATAAAGTCGTCGCGCCGTCTGCGTATCAGTAAACTCATCCAGCCAGCAAAGCGAGAAGGGATAGGGACTTTTCGCGCCGTGATAAAACAGCATCGGCACCACCAGCGGCAACGTTTTGTGCCCGGCATCCAGATGACGCTGCATCGCCGCCAGCGCGTAGCGCATCAGCCTGAATGCCATATGCGCATCCGGCGTGCTCTGATGTTCAATCACCACATAGATATAGCCGTCACCGTCGCGGGTTTTCAGCGACCACAGCACGTCGGAGTAGCTGGCGCGCAAATCGGCCTCAATAAAGCTGCCGGACTCCAGCTTGAGCGTTTGCAGATTACACAGCTGGCGCAGCGAAGCGGGCAGATGAATGTCGATAAAATCCCTGGCGCACTCGGGATGCGATAAAAACTGTTTAAAAACCGCATCGTGCGGCGTCGAGGGGGTTCCTTTTTGCGTCATGGTCCGCCATCCCTGGAACGTAATGGCTGGAATATATCCGTCCCAAAAAGCGCAAACACCTGTGCAACAACGGCTTTGCTTGCCGATACGAAAGATAAATTTCAGCGGCTGAAACAGACTCATTCTTATGGAAACCAGCGCGCAAAATGTTGGTTCAGGAATGCGTCTATAGTTAGAGGAACCCTTTAATAAAAATAAGGATATCCGTAATGAAGAGAATGAGTTTTGCGCTTTCGCTGGCAGCCAGCCTGATGTTCTCCAGCGTGGCGACAGCTGCACCGCTCTCCGGGCTGAAGTTTGAACAGCAAAAGCAGCAGATAGTGAAGGATGTGAGGAAAAATTGCCCTACCAGCAGCGCGCTGGATGATACGCAGTTTGCTAACCGCGTGCTGGAATCAGCGGAAAATAAGACCGCCGTACAAAGCGCGACGCGGGCGCTGGATAAAAACAACAGCGCCGCTTATCAGAAGGCCATTAGCGGCATTCAGTGCCCAACGCCCTAGCACCGGGCGCGGAGGCGTCACCATCAGCGGTTCGGAATGATCAAATCTCCGCGCAGCGGGCTGCTAGCGAGCATTTGCGTCTTCTCGGTCAGCCAGTTGACTATCTGGCTGGCCATCGCGTCCATGGAATATTCAATCGCCGGAATCGTCGGAATACCGGGCAGCTGTAACGAGCCCGCCAGGCTGAACACCATGACTTTTTCCGGCACCGCGCGATTAAACGCCTGGAGCTGCGGCACCACCAGCTGCGCCTGCTGCTCGTTGGCAACCAATAACGCATTAAAATTCAGGGTGGTTGCGTTGTTCACCAGCTCCTGAACCGCCACGGACGGCGAATGGCTGTCGAGAAAAACCAGGTTGCGATTGAACGGCAGAAAATTCTTTTCCAGCGCGTGCTTGTAGCCCAGCAGAACCTGGTCAGCAAAGCCGTTAGCCTGAGGATGAATCAGCGCAATCTGCCGCCGCCCCTGGCTTATCAGATAGTTGCAGGCCGTTTCCGCCGCAAAGGCGTGGTCAAACTGAATGCTATTCGTTGCGTCACTTTCCAGGCAGTCAATCAGCACTACGTCGGGCCGGTCGATATTGAGCGGAAACCGCGCGCCGATGATTAACACATTATCGCAGAGGCCGCAGGTCAACTCTTCCAGCGAATGGAGCACTCTGCCGCGGCTGTTGGCAAAACGCAGCAGCAGGTGCATCTGGTGCTGGCTGAGCTGTTTTTCCAGCGCGTAGAGATAGCTGGTGGTTTGATTAATGTTGTCCTGGGCGCAAATGACGCCGATGCAGCCGGTGGTCTGACTCAGCAAAGATTGCGCGATCATATTCGGCCGGTAGTTAAGCGCTTCCGCCGCCTGCAATACCGCCTGTCGGCTGGCTTCCTTTACGCCGCGCGAACCACTCAACACCCGAGAGACTGTGGCTTTAGACACCCCAGCTAACCGTGATACATCGTTGATTGTAGACATTATTTTCCCCTGACAGGGCCAGTCCGATCCCTGTAAATCCTTAAACCTGAATCGCTTCAATAATAACCAGCGGCAGTATATCCGTTTCCCTTTTTATTTGGAAACCGATTTTCCGTTTCATGGAAAATCGTAGCAAAAACCAGGAAAATTTGTGAGCCAAATCTAATTAACACGTCCTTTGACTGACAGATCTTGACGGTTATCACAGTTCTGTTTTTTATAAATGGAAACCGGTTTCCGTCTGATATCAAATCATCCACGCAATAACTTTTTACATTTTGAGGACGATCGTCGATGTACAAGATTATGCTGTGCTGCTCTGCCGGAATGTCCACCAGCCTGTTGGTCAGAAAGATGGTTGATGCCGCGAAGGAACGTAACCTGCCGGTGCAGATTGACGCCTACGGAGTTTCCGAATTTGACATGCAGTTTCCGCAATACCAGGTGGTGCTTCTTGGACCACAGGTGAAATACATGCTGAAAAACTTAGCTGAGAAAGCCGCTCCCCTGAATATTCCGGTCCAGCCGATTAACGCCATGGATTACGGAATGCAGCGGGGAGACAACGTCCTGGATTATGCCCTGTCGCTGATTGAAGCGCATTAAGAGGTGTGCAAATGAGTTCTCTGTATCAGTCCATGATTGCCGCGATCGAGCAATCAATTACCCCGCTGGCAGGACGCCTTGGGCAGCAGAAATACGTTATCGCGATTCGCGATGGTTTCACTGCCGCATTGCCGTTTATGATCATCGGCTCATTCATGCTGGTATTTATCTTTCCGCCTTTTTCCCCGGATACCACTAACGGTTTCGCCCGCGGCTGGCTGGATTTCTCCCAGCAGTATCGCGAACAGCTGATGCTGCCGTTTAACCTCAGCATGGGCGTGATGACGTTCTTTATTTCGGTGGGGATCGGCGCCAGCCTGGGACGCCAGTTCCAGCTCGACCCGGTGATGTCCGGTCTGCTGGCGTTTATGGCTTTCTTACTGGTTGCCGCGCCGTACGCCGATGGCAAAATCTCCACCCAGTACCTCTCTGGTCAGGGTATTTTTACCGCCTTGATCACCGCCATCTATTCCACTCGCGTTTACGCCTGGCTAAAGCAGAACAACATTACGATTCGCCTGCCGAAAGAAGTGCCGACCGGCGTTGCGCGTTCGTTTGAAATCCTTATCCCGGTGCTGGTGGTGATCGCGACCCTGCATCCGCTGAATCTGTTTATCGAAGCGCAGACCGGTATGATCCTGCCGCAGGCGATTATGCATCTGCTGGAGCCTCTGGTTTCCGCCTCTGACTCCCTGCCGGCGATTCTGCTTTCCGTCCTGATGTGCCAGATCTTCTGGTTCGCCGGGATCCACGGCTCGCTGATCGTGACCGGCATTATGAACCCCTTCTGGATGGCCAACCTGTCGGCGAACCAGGCAGCGCTGGCGGCCGGTGCGGCTCTGCCGCATGTCTATCTGCAGGGTTTCTGGGACCACTACCTGCTGATTGGCGGCGTCGGCTCCACGCTTCCGCTGGCGTTCCTGCTGCTGCGTAGCCGCGTCACCCACCTGCGCACCATTGGCAAAATGGGTATCGTACCGAGCTTCTTTAATATCAATGAACCGATTCTGTTCGGCGCGCCGATTATCATGAACCCGATGATGTTTATCCCGTTCGTCTTTGTGCCGATGATTAACGCCGTTCTGGCTTACGGGGCGACGCGCCTCGGCTGGCTCAGCCAGGTCGTTTCGCTGACGCCGTGGACGACGCCGGCGCCTATCGGCGCATCATGGGCTGCAAACTGGACGCTAAGCCCGGTGGTGATGTGTTTAATTTGCATGGTGATGTCGGCGGTAATCTACCTGCCCTTCCTGCGCGCCTATGAACGCTCGTTAATGAAAACTGAAGTTGAAAAAGCAAAAGCCGCAGTGCCGGTTGCCGAAACGGTCAGCCAATAATTAATCTCTATATTTAATATTATATTTAAAATGACGGCATAAATAATGTGGAAAAGGGACTTTCACTGCATTATTTAAAGAATAAAGTTAATGACCTCAGGATCTATCATGATTGAATTAGAAGATGCGGTAATGGAAATTATCGTTAATGCGGGCCAGTCACGCTCATTATGTTTTGAAGCGCTCCATTGCGCCCGCAACGGTAATATAGATGAAGCGCGCTTGCTTCTGAATGAAGCCGATGGCTACGCCCGCCGGGCGCACCAGATGCAGACCCGGCTTATCGAGCAGGACGCTGGCGAAGCGCGCCAGCAGATGACGTTAATTATGGTCCATGCTCAGGATCACTTAATGAATTCACTGCTCGCCCGTGAATTTTCGGAAGAGTTAATTCATTTATACCAGCGTTAATTTATATCAATATTTAGCAACTGTACCCGAACTAAATATACCAGCTTATCCTGGCGGGATAGCTATTATCTAAATATATCCGTCATATTTCAAGCTGCATGTACGTTGGCTGCGCTCGCTTACCCGAATCACTTACCAAAGTAAGCTCATCGGGATTCACTCCCTTGCCGCCTTCCTGCAACTCGAACTATTTAGGATATATATAAATTATTAAAAGCGAGATAATGATGAAAACTGTAAAAATGCTGCCATTAACCATGGCGGTCGTCGCCGCGCTGTGCCCAATTTCCGTATTCGCGCAAGAATTTACTCAAGAACAGATAGACGCCATTGTGGCGAAAGCCGTCGATAAAGCCCTGGCCGAACGCCAGGCGAAAATCGACGCCGCGGCTGATAAAAAAGTGGATGTTATCACCAACCCGCAGACCACCGCGGCCACGCCGGATATGGCGATCCCCTTCGGCCTGAAGTTCAGCGGCTACGCCCGCTACGGCGCGCAGTTCCAGACCGGCGATCAGAAGTTTGTCGGCGTGGATGGCTCCTATAACGGCGCTTCGGCGATCGGCCGTTTAGGCAACGAAGGCAACGGCGGCGAATTCCAGATAACCAAAGCCTTCAAGAGCAGTAAAGGCGCGATCTGGGATATCAACGTCATGTTTGACCACTGGAGCGATGAAGTTAACCTGAAAAAAGCCTACGTCGGCGTCACCAACGTGCTGGAGTCTAACCCCAACGCCTATATCTGGGCCGGCCGCGACTTCCATCAGCGCCCGCAACAGGGGATCAACGACTACTTCTGGATGAACCACGACGGCCAGGGCGCCGGGGTGAAGAACTTTGATATCGGCGGCGTGCAGTTTGACGTGGCGGGAGTGTCGCAGGTGGAGTCCTGTAGCCCGGAAGTGATGGCCGACGAGGCCAACCCGTCGCGCATCACCTGTACCGGCGGCTCCGGTACCGGCGATAACGGCCACTACGCCCTGACCACCAAAACCCACAACATCAAGGCCGGGCCGATCGACGTTGAGGTTTACGCCAACTACGGTTTCGATTCGAAAGCGGTGGACAGCGACGAACGTCTCGACGCCTGGCAGGGCGGGCTGGTGCTCAGCCACACCAACGACAGCGGCGTCAATAAAGTGATCCTGCGCTACTCCGATAACTCGGATAACAGCGTCTACAACAAAACCGATGACCTGACCGCGATTTACGCCAGCTTTGAAGGGCTGCATAAATTCACCCAGCAGGCGCAGATCGAATATCTGCTGGCCTTCCACGACTATGACAACGGCAAGGACAACACCGATAACCGTAAAAACTACGGCGCCATTGTCCGTCCGATGTACTTCTGGAACGATGTGCACTCCACCTGGCTGGAAGCGGGCTACCAGCGCGTCGATTACGACCAGGGCGGCGATAACCACGGCTGGAAGCTGACGCTGTCGCAGAACATCGCCATCGGTATGGGGCCGGAGTTCCGCCCGATGCTGCGCTTCTACGTGACCGGCGGCCAGGTGGATAACAAGCGCACCGCGAAGGTCAATGGCACCAAAGACGAACAGCTGGATTCGCTGAACGTCGGCGGCATGTTTGAGGCGTGGTTCTAAGAGAGTGAAACCATCCCGGGTCGCGGCGTCAGAGCCCGATCCGGGCTATCAGATCGTAACCTGTAGCCCGGCTAAGCGCAGCGCGAGCCGGGAAGAAGCCGCATCGATATATTCATCCCGGCGCATTCCCCGGGTTGCGGCGTAACGCCTTACCCCGGCTACCACTGGCTTAGGCGGTTTGCAAAAGGAGCCGGAGATTACCTCTGGCTCATCCGGCGGGCGATGCGTTCAAGCTTAATCATCAGCAGCAGCGTGACGCCCACCAGCACGATGGTCAGCGCCGAACCATCGGCAATATTGCCGCGATCGGTCAGGCTAAAAATCGTCACCGGCAGCGTTGTCCAGCCCGGCGGGTAGATCATCACCGTCGCGCCCAGCTCCCCCATCGATAGCGACAGGCTTAACGCCAGTGCCGAAATCATCCATGGCGTCATCAGCGGCAGCGTGACGTGGCGCAGACGATACCACGGCGATGCCCCGAGGCTGGAGGCGACGTTTTCAATATCAGCGGAAATCCGCGCCAGACCGGTGGAAACGTTGCTGAAGGTAAACGCGGAAATCAGCACGAAGTGCGCCGCCAGAACGATCCAAAAGGTGCCGTTCATCTGCAACGGTCCCTGGCTGAAGGCCACCAGAATGCCAAGACCCACAGAAACGGATGGGATGGCGCTTGGCAGATAGAACATCAGCCCAAGGTATTTTTGCAGCTTCGCACCGTACTGCCGCAGGGACAGCGCAGCCCACATGCCGCACAGCAGAGCGAACAAGCTGGCGCAAAACCCGACCATCAGACTGGAAAAGAGCGCATCCCACGCGGCGCCGCGAAACGCGTTAACAAAGTGTCCGAGGGTAAAGCCGGACGGCAGCAGGCCGTTCCACTGCTGGCTCAGGCTGGACATCAAAATCACCGCCAGCGGCAGGAAGAAAAACCCGGCAAACAGCGTCACCGCCAGCGCTCCCGCCGCCGTACGGCCTTTACGCGACCAAATCAACATCGTTATCTCCTCACGCCGGTACGCGCGGCGGCCAGCCGATAGAGCATAAACAGCCCCAGCGACAGCAGAATATTAATCAGCGCAATCATGCAGGCGACGCTGTAGTCCGACTCGAGAATAGCCTTGCTGTAGACCATCATCGGTAGAGTATTTACCCCTTTGGCGCCGATAAACAGCACGATGCCGAACTCGTTGGTGGTCAACAGCAGACACAGGCTGCCGCCCGCCATTAGCGCCGGCAGCACCGCCGGAAAAATCACCTGGCCGATAACCCGCAGCGGATGCGCGCCGAGGATGCTCGCCGCTTCAAGCTGGCTTTTATCAATCTGCCGCAGCCCGGCCATCAGCGGACGCATCACCAGAGGGGTGAAGACGGTCATTTCCGCCAGTATGACCCCCTGAATCGAATAGAGAAAATCCACCGGCGGCAGTTCAAAAGCAAACAGCGACATCAGCGTCCCGTTCAGCAGACCAGCGGAGCCGTAAATAAAGGTGAAAGCCAGGGTGATGAGAAAGGTCGGCAGCGCAATAAAGGTATCAATTATCCGGCTAATCAGCTGGCTACCGGGAAACGGGATAAACACCAGAATCAGCGCCAGCACGCTGCCGAGCAGCAGGCAGCCTGATGTCGCGATAACCGCGATTTGCAAGGTATTGAGCAATGCGCTGAGAAAGCGCCGGGACTCCACCACCTGCCAGAAGGTTTCGAGGCCCAGGTGGCCCTCGGTATCGCGCAGCGCCTGTTCGCCGATGAGCAGCAGCGGGTAGAAAAACAGGGTCGCCAGCACCAGCAGCGGCGGCAGCAGCCACAGTAAGGGCCGCAGATGAACAGAGCGACGCGGGAGCGTTAAGATCTGCGACATTATGACACCTCAATCAGGACCGCATCGTTGGGTTCAAAATAGAGCGCCAGCCTGTCGCCCGCACGCGGCAGCGGATTCACGTGGGTCATCACGATACGCACCGCCTCCCCCGCCACGTCGCATAGCAGATGGGTCAAATCGCCCTGCCAGTGCACGGAGGTCAGGATGGCGTTCAGCCGGTTGCTGGTGGCCGATCGCGGCGCGAGACTCATATGCTGCGGGCGAATACAGAGCAGCTTATTGTTGCCATGCTGGCCGCCGCGGCTGAACGCGGCGATCAATCCGCCGCCGCAGCTGACGCTGACCAGGCCAGGTCCCGCGGTATCTGTCAGCGCCGTCGCCTGCAGGATATTGGCACGTCCGAGAAACTCAGCGCTAAAACGATTAGGCGGATAGTGGTAAAGCTGATGGGTTTCGCCGTGGGCAATGAGCGAGCCGTCTTTCATGATGCCAATCTTGTCCGCCAGGGTCAGGGCTTCGGTCTGATCGTGGGTGACGTAGAGAATGGTCAGCTCCGGCAGTTCGCGGTGCAGACGGGCAATTTCCTCGACCATGTTGTGACGGATTTGCGCATCCAGCGCCGAGAGCGGCTCATCAAGCAGCAATACCCGCGGACGCACGGCGATGGCGCGAGCAATTGCGACGCGCTGCTGCTGGCCGCCGGAAAGCTGGTGCGGATAGCGGCTGGCGTAATCCGCCATGCCGACGATTTTCAGGGCTTCCTGAACCCGTTCAGCGATCTGCGCTTTGGGCTGCTTCTGCGCCCGCAGGCCGAAGGCGACGTTATCTTCTACCTTCATGTGCGGAAACAGGGCGTAGTTTTGAACCACCATACCAAGGCCGCGTTGATACGGCGGCAGGTGGGTGATATCCGTGTCGCCAAGCAAAATTCGACCACCGGCAGGCTGCACAAAACCGGCTATCGCCCGCAGCACCGTGGTTTTCCCGGAGCCCGAAGGGCCGATCAGCGCCAGCACCTCACCGGGTTCAATGGTTAATGTCAGCGGCTTCAGCACCACGTTGCCGTGATAAGAAACGCGCAGCGCGTCGAGAGTAATTCCGGACGTCCCCGCCAGCGACGGGGTGGGGGGAGCGGTCGTTTTCATTAACATCACGCTTACTCGCTGTCCGTCACTTTATGCCAGCGGGCAATATCCGCCGACAGCGAAACCGCAACGTCGTCCCAGTTGGGTTCCCAGCTTTTCACACCGTTAAGCGCCGCTTTCGCCGCTTTAAAGTTAGCGTCTTCCGGCGTCACGTCGCTGCGCACCGGCAGACCCCAGGAGAGCGCGCTGACGCTGGACTGAGCGGATTTATCGAGCAGGAAGTTAATCAGCTTTTTACCGTTTTCGCCGTTCGGACCGTTCTGCACCAGGCCGATGGTATAGGGCAGCGCCAGCGCGCTGCGTTCGCCTTGCGCGTCCGCTGGCCAGAAGATTTGCACATTCGGATTACGCGCCATCTGCGACAGGTTCATTTGCAGATCGCCGTTAGCGATGTACAGCTCGCCTTTATTGACCAGCGCGGTCAACTTACCGGTAGAAGCAGACGGACCAACGTTATTGGCCTGGAGCTTACCGAGATAATCGAACCCCGCCTCTTTGCTCCCCATGCTGTGAAACGCCTGTAGCATGACCGCCGTACCGTCACCCGCCTGCCCCGGCGTCGAGTACTGCAGTTTGTTCCTGAAGCGGCTATCGAGCAACTCCTGCCAGCTGGCCGGCGCGGTTTTCAGCAGCTTACTGTTATAGATAAAGGTCAGATAGTTATTCACCAGCGGCGAGTAGCGGTCGTGTACGCCCGGGATCCGGGCGCTGTCCTGCGGCTGAAATTCGGCCAACAGCTGTTCTTTCGCGGCACGCTGGATAAACGGCGGCACCGTCACCAGCACATCGGCCTGAGGGTTGGTGCGCTCTTTTGCCAGGCGTTCAACAATCGCCCCGGAACCGCCTTCCACGTACTGCACCTTGATGCCCGTTGCTTTGGTGAAAGCGGCGAACTGGTGCTGGTACCAGCTGTTATCACCATCGTGCAGGCCGTCAGCGGAGTAAACCGTGACGATGCCATCTGCCCAGACCGGAGAGCTGGTCAGCGCGAACAGGGACAGCAGGGCAAGTCGGGAGAGTTTCATCGTATATGCCTCATCGGGTAGTTAGTCATTCTGGTGTAGACCAGATTGTTTTTCACGCTACCGGGGGTTTATGACAAAACGATGAATGAAGTGTGGCGAAAGGATGACGCCGGCGCAGGAGACCCCCTCCCGGAGGCGGCGCTTGACGCGCCTGTCCGGGCTACTCGTCCGCAGTCAGCGGTGAACCCGTAGCCCGGTAAGCGCAGCGCCACTGGGGCGCCCGCGACAGGCATTCAATACCCGGGCTACCCGTCCGCAAACGGCGGTAAACCCGTAGCCCGGGTAAGGCGCCAGCCGCAACCCGGGAAAACGCTCGGGCAGGACCAATAAAATCAATGGGTATCGACTTCAATACGCAGGCTGTCGTGGCGCCAGTACTCGATATCGTAATCGAGAATTCGCCCGTGCTGATCGTAGTTGAGGCGGCGCAAGAGCAGCGCCGGTCGCCCTTCCATCACCCCCAGGGCTTCCGCGGCCTGGGGCGGCATTGAGGTGGGCCAGAACGACAGATGCATACTGGTATATATCAGGTCATAGTGGGTCTGATAAATTTCGGTCAGGCTGCCGTTTAAATCATGGCGCAGCAGTTCCGGAACCCTGGCCGGCAGGCAGTGATTTTCACAGTAGCAGATTGCCCGCCCGTCAGCATGGCGCAGTCGGGTGAGCAGGTAGATCTGGTCGAACGGCTGCAGCGCCAGCGGCGCCATAACGTCCAGCGGAACGGCGGCCAGACGACCGTCGAGCAGCACCGTTTTCGGCTCCCGCCCCTGTTCCAGGCACAGCTTGTGGAAGTTGGTATTCTGCGTCGGATCCAACCACAAGCGCTCCGGCGTAACAAACCAGCCGCGGCGGTCGGCGCGATAAATCACGCCGCTGGACTCAAGCTGCGCCAGGCTCTCACGCACCGTAATACGCGTGGTGTTGAACAGCGCGCACAGCTCGCGCTCGGACGGCAGCTTATCGCCGCTCTTCAACGCGCCGTTTTGAATACGCGCCTGAAGCTGCGCCTTGATCAGCAGATACTGTGGCGTCTCGCCAGAGGGTGATTTCATGTTCGCTCGCGGCCAAATTTGATGCGCTCATTATACATAACCAGATGAATTTTTTGTTGCAGCGCTACTTTCCCTTTGACCTTTTCGGGGCACGATCGTCATTATAAAAAACATCTGGTATAGACCAAATGGTGAAAACAATGACTTCGCGTAATTATCTGCTGCTGACGCCCGGACCGCTAACCACTTCCCGTACGGTAAAAGAGGCGATGCTGTTCGATAGCTGTACCTGGGACGACGACTACAATCTCGGCGTCGTTCAGGTCATTCGCCAACGGCTGGTGGAACTGGCGACGCCCGCTAACGGCTACACCTCAGTGCTGCTGCAAGGCAGCGGCAGCTACGCGGTTGAAGCGGTGCTCGGTAGCGCGATCGGCGCGCAGGGGAAAGTGCTGATTATCAGCAACGGCGCCTACGGCGCGCGCATGATCGAGATGGCGAAACTGATGTGCATTGCGCACCATCCCTACGACTGCGGCGAAGTGGCGCGGCCGGACGCGGCGGCGATCGAACGGATCCTGCAAACCGACCCGGCGATCACCCATATCGCCATGGTGCATAGCGAAACCACGACCGGCATGCTCAACCCGATCGAAGAGGTCGCCGCGCTGGCGAAACGTTACGACAAACGCTACATCGTCGATGCCATGAGCAGCTTCGGCGGCATTCCCATGGACGTCGCCGCCCTGAATATCGATTATCTGATCAGCTCCGCCAACAAATGCATTCAGGGTGTGCCGGGCTTTGCCTTCGTCATTGCCCGGGAGGCGGAACTGGCAAACTGCCAGGGCCGCTCGCGCTCGCTGTCGCTGGATCTGTACGCCCAGTGGCGCTGCATGGAGGATAACCACGGCAAGTGGCGCTTCACCTCACCGACCCATACCGTGCTGGCCTTTGCCCAGGCGCTGAAGGAGCTGGCGGAGGAAGGCGGCGTGCGCGCACGTCATCAGCGTTACAGCACGAACCAGCGGCGTCTGGTGGCGGGAATGCGTACGCTAGGCTTTCAGCCGCTGCTCGACGATAGCCTGCACTCGCCGATCATCACCGCGTTTTACTCCCCGGATGCGCCGCAGTATCGCTTTAAGGATTTCTACCAGCGGCTTAAAGTGCAGGGTTTCGTGATCTATCCGGGCAAGGTGTCGCAAAGCGACTGCTTCCGTATCGGCAACATCGGCGAAGTGTACGACGCCGACATCACCGCCCTGCTGGCGGCCATCAAAAACGCCATGTACTGGCAATGCTAAGGAACCGTCATGAACCGTATTAACGCCGTTATTCTTGATTGGGCAGGCACCACCGTCGACTTTGGCTCCTTCGCGCCGACGCAGATTTTCGTTGAGGCCTTCCGTCAGGCTTTTGCCGTGGAGATTACGCTCGAAGAAGCCAGGGTGCCGATGGGTCTCGGCAAATGGCAGCATATTGAAGCGCTGGGGAAACTGCCCGCCGTGGACGCCCGCTGGCAGGCGAAGTTTGGCCGGGCGATGAACGCTGCCGATATCGACGCGATCTATGCTGCTTTTATGCCGCTGCAGATTGCCAAAGTTGTCGATTTTTCTGCGCCGATCGCCGGGGTTGTCGACACCATTGCCGCGCTGCGCGCCGAAGGCATAAAAATTGGCTCCTGTTCCGGCTATCCGCGTCTGGTGATGGAAAAGCTGGCGCCGGCCGCCGCCGCGCAGGGCTATGCGCCTGACCACTGGGTGGCGACGGACGACCTCGCCGTCGGGGGACGGCCAGGCCCGTGGATGGCGTTACAGAACGTCATTGCCCTCGGCATCGACTCGGTAGCCCACTGCGTCAAGGTTGATGATTCCGCTCCCGGCATTACCGAAGGATTAAACGCCGGGATGTGGAGCGTGGGTCTGACGGTTTCCGGTAACGAATTCGGCGCCAGCTGGGAGGAATATCAGCAGATGAGCGCCGAAGAGATCGCCGCCCGCCGCGAGCACGCCGCCGGGAAGCTGTACGCCGCCGGGGCGCACTATGTGGTGGACACGCTGGCGGATTTGCCGGGCGTGATTGCCGACATCAACCGTCGTCTGGCGCAGGGCGAACGCCCGTAGTTTTATTGACGATTCGCCTGACTGCGGCCCCATTACACTCGTACTTTCGTCGCCACCAGCAGGCCGGTCAGCAGCATCAACGTACCGGAGAGGACCAGCGGCGAGAGCAGACCAAGGTGATCCAGCGCCACGCCGCCAACCGCGGCGCCGCAGGTGTTGGCCAGCTGGATCACCGCCACCTGAATCGACCCGGCTTTCTCCGCCTGATCGGACAGGGAGCGGGTGATCCACGTTGACCAGCCAACCGGTATCAACGCGAAGGCAAAGCCCCAGATAACGGCAACCGTCGACGCCACGATTTTACTCTCCCCCCACAGCACCAGCACCGCCGCGCTGATGGCCAGCACCACCGGGGCAACCGCCAGCGCCGCTTTCACCGATCGTTTAAGCAGCATCGAAGAGAGCGAGGTGCCGACGAAGCTGGCGATGCCGAAGCTCAACAGCACCAGCGTCAGGCCGTCAACGTCAAAGCCCGCCAGCGTCATATACACCGGGCGAATATAGGTAAAGAAGGCGAACTGGCCGGCGAAGGCCATAAAAATGGCGCACATCCCCGCCATCACGCCGGGGCGCTTTAGCAGGCCGAACATATTTTGCTGCGCCGAGGTCGACTCACCCGGCAGAGACGGCAGCGCCTTCAGCACCCAAATCGTACAGACCACCCCCATCACCGCGGCGCCGTTAAAGACGTTACGCCAGCCGATAATCCCGCCGAGGAAGCTGCCCAGCGGCGCGGCGATCACCAGCGCTATCGATACCGCGCCAAAAATAACCGACAGGGCTTTGGGCACCACGCGCATCGGCACCAGCCGCATGGTGAGCGACGCCGACATCGCCCAAAAGCCGCCCAGCGCCAGCCCGAGGCAGGCGCGGCCGAGGAGCAATAACGCAAAGCTGTTAGCAAAAGAGACCAGCAGGCAGGAAAGGGTCAGCAGAACCGAAAACAGAATCACCACGTAGCGGCGATCGGTACTGCGGATGATCGAGGTGATAAACAGGCTGGCGAACATCGCCACGAACGCCGTGGTGGTGACCGACTGTCCGGCAACCCCTTCGGAGATGCCTAAATCCTGCGCCATCGGCGTGAGCAGGCTTACCGGCAGGAACTCAACGGTAATCAGGCAGGCCACACAGAAGGCCACCGCAAAAACCGCCGACCAGTTGGGTCGCGCCGCCTGATGAGCCTGTGGCGTAGAGGCATTCGAAGGAGTCATAAGTTACCTGCATGGTTGAACACGGGGAAGCCGCGCAGTGTAACATTTTAAATGTGACGAATTTAACGTTTTGACAACTTTTCAGGCCTTGCAAAGCCCCTGCGTAGCTGCTCGCATAACCGGAAAATCACGTTCTTAGGTATTTCAGAACAGTAAGAGGAAGAAATAACATAGCACTTGGTGCTATATTTATGGTTACAGGATGTCAGCCAATGCGTGTTTTTAAAACGAAATGGTTTACCAGGGAAGCCCGGGCCCATGCGATTGATGATGGCGAACTCTGCAAAGCGATTGAAGCCACTCTCCAGGGAAAAGCAGATAACCTTGGTGGCGGCGTTTACAAAAAACGCCTCAATAAAAATCGCGATCGCGCAATTATTCTGGCAAAGGGCGCTGAGCATTGGTTTTACACATTTTTATACGCCAAACAGGATATCGCCAATATCGATAACCGAGAACTCGCGGCGTTCCGTGAGTTAGCCAGGCATTATTCCCTTCTCAGCGAGGAGAAAATGGCGGCATTGGTTAAGAGAAAAGAATTGGTGGAGATTTGTCATGACTGCAAAAACTAAATTCAAAAGCCCCGCCTTTGAAGCTATCCATAGCGCTGCAGCAGGTTTATACAGTGTTGATGCGATCGCGCAGGAGACAATGCGCAGCTTTGATGAAACATGCATCAGCCGCGTAAGCGATTTCCAACCTGGTGAAATTAAGGCTCTACGTGACCAACTCAACGTCAGTCAGCCGGTTTTTGCCCGCTATCTGAACACCAGCGTTTCCACGGTCCAAAAATGGGAAAGCGGGGCAAAACGCCCCGGTGGGCTGGCACTGAAATTACTCACCATCGTGCAAAAACATGGGTTAGAGGTACTGGCATGATGGCTTTGTTGCGATGACTTTTGCACCGGTGGCCTCGTCGGCGTGACGTTTAACGAAGCCAACAGTGCACCGGAAAGTGATATCAGTGCAGCCAGTGGACGCCATCCTCCGGCAAAAACAGCGCGTTATAGCGCTCCTGCAAAGCGTGCAGGTCGCTCACTTCCGGCTCCAGCTCGCGAAGAAAACCTTGTGCCAGGCGGATTTGCGCTTCGGTAATCGGCGCCGCGAGGCGGGACTTTTTCATCAGCCGATACCAGTAATGCAGGTTCTGCTCGCTGCCGTCGACGATAGCGACCTGCCAGACCAGCAGCACCTGCGCGGCATTTTGCAAATGTGCTTCATTCGGCCGCTCCAGGTAGCGCAGATACTCGTTGCCGGCGGTTTTTCCCAGCTGATCGATCATCGATTCCAGCGGTACCGGCGTAATGCCTAATCGTTCGCTCAGACGGCGAATCGCACGGCGTGAATCAGAGGTAAGCACCCGAAATCCCACAACAAATACCACTATCAGCGTGGCCAGTCCTAACCAGATCATGCATCCTCTCATTCAATCGCAGCCCCACTATCATAATGGGAAATTGCCCGCTGTCGACTGCCGGACGTACCATAATGTGACTTATCGCGGCCCCGTATCGCTATCATCAAACCGCCCGGCAAGAGGCATAAAAAAGCCCGGCGCAGGGGCCGGGCAACGTGACTCACACCCAATGACTCAGGCAGTCTGCAACGTTTGCGTCTTTTTCTGACGGCGGATTTTACGCTCCTCAAACACCGCGACGATGGCCATCAGGCAGATGCAGCCAATCGCCGCCGCATCCAGCGCCGCAAAGGTGCCCGCCCAGCCGGTGAGGCCGAAAATAGGCGTACCGTCGGCAATCATCCCGAGGCCCAGCTTGGCGAAGCTGTCGCCGATCAGATAGGCGAAGGTGCCCTTGATCCCGTCGGCAGCGCCAATCGCCTTTTTCGGCACGAAACCTACCGCGGCAACACCGATCAGCAGCTGGGGGCCAAACACCAGGAAGCCCAGCGCAAACAGCGAGGCGAGATAAACGTATTGATTGCTGGCATGCTGATAAACCCCCAGGGTGGCGATAATCAGCGCCAGCGCAACGCAGGCCACCAGCGCGCGACGACCGTTTGCCAGATCCGACAGCCAGCCCCACAGCAGCGTGCCGACCAGCGCGCCCACTTCAAACAGGGTAAAGCCCTGAATCGCCACCTCTTTGGAGAGCTTCAGCTCCTGGAAAGCGTAAACGGTGGACCACTGGTCGATACCGATGCGCACCACGTACAGGAAGATATTGGAGAAGCACAGCAGCCAGATGACTTTGTTCTTCAGTACGTACTCGACGAAGATCTGCCATTTGGTCATGGCGTTCTCTTCCGTCTCTTTATCCTCTTCGCTGATCTCTTCGCCAAACAGCTCTTCGGCGTTACCGAGACCGTAGGATTCCGGGGAGTCGCTGCCGAAGCGCAGGCCGATAAAACCGACGATCAGCGCGATAATCGACGGGAAGATAAACATCCCGATCACGTGGCCGTCGAACAGGTAGTTGGCGCCAAACAGCGCTACGCCCGCCGCGCCGGCGCCGCCGAGGTTGTGAGAAATATTCCAGAAGCCGAGGAAGGTGCCGCGCTTACGGCGAGGCGTCCACTTGGTAATAGTCGAATAGCTGCATGAGCCGCCGGTGCTCTGGAAAAAGCCGCTCAGAGCGTAGAAGGCGATCATCAGGAACAGGCTGGTCGACCCTGCACCCATGCTGGCGCTGAAGCCAAGCATACAGATGGCCGAAAGGATCAGCATAAACGGTAGAAACTGCTTGGTGTTCTTACCGTCTGCGTAGTAAGAAACCAGCGTTTTACCCACGCCGTAGGTGATTGAGAATCCGAGACCGATCATCCCCAGCTGCGTCATGCTCAACCCGTAGGTGGAGATCATGTCGTTCTGCGCGATGTTAAAGTTTTTGCGGATCAGGTACATGGTCAGATAGCCGATGAAAACCACCAGATACGACTGCATGAACGGTTTGAACCACATTTTGCGCCGCGCTTCGAGCGGCAGGTCCAGGGTTGGCTTACGCACCTGGTTTAAGAAGGCCAGCATGATTGGGTGACTCCTGAGCTGATTTAGTACCTGCGAATGGCAGGCATTGTAAAAATCAGCCGGGAGACTCGCCTGAGACAGCGTCCAGGCGAAACCGGGAAAATTTCTTAGTTTTACGCCCTTCGGCGAAGAAAGGTGAAGTGGGTCACGCTTCTCGCGGCGCCTGGGCGTTTAAAAACGGCAGCAGCAGCAGGGCGGAAATGCCGGCGGCAATGGCGATAACCACGAAAAAGCCGCTCCAGTGCCAGATTTCCATCACCTGCGCCAGCGGCCAGCCGGAGAGCGATGCGCCAAGATAGGCAAACAGGCCAACAAAGCCGGTTGCCGCCCCCGCCGCCTCTTTGTGCGAGCACTCCGCCGCCGCCATGCCGATCAGCATTTGTGGGCCAAAAACGAAAAAGCCGGTCGTGAAGAAGCAGGCCGCCTGCATCACGTAGCTGGCGAACGGCATCAGCCAGAGGCCGCCCACCGACAGCAAAATACCGGCGGCGAAAATCAGGTTCATCGGCCCGCGGTTGCCGTTAAACAGTTTATCCGAGCCCCAGCCCGCCACCAGCGCGCCGATAAAGCCGCCCACCTCGAACATGGTGACCGCCGAATTCGCCGTGACCAGATCGACGCCGAGCGTTTCCGACATGTACAGGTTGCCCCAGTCGTTAATCGCCGCGCGCACCACGTACACCAGCACGTAGCACAGCGAGAGCAGCCAGATATAGGGATTCAGCAGCACGTATTTGGTGAGGATCTCTTTACGGGTCAGGCCAGCCCCTTCCTGCTGCTGGGCAATCTCCAGCTCATCGTGCCGCCAGTCGCCCACGGCGGGCAGTCCTACCGCCTGCGGCCGGTCGCGCAGCCGCCAGCAGAGAAACAGCCCGGCGAGGATCGCCAGCATGCCGGCAATCATCATCCCCGTTCGCCAGCCGTAGTGCAGCGCCGCCGCGCCAACCACCATCGGGATCAGCGCCCCGCCGACGTTATGCGCCGTATTCCATAGCGCCCACCAGCCGCCGCGTTCGGTGCGCGAATACCAGGTCGTCAGCAGACGGGCGCACACCGGCGAGCCCCAGCCCTGGAAGAAGGCGTTCAGCGCCCACAGCAGCGCGAAGGCCCACAGCGAAGTGGAAAAGCCAAACAGAATATTCACCACGCCGGTAGCGACCAGACCGATGCCCATAAAATAGCGGGCGTTAGAGCGGTCGCTGACGATACCGGAGAAAAATTTCGACAGCCCGTAGGTGATGTAGAACAGCGTTGCCAGCAGGCCGATATCGCTGCGCGTCAGCACGTTGCTGGCGAGGATTTCCGGCACGGCGGCGTTAAAGCTTTTACGCGTAAAATAAAACAGCGCATAGCCCAGCCAGATGGTCAGCAGAATATGCCGACGCCAGTAGCGGTAGCGCGCGTCCAGCGCCGGTTTGTCGGTAATCGGCGGAGCATCGGGCGGGGATTTCAAAAAGGCAAACATCGTCGCTCCTCAGGCGTAGCGCAGCGGCAGGCTGACGCAGACGCGGGTGCCGTGGGTGCAGGAGATGGTTAAGGTGCCGCCCAGCGCGCTGACGCGCTCGCGCATGCCGGTCAGGCCGAAGCCCTGCTGACCGGAGCCCGGCGGCAGGCCGCAGCCGTCGTCCTCCAGCACCAGCATCAGCCGCTGCTCCTGCTGCCAGCCCTGCAGCGTGACGGCGCTGGCGCTGGCGTGTTTGACGATATTATTCAGCCCTTCCTGGCAGACGCGGAACAGAGTGACGCGCTGGTTTTCGCTTAGCAGCGACTCATCAATGCGCCACGCCAGATGGCTGACCATACCGCGGTCCTCCAGCTCCATTTCGCGCATCAGCGAACGCACCGCCTGTTCAAGCGTCAGGTCGTCCAGCTGGCGCGGGCGCAGACGGCCCAGCAGGCGGCGTACCGAATCATAGACGCCGAGCGAAAGCTGCTCAATCAGCTGGCCGCTCTGCCTGACGCTGGCGCTGTTGGGCGCCAGACGCTGGACGATCCCCGCCTGAGTACGGATGGCGGTGATGGTCTGGCCGATATCATCGTGCAGCTCGCGGGCCACCTCGCGGCGCACGCTCTCTTCGGTTTCCAGCAGGCGTTCCGCCAGCCGCTGGTTACGCACCAGCTCGTTTTGCAGCGACTGGTTCAGCTCGCGCAGCCGCTGAATGCCGGCGCCCAGCAGCAGGCCCGTCAGGCTTTGCGCCAGCAGCGAAAGCAGCAAATCCACCGGATGATCGTGCCAGCTCTGGCTGGCAATCAGCGCGATGGCGTTCATCAGGGTCGCGATCAGCGCGCCCTGCCAGCCGTAGTGCCAGGCCAGGGCGATAATCGGCAGCGCCAGGCAGAAGGGCGTAAATCGCGAGAGCTCGGCGGGCAGCCCCAGCTGGAGCCAGAGGCTGACGCTGAACAGCAGCAGATACCAGATAAGATGCCGCCCGCGCCAGTTTACCGGCTGCGAGACCAGCGATGGCCCCAGCGGCCGCCAGACGGTACTGGTAAGGTAGTGCCAGATAACCAGGCAGGTAGGCGCCAGCGTCAGGCCGCCGGTCAGGGTCAGCAGCAGCGCGTTCAGCCCCTCCTTGCCTTCCGGCAGCCACGGCAGCGACTGAAGCAGCGCAGCGGCGATCAGCGCCCCTCCCTGGCGCAGCAGGGTGAGCCAGTCGCGCTGCTGACGATAGCGCGAAATCAGCGCCACCGGCAGCAGGGTCAACAGGCTTCCGGTCATCAATATTATCGGGTGCGCCAGCGCCACTTCCTGCGTCAGCCAGAAGATCAGCAGCCACTCAGCGCCCAGCAGAACCGGCCAGTAGCCGCGCGGACACTGCAGCATCAGGCCAAGACGCAGGCCAAAGGGGAAAAGCAGCACCGCAAGATCGGCACGCTCCACCAGGTGCAGGCTGATGCTCCACAGGCAAAACCACGCGGCGGAAAAGATAAAGCAACAGCCGATAACCGAGAGCAGCCGGGAGAGAAAGGCGTTCATTGCCAGCTATCGAACATGCGGCGCGCCAGCTCGACGTCGTTGCTGACGCCCAGCTTTTCCAGCAGATTGGCGCGATGAACGTGCACGGTTTTTGGCGACAGGCCCAGCTCGGCGGCAATCTCTTTTACCGCCATCCCCTGCGCCAGCTTTTCCGCCACCTCGCGTTCGCGTTTGGTGAGCGGGTCCCGTCGCCCGGCCGCCAGCTTCATGGCGATATCCGGCGTCAGGTAGCAGCCGCCGGCCGCCACGGTGCGCACGGCGGCGATCAGCTCATCCAGGCTGCAGCGCTTGGAGAGAAAGCCGCGCGCGCCGGCGTTCAGCGCCTGCTCCACCAGCGCCGGGCTGTCGTGCACCGACAGCATCACGATCGCCATCCCTTTCGGTAGCTGGCTTAACAGCTCAAGCCCGGAGATATCCGGCATCGAGATATCGCAGATACAGACCTGCACGCCGCGGCCGGGCAGCCCCGCCAGCGCTTCGCGCCCGGAACCGAATTCGGCGACGACCTGAAAATCGGCTTCCAGCCCCAGCAGCTGGGCAAAGCCGGAGCGGACGATAAGATGATCGTCAATAAGGGCGATTGTGGTCATGGCGATTCCTGGGGAGGATAAAAAACGCGCTTACCTTAACGGTATAAACGTCATCCTTCAAGCTGCCTCTGTTCCCCCCAGTCACTGACTTCACTCAGCTCCCGGGGGATTCTCAGACTTGCCGCCCTGATGCGGCTTGAGTGATTTTGTTTATCGCGCGCCGCGGATCAAGCCGCGAGCGATTATTCGAAGAACACCGCGATTTTGCTGAACATGGAGGGATCGGACTGATTGCGCACCACCTTCTCAACGTCTTCCAGCTTTTCGATCTGGCTAATCATCTGCCCGAGGCGCTGATCGTCGTTGACCAGTAGCCAGATGCGGCTCTGGTTGCTGTCCGGGATCGGCAGACAAAGAATGCCTTCCACGTTAAATGCGCGGCGGGCAAACAGGCCGCAAACGTGGGTCATCACGCCAGGGTGGTTGCGCACGGTGAGCTGTAGAATAACGTTTTCATGAGTCGCTTGTTGCATGGCTTATTCCCCCACCATTTCAGTATTGGCCGCACCCGGCGGTACCATCGGATACACTTTTTCTTCGGCATCGATACGCACGTGGATCAGCGCCGGACCCGGGCGGTCGATAATCGCCTGCAACGCCGCCTGCGGATCGGCTTCGTTATTTAAATCACAGGTTTGCAGACCAAAACCGGCGGCGATCTGCATAAAGTTGACCATGCCAGGATAGGTCGCGGCGAACACGCCCTGCTTATAGAACAGGCTCTGCTGCTGGTGAACCAGCCCCAGCGCTTCGTTATTCATCAGGATGATTTTTACGTCCAGCTGATTTTCCGCCGCGGTAGCCATTTCCTGAATGTTCATCATCAGGCTGCCGTCGCCGGAGAAGCAGATGACCTTGCGCTGCGGGTTAGCCAGCGCCGCGCCTACCGCGGCAGGCAGACCAAAGCCCATGGTGCCGAGGCCCCCGGAGGTCAGCCACTGGCGCGGGCGGTTGAGCGGATACGCCTGCGCGACCCACATCTGGTGCTGGCCGACGTCGGTGGTCACGATTGCCTCATCGTCAACGCAGGCGGCAACGGCGTTAATCAGGCCATAGTGGGTAAGCGGGTCTTGCTCCTGCGGAATGGTGCAGGGGAACTCCCGCTGCAGATCGGCCACCAGCTGCAGCCATTCGCTGCGCGGCTGCGTCTCGACCTGCGGGATCAGCTGCGCCAGCACTTCGCCAACATCGCCCTGAATCGCTACGTGCGGCTGTTTGATTTTACCCAGCTCAGAGCGGTCGATATCAACGTGGATAATTTTCGCGTTCGGGCAGAACTGCTCGGTTTTACCAATCGCCCGGTCATCAAAACGGGCGCCTAAAACAACCAATAAATCAGCCTCTTGCAAAATAAAATTGGTGCTGCGCGCGCCGTGCATCCCCAGCATGCCCAGCGACAGCGGATGCGCTTTCGGCAGCATCCCCAGCGCCATCAGGGTCTGGGTGGTTGGCAGGTTGGCTTTTTCCGCCAGCTGGCGAATGGGCTCAGGCGCGTTGATCACCCCACCGCCCAGATAGAGTACCGGACGCTGCGCGGCGTTAATCATCGCCGCCGCTTCACGCACGCTGGCGCTATCGAACGTCGGAGGCGCCGTACGGGCGCCGGGTTCCGGCAGGGCGTCAAGCTCAATGGTCGCGGCCTGAACATCCTTAGGAATATCTATCCACACCGGCCCTGGTCGCCCGGACTGCGCGATGCGAAACGCGTCGCTTATCACCTGCGGCAGCTCAGCAATGTTGCGGACCAGATAGTTATGTTTCGTGATGGGGATAGAGATACCGTAGGTGTCGACTTCCTGGAAAGCGTCGGTGCCGATCATTGAGGCCGGAACCTGGCCGGTAATGCACACCAGCGGAATCGAATCCAGACGGGCGTCGGCGATAGCGGTGATCAGGTTAGTGGCTCCCGGGCCGCTACAGGCCATACACACCGCCGGTTTGCCCTCGGTGCGCGCCATGCCCTGGGCAATAAACCCCGCGCCCTGCTCGTGACGCGCCAGAATATGGCGGATCTGCGTGCTTTGGCTTAACGCATCGTAAATGGGAAGGATGGAGCCGCCCGGAATGCCGCTGACCGTGGTGATCCCCTGACGCTCCAGTAAATGAACGACTAACTGTGCGCCAGTGAAGCGCATTTTTTGTGATGTTGTGCCCGAACTTGCCATGCTCCAGTCCTTTTATTCTGGGCCGACTTACCGGGGGGCATGAAACGAAAAACCCCGCTCGGTTTGCGCCGGCGGGGTTTGGAATTCGTGTTGTTCCGGACCCTACGGCGCGTTGCCGACGACGACCACCACAGACACGACGACCACCGCGGCAGGCGCGGTTAGTAGTAGGGTCGAAGTCAGCGTGGTAGCGTTCATGAGGGACCTGTTGTCTCAAAAAAGGAATGAATTTATACAAACACAGCTTTTGTCATTTCACAATGGATTTATTTTCAACCAGGAGAAACTGCGCGGAAGATCACATTAATTTGCGGCGGGATAAAAACAAAAAACCCCGCCGCGGCGAGGTTTTCTGTTCGGTGTTTTTACGGTTGGTAGCCGCAAGCACACTGTATTACGTCAACGAAAAAAGTATACGCGATCGGGGAAGAAGGCGCAATTTTCACGATGGTTTTTGCTGATTTAGAGTATGGATCGCATATACAAATTTGTCCAAAAAATACTGTTCATATATACAGTATTCATTCTATACTGAGGGGGTACGCAGGGGGAATCTGGGGCCGCACTTTTACCGGCGCAAAAAAGTCCTGGCTGAAACGGGTGGTGCCGTCAGCGCCTTAACCCCAGAAGAGCACACTGTGTTACGTCAACAAATACCCCGAATTATTGAGTCCGCCACCGGCAGGTGGCGCCTGAATATGACGGGTATACCCTGGCTGGCAACAGGCGGCGGAAAGGTACGCCAGCCGGTTGTGCTCCTGAACCAGAGGAGACGCGTATGGGCGGAGTGGATATCGTTGTTCTGATCCTGAAACTCATGGTTGCCGTGTTGCAACTACTTGATGCAGTCCTGAAGCAGTTCCGCTGATTCAGGTTCAAGTCGCACCTGAGAGGGGCGGGAAACCGCCCCTCTACAGGCTAACCTGACGGAGAAAAATTATGGCATCGTTGTTGATCGCCGCTATCACCCCGGACGAACCCGGTTTTTCGGCGCTCCGCGCCGAAAGCCTGGCGCAAAACCTGAACATGCTGCGTCGCCTGGCGGAGAACTGGCAGAACGGGGAAAACCGTTTTAACGCGCCGGGAGAAAAGCTGCTGGGGGCTTTTGCGCACGGGCAGCTGGTCGGCGTGTGCGGGCTTAACATCGACCCTTTTAGCCAGCAGCCGCGGGCCGGTCGCATCCGCCATTTGTATATCGCCGATCGCCATCGTCGGCAGGGGATCGGGCATCAGCTGCTGGTCTCGGTTATCACCCACTCCGGCAGCAGCTTTGATTTTCTCAACACCCATGCGCCGTCAACGGCCTGGTCGTTTTATGAAAATCTGGGATTTCGCCCGATATATGATGAACCCCGGGTCACCCATCGTCTGTTCTGTTCGCTCTAGCCGCCACTGGCTGCTGAAGAGTGCGCATGTTACAGTCCGTTGACGATTTATTCCCCAGCGCCAGGCCGCAATGACCATTACCGTATTCTGTATTTTGCTGTTCGCCGCCCTGCTTCACGCCAGCTGGAACGCTATCGTTAAAGCCAGCGGCGATAAAATGTACGCAGCGGTAGGCGTTAGCGGCTCTGCCTCGCTCATCGCCCTGGTTCTGCTCCCTTTTGCCCCCCAACCCACGCTCGCCAGCGTGCCGTTTCTTGCCGTCTCCTGCGCGCTACAGGTGGTGTATACGGTGCTGGTGGCAAAAACCTATCAGGTCTCGGATATGAGCCAGACCTATCCGCTGATGCGCGGGACCGCCCCGCTACTGGTGGCGATAATCAGCGTCGCCTTTCTTGGCGACACTCTCTCCCCGCTGGCGTGGCTGGGCATCGGCGTCATCTGCCTGGCGATTCTGGCGATGGCCTTTAACGGGCGCGCCAGTTCGAGCCGGGGTATCGTACTGGCGCTGATCAACGCCTGCTTCATTGCGGGCTACACGCTGGTTGACGGAACCGGTGTGCGGCTTTCAGAAACCGCGCTGGGCTATACCCTGTGGACCTTTTTTATGAACGGCTTCTGTCTGCTGGGCTGGGCGATGATTGCCCGGCGCCCGCAGGCCAGCCGCTATCTGCGCCAGCACTGGAAGAAAGGCATGGTCGGCGGCGTCGGTACCATGGGCTCCTATGGCCTGGCGCTGTGGGCAATGACCCAGGCGCCGCTGGCGGTGGTGGCCGCCCTGCGCGAAACCTCGATTCTTTTTGGCGCAGTTATCGCGTTTATCCTGTTGAAAGAGAAGGTAGTTCCATTGCGCATCGCCGCCGCCTGCGGCATTGCCGCCGGGGCGATTCTGCTGCGGCTGTCTTAATCCACACATGGCAACATTAGTTGCCGACTTTCGTTTACAAAACCTGCCTGAACATCCCCGACAATCCCCCCTTACAGGGTTGTTCTGTCATTTTTATGTGGTAGATTCCTCCATCGTTTAGCGGGTGTGCCAGTCACATATTCTTCATCTTCAACTTTATACAAAGTATTCATCGACATGAAACGGCATAAGAACTTCAATTTGTTGTTGATGCTGGTGCTGCTGGTGGCCGTAGGCCAGATGGCGCAGACCATTTATATTCCGGCGATTGCCGATATGGCGATATCGCTCAACGTTCGCGAAGGCGCGGTGCAGAGCGTGATGGCCGCTTATCTGCTGACCTACGGCGTCTCGCAGCTTTTCTACGGCCCGCTCTCCGATCGCGTTGGCCGCCGCCCGGTGATCCTGGTGGGAATGTCCATTTTTATGCTGGCGACGCTGGTTGCCATTACCACCCATAGCCTGCCGGTGCTGATTGCCGCCAGCGCAATGCAGGGGATGGGTACCGGCGTCGGCGGCGTGATGGCGCGAACCCTGCCGCGCGATCTGTATGAAGGGGCGCAGCTCAGGCACGCCAATAGCCTGCTGAATATGGGGATTCTGGTTAGCCCGCTGCTGGCGCCGCTGATTGGCGGCATTCTCGATACCTTATGGAACTGGCGGGCCTGCTTCGTATTTCTGCTGGTACTTTGCGCCGGCGTCACCTTCAGCATGGCGCGCTGGATGCCGGAAACCCGGCCCACCGGCGCGCCGCGTACCCGGCTCATCACCAACTATAAAACGCTGTTCGGTACTGGCGCATTCAACTGCTATCTGCTGATGCTGATCGGCGGCCTGGCGGGCATTGCCGTGTTCGAAGCCTGTTCCGGCGTGCTGATGGGCGCGGTACTGGGTCTGAGCAGTATGTCGGTCAGCATTCTGTTTATTCTGCCGATCCCGGCGGCGTTCTTTGGCGCCTGGTTTGCCGGCCGGCCGAACAAACGCTTCCCGACGCTGATGTGGCAGTCGGTGATTTGCTGCCTGCTGGCGGGGGTGCTGATGTGGATCCCTGGCCTGCTGGGCGTGATGACCGTCTGGACCCTGCTGGTTCCCGCCGCGCTATTCTTTTTTGGCGCGGGGATGCTGTTCCCGCTGGCAACCAGCGGCGCGATGGAGCCCTTCCCGTTCCTCGCCGGCACCGCCGGGGCGCTGGTGGGCGGGCTGCAGAATATCGGTTCCGGCGTGCTGGCGTGGCTGTCGGCGATGATGCCGCAAACCGGTCAGGGCAGCCTCGGCCTGCTGATGATGCTGATGGGATTGCTGATTCTGCTGTGCTGGCTGCCGCTGGCGTCGCGCTTTCATCAACACCAGCAGCCGGTTTAAGGCTTCATTGCGGGTTCCCCGGGTCGCGACGCGGGGCGTCTTACCCGGGCTACAAAATGACGGACGCCGATGAACCCGTAGCCCGGCTAAGCGCAGCGCAAGCCGGGAAGCGGTGGCGAATTATCAGCCCCGGCATATTTCCCGGAGGCGGCGCCTGACGCGCCTGTCCGGGCTACCGGCCCGCAAACGGAGGTAAACCCGTAGCCCGGTCAGCGCAGCGCCACCGGGATGAAACTAAGCCGGTCATCATAATTGCGCCTGACTCTGCAGCCAGTGGATAAAGGCGTCAATTTTCGGCCACTGACGGCCCGGCAGGGTCGTCACGTAGTAGTGCTGATGGCACTTCAGGGTCATCTCGCCGAACGGTACGATCAGCTCGCCGCTCTCCAGGCGCTTTTGCACCAGCCGCTTACGCCCCATCGCCACGCCAACGTGATTCATCGCGGCAATCACCGCTAAATCCGAACGATCGAAGCCAATACCCGACGATTGCGGCAAATCTACGCAAAATGTCTGCGCCCAGCTGAACCACTCATCGGTGCCGGAATCGTTGCTCCACGCCTGACGATCGTGCAGCAGCGTACAGTGACGAAGATTGCCGGGGTTCTGCTGTAGCTGATGCTGGCGCGCGTAATCCGCCGTGCAGACCGGTACGATGGCCTCATCCATCAGAAAATGGTGGCTCAGCTGCGAGGAAGGCGCATCATCGAAGTAGATTGCCAGATCGATGCCCGCGCGCTGCATATTGACGTTATCGTTGCCGGTCAGCACGGTAAGCGAGATCGACGGATAGCGGCGGGTAAAATCACCGAGCGCGGGAACCAGCCAGCACTGGGCGATGGACGGGCGCGAATAGACCGTTAACGTCCCCGACAGCTCCTGGTTTTTAATATCCAGAATTTCCTGGTTCAGGCTATCCAGCGAGGACTTCAGCGCCCAGAACACCCGCTTACCTTCATGCGTCAGCTCTACTTTGCGGTGCGAGCGCACAAACAGCTGGATCCCCAGCTCTTCTTCCAGCTGATTGATACGGTGGCTCACCGCGCTGGGCGTCAGCGACAGCTCCTCCGCCGCCAGCGCAAACGACTCATGCCGGGCGGCGACTTCAAAGGTATACAGCTTCGATAGCTGCCAGCCGTTAAGCAGGCGAGTGCCTAACTCTTTTAGCGTCTCCATCTCTTACTCCTTCACTATTCCCCGCCGAGTGTAAGAAATTTTTCACGCCAGCTGCGCGTTAAAGATGAATAAAAGTGATGCATAGCACATATAACAGACAACTTTAGAGCAAAATCACCTTTTTGATTCAATCTGATTCACCTGAAGGGCCGTTTATATCGTTTGTCAGCGCGTGCCGTTTTTCTGTTCAATACCCATAGATTATTCACAGGCGAGGTGGGGTATGGAATCTCAGATCTGGGTTGTGAGCACGCTGCTGATCAGCATCGTGTTGATTGTATTAACTATCGTCAAACTGAAGTTTCACCCGTTTCTGGCGCTACTGCTGGCAAGCTTTTTCGTCGGCGCCATGATGGGCATGAGCCCGCTGGATATGGTTAACGCCATTGAGAGCGGGATTGGCGGCACGCTGGGCTTCCTTGCGGCGGTGATTGGGCTGGGGACGATTCTCGGCAAAATGATGGAGGTCTCCGGCGCAGCGGAACGTATCGGCCTGACGCTCCAGCGCTGCCGCTGGCTGTCCGCTGACGTCATAATGGTGCTGGTGGGCCTGATTTGCGGGATCACCCTGTTCGTTGAAGTGGGCGTGGTGCTGCTGATTCCGCTGGCGTTTTCCATTGCCAAAAAGACCAACACGTCGCTGCTGAAGCTGGCCATCCCGCTGTGTACGGCGCTGATGGCGGTGCACTGCGTGGTGCCGCCGCATCCGGCTGCGCTGTTCGTCGCCAACAAACTGGGCGCGGATATCGGAACGGTCATCGTTTACGGTCTGCTGGTGGGCCTGCTGGCCTCGCTGGTCGGCGGCCCGCTGTTCCTGCGGCTCCTCGGCAACCGCCTGCCGTTTAAAGCGGTGCCGGCTGAGTTTGCCAACCTCGAAGTGCGCAAAGAAGAGACTCTGCCGTCGCTGGGCGCCACGCTGTTTACGGTGCTGCTGCCGATCGGCCTGATGCTGGTAAAAACCATCGCCGAACTGAATATGACCAAAGGCGGCACGCTGTATATGCTGCTGGAGTTTATCGGCAACCCGATCACCGCCATGTTTATCGCGGTCTTTGTGGCCTACTACGTGCTGGGTATCCGCCAGAATATGGGCATGAGCACCCTGCTGACGCATACGGAAAACTGTTTCGGTTCTATCGCCAATATCCTGCTGATTATCGGCGCAGGCGGGGCCTTTAACGCCATTCTGAAAACCAGCGGCCTGGCCGATACGCTGGCGGTGATTCTGTCGAACCTCGATATGCACCCGATTCTGCTGGCCTGGCTGGTGGCGCTGATTCTGCATGCCGCCGTCGGTTCCGCCACCGTCGCCATGATGGGCGCAACCGCCATCGTCGCGCCGATGCTGCCGCTCTATCCCGGCGTGAGCCCTGAAATCATCGCTATCGCCATCGGCTCCGGCGCGATTGGCTGCACTATCGTGACGGATTCCCTGTTCTGGCTGGTTAAGCAGTACTGCGGGGCAAGCCTTAACGAAACGTTCAAATACTATACCACGGCGACCTTTATCGCTTCGCTGCTTGCACTGGCCGGTACATTCCTGCTTTCTTTCATCATCTGAGCGCAAAGAGACGTAATATGAAAAACGCTGACATGACCACTTTACTCGCCCAGTTTCCTCTACTGGAGGAGCTGATAGCCCTGAAAGAAACCACCTGGTTTAACCCGTCAACGACGTCGCTGGCGGAGGGGTTACCCTACGTTGGCCTGACGACAGAAGACGTTCAGGACGCCCACGCCCGCCTCGATCGTTTTGCGCCCTATCTGGCGGAAGCCTTTCCGGAAACCGCCGCCACCGGCGGTATTATCGAATCCGAGCTGGTGGCCATCCCGGCAATGAAGGCCCGGCTGGAAAAAACCTTTCGTCAGCCCATTGCTGGCGATCTGCTGCTGAAGAAAGACAGCCACCTGCCGATTTCCGGCTCGATTAAGGCCCGCGGCGGCATTTATGAAGTCCTGACCCACGCGGAAAAACTGGCGATCGACGCGGGACTGTTAAACACAGCCGACGACTACCGCAAACTGCTGACCCCCGAGTTCAGGACGTTCTTCAGCCAGTACAGCATCGCCGTTGGCTCCACCGGCAACCTGGGGATGTCGATTGGCATAATGAGCGCGCGCATCGGCTTCAAGGTGACGGTCCATATGTCCGCCGACGCCAGGGCGTGGAAAAAGGCCAAACTGCGCAGCCACGGCGTGACGGTGGTGGAGTATGAAGAGGATTACGGCGTGGCGGTTGAGCAGGGGCGTAAAGCCGCCGAGTCCGACCCGAACTGCTTCTTTATCGATGATGAGAACTCGCGCACCCTGTTCCTCGGCTACTCCGTGGCCGGCGAGCGGCTAAAAGCGCAGTTTGCCCGCGAAGGACGCGTGGTAGACGCCAGTCATCCGCTGTTTGTTTATCTGCCGTGCGGCGTTGGCGGCGGCCCCGGCGGCGTGGCGTTTGGCCTGAAGCTGGCGTTTGGCGATAACGTCCACTGCTTCTTCGCCGAACCGACCCACTCCCCTTGCATGCTGCTGGGGGTTTATACCGGCCTGCATGACCAGATTTCGGTTCAGGATCTGGGAATTGATAATCTGACCGCCGCGGATGGTCTGGCGGTAGGCCGCGCTTCCGGTTTCGTTGGCAGGGCAATGGAGCGCCTGCTGGATGGGTTCTACTCTCTCGATGACCAGACAATGTACGACATGCTGGGTTGGTTAGCCGAGGAAGAAGGTATTCGCCTGGAGCCGTCCGCGCTGGCCGGCATGGCCGGGCCGCAGCGGGTCTGCGCCAGCCAGGCGTATCAGCAGATGCACGGTTTCACCGCCGGGCAGATGCGCAATGCGACCCACCTTGTGTGGGCAACCGGCGGCGGCATGGTGCCGGAAGAGGAGATGGCGCAGTATCTGGCAAAAGGACGGTAAACCTCCCGTCAGGTCAACGCGATGGCGACGAAGCCTCTTTCGTCGCCATTTTTTAGCGCAGCAGATGCATAAGCTCAACCGGCGAACGGTGCTGATTGAGTAGATCGCGCAGAACGCGCATATAGGGGGCGCTCCAGCTATAAAACTGCCGGTAACCCTCGCATAGCGCATTGGAGCCATCCTCCAGACGCAGCTGCGGGCAGCCCCCACCGCATAATCTTAGCCAGGCGCAGCCCGCGCAGGCTGGCCCCGGCGGATTGTTGGCATACTGCACCGACTCGCCGCGCCAGGCGCGCAGCGTGGCCTCAAACAGCGGCACGACGATGCGGTTAGCATCTTCTTTAACCCAAATCGCAAACACCGCGCAGAGGAAATCCCCCCACAGCCGGGCGTCGGAAGGTTGCAGATGGGGAATAAACTTGATGGCCACGGCTCCCTGAGCGCTCAGCTGATGGTAGACACGCTCGGGGCGTTGGCACGCCTGACGATCGATAATGACTTCCTGTACCGGAAGATCGCTCGCCAGCGATTTGCAGTTACCGCAGTGCCGATCGTCACCGTAATCGGCCTGACATCCTGTCATGTCATATCCTTAATAAACAAAATCACCTGTCGTATATGGGTTACAGCAAACAACAATGACAGGGAAAGTACTGCGAATGCGATCAAAAATTTGTCACGAACCGCCTGCGGCTGAGCAAAATCGCTTTGCTCAACGTTCATCAGATTGCGGCTGCGGGTATAGCGCCAGAGGATGAGGGCGGCGAACGGCAATATGCACAGCGAAATCCAGAATGCGATCCCCGCCTGATGCCAGTGGTGCTTAATCGCCAGCGCCAGCAGCGCGCCATAGCCTAAAAGGGTGCGAAACCAGGCCAGCGACGTACGCTCCGGCTGCAGGCCCGGATCGCTCTCGCGACGCGCCCGGCGATTATCCGGCATAGAGCACCAGCGCCATCACCACCACGATGACGAGGGTCAGCAGAATACTGATCAGCAGCAGCGTGCGGGTGTAGGGAAGATCCTGTTTCAGCCGCATCGCCTTTTCGTTGCTCAGCCAGCGTATATAGCCGTAAATCGCCAGACCGCCGGCAAACAGGCACAGCAGCAGCGCCAGAATTTCGCGAATCAGCGGCGTAGCGAAATCCGGCGCCAGCTGGTCCAGGCCGACGCCACCGGCTAAAAAGCCAAGCGAAGTGCGGATCCACGCCAGAAAGGTGCGTTCATTCGCCAGCGAGAAGCGGTAATCCGGCGCTTCACCAAGGCGGGATATTTTCATCATGACTCCTTGATGGATTCCCGGTTGCGTAAAATACCGCCGATTCTACCTGACTGCCAAAGCGGAGGGCATTAATAATCGCCCCGTTTCAGAGGAAGCTCAGGCCTGATAACCGTATAAAGTCGGGCTATCAGGCCGATAAATGAATAACCGGCACCCCATGGATGCCGGTCAGCAGGATTAATGCAGTTCCGGCCAGTACGCTTTATTGGCCGCAATCAGGTCATCAAGAATCGCTTTCGCAACGGATGCGCTCGGCACGGTTTTCGACAGCGCAATGGCCTGCCACAGCTTGTGATAAGAGCGCTGTTCCCAGGCATCCACCACCAGTTTTTCCACCGCAACCTGCTGGCTCATCATCCCTTTCTGGAAGTGGGGAATATCGCCTACCGTCAACGGCTCCGGTCCGTTGTGGCCAACCAGGCACGGAATTTCCACCATCGCATCGGCGTCAAAGTTATGAATCGCCCCGTTGTTTGGCACAATCAGCAGCATGCGTTCCTGAGTATTAAAGGCAATCGCCGCCGCCAGATCGACGATGTAGGACGCGTGTTCGTCAATTTCCAGATCGCCTGCGGAGGAGTGGCCCGCGGCAATAATGGCCCGGCAGGCGCTAAAGACGTTTTTCTCACGGTGGTCCATCACCTCGTTGGCGCGGGTGCGTTCCGGATTGGAGTGCGCCACGACGTAGTCCGGGAACAGATAATACTTAAGGTAAGTATTCGGCATCGTATCCGGATCCAGCGCCTGCACGTCCTTCGCCTTGGCGAAGGTGTCGTTCCAGCTCGCCTCGGTATGGGGATCGTTTGATGGCGGAACATAGCCGAATTTCGCCACATGTTCGCGCAGTTTCGGCATCAGATCGTTACCCTGCAGATCTTCAATCGAGGTCCACCAGCCGAAGTGGTTCAGCCCATAATAGCGCACGCGCATCTGCTTGCGGTCCTTGAGGCCGACGATTTGCGCCATCCGCCCTTCGATACCGATCGGCATATCGCAAATGTTGAGAATTCTGGCGTTCGGACGCAGGCGACGGGTCGCTTCCGCCACAATGGCCGCCGGGTTGGAGTAGTTCAGCATCCAGGCGTTCGGCGAATATTTTTCCATATAGTCCACCAGCTCCAGGACGCCGCCGATGGAGCGCATACCGTAGGCGATACCGCCAGGGCCGCAGGTTTCCTGCCCCAGCACGCCGTGGCGCAGCGGAATTTTTTCATCTTTTTCACGCATCGGGTATTTGCCCACGCGGATATGCGCCATCACGAAATCAACGTCGGTAAAGGCCGCCTGCGGGTCGGTGGTATAGCTGAATTCAATCTCCGGCGCCTGCTCTTTGAGGATCACTTTGCACGCCTCGGCGATGGTCTCCTGACGCGCGCCGTCGTTGTCGTAAAATTTCAGCGACCGCAGCGGGAAGCGATCCTGGTTCGCTAACAGCATCAGCACGATGCCCGGGGTGAAGGTACTGCCGCCGCCTGCGATAACAACTGAGAATTTTTTCATGATACTGCCTCCGTCATGGTGGTTTGTTCGGTCTGTAGAGAATCTTTGATGAGGGTTTCCAGCTGGTCGCGGACCTGAGGAACGTGGAGGCCGACGATGACCTGAATTCCGTTGCCGCGGCGGACTACGCCGTGGGCGCCCAGCGCTTTAAAGACGTCGTCGCTTTGCGTCTTCGCCATATCGACCAGCGCGATGCGCAGTCGGGTGGCGCAGTTATTGATGCTTTCGATATTGCCCGCTCCGCCCAGCGCCTGCAGGAAGCCGGCGGCCTGGCCCAGTTTGGTATCCGCAGCCCCCGCGGCGCTGGTTTTGCCGCGCGCGGCCTGATAATCCGCTTTGCTATAGAGCTTAATTTCACTCTCTTCGCGGCCCGGCGTTTTCAGGTTCAGGCGCAGAATCAACGTGCGGAAGATGACGAAGTAGAGCGCGGTGAAGCACACGCCAACGCCTATCTGGATAAACATCATTGAGGCATGGTTGTGGAACATGGGGATCCAGTTTTGCGGCAGAAACTGGTCGAGCAGGCCGCCGCCAAAGTTGCCTACCACGCCGCAGATATACATCACCGTCGCCATAGTGGCCGCCAGCACCGCATGGACGGCAAACAGCAGCGGCGAGATAAACAGGAAGGTAAACTCTAACGGCTCGGTTATTCCCACCAGTACGGCGGTCAAGGTGGCGGGAATCAGCAGACCGGCGACTTTCACGCGATTTTCCGGCGCGGCGGTGTAGTAGAGCGCCAGCGCGATACCCACGGAACCAAAGACCTTCGAGTTACCGTGCAGCGCGAATCCGCCTTCCGGGAAGAGAGTTTTCAGCGCCTCGGTACTCTGGCTGAACTCATGTAAATGCTGCGCCCAGTAAACCTGAATACCGCTTTCCACTACCGCCGGGCCGAAAATAAACGGTCCGTAGACAAAGTGATGTAAACCGGTCGGGATCAGAATGCGCTCGAGGAAAATATAGACCCAGACCCCCAGCGCCCCGGCCGAGCGTAAGAAGGCCTGCAGCGATTCAATGCCCATCTGCACTTTTGGCCAGCCCAGCAAGGTCAGCCAGGCGCAGGGGATCATCGCCAGGAAGGCGACAATCACCACAAACGAGGAGCCCTGGAAAATCCCCAGAAACACCGGCAGCGGTTTATCGAAGTAGCGGTTATGCAGGGCGGTCACCAGCCCGGAGATAACGATCGCGCCGATAATGCTGGTATCGAGCGTTTTAATCCCGGCCATCATCGTCAGGCCGCTGCCTGCCGTTGGTTCAACGGAAAAATCGACGCCGAAGAAGTGGCCCCAGGTCATCCCCATGGCGTTGATGAAGTAGTTCCAGGTGAGGAAGCTGACCAGTACCGCCAGGCAGGCCCGGCCCTGGGCCTGTCTCGCCAGGCCGATCGGCAGACCGACGGCGAAAATCAGCGGCATATTACGAAAGACGGTCCAGCCGCCCTCTTCAACAATGTGAACGATCTGAGCAAATAAACTATCGGGTGCTGTGAGCGCTTCCCCGACGAACATCGGGTTGCGCAGCATAATGGCGATACCCACCACGATCCCGGCGAAAGGAAAGAGTAAAACCGGGGTAAACATGGCGCCGCCAAAGCGTTGTATTTGACTGAGCATTTGAAAATCCTCATATAACAACTCATAGGGTGAGTGGCCTTATCCATACCCGACATGCTTCACGTACCGCGGTGAATGATTCAGGGTAATTATTTGTACTGGCCTGAAACGAGAATAGAAATTTGCCCGGTCGACAACATGCGGCGCCGTTACGATTCGTGATCGCTTTCATGGTTTTAATTGCGCCAATGTTGTCTACTTTTTAAGTAAAAATTAGACATTCTGAATTGCGCTGATTACGCCTCTGTAACGAAGCGTATTTATCCATATGTATTAACTCTATTTTTAAAGCTAATAATCCGTGCATCATCGTTTTCAACTGAGTGAATAGAGGTCTACTGGTGATCTACAAATCCATCGCCGACAGATTACGTTTGCGTCTCAACTCCTCCGATTTCGAAGTCGGCAGCCCGCTTCCCGGGGAAAAAAAGCTGGCGGAAGAGTTCGGCGTCGCGCGCATGACTATCCGCAAAGCCATCGATCTGCTGGTCACCTGGGGACTGGTGGTGCGTCGGCACGGCTCCGGCACCTACGTCGCCCGCAAAGACCTGCATCATGAAACCAGCAATCTGACCGGGCTGGCCGAGGTGCTGCGCAAGCAGGGTAAAGAGGTGGTCAGCCGGGTATTGGTTTTCGAGGTGATGCCCGCCCCACCGGCTATCGCCAGCCTGCTGCGGATACAAATTGATGAACGGATCTACTTCTCGCGCCGGGTGCGCTATGTCGATGGCAAGCCGCTAATGCTGGAGGACAGCTATATGCCGGTGAAGCTGTTTCGCAATCTGTCGCTGGTGCATCTGGAAGGGTCGAAGTTCGATTACATCGAGAAGGAGTGTGGCATAACCATTAGCGGCAACTATGAAACGCTGTCGCCGGTGCTGGCGGACAGGCAGCTGGCGCAGTCGATGAACGTGCCGGAGCAGACGCCGCTGCTGCGTATAACCTCCCTTTCCTACAGCGACAGCGGCGAGTTTCTTAACTATTCGGTGATGTTCCGTAACGCCAGCGAGTATCAGGTGGACTACCACCTGCGGCGCGTCCAGACGGAGAATCCGTTAACCTATCCCCCAGAACAGCACCGCCAGTAGCTGCGGCGTAATAATACGTAAGAACATGACCAGCGGATAAACGGTCGCGTAAGAGAGCGCCGCCGCGCCGCTGGTGGCATGCAGGTTGTTGGCAAAGGCCAGCGCGGGCGGGTCGGTCATTGAACCGGCCAGCATCCCGCACAGGGTCAGGTAGTTCATCTTCGCCAGCATCCGCGCCAGAATACCGACAGCCAGCAGTGGGATAGCGGTGATAAAGATGCCGTAGACAATCCAGCTCATGCCATCACCGTCAATCAGCGTCGCCACAAAATCGCCGCCGGATTTCAGGCCAACCACCGCGAGAAACAGCACAATGCCCAGCTCGCGCAGCGCAAGGTTAGCGCTGGGCGGCATAAACCAGTAGAGCTTACCGATGCTGCCGATACGCCCGAGGATCAGCGCCATAATCAGCGGCCCCCCTGCCAGGCCCAGCTTCAGCGCCGCCGGGAACCCCGGAATAAACAGCGGAATGGAGCCCAGCAGCACGCCCAGGCCAATACCGATAAATACCGGCAGCATCTGCACCTGCTGCAGTTTTTGCTGGGCGTTGCCCAGCTCGGCGGCCACCGCGTCAATCGCCTCCGGACGGCCGACGAGGTTAAGAATATCGCCGAACTGCAGGCTGGCATGGCTGCTGGCGACCAGCTCAACCCCGGCGCGATTGAGTCGCGAGATCACCACGTCATAGCGCTGTTTAAAGTGCAGATCGCGTATGCGTTTACCCAATACTTTTTCGTTAGTGACCACCACGCGCTCGACTTTCAGATCGGTACCGCGCGTGGAGAGCGAAGTGGAAACCTCCTTACCAATCACCAGCTGGGCATTGTGTAAATCCTCCGGTCGCCCGACCAGGTGCAGCAGGTCCCCAAGCTGAATCAGGGTATTCGGCGCGGGCACCATTAGCATCTCCTCGCGCTTGAGGCGCGAGCAGATCAGCTTGTCGCTGTTAAGCATCGGCACATCCTGAATCGCCATATTGTTCAGGTTGGGGTTTTCGACCCGCACGTTGATGGTCTGAAGATGCGCGTGGCCGTTGCCGCTGATCTCGTCAAACTGCTGCGCTTCTTTCTCGACGTTGATGCGGAAAAACAGTCGCACCAGCCACATGGTCAGCAAAATGCCGCAGATGCCAAACGGATAGGCCATGGCGTAGCTCATCCCCATCTGATCGACGGTATCAAGCGGCACGCCAAGGTCGCGCAGGATCTGCTGCCCGGCCCCCAGCGCAGGCGTGTTGGTTACCGCGCCGGAGAAGATGCCGAGCACCACGGGAAGAGGGATATCGAACAGTTTATGCAGGACAGCGGTGACCAGGCCGCCGAGAATGACGATCAGAATAGCGAAGAGGTTCAGCCGCAGGCCGGAGACGCGCAGCGAGGCGAAGAAGCCCGGCCCCACCTGGATACCGATGGTATACACGAAGAGAATCAGGCCAAATTCCTGAATAAAGTGCAGCATTGGGCTGCTGAGCGTAATGCCCGCCTGGTCCACAAAGTGGCCGACGATAATACCGCCAAACAGCACGCCTCCAATACCGAAGCCGACGCCGCGCACTTTTACATTGCCGATCCACAATCCGACGACCGCCACCAGCGCCAATACGCTAACGGTCAATGCTATATCACTCATCGTCTCTTCCCTGTGTATAACATTACTCACAATGAGGATTATGACCGGTACTCACCAGGCTGTATGCCGCCTGGCGCACAATAATCACGGGATCAGCCAACGACCATTTTGTTGAACACAGCAAGAAAGGACAAAGTAATGCGTATCACGCACAAAAAAGCCCCGAACATCGGGGCTTTATAGGTGGTTAGCTTAATTAGCTATCTAACGCGGGGCGCTCGCTGATGGCGATGCGCTGCGGTGCGATCTGTTCCGGCTCGTTGCGGGTCAAATCGATATGCAGCAGGCCGTTGGTAAAGGTTGCCCCGGAGACTTCCATATTTTCGGCGAGCGTGAAGCTCAGGCTAAACGCCTGGTTAACCAGCCCCTGATGCAGCCATTTGGTCTCTTTTTCCGGCTGCTGCGGCGCGCCTTTTACCGTCAGGCGCGTGCCTTCAAGCTGGATATCCAAATCTTCCTGACGGAAACCGGCCAGCGCAAGGGTAATGCGATAGTGGTTGTCGTCGCTTTTTTCGATGTTATAGGGCGGGAAGCTCTGGCTTTCACCGGCGGTTTGTAGCGCGTTGGCCAGTTTGTCAAAACCGATCCATTGACGCAGCAGCGGGGATAAATCGTAGTTACGCATAGTCTTTCTCCTTCTAAGAAGCGAGTGGATATCTGCAAATCCTGTGGATTCGCCTTTGCCCCCTGACGGCGGGCAGTTTTTTGAATGAATACCGGGCCGCCTTCGCGGCCCAACAAATTAGTTGATCTCGATACGGCGCGGCTTATTCGCTTCAGGAATAACTCGCTCAAGGTCGATATACAGCAGACCGTTTACCAGGTTGGCGCCGCGAATATGAATATTTTCCGCAAGCTGGAATTTACGCTCAAAATTGCGTTCAGCGATGCCCTGATACAGGTAAGTGCGCTCTTTCTGCTCGGCGGCATGGGCGCCTTTTACGATAAGCAGATTATCCTGCGCGGTAATTTCCAGTTCGCTCTCGGCAAAACCGGCAACGGCAATCGCGATGCGGTAGTTGTTCTCGTCTACTAACTCAACGTTGTACGGAGGATAGCCGCCATTACTCTGGCTTTGATTATTTTCTAACAGATTGAAAAGGCGGTCGAAACCAATAGCAGAACGATACAGCGGGGAGAGATCGAAATTACGCATAATACATAGCTCCTGAAATCAGCGAGAATTATCTGACCTTCCATCATGGACAGGCCGTTATTACCCGGAATACCCATTCGGCGTATTCTCCGGGAGACACATTCCTAAAATGGGTATATCCATGGCCTTTTCAAGGGGAAATGGGCAATTTTTTTTGCAGTTTGCGGTCTATTGCTTAGACTGGAGGGACAGCACAAAAGGCAAAGTGCGACGCCTGCCACAGTGCGGCGCAATGGCACTATGCATCCATGGAATGGCCCGATATAACCGATATGTACGCCATTCTTCAGGCCGCGGCTCTGTTGGCTGCGCCCTGCATGATTTTGTACATAGAAGGTTCTATCAACGCCCGTAACGATGACGGAAAAATGATGAAAAACGGTCTGTTAAAGCTGGTCCTGTTTAGCGGGATGATAAGTTTAGGCGGTTGCTCCAGCGTGATGTCACATACCGGCGGTAAGGAAGGAACCTATCCGGGAACGCGCGCCAGCGCGCAAATGCTGGGAGATAGCGATGCCAACTGGGGTACGAAATCCCTGGTGGCGCTGGATATGCCGCTCACGGCCGTTATGGACACGCTGCTGCTACCGTGGGATATGTTCCGCACCGATAGCTCGGTTAAATCGCGCGTGGAAAAGAGCGAGAAAGAGACGCTGGCGACCAACGCAGTGATCCCGCCAGCGCCAATGCCGAACCCCTGATTTAGCGCGCCGTTGCGGTTACCCACAGCTGGCGGTAACCATCCACCTCCTCCATCCAGGCAAGCTGTGTGCCGTCTGGCGAAAAGACGACCGCGTCGGCCGAAGGCGGATTGGCATGCTCTTCGGTCAAAAAGTCGATTTCCCCATTCTGCGCGTCACAGATCGCGATGCGGTTTTCCAGCACAAAGCCCAGCCATTTTCCTGACGGATGCCAGTTAAACGCCGACTGGATATCGGATCGGCTGTGGGTCAGCTGCCGCAGCTTGTCTCCCTGCGCCGAGATAAGCCACATTTGCACCACGCCGGCCTCGTCGCGCATCAGAAAAGCGATGTCCGTTGCCGACGAATTAGCGCGCACCCAATGACGCGGCGTATTCACCAGTCCCGGGTAACGGCGTTGGTGGGTAAACGTTAAGCGACGCTGAACAACGCCGGCAGGGGGAGCCGGCATCGTGGTTTCCGTTCCTGCCAATGGCGCATCGCCAGACTGCTTCCAGCCCTGCTCGCTCTCCGGCAGCTCGACAATAAATAGCTCCGGCACTTTGTCGCCATTTTCCGCCAGCGTATCGCCAATAAACGCCAGCGCCCGGTTGCCCACCCAGCCCTCTTCATAGGCGCGATTAATCTCGTCGCTGCCCGGAGCGGGGGTCGGCGTTGTGCGGCTGACCAGCACGCACCAGTGGCTGCCGCCGTATTCTCGTGGATGATCCCCACGCGGTACTACCGGGCCATAGGGAACCGCCACGCCAACGTTGCGCAAATCCAGCGCCGGATCGCGTTCATGCAGCACGTGGTCGTTATAGGTAAAGCTGACAAATTCGCCGCTCGGGCTGAAGACATGCACATGGCTGCCGCCGCGCAGCGCGCCGGGAGTATAGGGGGCGGAAATATCCATCGCATCGAGGTTGTGCGTTTCGCCCTGCCAGGAGACCACGCCGCGACGATGGTGGAAATCGTAATGCCAGCGCTCGTCAGGGTTTTCCGGGCCGTGGATAAAGACATATTTATCTATCGATGGATGAACGGTCACCACGCCAACGTACGCGCCCTGTCCGGCACGGTAGAGGATCTCAACCTCTCCCGTCTCGACATTCACCCGCTCGATGGTTTCGCCGGTAAAAGAGGCGCCAGAGGGACGAACGTCAAAGACCAGCCACCGGCTGTCCGCCGTCCAGGCGCGCGTGTTGGTAAGCTGATGATGACGGGGAGCAAAGGTGACTTGTTTCATAAACATACCCTGATGCGAGACTTTCGCATCAGGGTATCGTATCGGAAAGAATTAGCCTACTCGTTTGACATCCCCCACCAGCAGGATGTAAGAGAGCGCGCCCACCAGCGCAATAACGGAAATATAAACCAGCGCAGGAGCAAAACCATAGTCCTGGGCCAGATAACCCACCACCAGCGGAACGGTGATACCGCCCAGCCCGCCGACGAAATTAAACATTCCACCGGTCAACCCGATAAGCCGCATCGGCGCAAGCGAAGAGACCAGCGACCAGGTAATGGAAGCGAAGCCGTTACCGAAGAAGGCCAGCGCCATCAGGACCATAATCCACACCGGATCGTTGGTATAGTTTGCGCCCATGATGCAGGTCGAGATCAGCAGGCCGCAGATAATCGGGGTTTTACGCGCGGCGCCTAATGAGAAACCTTTTCTCACCAGCCTGTCCGCCAGCCAGCCGGAGAGCAGCACGCCAACAAAGGCGGCAAGGAACGGAACCGTGGTCATAAAGCCCGCTTTCAGCGCCGTAATCCCCTTTTCCTGGGTCAGATAGTTAGGGAACCAGGTCAGGAAGAACCACAGAGTCGAGGTCACGGCAAACTGCCCAAGATAAACGCCAATCAGTTTGCGATGGAATACCAGCTTCCAGTCGGCTTTGGTCAGCGGCTGCCGCGCCTCTTTTTTAACGGGCGCATCGCCGTCCACCAGACCACCGCCGTCGCGAATATAATCCAGCTCGGCTTTGCTGATGCTTTTCGTCAGACGCGGCGGCTGATAAACCTTAATCCAAATCAGTGACCATACGATCCCGATAGCGCCGGTAACGATAAATACCCAGTGCCAGCTCAGCATTTCCTGAATCCAGATTAATAGCGGGGTCAGGAATGCCAGCCCGACAAACTGGCCTGAGGTGTAAAAACCGACGGCTGATGCGCGCTCGTGCTCCGGAAACCAGCTGGTCACCATGCGATTATTGGTGGGAAACGCCGGCGCTTCAAATATCCCGGTAATCGCGCGCAGGCCAATCAACGACATCAGCCCCGTGGCAAATCCCTGCAGTAGCGTCGCCACCGACCAGCCAAAAATAGCGATAAAGTAGGTCAGCCTCGAGCCCACGCGGTCAAGGAACCAACCGCCGGGAATCTGGCAAAGCGTATACAGCCACGCAAAGGCGGAAAATACATATCCCATTTCCGCTTTGGTAATACCAAACTCTTCCTGAATATGCGCCGATGCCACCGCAAGGTTGGCGCGATCAACATAACAAATCACCACGGTAATAAAGATCATAATCAGCGTCAAATAACGACGACGCCCGGGTTTTGCAGCTGTAACTGAAATATCCATCGCAATCTGTCTCCAGATTTTGGGCATAGCGAGGCCGCTCACCATGCCCGGTAATTTACAGAGGGTTTATTTAAATTTTTTATTAATAACTTAACCGTAATGCGCTAAATAATTTGTGCTGGGGAAAGGCGGCAAATTTTCGCATTCCCAGGAGCATACATTAGTATGTGACTGGGATAAGAAAATGCAGCCAACGCATCAGCAGCGCAAAGTATGACGCGCATTTACCATTCGGCGACGCTACCATCCTCATGCCGCCACAACGGATTACGCCAGTCCGGCGCATTCTGACTTAATTCAATGACCCGCGCTTCATCGATTTCTACGCCAAGCCCGGGCTTCATTAATGGTTTAAAGAAACCGCCTTCCATATTGAAGTCGTCTTTATTTTTCACAAAGTCGAGTAATTCCGCGCCCTTGTTATAGTGAATGCCCATACTTTGCTCCTGGAAGACGGCGTTATAGGAGACAAAATCGACGTGCAGGCAGGCGGCAAGCGCAACAGGCCCCAGCGGGCAGTGCGGCGCCAGCGCCACGTCGTAGGCTTCGGCCATTCCGGCGATTTTATAGCACTCGGTAATACCCCCCGCGTGCGACAGATCGGGTTGGAGAATGGCCAGCCCACCGGCTTCCAGCACGCGTTTAAACTCGAAGCGCGAGAACATGCGTTCGCCCGCCGCGATAGGAATCGAGGTTTGCGCCGCCAGCCGCGGATAATATTCCGCCTGCTCGGCAAGAACCGGCTCTTCAATAAACAGCGGGCGATATTGCTCCAGCTCTTTAATCAGCACCTTCGCCATTGGCGCGCTAACGCGGCCGTGAAAATCGAGACCGAACTCAATTTCATTGCCGAACGCTTCGCGAATTTGCGCCACGGTATTCACCGCCGCATCCACCGCGCGAGAATTATCGATCAGCCCCAGCTCTTCGCAGCCGTTTAATTTGAAGGTATCAAAACCAATACCGCGCAGCTTCTTGATGCCATCAATCACCTCTGCCGGACGGTCGCCGCCAACCCAGCTGTAGGCTTTGATTTTGTCACGCACCAGGCCGCCCATTAGCTGCCAGACCGGCGCGTTCAGCACTTTGCCTTTAATATCCCACAGCGCCTGGTCGATACCGGCGATGGCGCTCATTAAAATCGGGCCGCCGCGGTAAAAGCCCGCGCGGTACATCACCTGCCACAGGTCGTTAATCCGCGCCGGATCCTGGCCTATGAGATATTCGCCGAGCTCATGCACCGCCGCCTCTACGGTGCGCGCGCGCCCTTCAATCACGGGCTCGCCCCAGCCAACCACGCCTTCGTCGGTTTCAATTTTTAGAAACATCCAGCGCGGGGGTAAACGATACGTGGTGAGTTTGGTTATTTTCATTGCACTGCCTCTCGATACGCTTTAACAAATGCTGCCGCCTGCCGTTGGGTACGCTCTACGGATTGGCCAGCGCGATAGAGATCGCTGCCCAGCCCGGCACCGGTACAGCCTGCTTTTATCCACTGCGCCAGATTTTCCGGCGTCACGCCGCCCACCGCAAAAACGGGCACCTCCGGCGGCAAAACGGCCTTTAGCGCTTTGATGTAGTCAGGGCCAAAAGCCGAAGATGGGAAGACTTTCAACGCCTGAGCCCCGGCGTCCAGCGCGGCGAACGCTTCCGTCGCCGTCGCGCATCCGGGACAAACCGTCATGCCGTAGCTCACCGCACGGCGAATGACCTCGGGCTGAATATTGGGCGTGACGATAAGCCTGCAGCCCATTCGGGCAAGCTGGTCCACCCGCTCTGCATTAAGCACGGTGCCCGCGCCAATCAGCGCCTTATCACCATAAGCCTCAACAACGGCGGGAATACTCTTTTCCCACTGCGGTGAGTTGAGCGGAATTTCAACGGCGTCGAAGCCGGCGTCAATCGCCGCCCCCACGTGCGCCAGCGCCTCTTCCGGCGTAATCCCGCGCAGAATAGCGATAAGCGGTAAGTTAGTTTGCCACTGCATGGATGATGCTCCTTATTCCTGTCTGAAATGCGTTGTCGCCCGACACCACGGTGGTCTGACGGCCAATGGCGCTCAGTGCCTGCTGATAGCGGTTCGCCAGCGTCTCGCCGGCGACAATGGTGACCTGCTGGTCGCGAAAGCGTTGGCTCAGGGTGGCGACTTCCGCGCCAATCAGCAGTCCCGACAGAAACTCGCCGACATGCGCGCGCGGCAGCGAACCCAGCACGTGTGAAGCGCGAACCTCAAAAAGCTGCGGCAGGATGTCTGGCGAATGCAGGCCGCGCTCAAGCCCGGCGTTAAACGCGTCAGGAGCGGAGACCTGCTCCGGTAACCCGGCGCCAACCAGCGAGTGGCGCAGCAGCAGATGATGCAGTTCGCCGGTCATCACCGTGCGAAAGTCGTTAATTTGTTGGCGGTCTGCCTGCACCCATTTGCAGTGGGTGCCGGGCATCACGTAGACGGAAGAAGGGGCTATCGCCCGCGCGCCGAGGAGCTGAGTCTCTTCGCCGCGCATCACATTATGGTTATCGTCGCGAGAGACGCTGAATCCGGGAATAATCCAGACGTTGTCGCTAACGGCAGTTAATTGTTCACCAATGGCGGAGAAATGAACGGGAACCGGCAAGTAGGGTACCGCCTGCCAGCCGACGTTACTGCCGACCATTCCGGCCATCACCGCCGGGGTCGCGCCGTCGCGCCAGCCCCGGGTTATTTCGCTAAACACCGCGGCGGGGGAGTGTCCGTTCAGGCGCGTGACGCCTGCTTCCGATTGCCTGCTCTCCAGGCACCGTTCGCCCTGATAGAGCCAGGCGCGCAGGTTGGTCGATCCCCAGTCAATTGCGATGTAGCGAGATGTCATGTGATTTCCTTTAACCTTCGTGTCGAGCTGGCGATCATGGTGAGCGCCGCCTGCTCAGCCGCTTCGCTGTCCTGATGCCGGATGGCGTCAAACAGCGCCTTATGTTCCTGGAGCGTTTTCGGCATGTTGGCCTCATCGCCCATCCACGTTCTTTCAAATACCGCCCGCTGTAGCGAGCTGATCGCCACGTTGAGCTGCTGCAGAACCGGGTTATGCACCGACTGCAGCACCGCCTCGTGATAGCGAATATCCGCTTCGTTAAACGCTTCCCTGTCCTGGTTATTGGCGATCATGTCGTTGAGCGCGTCTTCTATTTGCGCCAGGTCGCTCGACGTCGCGCGCTCTGCCGCCCAGCGGGCGATCGCGGGTTCAACCAGGTTACGTACCTCGCTCATCGCGCTAATCAGCCGCGGGTCGTAATCACTCTCCAGCACCCACTGTAAAACGTCGGTGTCGAGATAATTCCACTGGTTGCGCGGGGTAACGAACGCGCCGCGATAGCGCTTCATTTCAATCAGCCGCTTAGCCATCAACGAGCGGAACACTTCGCGAATGATATTGCGCGAGGTGGCAAACTCCTCACACAGGTCGGCTTCAGCGGGCAGCGCAGAGCCGGGAACGTATTTGCCGCTGACAATCTGCTTGCCCAGCGTGATGACGATGCGATCGGTTTTATTGAGAGTCATGGAAAGTCCTTGTGCTCTGGATGTCTCTCTACTTTACCGCGACAGGCGGTTTTAACCGCAACTTTGTAGTACTAACGTGATGTCACTCGTCATCGCCATGGACACAATGTAGTACAATACAAACATGTTGTACTACAATTTAGATCACAAAAACGACAATTCGGTTTGGAGATTTTGCGGCGGGTTAAACTCAGGGCATAAAAAAACCCGCGATAAACGCGGGTTTTTCAGAAAGAGATTTTTAGTTTAAGACATATTTTTCAATAGCATATGCCACACCGTCTTCCAGATTGGATTTGGTGATAAAGTTTGCCGCTTCTTTGACGGCCGGAATCGCGTTATCCATCGCCACGCCGACGCCAGCGTATTCAATCATCGCGATGTCGTTTTCCTGATCGCCAATCGCCATCACCTCTTCCGGCTGGATGCCCAGCGCATCGGCCAGCGATTTCACGCCGGTACCTTTGGTGACGCGTTTATCAAGAATTTCAAGGAAGTACGGCGCGCTTTTCAGCACGGTGTACTTCTCTTTCACCTCAGCCGGAATGCGGGCGATAGCCTTGTCCAGAATCGCCGGCTCATCGATCATCATCACTTTCAGCAGCTGGATATTCGGATCCATCTTTTCGGCTTCGCAGAAGACCAGCGGGATCGTCGCCACGTAGGATTCATGTACCGTGTAATAGCTCACATCGCGGTTCGCGGTATACAGGGTGTTACGATCGAGCGCGTGGAAATGGGAGCCGACATCGCGGGCCAGCTGTTCCAGATAGCGGTAGTCGTCGTAGCCCAGCGCGGTTTGCGCAACGGTACTGCCGTCGCTCGCCTTCTGCACTAAAGCACCGTTATAGGTGATGCAGTAATCTCCAGGCTGCTCCATATGCAGTTCTTTCAGATAGCTGTGCACGCCAGCGTAAGGACGGCCGGTGGTCAGCACCACGTTGACGCCGCGTTCACGGGCTGCGGCAATCGCGGTTTTCACCGCAGGAGAGATAGTATGGTCAGGCAGCAGCAGCGTGCCGTCCATATCGATTGCAATCAGTTTAATAGCCATGAAATCCCCGGGTAAGATGAGTCCTTACTCATGCTAACGCGATTAAGCCCACAAAAATAGAGCTACATTGCGCAGCAGAACCCCCCCTTTTAGGCAAGATCCGGGGAACGGGGTCTTACTCGCGGGTGAGCACGATTTTGCCAAACGCACCGCGATCGAGGTGTTCAAGCGCCTGTGCAAGCTGGTTAAAGCGGTAACGGTGCTCAATCACCGGTTTCAGCCCGGTCACGTCAACGGCTCGGACAAAATCTTCCAGTGCGCGACGGTGCCCCACGCCAATACCTTGAATCACCGGGGATTTCAGCAACAGTTCGCCCGCGGGCAGCGAGATTTCACTGCCGGCCAGCACGCCGATGACCGAAATACGCCCATGAACCGCCACGGCGCGCAGGGAATGCCTCAGGTTCTCCCCGCCAACGGTTTCAATGATGTGGTCGATGCCGCGATCGTTCGTCAGTTCGTATATCCCTTCAGCCCAGTCGCCTTTAAGCCGGTTGATGCCATAATCGGCGCCGAGTTGTTTGGCCCGCGCCAGTTTTTCATCGCTCCCGGACGTGACAAAAACCTCTGCCCCCTGCGCTTTGGCAATTTGCAAAGCGAATATCGCCACACCGCCCGTGCCCTGCACCAGTACCGATTGCCCGGCGCGTAAATGACCGCGCTCCACCAGCGCGAACCATGCGGTAAGCCCGGCGCACGGTAACGTGCTGGCCTCTGCGTCATCCAGGGTTTCCGGGGCGGCCACCAGCCCGTTTTCATTCACAATCACGTACTCAGACAGCATGCCCTGGAAGTAACCGCCGGTCGTTTTATAGGGCAAAGTGCGGGCGTCCGCTGTTGGCCTACCGTCGATCCACTCCGGGAAAAAGGTCGAGATGACGCGAGCGCCGGGTGTGAAACGCGTGACGCCCTCGCCCGTGCTTTCCACCACTCCCGCCATATCGGACGCCGGCGTAAACGGGAAGGAAAGCGCAATCGGCATGGTGCCTTCAATGACCATTTTATCGCGATAGTTGAGCGCAACGGCGTTCACCCGTACGCAGACTTCACCCGGCCCTGGCTGCGGAACAGGCGCCTGGATGAGTTTGAGGTTGTCGCGCCCGAGGGCGTCCATGGACCAGCGTTGCATTGTCTCAGTCATTTTTTCTCTCCTGCCATTAAATAAGCTTCAGGAGCGACAGTCTACCGTTGACTCAGGGTCGCCAGTGGCGATAAGTTTTCCCATTATTGATGAAAGAAAAGATACAATCCATGACCGATACGCTGAAGGATATTCCGGTTTTTGTGGCCGCCGTTGAGGCTGGGAGTTTTGCTCAGGCCGCAATCCGTTTGCATTTGTCGCGTTCGGCGGTAGGAAAGAGCATCGCTCGCCTTGAGGAGCGACTGGGGGTACGTCTGTTTCAACGAACGACCCGCAGCCAGAGCCTGACCGACAACGGCGCCCTTTTTTATGAACACTGCCTGCGCGCGCTGGAGGAAATTCGGGGCGCAGAATCGCTGCTGGAAACGGGGAAACAGCAGGTCAGTGGCCGCCTGCGCGTGGCCATGCCGGTGCTGTTTGGCCGCCAGTGCGTCGCCCCGCTGCTGATCGCGCTGGCGCAGGAACATCCAGGCCTTGAGCTGGAGATGTCATTCAGCGATCGCGTGGTGGATCTCGTCGAGGAAGGGTTTGATATGGCGGTGCGTAACGGCACGCTTCAGGACAGCAGCGTTCTGGTCGCCAGAAGGCTGGGAGAACACCGCATGGTGCTGTGCGCCGCGCCGGATTATCTGCTGAAGAAGGGCACGCCGCAAAGCGTTGATGATTTACTCCATCATGCGGCCATTAACTATCTGCAGGCAGGCAGAGTGCTCTCCTGGCAGCTTATGGATAGCGAAGGTGCCTCGCACACCTTCACTCCCCGTTCATCGCTCAATATGGATGATTTGCAGGCGATCTGCGATGCTGCGCTGGCCGGACACGGCATTGCATGGCTGCCCTGCTGGATGGTCAGCAAAGAAATTCATCAGGGAAAACTCGTTCCGCTGTTAAAGCAGGCGCCGGATGTGCGCTTCGACGTTCACGCGGTCTGGCAACAGACGCCGCATCTACCGCTGAGGGTGAGAATTGCCGTCGATACGCTCGCCAGCCGTTTACCGTCCATAATGTCGCTGGACAGGCCTGCGCCCACAAAAAAGCCGCGCTAAACGCGCGGCCTGAGTATGGCGGTGTACGACGATTAAATATCGATGTTTGCCGCTTTGAGGGCGTTCTCTTCGATAAAGGCGCGACGCGGTTCAACGGCGTCCCCCATCAGGGTCGTGAACAGCTGGTCAGCGGCAATCGCGTCCTTGACGGTGACGCGCAGCATGCGGCGGCTGTCCGGATCCATGGTAGTTTCCCACAGCTGATCCGGGTTCATCTCACCAAGACCTTTATAACGCTGGATAGAGAGGCCGCGACGGGACTCTTTCACCAGCCAGTCCAGCGCCTGCTCGAAGCTGGCCACCGGCTGACGACGTTCGCCGCGCTCAATAAAGGCATCGTCTTCAATTAGACCGCGCAGCGTTTCGCCCAGCGCGCAGATACGGTGGTATTCCGGCCCGGTGACAAACTCGTGATCCAGCGGGTAGTCGGTATCCACGCCGTGGGTACGCACGCGAACGATCGGCTCAAACTGCTGCAGCTCGGCGTTCTCGCGGACATCAAATTTCCACTGGCTGCCGTGCTGCTCTTTCTCGTTCAGCTCGCTCACCAGGGCGTTGATCCAGCGCGTTACGGTCTGCTCGTTCGCCAGGTCGGCCTCCGCCAGCGTCGGCTGATAGATAAGCTCTTTCAGCAGGGCTTTAGGATAACGACGTTCCATACGCGTAATCATTTTCTGCGTGGCGTTATACTCGGCAACCAGTCTCTCCAGCGGCTCGCCGGCTAAGGCCGGCGCGTTGGCGTTGGTGTGCAAAGTGGCGCCATCCAGCGCGATGGAGATTTGGTACTGATCCATCGCTTCGTCGTCTTTAATGTACTGTTCCTGCTTGCCTTTCTTCACTTTGTACAGCGGCGGCTGGGCAATGTAGACGTGTCCGCGCTCAACGATTTCCGGCATCTGGCGATAGAAGAAGGTCAGCAGCAGCGTACGAATGTGCGAGCCGTCGACGTCCGCATCGGTCATGATGATGATGCTGTGGTAGCGCAGTTTGTCCGGGTTGTACTCATCGCGGCCAATGCCGCAGCCCAGCGCGGTAATCAGCGTCGCCACTTCCTGAGACGCGAGCATTTTGTCAAAGCGCGCTTTCTCAACGTTAAGGATTTTACCTTTCAGCGGCAGAATCGCCTGGTTCTTACGGTTACGCCCCTGTTTCGCAGAGCCGCCCGCAGAGTCCCCTTCCACTAAGTACAGTTCAGAGTGCGCGGGGTCGCGTTCCTGACAGTCCGCCAGCTTGCCCGGCAGGCCAGCCAGATCCAGCGCGCCTTTACGGCGAGTCATTTCACGCGCGCGACGTGCGGCTTCGCGCGCGCGCGCCGCGTCGATGATTTTACCGACCACGATTTTGGCGTCAGACGGGTTTTCCAGCAGGTATTCGTTTAGCAGTTCGTTCATCTGCTGTTCGACCGCCGATTTCACCTCGGAAGAGACCAGCTTGTCTTTGGTCTGTGAGGAGAATTTCGGATCCGGCACCTTCACGGAGACCACGGCAATCAGGCCTTCACGGGCATCGTCGCCGGTGGCGCTGACTTTCGCTTTTTTGCTATAGCCTTCTTTATCCATGTAGGCGTTCAGGGTACGGGTCATTGCCGCACGGAAGCCTGCAAGGTGGGTACCGCCGTCGCGCTGCGGAATGTTGTTGGTAAAGCAGTAGATGTTTTCCTGGAAACCATCGTTCCACTGCAGCGCAACTTCAACGCCGATGCCGTCTTTTTCGGTGGAGAAATAGAAGATATTCGGGTGGATCGGCGTTTTGTTTTTGTTCAGATATTCGACGAACGCTTTGATACCGCCTTCGTAGTGGAAATGATCTTCTTTACCGTCGCGCTTGTCGCGCAGGCGAATCGACACCCCGGAGTTCAGGAACGACAGCTCGCGCAGGCGTTTTGCCAGAATCTCGTATTCGAATTCGACCACGTTGGTAAAAGTTTCGTAGCTCGGCCAGAAACGAACCATGGTGCCGGTTTTTTCGGTTTCGCCGGTAACCGCCAGCGGCGCCTGCGGCACGCCGTGGGCATAAATCTGACGGTGAATTTTGTTATCGCGCTGAATGACCAGCTCCAGCTTCTGCGACAGGGCGTTAACAACGGAAACGCCTACGCCATGCAGACCACCGGAAACTTTATACGAGTTATCATCGAATTTACCGCCCGCGTGCAGAACGGTCATGATCACTTCCGCCGCCGACACGCCCTCTTCCGGGTGAATACCGGTCGGAATACCGCGGCCGTCATCCTGTACGGAGACGGAGTTGTCGCTGTGGATAGTAACAACGATGTCTTTACAGTAACCTGCGAGCGCTTCGTCGATAGCGTTATCCACAACCTCGAATACCATGTGGTGCAGACCGGTGCCGTCATCCGTGTCGCCGATATACATACCCGGGCGCTTACGCACCGCATCCAGCCCTTTCAGGACTTTGATACTGGAGGAGTCATAAGAATTCGACATCAACGTTTCTCGCTCATTTTATCTTAGGTTAATCCGCTATTTTACCCTTTTCCACGGTAAACATCTTCGAATTTTCGTCCGACATGTCCATAACGTGTTCAGCGCTAATGGCGCTGACGAAAACCTGCGACTGCGTGGCTTTTAAGCGGCTGGCCAGCAGCCCGCGCCGCGCGTCGTCAAGTTCCGAGGCAAAATCATCTATCAGGTACAGGCAGCGCCGCCCGCTTTCACGGGTCAGAAACTCGCCTTGCGCCAGTCGTAGGGCGCACATCAGCAGCTTAAGCTGCCCGCGTGACAATGTATCCTCTACCGGCGCGCCGTCGGCACGAATGCGGAAATCCGCTTTGTGCGGGCCGTGGGCGGTATAGGTTAGCATGCGGTCGCGTTCGAAATTTCGCTCCAGCACCTCGGCATAATCCGTTTCTTTCTCCCAGCCGCGCTGGAAAGAGAAGGTGAGAGCAAACTCCGGTAAAAACTGCCGACAGGTATCCGCCATGTCTTCGACGATAGCGGCACTGTATTCGGCCCGCCAGCGGCTGATTTGCTCCGCCAGCGGTATCAGCTCCAGATCCCAGGGCCGCAGCTGCGCATAGCGGCTGACCTGACGCAGCGCGGCGTTGCGCTGCTTCACCAGGCGCTTCAGGTTGCTCCAGGCGGTAAAGAATCCGGCTTCGTTGTGGAAGCATCCCCAGTCAAGGAACGCTCTTCTGTATTTGGGGCCGCCGTTGAGTAAAGTAAACCCCTCGGGCGTAATCAGCTGCATCGGCATCAGGTGCGCCAGCTCCGCCACTTTATGCCCGTCGGTACCATCGATACGCACCTTGCTGTCGCCCTGCTTATCTTTTGTCAGGCCGATGGCGACTTCTCGCTCTTCGCCCTGCAGGCGACCGTGCAGAACAAATGACTCCTGCTCGTGACGAATCACGCGGCCAATCTGCAAACTACGAAACGCCCGACCGTGGCCAAGCGTGTAGATAGCTTCAAGCACGCTGGTTTTGCCGCTGCCGTTGGCGCCAACCAGGAAGTTAAAGCCGGGGGATAGGGCGAGATCCGCATTTTCAATATTGCGGAAGTCTTTGATTAGAAGTCGGGATAGCGACATATCAGCTCATAACCAGGGCGTTATCGGCGCAGTTAGTCTGGTTACGGCCAGCGCGCAGCAACCGGAGCGTACTAAAGTACGTGAGGATTGCGAGCACTGCCCGGAGCCAGAATAACAAGTAAGATAGCCCGATATTTTCTACAGCCTCATAGGCATGACGACATAGGCTGCGGATTGAGAAGCCGCATCCTCAATCTGCACGCTCGACACGGAATCGGTCAGCAGGATACGCACATTCTCGCACTTCAGCGCGTTAAGCACATCCAGTACATAGCTGACGTTAAAGCCGATTTCCATCTCAGTCCCGGCATAGGTGACGTCCAGAATCTCTTCCGCTTCTTCCTGTTCCGGGTTATTGGCGGTGATTTTCAGCTGATTTTCACTGACGTAAAGGCGCACGCCGCGGAATTTTTCGTTAGAAAGAATCGCCGCGCGGGCAAAGGCCTGCTTGAGAATATCGCAGCCGGCATCCAGGTGCTTATCCGGGTTTTTCGGTAGTACGCGGCGATAGTCAGGGAAACGACCATCCACCAGCTTTGAAGTGAAGATAAAGTCGCCAACGTGAGCGCGGATATTGTTGCTGCCGATCTGCACGCGCAGCGGAGTATCGCCACCGTCGAGCATACGCATCAGCTCAATCACGCCTTTACGCGGTACGATCACCGAATGATTGGGCAGGGACTCTTCCAGCGGCATCGAGCAAACCGCCAGGCGGTGGCCGTCGGTCGCCACGGTGCGCAGTTCGCTGCCTTCGGTTTCAAACAGCATGCCGTTCAAGTAATAGCGAACGTCCTGGTGAGCCATCGAAAACTGCGTCGCCTCGATCAGGCGCTTCATGGTCGCCTGCGGCAGGGTAAATTCAACTTCGCTCTGCCAGTCATCAAGGTTGGGGAAATCCGCTGCAGGCAGCGTAGAGAGCGAGAAGCGGCTGCGACCGGAACGCACCAGCATACGCTCGCCTTCCAGCTGTACCGCAATCTCCGCGCCTTCAGGCAGGCCGCGGCAGATATCAAAAAATTTACGCGCCGGAACGGTTGTTGCTCCCGCTTCGTGCGGCTGAATCAGCGCAACGCGCGCGACCATTTCCATTTCCAGATCGGTACCGGTCAGCGACAGCGCGCCATCGGTAACCTGAAGGAGCAGGTTGCCAAGAATCGGTAGCGTCGGACGACCACCTAAAGGACCGCTCACCTGTTGCAGCGGTTTTAATAAATGTTCACGTTCTACGGTAAATTTCATAGCGTCACGAGGATAATGTTCTGATTAAATTGGAAAAATCTTCTTTGATATCGTGGCTTTCTTCACGCAGTTGCTCAATCTTACGGCAAGCGTGCAGGACGGTGGTATGGTCGCGGCCGCCAAACGCATCGCCGATTTCCGGCAGACTGTGGTTGGTCAGCTCTTTTGCCAGCGCCATCGCCATCTGGCGGGGGCGCGCCACCGAACGGGAGCGGCGTTTAGACAGCAGGTCCGCTACCTTAATTTTGTAATACTCCGCCACCGTCTTTTGAATATTGTCGATGGTGACCAGTTTTTCCTGTAAAGCCAACAGATCGCGCAGCGCTTCGCGTACGAAATCGATGGTGATCGCCCGGCCGGTAAAGTTGGCGTTGGCGATAACGCGGTTCAGCGCCCCTTCCAGCTCACGTACGTTAGAGCGCAGGCGCTTGGCAATGAAGAACGCCACTTCGCCCGGCAGGCGGATGTCGTTTTCATCGGCTTTTTTCATCAGGATCGCCACGCGGGTTTCCAGCTCAGGCGGCTCGATCGCAACCGTCAGCCCCCAGCCGAAGCGTGATTTCAGACGATCTTCAACCCCGTTGATCTCCTTCGGATAGCGATCCGACGTCAGGATGATCTGCTGATTGCCTTCCAGCAGGGCGTTAAAGGTGTGGAAAAACTCTTCCTGCGAGCGCTCTTTATTAGCAAAAAACTGAATGTCATCGATCAGCAGTGCGTCAACGGAGCGGTAATAGCGCTTAAATTCTTCAATGGCGTTGTTTTGCAGGGCTTTTACCATATCCTGTACAAAACGCTCGGAGTGCATGTAAACCACTTTTGCATTGGGTTTACGCGCCACAATTCCGTTACCCACCGCATGTAAAAGGTGCGTTTTACCCAGGCCGGTGCCGCCATAAAGAAACAGCGGGTTGTACGCGCCGCCGGGGTTATCCGCAACCTGACGCGCCGCCGCGCGAGCCAGCTGGTTGGATTTACCTTCGACGAAGTTATCAAACGTATGTTTGACGTTGACGTTAGAGCGGTAGGTCGGTTCTGCCGGCGCCGGAACGTTATCCCAGCCCGGACGCACGATAGTGGGCGCAACGCGCGCCGTCTGGATCTGCTGCGCAGGTGCTGCGGCCGCAACGCTTACCGTACCTCTCTGCATCTGAACGGCAGGCTTAGCGCCCACCTCAAACCGCAGCTGTGGGGCATCCGCACCGCAAAAATCATTGAGGAGTCCATTGATATTATTGAGGTATTTATCCCTTACCCAATCGAGCACAAAACGGTTTGGCGCATACAGTGCCAGCGTGTTATCGCTCAATTCCGCCTGCAAAGGGCGTATCCACATGCTGAATTCTGTGGCTGGTAACTCATCCTGCAATCGGGCAAGACACTGCTGCCAAAGCGAAAGTGACACGGCGGACTCCACTCGAACAAAAATCGATATATAAAGAGAAACTGAAACAATCGTGATTGTTGGCACACGTCGACAAGACCCTGCATAGCCGAAAAGCCCC